>CAVXAD010000006.1:0-75442 GCA_963759625.1 uncultured Thermoleophilaceae bacterium | reverse complement strand
CGACGCGGTCCAGCGCCGCCTGGCAGAGCTTCCCAAGGTCAGCGGCCCCGGGCCTCGCCCGGGCAGGTGTACGTCTCGCGCGAGCTGACTCAGGTGCTCGATGCGCCCAGGACGAGGCCGAGCGGCTGAAGGACGAGTACGTCTCCGTCGAGCACGTCCTGCTGGCGATGATCGACTCGGGCTCGCAGACCGGCGCCGGGCGCGCTGCTCGACGAGCACGGCGTGCACCCGTGAGCGGTTCCTCGCAGCGCTCACCGAGGTCCGCGGCAGCCAGCGCGTCACGAGCGCAACCCCGGAGGCCGCCTACGAGGCGCTCGAGAAGTACGGCCGCGACCTCGTCGACGAGGCCCGCGCCGGCAGGCTCGACCCGGTGATCGGCCGCGACGAGCGAGATCCGGCGCGTGATCCAGATCCTCTCGCGCAAGACCAAGAACAACCCGGTCCTGGTCGGCGACCCCGGCGTCGGCAAGACCGCGATCGTCGAGGGCCTCGCCCAGCGGATCGTGCGCGGCGACGTGCCCGAGGGGCTGAAGGACAAGACCGTCTTCGCGCTCGACATGGGCGCGCTCGTCGCGGGCGCCAAGTACCGCGGCGAGTTCGAGGAGCGGCTGAAGGCCGTGCTCGCAGGAGGTGAAGGCGGCCGAGGGGCGGATCCTGCTGTTCATCGACGAGCTGCACACCGTCGTCGGCGCCGGGACGGCCGAGGGCGCGATGGACGCCGGCAACATGCTCAAGCCGATGCTCGCGCGCGGGGAGCTGCACTGCATCGGCGCGACGACGCTCGACGAGTATCGCAAGCACATCGAGAAGGACGCCGCGCTCGAGCGCCGCTTCCAGCCGGTGGTGGTGGACGAGCCGACCGTCGAGGACACGATCTCGATCCTGCGCGGGCTGCGCGAGCGCTACGAGGTCCACCACGGCGTGCGGATCCAGGACGCGGCGCTGGTGGCGGCGGCCACGCTGTCCGACCGCTACATCACCGACCGCTTCCTGCCCGACAAGGCGATCGACCTGGTGGACGAGGCGTGCGCGGTGATCCGCACCGAGATCGACTCCATGCCGCAGGAGCTCGACGCGATCACGCGGCGCGTGATGCAGCTCGAGATCGAGGAGGCGGCGCTCGAGCAAGGAGACCGACCGGGCGAGCCAGGAGCGGCTCGAGGCGCTGCGCAAGGAGCTGGCCGACCTGCGCGCGCAGGCCGACGCGATGACCGCCCAGTGGGAGGCCGAGCGCCAGGCGATCCACCGGCTGCAGGCGCTGCGCGAGGAGATCGAGCAGGTGCGCCGCGAGATCGAGGAGGCGGAGCGGAACTACGACCTCAACCGGGCCGCCGAGCTGCGCCACGGCGCGCTGCCCGAGCTCGAGCGGCGGCTGGAGGCCGAGGAGGAGCGCCTGAACGAGAAGCAGGGCGAGTCGCGGCTCCTGCGCGAGGAGGTCACCGAGGACGAGATCGCCGAGGTGGTCGCGCGCTGGACGGGCATCCCGGTGGCGCGGCTGATGGAGGGCGAGCGCGAGAAGCTCCTGCGCCTCGACGAGGTCCTGCACGAGCGCGTGATCGGCCAGGACGAGGCCGTCCAGCTCGTGGCCGACGCGGTGATCCGCGCCCGCGCGGGGATCAAGGACCCGCGCCGCCCGATCGGCTCGTTCATCTTCCTCGGGCCCACGGGCGTGGGCAAGACCGAGCTCGCAAGCGCGCTCGCCGAGGCGCTGTTCGACTCGGAGGACACCATCGTGCGGCTGGACATGTCGGAGTACCAGGAGCGCCACACCGTCAGCCGGCTGATGGGCGCGCCGCCGGGCTACGTCGGCTACGAGGAGGGCGGGCAGCTGACCGAGGCGGTGCGGCGCAAGCCCTATTCGGTGGTCCTGTTCGACGAGATCGAGAAGGCGCACCCGGACGTGTTCAACGCCCTGCTCCAGATCCTCGACGACGGCCGCCTGACCGACGCCCAGGGCCGCACCGTGACTTCCAGAACACGGTCGATCATCATGACCTCGAACATCGGCTCGCTGCACCTGCTCGAGGGGCTCGACGACAGCGGCGAGATCGCCGAGGAGGTCCGCGAGCGCGTGATGGCGGAGCTGCGCGGTCACTTCCGGCCCGAGTTCCTGAACCGGGTCGACGACATCGTGCTGTTCAAGCCGCTGACGCTGGAGGAGATCGAGCAGATCGTCGACCTCCAGATCGACAGCGTGCGCCGGCGCCTGGCGGACCGCCGCCTCGGGCTGGAGCTCACCGAGCCCGCGCGCGAAGCTGATCGCGCGCGAGGGCTACGACCCCGTCTACGGCGCCCGTCCGCTGCGCCGCTTCATCCAGCGCGAGGTGGAGACGCGCGTCGGGCGGGCGCTGCTTTCGGGACAGATCACCGACGGCGCGACAATCGTGCTCGACGTGGAGGGCGGTGAGCTCACCGTCGGCTGGCGCAACGCAGAGGCCGACGAGGAGCCGCAACCCGGCGAGCCGGTGGGAGCGTCCGTGTGAGCGAACGGTGAGCGAAGTGCTGTCCGAGGTATCGCTCACGGAGCCGGGCTCGGCTCCGACGACCGCGGTACGGGTAGGCGTGATCACCACCCCTACCCTGGCCAGCGGCGCCGAGGAACGGCTGGCCCGAGACCTTGAGGCCCTGCTGCCCGAGCGCTATCCCGACGTGCTGTGGGAGCTGGAGCGGGCGCGCGAAGGGCTGGTCGAGCCGCCGGCGCGTCTGACGGAGCTGGTCGACGCCGCACGCGCGCTCCTGTTGGCCCGGGACTGGGACCTCGCGGTCGTCGTGACCGAGGTGCCGCTGCGGCTGGGCCGGCGCCCGCTGCTGAGCCACGCGAGCCCCACGCACGGCGTCGCGCTGATCTCTCTGCCGGCGCTCGGCGTGATGCAGGTGGGGCGCCGCTTGCGAGACGCGGCCGGCGATGCGATCGCAGCCCTCGTCGGCGACGCGCCATGGGAGGCGGGAGGCGGGCGCCGGCGCGGCACCCGCCGGCGACTGGTGGAGCTCGCCAGCGACGTGGACGACCCGGGGGCCGGCGGCATCGCGTTCCTGCCGCGTGTGCTGGGCGCGAACCTGCGGCTACTGATGGGGATGATCCGCGCCAACCATCCATGGCGACTCGCCGCCCGGCTCGCCGATGCCCTCGTAGGCGCGGTCGCGGCCGGGTCCTTCGCGCTCGTGACCGCCGATGTCTGGCGGATCGCGGGGAGTCTCGGCGCCCTCCGCCTCGCCGTGCTCACAGCGCTCGCTCTGGCCACGGCCGTGATCACGCTCATCGCCACACACCAACTCTGGGAGCGCACGAGCGACCCGCGTGTGCGCGAACAGGTCGTGCTCTTCAACACGGCCACGCTGGTCACGCTCGGGATAGGAATAGGCACGCTCTGCGGGGCCGTGTTCGTCGGTGCGCTCGCCGTCGCCGCCCTGCTCGTGCCGGACTCCCTCTTCGGCAGCGCGCTCGACAGGACGGTCGACATCTGGGACTACGTGCGGCTCGCCTGGCTGACCAGCATCCTCGCCACCGTCGGCGGCGCGCTCGGCGGCGCGCTCGAGAGCCGCGACGCCGTGCGCGAGGCCGCGTATGCCCAACGCCCCAACGACGGTGGACGACGATGATCGACGTTGGCCTGCACGTGGGAGACGGCGTCCCGCGCGAACAGGCCGCGGAGGCACGTGAGCGGCTCGCTTCGCTCGACGCGTACACGGACGAGCCGGTGCTCTCGGCGCGGCTCACGCTGCGGCGGACCGGGCAGGTGCCACCGTACGCGGCGGACGCGAGCATGCTGCTCGACGGGCGGCTGCTCGCGGCGCACGCGACAGGAAGCAGCGTGGTCCAGGCCGGCGACGAGGTGGCGGAACGCCTCAGGCGCCAGCTGCTCCGTGTGAAGGACGCCGACGTGGCGCTCCGGAACGAGCCGCGGACGATCGCGGCCGCGCTCCGGTCGCTCCCCATTCCCGACAACCGGTCCGGGGCGCAGCTCAAGCCGCCGGAGGAGAGGGAGATCATCCATCGCCGTCCCTATTCGTCAATTCCGCTGCCCACGCTCGATGCCGTGGCAGAGCTGCTGGACCTCGACGTCCTGTTCCACCTGTTCCTCCACGCCCGCACCGACGAGTGGGTGGTGGTCCACCGGCGCGACGACGAGTGGGTGGGGCTGATACATCCCCAAGGCAGCGTGCTCGCGGACGAGGGCGACATTGTGCTGCCCGAGCCAAGCCGGTACTCGGAGCCGCTGTCGCTCGAGACCGCGCGCAGCGAGATGGACGTGCTCAACCACCGATTCCTGTACTTCACAGACGCCGACGGGCGCGGACGCGTGCTCTACCTCCGCCATGACGGCGACTACGGACTGGTGGAGCCGGAGTGATCGCTGGACCCACAGCTAGCCGTGCCGGGCGCCCGCCGTGTCAGCCAGCGGACGGCGGATGTCGCGCGCCGGCGGCGAAGCGGAGCGCGGTGGGTGTGACATCACGTCCGGCCCGGAGCCGATGCCCTGCATGTCCGGGACGAGCGCAGCGTCGACGTCGGCGTCGTCGTCGTAGGCCCGCCGGACCGCCGTCGTCGAGCAGCTTGAGCTGACGGTCGAGCGGCGGCCGGCGCTCGGGCGACGCCACCGTCCTCAGGTCCTCGAGCGCGGCGCGCAGCCGGCGCGCGACCTGGGGTGACCCGGCGCCGGCCAGCCGAAGCTCGTCGAAGGCGAGGCGGACGTAGCCCTCCCAGCTCATCACCCGTTCGACGAGCCGCACGTGGCCGTGGGCATCGTGATGGCGTCCGGAGGGAAACTCACGCGGGGCGAGCCGGCGGAGGATGTCGTGGATGGCGTTGATCGACTGCACGGAGGTGGTCGGGTCCTGGAATGGGCTCGAGTAGATGCTCCGCGCGGCCACGTCGACGAGCTTGCGCAGCCCGAACGCGGGCTCGAACTGGTGGCTGCGTTCACGCTCCAGGATCACGCTGAGCGCGGCCGCGCTGCGATGCGGCTCCGGAAGGGAGCCCACGCACACGGAAGAGCGGGCCGCCGCGGGGCACGAAATCGCCCATCGCGGGCACCAGCTCCAGCACGCAGTCGGCCTTCTCGGCGATGTCCACGAGCACGTGGTGCGGAAGCTTGGTGACGACCCCGTAGTCGGGCGCCGCCACCACGCTCGGGTCGTCCTCGGGCTCGGGCGCGGCCGGGTAGAGGCGGTCCACCTCGTCGCGCGTCGCGTCTGCGACCCAGCCGATCAGCCCACCGACCCGAATCGACTGTGCGGTGTGGTGCACATAGAGCACGAGCACGACGATCGCGCTGAGGATCAGCCCGTAGTCGACGACGATGGCGAGGCCCGGCAGCGGCCCGCCGCCGGAGCTTGCCGTTGACCTCGCGCAGGACCGTCATCGAGTAGGCGAACGTGCCGATGAACAGCCCGATGGCCAGCTGGCTGCGGCGGTCGTGCAGGATCGCCCGCACGATGCGGGGCGAGAACTGGCCCATCGCCAGCTGCACCGCGACGAGGGTCAGCGAGAGCACGACGCTGGTCAGGGTCACCAGCGCTGTCGAGGCCACGGTGAGGATCGTCTGCACCGACGCGGCCGAGCCGGTCACCGACGTGCCGACGATGGGGACCGATCGACCGACAGCAGCGCCACGGCCAGCCCGATGCCGGCCAGCACGCAGGCCAGCGGCAGCAGCCAAAGCCGGGTCTGGGCCAGGTGGCGCAGCCTGAAGCGCTGAACCCTCCTCACGACGGTGATCTACCCGGCGACGCCTGGGCCAACCCCTCCGGGCTTAGAACTCGGCGACACTACGTGTGAGCGCCGGTCCGCTCGTGGACGAGCCGGACCGCCATCGCGCCCTCGCCGACCGCTGACGCCACGCGCTTGATCGAGCCACTGCGTATGTCGCCGGCGGCGAAGACGCCCGGCAGGCTCGTCTCGAGGAAGAGCGGATCGTGTCCCGAGCTCTCGGACCACACACGGGAGCCGGTCAACACGTAGCCGCCATCGTCCAGCTGGATCTGGTCGCCGAGCCAGCTCGCGTGCGGCTCGGCGCCGATGAATACGAACAGGGCCTTGGCCTCTACGGTCCTTCGCTCGCCCGTCGTGTTGTTCTCGGCCACCACGGCCTCCAGGTTCTTCTCCCCAACCAGCTCACCCACCTCGGTGTCCAGAAGGACCTGCACGCGTGGATCGCGCTCGATTCGGTCCGCCAGGTAGGCGGACATGTTCTCGGAAAGGTCTCGCTCCCGCACGATCAGCGTGATCGAACCGACGTGGTCGGCCAGGAAGATCACCGCCTGACCGGCCGAATTGCCGCCGCCGACCACCACCACGGGTGTTCCGGCGCAGAGTTGGGCCTCCATCAGCGTTGCCGCGTAGTAGACGCTCGAGCCCTCCAGCTCGTCGAGCCCCGGAACCGGGAGCTTCCGGTAGCGGACGCCCGAGGCTACGATGAGCGCCCGGGTGGACACCGCCTCGCCCTCCGCCAGCCGCACGACGTAGTAGCCGTCGTGGTTCTCCAGCGAGCTGGCTTCCGCCGGCACGGTCACAGCGGGCGCCGAACTTCTGCGCCTGGATGAGCGCGAGCTCGGCGAGATCGCCTCCGGAGATCCCCGACGGGAACCCCAGGTAGTTCTCGATCCGCGAGGAGGTGGCGGCCTGCCCGCCCGTCGCCACGGCTTCGAGAGTCACCGTGGACAGCCCTTCGGAGGCTCCGTAGACGCTCGCGGCCAGCCCCCCCGGCCCGGCCCCCACCACGAGCAGGTCGCAGATTGCCGTGGCCGGTGGCCTAGCGGGGAGCCCGATCACCCCGGCCAGCTCGGCGCTCGAGGGGTTGCGGAGGACCTGCCCGCGCCAGAGCACGATCGGCGTCTCCTCCGGGGGCACCCCGAGCTCTTTGAGCAGGCCGTCGGCCTCGGCGTGCTCCTCCAGGTCAACGAACCGGTGAGGGATCCGGTTGCGCGCCGCCAGGTCCCGCAGGCGGCGGGTGTCTGCTCGAGTAGCGCGACCCGAGGATCCGTAGGCCCGTCCCGGCGCCAATCAGTATCGAGCGACGGATCAGGTAAGCGCGCAGGATGATGTCCCCCAGCGCAGGATCGCCGGTCACGATGTCCTGTAGCCGGTCCGCCGGCACCACCAGCACCTCACCCGGAGCCTGGACCACCCCGGTCACGAACACCGGCTGGCCGGTGAGCACGTTCAGCTCCCCGAGGAAGCGATGGCGCCCGTGCACGCTGATCACCTCGCCGTCATCGCCCTCGACGATGGCCACCAGCCCGTCGAGGATCACGAAGAAGTCGCACGACGGGTCGCCCTCCCGGAAAAGGATCTCGCCCTCGGAGGTCGGCCGGGTGCTCCCGTGGCTCGCCAGCATCGCCAGCTGCTCGTCGCTCAGCCGGGGATATGCCCCCTGGCGATCGGGGGTTTCGGAGATGGGCTGGCATGGGTCCTCGAGCACCTTGCACCGGTGCAGTAGGACAAGGCACCCCAAACGACAAGGCGCCGGCGTCGCCCGCCATGCTGGCCGCGCTCGGGCCTGCGCCGCGACACTGCGGCGCGGGAGCCGCCCAGCAGGCCGGCGTAGGCCCGCGACCGCGGACCCCTCGACGTGCATCCGACTCTCACCGACCCACCGGCGGCTTTTCGACCTCCCGGCACGGCCTATTGCAGATGGTGCATCCGAGCGGGAGGAGTGGTCGATGACCGAGCTGCAGACCGAGGTGGGGATGGTTCGCGTACCGGCCGGCACCTGGGAGGTCGACCCGATCCACTCGAGCGTGGCCTTCGAGGTCAAGCACCTGATGATCGCCACGGTGCGCGGGCAGTTCAGCGAGTTCGAGGGGAAGCTCGAGGCGGCCGAGGACGATCCGTCCAAGTCCCACGCGTCTGGACGGGTACTTGTCGCCAGCATCGACACGGGTAACAAGGACCGGGACGACCACCTGCGCTCGCCGGACTTCTTCGACGCCGAGCGCCACCCCCATATGACCTTCGAGACCACGCGCATCCGCCACGTGGACGGCGGGCTCTACAGCGTCGCCGGCGACCTAACGGTCAAGGGCATAACGCGCGAGGTCGAGGTGGAGGCGACGGTCGAGGGATCGGGAGAGGACCCCTGGGGCAATGAGCGGGTGGGCATCACGATCCGGGGCGAGATCGACCGCACCGACTTCGGCCTCACCTGGCAGCAGACCGGTGCGACCGGTGCGATGCTGGTGGGGGAGCGGGTCAAGCTGCTGATCGACGTATCGGCTGTACGCGCCTGAGCGCGACCTGAGCTCCTCCCTGCCGTCGGCCGGCGCGCCGAGGCGCCGTGGTCCCGCACCGCTTGGCGACGCTCTAGGAAGCCTCGATCGGCGCTGGGCGGCCAAGATGGAACCCTTGCGCAAAGTCGACGCCGTACTCCTTGAGAAGGGCCAGCGTCTCGGCGTCCTCGACGCCCTCGGCAATTGTTTGGCACCCGAAGTCTTTCGCCAAGCCGACGATCGCCTTTACCAGGTGCTGGTTGGCCGGATTGGTGGTCAGGCCCAGGACGAACTCGATGTCGATCTTCAGATAGTCGAAGCGCTGATCCTCGGTCGCTCGCGGGGTTTTCAAGGCCGTGGGTCTCAGCCCGGCGCCCGAGCTGTGGAGGTGGTAATCGCCGCGGCGCTGGTGTGGTGGGGGCGCAATCCGAGGAAGACGCCTGTTGCGGAACCCCCCTTAGCGGAGCCCGAGCAGCACATCCACCAGCAACTGGTCGAGGCGCTCGTTGGCGTAGCCGCGCACCGCCAGCGCGTCGAGTGCGTCGACCTCCGCCTTCAGCGTGTCGGCGCTGCTCGATTCGTCGACCGTCGGCTCGGCGAGCTCCAAAGAGCCCGCCGCCGCGAGGGCCTCCTGCGCGTCGGGCAGAGCGTCGAAGTGGCGCGCGCGCTCGGCGAGGGCCAGGTACGTGCGCATGCACCCGGCCGCGAAGTCCCAGACGCCGTCGGCGTCCTCGCTGCGGTACGCGTGCGCGTCGAAGTGGCGCGGCCCCGCGTACTCGGCGCGCTCCAGCAGCCGCACGAGCAGGAAGGCCTCCTTGAGGTCCTCGGCACCGAAGCGAAAGTCCTGGTCGTAGCGCCCGATCCGCTGCGCGTTGAGGTCGATGTGGAAGAGCTTGCCGGCCCACAATGCCTGGCCGACGCCGTGCAGGAACGACAGCCCGGCCATGGTCTCGTGCGCCACCTCCGGATTGACGCCGACCATCTCCGGCCGGTTCAGCGTGCCGATGAAGTGCAGGGCATGGCCGATCGTGGGGAGAAAGATGTCCCCTCGCGGCTCGTTCGGCTTCGGCTCCAGGGCGAAGCGCAGCTCGTAGCCCTGGTCGACGACATAATCGGCCAGGACGTCGATGGCCTCCCGGTAGCGCTCGAGCGCGTCGCGCGGGTCCTTCGCCACGCCCGCCTCCGTGCCCTCCCGGCCGCCCCAGAAGACGTACACCTCGGCATTGAGCTCGGCTCCCAGGTCGATCGAGCGCATGGCTTTGCCGATCGCAGCGCGGCGTACGCGGCGGTCGTTGGACGTGAAGGCGCCGTCCTTGAATGCCGGATGCCCGAAGAGGTTGGTCGTTGCCATCCCGACGCCGAGGCCCGTGTCGTCGAGCGCGGCCTTGAAGCGCGCCACGATCCGGTCCCGCTCGGCCGCCGAGCTGCCCCAGGGCACGAGGTCGTCGTCGTGCAGGCTCACTCCCCACGCGCCGAGCTCAGCGAGCCGTCGGACCGAGTCCGCGGGATCCAGCGGCTCGCGTGTCGGGTTGCCGAACGGATCGCGCCCTGGATTCCCCACCGTCCACAGCCCGAACGTGAACCGGTGCTCGGCGCGCGGCGTCAGGGCGTCATGGTCGGGGCTCATGCGGCGTCCGCGATCACGCCGCGTCGGGTAGCGGCTCGACACCGAGGTAGCGGCGCTGCGCCACGGGGTCGTCCATGAGCTCGGCGGCGGTGGTCTCCGTGGCGATCGAGCCCGTGACCATGACGAGCTGGCGCTCCGCGAGGGACGTCGCGACGCCGAGGTTCTGCTCGACCACGAGCAGCCCCATGCCGCCCGCGGCGAGGTCCTTGATGGTCTGTACGAGACCCTCGACGATGGTCGGCGCGAGACCCTCGGACGGCTCGTCCATGATCAGCACTCGAGGGTTGGTCACGAGGGCACGGCCGATGGCGAGCATCTGCTGCTCCCCACCCGAGAGCGAGGTGCCGCTCACGCTCTTGCGCTCCGCGAGCCGCGGGAAGAGCTCGTAGACGCGCTTGGGAGTCCACTCCGCCTTCGAGCTTGCGCCGACGATCTCCAGGTGCTCGTCCACGGTGAGCGACTCGAACAGCCGGCGGCCCTGCGGCACGTAGCCGATGCCGGCACCGGCGACCTTGTAGGCCGGCTTGCCGAGGAGCTCACGCCCTTCGAGCCGCACGGAGCCGGTGGCCGACGCGAGCAGTCCTGCCATGGCAGCGCAGAGAGTGGACTTGCCCATGCCGTTGCGCCCGATGAGCGCCACGGGTTCCGCGCCCATGGTGAAGCTGACGCCCTGGAGGACGTGCGCCGTCCCGTAGTAGCCATGTACGTCCTCGACCGCCAGCAGCGGCTCACTCATCGATGGTGGCTCCCGAGATAGAGGGCGTGCACGGTCTCGTTGGCGCGGATCTCGGCCGGCGTGCCTTCCACGATGACGTGCCCGTCGTGCATCATCGTGACCCACTCGGCCACGCGCAGCGCGACGTCCATGTCGTGCTCGATCAGGATGAGGGTGATCTCCGGATCGAGCGCGAGCAGCATCTCGGTGAGCCTCCCGCGCTCGGCACGAGAGAGCCCCGCCGCGGGCTCGTCGAGCATCATGAGCTTGGGCTCCGCGACTCGAGCCATCCCGACCTCGAGCTGGCGCTGCTCACCGTGGGAGAGCTCGGCCACCAACACGTCCAGACGGTCCGCGAGGCCCACCGTCTCGGCCATCGCGCGGCCCTTGTCCCGCAGCTCCGCGTCGGCGTTGCTCTTCACGAGGCGGAGGTGGCCGTCGTTCACGCCGAGCACGGCCAGGTAGAGGTTGTCCTCGACGCTGAGGCCGCCGAACAACCGCGAGGTCTGGAACGTGCGCGACAGCCCCATCCGCGCCCGGGTGCGGGCGGGGGCCGTGGTCACGTCCCGCCCCAGCAGCTCCACCGTGCCCGCGCTGGGTGGGAACTCCCCCGAGATCAGGTTGAACAGCGTCGTCTTCCCGGCGCCGTTCGGCCCCAGGATCGCGCGCCGCTCTCCCGGGCGCACGGTCAGGTCGACGTCGGAGACGGCGACCACGCCGCCGAAGCGCCGGCCGATCCCCCGAAGGCGGAGGATCGGCTCGGCGCGTTCCGCGGATCTCGCGGCGGTGGCCGTCACTTCCCGAACGAGACCTCCTCCGCGTTGCCGACCCACGGCGGCGGGTCGCGCTTCTCGCACTTCGGGTTGGTGCGATCAGGCGCCGGGCTGTCTGCGCTGAAGAAGCCGCCGAACGTCTGATCGACGTCGGGGATCCGCCGGAAGGTCTCCACGTCCGGCACGCCGTCACCCGTCTTGTCCTTGACGATCCGCTTCACGAAGATGTTGCTGATCGCCTGGTGGTTGTCGTCCAGCTTCACGTCGCCGTATGGCGCCTCGTCGCCCGAGAGCGTCACGTTCGCCAACGCATCCTGGAGCTTCTTCTGGTCGGAGACGTCGCCCTCGGCCTCCTCGAGCCCCTTGACGAGCGCCTGCGCGGCGGTGTAGTAGCCGTACGTGAACACCGACGGCCCCGTGCCGGCGATCTCCTTGCCGTACGAGTCCTCGAGCCGCTTGAGGTAGGCCGCGACCTCCGGATCGTCCGAGTCCCCGGCCGTCATCGCCGCCGTGGTCCCGCCGATCAGCGAGTTGCCGACCTCCTTGAGGACGAGCGGGTCGTCCCAGAAGACGTTGCCCATCATCTTCTTGGTGTCGAGCTCGCCCTTTTGCTGGCGGTACTGCTTGACGAAGTTGATCAGGCCCGATCCGCCGATTCCGACGTATAGGCCGTCAACATCGCTCGGTATCTGGGAGATGTACGACGAGTAGTCCTTCTCGCCGAGCGGCGCCCAGATCCGCTTGGTGATGTCGCCGCCGATCGCGCAGTACTCGGCCACGAAGCCGGCCAGCGACGTGTACGGGAACGAGTAGTCGTCGCCGATGATCGCGGCCTTCTTCCAGCCGAGGTCGTTGTAGGCGTAGTCGCCCAAGCCGGCCGACCACTGCGCTCCGTCCGGGTGGTAGCGGTAGAAGTTCGGCGCCCGCACCTTGAGCGTCGAGTCCTGCGCGCCGGCGATCCCGTTGATGAACGTCTTGTCGGGATGCTCCTTCGCGTAGTTGGCGACCGCTATGCCCTCGTCGCCGGAGAGCGGCCCAACGAGGACGTCAGCGCCCTCCTGCTCCACGAGCCGACGGGTTTCCTCGATCGCCTTGTCGGCGGTGGCGTCGGAGCAGCCGTACCCGACAACCTTGATCTTCTTGCCCGCCACCGTGGCGCCGGTCACTCCTTCGCTCGGCTTCTTGCTCGCCGGCTTGGCGCCGGCCTTGTCGATCAGCGCCTGGTTGAAGCCCGAGGCGGTCGGCTCGAAGAAGGAGCCGAAGTCGCCCTCGCAGTCGGACAGGAAACCGACCTTTATGGTGCCGCCGCCTGCGTTCTCGCTCGAGCCTGAGCCTCCGTCGTCGTCATCGTCGCCGCAGGCGGTGACGAGACCCAGGGCGAGCGTGGCGCCGATGAGCGCCACCATCTGTCTGCCTCTCACTAGTGCTCCTCTCCTCTTGTGTTCTTTACGTCTGTCGTGCCCCATTCAGTTGGCCGCGTCTGCCGCCGCGCCGGCGGGGGGTCCGGCCGCGACCCCGCCCGGCGGTCCCCGTCGCCGCGGGTCGAGGCGCTCGCGCGCGCTCTCCCAGAGGCCTACGAGGCCGCCGGGCGACAGCAGGACGATGACCAGGAAGACGAGGCCGAGGATCGTGTTGAACCGCTCGGGCCCAAGCGCGTCGCCGATCCTCGGCGTCCATTCGCGCGAGTAGTTGTCGAGGAGCGCGTATGTCAGCGCGCCTACCCATGCACCCTCCAGCCGGTACAGGCCGCCGATGACAGCGATGATGAGGACGTCGATCGTCTGGGCCAGGTTGATCGACCCCGGCGTAATGCGGCTGTTGTACCAGACCGACAGCACCCCGGCGATCGCTGCGATGAAGGCGGCCAGGCCGAACGCGAGGATCCGGTGCAGGGTCACGTTGAAGCCGAGTGCGCGCATGCGGGCCGGTTCGTCGCGCAGGCCCTGCAGCGCCAGGCCGAACGGCGTACGCGAGACGTAGCGCAGCCCGACGAACACCAGGACGGAGACGACCAGCGTCGTGTAGTAGAGCGGCGTCGGGTCCTGCCCAGGGTTTCCCAGGAACGCCGGCAGATCGACGTTGTTTATGCCGCCGAAGCCCGAGAGTTGCGTGACCTGCGAGAAGAAGTAGTAGACGAACACCGAGAAGGCGAGGGTGATCATCAGGAAGTAGATGCCGACGCTGCGTGCCGCGATCGCACCAAACCCGAGCCCCACGGCGACCGCGACGACGATCGCGGCGATGACGGCCAGCCACGGCGACCACGCGGCCGCGCTGCCACCGTCGGCCTCGACCAGGTTCGCGAACGTCATGCCGGCTACGCCGTAGATCCCGACCTGCGCGAGTGAGACCATGCCGCCGTAGGCCGACAGGAAGATGAGGCTCGCGGCAGCGACCCCGAGCCACAGCGACTTGGTGAGGATGACCGACAGGAAGAACTCGGTGAAGACGAGCGGCGCGAGCCCGGCCGCGACCACGACCACGCCGAGCACGGGCCAGGTCGTGCGTCCCGTGGACGGCGTCACGCGGGCCTCCCGAACAGACCCAGCGGCCGGACCGCGAGCACGGCCACCAGGAGGCCGAAGGTGACCAGAATCGAGTAGTTGGTCAGATCCGTGTCGCCGAAGACCAGATAGACGTCGGCATAGGCATCGACCAGCCCGAGCGCCAGCGCCCCGATCGCCGCGCCGGCGAGCGAGCCCATCCCGCCGATGATCACCACGATCAGGGAATTCAGGAGGAACGACGTGTCCTCGCCGGGGGCGAGCGAGATCATCGTGCCGCCGAGGACACCGCCCAGCCCGGCCAGCATCGCGCCGAGGAAGAAGGCGGCAGCGAATACCAGCTGCACGTTGATCCCCAGCGCCGAGACCATGTCGCGGTCGTCCACGCCCGCCCGCACGATCTGGCCGAACCGCGTCCGCCTGATCAGCCACCACAGGCCGAGGCCGATCAGGAGCGCCGCGCCCAGCACGATCACGCCGCGGAAGAAGCCGAAGCGGACGTCGCCCGGGAGCGAGATGCTGTCCGGCCAGTCGGTCGGCGTCTTGATGTCCTTCGAGATCCCGCCGAAGGCGGCGAGCATCTGGTCGGCGAAGATCACCGACAGCGCGATCGTGATCAGCGCCTGACGCAGATCCTGCCCCTGGTTCCAGCGCAGGAAGACCTGCTGGATCAGCACGCCGACCACACCGACGATCAGGGTCGCAAGGATGAGCGGCACGACCCAGCTCATCAGGTCGTAGCTGGCGTCCCCGGTGCCGCTCAACGAGAGGCCAAGTCCCGACTGCTCCTTGAACCATGCGTCCTGCATCTCGAGCGCCAGGTAGCCGCCGAACAGGTACAGCGAGCCGTGGGCCATGTTCACGACGCGCATGAGCCCGAAGATCAGGGTGAAGCCGCTGGCGACGACGAAGAAGAGGGCGGCGAGAGTGATCCCGTTCAAGGTCACTACGGCGAACTGGCGCAGGTCCTCGCTCGCCTTGGCGACAAGCCACACGACAACCGCGGCAGCGAGCAGCGTGACCGCGATGCGCCCCGGAGTCCAGGCGCCTGCGCGTCCGCTCGGCGGGGCTTGTACCGCCCCGCCGGACGCTGATGTCGACCCCTCCGCGTCGCCGGCGGGGCCAAGCGGGGTTTGAGGCGATCCGCTCATGCCTTGACAGGTATTGAAAGCGTATGGCACCCTCCCTGTCAAGTTTTGCAGCGTTCTGAAAGACTGTAAAGGAGCGATGAGCGCCACGCCGCAGCTTAGCTCGCAGGTCAGGGCAGCGCTCGCCGACGCGGTGGGGCCGGACGCCGTCACGACGGCACCGGAGGACCTGGACCGCTACACGGCCGACACCTACTGGCCCGCCCTGGCGGCGGCCGCCGCGGGCACCCCGCTCGCGCGGCCGGAGATCGTGGTCAGGCCGCGCACGGAGCAGGATGTGGCGTCCGTGCTCGCCACGGCTGACGCGCACCGCACACCGGTCGTGCCCTGGGGCGGCGGGTCCGGCACCCAGGGCGGCTCGTTGCCCATCCACGGGGGCATCGTTCTCGACCTGCGCTCGCTCGACCGGATCCTCGAGATCGACGAGACCTCGATGACCGTGACGGCGCAGGCGGGGGTCAACGGGCGGGTGCTGGAGACGCAGCTGAATGCGCGCGGGCTGATGTTCCCCCACTACCCCGCCTCGGTCGAGTGGGCCACGGTCGGCGGCTACATCGCCGCCCGCGGGTCGGGGGTGCTCTCCACGCGCTACGGCAAGATCGAGGACCTCCTGCTGACGCTGCGTGTGGCCACTCCGGCGACCGCGCTCATCGAAACGGTGGGGGTGCCGCGGCACGCAGTGGGCCCCGAGCTGACGCAGTTGTTCGTCGGGTCGGAGGGCACGCTCGGCGTCATCACGAGCGCGACGCTCCAGGTGGTGCCGTCGCCCCCCGAGCGCCGGTTCGCCGCCGTGGCTTTTCCCTCCGTCAACGCCGGGATCCACGCGATTCGCCGGGCGCTGCAGGCCGGCCACCGCCCGTCCGTCGTCCGCATGTATGACGAGGACGCCACCCGGCTCACCTTTGCGCCCGTGGTCGGTGAGGACCTGAGCGGCGTCTACACCGTGCTCGCCTTCGAGGGAGACAGCGACGCGGTCGACGTGGAGGAGCGCCGAACACTCGGAATCGCGGCCGAGGCCGGCGGCGAGCTGCTCGATTCCGCTCTCGGCCAGCGCTGGTGGGACCGGCGCTACGACTTCTACCACCCTCCGCACCAGCCCGAGCTGCCCGCGATCTGGGGCACGCTCGACGTAGTGGCCACGTACTCGCGAATCGAGGCCGTCTACCACGCCCTTCACACCGCTGTGCGCGAGCCGTACGCCGACAGCGGGCTCGAGCTGCGGATGCACTTCTCGCACTGGTATCCGTGGGGCACGATGATCTACGGCCGCTTCATCGTCCCCGACCCGGGCCCCGATGCCCTCGCGCTGCACGACCGCATCTGGGAAGACGGAATGACGGCGGCCCTCGACGCCGGGGGCGTGATGAACGACCACCACGGCGTCGGCATCAAGCTCGGTCCCTACATGCGCCGCCAGCACGGTGGAGCACTTGACGCTATGCGGCAGATCAAGGCCGCGCTTGATCCGAACAACATCATGAACCCAGGAAAGCTGGGCCTCTAGGCCCACGAGGAGGAGGAGAGCGAATGGCACTCAAGGTGGCGATGCACAACTGGATGCGTGCCGAGCCGATCGAGACGACGATCACCAGGCTCGGTCGCAGCGGCTACGACGGCATCGAGATCTCGGGCGAGCCGGCCACCTACGACGCCGACGAGGTCAAGGGACTGCTCGACCAGCACGGCGTCGCTTGCTGGGGGTCGGTGACCCTCATGACCGGCGGTCGCGATCTGGTGCACGAGGACCACTACGTCCGTCTGGCGAGCGTCCAGTACGTCAAGGACTGCCTGTCGTTCGTCGCCTCGCTCGGCGGCGAGATCCTCACGGTGGTCCCGTCGACGGTCGGGAAGGTGACGCCGATGGCCTCGCCCGAGGAGGAGTGGGGCTGGTGCGTCGCCGGGCTCAAGGAGTGCCAGGCCCACGCCGAGGAGGTTGGCGTCCGCATCGCCGTCGAGCCGCTCAACCGCTTCGAGACCTACTTCATCAACCGTGCCGACCAGGCCGTCGCGATGGCGAAGGAGGTCGGCGGGAACTGCGGCGTCGCGCTCGACATCTTCCACATGAACATCGAGGAGGCCGACTGGCAGAAGGCCATCAGCGACACCGGCGACTACCTGGCCGACTTCCACGTGGCCGAGAACAACCGGATGCCCCCAGGGCAAGGTGCCCTCGACTGGGAGGCGCTCGTCCAGGCGCTCACCGGCATCGGCTACGACGGCTACCTGACCGTCGAGTTCGTCGTTCCGGTGGACCGCACCCCGCTCTCCAAGCGCACGGAGATCGCCGATGCGTCCGAGTCCGGCGGCAGCCAGGGAATGGAGAAGTTCCTGCGCGACCACGGTACCGGCACGCTGCCGGAGCACTACTACGACGAATACGTCCAGGATTCCATCGACCGTCTGCGCAAGGCGCTCGAGGCGGTCCAGACGCCGGCGGCCTGAACGGCCGTGAGCCCCGAGCCGGGCATCGCGCTCGTCGGCACCCTCGACACGAAGGGCGCCGAGATCGCATACGTCCGCGACCGCCTGCTCGCGCTGGGCACGCAGCCCGTGGTGATCGACTCCGGCATCCTGGGCGAGCCGGGGTGCCGGGCGGACGTCGGCCGCGAGGAGGTGGCGCGTGCCGGCGGGCACGACCTCGACGACGTCCGTCGCGCCGGCTCGCGCGGCGCCGCCGTCGAGCTCATGTTGGAGGGAGTCCGCGCGACATGCCTGCGGCTGTACGCCGATGGCAGCATCCGCGCCGTCCTGTGCCTGGGCGGCGCGGAGGGTGCCCTGCTGGGCGCCGCCGCGATGCACGCGCTGCCGGTCGGGGTGCCCAAGTTGATCGTCTCGCCGAGCGCCTCGGGCCGGCGTGCGTTCGGGCCCTTCGTGGGCGAGGCCGACGTCATGGTCATGCATTCGGTCGTGGACATCCTTGGGCTCAACGAGATCGCTCGCACCATCTTCGACAACGCCGCCGCGGCGGTGGCCGGGATGGTGCGAGGTGCCGGCCGCCCGCTCACCGGCCTGGGGGAGCGCTGCGTCGGGATCACGATGCTCGGCCAGACGACGCCCGGGGTGATGCGCGTGCGTGAGGCGCTGATCGAGGCGGGGCAGGAGCCCGTGATCTTCCACGCCAACGGCGTGGGAGGTCCGGCGATGGAGAGCTTGATCGAGTCGGGTGCGCTGGGCGGGGTGATCGACTACACGCTCTCGGAGCTGGCCAACTCCCTGCTCGACGGCATCCATGCCACGGGTCCGGACCGGCTGCGCGTCGCAGGGCGCCACGGGGTGCCCCAGGTCGTCGTACCGGGCTGCGTCGACTTCTTCAATCAGGGACCGCGCGAGCTCTTGCCCGAGCGCTATCGCGGGCGCAAGACCTACTTCCACAACCCGGTCGCCACGCTCGTTCGGCTCTCGAGCGACGAGGAGACCGAGCTCGGCAGCATGGTTGCCGAGCGCTTGAACGAGGCGCGCGGGCCCGTCCGGGTCGTCGTACCCACGGGGGGCTTCTCGCTGGCCGACGCCGAGGGTGGCGACCTCTGGGACCCGGAGGCCGACCGCGCGTTCGTGGACGCCCTCCGGGACGCGCTACGCCCCGACATTCCCTTCGAGCAGGTCGACGCGCACGTGGACGACGCCGACTTCGCCGAGCTGGTCGCGGATCGATACCTGTCCATTCTCGAGGAGCCCGCCCATGCCGGATGACGCACGCCCCTTCTCCAACTGCCTGCTCGACCTCGCCCCACCCGACATCGCTTGGTTCCAGGAGCGGTCGGACATCATCCTGGTGCCGATCGGCTCCTGTGAGCAGCACGGTGCGCACCTCCCGCTCGGGACGGACACGATCACCGCGCTCGAGGTCTCGCGCCGCGCCGCCGAGAAGGCCGAGGTGCCCTACGCCCCTCCTCTGTGGGCCGGCTACTCACCGCAGCACCTGCGCCAGCCGGAATCCGGCGTCGGCACCATAACCCTGCGCCCGGCCACGTTCACCGCGGTCCTGTACGACATGGCGCGCTCGCTGATCCACCACGGCTGGAACAAGCTCGTGTTCGTCAACGGCCACGGCTCGAACACCAAGGTGATTGATCCCCTCCTGCGCCGGATCAAGTACGAGACGGGCGCCTTCGTCGCGCTGTACAAGCCATACGCCGAGCGTTACATCGGACTGCTCGACGACCTGCTCGAGAACCCGCCCGATGAAACGCCGGGATGGCACGCGTCCGAGCTCGAGACCTCGCAGGTCATGGCCCACGATCCGCGGATGGTCCATATGGACCGGGCCGCTGAGGACCGGGCGCAGGTCCCGGAGTGGCTCCCGGAGTCCTTCATCAAGACCGACGGCGCGCCTGATGTCGAGTTCGACGGCTACCAGTACTTCGTCTTCCCGATGGACCATGCGGAGTTCTCGAAGACGGGGGTGATCGGGAACCCGATGCGGGCCACCGCGGAGAAGGGCGACGAGGCGCTCAACCGGTTCGCGGACCACCTCGTGAAGGCGCTCGCCGAGTTCCGCCGCGTCGAGGTCAGCGTCACCAAGCGAGCGTTCGAGGACCGCGTCTGACGGTGCCGCCCTCACTCCGCCGAGCACAGATGCTGGAGCGCATCCAGCGCGACGGCGGCGCCTCCGTGGCCGGACTCGCCCGCGATCACGCGGTGTCCGTGATCACGGTGCACCGCGACCTCGAGCACCTCGCGCGCGAGGGCCTCGTCGATCGCGTGCACGGGGGCGCCAGGTCGCTCACCAATGGGCCGGCCTCCGTTGCGGCGCCGCTGATCGCGACGGCGTGGTCGCAGCGCGTCGAGCAGGCCCGTGCGGCCAAGGAGGCGATCGCCGCGCACGCCGCACGGCTCGTGCTGCCGGGGTCCACGATCTTCTTGGACGCCTCCTCGACCACCCTGCGCCTCGCACGCCGGCTGATGGAGGACCCGCCGAACGAGCTCACGCTCGTCACGAGCTCACCGGCGATCGCCTACGAGATGCAGGCTGAGCCGGTGCACGTGGTGTTGGCCCCCGGTGAGCTCGACCAGCACATGCGGATGCTCGCCGGGCGCTGGACGGTCGAGTTCCTAGCGCAGCTCAACTTCGACGACGCGTTCGTCTCCGCTGCGGGAATCACCCTGAAGGAGGGGCTCACGACCTCGCGCCGGCCGCTCGCCGACGTGATCAACGGCGCGCGTTCCGGCGCGAAGCGCACGGTGGCGCTGATCGACGCGAGCAAGTTCGGCCGTGCGTCGCTGCTCACGATCATGGGTGCGGACGATCCCGACCTGATCATCGCTGACGCCGAGCTTCCCGTGGAGGTTGCGGACACGTACCGCGCCGCCGGCGTCCACCTGGAGACCGTTCCGACGAAGGAGGAACCATGAGCCGTCCCGTCACGCTGTTTACAGGCCAGTGGGCCGACCTGACGCTCGAGGAGCTCGCCGAGAAGTGCGGGGCCTGGGGCTTCGACGGTCTCGAGCTGGCGTGCTGGGGGGACCACTTCGACGTGGCCGAGGCGCTGAGCGACTCCGGCTACTGTGCCGGCCGCCGCGAAATCCTCGAGCGTCACGGCCTGTCGTGCTGGGCGATCGGCAACCACCTCGTCGGCCAGGCGGTATGCGACCCGATCGACGCGCGGCACAAGGCGGTGCTGCCGGCCGGTGTGTGGGGCGACGGCGACCCCGAGGGGGTCCGGCAGCGCGCGGCCGACCAGATGAAGGACACGGCGCGTGCGGCGGCGGCGCTCGGCGTGCAGACGGTGACGGGCTTCACCGGGTCGTCCACCTGGCACATGCTCTACTCGTTCCCGCCGAACGACTTCGAGGCGGTCGAGCGTGGCTATGAGGACTTCGCGGAGCGATGGGGCCCGATCATCGACGTCTTCGACGCCGAGGGGGTCAGGTTCGCGCTCGAGGTCCACCCGACGGAGATCGCGTACGACTTCGTGACGACCCGCAAGGCGCTCGCCGCCATCGGCCACCGCGACGGATTCGGAATCAACTTCGACCCGAGCCACCTCGAGCACCAGTTCCTGGACTCCGCGGCGTTCATCGCCGAGTTCGGCGAGCGCATCCTCCATGCCCACGTCAAGGACTCCAAGCGCCGCCTCGACGGGCGCTCGTCGATCCTCGGCGGCCATCTGAACTTCGGTGAGCCAGGACGCGGCTGGGACTTCGTCTCGCCCGGGCACGGCGACGTGGACTTCGAGGAGATGTTCCGCGCGCTGAACCGAATCGGCTACGAGGGCCCGCTGTCCATCGAGTGGGAGGACTCCGGCATGGACCGCGACTGGGGCGCGCCGGACGCGCTGGCGTTCGTCCGCCGCACCGACTTCTCACCGTCTGAGGTGTCCTTCGACGCCGCGTTCGCGAAGGAGGCCTGATGAGCGAGGCCGCATTCGGCACGATGGGCCAGGCGAGCGGCGCCGACGAGGTGCAGCCGATCGGCGTGGGCATGCTCGGCTACGCCTTCATGGGCAAGGCCCACTCCAACGCGTACAAGACGCTCGCGTACATGACGTGGCCGCCACCGCTGGTGCCGCACCTGGTCGCGATCGCCGGACGCAACGAGGAGGCGGTGTCCGAGGCGGCGCGGCGCTATGGCTTCTCCGAATACGTGACCGACTGGCGGGCGCTCGTGGCCGACGACCGGGTGCAGCTGTTCGACAATGCAGGGCCGAACAACCTGCACGCGGAGCCCACGATCGCCGCGGCCGAGTCGGGCAAGCACGTGATCTGCGAGAAGCCGCTGGGGCGCGACGCCGCCGAGTCGCACGAGACCTGGCAGCGCGTCGAGGCCACCGGCGTCAAGCACATGTGCGCCTTCAACTACCGCTTCGTGCCGGCGGTCCGCCTCGCCCGCCAGATCATCGAGTCCGGCGACCTTGGCGAGATCACCCACTTCCGCGGCTCCTACCTGCAGGAGTGGGGCGCCACCGACGACGCGCTCTGGCGCTTCGACAAGGACGCCGCCGGTTCCGGGGCGCTCGGCGATCTCGGCGCGCATGTCATCGACCTGGCGCGCTACCTGGTGGGCGAGATCGAGACGGTGGCGGCATTGACCGCGACGTTCCAGCCGGGCAGGCAGGTGGACGACGCGATCGAGGCGGCGGTGGGCTTCGAGGGCGGCGCCGTGGGCACCATCGAGGCGTCGCGCTTCGCCTCCGGAAGGAAGAACGCATTCCGGTGGGAGATCAACGGCTCCAAGGGCTCGATCGCATTCGATCTCGAGCGGCTCAACGAGCTGCAGGTCCACTTCGCGGGCTCGACGCCGGGCGAGGGGGCTCAGGGCTTCCGCCAAGTGCTGGTCTCGGAGGCCGACCACCCCTTCTGGGAGCACTGGTGGCCGCACGGCCACATCATCGGCTGGGAGCACACCTTCGTGCACGAGCTGCACCACCTGCTCACGGCCATCCGTGACGACGGCGACGTGGCGCCGCACGGCGCCACGCTCGAGGATGGCTACCGGGCCGCCGAGGTGTGCGACGCGATGCTGCGGTCCGCGGAGGAGGGCGGGCGTGAACCGGTCACCTACCGCTGAGCAGTCCCGCACCGTCCTGCTCGTCGGCACGCTCGACACCAAGGGCGAGGAGCTCGGCTTCCTGCGCGACCGCCTCGGCCTTGCGGGGGTCGAGACGCTGCTCGCGGACGTCGGCACGCTCGAGCCGCCCCGTGGCCGACCTGACATCACGCGAGAGGAGGTCGGCGCCGAGACGGGCGTGGACGTGGCCGCGCTGGGCGCCGCCGGCGACCGCGGGGCCGCAATCGCCGCCATGGCCGGCGCAGCCGCGGCGCTGACCCGGCGCCTGTACGACGAGGGACGCATCCATGGGGTGCTCTCGGCCGGCGGCTCGGGGAACACCGCGATCGCCACGGCGGCGATGCAGGCGCTGCCGGTGGGCGTGCCCAAGCTCATGGTCTCCACGATGGCCGCGGGCGATACGAGCGACTACGTGGGCGGAGTGGACGTGATGATGATGGCGTCCGTCACCGACGTGGCCGGCATCAACTCGATCTCGTCACGGATTCTCGCCAACGCCGCAGCGGCAATGGCCGGCATGGTCCTCGCCCCTGCGCCGCAGCTCGACGATGGGCGCCCGCTGGTCGCGGCCACGATGTTCGGTGTCACGACGCCTTGCGTCACGCGCGCGCGGGAGGCACTGGAAGGCAAGGGGTACGAGGTCCTCGTGTTCCACGCCACGGGCACGGGCGGAAAGTCCATGGAGGCCCTGGTGGAGGGCGGCCTCGTGAGCGGGGTGCTCGACGCGACCACGACGGAGCTGTGCGACGACCTCGTCGGCGGCGTGCTCTCCGCCGGCCCGGCCCGCCTGGAGGCCGCGGGGCTGGCCGGCGTGCCTCAGGTGGTCTCGCTCGGCGCGCTCGACATGGTCAACTTCGGCGCCCGCGACACGGTCCCCCCGAAGTTCGAGGACCGCAACCTCTACGTTCACAACCCGTCGGTCACGCTGATGCGGACCACGCCGGAGGAATGCGCGGAGCTGGGGCGGCGGATCGCGCGCAAGCTCGCCGCGGCCACCGGTCCCGTGAGCCTCTTCGTGCCGCTGAAAGGCGTGTCGATGATCGACGCGGAGGGCGAGCCGTTCCACGACCCCGAGGCCGACGCCGCGCTGTTCGGCGCGCTGCGCGAAGGGCTCGAGGGCTCCCAGGTGGAGGTGGTGGAGCTGGACAACAACGTGAACGACGATGAGTTCGCGCTCGCCATGGCCGACAAGCTCGACGAATACCTAAGAGGCCGGCGGTGACGGGCGACGAGGCCCGCGCGAAGCTGCGCTCCACGCTGGACGGCGGAGGCGTGGTCATCGGCGCCGGGGCGGGCACGGGCCTGTCCGCCAAGTGTGCAGAGGCCGGCGGGGCGGACCTCATCATCATCTACAACTCGGGCCGCTACCGCATGGCCGGCCGCGGGTCGCTTGCCGGCCTGATGCCGTACGGGGACGCCAACGCGATCGTCATGGAGATGGCCGGCGAGGTGCTGCCGATCGTGCGCCAGACCCCCGTGCTCGCTGGCGTCTGCGGCACCGACCCGTTCCGGCTCATGCCGAACTTCCTGCGCGAGGTGCGCGAGGCAGGGTTCGCAGGAGTGCAGAACTTTCCCACGGTCGGACTCATCGACGGCACTTTCCGCGTGAACCTCGAGGAGACGGGCATGGGCTACGACCTCGAGGTCGAGATGATCCGCGAGGCCGCCTCGCTGGGGCTCCTGACGGCGCCGTACGTCTTCGATCCCGAGTCGGCAGAAGCGATGACGCACGCGGGGGCCGACGTGCTGGTCCCGCACATGGGGCTCACGACGAAGGGCACGATCGGGGCCGAGACGGCGCTAACGCTCGACGATTGCGTGGAGCGGATCCAGGCGATGAACGACGCGGCGGTGGCCGTGAATCCCGACGTCATCGTCCTCTGCCACGGAGGCCCGCTGGCCGAGCCCGAAGACGCCCGGTACGTCCTGGAGCGCACGGACGGCGTGGTCGGGTTCTTCGGAGCCTCGAGCATGGAGCGCCTACCGACCGAGGTCGCGATGACCGAGAACATGCGCCGCTTCAAGGCGCTCGCCCACTCCTGAAAGGAGCATCTCCCATGCCGTCAAAGCTGATCGACCCCGCGGCCCTGCCGACCATGAGCTTCGACTGGGGGCTGATCAAGCCGCTGGTGGCTACCGAGAACACCGACGCGCCGGCGATGAGCCTCATGCACGTCGTGCTGCTGCCGGGCGAGGGCCACGAGCGCCACAACCACCCGGGCAGTGACGAGATCCTCTACATCCTCAGCGGCCGCGGCGAGCAGATGGTCGACGACGCCGACACCTTCCCCGTGGGACCCGGCCAAGCGGTGTTTATCCCGAAGGGGGCGTTCCACTCGACGGTCAACGTGGGGTGGGAGCCGCTGGCGCTGCTCGCGATGTACGCGCCGGCGGGCGCCGAGGAGGCGCTCAAGGGCCTGCCGGACCACCGCGAGGTCGGTCCCGGCGAGGCACCGCGGCTGGTGCGTCGCTGAACTTCAGCGTCGCCTTGACGCCTCGGAAGCCGAAGGCCTCGTCGAAGCGCTCCACCGCAACACGGAGGCCGACGAAGGCCTCGAGTGCGTCCCCCGCGGCTTCGCGCGCGATCCAGGTAGTCCACGGCGGCCTCCCAGTCGCGCGCGTGCGCGTTCACGCTGCCGAACAGCGCGCGGTTCTGGAGGATCGTGTCGACGCCGAGAGCTCGTCCCTCAAGGCTGGCTGAAACTCGGCGCCTACGAGGCGGAGCGCCGCCGCGTGCCGGGACTCGTTGACTTCATCGAAGCTGGCGAGCCTCGCCTTCTCGCATTCAACGAGTACGCCAACTCTGAGCGCACCGAGGTGACCGTCGTGCAGGTCCATCCGGATGCGGCCTCGATGGAGGTCCACATGGGGGTAGTCGGTGAGCGGGCCGCGGAGGCTTACGCCGAGACGCTCGATGCAACGACGCAGATTCAGGTTTTCGGGACGCCGAGCGACGCAGTAGTGGAGACGCTGCGCGCGCAGGCCGGCGCTGGCGTGCCGCTCAGCGTCCATGCCGAGCACCTTGGAGGATTTACGCGGGTCGAAAGCTGAGGCATCGGCCTCGTCTATAAAGAACCGCAAGCAGCCCCTTGGATCGCGGCGCCTACTTTTCAGCCAGCACGCCGCCGACCAGGCGAGAGTGCACGAGCTGCACCGCCATTGCGCCCTCGCCGACCGCGGTCGCGCAGCGCTTGGTCGAGCCGGATCGGACATCGCCGGCCGCGAAAACACCGGGAACGCTGGTCTCGAGCATGAGATCGGTGCCGGCGGCGGCGCCCGTGAGCGATGAAGCCGTCGTCGTCACGTGCCACCACGTCACCGAGCCACTCGGTGCACGGGCTCGCGCCAAGGAAGAGGAACAGGAACGAGACAGGTAGGCGCTCGCCATCGGTGAGCGTCAGGGCTTCGAGCTGGCCGTTGGAGCCGTGGAGATGCGAGATCTCGCTGCGATCGCGCACGGCCACGCCGAAACGCTCAAGCTCGCGGATGAGGTAATCCGACATCGTCTCCCGCAGGTCCGCTCGGCGATGGAGCAACGTCACGAGCGCGCCGCCACGCGAGAGCCACACGGCGGCCTGGCCGGCCGAGTTCCCGCCGCCCAGGACCGCGACCCGGGACGCGCCGCAGAGCTGGGCCTCGGGTGGGCCGGCCGCGTAGAAGACGCTCATTCCCTCGTAAGCGGCCAGGTCGTCGCAGGCAAGGCGCCGGTACTGCGCCCCGGTCGCCAGCAGGACCGCACGGGCGGCGATCTCATGCCCCTCCTCCAGCTTCACCATGTGCCGGCCGTTCCCCGGCTCCAGCGATTCGGCGCGGAACGGCGTCGCCAGCCGCGCGTCGAACTTCCGCGCCTGGGTGGCGGCGCGGCTGGTCAGCTCGGTCCCGCTGATTCCCGCGGGGAACCCGAGGTAGTTCTCGATCCGGCGTGACGAACCCGCCTGTCCGCCGAGGACCGTGGCGTCGATCGACCAACGTGTCGAGGCCCTCTGAGGCCCCGTACACCGCGGCGCCGAGCCCGGCCGGGCCGGCCCCGACCACGAGCAGGTCGACCTCCTCGCGCGGCCCGAGCTCGCGACCGATCCCGAGGGCACGAGATACCTGACCCGTCGACGGCGCGAGCATCTCCGCGCCACCCGGCAGGCGCACGACGGGCAGACTCGACGGATCCAGCCCGTCCGCCTCTTCGTGCCAGGTGAACGGGAGCCGACCCGCGCGCAGGAATTCGAGCATCCGCATCGTGGCCTGCGACGAGCGGGGGCCGACGACCTCCACGCCGACGTCCTGTACCCGTTGCAGCGCCTCGCGCCGGGCGATGAAGGTGGAGAGCAGCACATCGCTGAGAGGCCCGTCCTCGTACAGCAGGGCTCGCAGCACGTCGCGATCGACGGCGATGTAACGCAGCGGCTGGGTGGCGACGGCCGACAGGAACGCGGTCTGACCGGAGAGGAGGCTCAGTTCGCCGAGGAAGTTGGAGTTCCCGTGGCGGACGATCTCGTGGCCGCCCGGGTCGAGGATCGCCACCTCACCTTCGATGATGGCGATGAACGGGAAGCGCTGGTCGCCGACGCGAAACAGGGTTTCGCCTACCTCGGCCGTGCGCTTCTCTCCGAGCTCGGCCAGCGCCTCCAGCTGAGAGTCCGACAGCGGCGGGCTCGCCGGCAAAGGTGCGAGCGAATCGGTCCCCGACATGGTCACGAGCGTAGCGACCTCGTGTTCCCGCCCGCGCTCGGCAGCACGGCACCCGCCGTAGGATCGCGGCCATGAAGATCGCCGTCTCGCGAGCGCCCGGCACGGAGCGCGAGGTCTCCCCGCTCGAGGCCGCGTTCGGGAACGCGCGATGACCCCGAGCGCACACGCCGCTGCTCGCTCAACCGGAGCTGCGCTTGGGACAGGTCAAACCTCCGCGCTCAGGTGCAAAGCTCTGGATCACGCGTCGACCCAGGAGGTGCGCTGTGCCTGTCGCGCGAAGTTGCCAGCCAAATGCTTGACGCCTACCCGCGCGAGTTCAGCGTCGATCGAGGCCTATTGGTCGGCTGTATCGAGGCTTGCTGCGACTGCGCCGAATCGTGCACGCAGTGCGCGGACGACTGCCTCGGCGAGGAGACCATCCAGGAGCTCACAACCTGCATTCGGCTGAACCTCGACTGTGCCGACATCTGTGCGACAACGGGACGCGTCGTCAGCCGCCAAACAGGCTATGACGCAGAGGTAACCAGCGCCGTGCTCAGAGCGTGCATCGCTGCTTGCCGCAGTTGCGCCGACGAGTGCGAGATCCACGCCGCACACGGGATGGAGCACTGCAGGGTCTGCGCCGAGGAGTGCCGCCGCTGCGAGCAGGCATGCAACGACCTACTCGCGGCGATCGGTTGACAAAGCCCACAGCTCCCTCCGTCCCGGCCGCGGCTGAGGCGCCGCGTGCCATCCGCGACCTCCGCCTATGCTCGCGGCGTGGCGGCCACTACGAGCCCGATTATCCCCGACCTGCCGATCATCCGCACTCGTGGGGAGGGCGAGCTACGCGCGACGTTCTTCGAGCTTTTCTTCGACCTCGTCTACGTCTTCGCTGTCACCCAGCTGTCGCACTATCTGCTCGCCGACATCAGCTGGTCGCGCGCGGCCGAGACGGCGTTCATGCTCGTCGCCCTGTACTGGGCGTGGAACTACACGACGTGGATGACCAACTGGTTCGACCCGGACACCGGACCGGTCCGGCTCGTGCTGGTCTTCGTGATGGGCGCAAGCCTGCTAATGGCGGTGGCGATACCCGAGGGGTTCGGCGAGCACGCGCTGTTGTTCGCGTGCGCCTACACGGGTATGCAGATCGGGCGCAACGCGTTCGTTGTAGTGGTCACGCCGCGCGGGTTGTTCAACCAGAACTTCCGCCAGATCCTGGCCTGGAGCGTGCTCTCCGCGCCGCTGTGGGTCGCCGGCGGCATCGTCGACACCGAGGCGTGGCGCTGGGTTCTGTGGCTGGGTGCCCTCGGACTTGACCTCGCGGCGCCGCTGGTGACGTATTGGCTCCCTGGCGTGGGCGTTACCGCCATGAGCCAGTGGCAGATCGAGGGCGCCCATTTCGGCGAGCGCTTCCAGCTGTTCGTGATCATCGTGCTCGGAGAGAGCATCGTTCTCGCAGGGGCCACTGCCTCGGATACGGGGTTGAGCCTCGAGGTCGTCGCTGCGCTCATGCTCGCCTTCCTCTCCTCGACGGCGCTCTGGTGGCTGTACTTCGGCCAGGTCGCCGGCAGGGTCTTGGATCAGATCCGCGCGGCCACTGCCGAGGAGCGGGGCCAGATCGGCCGCGACATCTACACCTACCTGCACCTGCCGATCGTGGCGGGAATCGTCCTCGTCGCGGTCGGCGACGAGCTCGTGATCGCGCACCCGAGGGATGCCCTGCATTACTCGGGAGCCCTGGTCGCGCTCGGCGGCGCAGCCCTCTTCCTCGCTGGTCTGATGGCCTGCGCCGCCAGGATCGGCCAGACCCAGAGCGTGCCGCGAGCCGTGGTGGTCATCGCGCTCCTCGCCGCCGTGCCGCTCGCCGCCGGCGCCGGCGGGCTGGTCGCGTCGGGAGTGCTCACCGCGCTGCTTGCCGCGCTCGTGATCGCCGAGCAGTTGCGCGGCGCGTCCTGAGCCCTCCACCGACCGCGGATTTCAAAGGACGGGACGCACGATGAGCATCCCCCGGCTCGAGACGAGATGCGCCAAGTCGTCCGCCAAGCGTTGGACGTGTTCGCTCGCCTGTTGCTCGAAGCGCGTCACTTCGACGATCTCGGCGATCAGCACGTAATCGGCTTGACCCATGCTCTGCCCGGGCACGTCCGCCGGCCGCGTAAGCCGCCAATCCGAGATCGTGTCCAGCGACCCGCGGACGATGTCCCGATCCTCCGTCATCAGACGCTCAAAGTCCTCGGCCAGCTCCGGGGACCGCAGCTGAAACCACATGAGAAGAGTCGCCGGAGGACTCATCCACGCGAGCGTAATGCACAGTCGCACGTGGAGTCGCTCGCCGCGCCTGTGCCGCCACGGCCGCCGCTCAGCCGCCCACTCACGGGCGACGCGATCGGCTTCGCGGTTCACGGCGGCGCGCTCTGGATCTCCGAATCCCGGGCGGCCAGGCACTGCACTGTGATTTCACCAGGGAGCCGATGAAGGCGCGCACGCCGTCGGGCCCGTCCGCCGCCTCCGCCATCCGCTCAGCGCCCGGCGAATGTCGCGTTGCCCGGGCCCGAGGCGAGGAACGAGTCGATCGCGTTGCGGGCGTCCTCCGTGTCGAACAGCCCGACGGCATCCTCGCTGAGGCGCTCATCGGCCGCCTCGACTCCGCCCTCGGTGTATGCGGCAGTAAGGCGCTTGGCGGCGGCAAAGGCCCTGGCCGGGCCCGCTGCCATGCGCTGGGCGAACTTCTCGGCCTGAGGCTGGAGCTCTGCGGCCGGCAGCACCCGGTCGACCACGCCCCAGGCCTCGAACTGCTCGGCCGGGAAGAGGTTGCCGCTGAGGGTGATCGCGCGGGCGCGCCCGACACCGGCCCGCGCGGCGATCCGTTCGATTCCGCCGGCAAGGGGCACGATCCCGAGCCGGGTCTCCAGCAGCCCGAGGTTGGTGCCCTCGGCGGCCCAGATCAGGTCGAGAAAGAGGACGAGTTCGAGGCCGCCGGCAACGCACATGCCGTGAACCGCTGCGATGGTCGGGAACGGGAGCGCCTCGACACGCCGGCCGAGATCGAGGAATCGCTGGATCAGGGGGCGCATCTCGTCGGCGCCGAGGCCGGCGAACAGGCGGACATCGGCACCGGCGCTGAATATGTCGCCGTCGCCGCGGACCAGGAGCGTCCGCACGTCATCGGCGGCCTCGAGGTCGGCGACGGCCTGAACCAGGTCGCCGATGACCTGTTCGCTGATCTGGTTGAGCGGGGGGTTGGCCAGAGTCAGCACGGCCAGGCCGCCGTCGCGCTCCAGCCGCACGGTGCTCACCGGCTCACCGCCTCTATCCGCGCCGGAACGTGCTTGTGCCAGGGAGTGCCGGCGAACCGGTCGCGCCACTCCGACGATGTCAACGAGTTCGGAGCCACGCCGGGGACGGTCGTCTTGCCGTCGTCGTCCACGTAGTCGAGCCCGAAGCCGTTGGGCAGCGACGCGTGACCGGCGAGCATCCCGTCGCTGACCTCGACGGTGGCCTCGGCGCTGCCGCGCGCCGTCGTCACGCGGGCTCGGCCTCCGTCGACCAAACCGATCCGCGTCGCGTCGTCGGCGCTGACCCGCAGGGCGCCGTCGACGTCGCGCTTTCGCCAGCCCGGGTCGCGGAAGATGTCGTTGGCGGTGTAGGACCGGCGCTCGCCGACCGACAGCACGATCGGCAGCTCGTCGCTGGTCGTCGGCCGCGGTCCGGCGTCGAGCTCATCGAGCTCGGCCAGCATCTCGGGCAGCTCGAGCGCGATCCGCCCGTCGGGATGGACGATGCGCTCGAAGTCGTCGCCGTACTCGTCGACCGTGAAGGTCACTCCCGAGGGGGAGTTGAGGATCGCGTCGAAGAGCTCGTTTCCGTCCGCGTGCCCGGCCCGCCGCACGGCGTCCGGATAGGTCATGGCGCAGCGGTGGGCGAGGCCCCACAGCGCGGCGGCGCTGGCGAGGCTCTCGGGCAGCGCCGGCCCGAGCGTCTCGTAGAGGACGAACGGCGCCAGCTTCGAGAGCATCGGGTGCTCGGTCGTCGCGTTCGCGAACGCCGCGGCGTAGGCCTGCCGGCTCTCCCGCGCCGCTTCTCGGAGCGGGGCAAGCTCCGCCTCGTCGACCATGCCGAGCGCCCGGACCAGGCGGGCCCAGATCTCGGCCTCTGGAAGCGTCCCGGGAAGCGGCTCGAGCAGCGGCCGGCGCAGGTGGAAGGTGTTTGCCGGGAACTCGAAGTTGAAGAAGGTGGCCTCTGCCTTCTCATACTGGCTTGCCGCCGGCAGCACGTAGTCGGCCTGTCGGGCGGTCTCCGTCATCGCCACGTCGATGACCACCACGAGCTCAAGCGCCTCGAAGGCCTCGCGAAAGCGCTGCGAGTCGGCGAGCGAGTGAGCGGGATTGGCGCTCTCGACGATCATCGCCCGGAAGCGGTCGGGATGGTCGGTGAGGATCTCGTCGGGGATCACGTTGCAGGGCACGAGGCCGGCCAGGATCCGCGCGCCCGTGACCGGCGTGCGACGGACCTGTCGGTCGCGGAACAGGTTCACGAACGCGGTGTGGAGGTGCATGCCGCCGGGGTTGCCGAAGTTCCCGGTCAGGATCCACAGCAGGCGATTGACGTAGGAGCACAGGGTGCTGTTCGGCCCCTGCTGGATGCCGAGGTCCTCGAAGACCGAGACGCTTCCGGCATCGGCGATCCGGCGCACGGCGGCGCGGATCAGATCCTCTTCGACACCGCACTGCTCGGCATAGCGGGCAACGTCGATTCGGGCGAAGCGCTCGAGGACGACCTCGGCGCCGCCGGCGCGCCGCGCGAGGAACTCGTGGTCCACGAGGTCCTCCTGCACCAGGACGCCGACCATCGCTGCCAGGCACCAGGCGTCGGTGCCCGGTCGCACCCGCAGGTGGAAGTCGGCGAGCTTCGCTGTGTCCGTGACGACCGGGTCGATGACGATCATCGATCGCTCGGGGTCCTTGGCGATCTCGCGCAGCGCCACCCGCGCCCGCGGGAAGCTCTGGGACATCCACGGGTTCTTGCCGATGAAGACGGAGACCTCGGCGTGCTCGAACTCCCCGCGCGTGTGGCTGCCGTACAGCGAGTGCTCGACCCAGCCCTCGCCGGTCTTCTCCTGGGCCAGCGCGCTCGACCGGTACCGCGACCCGAGGGCTCGCAGGAAGGCTCCGCTGTAGGCGCCGCCGAGGTGGTTTCCCTGGCCGCCGCCGCCGTAGTAGAAGATCGACTCGCCTCCGTGCTCGTCGGCGATCCGCTTGAAGCCGGCGGCGATCTCGGCGATCGCCGTGTCCCAGTCGATCTCCTCGTAGCCGCCGTCGGGCCCCCGGCGCATCGGCGAGGTCAGGCGGTGGCGACCGTTCTGGTAGTGGTCGAGCCGCATCGCCTTGTTGCACGTGTAGCCCTGCGACGCCGGGTGCGCCTTGTCGCCACGGATTCGATCGAGGGTCCGGCCGTCGAGCTGGACCTCGATCCCGCAGTTGCACTCACAGAGGATGCACGCGGTCTGGGCCCAGGTCTGCGCTTCGGCGCTCATCCCGCCTGCACCGTCGCCAACTCCGCGTCGACCAGCCGGTGCAGCTCGCGCCGGAGGTTCTCCAGCGGCGCCAGATCGCGGTATGCCCGGCTGAGGATCACCGCGCCCTCGAAGCCGGCGATGACGAGCATCGCCAGCTCATCGGCCCGCGCCTCGCCGATCCCGGAGGCGATGAACGCCTCGGCGATCGCCCGCCTCCAGCGGTCAAAGGCTCCGGCGACCTCCCCGCGAAGGTCCGGTCCCTCCTCGGCGGACTCGACGGCGACTGCGACCACCGGACAACCGGCCCGGAAGTCGGTCGCCTCGAGGGTGGCCCGGTACTCGTCGAGCAGGCTGTCCAGCGCCGCGAGCGGGTCGTCGGCCGGGGCCTGTTCCAGTCGCCGCGCCACGTACTCGCCGGCGTAGTCGGTGGCCTCGCGTAGCAGTTGCACGCGGCCGCCCGGGAAATGGTGGTAGACCGAGCCGCGCGGCGCGCCGCTGTGCTCGAGGACGGCATCGATGCTCGTGGCTCGCGCGCCGCGCTCGCGAACGAGGAGCGCCGTGCTGGCGATCATCCGCTGACGCGGTCCTGACTTGCCCTCGTCCATCGGCCATGCAGTATGTCATAGAGCCGACGGGTCCGAGGCCCGCGATACTTCGTACGAGGAGCACCATGGTCGCCGACTGACGCACCGAAGGAGGAGACCTGATCAGCACCGAATACCTGGTCGTCGGATCAGGGGCCAGTGGCCTCGCCTTCGCCGACACGCTGGTCGAGGAGGAGCCCGATGTCGAGCTCACGCTGATCGATCGCCGGCCCGGTCCGGGTGGCCATTGGCTCGACGCGTACCCCTTCGTTCGGCTGCACACCCCCTCGGCCTACTACGGCGTCAACTCCCTGACGCTCGGCGAGGACCGGATCGACCAGTCCGGCGAGAACGCCGGCTTCTACGAACGAGCAACGGGCGCCGAGGTCCGAGACTACTTCGCCGAGGTCGCGTCTCGGCTGACGCAGACTGGGCGCGTACGCATCCTGACCGAGCACGAGCACCTGGGGCCGGGAGAGCGTGGAGAGCAGGTCCGCGACCTGAGCACCGGAGCGCTTCACGAGGTCGAGGTGCGCCGCAAGCTAGTCGACGCCCGCTACCTCGAAGCCTCGATCCCGGCCACTCACGAACCGTCCTTCGACGTTGCGCCGGGTGCCCGCGTCGTGCCCGTCAACGACCTACCGGCGGTCGCGCGGTCGGGGACCCGTTACACCGTGCTCGGGTCCGGCAAGACAGCGGTCGACGCCTGCATCTGGCTTCTGGACAACGACGTGGCGCCGGATCGCATCCGCTGGGTCCGCCCACGGGACCACTGGTTTCACCACCGGCGCCACTTCCAGCCCCTGGATCTGGTCGGGGAGAACATGGAGGCCATCTCTCTCGATGCCAAGGCAGGTGCGGAGGCGGCGGACATCGACGACCTGTTCGATCGGCTGGAAGCATCGGGGCGCCTGGTCCGCATCGACCCGTCGGCCCGCGCGACGATGTACCGCATCACGATGCTCAGTCCCAGCGAGATCGATCAGCTACGGCAGATCGACGACGTAGTCAGGCTCGGCCGCGTGCGATGGATCGAGGCCGATCGGATCGTGCTCGAGCAGGGCGAGACCAACACTGGCTCCGACGTCGTCCACGTCGACTGCACGGCGCACGGCCTGGGCAGCGCACCCGCTACCCCCGTCTTTCAGCCCGGCCGCATCGTGCTTCAGCAGGTCAGGCAGAACTCGCCGACGTTCAACGCGGCGCTCATCGCTTTCGTCGAGGCCCACCGCGACGAGGACGCCGACAAGAACCGGCTCTGCCCGCCCAATCCCTATCCGAGGAGCATTGACGATTGGCCCGGCCTGAGCCGTCGTACGTGGCAGGTCGAGCAGCGATGGCTGGGCGAGCCGGACGTCTCGGGGTGGGTGGCCGCGAGCCGGCTCAACCTGCTCCGGGGGCTCCCCGACCACGCCGCCGAGCCACCCGTCAAGGCGGCGATCGAGCGATTCCTGACCCACGTCGGGCCCGCCACCGAGCGGCTGCGCGAGCTCGATCGGCTGCGCTCACCGGGACCGGCTGACAGTGCGTTGACGTATCTCTACGGCCGCATCGCGTATGCGCCGGCGAGCTCCCTCACCGTAGCCCACACGCGCGCGAAGCGCTCGTCGTCGACCACCGGCTTGCGTACGTGCTCCAGGGCCCAGGCCTGCTGGGCCTCGGTCGACGACGTCTTCCCGTGCAGGGCGACGGCATGGGCCGAGAAGTCCCGCACGAGCACGTCGAAGATCTGATCGAGGGTGCCGGACCCCAGCTCCACGAGCGCCGCCTGCTCCAGGATCAGCTGCCCGTACACCACAAGCGTGAACAGCTCGCCGAGCACCAGCAGGAAGTCCAGGTCGCGCTGCTGCTCGTCGGCGGGCGGGGCGGTCGTCAGCAGCGCGCACAGCCCCTCGGCCTGCTCCGCGAAGCGCGCCACGTTCGGCACGCCGGCGAACTCGGCATAGGTCGCCCGCCAGTCGTGGAACTGGATCTTCCCGAGGCCACGGGCGGGGCCCTGGCGGAAGAGGAACTCGTCGTCGGCGGCGTCGCGGCGCACCGGCACCGGCGCATACTCGGCCGGGTTGAAGAGGTAGTTGGCCATGAACTTCAGAACGAGCGCCATGTTCACGTGCACGGTGCCCTCGAGCTTCGGCAGGGCACGGATGTCGCGCGCCGCCATCTCGAAGTACATGTCCTTCTCGAAGCCCTTGGCGGCCACGACGTCCCAGAGCAGGTCGATCACCCGCTCGCCCTCGCTCGTGACCTTCATCTTCACGAGCGGGTTGTAGAGCAGGTAGCGCCGGTCCTCGGGTCCAGCCGAGCGCATGTAGTCGATCGCACGGTCGCCGAAGAGCTTCATCGCGACCAGGCGGGCGTAGGCATCGGTGAACGACTGGCGCACGTGCGGGAAATCCGTAACCCGCATGCCGTACAGGACGCGTGCATCGGCGTGTGTGATCGCCTCGTAGAAGGCGTGCTCGCAGATCCCGATCGAGGCGAAGCCGAGGTTGAACTTGCCGATGTTCACCGTGTTCAGCGCGGCGTCGAACGCCGCGCGACCGGCGTGCATCACGTCCTCGGAACGCACCGGGTAGTCCTCGAGGCGGAACTCGCTGACGTAGGACTGCGAGTTCACGACGTTCTTGACCAGGTGGTAGTTCGGGTGCTGGCTGTCCGCGGCGAAGAAGACGTAGCCGTCCTCGCCCTCCAGGTCGGCGCGGCGGCCGAAGACCGAGACGATGCCGGCGAGATTGCCGTTGCCGATGTAGTACTTGCCACCGTTTGCGCGGAAGCCCCCTTCGCCGTCCGGGGTGAGCAGCATGTCGGTCGAGTAGATGTCGGCGCCGTGCTCGCGCTCCGAGAGGCCGAAGCCGAAGATCGCGCCCTCCTCGAGCAGTCCGGCCGCGCGCTCGCGCACGGCGGGGTTCTCGCTCTGCCAGATCGGGCCGAGCCCGAGGATCGAGACCTGCCAGGTGTACCAGTACGCCAGCCCGTAGAAGGCCGCGATCTCGTTGAAGGCGCAGATCCGGGCGGTGTCCCAGCGCTTGTCCTCGTCCCCGCCAGAATCCGCGGCCGGCGTCAGCAACCTGGCGAATACCCGCTCGCGCTTGACGAACTCGAGGAAGTCCTCGTACCAGACCCGATCGCGGTCGTGTTCCTTGAGCACGCCCTTGCCGCGAGACTCGAACCACTCGATCGTCGCCAGCAGCACGCGGCGCGACTCGGGGTCGAGAGCGGCCGGGTCGTAGGTACGTGGGTTGAACAGAAGCCCGTCGGTCTTCGGTGGGGCAGCCGTCGGCTGCTCGACACTCGCCATGCCTCGTCTCTCCTGACTGGAAGCGGAAAGCAGTCGGGGACTCTACGCCCTGGATCGAGCCGTCCCCGACATCGGCGCCGGTCAGTGTCCCCTCGACGTCACCCCCTACCTGTCCCGAGTCCTTAAACGCTGCTGCGCACCACGCCTTACGCGCTGCTCGGTCAGGGCGTCGCGTCCGGGTCACTCCTGACGATCGGCATCGCGGCAGGTTCGATTCGCGATCGGCGCCGCGGTCGCTCTGCTCCTGCTCAGAGGACTCCGCACCGCTCTCCCCGGCACCACGCCTGGACCGCTACAACCGTCACGCTGACCCGCCACCGGCTGCTTGCCGTGTCCGCAGCGCGGTGGGAGCATCGCGAAAGATGACACCTCGATGAAGGGAGCGACGGTGCCGGACAACCGATCAGCCACGGGAGCCGGCTCCAACGGGCGCCGCCACGGGGGCTTTCATCGCGTCGGACTGCTGCTGCGTCCCAACAGGCTTCCGGAGCCGGTCAACCCGGCGCTCCTGAGGCACGCCGAGAAGCGCGCCCAGAGCGCTCAGAACCAGGTTGCGGATCGCGTAACTGCGTTCTCGGGGTCGATGCTGTTCGTCTACATCCACATCCTCTGGTTTGGCTGCTGGATCGGCTTCGGCGTGGAGGAGTATCCGTTCGGGCTGCTCACGATGATCGTCTCGCTCGAGGCGATCTTCCTCTCCACGTTCGTGATGATCAGCCAGAACCGCGCCGATGCGAAGCGGCAGGCCCTCGCTGACCAGGAATGGATGACGGTTCAGGAGGAGGATCGCCAGAACAAGGAGCTGCTCGACCTCACCAAGCAGATCCTCGCCCTCACAAAGGAAGCGCGCCAATGAGCCCTGCTTTGAGCACTCGCATCGCTGCGGCTAGGTGAGCTCTTCGATCACATCCTTTGAGTGCGTGATCGGCAGGCGCATGCCCTCGAGCTCGATGCGCGAACCGCTCTCGGTATCGATCAGCTCCAGCACACGCACGTTCACGCGCTGGTGGACGGTCGCCTCGAGGCCCGCGCGCGGCACGCGGAAGGCGAGGGCCTTCGGGTGCGCGCGGTTGCCCGCGAATCCGTAGACCGTCGTCTCCGACACCCCCACGACCATCCGCTCGGGCAGGCCGCTGGCGGCGTCGTGGGCCCGTGTGCCCGCCACGTAGCCGCCGGCAGTCCCGATACCGCCTGCCACCGAGCCGATCGCGTCACCGATGTCGCCGCCCACCATGCCTCCTGCGAACCCCGCGCCCGAATGGCCGCGGGGATTGAACTCTCCCGCCGCGATCACCGTGTCCTGGATTCCCGCAGAGGCGAGCGCCTCGTTGACGACGTCGACGATCTTCTTCTCGGACATGCTGCTTTCTTAGCGCAGCCTGGCCGTGGCGGTCAAGGCGGCCACCGGGCGCACCGGCCGAAGGTGTCAGTCTCCGCTGCCACGACCTGAGAGGAGAGGTGATGGCGGACCGCTGGTTCTCGGAGGAGGAGCTGGAGGAGATGTCGCGCCCGACGATGGACCGGGCGCTCGAGGCGATCGAAGCCGGCGACCTGGAGCAGGCAAAGGCCCTGTGCGAGGCGATGAAGCACGAGTGGCGCTTCCTGCACGACATGATGGTCGACGGGATCGCCGCGTCGATGAGCTGGGTCAAGGAGCATTGCGGCGAGGAGGCGGTGGGCGAGTCACAGCGCTGGGCCATGGAGCGCTACTGGAAGCGCAGCGTCCAGGCGATCGACGAGCGCTCCCGCAAGGAGATCGTGGAGCTGCTCGCCGCCACGTGGCGGGCGCACTCGACCAGCGGCACCGGACCCCAGCCCGGCGCCTTCGAGATCGAGGAGGACGACGAGAAGCTGACCTTCCGGATGAACCCGTGCGGCTCGGGGCAGCGGCTCTGGCGCATGGGCCGTTACGAGGGCCCGGACGGCCACGCTGTGATGGAGGAGGAGCACGACTGGGCCTACAAGCGCAAGGGCTTCCCGATCTACTGCACGCACTGCACCTTCATGAACGAGATGCTCCCGATCCAGTGGATCGGATACCCGGTCTACCCGAGCGACCCGCCGGGCGACTTCGATCGCGATCCCTGCACCTGGTACTGGTACAAGGACCCCGCCGACATTCCCGATCGCCACTGGGAGCGCTATGGACTCGAGCGGGGCTAGCGAGCTGCTGGCACCCTCTGGCCGGCGCGTGGTCGTCACGGGCGCCGGCGGCGGCATCGGGCGAGCCACGGTCGAGCTGCTCGAGCGCGTGGGCTGCTCGGTCGCGGGCTGTGACGTAGAAGACTTCGACGTCCGCGACCGCGCAGCCGTGGACGCCGGGGTGGCCACGTTGGTCGGGCAGCTCGGCGGCTGCGACGCGGTCGTGGCGAACGCCGGCGTCGTGGACACGATCCACCGCGCCGAGCGCTTCCCCGAGGAGGAGTGGCAGAAGGACCTCGAGACGAACCTGACCGGCCAGTTCAACGTCATCCGTGCGCTGTTCGAGCCTCTGCGCGACTCGGGCGACGGCCGCGTGGTGGTGCTCTCCTCGGCCTCGTCCGAGACGGGGCTTCCCGGCCAGGTGGCCTACACGGCCGCGAAAGCGGGACTCGTGGGAATGGCGCGGACGCTCGCCGCCGAGTGGGGACGTCACGGCATCCGCTGCAACGTCGTGATGCCGGGGCTGATCGCGACCCCGAAGGTGCTGGCACTGCCCGAGGCGGCCAGGACCGGGATGACCGAGGCGCTCCCCCTCGGCCGGCTCGGCGAGCCGGCCGAGCTCGCCGCCACGATCGCTTTCCTACTGTCTCCGGCGGCCGCCTACATCACCGGCACCGCGATCCGAGTGGATGGCGGCTACGGACTCAACACCACGAGCCTCGCCGGAAGGGCTACTGCGTCGGGTGGAAGACCGTGACGTAGAGGTTGCGATTGGAGAAGGTCGAGGCGCCGAGGGACGACCCGTAGCGCATGCTGATCGTGTGGGATCCCGCGCTCAGCGGGACCGTGAGCGGGCGCGCGGCAAGCGGGTCGGTGGTTCCAGCGGCGCTGCCCTGCTGGAGGTGTCGAGTCTCCGGGACGACACTGGTCGAGACGGAGAACTGAACGTCGGTGGCGTCTACGCGAACGCACGCGGTGTTGGCGGTGCCCCCCGTCCGCTGCGCGGTGACCGAGGCCATCACCTGGGCGTAGGAGCCGGCCGGGGCGGTGAACGTGATGCTCGGCCCCCCGCTCGGCAGCGGGTCGCAGGCACCGCCGCCGCCAAAGTTGCCGCCGGCTCCGGCGGAGGCGAAGAACGTCTCGCCGGTGGAGGTGCCGCTGGTCCCGTTCGCGCCGTCGCTGCCGGCAATCCCCGGGGCGCCATTCGCGCCCGCGGCGCCGGGCGCGCCCGGCGGGCCGGTCGGGCCCGTCCGCCCGCTTGGACCCTTCGCCGCCCAGGTCACGCGGCGCTCGCCCTTGCGACACTTGCCGAGCCGTAGGGCGCCGCCCTTCTTCTTGGCGCAGGCCTTGACCGTCTTCGGCGTCGCGCTCCCGGATTGCGCGACCGCATAGCCGGACAGCCCGCAGAGCAGGACCGCGGCGGCAACGATCGCTGAGAGCTTCGACATCGAGAAGGACGCTAGCCCGCTGGCCGGACGCGTCCGCGATCCGCACCGGCCCTCGCGCCAGGCTGACCCGTGCTACCCGCCGGTCCGGTCGCGGTGGTTGCACCCCGGCCAGCAGCAGGGCCGGCGCTGGCCTTCCTCCAGCTCCTCCTGGGTCCGGCGAATGCGGCGTTCTCGGGTCATCTCCCGCTTGGCGTCCTCCACCCAACAGATGAACTCGTTGCGCGCCAAGGGCGTGATGTCCTTCCAGGCCTCGAGTGCCGAGGTGTTGGCAATCAGCGCCTCGCGCAGATCCGTGGGCAGCTTGTGCACCACCCCACCGGGCACTCGCTGGGTGCTCACAGGGCTACCGTAGCGGGCTCGCGCTCGCACGCCCGCTCACCGGCGCCGCGGCCGTGCGCGGAATACCGCTATGTCGTCATTGCGGACGCTGCCGCCGGCAAGCGCGGGATGAGCGTAGAGCCCGAAGTGGAGCTGATCGAGGCTGCCGTCGCCGCCCCGGACGGGCGCGGCGGACATGAGCTTGCCGTTCTGCCAGACGGCGGCCGCCCCGCCCCGGGCGTCGAGGTCGAGCCAGATCGTGATCCGCACCCACCTGCCGCGCGGAAACGGCTTGTCGGTGCGCTGGAAAGTGCGCACGCCGAGTCCTTGATCCGGGACGTGGAAAAGGTGCAGCCAGTTCTCCCAGCCGACGTTGACGGTCACCACCCGCGACCAGCGGTCGGAGCCGTCGGGTGTCAGGGTCGCGAGGCTCAGCCACTCGCCCGGCACGAGGCCGAGGAAGCCGTCCACGCGTGCCCAGAACTGAACCAGGCAGGGCGAGCTGCAGGGCCCGGGCGGACGCTTCTGCAGCTGGATGGCCGGGTAGCCGCGGTGGTTTGGGCCATCGACGGGCTCGCTGCCGGTCGCGCCCGTCAGCCATGCCACGTGCGCCCGCGCGCCGCGGTGGGCGCCTCCGCGCCGGACCTCGTGCCGCGTGAGCGGGCTCTGCGGCGTGGAGTAGAACCCCGCGAGGTCGGCGTCGTTCTCGAAGCCCGTCCTGAACACTCGCCGGAGGCGCACGCGCTGGAGCTTGGGGATGCCGAGCCTCGTGAGCACCCTGCGGCGCTCGAGCGGCGCGACATGCGCCCGCGCCGGCTCCGCGACGGGACCTCCGATCGCGGCCACCGCGGTGAGCGCAGCCAGCGCGAGCACGGACCCACGCTACCGCCTGCGCGGGGACACGGTGGGCCACCGTAGTCTCCCCATTGCATGTTCGTCATCGCGGAGGAGGACTGGCCATGGACCTGGGAATGACCGGCAGGGTGGCCGTGGTGACGGGGGCGAGCAAGGGCATCGGTTTGGCGGTGGTGCGCGCGCTGGCGGACGAGGGCGCGCTCGTGGTGGCCGGCGCACGCCACACGGACAGCCTCGATGAAGTGGATGGCGTGACCGCGATGCCTGTCGACCTGGCCGCGGCCGATGGACCTGGCCTCCTGGTGCAGCGCGCGCTCGACGACCACGGGCGCGTCGACGTGCTGGTGAACAACGTGGGCGGCGTCCGGCTGCGCCTGGACGGCTTTCTCGGCACCGGCGACGAGGAGTTCGAGTGGGCGATGCAGATGAACTTCTTCAGCGCGCTGCGCGCCACCCGGGCCGCGATTCCGCACATGGTCGATCAGGGTGGCGGTGCGATCGTCAACGTCGCCTCGGTCAATTCGTTCTTCCAACCAGACGCCGGGACGATCGACTACGGCGCTGCGAAGGCAGCGCTGCTCAATCTCAGCAAGTCGCTTGCGCAGGAGTTCGGCGCGAAGGGGATACACGTCAACTGTGTCTCGCCGGGGCCTGTGGCCACCGACTTGTGGCTCGGCGAGCACGGGGTCGCCGAGACGGTCGCCGCGGCCAGCGGCGTGGATGCCGACACGGCTCGAGAGAGCGTCGTGGCGAGCATCGGCGGCTTCGCGACCGGTCGATTCACCACGCCGGAGGAGGTCGCCACGCTCGTGGTGGTCCTGGCCTCCGAGCGAACCGCCAATGTCACGGGCGCCAACTACGTGATCGACGGCGGCCTGATCAAGACGACCTGAGCAGCGGCTCTATGTCGTGGGCGCGGTCGGTTCCGCGATTGTCGTACCGTCATGGCCATGCGCTACCGCAAGCTTGGTTCCTCTGACCTGGAGGTCTCGGAGATCTCGCTGGGCTCCTGGCTGACCTTCTCGGGCGGCGTTGCGTTCGACCAGACCCGCGCCTGCACCGACGCTGCATTCGAGGCGGGCATCAACTTCTTCGACACGGCGAACGTGTATGGCCGCGGCGCCGCCGAGTCTGCGTGGGGCGAGATCCTGTCGACCCGCCCGCGTGACTCGTATGTGCTGGCGACCAAGGTGTGGGGCCAGATGTCCGACGACCCGGCCGACCGCGGCCTGTCGGGCGCGCAGATCGCGAAGCAGATCGACGCGTCACTAGACCGCCTCCAGACCGACTACGTCGACCTCTACCAGGCCCACCGCTTCGATCCCGACGTGACGATCGAGGAGACGATCGAAGCCCTCCAGCAGGTCGCCGCCAGCGGCAAGGCGCGCTACCTGGGATTCAGCGAGTGGACCGGCGAGCAGATCCAGGCGGCGATCGACATCGCCGGCTCCGACCTGTTCGTCTCCTCCCAGCCCCAGTACTCGATGCTCTGGCGGGCACCCGAGGCGGAGCTGTTCCCGCTGTCCGCTGCCAACGGCATCTCGCAGATCGTGTGGTCGCCGCTGGCGCAAGGGGTGCTGACCGGGAAGTACCGGCCGGGGCAGGCTCCGCCGGCCGACTCGCGTGCGGCGAGCAGCGACATGAGCATCGCGATGGACCGCTTGATGGCCGACGCGACGCTCGAGGCCGTGGAGCGGCTGCTACCGATCGCCGAGGGAGCGGGCCTGTCGATGACGGAGCTGGCGCTCGGGTGGGTGCTGAGGCGAGGCGAGGTCGCGTCGGCCATCGTGGGCGCCACCCGGCCGGAGCAGGTCCATGCCAACGCGGAGGCGTCGGGAATCGAGCTGACCCCTGACACGCTGGCGGCGATCGACGAAGCGCTGGGGGACGTGCCGATCAAGGAGCCCACCCTTGCGCCGCTCGCGCGGGCGGGGGTGAGCCACCGCTGAGGCGGGGCAGCAGGGGGACGGACCAGGTTTGACGCCGCCCTGTCGAAGCGGAGATGCTGCTGGGAACGCCCGATTCGAAAGCGAGGTAACCGCATGACGACCGCGAGTTCCGCCGATGCACGTCGTGACGAGTTGGTCGAGCGGCTCTTCGGCAGCGCACTCGGGGCCATGGATCTTCTCTGCGTCTACCTGGGTGATCGGCTTGGGATGTACAGAGCACTCGCGGATGCGGGACCGTCGACGTCCGCCGAGTTGGCCGGCGCGGCCGGTGTGAACGAGCGATACGCGCGCGAGTGGCTGGAGCAGCAGGCGATGGCGGGCATCCTCGCGGCGGTGGAACCCGACGCTTCGGACGCCGAACGCCGCTACGCCGTGCCCGCCGGCCACGACGAGGTCCTGCTCGAAGGAGACAGTCTCAACCACATGGCCCCCATGGCCCAGCTTCTTGTCGCATGTGCGCTGCCGATCCACGCCGTGCTCGAGGCGTTCGGAACCGGCGACGGAGTCCCGTACGCCGACTACGGCGCCGACCTCCACGAGGGCCAGGCGCGCTTTACCCAGCCGCTGTTCGACAACCTCCTCGCCAGCGATTGGTTCCCCGCGGTGCCGACCATCCACGATCGCCTCGCTGGCGATCCCCCGGCGCGTGTCGCCGACATTGCGTGCGGGCTCGGCCGGTCGAGCATCGCAATCGCCCGCGGTTACCCCAAGGTCGTGGTCGACGGGATCGACCTCGATCAGGCCTCGATCGCGCGTGCTAAGCAGCTCCTCCCCGGAAGCGCTGTGGAGGACCGCGTGGCGTTCCACTGCCGGGACGCCGCGGATCCCGAGCTGTCCGGCCGCTACGACCTGGTGACGATCTTCGAGGCGCTGCACGACATGTCGTACCCGGTTGAGGTGCTCCAGACCGCGCGGGGGCTGCTCTCGGACGGCGGTTGCGTGCTCGTTGCCGACGAGAGGACCGCCGAGCGCTTCGCGCTGGACGCTGGAGACGTGGAGCGCCTCTACTACGGGTTCAGCGTCCTGCACTGCCTCCCAGTGGGGATGGTCGGCGAGAACGCAGCGGGAACTGGCACTGTCATGCGTGAGGACACCGTGCGCGGCTACGCGGACCAGGCTGGCTTCGCGGATTGCGAGGTCGCGCCGATCGAGAACGACTTCTGGCGGTTCTACCTACTGAGGCCGTAGCCGCGCCTCTCGCTTGGGGGCCGGATCGGTCGACGCGCTGATCGCCGAGGGGCGCGACGCCTTTGCGCAGGGCGACGAGCATCGCGGCCGCTTGCGACTCGGTCGATGGACGCTGTCACGGCGCCCCTGTCAGAACTTCCTCGAAGAGGTCCACGTACTGCGTGAGGTGGCGCGCGCCGAGGAAGAGGTCCCTGATCTCGTCCCTGGCGGCGGCCCCCAGGCGGTCGGCCTCGTCCGGCCGCTCGATGAGGGATACGACGGCATCGGCGAAGGCCTCGAGGTCAAGGGGGTCTACCAGCAGACCGTTCTCGCCGTCCCGGATCTGGTCCTGGATGCCTCCTACCCGGCTGGCAACCACCGCGCGGCCCTTCCACATCGCCTCGGCTACCGTCAGCCCGAACCCCTCCGCGAGGCTCTTCTGCACGACGACGGTGGCTCGCCGCTGAAGCGCATTGACCATTGCAGCGTTCTCCGCCGCATCGTCCATCGGGAGTGACACGAGGTGGACGCGGGCGCGCACCTCCTCGGGAAGCTTGGCCCGGCGCGCGACTACCTCCTCGAACACCTCGAGCCCCTCCGGATCGTCCGTGATCGCCGCCACCGCGGGGCCGGCGAGCAGGAGGTGGGCGGGTGTGCGCGGCGCGATACCCCGCGCGAACCCCGCGAGCACGCCGACCGGGTCCTTGAGCCGGTCCCAGCGCGACACCTGTACGACGACGGGAACGGATGCGTCGAGCCGGTCCGACCCGCCCATATCGGCGACCCGGTCCACCCGACCGGGAGTGCCGTCCTGGCGCAGGAACACGGAGCCCGACGGGCATTCGCCCGCCTCGATGGCCGCACAGCGGAGGATCGCGCCCACCGTCGCCGCGTCGAGGTCCTGGTTCTTGGGCGAGAAGGCGTCAATCGACGGCGGAATCACCACCACGAGATCCCGGTCGAGGTCGTCCCAGGCGAACGAGACGCGTGAGAACACGAACCTCGCGGCACGCCGCACGTAGGGCAGGAGGAAGCGCCAGGCCTCGTGTGCCTCTCCGTTCGGGAGGTCCACGCCCACGTGGCAGCGCCAGATCACGCGGACGCCCCGGTCTTCCAGCGGGCCGGCGAGACCGGCCGTCTGGGGGTCGTGGAGTATGGCGATGTCCCCGGGGCGGACCAGTTCCTCCAGTGCGCGCACGTTCCGAGCTGTGGTGGCCTCGTATACGCCCCGCTCGTCGTCCCCCAGCGGTCCCCCGTCGCCCTGGGCGCCGTGCAGCCGGTTGTGCAGTCGCTTGGTGACCCGGAAGAACTCCGGGTCGCCCTCGATCACGACCCAGCGCGCATCCGCGCCCGCGCCGCGCGAGTAGGCGATCAGTGAGTGGAGCATCTCCGCCACGCCCCCGCCCTGCGCGGTAGAGCTCACATTCCACACCACGCGGCCGGCCAGGACGGTGCGGGCGCGCTCGACCGTACGACGGAGATCCTCCGCCTGGGCGGGAGAAACGACGTCGGCGAACCGCTCCCAGGGGAGCGTGGTCAGCGGGACGTGCGTCAGCTTGGCAGTGGGCTTCTTGGCGGTGCTCTGCGCCACGAGTCCCCTTGGTCTGGGTCTCGCCTTTCGCGAGCGACTGTCGATTGTCGCCGATTGCGTGGCCGCGTGTCAGCGCCGCCCGGTCACATCGGTACGGCGAACTCCGGGTCGCCCTGCGGTCAACTCCTGATGGCAGCGGGGCCCCGGCAGGCGTAGGGTCGCCGACCATGACCATCGCCACCGCGACTCAAACGGCCGTCAGGTTCTTCGACCAGCTTTCCCGGGCCGACGTGGCCTGGGCCGGCGGCAAGGGCGCCAACCTCGGCGAGTTCACCGCCGCGGGGATCCCGGTCCCGTCCGGCTTCGTGGTCGGAGCCCCGGCTTACGCGGCGTTCATCGAGGAGACCGGCCTTCGCGGACGCCTCGGCGAGCGGCTGGCCGGCCTCGACGTGGACGACTCGAAGGCGCTGGCCGACGTGACCGCAGAGCTGCGCGAGGAGATCCGCGCCACGCCCATTCCGGGCTGGATCGCGGATCGAGGTGGCCGCGGCGTACGAGCAGCTGCGCGCCGGCGACGAGAGGATGCCCCCGTGGCAGTGCGCTCTTCGGCGACCGCCGAGGACACCGAGGCCGCGTCGTTCGCGGGCATGAACGAGACGTACCTCAACGTCAGGGGCACGGAGGCGCTGCTCGACTCGCTTCGCGACTGCTGGGCGTCGCTGTTCGGCGCACGCACCGTCTTCTACCGCGCGAAGCGCGGATTCAGCCAGGCCGACATGGACATCGCCGTGGTCGTGCAGAGCCAGATCGCATCGACGCGCTCCGGGGTCATGTTCACCATCGACCCGGCGGCCGGCCGTACGGACAGGCTCGTGATCGAGGGGTCCTTCGGGCTTGGCGAGGCCGTCGTGTCGGGCTCGGTGTCACCCGACCGCTACGTGGTCGACAAGGAGTCGCTCACGGCGCTGATTCGTGAGGTGCACACCAAGGAGCTCGTGATCGAGGGGGTCGCCGGCGGCGGCACCATCACGCGCGAGACGCGCCCCGACGAGGCCAACGCCCCCGTCCTCTCCGACGTCGAGGTGCGGCAGGTGGCCGAGCTGGGCCGCCGGATCGAGCAGCACTACGGCGCCCCGCAGGACACCGAGTGGGCGTTCGATACGGACGGCAACGTCCACATGCTCCAGTCGCGACCCGTCACGAGCATCGGCGGCACGGCGGGCACCCCAGGCCCCGCCACCGTCCCGGCCGCGGACGAGGAGATCCTCGTTCGCGGGCTCGGCGCGGCGCCCGGCGCGGGCTTCGGTCGCGTGAACGTCGTCTCCACGCTCGCCGAGAGCGCGGACTCTCGACGAGGGCCAGATCCTCGTGACGCACATGACGGCGCCCGACTGGGTGCCGCTGATGCGCAAGGCCGCCGCCATCGTCACCGACTCGGGTGGGATGACCTGCCACGCGGCGATCGTCTCCCGTGAGCTCGGGATTCCCTGCGTCGTTGGCACCGGCAACGCGACCCACAAGCTCCGGAACGACGAGGAAGTGACCGTGGACGCCGGCCGGGGCGTGGTCCTCGAGGGGCACACGGCCGCGGCCGATCACGTGGTGGCGGACGGTGCGGGCGCGGCGGCTCCCGCCGCCCCGACCACCGGCACGAAGCTGCTGGTGAACCTGTCCGAGCCCTCGCAGCTCGAGCACGCCACCGCCCTCGACGTGGACGGCGTGGGCCTGCTGCGCGCGGAGCTGATGATCATCGAGGCGCTCGAGGGCGTCCATCCGCGGCTCCTGCTGGAGCAGGGGCGCACCGAGGAGTTCGTCGCGCGCATGGCCAAGGCGCTCGAGGCGTTCGCCAGCGGGTTCTCGCCGCGTCCCATCACCTACCGGACGATCGACTTCCGCACGAACGAGTTCCGCGGGCTCGAGGGCGGCGACCGCTTCGAGCCTGAGGAGGCCAACCCGATGATCGGCTACCGCGGCGCGGTCCGCTACACCCGCGAGCCGGACCTGCTGGGCCTGGAGCTCGACGCCGTCTCCCGGGTGTACGACGCCGGCCACCAGAACCTGCACGTGATGCTGCCCTTCGTGCGCACGGCGCACGAGATGTCGATCTGCCACGGCATCGTGGCGGACTCCGGGCTGCTCGACCGGCCCGGGTTCGAGCTCTGGGCCATGGCCGAGGTGCCGTCCGTGCTGTTCGAGCTGGAGCACTACGCGGAGATCGGGATCGAGGGGATCTCGATCGGGTCGAACGACCTGACGCAGCTCCTGCTCGGCGCCGACCGCGATTCGGAGACGCTCGCCGAGACCTTCGACGAGCGCGATCACGCCGTGGTCACCTACATCGACCAGCTGGTTCGCAAGGCGAGGTCGCTCGGGCTCCAGACCTCGATCTGCGGCCAGGCGCCGTCCGTGCATCCGGAGTACGCGGAGTTGCTGGTGAGGGCCGGAATCGACGCGGTGTCGGTGAACATGGACGCGGTGGATCGGGCGCGCCGGCTGATCGCCTCGGCCGAGCAGCGGGTGTTGCTCGACGCGGCGCGCGACTAGCGCCGCTGACCGGTCGCGCCCGACCTAAGCACGAGCACGGAGCACGGCGCTTCGTGCGCGACGCGCTCGCCCACGCTGCCGAGCACACGGGCCCGGCCGAGCCCACGGCTTCCGATCACGAGTAGTGACGCGCCCTCCCGCCGGGCGGCCTCGGAGATGCGCTCGGCGGGATCGCCGTACTCCTCGAGTGTCGCGGGCTCTACGCCCCGCTGCTGCCGAGACCGCGGCGGCGTCCTCGGCCAGCGTGCCGCCTGTGGCGAGACCGCCGTCGACCACCTGGATCAGGGCTACGCGCGAGCGCTGGGCGTCCGCGATCCGCAGCGCGAGCCCGATGCCGCGTCGGGCCTCGGGCGAGCCGTCCGTGGCGACCAGGATGAGCTCGGGGAAGGCGCGCCGCTCAGACGCTCCGCGCGCCACCAGCACCGGTAGCGGCGCCGCGTGCACGGCGGCGGACGCCGTGCCTCCGATCAAGACGTCGCGGGCTCCCGCCCCGACCACGAGCAGGTCGGCCCCCTCGCTCGAGTCGATCAGCCCCTCCTGGGCGTTCTCGCTCGTGATCTTGCGTGTGGCCACGGGGACGCCGCGCTCGGACGCCAGTTTCGCGGCCGCCTCGAGGGCCACTTCGGCAGCTTCGGCCTGGTCCTCGCCGCGTCGCTTCTCCATCACGGCGAGGAAAGTCAGCTCTGCTGAAGGGCCGGCGAGCATCACCGCCTGATGCGCCGCCTCGGTGCTCGGCGCAAGCGGATCGATGGCACACACGATCCTGTCGAACGCGGTCGCGCGGTCGACCGTGTCGTCGGACTGGGCCAAGGTAGGAGAGCGTAGCCGTCGCCCCCACCACGTACGGGTCCTGCCACGTCCAGTGGTGGCGAACTACGGACGCCGGCGCAGGTCCGCCGGGCTACGGTTGCGAGTCGTGTTCCAGGTGCGTATCCACGGGCGCGGCGGGCAGGGCGTCGTGACGGCCGCCGAGATGCTCTCGGTGGCGGCGTTCATCGAGGGCCGGCACGCGCAGGCGTTCCCGAGCTTCGGGTCCGAGCGCACCGGAGCCCCGGTGGTGGCCTTCTGCCGGATCGACGACAAGGAGATCCGCGCCCGGGAGCCGATCTCCGAGCCGGACGCTCTGATCGTCCAGGACCCGACGCTGCTGCACCAGGTGGACCTCTTCGGTGGCCTGAGCCGAGGACGGCTACATCCTGATCAACTCGTCGCGCAGCTTCGACGACCTCGGGCTGGGGGAGTTCGCGCGGCAGTTCCGCCACGAGCGGCTCCTCACCGTGCCGGCCACCGAGCTGGCGCGTGAGCACATCGGTCGCCCGATCCCCAACGCGGTGCTGCTGGGCGGCTTCGCCGCGCTCAGCGGGTTGATCTCGCTCGACTCCGTGGCCGCGGCGGTACGCCGGAAGTTCCCCGGCAAGATGGGAGACGCGAACGTGGCCGCCGCGGAGGCGGCGTTCGACTTCGTAGCAGCGCGAGCAGGAGGCGCTCCTTGCTTGAGCAGAAGGAAGGCTCCCAGGCGGTCGCGGACGCGATCGCCCTCTGCCGCCCCGAGGTGATCTGCGCCTATCCGATCTCGCCCCAGACCCACATCGTCGAGGGGCTCTCCGACAAGGTGCGCACGGGCGAGCTCTCGCCCTGCGAGTACGTGAGCGTCGAGTCGGAGTTCGCCGCGATGTCGGTGGCCATCGGAGCCGCGGCGGCCGGCGCGCGTCCCTACACGGCCACCGCCAGCCAGGGCCTGCTCTACATGGCTGAGGCGCTCTACAACGCGTCCGGCCTCGGACTGCCGATCGTCATGACCGTGGCCAACCGGGCGATCGGCTCGCCGATCAACATCTGGAACGACCACAGCGACTCGATGTCGCAGCGGGACTCAGGCTGGATCCAGCTCTACGCCGAGTCCGGCCAGGAGGCTCTCGACCTGCACATTCAGGCGTTCAAGCTGGCCGAGCAGCTGTCGCTGCCGGTGATGGTGTGCATGGACGGCTTCATCCTCACGCACGCCTTCGAGCGGGTGGACGTGCCCACGCAGGAGCAGGTGGACGCCTTCCTCCCGCCGTTCCGGCCCCGGCAGCTGCTCGACCCGGCCGAGCCGGTCACGATCGGGGCCCTGGTGGGCCCGGAGGCCTTCACCGAGGTCAAGTACCTGATGCACGCCAAGCAGATGCAGGCGCTCGACCGCATCCCCGAGATCGCGCGCGAGTTCGCGGCCGCTTTCGGCCGCGAGTCCGGCGGCCTTGTCAGCGGCTATCGCACCGAGGACGCGGAGACCGTGGTCCTCGCGCTCGGCTCGGTGCTCGGGACGATCCAGGACGTGGTGGACGAGCTTCGCGACCAGGGCGTGAGCATCGGCGCCCTCGGGCTGAAGACCTTCCGGCCATACCCGCTCGCAGAGGTCCGGGAAGCGCTGTCCGGCGCCAAGCGCGTGGTGGTGCTCGAGAAGGCCTTCGCCATCGGCGTGGGCGGCATCGTCGGCCAGAACGTGCGCCTGGCCATCTCCGGCAGCGCCACCCGCGTGTACGACGTGGTGGCCGGTCTCGGCGGCCGGCCGATCACCAAGCGCTCATTGCGCGGTCTGTTCGCCGACGCGGTCGCGGACCGGCTCGAGCCGCAGACGTTCCTCGACATGGACTGGGACCTCGTGAAGCGCGAGCTCGAGCGCACCCAGCACGACCCCCGGCCCGGCGCCCACGCCGAGAGCATCCTGCGCGACGTGGGGATCGTGGCCGCCCGATCGCACTGAGGAGACGCATGCCCTACCAGCAGATCAAGTTCTACCAAGCGGGCAGCTTCGTGGCCGGCAACCGCCTGCTCCCGCCCGAGCAGCGCTCGGTGCAGGCGCGCGTGGAGCGCTCGAACACGCTCACGTCGGGACATCGCGCCTGCCAGGGCTGCGGCGAGGCGCTGGGAGCGCGCTACGCGCTCGACGCCGCGATGCGCGCGACGCAGGGCAAGCTGATCGCGGCCAACGCCACCGGCTGCCTCGAGGTCTTCTCCACGCCCTTCCCCGAGTCGTCCTGGCAGCTGCCCTGGATCCACTCGCTCTTCGGCAACGCCCCGGCCGTGGCCACCGGCATCGCGGCCGCGATGAAGGTGAAGGGCCGCGAGGACGTGCGCGTGGTCGGCCAGGGCGGCGACGGCGGCACGCTCGACATCGGGTTCGCGTGCCTGTCCGGGATGTTCGAGCGCGGCGACGACGTGCTCTACATCTGTTACGACAACGAGGCCTACATGAACACCGGGCGTGCAGCGCTCCGGCGCCACGCCACCCGCCGCCCGCACCGCCACGACCAAGCCCGTGGGCCAGGAGCCCGGCAACGTCTTCGGCCAGGGCAAGAACGCGCCGCTGATCGCGATGGCGCACGAGATCCCCTACGTGGCCACGGCGACGGTGTCCGAGCTCCGCGACCTCGAGTACAAGGTGGAGCGCGCGATGGAGTTCCGCGGCCCGCGCTACCTGCACGTGTTCGTGCCGTGCCCGCTCGGCTGGGGTTCCGCCTCGCACGACACGATCCGGATCGCAAGGCTCGCCAAGGAGACCGGCCTGTTCCCCGTCTTCGAGGCCGAGAACGGCGACGTGGTGAGCGTGTCGAAGATCCGCCGCCGCGTGCCGGTGGAGGAGTACCTGACGCTCCAGCGCCGCTTCGCGCACCTGTTCGGGCCGAACGGGTATCCCGACGTGGTCGAGCGGATCCAGGCGATGGCCGACCGCAACATCCAGCGCTTCGGGCTGCTCGGCGACGCGGACGCCGCGGCAGACCTCCCCGGCGGCGCCTCCGACTCCGCGGACGGCACGCCGCTCATGCGCATTCTCGCCGAGGCCGAGCGGGGGCCGCAGTGATGGAGAAGCCCTTCGCGATCACCCTGGACGTCGGCTCGAGCCGCGCGAACAAGACCGGCAGCTGGCGCACCGAGCGCGCCGTCTACGTCGATCGCATGCCGCCGTGCAATCACGGCTGTCCGGCCGGCGAGAACATCCAGCAGTGGCTCTACCACGCCGAGGAGGGCGGGGAGGGCTACGAGCGCGGCTGGCGCCAGATCATGGAGGACAACCCGTTCCCGGCCATCATGGGACGGGTCTGCTACCACCCGTGCGAGACCGCCTGCAACCGCGGCCAGCTCGACGAGGCGGTGGGGATCAACTCGGTCGAGCGCTTCCTCGGCGACAAGGCGATCGAGGAGGGCTGGAAGGTGGAGGTCGAAGCCGAGCCCTCCGGGAAGCGGGTGCTGGTGGTGGGCGCGGGGCCCTCCGGGCTGTCCGCCGCCTACCACCTGCCCGCCTCGGCCATGCCGTCACGATTCACGAGGCCGGGCCGATGACCGGCGGCATGATGCGCTTCGGGATCCCGAAGTACCGGCTGGCCGCGCGAAGTGCTCGACGCCGAGGTCGGACGCATCCTCGACATGGGCGTGACGCTCGAGCTGAACCGGAAGGTCGACGACATCGAGGAGTCGATGAGGGAGGGGGGCTTCGACGCCGCCTTCCTGGCCGTGGGCGCCCACATCTCGAAGCGGGCCTACATCCCCGCCGGCGAGTCGGCGCACATCCTGGACGCGCTGTCGGTTCTGCGCAGCATGGAGGGCGAGGAGCAGCCGATGCTCGGCCGGCGCGTGGTGGTCTACGGCGGCGGGAACACCGCCATGGACGTGGCCCGCACCGCCAAGCGGCTCGGCGCCTCGGAGGCGATCGTGGTCTACCGGCGCACGCGCGAGCGCATGCCCGCCCACGACTTCGAGGTCGAGGAGGCGGAGCAGGAGGGCGTCCTGATGCGCTGGCTCTCGACGATCAAGCAGGCCGACGAGGGCAAGCTCCTGATCGAGAAGATGGAGCTCGACGAGACCGGCTTCCCCCAGCCCACCGGCGAGCTCGAGGAGCTCGAGGCCGACTCGGTGGTGCTCGCGCTCGGACAGGACACCGACCTCTCGCTGCTCGACGACGTGACCGGCATCGAGGTCGATGACGGCGTGGTAAAGGTCGGCCCGAACATGATGACCGGCCACCCGGGGATCTTCGCCGGCGGCGACATGGTGCCCGACGAGCGCACGGTGACGGTGGGCGTCGGACACGGCAAGCAGGCCGCCCGACACATCGACGGATGGCTGCGGGAGCGGGAGTACCGGCCGCCGCCCGAGGGCGAGCTGGTCACCTTCGAGATGCTCAACACCTGGTACTACGCCGACGCTCCGCGCACCGTGCAGCCCGAGCTCGAGATCGCGCGCCGGCGGTCGACCTTCGAGGAGGTCGTGGGCGGGCTGGACGAGTCGAACGCCCTCTTCGAGGCCCGCCGCTGCCTGTCCTGCGGTAACTGCTTCTCGTGCGACAACTGCTACGGCGTCTGTCCCGACAACGCGGTGCTGAAGCTCAGCGAGGCTGCGGCCGCCAACGTGAACGGCTACGAGATCGATCTCGACTACTGCAAGGGCTGCGGCATCTGCGTCGCCGAGTGCCCGTGCGGAGCGATCGAGATGAAGCCGGAGACGATCTGAGCCGGGACGCGGGGTCAACGAGCCGTGTCGCGCCTGCCCACCACCAACCCCTCGTCCAGCTTGCTCTCGACCTCGAACCCGTGGGCGCGGAGCACGGCGATCATGCGGCTGTTGTCGGGAGTGGTCTCCGCGTAGACCTGCGCCACTCCCCACTGGTTGGCGATCTCGAGGCAGTAATCGGTCAGAACGTCTGACAGGCCCATGCTCTGCCAAGGATCCGCCACGAGCACGGCGTACTCGGCATCGTGATGATCGGGGTCGGCCACCAGGCGGCCGACCCCGGCCAGCTTGCGCTGCCCGTCCTGTTCCACCTCCGCCACGATCGCGAGCTCCCGGTCGTAGTCGATGAAGCAGAAGCGGGTGGCCATCTCGTGGGTGTGCTTGACCAGGCCGCGGAAGCGCATGTGGATCGACTCGAGCGAGCAGGCCGAGAGCATCTCGTGCCAGAGCGGCTCGTCCTCGGGCTGGATCGGCCTGAGCGTCGCGTGCAGACCGCTCTCGGTGGTGATGTCGCGCGTGTACTCCTCGGGGTACGGGCGGATCGCCAGATGCGAGAACGGGGCCGGCGGGCGGGCCACCAGGGCCTGGTCGATCACCGCGCGGGCATCCAGCGCCACCGTGCCCTCGGAGGTGGCGAGCAGCGGATTGATCTCGACCTCCTCGATCTCCGGGTAGTCCGCCACGAGATGCGAGAAGCGCACGAGCACCTCGAGCAGTGAGTCGAGGTCCACCGCGGGCCTGCCGCGGTGACCGCGCAGGAGCGGCCAGATCCGCAACGACTCCAGCATTCGGCGGGCGAGGCGCTCGTTCAGGGGCGGCAGGCCCAAGGTCCGGTCGCCCAGTACCTCGGCGGCAACGCCTCCCGCGCCGACCAGGATCACCGCGCCGAAGCTCGGGTCCTTGCGAGCCCCGAGCAGGAGCTCGTAGCCGGGCGTCGCGATCATCGGCTGCACGGTCACCCCGCGCACGTGCGCGTCGGGTTGGCGCGCCGCTACCGAGCCCAGGATGCGCTCGAAGGCGGCGGCCACCTCCTCGGGCGTCTCCACCCCCACGGCCACCCCGCCGACGTCCGTCTTGTGCGTCACGTCGGGCGAGCGCACCTTGAGCACCACCGGGTAGCCGAGCCGCTCCGCCGCCGCCACCGCATCCTCGGCGCTCGCGGCCGGCAGAGGCTTCGTCACTGGGATCTCGTAGGCGTCGAGCAGCGCCTTCGACGAAGCCTCGGAGAGCACCTCGCTCCCCTCCGAGAGGATCGTGGCCATCAGCTCCTTCACCCGGCCGCGGTCGAGCGCGAAGGACACGGGCAGCGATCGCGGCGTCTCGTGCAGCGTCTCGAGGTTGCGGGCGTAGGCCACGAGGTGCATGAACGCGTCCACGGCCTGCTCCGGGTAGTTGTACGCGGGCACGCCCGCCTCCTCGAGCGTGCGTACCCCCTCGGCCACCGAGGGACCACCCATCCATGCGGCAAGCAACGGCTTGTGCCTGCTCTGCCCGGCCGCTCACCGCCGCCGCCGCCGCAGCCGTGGGATCGGTCATCGCCTGGGGGGTGAGGATGGCGAGCACGGCGTCCACGCCGGGGTCGCCCAGCAGCGCCGACGCCGCGGCCTCGAATCGCTCCGGCGGGGCGTCCCCGAGCACGTCGACCGGGTTGGTCACGGACGCCGACTCGGGAAGCCCCTCCGCGAGCGCCCGTTCCGTGTCTGGGGCCAACTCGGCCAGCAGGCCGCCGCGGGCGAGCAGGGTGTCGGCCGCCATGACGCCCGGGCCGCCCGCGTTGGTCACGATCGCCAGCCGCGGCCCCGCCGGGCGTCGCTCCCGCGCCAGCAGCTCCGCGGTGGCGAACACGTCCTCGATGCGGTCCACGCGCACGATCCCGGCTCGCTCGAAGGCGGCGTCGTAGACGCTGTCCTCCCCGCCATGGCTCCGGTGTGTGACACGGTGGCCTTCGCCGAAGCGGGAAACCGTCCCGCCTTGTACGCCACGATCGGCTTGCCCCGGGCGAATGCCCGCGCGGCGGACATGAACTTGCGCGGGTTCGTGACGTTCTCGACGTACAGGATGATCGAGCGCGTGCCCCGGCTATGGCCGAGGTAGTCGATCAGGTCGCCCAGGTCCACGTCCATCATGTTTCCGAGCGAGATGACGTGGGAGAACCCGATCCGCCCGGCTCGCGCCCAGTCGATCAGCGAGGTGGCGAGCGCGCCCGACTGGGTCACGAAGGCCACGTGGCCGTCGTCCGGCATCGAGGCGGCGAAGCTGGCGTTGAGTCCCAGGCGCGGAACGATCAGACCGAGGCAGTTGGGCCCGAGCACGCGCAGCCCGCCGAAGGTGGCAGCGCGCCGGGCGACCTCCCGCTCCAGCGCGGCGCCCTCCTCGCCGGTCTCGCGGAAGCCGGCGGAGATCACCGCCACCGCGCCCACCCCGGCCTCTCCGCAGGTCCTGGACCACGTCCGCCACCGCGGCCGCGGGAGTGCACACCACCGCCAGGTCCGGCGTCTCCGGCGTCTCCCCGATCGAGGCGTAGGCCTGCACGCCGTGGACCGACTCGTGTCCGGGATTGACCGGGTACACCACCCCTTCGAAGCCGCCCTCGAGCAGGTTCCTCAACACGACATGACCCACGCTCATGGGCGCCGTGCCGGCGCCCACGACCGCGACCCGGCTCGGCGCGAAGAGCTTGTCGAGATTGTGAACGCTCATCGGGCTGGGTGAGCGAGAGTACCGGCGTGATCGAGCTGGGCAGCAGCAGGGGGCTCCGTCGAGTTGCGCGTTGCCCTAGCGTCCCACGCGGTGGCTCCTGACGTGAGTGCGGGCCCCGCGTGATGCGGGTGGTGATCGCCGGCGGGGGCATCGCGGCGCTCGAGGCGCTCGCGGGCCTGCGTGCTCTTGCGGGCGACCGGGTGGAGGCGACTCTGCTCGCTCCCGTCGGCACCTTCTCCTACCGGCCGCTGTCGACCGCGGTGCCGTTCACGTTCCATAAGGAGCGCACCCGCTCGCTCGCCGAGCTTGCCGGCGACCTCGGAGCGCGCTTCGTCCACCAGGGCCTCGCCCAGGTGGACGCCGAGCCGCCAAAGAGTGCTCACTCACGACGGCGACTTCCTCCCCTACGACGCGCTCCTGATCGCAGTCGGCGCACGGGTGGCGCGCCCTCCGAGCCCGGGCGTCATGTGGTCTCGCGGCGAGGGCGTGGCGGTCCTGACCCCGCTCCTCCGCGAGCTCGAGGAGGGGACCGTCCGCAGCGTCGCTCTCGTGGTCCCCCGCGATGCGGCTTGGCCGATGGACGCCTATGAGCTCGGCTTTGTCGCCCGGCTGGCGGCCCAGCGGGCCGGCGGAGAGACACGGGTGCTCCTCGTCACGGCCGAGGAGAGCCCCGTGGATGCGCTCGGCCCCGCGGCGAGCGAGGCAATCGGTGACGAGCTCGCTCGCGCCGGGATCGAGCTCATCACGGGAGTCGAGGTGCGGCAGCCCGGGCATCACGACGAGCGTGGGGGTGATGCGCTCACCTCGGTGATGCCGCGCTTCGAACGGGGCGGGCATGGACCGGGCGAAGACCACGTCGTGCTCCACCTCGAGCCGGGATCGCCGCTGGTCGTGGACCGGGCACTGCACCTGCCGTCGATTCACGGCCCCGCCGTGCCCGGGGTGGCCCACGACGCCCGCGGGTTCCTGAGGGTCGACGGCCACGCTCGCACCGAGCACGACCCCCGCGTCTACGCGGCCGGGGACGCCACCGCGCTCTCGCTCAAGCACAGCACGCTCTCGTCGAGCCAGGCCGGCGCCGCGGCAGAAGCGATGGCGGCCGCGGCCGGGGCCGACGTCACGCCCGCTCCGTGGTCGACCGTCCTCTACGGGATGCTGACGCTGCCGCCTCACTACCCGGGTGCCCGAGGATCGCCTTGGCTGGCCGATGGGGGGCCGGTCACGCATTGCGTGTGGTGGCCGCCCGGGCATGTGGCCGGTCGCCACCTCGCCCCCTGCCTTGCCGCGCGAGACCCGGGGGTCAGGCCGGGCCTCGAATGGCATCCCAACGGCCTACCGGTCGCGGTGCCGGTGGGCCACGACGCGGCTTCCGAGACCCATGGGCAGGCGGTCGCTCCCTCCGAGGAGGACCTACGCCACGACTCTCTCACCCGCCAGCTCCTCGCCATCCGCCGGGCCGAGCGCGAAGGAGAGCGTCTCAGCCTCGACCTGGAGCGGGGGCTCGAGGACGTCGAGCGCCACGAGCAGGAGGTCGTCGCGAGGCTGGAGGCGGCCGGCTACCTAAGGCACGCGGGCTAGCAGCCTGGAAGAAGCCGGGCGCGGAGCTCTTGGGCCAGACGCTCGGCTGCCCGCTCCACGTCAGGCGACAGGCACCCACCCGCGGCGAAGCTCCGACCCTCGATTCCGAACACGAGCAACCGCCTGGGAAGACGGCCCAGGACACGGCCGAGGTCGATCGCCTCGGCGACGCTCAAGGCGTGCGTGGACCCTCGGGGCGGCCCGTCCGCGAGGCTACGCTCCGCAGCGTCGATGCGGTGGATGGTGCCGGGCCGGGCACCGGACTCGACGGCGTCGACCAGGATCACCTCGTCCTGATCCGCCCACGTGTCGATGAGGTCCACGGGCTCCCCCTCGCGCTCGGCCACGCGCAGCGCGGGTGCCAGCGCGGCCAGGCGCCGCGCGACCACCAGCCCGGCCGCGTCGTCGCTCCGCCATTCGTTTCCGATCCCGATCACGAGCGGAGAGGCGGTCATCCGCGATCCACGGTCAGGCGCAGGAAGTGGGTGGCGCACGAGATGCAGGGGTCGAAGTTGCGGATCGCCTGCTCGCAACGCAGCTGGAGCGACTCGTCGCTCAGACTCAGGTTCCGCTCCACCAGCGCGCGCAGGTCCTCCTCGATCGTCCGCTGGTTCTGCGAGGTGGGCGGCACGATCTTGGCGTCCAGGATCGTGCCCTCGGCGTCGAGCGTGTAGCTGTGCCAGAGCATTCCGCGGGGCGCCTCCGTCCAGCCGTAGCCGGTGCCGGCGCGAGGCGGGACCTCCACCGCGGGCCGGTCGGGTAGCCTCGTAGGCGTCGATGATCCGGATCGCCTCGTCGAGCGCGTAGAGGATCTCGACGCTGCGGACCACGATGCTCTGGAACGGGTTGCGGCATACCGGGCCGAGACCCGCCTCCGCCGCGGCCTCGCGAGCCAGCGGCGAGAGCCGGTCCGAGGCCAGCCCGTAACGGGCAAGCGGCCCTACGAGGTACGACCCGCGCTCGCGGAGGCGGCTGTGCAGCGCGTTCGAGTGCGCGCACCTGCTCCTCCACGAAGTGCTCCTCGTACTCCTGCGGCTCGATGTCGAGCCCCGCGCTCGACACGAGCTGCCCGCGTTCGAGCGGATAGTCGTCGGGGTCCGACGAGGGCCACGAGCTCGTGGTCCGTCTCGAGGTCGGGGAAGTCGAGCGTCGCAGCTCCAGCGGACCGTCTCGAGCGCGTTCTCACGGGCCCGCTCCAGCGGCTCGATGAGCGAGCGAAGCTCCCGCTTGTCCGGGCGCGCGCCAGAAGCCGCCCGACGCGCACGTTGATCGGATGCACCTCGCGGCCGCCCACGACCCGGATCAGCTCGTTGCCGGACCTCTTGATCTGGAGCCCCCGCTCCACGATCTCCCGGTGATCGCCCGCCATCGCGACCACGCCGTCATAGCCGAGGAAGTCGGGCGCATGCAGCATGAAGACGTGCAGGGCGTGACTCTCGAGCCACTCGCCGCAGTAGATCAGGCGGCGCAGCAGGCGGATCGGCTCGTCCACGGTCACGCCGCAGGCGTCCTCGATCGCCGCGCAGGCGCTCAGCTGGTAGGCGATGGGGCAGATGCCGCAGATTCGCGCGGTGATGTCGGGCGGCTCGGTGAAGCGCCGGCCGCGGAGCAGCGCCTCGAAGAAGCGCGGCGGCTCGTAGATGCGCAGCTGGACCTCGTCCACGTCGCCGTCCCTGATGCGGACGTGCATCGCACCCTCGCCTTCCACCCGCGCCAGCACGTCGGTCTTGATGGTGCGCGTGGTGAGCGGGTCAGCGCTCATGCGCCTCGCTCTCCGCTCGGAAGGGACCCGCGTTCGCATTGAACGTGCGATAGACGCGGACGAGGTCGACCTCGTCCGCGCCCAGCCGGCCGAGCCAGCCGGAGAGCGAGGCGGTGTTGGGGGTCTCCATCGGCCCGAAGCAGCCGTAGCAGCCACGGTCATACGCGGGGCAGAGGGCGCCGCAGCCCGCGTGTGTGACCGGACCGAGGCACGGGGTGCCGTGAGCCACCATCACGCACACGTTGCCGCGGCGCTTGCACTCCATGCAAACGCTGGCGGAGGAGATGGCCGGCCTGCGCTCGTTCAGGAAGGCGCTGATCACCTCGAGCAGCTGTCGCTTGTTGATCGGGCACCCCTGCAGCTCGAAGTCCACGTGCACGTGGTCGGAGATGGGCGTGGAGGTGGCCAGCGTGGACACGTACTCGGGCGAGGCGTAGACCACCGACATGAAGTCGTCCACGTCGGCGAAGTTGCGCAGGGCCTGGATCCCCCCCGACGTGGCGCACGCGCCGATCGTGACCACCCGGCGCGACTGCTCTCGCACCATCTGGATGCGCCGGGCGTCCTCCTCCGTCGTCACCGAGCCCTCGACGAGCGAGAGGTCGTAGGGTCCCGCGAGCGCCCCGCGGCTGGCCTCCATGAAGTACGCGATCTCCAGCTCGCCGGCGAGGGTCAGCAGCTCGTCCTCGAGGTCGAGCAGGCTCAGCTGGCAGCCGTCACAGGAGGCGAACTTCCACACCGCGAGCGTCGGCCTGGCGCGGGCGGGGGTCACAGCTCTCGCGCGGTGAGCAGGGGCTCGACGGCGTCCAGCGGGAACACCGGGCCGTCCTTGCAGATGAACCGCTCGCGCAGCTGGCAGTGCCCGCAGAGCCCGATCGCGCAGCTCATGCTGCGCTCCATCGACACGAAGATGCGCTCCTTCGCCAGGCCGCGCTCCGCGAGGGCGGCGGCCGTGAAGCGCATCATCACCTCAGGCCCGCAGACCATCGCGACGGCGGAATCGGGATCGAGCTCCGCCCTCCGGATCAGCTTCGTCACTACACCCACGCTGCCGCGCCAGTCTGGGGGCGCGCTGTCCACGGCTACCTCGACCTGCACGTCGAAGCGCCCACCCCAGCGCTCGAGCTCGCCGGGATAGAGCAACTCGGCCGGCGAGCGGCCGCCGTAGAGGACCACGAGCCTGCCGTAGCGCTCGCGGTTCGCGAGCAGGTGGTAGATAACTGGGCGCAGGGGCGCGAGGCCGATGCCGCCGGCCACGAGCATCACGTCCCTTCCCTCGGCGTCGGCCACCGGCCACGCCGTGCCGAACGGGCCGCGCACGCCCACGTCCTGCCCCGGCGCGACCTTGCACAGGGCCGAGGTCACGGCGCCGACGTCCCGGATGGTGTGAACGAGCGGACCGGGACCCGTGAGGTCGCCACTGACCGAGATCGGCGCCTCGCCCACGCCGAACGCGTACAGCATCGCGAACTGCCCGGGCGCGAAGTCCGGCAGGGCGCGGGCGTGCCGAGGCTGAAGGTCGAGCGTCCACGTGTCGCCGGTCTCCGGGGTGCGGTGAACGACCCGGAAGCTCGTCGGGACCATCGGTCCCGGCGGGGCGTCAGTGGGCGACATGCCCGTAGACGTCCAGCAGCTGCAGGCGGGTCGCCTGCAGGCGCTCGACGATCACCGCCACGAAGCGCGTGAGGAGGTCGTAGCCGAGCGAGTTGTCCTCCTCGCACTTCCCTCGCAGGCAGCGCCCGTCGAATGCCACGGTGTGCACGCGCCCGCTCGCCCGCGCGTCGAACACGGTCCGGTGCGGGGGGATCAGCCAGGACCAACCCACGAGGTCGCCTTCGTGCAGCGTCTCGATCGTGAGCGCGCCGCGCTGTGGCACGTAGGTCTCGAGCGCCACGTGGCCCTGCCGGATCGCGTAGAAGGCATCGGCCTGCTCGCCTTCGCGAAGCAGGTACTCGCCGCCCTCGAACACCCGGTTCGCGGCGCAGCCGGCGATCAGCTCCAGCCGCTCGGCGGCCATCCCCTCGAAGGCCGGCACCTCGGCCAGCAGGGCGTCAATCGTGCGCATCGTCGGGCGCGCCGAAGGCGCCGAGGTCGGTAGCGCGGATCGCGGCCGCCTCCTCCGTGATGTCGATCGCCACCGGGCACCAGGTGATGCAGCGACCGCAGCCGACGCAACCCGAGGTCCCGAACTGGTCGATCCAGCTGGCGAGCTTGTGGGTCATCCACTGGCGGTAGCGGGCCTTCCCCGACGTGCGCACGCTCCCGCCGTGCACGTAGGAGTGCTCGAGCGTGAAGCAGGACTCCCAGCGGCGCTCCCGGCTGGCCTCCTCCCCCGCGAGGTCGGTCACGTCGTCGACGCTGCTGCAGAAGCAGGTCGGGCAGGCCATCGTGCAGTTGCCGCAGGTGAGGCAGCGATCGGCCACCTCGTCCCAGCGCGGATGCTCCCGGTTGCGGTAGAGGAGGTCCCTGATGTCGGTGGTGTCGAGCGTTCGTCCCATCTGAGCGGCGGTGCTCTCCACGACCTGCTCCGCGGCCGCCTCGTCCGCGGCGCCGGCGGCGCGGTGGGGAAGCTCGCCGAGCACCTCGGCTCCGCGCTCGCTCCCCACCTCCACGAGGAACCGGTGCTCGCCGTCGTCCAAGAGCTCGGTGAGGGCGAGGTCGAAGCCGCCGCTGGCGCGCGGGCCCGTGTTCATCGACACGCAGAAGCAGGTCCCCCCGGCCTTCCCGCAGTTGACCGCGACGATGAAGGCTCCCTCGCGACGGGCCTGGTAGTCGCGATCGGCCCAGGGCCCCTCGACGAAGGTCCGGTCCTGCACCGCGATCGCGTGTATGTCGCACGAGCGCACGCCGATGAAGGCGTAGGGGCGCTGCTCGGCGGGCTCCTCCTCCACCTCGAGGGCGCCCTCCTCCGACCGGCGCGCCTTCCAGAGCTTGAGCGTGGGAGGGAAGAGATGGCTCTTCCACGAGTCCGGCCCCACGTTGTAGCCGAACACCGCGGCGTCGTCGCGGGGTACGAGGCGGTAGTGCCCGCCGTCCTGAACGTCGGTCAATCCGGCCGGCAGGTCCGCCAGCGAGTCGAGCTCCTGGTAGGTGATCGCCCCCTGGCGCACCGTCGGCCCGATCGGCAGGAAGCCGCGGCGCCGGAGAGCATCCAGCAAATGGTCGAGCGCCTCGAGCTCGATGACGTACACAGAGCGATCCGCGGCCGGGGGCGCGCTCACGGCGCCAGCCTACGTCACCGGGGTGCGGGATGCAGCTGTCGTGCTTGCAAGGCTGCGGGGAATCCCTGACGAGGAACGGGGCGGACCCCGGTGGCACGGACGGCGCGCAGGCGGCATGGTCCAAGTAATGGAAGGCACCGCAGCGGCAGCCGAGCCGATCGCCCCCGAACGCCTCGTGCCCAAACCCCTGATCGCAGGCTACGACGGTCGTGAGGCGGGTCTCGACGCGCTCGCTCTGGCCGACGCCCTGGCCACGGCGCGCGGCGACCACGTGATCGCCGCGTACGTGTCCGAGTGGCTCCCTCCGCAGGCCGCCAACGACCGCCACCGCCAACTCGACGTGAGGGCCCGGCTGCAGGTGCTGCGTGGCGCCGTGGACGAAATCCTTCCCGACGGAGGCAACGGCCGCCCGGTTGCCATCTGCGACGTGCCCGCCCACAACGCCGCGGTCGGGCTTCACGATGTCGCGACTTCCGAGGGGGCGCGCGCGATCGTCCTCGGATCCACCCACCGCGGACCGGTCGGGCGCGTGGCCGTGGGCGCGACGGGGGCCCGGCTCCTGATCAAGGCGCCCTGCTCATTGGCCGTGGCTCCGCGGGGCTTTCGCGAGCACAACAAACGTCTCGAGCGCGTGGCCGTGGCCGTGGACGGCTGTGCCGACTGCGAGGATGCCCTGCACGAGGCGATGTCGCTCACCTCGGCGCTCGCCGGATCGCTGGTGGCGCTCGCCGTGGTGCCGCTCCCGGGGCGAATCAGGGCTACGCCGCGGCGCGCCGGAGAGCTCCTCGCGCGCGTGGGCTCCATGCTCGAGCGGTGCGGAGCCGGCGACGTGAAGCGACAAGTACTCGAAGGCAGCCCAGCGCGGGCCATAGCCCGGGCCACGGAGGATTTCGACCTGCTCGTGGTCGGCTGCCGCGCCGCGGGCGGGACCCCTGGGCCACCCGACTCTGAGAAGCGTCTCGCGCGAGCTCATGCACGGCACCGGCGTGCCCGTGATCGTCGTACCCGAGCGCATCGACCGTAAGCCCGGTACACCGAACCCGTCCACGGAGGCCCGATGACCATCGCAAGGCAGGCTTCATGAGCCCCAGCGGAACGATCCAGCAGCCACTCCAGCACACCTTTTTCGCGCCCAAGCTCGAGGACGCCACGGTCTTGGACGCAATGCGGCTCGGCGTCGTCAGCTGCGCGGCGGACACCCAGCTTCGTGAGGCAGCGCGGATCATGGCGACCTACCGGATCCACAGCATCGTGGTCTTCGACCTCGAGGGCGGGCCGTGGGGCGTGCTGTCCGACCTCGACCTCGTGGCCGCTGCGGGCGAGGACCTCGACCGGCGCACCGTGGGCGAGGTGGCGAGCATGGACCTGGTGACTGTCACCGGGAAGGAGAGCCTGGCGCGGGCGGCGCAGCTCATGAAGGAGCGCAAGGTGGCCCACCTGGTTGTGGTGCAGTCCGAAGACGGGCATCCGGTCGGCGTCCTGTCGACGCTGGACGTGGCGGGCGTGATGGCCTGGGGCGGCTCCGCCTAGCGGGGGTCTCGTCCGCTGCGGGCGAGGCGGGCGTCGAGTGCCGCCTCGATCTCGTCGATCGTCACGCGCACATCCCGATCCGTGCGAACGATCACGTGCCGGTCCGCATCGACCTCGTCGAGGGGCGCGAACTCAGCGAGCTGGCGGGCGGCTATCGCGGCGGTCGCGTCAGACGCATGACCTGGATCGCGCCGGCGGCGATCCGCTCGCTCGACCACCACGGCGGCGGGGGCGCGGCACTCCACGAAGATCGGGGCCGGGCTCCGCGTGGCCGTAGCCGGCTGCGAACGCCTCGCGGTGGATCCGCCGCCGGAACGTCGCGTCCACGAGGGCACCGCCATCGGGGAGCGCCGCCGCGGCCCGCGCCCCCAGCTCGCGGTAGGTCCTGAGGCTCGCCTCCTCGGAGTAGGCGTCGGCCGGCGCAGGGCGCTCCGGGGGAAGGCCGGCCAGGCCCTTTCGGACCACGTCCGAGTTCAGGTGCGCGAGGCCTGACACATCCGCCAGCGCTTCGCTGAGCCGCGTCTTCCCGGTCGCCGACGGGCCGCAGACGACCATGAGCATCGGTCTCCGTGAATGCCAGGAGAGCTGCTCGGCGAGCGCGGCGAGCCGGACGGCGTGCTCCAGCTCGCGGCGTCGCGCCCCGTCGTCGGCGAGCTCGTAGGCGCGCAGGCAGGCCACCTTGGCGCGGACCCAGCCCCGATAGGCAGCGTAGAAGCCCACCGAGCGCGTCGCCGCCGGCGTCGCCGCCGGCATCGCGGTACTCGGCGACAAGCACCCGCGCGAGATCCTCGTGGCCGGACTCCACGAGCTCCATGACGAGGAATGCGAGGTCCGCAGCCACATCCACCAGCCGCAGGGCGGGATCGAACTCCACGGGGTCGAAGATCTCCACCTCCGTGCCGCCGAGCACGCACGTGCTCGGCACGCAGGTCGCCGTGGCACTCGCGTATGAACCCGGCCGCGCGCCGCGCCGCGAGCTCCTCGCGGCGTCCGTGGAGGAAAGCGACCGCGTATCGATGGGCCGCCGCCAGCCGCAGGCCCGCCGATCTGGTCGGCGTAGCCGAGCAGCGTGGTGAAGTTCTCGCCGACCGTGACGGCCACCTCTGATGGCCCGAAGCTCTCGGGTGGAGCGGGGTCGGCAGTCGAGTGGAACCCGGCGATGCGACGAGCCACCATCCGCACGTCGTCCTCCGAGGCAGCGCCCGCCCGCAGCAGAGCGGCCAGCGTGCGTGACTCGTCGAACCGGAGCATCTCGACCACGTGCTCGCGGGCCTGCTCGTGGTCGGCCTCCGCCAGCGCAAAGCGCTCGCCGGGAGCGATGACGGACCGAATCCCGAGGTACAGGGTCGGGGCCAACCGCCTTCCCAGCCTCAGCTCCTCCTCGCACATGTGGCGCCGTCGCTCGGGAGTGCCGTAGTCGAGGAACGGAAAGACGACCTCCTTGCGGAGCTTGAAGGCGCGCTCACCAGCGAGGAACACCCACGACACGTGCGTCTCGCGCACGTCCACGCGTTCGGGCCGATCGGGGTAGAAGCCGGGGTCGGCCATCGCCGCGGCGATCTCTTCCAAGCGGTGTCGGGAGGTTCTTGCATAGGTTGCGGAAAAACCCCGAGCCGCTCGGGGAACTGCAGCGGATGCCTCGCGCCACCGGGAGGACGATGATTCGGCTGATGGCAGCTTCGCGCATCAGCCCGGCGTGATGTCGTGGCCCCCGACAGCCTGACACCGCTCGACGCGACCTTCCTCGAGCTCGAGGAGGCCGACGACGCGGCCCACATGCACATCGGGTCGCTGATGGTGTTCGAGGCGCACCGCGGCACGCCGCCGACGCTCGACCGGCTGCGGCGATACCTCGAGGAGCGCCTCGGCCATCTGCCGCGCTACCGCTGCCGGCTGTCGGAGCCCCACACAGGAGGTCTTCACTGGCCCGCCTGGATCGACGATCCCGAGTTCGACGTCTCCGAGCACGTGAAGGAAGCCGTGCTCGCGGCCCCCGGCGGGGAGGCAGAGCTGGTCGGATGGGCCGGGGACTTCTGGTCGCGGCGCCTCGACCGCCGCCGAGCGCTGTGGGAGGCCTGTCTGCTGACCGGGCTCGAGGATGGCCGCTGGGCGATCGCGACCAAGACCCACCACGCGCTCGTGGACGGCGTGGGATCGGTGGACGTCACGCACCTGCTGCTCGACGCCTCGCGGCGGCCGGGCAAGCGCTCGGCCGCGGATGCGCCGGCAGGCATCGAGTCCGACGGCTCCGGAGGTGCCCTCACGTTCCTGCTGAGCGGGGTGCGAGGCAGCCTGTACGCCGCCCGTCACCCCGGGCGGCTGCGGGACGCCTTCCTGCAGTCGAAGGCGATCGCCGAGCTGCTCGTGCGCGACGAGGCGCTCCCCGCGCCGCATTGCAGCCTCAACGCCCCGATCGGAGCCACCCGGCGCTACCGCGTCGTTCGCGCCGATCTCGCGCAGTTGAAGGCGATCAAGACCGGGCTCGGCGGCACCGTCAACGATGTGGTTCTCGCTGCGGTCGCCGGCGGGTTGCGGGCCCTGCTCCTTGGACGCGGTGAGGACCTGCCCCCGTCGGGGTTGCGAGCGATGGTGCCTGTGAACGTGAGAACGGCGGCGCAGCCCATGGGACTCGGCAACAAGGTCTCGTCCCTCTTCGTGCGCCTGCCGCTCGCGGAGCCGGATGCGCGGCGCCGCTACCAGCTGGTCGAAGCGGAGGCGGACCACCTGAAGCGAAGCGGCCAGGCGGCCGGGGGAGCCGGACTCGTGGCCCTCGGAGCCCTGGCTCCCCCTGTCGTGCACTCGCTCTTCGCGCGCACGGCCTTCGGCACCCGGCTGTTCAACCTCACCGTGACCAACGTGCCCGGGCCGCCGCTCCCGCTGTATGCGTTCGGCGCGAGGATGGAGGAGGTGCTCCCACTCGTTCCGCTCGCCGCGGACCACTCGGTGGGCGTGGCCGTGGTGAGCTACGACGGCAAGATCTTCTTCGGTCTCAACGGCGACGAGCGCTCAACGCCTGATCTCGACGTGCTCGCCGACGGCATCGACAGCGCCCTCCAGGGGCTGGCCGAGCTCGCGCTGACCGGCGAGGCCCTCCCCAGCCTCTCCTGAGCCGGGGCCCGTACGTAGTTTCTCCGTCCCGGACGCGGCGAGGCGCGGATGACGCCGGCCCGGGTCGGCCCTACGGTGGGGTCATGAGCCCGACGAGCATCTCGCATCCCGCCTACATCGGCCCGGCCTTCGCCGACGCGAGGGTCCACGACGCCATGCGCGTTGGACTGGTGACCTGCCGTCCGAGCACGTCCCCGGCAGACGCGGCGCGCATGATGGCGGGATACGGCATCCACTGCCTGGTCGTGGCCGACCCGGCGACGGGCGCCCAGCCACTCGGAGTCGTCGACGCCCTCGACGTGGCCCGCGGCGAGGCCGACGGCCGGGAGCGCGTCGAGGAGATCGCCACGGAGCCGGTGAAGATCGACTCTGACGCCCGGCTCGCCGACGCCGCGCGCTCCATGGCCGAGCGGCGCACATCGCATCTCATCGCGGTCCAGCCGGGCACGGATCGCCCCGTCGGCGTGGTCAGCGCCTCCGGCCTCGCCGCAGTGCTCGCCTGGGGCCGCTCATGACGCCGAGGCGTCCAGGCGCTCGCCGAAGTCGATAGCGAAGCGCTCCAGAGCGTCCCAGTCGGTGTATTCGTAGTCCCGGGTGACGTCCGTCGGGTGATCCCCGCGGCGCATCAGCACCCGCATCACCAGGCGGGTCACGAAGTCGTACTCCCTGTATTGGAGCGCCCCCGCGACCGTGGTCGCGCTCGTCGGCGTCCAGCCCGTGTCGTCCTGCATGTCGTCGATGTAGTCACGCGTGGCACGGCGAGCCTCGTCGGTGTCGTCGGCCGCGGCCAGGCAAACCGACACGAATGCCGTGAGCATGCCGTTCAGGCTCGCCGCATGGTGCTTGACCCACTCGAGAATCTCCGCCTGATGGCTGCCGCCGTGCACCGAGGCGGCCACGATCACGCCGTCGTAGGCGGACGGCCTCAGCTCGTCGATCGCGTGGACCTCCCGCAGCTCCGCCTGAGCGCCGCGCCCGGCGAGCGTGCTCCGCAGCCGGGAGGCCACCTTGGCGGTGTGCCCGTGGGTGCTGGCGTAGACGATCAAGATGTCGGGCACGAAGCGCCTCCGAGTCGCGGACAACTACGGGCCCACCACGCCTGACTAGCGCGCGGCCGCGTGGGGCCGCGTGCTGATCGTCCGGACGCCGGTGGGGGTGAGCAGCACGGGGCAGGGGCAGGAGCGCATGACCGCGATCGCCGTGGTGCCCGGCCGCACGCCCGCCACGGGCCTGACGCCCGGCGAGGCCATGACCAGGAGGTCCACTCCGCGCTTCAGCTCTCGCAGGAGCACCGCGGCGGGCCGGCCCTCGAGCATCCGGCCCTCGGCGACCATCCCGGCGGGCACGAACGCCATCGCCCCCTCGAGCAGGTGACCGAACGAGCTCAGATGGTGATGCTCCACGTCGCTGCGGCTGTACCCCGCGTCCACACCGGCGTCGAGCGCCCAGGGAGGCAGCGGCGGCACGACGCAGAGCAGCTGTACGCCGGCGCCCAGCGACTGGGCCAGGCGGACGCCCTCCTGGACGGCGCTCGCCGCCTCGCCCTCGGCCTCGAAGGCGATCGTCACCACGCTCGGGTCGGAGGTTCGGCCGCGATACCCCTTCGGCGCCACGGCCACCGGACTCCGGCAGCCGGCCAAGAGCCGCCGCGCGACGGGGCCGGTGAGCGTCCGGCCGGCCTCGCTGCGGTGGGAGGAGCCGAGCACGAACAGGTCCGCGCCGGTCTCGTGGACGACATGCAGCAACCCCTCAGCGCCTGCGCTTGCGGCGAGGCTCCGGGTCTGCAGCCAGGGAGCCGTATCCGCGCCTTCGCCGAGCCGCGCGAGTGTCCGCTCCGCGCTCGCCCCGGGCGCGTTCGACGGCGCGCAGACCGCCGTGACCACTCCTTCGGGGTCCCTCAGAACGCCGGCCAGCGCGAGGGCGTCGCGGGCCTCGTCGCTGCCGTCATATCCGACGATGATGTTGCGGTACATCGCGTCACCCGCCCGCCGTCAGGTGCCTGCCGCCACCGGGAGCAGCATGCGCTCGGCCAGCTGCACGAGCCGGGTCGAGTAGCCCCATTCGTTGTCGTACCAGGCCACGACCTTGACCAAGGTGTCGTCGATGACGCTCGTGAGAGGGGCGTCGAAGACCGCGGAGTACGTGGACCCGACTATGTCCGTCGCCACCATCGGCTCCTCGCTGTAGGCGAGTATGCCGTCGAGGGCGCCAGTGTCGGCGCGCTCGCGGAACGCGGCGTTCACCTCGTCGACGCTGGTCTCGCGGTCGGCCTCGATCGTGAGGTCCACCAGCGAGCCGGTGGGCAGCGGAACGCGAACGGCATAGCCGTGCAGTCGTCCCTCCAGCTCGGGGATCACGCGGCCGACGGCCTTTGCCGCCCCCGTCGAGGTCGGGACGAGGTTGATCGCCCCGGCCCGTGCCCGGCGGAGGTCCGTGTGCGGGCCGTCGAGCAGGTTCTGGTCCGCGGTGTAGGCGTGGACTGTCGTCATGAGCCCGTGGCGGATGCCCACGGTCTCGTGCAGCACCTTCGCCACGGGGGCCAGGCAGTTGGTGGTGCACGACGCGTTGGTCACGATCCGGTGCCGCTCGGGGTCGTAGACCTCGTCGAAGTTCACTCCGAGGACGAGGTCGGCGTCCACGGGCTCGCTGCCCTTGGCGGGAGCGGAGATGATCACCTTCTCGGCGCCGGCGGTGAGGTGTCTGCCCGCCGCCTCGCGGGTGCGGAACCGGCCGGTGGACTCGATGACCACCTCCACCCCGAGCTCCGCCCAGGGCAGTTGCTCCGGATCCTGCTGGGACAGGACGGGTATCTCGGTCCCGTCGACGATGATGGCTCCGTCGGTCGAGCCGACCTCGCCGGGGAAGCGACCGTACACGGAGTCGTGGCGCAGGAGGGCAGCCAGCGTCGCGGCGTCGGTCACGTCGTTGATGGCCACGATCTCGATGTCGGCCCCGCTCTGATGCGCCGAGCGCAAGAGCGCCCTTCCGACGCGGCCGAAGCCGTTTATGGCGACGCTGGTGGACACTTGCCTTCTCCTTGCCGAGGTCAGGGGACACGACCGTACGACGCGGTGACGCGCATGCCATCGGGGGCCAGCCGCGGGCCGGTCGCGGGAAAGCCGCAATCGGTGGTCCCTGTCCCCCGCAGCGCCCACTCGCTGGTGATGATCCCCGTCGAGATCATCAACGCCGCGCACCCGCCCATCGCCAACATCGCCGAACGCTAGGGCGAGAGGTGGAGCGGCCCGGGACCCGTGGGGTGCCTAGGGTCCACCGACACATGGCCGCGCGCCACGGCGCGGACGGTGTTGCCGATCGCGGGCCGGATGCCCGCGGCGGGCACGTCGGTGAGCAACTCCACCACGCCCTGATCGCGGCTCACCACGCGCACCTCACCCAGCTCTTCGAGGAGTTCGAGCATCGGCCGGTTCTCCTGGAGCACGTAGGCGCTGAAGTGCTCGACTCCTTCCTCGCGGGCGCGGGCGGAGAGCTTGCGGAGTAGCTCGGTGCCAAGTCCCCGGCCCTGCCACTCGTCCACCACCGCCACGGCCACCTCGGCTACCCGCGGATCGTCCTTGCTGCGAATGAACCGCGCCACGCCAAGTGGCTCACCATCGACGGCATCGAGTGCGGCGAGCGCCTCGTGGGTGTGATGGTCCACCTCGGTGAGATAGCGGAGCTGACTGGCTCCGAGCTCATTCACGGGGGAGAAGAAGCGGCGATAACGCGACTCCGGGCTCATTCGATGGAGACCATCCAGCAACCGCTCCTTGTCGCTGGGGCGAATCGGCCGGACCAGGACACGGTGCCCCGACCTGAGCATGGCCTCTTCCCCCTCGCCGTTCCCTTCCATATTGGCGGGCGAGACTAACGAGGAGCGGTGAGCACCTCCTCGCTCTCCATGTCCGTGATCGAGCGCTGCTGCGGGCGCTGGGTGCGTCGCGGTAGTCGGTGCGCCGGACCATGGCCGACGAGAGCCTCCTGATCGCTGTCCCTTTCCCGTAGTTGTCCCCGACGGCAGTGCGGGCCGGCACCGATGCCGGGGGGCGGCGGCGTGGGCCATGCTGCTCTCGATGGCAAGGGTCGCGGGGATCGTTGCGGCATTGGTGGGAGCGCTGGCTGCGCTTCTTGGGTTCTGGTGCGCCCCGCTGGCGCCGCGGGCGGTGGCTGCGGGCGACGGCTCGCTCACGCGGCTCGAGGGCAAGGCAGGTTGCCTGAGCGTGGCGGGTGCGCGGGGCAAGCGCGGCTGCACGCGGGTCCGCGGGCTCGCCGAGCCGCGTGGAGTGGCGGTCAGCTCCGACGGCCGCAACGTCTACGTGACAGGCGAGCGCGCCCACGCGGTGGCCGTCTTTCGTCGAAGCAGCCGCACGGGTGCACTGCGTCAGCTGCGTGGCCGCGCCGGCTGCCTCAGCCTCACCGGCAGGGATGGCTGCGGGCGCGCGCGCGGCCTTGGCTACGCAAGGGACATCGAGCTGAGCGCCGACGGCCGCAGCGCCTACGTCCAAGGCTACGAATCGATCACGGTGTTCAGGCGCGACCGCCGCACGGGCGCCTTGCGCCAGCTGCACGGGAGCGGCGGCTGCGTCCGCGACCGGCCTCGCGAGCGACCAGGCGAGGGCTGCGCCAACGGCCGCGGCCTCGGGCACCCGTCCGATCTTGCCTTGAGCCCGAACGGCCGCGTCCTTTACGTCGCCTCGGGGTGGGACGAGGAGACCACGTCGCTGCAGGGCGGGATCGCCGTCTTCCGCCGCGACCTGCGCACAGGGCGGCTGACGCAGCTCCGCGGCGCCAGGGGCTGCGTGACCGCTCTGGGCCTCGAGGGCTGCGCCCGGGCCCGCTCGATCCCGCGCATCGGCCCCCTATGGGTTGTGCTCGACCGGGGCGGCGACAATCTCTACGCCGGCGCCTTCGGGGTCGTGGTCTTCGATCGCCTGCACGGCGGCGGGTTGCGACAGCTTTCGGGGCCGTCCGGCTGCGTCACGCCTCTCGGTGCGGGTGGCTGCACCTCGGCGCGGGGGTTCGAGGGCCCGCGCGGGCTCGCGACGAGCCCGGCGGGAGTCGACAACCTGTACGCCACGTCGAGCTACTACGTATCCCCCGAAGGGAACCACGGTGCCGTGGTGAACCTGGTGCGCGACAGGGCCACCGGCGGGCTCTCCCAGCCCGCAGGATCGGCAGGCTGCATCACCTGGGGCGGCGCGTTCGGCTGCGCCTCCACCCATTCGGTGATGCCCTGGTCGGCGGCGATCACGCTCAGCCGGGACGGACGCAACGCCTACACGGCGCTCAGCACACCGTCCCACGGTCTGGTCGTGTTCAGCCGCAACCGCGCCACCGGCGAACTGACGCAGCTGTCGGGCCAGGCCGGCTGCATCTCCGACACCCCGGCACCCGACTGCGCCGACAGCGGCGGGTTGAGCGCAACTGCCATCGCGCTCAGCCGCGACGGGCGAAACGCCTACGTCACATCAGGCGGCGTCGGGCCGTTGAACTGGCCCCCGGCGCCGGACGCGCTCGCGGTCTACAAGCGCGCCCGATGACCGGCCCAGCGAACGCGCTCGCTCGAGCTACGCAAGGGAACTGCCGAGGCTGTCCAAACCGGCATCCGCTCGTTCGCTTCGGCGCGCTGGAAGAGTTGGCATGGGAGACGAGGGACGGCGGGTGGATCCCCGATCCTGAAGTCGACGCGAACCATGAGCCCCGGGCATACGAAAATCCATCGGCGCAGAGGGCTGAGGCGCCTCCAACTGGGGTTGATGGCACTCGGAGTGCTTCTGCTCATTGCGTCCTCTGCGCTGCTTGTCGACCGGATCTTCTTCGCCAGCTCAAGCAGCCCTGCGGGCACAGGCTCGGGCGTCGCGGCGAGACAGGCGCGCTCACTTCCGCCCTTCACCGGCGTTGAGCTGGCCGGCGACAACAACGTCATCGTCCAGGTCGGCGCGAGGCAGTCGGTCATCGTCCACGCCGACAGCAACCTGCTCAAACGGGTCACGACGCGAGTCCGCTCGGGCAGGCTCGTGATCGGGACCACCCCCGGCAACCTCAGCGCCAAGAGCCCGATGTTCGTGGCGGTGAGCCTGCCCTCCCTCGACGGCCTCAGGCTTCAAGGCGACGGAAACATCTCCGTGACCGGGATCAACAGCCGGAACCTGACCGTAGCGCTCCCGGGGAGCGGCAACATCGACGCGACCGGAACCACGACGAAGCTCGACGTAACGATCAGCGGCGAGGGAACCGCTCTGCTGCGCCAGCTCATCGCGCGCGACGCGACAGCCGCGCTCAGTGGCGACGGCAGCATCATGCTCACCGCGACGAACAGCCTCACCGCGAGGGTCTCAGGCAGCGGCACGGTCCTCTATGGCGGCAACCCCCCGCACGTCACCCAGAGGGTCACCGGGAGCGGCACGATCAGCCCTGGATAAGCACGGAGGCCAGCGGTGGGCTGTAAGACCGCCGGGACGGTCATCAAGCGGTCATCAATGCTCCCTCTTCTAAGGGTCGCGACAGGCGTTAGCCTCGGTCCCCGCGGCGCGGATAGGGTGACGCACCTTCGCCAGTGCGGGTGGCCTGGACTTCGGGTGAGAGGGGGTGTTACGGTCGGTTCGCACTCGGCCCGAAGGGAGTCCGAATGGACTCGCCGCGTTTGTCGCGTGACCTCCTCGCTTTCCTCGTGGGGGTGCCGCTCGCTTGGGCGGTGCTGCTGATGTTCCATCCCACCGGCGACGGCGAGGCAATCACGTACGCCGACCTGCAAGACAAGCTGACCGCATGGTTTGCGGTGCACATCGGGATGATCCTGTTCATTCCGCTGATGGCCGTCGCCGTGTACCTCCTCCTGCGCGGAGTCCCGGGCACCGCCGCCCGGGTCAGTCGGATCGCGCTGGCGGTGTTCGTGCTCTTCTACGGCGTTTGGGAGGCACTCGTCGGGATCGGCAGCGGAATCCTCGTCAACGACATAAACGCCCTCGCGGAGAGCGAGCGGGCTGCGGCTGCCGGCCTGGTCGAGAGCTACAACGACAACATCCTGATAAGGGCGTTCGGCATCTTCGGCAGTATCGGCAGCACGGCGTTCATCATCGCCATGATCGCGGCCGGCGTCGCATTGCGACGTCATGCCGGGGCACCGCTCGCGGTCCCGGTCCTACTCGGACTGGCCGGGTTCCTGATCACGGCCCATCCGCCCCCCTTCGGGCCCACCGGCCTTGGCCTGTTCATCCTCGCGGTTCTGCTCTACGCGCGGAGCCACGCGATGACCCCCGTTCCGCTCGAACAGCCGCGTCCGGTCTAGTCGGCGGCTCACAACCAGCCGAGCAGCCTGAGGGGCTCGGGCGGGTTCTTGGCCCGCCCCCACCGCCATGCACAGCGCGATGATCGCATCGATGTTGGTCTACAAACCGCGTGGCGAGACTTCGTGCATGGAGACCAGACGCCTGACCTCACGCCCGCGGTGCCGCTGCCCGGAGTCGTCAGCTGGGCGGGATGGCAGGTGTGGGGGCCGGCGGCCTGCGAGGGGCTCGCGGCCTAGGCGCGAGTCCTACTCATACACAAGCGC
>CAVXAD010000005.1:0-184006 GCA_963759625.1 uncultured Thermoleophilaceae bacterium | reverse complement strand
TTCGAGATCACGCCCTTGTTGCCGTGGCGGCCGGCGAGCTTGTCGCCCTCGGCGATCTTGCGCTTCTTCGCCACATACACGCGCACGAGGTCGTTGACCCCCGGCGGCAGGTCGTCGTCGTTCTCGCGGCTGAAGGTCTTGACGTCGATGACCACGCCGCCCTCGCCGTGGGGCACCTTGAGCGAGGTGTCGCGGACCTCGCGCGCCTTCTCCTTGAAGATCGCGCGGATCAGCTTCTCCTCGGCGGTGAGCTCGGTCTCGCCCTTCGGCGTGACCTTGCCCACGAGCAGGTCTCCGGAGCCGACCTCGGCCCCGATGCGAACGATGCCGCGATCGTCGAGGTTGCGCAGCGACTCCTCGGAGCGGTTCGGGATGTCCCGGGTGATCTCCTCGTCGCCGAGCTTGGTGGTGCGGGCGTCGATCTCGTACTCCTCGATGTGGATCGAGGTGAGCTCGTCGTCCTTCACGAGTCGCTCGGAGATGATGATCGCGTCCTCGAAGTTGTAGCCCTCCCAGGACATGAAGGCCACGAGCACGTTCTTCCCGAGCGCGAGCTCGCCGCCGCCCGTCGAGGAGCCGTCGGCGAGCAGCGCGCCCTCGGCCACCCTGTCGCCGGGGGCGACCCGCGGCTTCTGGTGGATGAGGGTGCCCTGGTTCGAGCGCATGAACTTCTCGAGCGGGTACTCGTCCTTGCTCGAGCCCGTGTCCACCACGACGCGCACGGCGTCCACGTAGTCGATCGTGCCGGCGTGCTCGGCGAGCACCACGTCGCCGGTGTCGAGGGCGGCACGGACCTCCATGCCGGTCCCGACCAGCGGCGGATCGGTCTTCAGGAGCGGCACGGCCTGCCGCTGCATGTTCGACCCCATCAGGGCGCGGTTGGCGTCGTCGTGCTCGAGGAACGGGATCAGCGCCGTGGCCACCGACCAGATCTGGTTCGGCGACACGTCCATCAGCTCGACTTCCTTGGGGGAGGCGAGCACGAGCTCGCCATCACGCGAGCGGCACTCCACCTGCGGCCCCTTGAGCTTGCCGCTCTTGCCGTCCACCTGCGCATTCGCCTGCGCGATGACCCGGTCCTCCTCCTGCGTGGCGTCGAGGTGGACGATCTCCTCCTTGACGATGCCGTCCTCCACCACGCGGTACGGCGTGGTCACGAAGCCGTGCTCCGACACCTCCGCGTACGAGGAGAGCGAGCCGATCAGCCCGATGTTCGGGCCCTCGGGCGTCTCAATCGGGCACATGCGCCCGTAGTGGGTGGGGTGCACGTCGCGGACCTCGATGGGTGCGCGCTCGCGCGTGAGACCGCCGGCCCCGAGGGCCGACAGGCGCCGGCGATGCGTGAGCCCGGCGAGCGAGTTGGTCTGGTCCATGAACTGCGACAGCTGGCTCGACCCGAAGAACTCCTTCTGGGCCGCCACGACGGGCCGGATGTTGATGATGGTCTGCGGCGTGATCGTGTCGGCGTCCTCGGTGGTGAGGCGCTCGCGCACGACCCGCTCCATGCGGTAGAGCCCGATCCGGAAGGCCTCCTGGATCAGCTCGCCCACGGTGCGCAGCCGGCGGTTGCCGAAGTGCTCGTACTCGTCCAGGCGCTCCTCGATCGGCTCGCGCGGCATCGACGCCGCCTCGAGCGCGAAGTCCTTGATCGGATCGTCCTCGTCGCCGCTGTTCTCGAACATGCCCGACTCGGGGATGCCGAGCTCGCGCGGCAGCGAGATGAGCTCCTTGATCAGCTCGATGATGTCCCGCGGAGTGAGGACCCGCTTGTCGAGCGGCTCGTCGATGTGGAGCCGCGAGTTCAGCTTGTAGCGCCCCACGCGCGTGAGGTCGTAGCGCTTGGGGTCGAAGAAGAGCTGCCCGAGCAGGTTCTTGGCCGCGTCGATCGACGGCGGCTCGCCCGGGCGCTGCTTCTTGAAGAGCTCGATCAGGGAGCCCTCCTCGGACTTCGTGACCTCGGTGTCGGCCTCGAGGGTCAGGCGGATGTAGAGGCTGTCCTCGAAGAGCTTCAGGATCTCCTCGTCGGAGCCGGTCCAGCCCTCGGGCACGTAGCCGCCCTCGCGCAGCACGTCGCCCATCGCACGCAGCAGCACGCTCACGGGGAGCTTGCGCTTGCGGTCGATGCGGACGAAGACCTTGCCCTTCTTGTCGATCTCCAGCTCGAGCCAGGAACCGCGGGCGGGCATCAGGTTCGCGATGAAGACCTGCTTCTCGCGATCCTTCGGCTCCATCACGTAGGCGCCCGGCGAGCGGACGAGCTGCGTGACGACCACGCGCTCGGTGCCGTTGATGATGAACGTGCCCCAGTCGGTCATCCACGGGAAGTCGCCCATGAAGACGGACTGCTCGCGGATCTCTCCGGTCTCGCGGTTCTGGAAGGCGACCTTGACCGTGAGCGGGCGCGCGTAGGTGATGTCCTTCTCGCGACACTCCGAGATGGACGCGACGGGCTCGTCGAAGTGGATCTCCTCGAAGACCACGGCGAGGTTGCCGGTGTAGTCCTCGATGGGCGACACGTCGTCGATGGTCTCCCGGAGACCACCCTTCTCCGTGTCGACCAGCCACTCGAACGAGCGCCGCTGGATGTCGATCAGGTTTGGGACTTCGAGGGCGTTCTCCAAACGGGAGAACGAGCGGCGGGTGCGAGCAGCGTCAACGCGTGCCAACTCGGCGACTCCTTCAGATTCCGTACTTCGAGGACAGGCGGGCAGGGCGCAAAGCGCGACCCACCAGAATAGCAGACATATCTCCGCCCCACAAGGGGCGGAGGCCTACCCCAATTTGGGGAGGGCGCGGTCATCACGGACCCCGTCCCGAGGCGCCGGAGATATGTGCCGGCACGCTGCCGAGGGACGGCTGCGGCTATAGACCGACGAACAGCATAGCGGAAGCCGCCGGCTCGGCCGGCGGCGCACCGATGCCATAGCGGCTCGCGGGCCGCAGCCTCTATTCCCGCGCGAGCGCGAGGCCGGTGAGCGCGGCCACGGCGGCCGCGTAGACGCGCGTAGGGAATCAGCAGGTCGTCATCGCGAAAGGGTCGGAGCAGCGGAGCGCCCGGTGGTAGGCACACGTCACGGGCGAAGTGGGCCAGCGTGCCCCAGGCGGCTCCGCCGAGGAGCTCGCTGCGGGAGAACCGGGTGAGCGCGAACAGCGGGGCGACCGCCATCAGGCAGTGGGTCGCGGGGCGCCGCGATTCGGACGTGGGGTGCTGCTCGGCGAGCGCCAGCGGGACGTGGTCGACATCGGGCAGCAGCGACCCCGCCATGAAGCCGGCGTGCCAGCGCGGCGAGCGCGAGGGCAGGTTGAGCGCGATCAGCCCGGCCGTGGCGAGGTGCGCCGGGTGGTCGAAGCACGCGATCAGGATCCAGCGCGGGGGCCGGAAGCGGATGACCCAGTCGGCTCCGGCGACCACGGCGGCGGCGGCACAGGCCGCGAGAATCGGTGCCCCGGCGCCCCCTCATACGTACGAGATGAGCTCGAGCAGGCTGCCGTCGGGATCGCGGAAGTAGACGCTCGAGCCCTCGCCGCGGCCGCCGTAACGCGTGACCGGCCCCTCCTCCGGCTCGACCCCGTGAGCCTCCAGGTGACGGACGGCCGCGTCGATCGGCCCGTCCCAGACGAAGCAGAGGTCCGCTCCGCCGGGCGCGGCGGGGCGCGCGGCCACCGGCGCTCGGGTCCTGGCCGGGGCCGTGCACGTTCAGCTGCTGGTCGCCGAAGCGGTAGTGGCGGGCGTGGCCGCCGTCGCGCTCCACGAGCTCGGCGCCGAGCACGTCGCGGTAGAACGCGTTCGAGCGCTCCCAGTCGGAGACGTGGATCACCACGTGGTCGAGCGCGAGCGCCATGACCTGGATCGTGGCAGGCGCTCTAGCGGGAACGACGGGGGGCCGCGTCGAGCGGCCCCCCGAGCGGTGCTATGGCGGACGCGCTACTTCAGCTCGACGCTCGCGCCGGCTTCCTCGAGCTCGCCCTTGAGCTTGTCGGCCTCGTCGCGGTCGAGACCCTCCTTGATGGGCTTGGGCGCCTCGTCCACGAGGGCCTTGGCCTCCTTGAGGCCCAGGCCGGTGGCCGCGCGGACCACCTTGATCACCTGGATCTTCTTCTCGCCCGCGCCGGTGAGCACCACGTCGAACGCGGATGCCTCCTCCTCGGCGGGGGCGCCGTCCGCTGGAGCCCCGGCGGCGGGAGCCGCCGCGGCCACGGCCGTGGCGGACACGCCGAACTCCTCCTCGAGCGCCTTGATCAACTCGGACAGCTCGAGCACGCTCATCTTCTTGATCTCTTCGATCAGCTTCTCTGCGGTGGCCATCTAGCCCTCCTTCTCGTCTTCGCCCTCGGAGGGCAGTGTCAGTTTCCTCGGCTTGTTCCTCAGGCGACCCCGCGTCCGCCTCCTCGGCGGCCGGCTCGGCTTCCGCCGCCGTCTCGTCAGGGGTCGTCTCGGCGGCCGGCTCCTCGGCGGGCGGCTCCGCGGGCGCGTCGCCGCCGGGCAGGAGTCCCTGCTCCACGATCTGCCCGAGCTGGATCGCGAGACCCGCGATCAGGGCGTTCAGGCCGCGCACCAGTCCGGTGATCGGGGATGCCACCACCCCGACGAGCTGGGCGTGGAGCACCTCGCGCGCCGGTAGGCGCGACAGCGACATGAGCTGCTCGACCGTGAGTGGCTCGCCGTTCATCACGCCGCCCTTGAAGCCGAGCACGTCGTGCTCGCGCTTGAACTGGGCCAGCGCCTTGGCCGCGAGGGCAACGTCGCCGTCGGGACGAACGAAGGTGAACGCGGTCGGTCCCTCGAGCACCTCCTTGAGCGACTCGGCCCCGGCCTTGTCGGCCGCCAGGTCGGTCAGGGTGTTCTTGACCACGCGGAAGCGAGCGCCCGCGTCGTCCAGCTTCGAGCGCAGGTCGGCCGCCTGGGGCACCGAGATGCCGCGGTAGTCGACGGCGAACACCGCCCCCGACTCCTTGATCTGGGTGGCCACCTCCTCGATGACCACCGCCTTCTGCTCTCTCTTCATTCCGTTCCTTTACGTGAGAAGCCCGCGCTCAGGCGGGCTCACGGATGGACCGGTGACGATCCTCGCGGCTCCACCTGCCCCGGACTTGCACCTACGGCCGCCGAGGGTCTCGGGCAGAAACTCTTGGTGACCTAGCCTACCGGCGCGGCCTCCTCGGCTATTCCGCGGGTGCGGGCGGCGTCGACCTTTACCCCCGGCCCCATGCTCGTGGTGAGAGTGATCGTCTGCAGGTAGCGGCCCTTGGCGGCGGCAGGCCTGGCGCGGATGATCTCGTCGATCAGCGCCGCGTAGTTCTCGAGCAGCGTCCGCTCGTCGAAGCTCAGCTTGCCGATCGTCATGTGGACGATCGCGTGGCGGTCCGTGCGGTACTCGACCTTCCCGGCCTTCGACTCGGACACGGCCTTGGCCACATCCGTCGTTACGGTGCCCACCTTCGGGTTCGGCATCTTGCCCTGCGGTCCGAGGATCCGCCCGAGCTTGCCCACGACCGGCATCATGTCCGGGGTCGCGATCGCGACGTCGAAGTCGGTGAAGCCCTCCTCCTCCACGCGCTGCGCGAGGTCCTCGGCTCCCACATGGTCCGCGCCGGCCTCCTCGGCCTCGCGCGCCTTGTCGCCCTTGGCGAACACCGCGACGGTCATCTCCTTGCCGAGCCCGTGGGGCAGCGAGATCGTGCCGCGCAGCTGCTCCTCGGCATGGCGAACGTTCAGGCCCGTGCGGATGTGGGCCTCCACGGTCTCGTCGAACTTCGCCGGCTTGAAGCCCTTGATCAGCGACACGGCCTCGGCGGGCTCGTAGGCCCGCTCGCGGTCGATCGCCTCGTAGCTCGCCCGGTAGCGCTTGCCGTGACGCGCCATCAGACCACCTCCACTCCCATCGAGCGCGCCGTGCCCTCGATGATCTTGGCCGCCTGATCGATGTCGTGCGCGTTCAGGTCCGGCATCTTCTGCTCGGCGATCTGGCGTATCTGCGCGGGCGAGATGCGCCCCACCTTGTTCCGGTTCGGCTCGCCCGAGCCCTTGTCGAGGCCGATGGCCTGCTTGATCAGCACCGCCGCCGGCGGCGTCTTGGTGATGAACGTGAAGGAGCGGTCCTCGTAGACCGTGATCTCCACGGGGATGATCGTGCCCGTGTCCTGCTGGGTCTGAGCGTTGAACGCCTTGCAGAACTCCATGATGTTCACGCCGTGCTGGCCCAGCGCAGGACCCACGGGCGGCGCGGGGTTGGCCTGCCCGCCGGGCACCTGGAGCTTGATGAGTGTCAGGACCTTGCGTGCCATGCTACTGATCAGATCTTCTTCACCTGGTCGAAGCCGACCTCAACGGGGGTCTCGCGCCCGAAGATCGACACCAGCACCTTGAGCTTCGCAGCATCCTCGTTGATCTCGGAGATCTCGCCGGAGAAGTCGGACAGCGGGCCGGACACGACCTTCACGGACTCGCCGATGGAGAACTGGGCGCGCGTGCGCGGCCGCTCGGCGGCCTCGCGGTGGAGCAACCGGTCCACCTCGCCCTGGTTGAGCGGCACCGGGTTGTTCGAGGCGCCCACGAAGCCGGTCACGCCGGGCGTGTTCTTCACCAGCGCCCACGACTCGTCGTCCAGGTTCATGTTCACGAGCAGGTAGCCGGGCATCGTCCGCTGCTCCTTCTGGATCTTCTGCCCGTCCTTCAGCTCCTGGATCTGCTCGGTGGGAACCACGATCTGGCGGATGCTCGTCTCCTGGCCGAGCGAGATGCGGCGGTGCTCAAGGTTCTGCTTGACCTTGTTCTCGTGTCCGGAATATGTGTTTACGGCGTACCAGCGAAACATGGGCTACGTGAGTACCTGGAGGGTCAGAGGATTGCCTTGATCAGCTCGGAGAAGATTGCGTCGAGCAGTCCGAGATAGCCGCCCATGATGAGGACGAAGCCCAGCACTACGCCGGTCAGGGTGGTGAGGGCCTGGCGGTCCGGCCACTGGACGCGCTGAAGCTCGGCCCAGACTGCGATCAGGAACTGTACGACACGGGGGCGGTGCTTGTGTGCCTCGGCAGGATGACCGCCGCGGCGGCCGCGCACCTCGAAGCCCTCCTCGCCGCGGGCGGCGAGCTCCTCCTCGGCCTCTTCCTCGGCCTCGACCTCCTCCTCGGTCAGGTGCTCGTCGTCATCGTCCTCCAGGTACGGCTCGTCCTCGATGACCGTCTCGGAGCGGCCCTCGTCCTGCGGCGGCGCCCCGACGGCGAGCTCCGGATCGATCAGCGGCGGGTCGGCGGGCTCGTCGGCGCGGACGCGCGGCCGGCGCGACTTCGCGTCGGGCTTGGCTCCGCCGTCGGCCTGCTGCTGGGCGAGCCGGCGCGCACGGCGCTCGGCCTGCCGCTGCTTCGCCTGCTGACGATCGCGGGCCACGCGGGCTAGCTCCTACGCGCGCGCGAGGAGACGACGGCCATCAGCGGGTCTCCTTGTGCGCCGTGTGGTGTCCACACCAGCGGCAGTACTTGCGCAGCTCGATCCGCTCGGGATCGTTGCGCTTGGACTTCTCCGACTGGTAGTTGCGCCGCTTGCACTCCTCGCACGCGAGGGTGACGGCGATTCGAACGTCTCCGCGAGCCATGGCCCCTTCGGAAGGTTGATTCTGGGCGGCCGGGCAGACGAAAGACCCCGCACCGGCCGCGAGGTCTCGGCCAGTCTAGCGGCCCGGGAAGAGGTGGACCGACCTGTCTCCGGCATGCGAGGATGGGGTTGTTGGGCTCGCTGAACGTCGAAACCGTCAAGGAGGTCTACCGCGCGATGCAGGAGGACGGCCTCCGCCTGGGCGGTGAGTATCTCGCCGAGCACGTGTGCGAGGATGTGAGCGTCCGGCTCTACACCACCAAGGACCGGGTGCTGCGCGGGCGGGACGAGGTGCGCAGCTTCTTCGCGGACGCCGAGCGGGCGGGCACGAGCGTGGTGCTGAGGCCGCGTGAGTTCCTGGACCAGGGCGACCACGTCACGGTCGTGGGCTCGGCACGCGTGCAGCGCTCCGAGGGCGGCTTCGCCGAGACGCAGGTCCGCTGGACCTGGCAGTTCCGCGACGGGCTCATCTCCGCGGCGAACTGGGAGCCGCGGGCGGGCGACTGAGCCACCGCCGTCCTAGAGTTCGGGCGGTGCGCATCAGAATCGTCGATGCCTTCACAGATCGGGCCTTTGGCGGCAATCCGGCGGGCGTATGCCTCCTGGACTCCGCGGGCTGGCCCGAGGAGGCGTGGATGCGGCAGGTGGCCGCCGAGCTGAACCTCTCCGAGACCGCCTTCGCCCACCCGCTGCCCGAGGAGGCGAACGCGGATTGGAACCTGCGCTGGTTCACCCCCGCCGTCGAGACCAACCTGTGCGGCCACGCCACCCTGGCCACAGCGCACGTCCTGCGCGAAGACGGCGCCGCCACGGGCACGGTGAGCTTCAGCAGCCTGAGCGGGGTTCTGATGGCGCACGCACACGCGGACGGCACCATCACCTTGGACTTCCCCGCCGCCCCGCTCACCGAGGTGGCTCTCCCCGAGGGCCTCGCGGAGGCGCTGGGCACCGTGGCCGAGGCCGCCTACGGCACCGGCCCCCTCGGCGATCTCGTGGCCGTATTCCCGGATGAGGGCGCCGTCCGCGAGCTCGACCCCGACCTGGCCGCCGTGGCGCGCGTCTGCCGCCGCGAGGGCATCCGCGGCGTCATCGCCACGGCGCCCGCGCCGAGCGAGGCGCGCGACCACGACTTCGTCTCCCGTTTCTTCGCCCCCGCCGCGGGCATCCCCGAGGACCCGGTCACGGGGAGCGCGCACACGGCGCTGGCGCCCTACTGGTCGGAGCGACTGGACCGCCCGGCGCTCACCGGACTCCAGGCCTCGGCCCGCACGGGCCTCGTCCGGACCGAGGTCCGGGGCGAGCGCGTGCACCTGACCGGGCGGGCCGTGACGGTGGTGGACGGCACGCTGCTTCACCCGCCCGTCTAGCGACCGGGCTCGCGCTCCGCGGAAAGAGTCGTGCCGCAGCCAGGCCCCTTGAGATGGCGGAGCTTCACCGACGCCGCCATGCGCCGATAACCCGCAGCGTTCGGGTGAAGGCGGTCGCCGCTGTCGTAGCGGGCGGCCAGGCGGCTCGGGTGGGCCGGGTCGCGAACCGCAGCGTCGAAGTCCACCAGCCCGTCGGGCAGGGCGCTTCGTCGCAGCCAGCGGTTGACCGCCAGGCGGGTGGCGTTTGCCCTGTGGCTTTCGCGCCCCTCTTCGGCCCCATCGCCCGATGGCGTGAGTGTTCCCACCAGGACGTTCAGGTGCCGCCGCTGCAAGCGGCTGACGATGCGCTCGAGGCCGCGAATGACTCGGGCTGCCGACGCACCCGAGCGCCCGTCGTTGATCCCCTCGAGCACGATCACGTCCGTCGCGCCGACCCCTTGCGGCACGTCCTTCCGAAGCCGGGACAAGCCGCTCGGGCCGAAGCTCGGCAGCGCCGCCGGCGCGTCGCTCAGAATCCGGTTTCCGCCGAGCCCGGCGTTGAGCACCGACAGTCGTGAGCCCGCCTTCGCCAGGCGCCGTGCCAGGAAGTCCGGGTAGCGCCGGTTGCGCCCCTGGCCGCCCGGGACACCGTCGGTGATCGAGTCTCCGAACGCGATCACCGCGCCCTTGCGATCGGTAGCCAGCACATCGATCCCTGCCAGGAACGGCCACGACCCGATCGTCGCCCCTGCGAAGGCGGTCCCACCCGGGTCCGAGGTCCGATCGCCCGCCGTCACGTAGGAGGTGTCGAGGCTGAGTGGGTGAGCGGTCGCCGGGCCTGTCGCGCCGCGCACGTAGATGCTGATCGCCAGATCGCCGAAGCCCCTGAAGCCCAGTCGGACACGGTCGCTGATCGCGTCCCTGCCCGGGGGGATCACCACGAACCGCTTGCCGTCGAAGGTGACCTTGCGGTTGGAGCCGGGAGCGATGGAGGCCCCGGATCGGCGCCGCCCGATGGCTACCTTGTCGAGCCGCAGAGCCGACGAGCCGAAGCGGTTGGTGAGCCGGACACGCACGGTCCGCCCGCCGATGTGGGGCGTCACGATCAGCCGCAGCGTCTGATCGGCGAAGCCCTGGCCGGCGAAGCCTGGCGCCGCCGCCCATGCGCCAACCCAGTGCGGCTCCCCGCAGGCCGCCACATGAGCCGGTTCCGACGCATGCAGCGGGATCGCAGCCGTCGCGAAGCCGCAGAGGATCAGGGCGACGAGCCCGAGGCGCGGCCGCATACCGCGCCGACTCTAGCCCTCGCCGGAAGCGGCGTCCGGAGCCCACGTCTTGCCTCCGCGGCCAAATAAGCGGAAGCCCACTATCGGACTCGAACCGATGACCCCTTCCTTACCATGGAAGTGCTCTACCAACTGAGCTAAGTGGGCGCTCTTTTCCCGGCCTCGGGCCGGGTAGTGGGGGGAGCAGGATTCGAACCTGCGTAGGCATAGCCATCAGGTTTACAGCCTGACTCCTTTAGCCACTCGGACATCCCCCCAGTGGTGCGGAGCGGCCGATTGTAGACGCGCTCGCCGTAGCCTTGTCCGTATCGATGACCCCTGACTCGGAGACTAACCCGCCGGCCAACGGAGTGGTGCCCATCGGGGCGAGCCGCCACGACGAGGCGGCCCGCATCATCACCGAGGCGCTCCTCCACGATCCCGGCTGGCTCGCAGTCGGGCCGGACCGCACGGGGCACCGCCGCTTCGTTGCGCGCCGCTACCACGGGGCCGCGCTCCGGGTGATGGGCCGACACGGCGGGCCGGTCTACGGTGCCTTCCGCGACGGGCGCCTCGCCGGAGTGGCCGCCACGTTCGCGGCCGGGCTCTACCCCCCGCCGGGGCGCACCTTCTTCTCGTACGTGCCCGGGTTCCTGCTCGCCGGGCCCGGGGCCGTGGTGCGCGGGCTGCGGACCTCGGCGGTCCAGGACGGCGGGCATCCCAAGGAGCGGCACGTGTTCCTGTGGTTCCTCGCGGTGGATCCCGTGCGCCAGCGCTCCGGCGTCGGGCGGGCGCTGCTGGAAGAGGTGTTCGAGGGCGCGGGGGCTCCGGTGTACCTCGACACCTCGAACCCGGACAACCTGCCTTACTACTCGAGCTTCGGCTTCGAGCAGATCGGCCGCGGGGAGCTTCCCCGTGGCGCGAAGATGTGGTTCATGAGGCGTCCCTGAGGCGCTGCGCCTCGGGAAGGCCCTCCAGCTTCTTCAGCGTGTTGTTCTCGATCTGGCGGATCCGCTCGCGGGTGACCCCGAAGGCGCGTCCCACCTCCTCGAGCGTGCGCGACTTGTGCCCGGTGAGCCCGTAGCGCATCTCGATCACCTCGCGCTCGCGCGGTGGCAGTGCCTCCAGTGCCCGGCGCACGTTCTCGCGGCGGAGGTTCTCCGACGCCAGCTCGAACGGCGACTCGGCGCTCTCGTCCTCTACGAAGTCGCCCAGCTCGGAGTCCTCCTCCTCGCCGATCGGCTTCTCGAGCGAAACCGGCAGCTGGGCGATGCGCAGGATGTCCTTGACCTCGCGCGCCGTCCACTCCAGCTCCGCGGCGATCTCGTCCGGGGTGGGCTCGCGCCCGAACTCCTGAACGAGCTGGCGCTCGATGTGCACGACCTTGTTCAGCTTCTCGACCATGTGCACCGGGATGCGGATGGTGCGGGCCTTGTCGGCGATCGCGCGCGTGACGGCCTGGCGAATCCACCAGGTGGCGTACGTGGAGAACTTGTAGCCGCGCCGGTAGTCGAACTTCTCGACGGCGCGGATCAGCCCGAGCGACCCCTCCTGGATCAGGTCGAGGAACGACAGGCCGCGGCCCAGGTAGCCCTTGGCGATGGACACGACCAGTCGCAGATTGGCCTCGATCATCTGCTGCTTGGCGCTCATGTCGCCGCGCTCGATCCGCTTCGCGAGACCGACCTCCTCGTCGGCCGTGAGCAAGTCCACGCGGCCGATCGACCGCAGGTACAGGCGCAGCGAGTCGAGGCTCGGCTCGACCGTCAGATCGATCTCGGGCTTCTTGGGAACGTGCGGCGTCTCCGGCGGCGGGTTCTCGGCCCCGTCGGCGCGCGCCTCCTCGGACACGATCTCGATGCCGGCGTCCAGGAGGTGAAGATGCAGGTCACGGACCTGCTCCTTCGTCACCTCCACCTCCTCGAGGCAGGCGGCGATCTCTTCGAACGTCAGGTATCCGCGCTCGCGGCCCTCCACCACAAGCGCTCGCAGCTCCTCGCTGTCGAGGAACGGCGTGTCGATTTCCTCCACAAGCAGTACTGCTCCCTCGTGCTTGTCGCTCAACCCCTTCTCCTTCGAACCGTGGCGGCCCCACCCAGTGGGGCCCTGTGGACGACTCTCGGTTGTCGGGCTTCCGCGGCGCCTGCCGCGAGGGGCTGAGCCAGTGGAGGCAATGCCTCAGCATGCAGCCGCGGCCAGTCTATACCCGATTCGTGCGATCTGCCGCTAGGACCCTCCAGGTATCGTGGGACGCGCGCATGACCGAGCGAACTCTGCTTCTCGGCAACGATGTCCAGGCCCGGCGGCCGTCCACGCTGGTCAGTCTCTCGCGTGTGGGCGTGACCGGTGTGGAGAAGGTCGTGCGCATCCAGGCGAACGGTCACGAGCAGTTCTTCTACGCGGAGCTCGAGTGCTTCGTGGACCTCGGACCCGAGCAGAAGGGCGCGCACATGTCGCGCTTCGAGGAGGTCGTGAACGAGGCCATCGACGAGGTGGTGCTCGGCGAGGCGTTCAAGGCGGAGACGCTCGCCGCGCACATCGCCGAGCGCGTCCGCGACCGCCAGGGCGGCTGCCGCGCCGAGGTGACGATCGCGGCGCGCTACCCGGAGCACAAGCGTGCGCCGGCGAGCGGCGCGCTCACACAGGAGATCTACACGCTCTTCGGCTCCGCGGTGGCCTCCGAGCGCGGCACGCGCCGCCTGATCGGCGTTCAGGCTCAGGGCATGACCGCCTGCCCGTGCGCACAGGAGATGCTCACCGAGCGCGCGCAGGAGCGGCTGCGCGATGACGGCTTCACCGACGACGAGATCGCCCGCATATTCGAGGCGGTGCCGGTGGCGACCCACAATCAGCGCGGCATCGGCACGCTCCATGTCGGCTGCCCCGAAGCATGCGACGCTGCGGTGGAGGCGGCCGACCTTCTGGGGATCGTCGAGGCCTCGATGAGCTCCGAGATCTACGAGCTGATGAAGCGCCCGGACGAGGCGGAGGTGGTGGAGAAGGCCCATCGCCACCCGCGTTTCGTGGAGGACTGCGTGCGGGAGATGGTGCGGATGGCCACCGACCGCTACTCCGGCCTCGGCGAGCAGGCCTTCGTCTCGGCCCGCCAGGAGAACCTCGAGACGATCCACCAGCACAACGTCGTGGCTGAGCGGCACGGGCTGCTGGCGGACCTCGTGCGCGAGATCGAGTCGGGTGAGCACGAGCGCCGTCACGTGACGGCGCGTGAGTGGCTCGAGGGCGGCTGAGCCGCCGGAGCGCGAGGCAGACCGGCCCTCCTTCAAGCGGGTGCCGACGACTGCCGATGTAGTCGTAACGACGGAAGCACGGAGGCTTTCATGACCGCCCACCAGCGACACATCCCTCTATCCCAGGACGCGGCCCTCGTGGTCGCCCTCGCCGGAACCGCGATGCCCTTCGCCCACTCGGCCGAGGACGAGGCGGAGCGCTGGCTGCGCGCCCTGCGGCTTCACGGCCAGGTCGGCTCGGCGTTGCAGGCCCTCGGCGTGGGCGAGTCCCCGCTCATGACCGGATCGGACGCCGACCACTCGGGTGAGGTCGACGGGACCCCGGCCTTCGGGCCGGGCGTGCTGGAAGACGTGTCGAAGCGAGCCGGCGAGCTTGCCAACGCGCGGCTCGCCACGACGGTCGGCACCGGCGACCTGCTGTTCGCAGTGCTCGACGTCTACGGACGCCTCTTCGACCGCGTGCTCTACCTGCGCGGGACGAGCCGCGAGGAGCTCTCGGAGCGCCTCGCCACGAGCGACTCGCACCACGATTAACGGTATCGGTGCGCAGCCGGCCAGCCGGCCGCGGCTAGGTCGTCTGGGCGGGTTCCCGCGAGCGCGCCGCCTGCTCGAGACGGCGGCGGAAGTTCAGGAAGTAGTCCGCTCCCGACACCACCGTCACGACGACCATCGCGTAGACGAGTGCCTGTACCCAGGCGGCGTGGTGGTCGGACGCCGCGATCAGGGCGAGCACGGCGACCACCTGCACGATGGTCTTCAGCTTGCCGAGCCCGCTCGCCGGGATGACCACCCCCTGCTGGCCGGCGGCGATCCTCAACCCGCTCACGGCGAACTCGCGCGCGATGATCACCATCGCCACCCAGCCCGCCAGCCGGTCGAGGCTCACGAGCGAGATCAGCGCGGCGGCGATCATGAGCTTGTCGGCGACCGGATCCATGACCTTCCCGAACGTGGTGACCGCCTGGCGCGAGCGCGCTATGTAGCCGTCGAGCCCGTCCGTGAGCGCGGCCACCGCGAACACCACGGCGGCGATCGTGGACCCGCCCGGCGACTCGACCGTGAGCGCCACCACCAGCACCGGCACCAGGAGGATGCGGACCAGCGTGAGCGCGTTGGGGAGGTTCAGCGGGAACATCGAGTCAGGTCAGGCTACGCGGGCACGTCCGTCGCTCCGGGGGCGGCCGAGCCGCCCCCCTCGCGTCTCGCCAGGTACTCGAGCCCGACCGTGCTGCCCACGGGGCCCAGCGGGGACACGGTGGCGGCGAGCAATGGCCACGGGAAGATCCCGCGGCGCGCGCCATTGGCCACGAGGAGGCAGAGGATGATCCAGCCGAACCCGTGGGTCCACCCCAGGATCGTCTCGGCCCGCTCGCCCAAGCTGCCCACCGCGACGACGATCAGCGTGGTGAAGATGCACACCTCGACCGCCGAGTAGAGGCGCACCGCCTGGAAGTACCTGCGTTCCCCGGCGCTCACGCCGAGGCCGCCCCGGCCTCGTGGCTCATCCGCCGGCGCACCACCACGAGCCCGATGATGCCGAGCACCACCAGCACCCCGACCGCGACCTTCACCTCGGGCGCAGAGAGGTTCGAGATGCTCCCGCCGAGCGCCACGTAGGCGAACACCTTCGGAGCCGCGCCGATCACGGTGCCCACCACCATCTGGCGATACCCGAGACGGGTGAGCCCGGCGGCGTAGTTCACCACCCCGAAGGGCAGGAACGGAACGATGCGCGACTCCATCACCGCGACCGTGCCGCTGCGCTGCAGGAACTCCTCGAGGCCACGGACGCGGCGCGGGAGCAACTTGCCCTCGTGACCCCTCGCCAGCCGGCGAGCGATGGCCATCTGGACGACAGCCGCAAGCGTCACGCCCGCCAGCGCCAGCGGCCAGGCGACGATCGTCCCGAACAGGAGGCCGCCGGCGCCGGCGAGGATGGCCCAGGCGACCACGAAGTTGGCGACCGCGAAGAGCGGGACATAGGCCACGGCGGCGAACGGTCCGAGGTCGTCGCCGATAGCGGCGGGCCTCGGCGGCCGACGGGATCGCGCCGAACAGGAGCGCCACGGTGAAGACCGTGCCGAGCGCGACTCCGTAGAGGCCGAGGCGCCAGAGCGCCGCCCGTCTACCGGCCGCGGTTTCGGCCGCCGACGGATCCATTCTTGCGAGGGTACTGGTCATCGCGGTCCTCGCCGAGCTACGCTCGCCGGCGTGACCGCCGCGGGGCTCCGCAGCCTTTGCCTGGGCCGGCACGCCGCGAGCGAGGAGTTCCCCTTCGGACCCGAGACCTCGGTCTTCAAGGTCGCGGGGAAGATGTTCGCCCTCAGCGCCCTGGCGGGACGGCCGCTGCAGGTGAGTCTCAAGTGCGAGCCCGACCTGGGGGAGCGCCTGCGCGCTACCTACCCGGCGATCAAGCCGGGCTACCACCTCAACAAGCGCCACTGGAACACGGTGACGCTCGACGGCTCCTTGCCGGACGGCATGGTGGCCGACATGCTCGAGGACTCGTACGACCTCGTGGTGGCCGGTCTGCCCCGCCGCGTGCAACGGGAGCTGGGCTGGGGCCCGGCGAGCTAGTACCCCGGCGGGTGGCGCACCACGTAGCCGCTTCCCGACCGGCCGGTGCCCGTCCAGCGGGAGCCGGTCTCGGAGCGGGCGCTGGTGTCGAAGCGCCGCCCGTCGACCGTCATGTAGACGTGACCGGGGTTGGCGTAGATCGTGATGTGCCGGCCGGGGCCCGGCGCGCCCCAGCTCATGAAGGCGCCCGAGTCGAGCGGCGCCGAGAGCAGCCCGCCGCCGTGCAGGGCATAGGAGACGGAGCCGGAGCAGTCGTAGCCCGCCGAATCGAACGAGCCGTGCCCACCGCCGTACACGTAGGGCCTGCCGGCGATCGCGTTCGCCGCGGCGATCACGCGTTGCACGACCGAGGAATCGCCGCCGCCGTTGCCGGAGCCACCGTTGCCGCCGCCGGAGGCGCCGTTCCGCGCGCCGCCCTTTCGCTTGAGGATCGACCCGTTCCCGAGGCCCAGGCGGGCCCGGGTCTGCGGACCGGCCACGCCGTCCGGCGTGAGCCCGTGGCTGCGCTGCCAGGCGCGAAGCGCCCGCTCGGTGGCGGGGCCGAACACGCCGTCGGCGGAAAGGCCCAGTGACCTGCTGCAGCGCGCTCACGCCCCCGCCGGCGCGGGCGGCCACCAGCCTCGGGGGCTTCGGCTTCTGCTTCTTGTGGACCGCGCGTGCCGGCTTGTGCCACTCGAGCACCGCGCCGGCGCCGATCCCGAGCGCCGAGCGCGTCTGGGGGCCGGCCACGCCGTCCGCAGTCAGCCCGTGGGCTCGCTGCCACGCGGCGAGCGCCTTCTTCGTGGCGGGGCCGAACTCCCCGTCGGCCGCAATCCCGATCTTGCGCTGGAGGTCGGCCACCCCGCCGGGGGGCTTCGGGCGTCGTGACCGCCGCGGCGGTGCGCAGCGCCGGCGCCTTCGCGACGGGCTGGGCCACGAGCTCGGGTGCTCGGTGCCGCGGAGCCACGAGCTTCTCCGTCGCGGCAACACGCTTCTTTGCCGTGCCGCCGGCGGCGTCGGCCTTGCCGCCCCCGGAGAGGCTCGAGGCGACGGCCGTGGCCGAGCCGCCGGCGAGCAGCAGCAGCGCGGCCACCGACAGCCCGCGCGCCGGCGAGTCGAAGGTGGGGTCGTCGGCCTCGTGACGGCGCCGCGAGCGCGCCTGCGAGGCCAGCCAGAGCTCGGGGTCGGTCAGGTCGCGTAGAACCCGATCCGCGGGGGCCGGGCGGGTGAAGCGGCCGCCGCCGGCGCTCGCGCCACGGCGTGCGCGGGAGCGTTCGATCGAGTGCTGCCAGACGTCCGGGCAGGAAAGATCCCTGTGCAAGTCGCTATGCCTCTCGGTTCGCTTTCTCCACGCCTCCGAGGTGAGCTGACGGACTCGCGCTGTCGCGCTACCCGCGGGCTGGCTGCCCACGGGATTCGCCCCTGTGGCACTGCGGCCACCTTGGTTCCCCCGGTCGCCGGACCCTGAGGACCGGCGATTCGGCGCTATGTGAAGGCGTCGTTCTATCATGCTTTTTCCCTGCAACGCGCAACTAACGTTGCAAATCGCCCCAATTCGGGCCTCGTGCCGAACGGCAGCGACACTCCGGGAGACCGGTCATGGCCTGCCCGGGAGGCCCGGATCCGCCCGTCGGTTTCACCACGACACCACCGCCTGCACCGCCGCGGCCGCGCCTGCCACGAGCAGCGCCACGGCGATGGCCCGAACGAGCTGGCGCTCGGAGAGACGCCCGGTGAGGCGCGCGCCGAGGAGCGCCCCGGGCACCGACGCCGCGGCGCCGAGCGCGAGCAGGTCCCAGTCGGGCGCAGCGTCGGGCAGGTGCCCCAGCAGGCCCGCGACCGCCACGAGCACACCCACGGTCAGGTTGGTTCCCACCGCGCGCGAGGGCGCCTCGCCGACCAGCCTCAGGAGCGCGGGCATCCGCAGCGCGCCGAGTATGAGCCCCACGAGGCCGCCGAGCACCCCGATCACGAGCCCGCTGAGCACCGCGGCGCGGATGTCGAGCGTGCCTCGCTCCACGGGCTCCCCGGGCGTGCGCGCGGGCGGCCGCCAGCGCATGAGGTCGAGACCGCTGTAGAGGAGCACCGCGGCGATCGCGAGGAGCAGCGCGGAGTCCGAGATCCTCCCCGACAGGTACCCGCCCACAAGCGCTCCGGCCACCGAGGGCGGCGCCATCCAGCCGAACAGCCGCCAGTTGATGCGGCCGGCGCGGACGTGGCCGATCGCGGCCGCGGAGGCCGACACGCCGGACACGGCGATGTTGGCGGCGCCCGCCGACGCCGGTGACGCGGCCACCAGCAGCATCACCGGAAGACGCAGGTTGCCCAGCACCAGGCCCACGAGCCCTCCGGCGAGCGCCACCGTGAAGCACCACACGGCCACGCCGATCGCTTCGAGAGGGGACACTGAGCCGACGAGTCTTCCAGCCGGGGGCCCCGCGCCCGGTTAGGGTTCCGTCATGCAAGCCCGGCGCTCATGCCTGTCGGTGCCCGGATCGTCAGAGCGCATGCTGGAGAAGGCCGCCGGGCTTGGTGCCGACGAGATCGTGGTGGACCTCGAGGACTCCGTGGCCGCTTCCGCGAAGGAGGAAGCGCGCGCCCTCGTGGGGGACCTGCTCGCGCGCGATGTACTCGACGGCGCGGCGGTGGCGCTGCGCGTGAACGCCGTCGAGAGCGCGTGGTTCGCGGACGACGTGAGGAGCGCTCGCCGGCCGCGCCGGGCAGCGGATCGGGTCGGTCGTCGTGCCCAAGGTCGAGCGGCCGGAGGACGTGGCTCGTGTGGCCGCGCTGCTCGACTCGCTCGGGGAGACGGCCGCGCACGTGCGCGTCCAAGCCCTCGTGGAGACCGCGGGCGGGCTGTTGCGGGCGGGCGCGATCGCGGCGGCGTCGCCTCGCCTCGATTCCCTGATCCTCGGCTATGCCGACCTCGCCGCCTCGCTCGGCAGGCCGCCCGGCTCGGAGCGGCCGGAGCTGTGGCTGCACGCGCAGGAGACCGTGCTCGTGGCCGCCCGGGCGTCCGGGCTGCAGGCGATCGACGGGCCCTACCTGGCGATCCGCGACGCGGACGGCCTCCGCGCGCGGGCGGAGCAGGTGCGGGCGCTCGGCTTCGACGGCAAGTGGGCGGTGCACCCCGAGCAGCTGGCCGCGATCAACGCAGCGTTCACGCCGCAGGCCGAGGAGTTCGATCGCGCCAGCGCGATCGTGGCGGCCCTCGAGGGGGCGGAGGAGCAGGACGGGAGGGGCGCCGTGGAGCTCGACGGCGAGATGATCGACGAGGCGAGCCGCAAGCTCGCCCTCCACACGGTCGCACGCGGGCGCGCGGCGGGGCTCGCGTGAGCTCGGCGGTGCGGGTCGGCGGCCCGTGGTTCGAGGACTTCGAGCGCGGCCAGGTGTTCGCGGACACGCCCGGGATGACGCTCACGGCCGGACACGCCGCCGTGCACCAGGCCGTGTCCGGCGACCGCCTGCGGCTGGCGCTCGACGCGGAGCTCTGCCGGGCGGTGACCGGGGACGAGCGGCTGCTGGCGCATCCCAACCTCGTCTGCGACCTCTCGATCGGGCAGTCCACGGGGCCGACGCAGCGCGTGCGCGGAAACCTCTTCTACCGCGGCCTGGTGCTCGAGCGCCCGGTGTTCGTGGGCGAGACGCTGCGCACCCGCACCGAGGTCGTGGGGCTGCAGGCAGAACCGGCGCCGGCCCGACGGGTCGGCGGCGGGGCTCGTGGCGCTGCGGATCCGCACGACCGATGGTCACGGCCAGCCGCTGCTCGACTACTGGCGCTGCCCGATGATCCCGCTGCGCGACCCCGAGCTGGACACGGGACACGGCGACGACTTCGGCCACATCCCCGAGGCCGTGCCTCCCGCCAGGGTGGCCCGCGCGGTGCCCACGAGCTGGGACCTCGATCCCCTGCGCGAGGTTGCGCCCGGCCCTCATCACGGCGAGCTGTCGCCGGGCAGCGCCTTCGCCGTGGAGGCCGGCGAGACCGTGACCTCCGCGCCGGAGCTCGCGCGGCTGACGCTGAACGCCGCCATGGCCCATACCGACGCCACCGGCAGCTCGCACGGCCGGCGGCTCGTGTACGGCGGCCAGACGATCGCGATCGCGGCGGCGCATGCCACCCGCGCGATACCCGCGATCGCGACGATCCTGGCCTGGCAGAGCTGTGACCACCTCGCCCCCGTGTTCGAGGGCGACGTGCTGCGCACGGAGATCGCCGTGGAGGGCGTGGAGCCGCTCGAGGGCGGCGGTGGTCTCGCGTCGCTGCGCGGCCTCGTGGCGGCGGTTCGCGGCGGCGAAGGTCAGCCGGAGCCGGTACTGGACTGGAGCTTCCTGGCGCTCGTCGCCTAGACGGAGGAGGACAGATGGCGGGAATCCTGGACGGCATGCGGATCATCGAGGGGTCGGCGTTCGTGGCCGCGCCCCTCGGCGGCATGGCGATGGCGCAGCTGGGCGCGGACGTGATCCGCTTCGATCCCATCGGCGGGGGCCTCGATCGCGGTCGCTGGCCGGTGAGCCGGCGAGGGCAAGAGCCTCTTCTGGGCCGGCCTCAACAAGGGCAAGCGCTCGATCCAGATCGACCTCCGGTCGGACGAGGGCCGCGAGCTCGTGGCCGCGCTGATCACGGCGCCCGGGCCGGACGCCGGGCTGTTCCTCACGAACTTCCCGGCACGGGGGTTCCTCGACTTCGACCAGCTGGCCGCTCGCCGCCGGGATCTCGTGATGGTGAACATCGTGGGCAACCACGACGGCTCGTCCGCAGTGGACTACACGGTGAATCCCGCGACCGGATTTCCCTGGGCCACCGGTCCCCGCAACCTGAGCGTGCCGTTCAACCATCTGCTCCCGGCCTGGGACGCGATCACGGGGATGATGGCCACGGCGAGCCTCCTGGCCGCCGAGCGCCTGCGCTCCCGTACCGGCGAGGGACAGTGCGTCCGGCTCGCCCTCTCGGACGTGGCGTTCTGGATGGTGGCCAACCTCGGAAAGGTCGCCGAGGTCCAGATCAACCACCACGAGCGGCCGAAGGACGGGAACTACCTGTACGGCGCGTTCGGCCGCGACTTCCTGACGAAGGACGACCGGCGGGTGATGATCGTGGCGCTCACCGGCCGGCAGTGGAAGAGCCTCGTGGAGGCCACGGACCTCGGCGAGGCGTTCGACACCATCGGGAAGCTGATGGGGGTGGACCTCGAGGACGAGGGCGGGCGCTTCGCCGCGCGCGAGGTGATCGGGGCGACGCTGAAGCCGTGGGTGCTCGGCCGGACGATGGCCGAGCTGCGCGAGGTGCTTCGACCTTCACGGCGTGTCGTGGGGGCCCTACCAGACCTTCACCCAGCTGGTGGAGGAGGACCCGCGCTGCTCCCCGGCAAACCCGATGTTCGAGGAGGTGGACCAGCCGGGGATCGGCTCCTACCTCATGCCGGGCTCCCCGCTCGAGTTCTCGGGGGCGGAGCGGCTCGCGCCGGTGCCCGCGCCCGTGCTGGGCGAGCACACCGACGTGGTGCTCGCGGAGGTGCTCGGACTGGCCGACGGCGAGATCGGGAAGCTCTACGAGCGCGGGGTCGTTGCGGGACCGCAGCCGGCGCCGGCCTGACTTGTCACGATCAGCACGAGGCTCTCAAGGACAGAACCGCGAGAAACCGGCGAGAGAAAAGCCGCAACGAGCGCGGCCTTGGCTATCCAGCCACGCATTGGCATGTCACACTTCTGCTCAGTATCACTCAACCGGACCGGCGGTAGAGAGGTGAGTGCCACGCGGAACCAAGGAAGACCGCACGTCGCGTGGTTTGTTGCGGACTAGATCAGTGAGCTCCGGTCCCCGCCGCCTCACGGAGGAGGAAGAAGTGGCAAGTATCGTCCGTCTTCAGGAACGAGTCGCCGCCATGATGCAGTGTGGCGCTCCTCTGGATCGAGTCGAGAGCGAGGTCATCGATCCGTGCGAGCTGTCGTCGGACCAGAAGGCCGCGCTCTGGCTCTATGCCTGGTCGTTCATCGAGGGGCAGGAGCAGCGCGACAGCGCGACGCGCTACCTGCTCAACGTGGCACCGCACTGACCCACGCCCGCGCCGCGAGGCGCGCTGATGTCGATGCAGATCGAGCCGATCGACGACGAGCCTGGCGCGCGGGTCGGCGATCAAGCTGGCGCTCCGCGCGCGGGCGGCGCTGGGCAGGCGCGAGCGCTGGCTCGAGCAGGCCGTGATCGCCTTCGATGCGGCGGTGCCCGAGCGCATACTCAGCGACGAGCGCTCCGAGCAGGCTCTCGAGGATGCCGAGACGGCGGAGGCGCTCGATCAGGCGATGGCGTTGGACAGAGGTGGACACAAGCGAATGGACCGCGAAGGCCATGACCCTGCTCCGCGCGATCCAGGCCGCCGACGCCGCCTACAAGCGGGAGCTCGGGGAGGCGTTCGACCGCTATCGCAGGGTGATCACCACCGGCAGCGAGGAGAGGCGAGCAGGAGAGCTACACGCCCTAGTGCCGCGCCGAGCGTGACAGCGAATGAGCCCCAGGCTCCTGATCGTCGACGATCAGGAGGACATTCGCCTGATACTGCAGATCCTGCTCGAGGATCAGGGCTGGGATACCGAGCAGGCGAGCTCGGGGGAGAACGTCCTGGCAGCGGAGCGACCTGGCGGCCCGCTTCGATGCACTCGTGGTCGACTACAAGATGCCGGGGCTCGACGGGATGGAGGTCGCGCGGAGGGTACGGGAGCGCGGCTTCGAGCGGCCGATCATCGTCTGCTCGGCGTACCTGGATCCAGAGGTGGAGAGGGAGGCGAGGAGCCTGGGGGCACAGACCGTCAGCAAGAGCGACCTGAAGGAGCTCGTGGAGACGGTCCGGCGGGAGGTCAAGGAGTAGCCAGGTGATGCAGGAGGCAGAGTTCCTGTCGCTCGTGGCCCACGAGCTCAAGACTCCCATCGCCGTGATCACCGGCCTCGCCGACACGCTGTCGGATCGGCGCCAGGCACTGACGGACGCCCAGATCGATCACTGCCTGGAGCGAATCAGCCGTCAGGGCGACCGACTCGCTCGCCTGGTCGCCGACCTGCTCGACCTCTCCCAGGTCGAGTCCGGAGTCGTTTAGGGTGAGCCTCCAGCCGGTCGATCTTGCCATCGCCGCGGAGCGGGCGCTCGACGACACGCCGCCGCCACCCGGCAAGTCCGTGGAGCTGGATATCCCCGACTCCCTGTGGGCGGTCGCCGACCCGGAGCGCTTGGAGCAGGTACTGGTGAACCTGCTCACGAACGCTTACAGCTACGGCGGGAGCACCATCCGGCTGGAGGCGTGCGGCGCGCCCGACGGAGTTGTGGTGACGATTGCCGACGACGGCGACGGTGTTCCGAACGAGCTGGCAGCGAAGCTGTTCGAGCGTTTCACCCGGGGGGCCAGCGCCGACGGCGTCGAGGGCTCCGGTCTCGGGCTCTCCATAGCCCGGGCGCTCGTGGAGGGCTTCGGGGGTCGCATGTGGTTCGAGCCCGGCCGGCCCGGTGCGCGCTTTCGCTTTCTCCTGCGCGCCACCGACGCACCTCTCTGAGCTACATCATCCGTCGCTCGTTGCCGGGCCGGGTTCGCAGGGCACTCCACCCGAGCACCCCCGTGAGCCCCTCCAGCTTGTCCATCACCTGGAAGCCGTTCTCGTCGATCTCGAACTGGTACACGCCCTTTGCGTGATCGCTGTCGCGCATCTTGAGGATGCTGAGCGCGCGTCGGGTCTCGGACTCCATCTCTATGTAACGGAGAAGGAGCACATTGTTGAACAGGAACGACATTCCGCCGATCGGCTCGGCCTCGGGGCCCAGCGCGGTGGTCTCGCTCGTCACGAGCACAGACGCCCCGCCCGCGCGGATGAACCCGATCAGCGAACGGGCGTAGGCGGGAAAGCGATCCGTCTCGTGCACCGCCACCACCAGCTCCGCGAGGCTGTCGAGTACCACCCGCCGAACGGAGTCCTCCGAGAGCGGCTTGCGCACGACCGCGCCGAGCGTGTCGAGGTTGAGCTCACCCTGGGGGACGTGGTGGATCACGAGCTGTCCGGACTCCAAGGCACCCGACGAGATCCCAGCCGAAGGATGCCGCCTTCCTGACGAGCTGGCCGGCGTTCTCCTGGAAGGAGGCATAGACGCAACGCTCTCCGTCCGCCAGCCCCTGGGCTATGAAACGCAGCGCCAGCACGGTCTTGCCGCAGCCCGACGGTCCCAGGACCGCGGTGGCGTCGCCCGCCGGAGTGCCGCCTCCCATCAGCTCGTCGAGCCGCGGGATTCCGCTGGGCACCCGCGCGGAGCCATCCTGCGGGGTCTGGTCGGACACGATCGTCTCGAGACGGGGGAACACCTCACAGCCGCCAGGGGTGATGCGGAATGAATGCTTGCCGGCCAGATGGTCCGCGCCGCGCATCTTCACCACCCTGAGCCAGCGCCGATCGACTGGCTCATAGGACTCGTATGCGACTTGCACGATCCCGTCGGCCAGGGCGAACTCCACGCGGCTCTCGATCTCCTCCGGCGTGTACTCCCCGACGAGGATCAGCACGGCTCCGGTGTGAGCCACCCGGCTCGCGAGCTCGTAGTAGGCGACCCGGAGCGCCTGGTCGTCGGCGAAGACCTGGAGCGCCTTGGCGCTGTCGATCACGACGACGGCCGGCTTGACCTCGAAGCACTTGTCCACCACCTCCGACACCACCGGGCCAAGCCCGTCTCCGTCCTCCTGGAGCAGGAGGTCGCCGAGGTGTATGAACTCGACGCTGCTCTTCCAGCGCGCTCGGCATCGAAGAAGCTGAACGGCTCGAGGTGCTTGACGAGCTTGGAATGGGGCTCCGACAGCGTCGTGTAGTAGATCGCCTTGCGGTCCGGAGTGGCGCTCGCGAAGCAGATCTGCTGGGCGAGGATGGTCTTGCCGGTGCCCGGTGCGCCGGCGAGCACCACGAGCGACCCGGGGCTGAGACCGCCGTCGAGGACGAGGTCGAGCTCTTCGATGCCGGTCGCCAGGCGCTCCACGCTCAGCCTCCGCCCTCGATCAGCGAGAGCCCTGTGGCCAGGACCTCGTGCGGTCGGAATGGCTTGGCCAGCGCGGCGTCGGCGCCGGGCACCGCCCTGGCGTGCGAGCTCAGCACCAGGATCGGGATCGTCGTCCGTGTCCGGGTCGGAGCGCAGCCGCTCGATCAGTCCGAGACCGTCCAGCATGGGCATCATCACGTCTGTGACGATCAGGTCAGGGCGCGACTCCTGGACGTGCTCCAGGGCGGCAACTCCGTGATTCGCCTGAACGATCCGGTGCCCGGCAGCCTCGAACACCAGCTTGAGTAGGAAGCGCATATCCGGCTCGTCATCGACGATCAGAATAGTTGCCACCGTGTCGCGGTCTCCATCGGGGTTGCGGGCAACTGCCGCATTATCGGGCAAATCCTTGATCCGATGCGTGCACTACGGCCGGCTGGCCTGGGCGAGGCGCCACCCACCGGCTTCGAGCGGCTCCACCATCCCCCGCTCCTGGAGGCGTCGCAGCGCATCGGCCGCGGACTCCGGCGTCGTGGCCGCCATGCGGCCGAGCACGTGGGGGCTCAGCGGGCCGATGCGGAGAGCCACGCGCTCGCCATCGGCCTCGCCCCAGCGGCGCGCCAGGTGCCAGAGCGCGAAGCGCAGGCGCTCTTCGACCTCGACCCTCCTGGCGCAGGGCAAACTGGACCGCCAGCGAGCGTGATCGCTCGACCGCCCGGTCCAGCAGCACCCCGGTGACCTCGGGCCACGGGGCCAGCCGGAGGGCCAGCTCTCGGTCGAGCACGGCAAAGCGGGCGAGTGTGAGCACCTCCCACCGCGCCGGCGCCCCCAGTGAGGGAGCGAGCTCCGGGGCGATAGGTCCACGGGCGAAGCAGGTCGCCGGGTCCGAGCAGCTCCAGGAAGCTCCGCTTCTTCACCTTCACCTCTCCCGCCAGCAGCCCGTCGAGTACGAGTAGGCCCAGCCCGCGGCGCCAGTCCTCTCGGCGGGGCTCGAGGGTCCAGGCGCCAGGCTCGACGGCCACCACCTCCGCGACCGCTCGGGGCTCGGCCTCCAGGCGGCTGCGCTCGTCGAGCGCGTGAGCCAAGGCTCCGTCGGCCTCGAGCAGCCGCACCGTCGTGCGCCCGGGCTCCCTGTCCGGGTACCGGTTGCTCAAGCCCTGAGCGGCTCCGCGGCCGGCGGAGGTCAGCCACCACAGGCTGAAGCTGGGCCGGCTCCTGTTCACTGGCTTGCGGTCGCTCGCCACCAGTCCCGCCTCCTCCAAGCCGGCGAGCGGGCCTGCGTAGCGGCTGTCAAGCAGAAAGCGCCGCTCTACCAGCGAGCGGACCGAGCAACCCATGCCCCGCCGAAAGGCCTGCCCTCGGTAGAGGGCGACCATCACCTTCCGCTGCCGCTCGGTCAGGTGGCGCTTCAGAACTCTCCCCACGGATGGAACGAACCGGACTGACCGGTCTACCAGCGGCGGCGCGCGCGTTCACCCCTCGCCGGCACGAAAGAAAGCCAATTTCCGGTCTTTTCGGTGACCGCTCAAGGGGTGACGATCGGGAAGCGGCCCGGCGGGGCTTCGAGCAGCGCGACGAGCTCGTCGAGCGCCGAGCCGTCGCCGTCGATCTCGATCGCACCCGCCGCCACTGCATCCGCGGGCGTGACCACGCCGCCGACCACGGCGAGGAAGGCGAGGCGTGGGGCGCGCACCGTTGCCCGCGCATCGCCACGGAGACCGCGCGGGTGGCTGAGTGCTCCGTGCGCGACCGTGAGCGCGAACGACTCGTCGACGTCGGTGAAGACCACATCGAGCTCGATCAGCCTGCCGTCGGCGCGCGGGCCATCGATCCGGACGCCCAGCACATGCAGCACCATCTCGGCCGTGAGCGCGCCGAGGAGGTCGAGATTCGCCGCCGCCGCGAGCGTTCCGCCGGCTGCCACGCCCTCGCGAAGCTCGAGCGCCCCGGTGAGGTAGAACGAGCGCCAGGGGCCGGACTCGGCCTGGTAGCCGAGCTGCTCGAGAGCGTCGGCCTGCAGCTCGCGGGCCTCCCGGTTCCCAGGATCCGCGAACACCACGTGGTTCACCACCTGTGCGACCCAGCGGTAGTCACCCGCCTCGAACGACTGGCGCGCACGCGCGAGCACGGCCTCGGCGCCGCCCATGTAGTCCACGTAGCGGCGGGCGGCCTCCACCGGCGGGTGCGGGTTGAGGGCGGCCGGGTTGCCGTCGAACCACCCCAGGTAGCGCTGGAAGACGGCCTTCACGTTGTGGCTGACGGTGCCGTAGTACTCGCGGCAGGCGAACTCGTCGCGCAGCGAGGCCGGCAGCTCCAGCTCCTCGGCGGCCTCCTCCATCGTGAGGCCGGCATTCGCGAGACGGATGCTCTGATCGTGGATGTACCTGTAGAGGTCGCGCTGGGTCTCGAGGTGGTGGAGCGCCGCCCGCTCGCCCCAGCGCGGCCAGTGATGGCAGGCGAACGTCACCTCGAAACGGCCGCGAAAGCGCTCGATGGCCTCGGTGATGTACTTGCTCCAGCCGAGCGCGTCGCGGACCTCCGCCCCTCTCGGCGTGTAGAGGTTGTGCAGGGTCGCGGAGCAGTTCTCGGCCAGGCAGAGCGCCCGCTGATCCACGAACAGGAAGTTCATCTCGGCCGGCGCCTCGGTGTCCGGCGTGAGCTGGAACTCGACGGTCACGCCGTCGATCTCGAGGCTCGTGCCCGTCTCGGAGATCGACTCGGTGGGAGCGACCAGACCGGGGGTGCCGCTCGGCACCGTCACCCCGATGCCCGCGTCCACGTGGCCGCGCGGGCCGCGCGGCAGGAGCCCGCCGAACATGTACTCGGCGCGGCGGGCCATGGCCGGCCCGGCCACCACGTTCTCCCGCACGGCGGCGTCGAGGAAGCCCTGCGGGGCGATGATCCGCATGCCGTTCGCCAGATCATCGTCCGAGACGATCCCGCGGAGGCCGCCGAAGTGGTCGATGTGGCTGTGCGTGTAGATCACCGCGCTCACGGGCCGCCGGCCAAGGTGCTCCGCCACCAGCTCGAGCGCGGCCCTCGCGGTCTCCGCGGTGGTGAGAGCGTCCACGACGATCCACCCTGTCTCCCCCGCCACGAATGTGATGTTGGAGATGTCGGCGCCGCGGACCTGGTAGACGCCGTCGCGGACCTCGAAGAGGCCGTGCTCGGCGTTCAGCCGTGCCTGCCTCCAGAGGCTTGGGTTGACCTCGGGCGGGCAGTCCTGGCCGAGGAAAGACCCGGCGCCCGGGTCCCAGACGGTCTGGCCGTCCGGGCCGCTGACCGACCCGGCGAGCGGCGCGATGCGGCCGCGGGTGGCCAGCTCCGCGTCGCGCGGGTCGTCGAGTGGCAGGGACGTGGCCACCGCGTCGTTCAGGGTCGCGGTGGCGGCCGTGGCTTCGCGCGGCTGCACAGCCGGGATCGTACGCGGCCTCAGCGCCGCCGGGCGAGGCCCGCGCCGAACAGGCAGAGCGCGCCGCCGAGGACCGCCGCGCAGCGGCGCGGTGGGCCTACGGCCGCGGCACGCGCATTCCCGTCACACGGCGCGCTTCAGCGCGCACGACGCTCCGCGCCGCCCGCGCCTGGGCTACCGCCGGGGCCTCGAACTGGACCTCCTGGCGGCACACGGTGCCCTTCGGGGGCAGCTTGAGGTCGTTCACGTAGGCCTCCGCGGCGGCGTCGATGCAGGTCGACTCGCCCGGATAGGCCGTGTGGCCGTCGCCGCGCATCGTGATCAGGCGCGCATTGCCGAGATCACGAACCAGTCGCAGCGCGCCGCGGTACGGGGTGGCCGGGTCGTAGGTCGTGGCGATCACGAGCGGGGTCGGCCGCGAGCCGCGCACCCGGAAGGGACCGGCATACGCGTCCTTGTCGCGCGCCGGCCAGAGCCCGTAGTTGAGCTCCACATAGCCGTTGTTGAAGTAGGCGGTGTCGAACTGGTCCCAGGCCTCCTCACCGCGCTCGAGGTAGAACTCCACGTCACGCGGGTAGCGCTGCTCCGTCGCGCCGATCGTGAAGTAGGTGTCGTAGCCCGGGCCGTAGGTGCCGTCGTCGTTGCGCTCGTAGTCGATGTCCGAGAGCTCGCGGATGAGCGAGCCGTCCCCGTGCTGTGCCATCGCGAGCGCCTGGCCGAGCTCCCCCCACAGCTCCTTCAGGTACAGCTCGCCGGTGGCCGCCCAGCGGATGTCGTCCCCGTCCACCGGCCGCGGGTCGGCGGTGTAGCCGGCCGCCGGGATCGGCTTGCTGTCCGCGCTCTCCACGAGCTCGTCGAAAGCGTCCGACGGGTCGTCCCCGCCGAAGCCCGAGCACGCCGCCTGGTCGCGGGCGCAGGCCTGGAAGAAGCGGCGCAGCGCACGCTCGAACCCAGCCGACTGCGCTGCCAGGTCGCTCCACGGCTTGTTGATGTACGTCGACGCGTTGAGCGGGCCGTCGAGCACCATCGCCCGGTACCGCTTCGGGAACAGGCTCGCGTAGGTGGCGCCGAGGAATGTTCCGTACGAGTAGCCGAAGTAGTTCAGCTTGCGCTCGCCGAGCAGGCCGCGAAGCGCGTCCATGTCGCGCGCCACGTTGGCGGTCGAGACGTGGGAGAGGATGCTCCCGTTCCCCTTCAGGCAGGTGCGGATGTAGGACTTGTCCTTGTGCAGGAGCGCACCGACGTCGAGGTTGAACGGCGTTGTGAAGGGCTGCGAGTAGATGCCGCTCTTCTCCTGGTCGACGTTGCAGTCGATCGAGGGCGTGCTCTGGCCGACCCCGCGCGGGTCGAAGCCCACGATGTCGAAGCGCTGGTTGAGCGCGCTCCAGTAGCCCGTCGCCCCGACCTCCTGGAGGTAGTCCACCGCCGCCCCGCCCGGGCCGCCGAAGTTGAAGAAGAGCGAGCCGATCCGCTCTGCCTGGTCCGCCGCCGGCACGCGCGCGACCGCGATGTGCACCTCGCGCCCGCGGGCGTGGTCGTAGTCGAGCGGCAGGTCAGCCGTGGCGCACTCGGTGGTCGCGGCCTCCGGGGTCGTGCCGCAGGGCGTGAACTCCAGCCCCGCGTCTCGCCCTGACGCACGGGCGGCCGCGACCGGCGCGGCGAGGAGCAGGGCGACCAGCGCGCACGCGAGCGCGAGCAGACACTGACGAGGGCCGGGCGATCGTGACATTGAGGCTCCTTCGACGGGCGGGTGCCCCGGGCGGCGCACTGGACAGGCGACAACCTACCTGGACGAGCCCGTCGAGCCAAGCCGACGGTTCCAGCTTGCATTGCTCCGCCGAACGCGGAGTAGGTTGGCGGTAATCGCGGGGTAGCAGAAGGAGTTTCATGGGAACCATTCCTTACCAGCCGCCGACCGTTACTGACCACGGCGACCTGCTCGAACTGACGCTCGGATGCGGGCACGGCGACTGTCCTGATCTGATGTTTCCTGCCGACCCCGACGGGTGGCCGGCCACGAGTCCCTGTTTCGGGACTCCGTAGCACCCTGCTGAGCGGCAGGCGCGAGCGAAGAAGCCGACGGTGGGATTCGAACCCACGACCCCCGCTTTACGAGAGCGGTGCTCTGGCCATCTGAGCTACGTCGGCGAAGGGGCGAGTCTAGCCCCGCCGGTCCTTTCCATCGGCATGAGGTCCCGGCGCCTGGAGCGGCTCGAGTCGCTGCGCCTCGGCGGGCTACGGGTGCGCGTGGCGCGGTCCCCGCGGGCGCGCCTGCTCGGTCTCGCATTCCTCGAGCAGGTGCCGCGCGACGCCGCACTCCTCCTCCCCCGCTGCCGCACGGTGCATACGTTCGGCATGCGCTTCGCGCTCGACCTCGTGTTCCTGGACCGGGCGGGCCGTGTGCTCCTCACGGTGCGCGACGTGGGGCCGCGGCGCGTGGTCTCGTGCCGCGGGGCGGCAGGGGTCTTGGAGCTCCCGGCGGCCGAGAATGGAATGATTCCCGCAGTGGCCGACCAGGCGTTCGCCAACCGGTTCCGCCAGGCGCTCGATCCGCGCGTGCCGATCTACCGGGACGCCTACAACGAGTACTTCATGCTCGTGCTGTCCGCCGGCGGGGCCGCCGCGGGCACCCAGGTGCCGCTCTACATCGTCATGGCGATCACCGGTCTCTGGGGCGTCGTGCCCTTCGTGCTCGCCTGCGTCGTCTTCGAGCTGGGTGTGATCTTCGGGCTCGCCCGGCCGCAGATGGAGCCGAGCGAACGGATCGGGTGGGCCGCGCTCTGGAGCTTCGCCACCGCGGTGCTCGCGGTCTGCTTCTACTACCTGGTGGCCAAGCCAACCCTCTGAGGGAACCGCCAGGAGGCCGCCAGGACGGCGCGGGACCTGGCCACGACGGAACCTCGCTAGCCCGGCGCGCCCACGAGCGTCGCCAGCCGGAACCCGAGCGCCGAGAGCGCCAGCTCCTCGGTCACGTTGAGCTCCAGCGACTGCCGCGTCAGCTCGCAGCGCTCGGCGGCCTCCCGCAGCCGGCGCCCGTCGAGCGCCCGCACCTCGCCGGTGAGGTCGGGCGGGGAGTCCACGGCCAGGACCGCCTCTTGGGCGCCCTCGGCGAGACACACCAGGTCGCGGAATGCCAGCTCGGCGAGGGTCAGGGAGAGATCGAGCACCGCGGTCCGCGCGCGGCGGCCGTCGCGCTTCGCGGCCTCCTCCAGGTCGCGTTCCAGCGCCCGCCGCTCGCGCCCCTTCGGCTCCAGCTCGAGCCGCTGCTCGCGCAGCTCCGCCGCCTCGTCCTCGGCCACCGCGCGGGCGCGCTCGGCCCGCTCCAGCAGGGGTCGCCAGGGCTCCGCGGCGCCGCCGTGCAGCGCGGCCGCAACGAAGCGGGCCACCTCGCCGCGCAGCTCGCCGCCCTCCGCGGAGGCGAGGAACCGTGCCCGGGTGGCGTTCCCGAGTGAGAGGCCGGCGCAGGCAAGGGCGCGTTCGGCCGGCACGCCTTCGGCCTCGAGTGCGGCGGCGATGCGGGCGGCGGGCAGCGGCTCGAAGCGCACCAGCTGGCAGCGCGAGACCACCGTGTCGAGCACGCGGCCGGGTGCCTCGGTCAGCAGGATCAAGTGCACGTAGGACGCCGGCTCCTCGAGCGTCTTCAGCAGCCGGTTGGCCACCTCGTCGTTCATCGTCTCCACGTGCTCGAGCACGAACACCCGGCGCGAGGCCTCGAAGGGGGTGCGCGTGGCGGCGCTGACCACGGGTCCCTCCACGTCCTCCACGCGCATGACGTGCGCGCCGCTCGGGCGGACCCAGGTCAGGTCGGGATGCGTGCCCGCCGCCACGCGGTGGCGCACCGACTCCGGGTCGCCGGCGCCGTCCGCCAGGAGGGCGGCCGCGAAGGCGGCGGCAGCGGTGCTCTTGCCCGTGCCGGCCGGGCCGTGGAACAGGTAGGCGTGCGAGGGGGTGCCCTCGAGGGCCGCGGTCAGGACCATCCGCGCCTGCGGGTGGTCCTCGGTGCCGGGCAGGGCGGCCACGCTCACGCTCGCGCTCCGCTCCGCGCGGCCTCCACCGCGGCGAGCACCTCGGCATGGATCGACTGCGACGAGCGTCCCGCGTCCAGATGCCGCCAGCGGCCCGGATCCGCCTCGGCGAGGCGCTCGTACGCCTCGGACACGCTGTGCTGCAGGTCCAGCCCCTCGTCCTCGAAGCGGTCGAGCATCCCGGCGCGGGTGGCCGCCTCGGCCGGGTCGAGCTCGAGCAGGAAGGTCAGGTCGGGCACGAGCGACTCGGTGGCGAAGTGATTGATCCGCTCGACTTCCTCCACCCCCAGGCCGCGGGCGCTCCCCTGGTAGGCCAGCGAGCTGTCGAGGAAGCGATCGCACACGACCACCAGGCCGCGCTCGAGCGCCGGGCGGATCACGCGGTCCACGAGCTCGGCGCGAGCTGCCGCGAAGAGGAGCGCCTCGGCGCGCGCGCTCGGCGCGAGCAGCGGGTCCTTGACCAGGTCCCGGACCCGCTCGCCGAGCTCGGTCCCGCCGGGCTCGCGCACGCCGATCGCCCGGTCGCCCAGCGCCTCGCAGAGCAGCCGCGCCTGGGTGGTCTTCCCTGAGCGGTCGATTCCCTCGAAGGTGACGAACAGGCCGCGCATGCGCGGCGACCGTAGCAGCGGCGCCGGTGCCGTCGGCCGCGCACGGCTACGCCGCCGGCGATACCGCCTACCATCCTCGATTTCATGCGTGCTCTGGTCACCGGCGGTGCCGGCTTCATCGGCTCGAATCTCGTGGACGCCCTGCTCGAGCGGGGCGACGAGGTGATCGTGCTCGACAACATCTCCACCGGCCGGCGCGAGAACCTCGAGCACGCGCTCGCGGCCGGCGCGGAGCTGGCCGAGGTGGACCTCCGCGACGCGGACGCGGTGGCCGCGCTCGTCGAGCGCGGGCGGCCCGAGACCATCTTCCACCTGGGAGCGCAGGTGGACGTCCGGAAATCCGTGGCCGACCCGGCCTTCGACTCCGCCGTGAACGTGGGAGGGACCGTGAACGTGCTGACCGCCGCGCAGGCCCACGGAGTCGGCCGCGTGGTGTTCGCCTCCACGGGCGGGGCGATCTACGGCGAGGCGCAGACCCTGCCCGCCACCGAGGAGCACCCGGTCGCGCCGGAGGCTCCGTACGGCCTCTCCAAGTTCTGCGCCGAGAGCTACTGCGCGCTGTTCAACCGCCTCCACGGTCTCTCCACTGTGGCGCTGCGGTTCGGCAATGTGTACGGCCCGCGCCAGGACCCGCTCGGCGAGGCCGGCGTGATCGCGATCTTCTGCGGCCGGGTGCTCGACGGCGGCAAGCCGGTCGTGTTCGGCGACGGGCTCCAGACGCGCGACTACGTCCACGTGCACGACATCGTCAGCGCGAACCTCCTGGCGGCCGAGTCGGACGCGGGCGGGGCGTTCAACATCGGCCGTGGTGAGGAGATCTCGGTGATCGACCTCATCGAGGCGCTGGCACCGCATGCGCCCAACGGCTTCACGCCCGACTTCAAGCCCGAGCGCCCCGGCGAGGTCCGGCACAGCGCCCTCGACGCCTCGCGCGCGCGTGAGGTGCTGGGCTGGAAGCCCGCCGTGGGGATCGAGCAGGGGCTCGAGCAGACGCTCGGCTCGCTGCGCTAGACCTCTCGCTCGCCCTGATCGGGCCGGCCACCGCGATCTGGTTGCGCCCGCCGTTCTTCGCCTTGTAGAGCATCTCGTCCGCCCGTTTCAGGACCTTGCCGGGGTCGCCGCCGTCATCCGGGGAGTAGCACGCCACGCCCGCGCTCAGCGTCACCACTCCGGGCGGGGGGCCGATTCCGGGGTGCGGAACCTGGAGCGACTCCACCTCGTGGCGCATCCGCTCAGCCGCGCTCGCCGCTCCCTCCAGGTCCTGCGCGGGCAGGATCGCGAGCAGTTCCTCTCCGCCATAGCGGTAGACGGTGTCTCCGCTCCTGCACTGATGGGCAAGCGCGCCGGCCACGGTGCGGAGCACATCGTCTCCGGCCAGGTGGCCGGCGGCGTCGTTGTAGGCCTTGAAGCGGTCGATGTCGAGCAGGACCACCGCGAAGCCGTGCCCGTAGCGCTCGGCACGGCTGGCGAGCATCGCGAGGTCCTCGTCCTGGCGCAGCCGGTTGCCCAGCCCGGTCAGGTGGTCCCGGCGGGAATCGTCTCTCGCATTCGCTCCCGGCCTAGGTCGCTGTTTCGGTGAATTAGCCTGCGCATTTCCTATCGGCAGATGCGGGAAGCGCCCTAAGCTGAGGCGGCAGGCGCAACGGAGGCGCGCGATCTCCCCGCACTTTCCACAACATCTAGTGGTTCGGGGAGGAGATCAGCACTATCCCTAGTAGAATGATGCGTGTGCTCTGCCCGTTCTGCTCCTTCGAGTCCACGCGCGTCGTGGACTCGCGCCTGACCGAGCCGGGCGACTCCGTCCGCCGCCGTCGCCAGTGCGCCGGCTGCGGCGAGCGCTTCACCACCTACGAGCGCGTGGAGGGCCCGGTGGTGTCGGTGCTCAAGCGCGACGGGAGCACCGAGCGCTTCGACCGCGAGAAGCTCCTCGGCGGCCTCCTGCGGGCGGCCGGCAAGCGCCCGGTCCGAGAGGCCGAGCTCGAGGAGCTCGCGGAGTCGATCGCCTCGGCCGCCCGGCGCGCGGGCGCCGTGGTCCGAGCGGAGCAGATCGGCGACCTCGCCGAGCGCGGCCTCGCCCGGCTCGACCCGGTCGCCGCCATCCAGTTCGCCTCCGTCTACCGCAATCTCGCCGACCTCGAAGAGCTCGAGGCGGTCGTCCGCCGCTTCAAGGACGAGCCGCTCGCCGGCGCCGACCAGCTGGCCCTCGAAGGGGCCGGCGAGGACGTGCCCGTTCCGTCCGATCCGGAGAGCAGCATCGCCCGTCCCCCTAAGGCCGGTTGGCCGAAGCCCTGAGACGAGGAGAAGACATGTCAGACAGCCGTGACGCCACCGCACCGAGCATCGCCGCAGCCGATGCCGGCGTCACCGTCCCGCGCCGTTTCACCGACGCCCACAGGCCGCCCTTCGACTGCGTCGAGTGGGAGATTCGCGACGCCGTGATCGGCGACCCGGCGAACCCCGCCTTCGAGCAGCGCGGCGTGGAGTTCCCGGTCGATTGGTCCCAGAACGCCACCAACATCGTCGCCCAGAAGTACTTCCGCGGCAGGCAGGACTCGTCCGAGCGCGAGTCGTCGGTCAAGCAGATGATCGGCCGCGTGGCGGGCACGATCGCCGGCTGGGGCCGTGACGGCGGCTACTTCGCGAGCGATGCCGACGCCCAGGCCTTCGAGGACGAGCTCACCCACATCCTGCTCCACCAGATGGCCGCCTTCAACTCGCCGGTCTGGTTCAACGTCGGCTTCGAGGAGAGCCCTCAGTGCTCGGCCTGCTTCATCCTCAGCGTCGAGGACACGATCGACTCGATCCTGGCCTGGAACACCAAGGAGGGCATGATCTTCCGCGGCGGCTCGGGGGCGGGCATCAACCTGTCGAACATCCGCGGCTCGATGGAGCAGCTCTCCAAGGGCGGCACGGCCAGCGGCCCGGTCTCGTTCATGCGCGGCGCCGACGCCTGGGCGGGCACCATCAAGTCGGGCGGCAAGACCCGCCGCGCCGCCAAGATGGTGGTCCTCGACGTGGACCACCCGGACGTCCTCGACTTCGTCTGGTGCAAGGCGCGCGAGGAGGAGAAGGCCGCCGCGCTCCGCGACGCCGGCTTCGACATGCGCCTCGACTCGGAGCACTTCGCGTCGATCCAGTACCAGAACGCCAACAACTCGGTTCGCGTGAGCGACGAGTTCATGGAGCGCGCCGAGCACGGCGAGGACTGGGAGTTCACCGCGCGGATGGACGGCTCCGTGGTCGATCGCATCCCCGCGCGCGAGGTGCTCGAGCAGATCGCCGACGCCGCCTGGCGCTGCGCGGACCCGGGCATGCAGTACGACACGACCATCAACGACTGGCACACCTGCCCGAACTCCGGTCGCATCAACGCGTCGAACCCCTGCAGCGAGTACATGCACGTGGACGACTCCGCCTGCAACCTCGCCTCGCTCAACCTCCTGAAGTTCCGGCGCGACGACGGCTCGTTCGACGTGCCCTCCTTCGAGCACGCGGTCGACGTGATGATCCTCGCCCAGGAGATCGTCGTGAGCCCGTCGAGCTACCCGACCGAGCAGATCGGGCGCAACGCGCGTGCCTTCCGCCAGCTCGGGCTCGGGTACGCCAACCTCGGCGCGCTGCTGATGGCGAACGGGCTCGCCTACGACTCGGATGAAGGTCGCGAGCTCTGCGGCGCCATCACCGCGCTCATGACCGGGCGCGCGTACGGCACCTCGGCCGAGGTGGCCGGCGCGCTCGGGCCGTATGAGCGCTACGACGAGAACCGCCACGCCCACAACCGCGTCATGCGCAAGCACCGTGACGCGGCCTACGAGCTCGACGGGGATGTGGCGGCCGACCACCACCTGGTCGAGGCCGCGCAGCGTGCCTGGGACGACGCCGTCGAAAGCGGCGAGCGCAACGGCTACCGCAACGCCCAGGCCACGGTGCTCGCGCCCACGGGCACGATCTCGTTCCTCATGGACTGCGACACGACCGGGATCGAGCCGGACTTCTCGCTCGTCAAGTTCAAGGAGCTGGTCGGCGGCGGGCAGATGACCATCGTCAACCGCACCGTGCCGCCGGCTCTCCGCACGCTCGGGTACTCGGACCACGACGTCGAGCAGATCGAGGCGTATCTGGCCGAGCACGGGACGATCGTGGACGCTCCCGGCCTGCGCGAGGAGCACATGCCGGTGTTCGACGTGGCCGTTGGCGAGCGGGCCATCGCGGCGATGGGCCACGTGAAGATGATGGCCGCGGCGCAGCCGTTCATCTCGGGTGCCATCTCGAAGACCGTGAACCTGCCCGAGTCCGTGAGCGTGGCGGACGTGGCCGAGATCTACAGCGAGGGCTGGAGGCTCGGGCTGAAGGCGCTGGCGATCTACCGCGACGGCTCGAAGACGGCACAGGCGCTGCGCACCAACTCCAAGGAGCCCGCCGCCGAGGAGGAGCAGGTGCAGGTGGTGGACGCCAAGCCCACCCGCCGGCGGATGCCGCGGGAGCGCCAGTCGCTCACGCACAAGTTCTCGATCGCCGGGCACGAGGGGTACATCACGGCCGGCATGTACGACGACGGCTCGGTGGGCGAGATCTTCCTCACCGACATCGGCAAGGAAGGGTCGACGCTGCGGGGCATGATGAACGCCTTCGCCACGTCGATCTCGATCGCGCTCCAGTACGGCGTGCCGCTCGAGACCCTGGTGCGGAAGTTCAGCTACATGCGCTTCGACCCGGAGGGGATCACCGGCAACCCGGAGATCCCGTTCGCCAAGTCGATGCCCGACTACATCATGCGCTGGCTGGCGTCGCGGTTCCTCGACGCGGACATCCACGAGGAGCTCGGCATCCTCACGCCGGAGGTACGCGCGCGGAAGGCGGCGCAGGAGGCGCTGATGCGCAGCGACACGGCCGGGCCGCCCGAGCCGGCCGCGGACGAGGACGCTCCGGGCAACGGGTCGGGCAACGGTCACTCGATCCCCGGCAACGGCGGCGTCTCGGCGCCGCAGCCGGCGGCCGCGGCGCTCACCGACGAGCCGCCGACCCTCCCGGCCGCGCTGCAGGGCCTGGACCTCGGCCCGGCCTGCGCACAGTGCGGCGGCATGATGCAGCGCACCGGCTCGTGCTACACGTGCTCGAGCTGCGGGAACAACACGGGCTGCGGGTGATCTCTAGGTCTTGCGAATCTTGACCGCGATCGAGTAGGACAGCCTCCCCCACGGCACCAGGTAGTCGAGCTCGAGCGCCGGCTGGGCGAGCCGTCTCAGGGCGTCGGGCACGTGGGGATTTCCGGCCAGCCATATCGCCCAGAGCGCCAGCGGGTAGACGAGCAGGGCCGAGCGATGCGCTCGCACCAGCTCGTACCGGCCCGACCACCGAGACGCGTCGAGCAGCCCGCGAAGGTCCGCGAGCGAATAGTGGCGATGCTCGGGCTCATCGGAGCGCCCCACACGCCGCAGCACGTTCACCGGGTCGAGAAAGGAGAACGCCCCGCGATGGGGGGTACTGAGGATGAGCGTGCCGCCGGTGCGCAGAACGCGGAACATCTCGTCGAGTGAGCGCCGGTCGTCTTGAACATGCTCGAGCACGTCGAGGCACAGCACCACATCGAACGTCGCGTCCGGGTGCGGGATCGCCTCCAGCGGCGCTGCCCGAAAGTCGATACTCGGATAGCGCAGGGAGGCGACCTCCACGGCCCTCTCGTCGGCGTCGATGCCTGCGACATGGGTCGCGCGAGCCGTGAAGAAACGTGTGGCATAGCCCCAGGCACAGCCGGCGTCCAAGAGCGCCGGTGCGCCTCTCGGTGTCCAGCGCAGCGCAAGCCGGTTGCGCTCCATCAGCCCGAGCTCGGGGAACGCGTCCTGCGCAGGTGCCGCCACGGGAGCGCTCACCGCCGCCACCCTAGTCAGAGCGCACGGGTTGTAGACCGCGCGGCGAAAGCGGTAGAACCTCGGTGGTGCCCGGCGTCTCGGACATGGACCTCAGCGCCTTCGACGTGCTCACCTTCGACTGCTACGGCACGCTGATCGACTGGGAGAGCGGACTGCTGGCGGCGATGCGCCCGGTGGTGGAGGCGCACGGCGTGGATGCCACCGGCGACGAGTTGCTCGAGGCCTACGCCCGCCACGAGGCGGAGCTCGAGGCCGGCGAGTACCTGCGCTACCGCGAGCTGCTCGGGCGGGCGCTGCAGGGGGTGGGGCAGGACCTCGGCTTCGAGCCGACGCGCGCTGAGGTGGAGGCGATCGGGGCCTCCGTGGGCGACTGGCCGGCGTTCGAGGACTCCGCCGAGGCGCTCGCCCTCCTGCACGAGCGCTACAAGCTCGCGCCGATCACGAACTGCGACGACGACCTGTTCGCGCTCTCGGCCAAGCGGCTGGGCGTGGACTTCGACTGGGTGATCACCGCGGAGCAGGCCCGGAGCTACAAGCCCAGCCGCCGGAACTTCGACCTCGCCTTCGAGACGATCGACGCGCCGCGCGAGCGCATCCTGCACGTGGCCCAGAGCCTGTTTCACGACCACGTGACCGCCAAGGCGCTCGGCATGACGACGGTATGGATCGACCGGCACGCGGGCCGCACGGGCCACGGGGCCACCCCGCCGGCCGAGGCAGCGCCGGACGCGACCTTTCCCGACATGCGCTCCTTCGCTACAGCAGCACGACGATCAACAGGATGATCAGCGCGACGCCGATGCCCGCGGCGACTATGCTCACAGGCCGCTGGCCGCGCCAGAACTCCGGCTTCGCGCGCGACGCGTCGTAACGCCCCTCGGGCGGCACGCCAACCCAGTCATCCTCGTCGCGGTAGGTCATGCAACTGACGGTACCCGGGCGAAGGTTCCATAGCCACTCGACCGGGTAGGCAATCAAATCGACCCTAGAACGAGAGGACCCTGCTCATGGCGGAACCGAACGCCCGCGACGCGAAGTTGATCCAGTACCTCAACGAGGCCTACGGCAAGGAGAAGGAGCTCGAGGTGGCGCTCGCAGGCCCACATCGCGCTGACCAGCCGTGCCCCCTACAAGAAGCGGCTCCGCGAGCATCTCAAGGAGACCAAGGCGCACGGGCGCCAGGTGGGCAAGCGCATCCGCCAGCTGGGCGGCAAGCCCGAGACCGTGGTGCTGCCCGAGGCCGCGCCCGAGGGGCTGACCACGGCGGCCGCCAAGGTCCAGGAGGTCGCGTCCAAGGGGCTGGCGGCCGCCAAGGGCCCGCTGCACGCCATTCGTGGCACGGGTGAGAACGAGAAGATGCTGAAGAACGCCAAGACGGAGTACTCCGAGGAGTTCGAGGAGATCGCCACCTACACGGCGATCGAGACCCTCGCCGAGGCCGTCGGGGACAAGGACACGGCCAAGCTCGCGCGCTCGATCCGGCGCGAGGAGGAGCGCATGGCGAAGTTCCTCGAGCGGCAGATCCCGGCGCTGACCAAGGCGGTCGTGCAGGAGGAGATCCCCGCCTCCGAGCGCCGCACCCGGCGCGCTTCAAGCTCGCGCCGTTCGACCGCGAGCCGGAGCAACGGCGCGTCGGCGAGCAGCGCGTCCCGCTCCCGCACGGCGACCAAGGGGTCGCGCTCGAACGGCGGCTCCGCGCCGAAGCGGAAGACCGGCGCACGCGCCGCGGCCGGCTCCCGTTCTCGCTCGCGGGCACGCCGCTCGGGCTCGTAGTCGACCGTCCGCCTGCGCGGTGCCCGCGCGCCCACCCGGAGGTAGGGTGGGCGCGATCGTGAGCGGGCACCGCAGCAGCGGCCGTCAGGAGACGCCGGAGGAGCGGAGCGACCGCAACCTCGAGGAGCTGCTCGGCGAGTTGCGGGTGATCCTGCCGGGCGTGCAGGTGCTGTTCGCCTTCCTGCTCGTGGTGCCGTTCAACCAGCGCTTCGCCGACGTCAGCACGTTCCAGAAGTACCTCTACCTGGCGACGCTGCTGTTTGCCGCGGCCGCGTCGGCGTGCCTGATCGCGCCGTCGATCCACCATCGGATCACCTTCCGGGCCCAGGACAAGGAGTATCTCGTGCTTCGCGCGACCCGGCTGGCGATCGTAGGCGGGGTGCTGCTCGCGATCGCCATGACCGGCGCCATCTGGCTCATCACGGGCTACCTCTTCGGCGACGCGATCACCGCGGTGGCGGCGCTCGCCGTGGCCGGGACGTTCGCCGCGGTCTGGTACGGCGTGCCGCTCCGGCGGCTGCACCGGAAGCGCTAGGCGGCACCGATTGGTAGTTTCGGGCGCTTGGAAGCCGCGGTAACGCAAACCCCCGCCGAGCGCGCCCGTGATCTCGCCGCTGCGCCGCCGGCGGTCGTCGTCGATGGGGTGAGCAAGGTGTTCCGCCTGCCGCACCGGCGCTATTCGACGTTGAAGGAGCGAGCGCTGCATCCGTTCTCCGCGCGCGGCCACGAGCGGCTGCAGGCCCTGAGTGACGTGTCGTTCGACGTCCGCGAGGGAGAGTTCTTCGGCATCGTCGGGCGCAATGGAAGCGGTAAGAGCACGATGCTCAAGTGCCTCGCCGGGATCTATGGGATCGACTCGGGCGAGATCAGGCTGAACGGGCGGCTGTCGCCCTTCATCGAGCTCGGAGTGGGCTTCAATCCGGATCTGACCGCCCGCGACAACGTGCTCATCAACGCCATCATGCTCGGGCTCACGCGCAAGCAGGCGAACGAGCGCTTCGACGAGATCATCGCCTTCGCGGAGCTCGAGGACTTCCTCGACCTCAAGCTGAAGAACTACTCCTCCGGCATGAGCGTTCGGCTCGGGTTCTCGGTGGCGATGCAGGTGGACGCCGACATCCTGCTGATCGACGAGGTGCTGGCCGTCGGCGACGCCTCCTTCCAGCGCAAGTGCTTCGACAAGTTCGAGAGCATGCGCGACGAGGGCAGGACGATCCTCTTCGTCACGCACGACATGGGCACCGTCGAGCGCTTCTGCGATCGCGCGCTGCTGATCGAAACCGGGCACGTGCTCGAGATCGGTGAGTCCGCCGACATCGCCCTTCGCTACCACGAGGTCAATTTCGGACGGACTGCCACGGCAGCCCAGGCCGAGGATCGGCAGAGCGGGGAGGTGCGCATCCGGCGCGTCTGGTGCGAGGATCCCGACGGGGAACCCATCCTCACCTGCTCCCAGGGAGCGGTCTGCCGCGTGTGCGTGGAAGCGGAGTTTCGCAAGGCCCTGGGCGACCCGGTGTTCGCGATCTCCTTCCGAAACGACATGCGGCACACGATCTTCGTGGCCACGAGCTGCCCCGCACGGACCGCTCGGCCGCTTCGACGCCGGCGAGATCGTGACGATGCGGCTCTCGTTCGAGAACTGGCTCGCGCCTGGCCGCTATACGCTGACCCCCTTCGCGACCGTCTGGGATCCGGAGCCCCGGGTGATCGACTCACGCGAGGACATCAGGTCGCTGATCGTCGAAGGTGGCGGCGTGACCGGCGGCGTGACCGACTTTCCGACGGGATTCGAGGTCGAGCGCTCGTGAGGCCTCAGCCGGCCATATCGCGCTATCGCGGACCGTCGGCCATGGGCGACGACCTGCGCCGCGTATGGAGCCTCACATGGATGCTCGGGATCACCGACTTCAAGCTGCGCTTCTTCGGCTCGGCGCTGGGCTACCTGTGGACTCTCATGCGGCCGCTGCTCCTGTTCGGGGTCCTGTACTTCGTGTTCACCGAGGTGGTGCGGTTCGGCGGCGGCATCGAGTTCTACGCGGTCTACCTGCTGGCCGCGATCGTGATGTTCACGTTCTTCTCCGAGACCACGAGCCGCGGAGTCGGCTCGCTGCTCGAGCGCGAGAACATGCTCCGCAAGGTGCGTTTCCCGCGCATGGTCATCCCGCTGTCCGTGGCCCTGCATGCACTGTTCAACCTCGGCCTGAACCTGGTCGTCGTGTTCGGCTTCGTGCTCGCTTCGGGGATCGAGCCACGGGCCACCTGGCTCGAGCTGTTCCCGCTCCTGGCGCTGCTGGTGGTGTTCGCGACGGGAGTGACGATGCTGCTTTCCGCCCTCTACGTGCGCTATCGCGACATGCAGCCGATCTGGGAGGTCGCGCTGCAGATCCTCTTCTATGCGTCGCCCGTCATCTACACGACTGAGCTCTACCCGAAGAGCATCGCCCAGGAGGCGATGGCCAACCCGATCGCGGCCATCTTCACGCAGTTCCGCTTCGCGGTGATCGACTCCTCGGCCCCGACCGCCGCCGAGGCCATCGGCGGCAGGGGCTGGCTCGTGATCCCGCTCGCGGTGGTCCTGCTCGCCTTCGCTCTGGGCCTCTGGGTGTTCGCACGTGAGGCGCCACGCATAGCCGAGGACCTCTGATGGGTGACGCCCCGTCCCGGGAGGAAACGGAGCTCGAGGCGCTGCGAGTCCGCATCGACGAGCTCGAGCGTGAGCGCCACGAGAGGACCGCGCGGGCCAACGCGGCGCTGGCGGCGGCGCAGGATCGGAGCTACTGGCTCGACCGGTGGAACGTCGACCTGAACGCCCTCATGCGCAGGCGCGGCGCGCGCGAGCTGCGCCGGGGCGTACGCGCCGCTCGCGAGGTCTACCGGCTCATCTACAACTCGAGGGACCGCGCCCGTGAGCTCGCCACCAGGGTGGCGCGCCGCGAGCTCGACGTGGAGGGCCCGCGCTCGGCCGAAGCCCACACGGCTCCGTTCTCGAGGACGATCTCACCGGATCCGCTCACCGCGGCTCCGGTGACCGAGCGCCTGTATGCCCGCCTCGACGAGCACGACGTGGCGGCAATCCACGCGCGGCTCGAGCCCAAGGAGGCGGCACTGCTCGAACGGGCCGATCCCAGCGATCGCAAGCGCCTCACGCTCGCCTACGCGGCGCACCACTCGGTGGAGCCACAGCTCACCCGGACGGGGCTGTCGGCCGCGGCGCCGGGGCCGGGAGTGCACTCGATGGCCCAGGGCCCGCTCGCGGCCGGAGGCTCGACCTACTACGCGGATCTCGTCGTGGACGCCCTGCACCAGAGCGGCCACGAGGTCAGCGCGGGGCAGGCGGGTCTGGACTTCGGCTGCTCGTCCGGCCGCGTGGTGCGCGTGCTGGCCGGCGCCTACCGCGACGTCGAGTGGCATGGCTGCGACCCGATACCGGATGCCATCGAGTGGGCGCGAGCGAACCTGCCGGGCATCGCTTTCGAGCGCAGCCCCGCGCGCCCGCCGCTCCCGTACGAGGAGGACAGCTTCGACGTCGTCTTCGCCATCTCCATCTGGAGCCACTTCGCCGAGCGCACCGCGCTCGACTGGCTGGGGGAGATGCACCGCATCATCAGACCCGGGGGGCGGCTGCTGCTTACGACCCACGGGGACCAGACGCTTACCCACACCTACCGCGCCGGGCTGCGCTCCCTGATCCAGCTCGGCGACGTGCGCGACGCCCTCTTCCGGCACGGCTTCTGGTACGCGGCCGAGTTCGGCGAGGCCGGCGACCACGGCGTGGTGGACCCCGACTGGGGGACGGCCTTCCTGAGCCCGGAGTGGCTGCTGGCCAAGCTCACGCCGGACTGGCAGGTCGCCTTCTTCCGGCCGGGACGCGTGGAGGGGAACCAGGACCTCTACGTGCTCGAGCCGAGGTAGGCGCTCTTGCGCTCGGTGTCGGTGGCGATCCCCGTGCGCGACGGCGGACCGCTGCTTCGCAGGGTGCTCGAGGCGGTGCGCGCGCAGGGCGAGCTCGAGCTGCTCGTGATCGACTCCGGTTCGCGCGACGACTCCGTCGAGCTCGCCGCCCCGCTGGCGGACGAGCTGATCGAGATCGCGCCCTCCGAGTTCGGGCACGGGCGCACCCGCAACCTCGCGGCCGAGCGCACCAGCGGGGAGCTGATCTGCTTCTTGACCCAGGACGCCGTGCCCGAGCCCGGCTGGCTGGCCGCCTACCACGAGGCGTTCGAGCTCGACCCGCGGGTGGGCGCCGCCTTCGGGCCGCACCTCCCGCACCCCGACACGAGCCCGATGATCGCGCGCGAGCTGATCGAGTTCTTCGGCGGGTTCTCGCCTGACGGGGGTCCCGCGCTCCAACGGGCCGGGGGGCTCACCTTCCTCTCCAACGTGAACGCCTGCTACTCGCGGCGATGCTGGGAGGAGATCCGCTTCCCCGACCTCCCCTACAGCGAGGACCAGGCCTTCGGCCGGGCGATGCTCGAAGCCGGCTGGGTCAAGGTCTTCCACCCGGGCGCTGCCGTGCGCCACGCCCACGACTACGGGCCGCTCGAGTTCATGCAGCGCTACTTCGACGAGTACCGCGGGCTGCGCCAGGCCAGCGGCCACGTGGAGCCGCTCCGGCTGCGCGCTGCACTCCACGAGATCCGCGCCGACGCTCGCTGGCTCGATGAGCAAGGCAAGGCGCCTCGGGAGCGCGCCCGCTGGCTCGCGCGGTCGGCAGTGCACCAGGGCGGGCGGCGAGCGGCCGCCGCCCTCGGGTCGCGCGCCGAGCGCCTGCCGGCTCGCGTGCAGCGGGCATTGTCGCTGGAGGGTCGGGGCGCGGCAGCGCGGCGAGCCGGACGGGCTGCCGCAAGGCATGGCAATTGCGCCGAGCACGAACCCGTATCGGGACATGCTGCGCGTGACCCGGGAGGGCGCGGCCCCGCTCGACGAGCCCGTACCGGGAATGGCCGAGCGCCCGATCCACCTCGCCACCGTCATCCCTGCCTTCGAGCGGGGAAGCGGCGGCCACAGCACGATCTTCACCCTTCTCGACCGACTCGAGCGCCTTGGCCACACCTGCTCTCTCTGGCTGCACGACGCTCACGAGCGGCATGCCGAGGGGGCCGCGACGATCCGCGGTCGCATCATCGACCAGTTCGTTCCGCTGCAGGCACCCGCCCACATCGGCTTCGGCGACTGGAACGGCGCGGACGTGGTGCTGGCCACGGGGTGGGACACGGTGTACCCATCCCTGCTGCTTCCGCACTGCCGGGCACGCGCGTACCTGATCCAGGACCACGAGCCGGACTTCTACGCGGCCTCCGCCGAGGCGCTCTGGGCGGAGGAGACCTACAGACTGGGTCTGTTCGGAATCAGCGCGAGCAGATGGCTTCACGATCTGGTCGCGCGGCGCTACGGCCAGCGCGGCACGTGGTTCCGACTGGGGGTCGACGATGAGGTCTACCGGCCGCGAGACGTGGAGCGCCGCCGCGACACCGTCGTCTTCTACGCTCGCGAGGCCACACCCAGGCGCGCCACCCAGCTCGGCGCGCTCGCGCTCGAGGAGCTCAAGCGCCGCCGTCCGGACGCGCGGATCGTGCTGTTCGGGCAAGCCGCGCCGCTGCCGCTCTCGTTCGAGTATGAGTCGCTCGGAGTCACGAACCCCGAGGTGCTGGCGCAGCGCTACTCGGCCGCCACGGTCGGGCTCTGCCTCTCGCTCACGAACTACTCGCTGATACCTCAGGAGATGCTCGCGTGCGGCCTGCCGTGCGTGGACCTGTCGGGCGGGTCGACGGAGGCCGAACTGGGGCAGACGGGCGGGATCGAGTTCGCCGAGGCCGACCCCGTGGCGCTCGCAGACGGGCTGGAGGCGCTGCTGGACGACGAGGAACGCTGGCGCCGGCGCTCCCAGGCGGGGCTCGAGATCGCCACTACGGGCTCATGGGATCGCGCCGCGCAACAGGTCGAGAGCGGTCTGCGCGAGGCGCTTCGCGAGCGGGAGCGGACCGATCAGAGCCGTGCCGAGGTCGTCTGAGCGCTCACCTGGCCACGAGCTCCACCCACGACAGCGACCGGCCACACAGGCTTCGCCACGATCCGGGCTGCCACCGAGCGCAGCCTGGCGGCGCCCGACGCGGGGCGCACCACCACGGGGCCGACGAAGCGCGGCCCATCGCCGTTGCCCGGTTCGAGGTTGCCGCCGCCTCGCACGATCCGGACCCGGTGCGGTCCCCGGCGCAGGTCGGTCGTACCGAGCAGCAGCCACCCCGGGGGCCGGGAGAGCTCGTCCTCGACCGAGCCGACCTCACGGCCGTCGAAGCTCACGCCGAGCCGCCGTCCCACCGAGCCGGCGAGCCACACCTCGTAGCTCCCCGTGCGCGGAACGCCCAGCGTTCCCGCCACCGCGCCGGGCCCCCTCGTCTCCACGAGCATCGGATCGTCCGTCCTCACCGTCCAGCCGGCCGGCAGGGCGCTCGCCGCCGGGGAGAAGCGGTTGGTAAGCGGCCGCTCGGCGCCGACGAGCAAGTACTGGCCGCCGTCCGCCTCGAGGGCGAGCCGGTGAACGCGGGAGCAGGCGGCGCTGAGGGTCCTCAGCGGCACATGCTTTCGAACCCGCAGGTCCTCTCGGCGACGCCAGACCTCGTAGTAGTGCCCGCTCCAGGTGCGCCGAAAGTCGGCCGGCGGGGGCGCGTCGAGCGGAGAGCGCCGGATCACGAGCGTGCGAAAGCGCGACACGTCGCGCAGAGCGAGCCGGTCGACCGGCGTGCCGAAGCCGAATCGCGGTATCGCGCCCCCGCGGAGCTTGGGGGAGAGCCCCGGGACCCGGAAGCCCTCGCTCGCTCCCACGGGTTGTGCGTCGCGCAGAAAGTGCTTTGCGAACTCCTCGAATTCGGTGTAGAGCGTGGGGCCGTGGCCGTCGGTCAGCTCGCCTATCCGTGACAGCTCGGCGAGTCGCTCACGTGGGGCGTTGCTCACCTCGTGGTAGGCCTTCGCGTTGGAGACGATCACGCCGCCCGCCAGGGCCGCTGCGACCAGGACGGCGCTGAGGCGCGCGCCGAGCTCATCCAGGGCGACGGCCCCGTGAGCGGCGACCAGGAGGACTGCCGGCGAGGCGATGGCCAGCGCCTTGGCGTCCGCCCACGGCGACCCCGTCCGCCTGACGTACCAGAGCGCGAGCAGCGAGGTGCCGATGTAGAGCAGCGGACCGAGCGCTCGACGGCGCACGAGCATCCCCAATCCGAGCAGCCCGGCAACCGCGGCCACCCCGATCAGGAGGTACGTGAGGTCGAGATCCGACATGCCGCTCCCGCCCGCCGGGGCCAGCCTGTAGTCGCCCGCCAGCCAGATTCCGAATACCTGTAGCGACGTCGAGCGGCTGCAGCAGATTCCCGAGCTCCTGCTGCGAGGTGACGACCTCCTTGGTGACCCTCAGGTAGCTCCCCAGGTCGAGGAGAGTGGGAAGCGACATGACCGCCAAGGCGCCGGCGAAGGCGGCGGCGAGCGCGGCCAACCTGGCGGGCGAGCGCGGTCTGGGCCGCGCCACCAGCACCAGCGCGACGAGCAGCACCGGGCCGAGCCAGGGAAGCACGGCCACGCCGATGACCGCCACCGACGCGGCGGACGCCACGGCGAGCGGCACGAGGTCGCGCAGCGCGAGGCCGGTCGCGCCACCTGCCCGCACGCGCCGCTCGCCGGCATCCGCGAGCGGGGGCACGAGCGCGACCAGGAGCGGGATCAGCCACAGGGTCGCGAGCTCCTTGACGCTGCCCTGGAGCGCAAAGGAGTAGACGAGCGCAGGCTGCGCGGCCAGCACGGCGATGGCCGCGCGCCTCCAGGGGGTTTTCACCGGGCCCGCGACGAGAGCTCGATGAGGGTCAGGGCGAGCATCGCGGCGATGAAGGCCAGGAAGGGCTGGAAGCCCCATGCCACGTCGACCCCGGCCAGCGGCCGCACGGCGCCGAGCGCCGCGTGGGCGCCGAGCGGATATCCGCTCGCGAAGTACGCCCGCAAGGTCTCCTCGTAGCTCGACGGGGCGAGCCCGCCGAGATCGGTGCCGGCGTCCATGATGCGGTCGATCAGCACGAAGTGCACCGCCGTGTCGCCGAGGATCCCGTAGCCCGCGAACGTGGCCGAGCCGCTCAGCACCACCGGCGCCGCGTAGGTGGCGAAGACGGCGATCGCGGCTCCGGCGGCCCAGCGCTCGACGCGCGCGCTCGACAGCCGCCGGCGCCCGGCCACGACGCCTGCGAGTGCCGCGGCGACCACGAGCGGCGTGGCCAGCGAGGCGGTGGTGCCGGAGCTCGTGCACGCCCTCGCCAGCACCACGATGCCCGCCAGCCCCAGCGGCAGTATGAGAACACCGGGGACGCTCGACCCGGCGAGCCGGTCCACCAGCAGCCCGGTGCCGAGAGAGAGCGCCGCCAGCAGCGCGGGGAGGAGGAACCAGGCCTGGAGCACAGGCGGAGCTAGACGGCCGCCCCGGCGACGCCGTGCGTCCCGGGAACGCACGGACCCCCTCGGGGAATCGCGGTCATCTAATGGTGCCGGCGCAGGCCGAGGATGCTGAGTAGGAAGGAGGAGAAGAAGATCTGGATTCCGACGATGATGAGCGCGGCGGCGAGCACCGCCAGGCGCTCCTCGGACAGCGCCCCGAAGCCCCGGTTGGCCCAGGCGATCACGATGATCGTGGCGATCGCCACGCCGGCGAGGGCGATCAAGCCGCCGAGCAGGAGGCCGTGCTCCAGACGGAAGCGGGCACGCATCCGGTCGAACCACGGGTCGCGCTCGCCCATGAAGTAGGTCCCGTAGGCGTGCGCGCAGAGACCCAGCGCGACGACCTGGGTGCCAACGATCATGAGCAGCGCCCCGGCGACCATCGAATGGAGGTCCCAAGCCCTGCCGAAGACGTTGATCTGCAGCAGTACGGTGAGCGCGATGAGCGTGCCGAGCACGGCGAGCCCCAGGCCTGGAAGGACGAACAGATAGGTGGGGCTGTGCACGAGCAGGAACCGGAGGTGGCGCCAGCCGTCGCGCATGCTGGAGAGCTTGGAGTCGCCACTGCGCGGGTGGTACTCGATCGCGAACTGGCGGATCTCGAGGTTCTCCTTGGCAGCTCTGATGACCATCTCCGACGCGAACTCCATGCCGGTGGAGCGCAGGTCCAGCCGTGGCAAGACGTCGCTCCTCACCGCGCGCATCCCACAGTGGGCGTCCTTCACCCCGGTGCGGAAGAACAGGTTCAGAAGGCCGGTGAGGACCGGGTTCCCGACGTAGCGGTGCAACCACGGCATCGCGCCTGGATGGATGTTGTCCATCCGGTCGCCGACCACGAACTCGGCGCCCTCCTCGAGCTCCGCCACGAAGCGCGGGATCTCGTTGAAGTCGTAGGTCAGGTCGGCGTCCGCCATCACGATGTAGCGGCCCTCCGCGGCGGCGATCCCGGCCAGGTACGCGCTGCCGTACCCGCGGCGCCGCTCGACCACGACCCTCGCTCCGGCACCCCGGGCCAGGTCACCGCTGCCGTCCTGGGAGCCGTTGTCGACCACGATCACCTCGCCGGCGATCGCGTTGCTCACCAGGGCGTGATGCGCGGCACGTACGCAGCGCTCGATCGTGGGCGCCTCGTTGAGGCACGGGATGACGACGGAGACCGCCGCCGCCTGGTCGAGCTCATGGGCGCTCAACCGAGCCGCCGCTGCTTCTGTTGCTTCGGTCGGACTCAACGTGAACCTGAGTTGCGCCGGGGAGAAAGTCGCCGTAGAGGGGAACCCCCGAGAGTGCGACAAGTCTCGGGCTCGGCGCAGGATGTTATCGGAGTGAACGGCAGACTCCCGGCCGCGAATGCGCGTCTGCCTCGTCTTACACGTGCATCAGCCGGCGGCGGCGAGCGCCCGCTCGTAGGCCTCCCACGTACCGCGGGCGGACGCCTGCCAGGAGAAGCCGGCGGCGCGCTCACGGCCTGCGCGAGCGGCGTCGGGGTCCTCCCAGGCGGCGCGGATGGCGGTAGCGGCGGCGGCGGCATCGTCCGGGGGGAAGTACTTCGCGACGTCGCCCCCGACCTCCCGCAGCACCGGGATATCCGAGCAGGCGACCGGCACCCCGCGCGCCATGGCTTCGATCACCGGCAGCCCGAAGCCCTCGCCAAGGGTGGGAAAGGCGACGCATGACGCCAGTCCGCAGAGACTCTCGAGCTCTGCGTCGGGCACGTAGTCCAGGAAGCGAACGCGCTCGGACAGGCCCTGCTCGGCCGCAAGCCGGCGCAGGTCACGGTCGTACGGCTCGGCGTGGCCCACGAGAGCGACCACCGTGTCGCCGGGCAGCTCAGGAAGCGCGCGCAGGAGCAGCTCCTGGTTCTTGTGCGGGCGCTTGGCCCCCACGCAGAGCACCAGCCGGGCATCGCCGAGCTGGTAGCGGGCACGGACGTGCTCGAGCTCGGCCCGCTCCACGCCGGGCAGGCGGCCGGCGCCGTGCGGGACGACCATGAACGCGGCGGCGTCCAGCCCCAGCACCTGCGCGATCTCGTCCCGCGCCGCCACGCTTGCCACGAGCAGCGCGTCGGCGTTGCGGGCCGCCCGCGAGATGATCGTGCTCATCCCCACCGTCGTCACCCGACCGAAAGTGCGGCGGAGGATGAAGGTCACGTCGTGGAGGGTGATCACAGCCGGCACCGGGGCGCGCACGGGGGCGATGCTGGCGAGGCTATGCAGGACGTCCACCCGCAGCCGGTGGGCGAGCGCGGGGAGCAGCACCTGCTCGGCCGCCAGGCGCCGCACCCGCTGGCCGTCCTCGCAGGGAAGGCTCCGCACGTCGGCCCAGTGCTGCCAGCCGTCGGCGCGAAGCGCCGCCGCCCCCGAGCGCGTCGTGACGACGGTGATCCGGGCCCCGGGCTCCTCCGCGGCCAGCGCGGGCGCCAAGCCGCGCAGGTAGGTCTCGGGCCCGCCTGAGACCGAGGGGGCGAGGAAGAGCGCGTTGAGCATCACGTGCCGGGGCCGCCGCAAGAGCGCAATGCTACGGCCGCCCGGTGGTCGCCCCGGTAGCGTGCGCCCCGCGATGGCCTACTTCGAGTGGCACGACGAGCCGGGCTACTGGGCTGACGTGGTGAGCCACTTCCCGCCCGGGACGCGGCTGCTCGACGTGGGCTGCGGGAGCGCCTGGCTCGGCGACCATTTCCAGCACTACACGGGGGTGGACGTCTCGCCGGAGGCGGTGGAGGCGGCACGCGCCCGTGGCCGCGAGGTGATCCAGGCCGACGTGGGGGCGCCGCTCCCCTTCCCGGACGCAAGCTTCGACGGCGTGGTGCTGAAGGACCTGCTCGAGCACGTGCCCGACCCGGTGACGGTGGTGGGCGAGGCTCATCGCCTGCTGCGCCCCGGCGGGCTCGCCTTCGCATCGTCTCCCGATGCCCAGCGCTGGGTGTGGGACGACTACACGCACCGGCGGCCCTTCACCCGCAAGGCCTTCCGGAAGCTGTTCGAGGACCAGCGTTTCGCCGTCGAGCGGCTGGGCTACGAGTCGGTGATGCCGGGGATCGGGATCGTGTCCGGGTGGACGCGGCGCAAGCGCCGTCCGCGGACGCTGGCGGCGCTGGCGTGGCTACCGTTCGTGCGCCGGAACGTCTGGGTGCTGGCGCGGCGATGAGCACCCGCCGGCGCCCGCGGGTGGTGATCGTCCGCGGGCACCAGACGAACGCCTGGCACCTGCGCCCCTGGCGCCATCTCGCCGACGACTTCGAGGTCGTGGTTCTCCACACTCGTCGCAACTGGTTCGACACCGCATCGCTCGACCTCGAGACGAAGCCGGTGTGGGCGCTGCGGGACCTTCTGCCGCCCGGCGCCGCGGGCCACACGCTGTCGCGCATCCCGGGCGACCGCTACCTGCGGCCTCGCAGGGCGTTCCGCGGCGCGGACATCGTCCACTCCCAGGACCTCGGCTTCTGGTACTCGATGCAGGCCGCCAAGCACAAGGCCGAGCTCGGCTACCGGCTGGTGCTCACCGCCTGGGAGACGATCCCGTTCCTCGACGCCTACCGGAACGCCCGCACACGCCCCTACCGGCGCCGTGTGCTCGCCGGCACCGACCTGTTCCTGGCCGCCACCGAGCGCGCACGGCTGGCGTTGCTGATGGAGGGCGCCGCGGCGGCGCGGATCCGGGTCTGCTCCCCGGGCGTGGACCACGAGGAGCTCGCGTCCGCCGAGGCCCGGCCGGGAAAGGGGGAGCACCTGATCGTCTCCGCCGGCCGCCTCGTGTGGGAGAAGGGGCACCAGGACGTCCTGCGCGCCGTGGCCGCGCTCCGGCGGGGGATCGTCGAGGGCCACGTGCCACGGGTGCTGATCGTGGGCAGCGGCCCGGAGGAGAAGCGCCTGCGCCGCTACGCCAAGGAGCTGGGAATCGCGGACCTGGTCGAGGTGCGTTCCGAGGTTCCCTACTCGGACATGCCGGCGTTGTACCGAGGCGCCTCGTGCCTCGTTCTCGCGAGTCTTCCGGCGCGGTTCTGGGAGGAGCAGTTCGGGATGGTCCTGGCCGAGGCGATCGCGTACGGCCTCCCCATCGCGGCGGCGGCCTCCGGGGCGATCCCGGAGGTGCTGCGCGGCCAGGCGCCCACCTTCGCCCCGGGCGACTGGCCCGCCCTCGCGCGCATACTCGCAAGCGGTGCCCTGGCGGGCTCACCCACGCCGCCCGCGGTCTACGAGCCGGATCTCGTCGAGGAGTACTCCGCCACCGCCTACGCGGAGCGGCTGGCCCGTGCCTACCGGGAGGTGCTCGCTTCTCGCTGAGCGCCCCGTGGCGGCTACGATGGCCCGCTTCATGGGCACCGCCGAACAGGTTCGAGCGCAGGGACCGCCGGTCACCCTGCGCAGCCGCGTGGGCCGCTTGGCGCGTCCGCTGCACCTCGACGAGGCGCTCGGCAGCGTCTATGACCTGGCCCCGTCGCTCGCCGAGCTTCCCCACCTCGGCCGATACCGCCGTGCGGCGGGGCTGTGGCGGCAGCTGCGCGCCGGGGGCTACGCACTGATCGGCTGTCGCCGCGCCCGCGCCCTCCAGCGCCTCGCTCGCAGCTGCGACGCCGATGGAGTGCCCGGCGCCCTGGTCGACTGCGGCTGCTACAACGGCGGCTCGTCGGTGATGATGTCAACCGGCGCGCCGCAACGACCGGTCTTCTCCTTCGACTCCTTCGAGGGGCTGCCCCCCGCGGGGCCCCGTGACCCGCAGCGCGCGGGCAACTGGGAGGGCGAGCTGCGCGCCTCCGAGGCAAAGGTGCGCGAGGCGTTCCGCCGCTTCGCCTCCGCGGACCGTCTCACGGTGGTCAAGGGATGGTTCGCAGATACCTTTCCGGCGGCGCAGAGCGAGATCTCGAGCGTGGCGATCCTGCACGCGGACGGCGACTGGTACGAGTCGGTGCGGCTGACGCTCGAGACCTTCGAGCCGAGTGTGAGCCCCGGCGGCTTCGTGGTGATCGACGACTACGGCACCTGGGAAGGAGCGAAGGACGCCACCGACGAGTACCGCGCGGCGCACGGCATCGACGCGCCGCTCGTCGAGATCGACCAGACGGCCGCCTACTGGCGGAAGCAGCCCGCCGGCTGATGCTGGTCAAGCCGCGCGAGCCGCTTCACCGCGAAGACCTCGGCTGGCGCTCGTCCACGGTCGCCGGGGCGCTGCGCCTGCGGCCTGCCATCGCCCAGGTCACGGCCCACGAGGGGCGGCTGCTCGAAGGCTGCGCCGCCGGCGCCGGCTCCATCGTCGAGATCGGCATCGCGGAAGGGGGCTCGGCCTGGCACCTCCGGCGGGCGCTCGCTCCGAACGGCACCATCACGCTCATCGACACCTACCCGACGGTGCTCGGGATGAACATGTCGCGGGTCATCGCCAGGCGGCTCGTGGACAGCGTCGACCGCGGGCGAGTGGAATGGCTGCGCATGCGCTCGGACGAGGCGGCGCGGGGCTGGACCCGTCCGATCGACTTCCTGTTCATCGACGGGGACCACGACTACGAGGCGGTCCGGCGCGACTTCGAGGAGTGGAGCCCGCACGTGACCTCCGATGGCACGCTGGCGTTCCACGACGCCCTTACGGACGCCGCCTGGATGGACGAGTCATTCGGCTCGGCCCGCTTCGTGCGCGAGCTGATCGAGTCGGGGCGGGGCTGGGAGCTGACCGACCACGCGGACTCACTCGCGGTCTTCCGGCGCGGCGCCCACCGCGCGTGAGGATCCTCCTCTCCATCCATCATCCACTCGACCCGGACCTCGGCGCTCCCGGGCTGACGCTCCAACTCGGCGCTGCCTACCGGGACGCCGGCCACGAGGTGTCGTTCGTCTCGTTCGACGATCTCCCCGCTCGGCTCTCGCCTGTGGCGAAGGAGGCGCTCTACCCCGAGTTCGCTGCCTGGCACCTACGGCGCGCCGAGCGAGCCGGCGTCGATGTCATCGACGCCACCACCGGCGATGCCTGGTTGTGGGCGCGGTTGCCGCGGCGCGGCCGGCGACGGCCGCTGCTCGTCACCCGCTCGCACGGTCTCGAGCACCGCTACTGGGAGGAAACGCTGCTGGAGGCGCGCGCATCCGGAGCCCCCCTTCGCGGCCGCACGAGGCTGTACCACGGGGAGCTCAGGCTGCGCGAGGTGGCGGCGTCACTGCGGGCGGCGGATCTCTGCGTCCTCAGCAACCGTGACGACCAGGACTACGCCGTGAGCGGCCTGCGGATCCCGCGTGAGCGAACGCGTGTGGTCGCCAACGGCCTCCCGCCCGAGTTCCTGGGACTCGGGTTTCGCCCGGGCGGCGAGCCGCTGCGGGTGGCGCACGTCGGGAGTTGGACCCAGCGCAAGGGGAGCCGCTACCTGGCGAGCGCGCTCGCGCGGGTGCTGGGTGGCGACCCGGCCGCACGGGTAAGCCTGCTCGGCACCGGTAGCCCGGCCGACGCCGTGCTGCCCGGCTTTCCGGAGCCGGTTCGGGGCCGGGTGGACGTGGTTCCCGGCTACCGGCACGAGGACCTTCCCACGCTGCTCGCGGGCCACCAGATCGCGGTGTCCGCCTCGCTGGCGGAGGGCTTCAGCCTCGCGCTGCCGGAGGCCATGGCGTGCGGGCTGGCGCCGGTCGCGACCGCCATATCCGGCTCTCGGGAGATCTTGAGCGAAGGCCAGAACGGTCTGCTCGTCCCGCCGCGGGACGCCGGCGCGCTGGCCGATGCGATCGAGCGTCTCGCCCGCGATCGCGGGCTGCTCGAGCGCCTCCGCGCCGCGGCGCACGCCACCGCGCAGGAGCTCTCATGGCGACGTATCGCCGACGAGATGCTGAGCTGTTACGAGTCGGCGCTGGCGGGCCGCGGCCTACCCTGTGCGTCCTGTGCCGGCAGGTCGAGACTCCAGCACCCCTCGCCACCGTCGTGGTCCCGAGCCGTGACCGCCCCGCGGACCTCGAGCGCCTCCTGCGCTGCGCTCGCGGGACAGCGGACGGAGCACTCGTTCGAGGTGGTGGTGGTCGACGACGGCAGTGAGCCGCCGATCGACTCGGCGCTGCTCGGCCAGCTGGCCGAGGGCCGAGTGCTGCGCAGGCACGGCGGAGGGCCCGCCGCCGCCCGCAACGCCGGCGCGGCGGCCGCCCGGGGCACGTTCCTGCTCTTCACCGACGACGACACCGAGCCCGCTCCGGCGTGGGTCGACGCCGCGTGCGACTTCCTCGAGCGCAACCCCGAACACGTGGGCGTCGAGGGGCCCGTCAACTCGCCGCCGTTCGACCCGCTCTACGAGCACAGCCTCGAGAACCACGCGCCGGGGGCCTACTGGACCTGCAACGTCGCCTACCGGCGACAGGTCTTCGAGCAGCTCCGCGGTTTCCTCGAGGTGTTCCCCGATCCCCACGCCGAGGATCTCGACCTGGCCTACCGCGCCGCGCGGCTCGGGCCGATCGGATTCGCGCCCGGCATGGACATGACGCATTTTCCGCGCCCGCTCCCCCTGCGACGCTGGATCGGGCGAGCGCGGCTCACTCGCAGCGAGGCGCTCCTCTTTCAGCGGCATCCCGAGCGCTTCGGCCGCTCCGCCCGCGTTCCCGCGCGAGTCTTCCCGATCCTGAACGCGCTCTACTCGTGGGCGGTGCAGTTCCGCGCCCAGGCTCCCCAGCTGCTGCGGTCCCCGCGCAGGCTCGCGCGGTTCGCCCTCGTGGCGAGCCTCTACCTGGGCACCGTGATCCTCACCGCCATCGTCCCCGGTGGGCGCGGCAGCCTGCCGCCGCGCCGGTCGTAGCAGCCGGCGAACGGCTGCTACGGTCGCGGCGCAATGACCCTCCTTGGTGAGCTGGTGGGCCGGGCGCTGGCCCGGCGGGGGTGGGACCTCGTGAAGCGGGACGAGCACGCGCAGGCCGACATGGAGGCGGAGTTCCTCGAGCTCCACGCGCGCTGCGCTCCCTTCACGATGACCTCCATCGAGCGCATGTATGCCCTCTACCTGGGCGTGAAGCACCTGGTCCGGGCCGAGGTGCCAGGTGACGTGGTCGAGTGCGGCGTATGGCGGGGAGGCAGCTCGATGCTCGCCGCCCTGACCCTGGACGCCCTCGGCGATCGGGAGCGGAGCATCTACCTCTACGACACCTTCGCCGGAATGACCGAGCCCGACGAGCGCGACCGCTCCGACCACCACGAGAGCGCCACTCGGCCTGGGAGCAACACCAGGCGGGCGAGATCAACGAGTGGTGCTATTCGCCGCTGGAGGAGGTCCGCGAGAACATGCTCTCGACGGGCTTCCCCGCCGAGCGCCTGCACTTCGTGCCGGGCAAGGTGGAGGACACCATGCCGGGAACGGTGCCCGAGCGGATCTCCCTGTTGCGCCTCGACACCGACTGGTACGCCTCGACCTACCACGAGCTCAAGCACCTGTTCCCGCTGCTCTCGCCCGGGGGGGTGCTGATCCTCGATGACTACGGCTACTGGACCGGCTCGCGCGAGGCCACGGACGACTTCATGGCCGAGACCGGGACCGAGATCCTCCTCAACCGGATCGACCTCGCCGGGAGGATCGGCATTCGGACCTCCTGAGGCTCGCTCAGTCGCCCGTCCGGCGGCCGCGGCGCTGGAACGCCTCCAGGAGCTCCTGCGGAACACCCCGCAGGGCGAACAGCGCCGCGACATAGAGCGCCGACGCGGCCGCCGCGGCCGCCACGCTCGGCAGGCCGGGTACAAGTGCCACGGCGCCGGCGAGTGCGGCCGCGGCGGCCACTCTCACCGGCACTCGCAAGGACAGGTGCAGCCCGGGCTGCGCCCTCGCCAAGAGCAGGTACATGAGCACCGCGAGGACGAGCTCGCCACCGACGTACGCGAGCGCGGCCCCCTCGGCCTCGAGGTCGGGCACCAGCAGGGCGGTGAGCCCGAGACCGGTGACCAGCGCGGCGACGCTGGCGAAGAGGATCGACCCATGGCGGTGCAGTGAGAGAAGCCCGTATCCCCAGCTCGTCGCGACGAAGTTGGCGACGATCGCGATCGCCTGGATCCGCAGAACCCGGATCGAGGGGTCCGACTCGCCCCCGGCGAGCACCTCGACCGCGAACGGCGCCCCGAGCGCCACGACGAGTCCTATCCCGACGCCGACGATCAAGGTGGCGTCGAACAGCCGCTGCAGGACGTACTGAAGCCGGCGCTCGTCGTCGCGCGCGGCGCGCGCGAGCACGGGAAGCGTTGCACCCACCACGAGCGGCGGAACCGCCACGATCACCTCCACCACGCGGAACGCGGTCGCGTAATACCCGGTTTCGAGCTCGGTCGAGATCAGCGACATGGCGATGACCGTGAGCCGCAGGTAGATGGTCCCGATCGCCACGGCGGCGGCGAAGGGCAGCACCCGACGAGCCAGGAGCCACCATTCCCTCCGGTCGAAGCGCCGGCCGCATCGGCACCTTGCCCCGAACGAGCACCGCCGTCGCAAGGAGCATCACCACCCCGAGCGGCACCTGGAGCGCCAGGAACGGGACCAGCCCCGCGCCGGCCGCGATCAGCGCCAGCACGCCGACCGACGAGGAGCAGCTGTCGAAGGAGGTCGAGTCCCGTGACCCAGCCGAGCTGCAGCCTCGACGCCAGCGGCACCGCCAGCGTCGCCTGGGTGACCGTGAACAGGAGACCCGTGCCGGCGAGCAGCGTGCCCAGCACGAGCGCGCCGCCGTACCCTGCGACGGCGGCGAACCCCGTGGCCACGAGGACGCCCGTGGACGTGAGCACGAGTCGCACACCGAGCAGGCTGCGCATCAGCGAGTCCCGGGCCTCGGCGCTCCGAAGCGAGTATTCGCGCACGCCGATCGTGGTGAGTCCGGCGTCGGTCACCCCCTGCACGATCGTGACGAGGGAGATGACGGTCACGTACTGGCCGAAGCTGCTGACGCCGAGGTGGCGGATCAGGAAGCTGATCGAGACGACGCTGAGCAGCACCCCGACCCCATAGCCGCCGAATCGCAGCAGGCTGCCGCGAATGGCTGCGGGGCCGGCCTGCGGGGTGTCGAGCAGGTCGCGGGCGGGCACGTCCTCGGCGAGCGCCGACGCGCGTGCCTCATCCTCCTCCGAGCCTCATGGCGCCCGATCCTAGGCACCCGACCCGCCGACCCGAGGGCGGCCGGCGCCGCCGTGTGATAGACGCACGGCGTGCACCTCAACAGCCGCCTGCTCTTCGAGCGCTACGCCGCGCCCTACTTCGCGGACGCCTCGAGGGTGCTCGAGATCGGTCCCGACCGCGTGCCGTCGACCTACTGGGAGCTCGCCGGCCGGCGTCCTTCGGAATGGCACACGGCCGACCTCCAAGCGGCCCTCGAGACGGGCGGCTCAGACCGCTGGGCGGGCGCTCCGTCGGCCTTCACCTATGCAATGGAGAGCGAGTACCAGCTGCCGGTCGAGGACGAGGCCTACGACGTCGTCCTCTCGGGGCAGGTGATGGAGCACGTGCGCCGGATCTGGCGGTGGATGCCCGAACTGACCCGCGTGTGCCGGGCCGGCGGCCACGTCATCACGATCTCGCCCGTGAGCTGGCCTTACCACGAGGTCCCATTGGACTGCTGGCGTGTCTATCCCGAGGGCATGCGCGCCTTGTCCGAGGAGGCGGGGCTGGAGGTGGAGGTATGCCGCTGCGAGTCGCTCGAGCCCGAGCCCTCCCGGAACTCGTACCCGGGGCTGAGCTACGCGGAGGTCCCCCCGGCGGCCGGCTCCGCGAGGCGGTGAAGCGCCGCCTCGGGTGGCCGTTGCCCGTGGCCCTGCGACACGATCACCATCGCGCGCAAGCCCGGGTGACCCTCGGGCGTCAGGGCAAGCGCAGCACGCTGATCACGTCGTGCCCGCGGCCCTCGACCGGGACTGAGAAGCGCCCATCGCCCCAGGTCGAGAACTGGCGCTGGATCTCGAGGCCGCGGTCCCCGCGCCAGGCTCGCGAACAGGGCCGCGCTCATCGGGCTGCGCCACCCGTGGGCGCGCCGCGCCCCGGAGTGGTGGATCACCGCCGTGCCGCCCGGGCGCAGCACGCGCGCGATCTCGGCCAGATAGCCGTCCACGTCGGTTGGCGCGACGTGTACGAAGACGTCGTACGACCACACGGCGTCGACCGAGCCATCGGGCACGCCTGGGAGCGTGGACCCGCTCGAGCGCACGTATTCGACGTCGCCGTCGTCGCCAAGTCGCTCACGAGTGAGCTCCAGGGCCCGCTCGGCCACGTCCACCAAGATCAGCTTCGCGACTCGGTCACGGAGCACCTCGCTCCAGCGGCCGGCACCGGGGCCGATCTCCAGGGTCGTGCTGCCTTCCGGCACGTTCGGCTCGAGCACCTCGGCGACCAGCGCGGCCTTCCACTCGGCCGACGCCGACCATTCCTCCCCCATGCCTTGCCAGTCGTAGTCCGAGAACAACTCCCGGTTGCGGGCCGCCGAATGGTCGGCGTGGCGCTCGTGCGCGGGACCGAGCACGCCGCGGCGACCCTCGATCGACAGCAGAGCGTGCTCGAGCCGGTCGGCGATGCGGACGGCGGTGAGTCGAGCGACGGCGATCGCGACGTAGCCCCTCCCAAGCGTGCCGGCGAGCTCGCGGGCGCGCGGCACGGCGGCCGTCCAGGCAAAGCCCGTCATGCGGGTGGACCGCTAGGATCGCCGGCCTCGTGCGGGCGAAGGCGGACGAAGGGCCCGCCGGCCGTGTCGAGTATCGCTTCGGCGATCATCGCCCGCGAGGCTACAAGAACGTGCCGTACCCGACATGAGACCTCGGCCTGACCAGCACAAGGACGCCAACGCCGGCCTCCTTGCGCACGTCGCCGGGCCGGCGGGTGCGCTATGCGCCTCGCCATAGTCACGCCCGAATACGCGGGCGTGACCGCCTACACGGGCGGGATCGGATCCCAGTACGCCATGATGGCGCCCGAGCTCGTCCGCCAGGGCCACGACGTGACCGTCGTCACCTTCAGCCCGAACGGTCCGCGAAGCGACGAGCGTGACGGGGTCCGCTTCGAGCTCGTGTCCATGCCGAGGATCGTCACAATTCGCCCGCCCGTCTGGGCGCAGCGAAACCACGCCGCGCTGACGCGCCTGGGCTCGCCGGACGTGGTGCTGGCGTGCGAGTACGGTGGCGGCGCCTGGCGCTACGCCCGCGGCCCCCGTTCCGCTCCCCTTGTCACGTCACCTGCATTCGTCCACGATTCAGATCGCGAGCGCGTCGCACTGGCTGTTGCGGCAGCGACTTCTCCCGGCCACCCTGATGGCACGCGTGGCCGAGCGCGGACAGGCCCGGCACTCCGATGCGCTGCTCGCGCCCACGCGCTCGATCCTGGCCTGGACCCGCCGTCTGTGGGGCCTGCCAGACGTACCCGCGGAGGTGGTCCCGAACGTCGTCGACGTCGCCCGTGTCCGTGCCCTTGGCGAGGGTGAGCCGCCCACCGCCTTCCCGTCCGGCGGGCCCGTGATCGCCTATTTCGGGCGTCTCGAGACGCGCAAGGGCGTGCACATCCTCGTGCGGGCCATGCGAGACGTGTGGGCTCGCGTGCCCGACGCACAGCTCGCGCTCCTCGGGGCCGACAACCTCTGGCGCGGCGGCACCATGAGCGACCACCTTCGCGAGCTCGTCGGCGCCTCCGAGCGGCGTCTCCACCTGCTGGGCCCTCAGCCGCCCGAGCGCCTGTTTCCCGCGCTGGCCGCCGCCGACGTCGTGGCGCTGCCGTCGCTGTGGGAGAACTTCGCCACCGCGGCGCTGGAGACGATGGCGCTCGGCCGCCCGCTGGTCGTGACGAGCGGGACGGGATTCGACGAGTTCATCCAGCCGGACCGGGATGCGCTGATGGTGCCGCGCGGAGACGCAAGCGCCCTGGCCGGCGCCCTCGTGCGCCTGCTCGAGGAGGGCGAGCTCCGGAACCGGCTCGCCGTGGCGGCGGCCGATGCGGCACGGAGCTTCGACGCCGCGGCCGTGGCGCCGCGAATGACCGAGGCTTTGCTGGCGCTCCGGGAGACAACGCGGTGAACGCCGCCGGCTTCCAGGAGCGCTCCCGGTTCCAGCTCAGGCGGCTGGCGACGGTGGCCGGCTACGGGCTGACCTCGCTGCGCGGCGCCGCGCCGCGCGCGGCCCACCGCCTGTCCGGGGGCCGGCTCTTCGCGGGCCGGCGGCACGAGATGTCCCAGTCGCTGTCCCTTGCGCACCTCCTGCGCAGCCGCAAGCCCATCATCGGGCTGACCTCGTTCGGCGAGCGCGCGTACTGCCAGTGGTATGCCGAGCGACTCCACGCCGGCGAGGGCGCGATCGCCGAACTGGGCTGCTGGCTCGGGTCGATCACGATTCCGCTCGCGATCGGTCTCGAGCGCAACCCGCACCCGAATGCCCGCTCCGAGCGGATCCACGCCTTCGACCTGTTCAGGTGGGACGCGGGCATGGAGACCGTCGTTCGCGGCACGCGGCTCGAGGGCCGCTTCGCGCCGGGCGACCGCTTCGCCGACGCCTACCTCGAGGAGCTCGGTCCTTGGCGTCCGCTCGTGGACCTGCACGAGGCCGACCTCAGCGAGGCCGCCTGGGAGGGCGGGCCGATCGAGTTCCTGGTCGTGGACGCAATGAAGAGCTGGCCGCTGGCGAACAACATCCTGTCGCAGTTCTTCGCCGCCCTGATCCCGGGAAAGAGCCTGGTCTTCCACCAGGATTTCGCCCACTGGCAGACGCCCTGGATCCACCTTCTGCAATACCGCCTGCGCGACAGCTTCGAGATGGCGTACGCCATCCCGCATTCCGACGGCGCGGTGTTCGGTCTCGTCCGACCGCTGCCGCGTGCCGCGCTCGATGTGGCGTACGACTACACAGCCTTCGACGACCACGAGGTCGATGCGGCCTTCGAGCATTCGTTGCTGCTGGCACCGGCCGACAAGCACCCCAACATCCGAGCGGCGAAGGTCAAGCTGCTGCTCGACATCGGCGACGGAGCTCGTGCGCGGGCCGAGCTCGATCGGTGCCGCTCCGAGGGCCTGTCGTTCGAGAGCGATCTCCGTTTGGCAGCGGGTCTGCTCGCCGAGCGGGCGGGCTCTGCCGCCCTCGAGAGCCGATAGGCACGCCGCCGCCGTGCGAATCTGCATCGTCTACGACTGCCTGTTCCCGCACACGGTCGGGGGCGCCGAGCGCTGGTACCGCAACCTCGCAGAGAGACTGGCGCTCGAGGGGCACACCGTCACCTACCTGACGCTCCGCCAGTGGGAGCGTGGCTCCGATCCCGGGCTCGCGGACGTGGACGTGCGCGCGGTCGGGCCGCGAATGGCCCTCTACGTCGGCGGGCGGCGGCGCATCCTGCCGCCGGTGGTGTTCGGCGCCGGGGTTCTGCTCCACCTGCTCCGCCACGGCAGGCGCTACGACGTCGTGCACGCGGCGTCGTTCCCATATTTCTCGCTGCTCGCCGCGGCCGTCACTCGGCCCCTCGGCCGCTACCGGCTGGTCGTGGACTGGTTCGAGGTCTGGACGCGCGCCTACTGGGAGGAGTACCTCGGGCGAGCGGGCGGCCGCATCGGCTGGCTGGTGCAGCGGCTGTGCGCGCGGGTGCCGCAGACCGCCTTCTGCTTCTCGCGCCGGCACGCCGAGCGCCTGCGCAAGGAGGGCCTTCGCGGAGAGGTGACGCCGCTTCCCGGCATGTACGCCGGGCCGCTCGAGGCGCGGCCCCCCGCCGGTGAGCGCGAGCCGGTCGTGGCATTCGCCGGTCGCCACATCCCCGAGAAGCGGGTGCCCGCCCTGGTACGCGCCATGGCGGTGGTGGCAGAGCAGGCGCCCGAGCTGCGCTGCGACGTGTACGGCGACGGGCCCGAGCGGGGGGAGGTCGAGCGGCTCGTCGAAGCGCTGGAGCTGGGGGCCACGGTGAGGGTGCTCGGCTTCGTGGAGGCCGAGCAGATCGAGCGCGCCCTCGATCGCGCCCTCTGCATGGTGCTGCCCTCGCGCCGGGAGGGATACGGGATGGTCGTGGTCGAGGCCGCCGCGCGCGGGACGCCGAGCGTGGTCGTGGACGAGCCGGACAACGCGGCGGTCGAGCTGGTCGAGGACGGAGTGAACGGCATACTCGCCGCCAGCGTGGAACCCGCTGACCTGGCGGCGGCGATCCTGGGTGTTCGCGCCGCCGGCGCTGCCCTGCGTGACTCCACCGCCGAGTGGTTCGCCCGGAATGCGCGCCGGCTCTCGCTCGACGCCTCGCTGGACGTCGTCACGGCAAGCTACGGAGCGGGGCGCATCGCGCGCTCGTAGCTCGCCGCCGTGGCGCGGGCGGTCCGCTCCCAGGTGAACTCTGCCGCGCGCCGGCGACCGGCCTCGCGAAGACGCTCGGCATACGGACGGTCCTCGAGCAACCGCTCGATCGCGTCGGCGATCGCCCGCGGCGAGTGCGGGTCGAAGAGCGCCGCCGCGTCGCCCGCCACCTCGGCCACCGCGCCGACATTCGAGCAGGCCACCGGCACGCCGCGCCGCATCGCCTCGAGCACCGGCAAACCGAAGCCCTCGGCGAGCGACGGAAACACGAACGCGGCAGCGGCGGCGTAGAGGCCTTCGAGCTCGGCGGAATCCGTCCAACCCGGGAAGCGGGTGTGCGTGTCGAGTCCGAGCGCCCGGGCGCGCTCGCGCAGCTCCCGTTCGTGCGGCGTCGGGTAGCCGGGCATCACGAGCACGGGACGGCGCTCCGGCGGCACGAGCGCGAGCGCCTCGAGCAGCGCAACCAGGTTCTTGTGTGGGCGCTTGGCCGACACCGTGAGCAGGATCGGCTGCCGGCCGATCGAGTGACGCGCGCGCAGCTCAGGCTCGGGCAGGGGCACGGTGGACGGGGCGGCGCCCATGCCGAGCGGGACCACGTCGATGCGCTCGGAGCTCAGGCCGAGCAGCTCCACGAGCTGATCGTGGACCGTCCGCGAGTCGGTGAGCACGCGCTGGCTGCGCCGTGCGGCGAGCGAGACGAGCGCCCTCATGCCGAGCCCGAGCACCCCGAAGTGGGCCTCGGTGACGGTGCGGTGGTGCAGGTCATGGATGGTGGTCACGCGACGGAAACGCCCCACGCCGGGGCCCGTCGACGCGAGGCTGTGCACCAGGTCCACGCCGGCTGCCGCCGCCCTGCGGGGGAGGAGCGCCTGCTCTCCGCGCACCCACTCGACGCGGTTGGTGGCGCGAACCGGCACCACGACGGCCGGGATGAGCGAGCCCCAGGGCGCGTCGCGGGCGCCCGCCGCCTCCCGGCCCACGAACGCGGTGAGCTTCAGGTCGGGCACCGCGGCAACGAGGGCGGGGATCAGCTCGCGGGCGTAGGTCTCGGTGCCTCCCGTCTCGCCCGGCACGAGGTAGATCAGGTTCAGCCCAACGTGAAGACCGGACGCGGCTTCGCCTCCGGGCGGCATGGAGGGCACTATAGGAGCCGTACTCGCGCGTAGGATCGCAGTCAGTGCCCAAAGACGAACCGACGCTGTTGGACGACTCGACTCGCCTCGCGGGCGGGGCCGGCCACGGCTCCGCCCCCGAGGCGCCCGGCCAGTGCGACCTCGCCGTCGTCGGTGGCGGCATCCTCGGCCTCGCGGTCGCGCGCGAGCTGAAGGGCCGCCACCCCGAGCTCGAGACCGTCGTGCTCGAGGCGGCGGATCGCGTGGGCACGGGCCAGACCGGCCGCAACAGCGGCGTGATCCACGCCGGCATCTACTACACGCCCGGGTCGCTCAAGGCGCGCATGTGCGTGGCCGGCGCCCGCGCGATCTACGAGCTCTGCGAGCGGCGCGGCATCGCTCATGAGCGATGCGGAAAGCTGATCGTCGCCCGCGACGAGAGCGAGCTGGGGCCGCTCGACGAGCTCGAGCGCCGCGGGCGCGAGAACGCCGTGCCCGGCCTGCGCAGGCTGGGTGCCGAGGAGCTGAAGGAGGTGGAGCCGAGCTGCGTGGGCGTGTCCGCGCTGCACTCACCCAACACGGGGATCGTGAGCTTCGCCGACGTGGCGCTGGCGCTCGCTGACGATCTCGCCGATCAGGGCGTGCCCGTGGTCACGGGCTGCGGCGTGAACGCGATCGAGCGGCGCGGCGACCGGCTCGCGCTCGGCCACGCACGCGGCGAGACCCGAGCGCGCTTCGCCGTCTTCGCCGCGGGTGCATGGGCCGACCGGCTGGCGGTGCTGGCCGGCGCGCCCGCCGACCCGCGCATCGTTCCCTTCCGCGGCAGCTACCTGAAGCTGCGGCCCGAGCGGCGCGACCTGGTGCGCGGAATGATCTACCCGGTCCCCGACCCGTCGCTGCCCTTCCTCGGGGTGCACCTGACGCGGCACATCGACGGTGAGGTGTCGCTCGGACCCACGGCGCTGCTCGCCCCGCGCGGAGCCCTGGCGCGGACCGCCGCCTGGCCCGGCACCTGGCGGATGGCGCGACGCTGGTGGCGCACCGGCATCAGCGAGATGCGGCACGCGGTGAGCAAGCGCTCGCTGGCGCGCGCGGCCGCCGACTACGTGCCCGAGCTCGAGGGGCGCGACTTCGAGCCCTACTTCGCCGGCGTGCGCGCCCAGGCGCTGGGACGCGACGGCGGCCTGGTGGACGACTTCGTGGTCTCGGAGACCGAGCGCGCGCTCCACGTGCGCAACGCGCCCTCCCCCGCCGCCACCTCGTCGCTGGCGCTGGCGGAGCTGATCGCCGACCGCGCCGAGCCGGGCCTCAGCCAGGCGCCCTGACTCCTGCGTCGAGCGAGCTCTGGAGCTCGTCGAGCACGCGCACCACGCGGAGCCCGCTCTCGCCGCCGGACCGCGGCGTGGGGCCGCTCACCACGCACTCCAGGAAGTGCGAGCACTCGAGCCGCAGCGGCTCGTCGTTGGGGATGCTCGGCGACCAGACGTCGCCCGAGCGGGCGATGTACTCGCCGTAGCTCTTGTACGGCTGGTCCACGCCCTTGTCGTACACGGTGAGCTTCTGCTCGATCGCCATGTCGTCGAAGGTGGCCATCCTGCGCGACCCGACGACCGTGAAGCGGCGCTCCTTGTGCGGGTCGAGCCACGAGAGGTGCAGGTGCGCGGCCACGCCGGACGGGAAGCGCAGGTAGCAGAACACCACGTCCTCCACCCCGTCACGCACGTACGACTCGCCGAAGGCGTGGCACTCCACCGGCTCCTCCTCGGCGAGGCGCAGCAGCACCGAGACGTCGTGGGCCCCGAGCGACCAGAGCGCGTTCTCGTCGGCGCGCACCTTGCCGAGATTCAGCCGGTTCCCGTAGATGTAGTGCACGTCGCCCAGGTCCCCCGAGTCCACGAGCTCCTTCAGCCGGACCAGGCCGGGGTGGTACTCGAGCAGGTGGCCCACCATCAGGGTCAGGCCGCTGTCCGCAGCCGCGGCCACCACGCTCTCGGCCTCGGCCACCGACTGGGCGAGCGGCTTCTCCACGAACACGTGCTTGCCCGCCTCGAGCACGCGCCGGGCGAGCTGCGCGTGCGTGGGCACGGGCGTGGCCACCACGATCGCGTCGAGCTCCGGATCGGCGAGCAGCTCGTCGATCGAGCCGCCGGTGCGGGCGCCCGGGAACGACTCGCCCACCCGGGCGACGCGCTCGGGGTCGTCGTCGCAGAGCCACGCCAGGCGGGCGTCTGGCAGGGCCTCGAAGTTGCGCGCGAGGTTCGGCCCCCAGTAGCCGAGCCCCACCACCCCCACCGACACGCTCACGCCACGGCCTTCGCGCCGCAGGCCTCCACCACGGCGGCGATCGCCGTGGCGCTCAGCAGGGGCCCCATCGGCAGCGCCAGGTTGGTGCGCGCGAGCTCGTCCGTGGCGGGCAGCTCCGCCCGGGCGTACTCGCGCAGCGGCGCCTGGCGGTGCGCGGGGGTGCGGTAGTAGCCGCGGGCGCCGATTCCGCGGTCGCCGAGCGCGACGGCGAGGTCGTCCGCCCTCTCGGAGCGCACCACGTAGAGGTGGTGCACGTGCTCGGCCCCGTCGGTGGGGCGCAGCGGCGCCACCAGCTCGCCGATCCCCGCCCGCTCGTACGCCTCGGCGGCCGCGCGGCGGTCGGCGTTCCAGCCGTCTAGCTCGGGCAGGAGCACCCGGAGCACGGCCGCCTGGAGGGCGTCGAGGCGCGAGTTGTAGCCCACGTCCGTATGGGTGAGCTTGTCGCGTGACCCGTGGAAGCGGAGCGTCCGCGCACGGTCGGCGACCGCGTCGGAGTCGGTGGCGATGGCGCCGCCGTCGCCAAGGCACGGCAGGTTCTTCGACGGGAAGAAGCTGAAGGTGGCGGCGTCGCCGAGCGCGCCCGCGCGGGCACCGCGGAGCGTGGCCCCCGCCGCCTGGGCGGCGTCCTCGAGCACCGGCACGCCGAACTCGCTCAACTCCGGCACCGGGGCGACGTTGCCGAACAGATGCACTGGCACGATCGCCCGCGTGCGTGCCGTGAGCACGGGCGCGACGGTCGCGGCCGTGATGCAGCCGCTGTCCGGGTCGACGTCGCAGAAGACCGGCCGCGCGCCGGCGTTGACCACGGCCTCGACGGTCGCGTAGAAGGTGAAGGAGGGGCAGACGACCTCGTCGCCGGGGGCCACGCCGAGCGCGCGCAGCGCGATCGTGAGGGCGTCCGTGCCGTTGGCCACGCCCACGACGTGGCGGACGCCGAGGTAGTCGGCGAACTCGCGCTCGAACGCCTCGACCTCGGGGCCGAGGATGTAGCGGCCGGAGGCAGCGACCTCCGTGAGCCGCGTGGCGATCCGCTCGCGCTGCGGCTCCAGCGACGTTGCGAACAGGGGGACGTCCACGAGCGCAAACCCTAGCCGCGCCGCGATGAGCCCGCGGACGAGCGCGCGCTCGCCCGGGTCGAGGAAGAGCGCGTAGTAGGCGAGCCAGTACCCGCCCACGCCCAGCACGCCCGCCGCCGTCACGGCCGGCAGCCCGCTCGGCTCGGCGGCCAGCCGCAGCGCCACCAGCGCGCCGGCGAGCAGCGCGCCCAGCGAGTAGGCCGGCAGCCATGCCGCCCGCGCCAGCTCGCCGAGCCGGACTCGCGCCGCGCGGAGCCCGAGACGCAGAAGGAAGGGGAAGGCGAGCGCGAAGGCCGTGGCGGTGGCCACCGCCGGCCCCTCGAGCCCGAGCTCGGAGGTGAGCGCCAGCGACAGGATGATGTTGAGCGTCGCCGCTCCCGCCATCACGAGCGCCACCTCGCGCGCCTTCCCCGCTCCCACGAGGAACCCCGGGGTCACCACCAGCGCCCCGTAGAGGAGCCAGTACGACACGAGGATCGTCAGTGCCGTGGCCCCCTCGCCGTAGCGGTCGCCGAGCCAGCCGCGCAGGAGCGGCTGCGCGAGCGCCATCAGGGTCACGCAGACAGGCACGAACAGCGCCAGCGTGTAGCGGCTGCCGCGCAGCGCCAGCTCGCGCAGGCGGCGCTCGTCTCCAGTGGCCACGTAGCGCGACGCCGTGGGCACGGTGGCCACGGCCAGCGCCCCGTTCAGCGCATAGAGCAGGTTGTGCGCGCGCAGCGGGCCCTCGTAGAGGCCCACCTGGGTCGGCGAGCGGAACGCGCCGAGGATCACTCGCTGGAAGCCGTAGCTCACCAGGTTCGACAGCTCCACCAGCAGCAGCCAGCCGGCGGTGGGAACGATCTCGTGGGCCCGGCCCGCGTTCGCCCGCATCCGGAACGGCAGGCCCATCCGGCGCACGACGGCGAGCGAGAGCAGTCCGCTCGTCAGGGGCATCGCCCCGCTGGCGGCGATCACGACTCCGAGCCGGGCTCCCGACAGGATCAGGGCCAGCATCAGAACGAGGTACAGCGCCACCCCGGCGATCTCGGTGGCCGCCGCGCGTACGAGCAGCCGCTCGGCGCGCAGACCGTCGAGATACACGCTCGCCGTGATCCCGGCGGCGGTGACTGCGCCCAGGCCCAGCCCGCCGACCCTGGCGTCCTGCGCCAGCCGCCCGTCGAGCACGACCGCGGCGATCACGAGCGCGGCCACGGCGATCAGCAACCCCGTGATCAGGCCGACGCGCCTGTACAGCGACGCCGCCGCGGCGAACGTGCGGGCTCGCTCCGCCATCACCGTGGCCGACGCCATCGCGCGCACCGACGCCGAGGCCACGCTGTTGCGGATCACGAGCAGGTAGCCGGCGAGCGAGGCGACCAGCCCGTAGGCACCCAGCTCCGCCACCGACAGGCGCCTGGCGAGCACCGTCACGACGACGAGCAGCGCCAGCAGGCCGCTCGCCTGAGCCGCCTGTTGGAGGAGCGCCCCGGAGGCGAGGAGGCGGGCCTCGCCGGGCTCCGGTGCGCCCGCCCCCGACTGCGCAACTCCGGCAGGGGTCACGAGTTGAGACCCTACGACTCAGCTCGGCGCACCTCCTGTGGCCGAGCACACGGCTACCCTGCTACGTCGCGCGATGATTCAGCCCGAGCCTCAGCCCTCCCTTCCCGGCCTCCAGCCCCGCTCGATCGAGGCCGTGAGGAGCCACGCGCTGCTCGGCGTGCCGCTCTCGATGACCGACTACGAAGAGGCGATGGAGGTCATGGACGGTCTCGTGGCGTCGCGCGAGCGGGGCTACGTGTGCGCCACGCCCGTTCACGCCCTGATGGTGGCCCAGGACGACCACGAGATGATGTCGGCGTTGCGCGGCGCGACCATGGTGGTCCCCGACGGCATGCCGCTCGTGTGGGCTTCCAACCTGCTCGGCGAGACGCTCGAGGACCGCGTCTACGGGCCCGAGCTGATGCGCCGCTACAGCGAGCGCTGTGCCGAGCGCGGGCATCGGGTGTGGCTCTACGGCGGCCGCGACCAGGGCTCGCTCGTGCAGCTTGCGCTGAGCCTTCGGCGCAACCACCCCGACATCCGGATCGTGGGCGGCTACTCGCCGCCCTTTCGGCCGCTCGGGGAGCAGGAGGAGCACACGATCGCCCAGCAGATCAACGAGGCCAAGCCCGACGTCCTCTGGGTCGGGATCGGCGTTCCCAAGCAGGAGAAGTGGATGGCCCACATGCGCGACCGGCTCGACGTGCCCGTCATGTGCGGCGTGGGCGCCGCCTTCGACTTCCACGCCGGGAGGATCCCGATGGCGCCGCGCTGGATGCAGGACCACGGGCTGGAGTGGGTCTACCGGATCTACCAGGAGCCCGGGCGCCTGCTGCCGCGCTACCTCTATTACAACCCGCGCTTCGTCCTCTCGTTCGCCCGCCAGTACCGGGCGGAGCGGTAGGTCGGCCGGGTTCCGGTCGGACCGGCTCGTAGACTGACCCCCATGCCCGGAAGCGTGGCGGTTGTGGGCCTCGGCCGCGTGGGCCTGCCGCTGGCGCTGTCCTTCGCCGACCGTGGGCTCCACGTGATCGGCGTGGAGCGTGAGCAGGCGATCGTGGACGCGGTCGCCGGAGGGCGGATGCCGTTCGAGGAGACCGGCTGCCAGGAGGTGCTCGACCGCGTGCTGGGTGCCGGGCGGCTCGAGCTCACCGGCGCCGTGGCCGACGCCGCGCCCGCCGATCACATCGTGCTCACGCTCGGCACGCCCGCCCACGAGCACGTCGAGATCGACGTCTCCCAGATCCGCGAGGTCATCGACGACCTGCTCCCCGTGCTTCGCGAAGGGCACTCGGTCGTGCTGCGCTCCACCGTCGCGCCCGGCACCACGGAGTGGGTGGCCGGCTACCTCGAGCAGCGACGGGGCTTCCGGGCCGGCGAGACGCTCTTCGTGTCGCACGTGCCGGAGCGGATCGCGGCAAATCGCTTCCTCGAGGAGATCGACACGCTCCCCTGCATCGTCGGCGGAGTGGGTGAGGGATCGGGCCTCCGGGCGGCCGAGCTGTTCGAGACCTTCGGAACGGAGATCGTGCAGACCACGCCTGCCCAGGCCGAGCTCGCGAAGATCTGGACCAACATCCTGCGCTACGCGCAGTTCGCGCTCCCGAACCTGCTGATGATGGAGTGCGAGCAGTACGGGGCCAACGTGTTCGACGTGATCGAGCTGATCAACCACGACTATCCGCGCGGCGGCATCGCGGCCCCGGGGCTCACGGCAGGCGCCTGCCTGAGGAAGGACTTCGTCTTCTCCGAGGAGCGCTCGAGCTCGCCCGGCATGCTCCTCGCGGTGTCCCGCGTACACGAGACCGTGCCGTTGTTCCTCGTGAAGGGACTCAGGTCGCGGCTCGGCGGCTCGCTCAGGGACCGGAAGGTGGCGGTGCTCGGCCTCACCTTCAAGCGCGACTCGGACGACGTGCGCGACTCGCTCTCGGCCAAGCTGGTGCGCCTCTTGGAGCGCGAGCTGGCCACCGTGGCCCGGCACGATCCCAACGTGAGCGAGGGCTCCGAGCCGCTCGAGTCGGCGCTCGAGGGTGCCGACGCCGTGGTGATCGCCACGAATCACTCTGCCTTCGAGGGGATCGTCGATCGGCTCCCGGCCGGACTGCTCCTCGTGGACCCGTGGAACGTGTCCGGCAGCGCACGGGTGTTCGCCGCGGTGCGCGCCCCCGCCTCCGTGCGGTGAGCGACCTGGTGCTGGTGACCGGGGGCGCCGGCACGATCGGCGCCGCGGTGGTGCGCCGCCTGATGGGCGACCCGGACTGGGAGGTGCGCGTGTCCGATCAGCGGCCGGCGCCCGCCTGGATGCGCGAGGGGTGCGAGGTTCACACGGCGGACCTTCGCGACCCGGCGCAGTCGCGCGCGGCGCTCGACGGCTGCACGCACGTGATCCACCTGGCGGCGATCGTCGGCGGGATCGCCAACTTCCACCGGCTGCCGCACACGCTGCTCGAGGTGAACACCGGCCTCTACAACACGGTCTTCCGCGCCGCGCTCGAGCAACGCGTGGAGCGGCTCGTCTACGTCTCCTCCTCGATGGTGTTCGAGCGCGCGACCGAGTTCCCGACCACCGAGGAGCACGTGCACGACTGCGCGAGCCCGCGCTCGGCCTACGGCTTCTCGAAGCTCGCCGGCGAGGCCTACTGCCGGGCGCTCCACGACGAGCACGGCCTGCCCTTCACGATCTGCCGCCCCTTCAACGCCTACGGCCCCGGCGAGCGTCCCGAGGCCGAGCCGGGCATCGCGCACGCGGTGCCCGACCTGATTCGCAAGACGCTCTCGGGCCGGCGCCCGCTTCAGATCTTCGGCTCCGGCGAGCAGACGCGCACGCTCACCCATGTGGACGACATCGCCGGCGGCATCGTGGCGGCCATGGCTCACCCGGCCGGCGAGAACGAGGACTTCAACGTGTCGGCGTCGGAGGAGATCACGATCGCCGAGCTGGCCCGGCTGATCTGGGCGGCCTGCGGCGAGGACCCCGCCGAGCTCGAGTTGGAGCACCTGCCGAGCTTCGAGGTGGACGTGCAGCGCCGCTGGCCGTCGGTGGAGAAGGCGCGGCGGCTGCTCGGCTGGGAGGCACGCGTGGACCTGCGCGACGGCCTGGCGGCCACGGTCGAGTGGCTGCGCGAGCAGGAGCCGGCCGAGGCGGGGTAGTTGCGCCCGGGACGATTGCCGTCGGGCGGTCGAACGCTGGTCAGGAAGGACTCGTGGATGACGTCCTCGATCGCGGCGACCACGGTGTCGGGCGCCTTGTTGAGGATCTGCCGTGTGCTTGTGGGGCGTCGGTTCGCGAATACGCGACACGCAGGGCGGGCCGCCCGGGGCGTCGACGGCGTAGAGCCGAGTGTCCTGCGGCAGGAATCATCATTGTCGTGACATCGCTAGGCGCCTACAGGCCCGCGTAGATCCCCAGCAGGCGCTCGACGTAGGTTTGCTCCGAGTGGTTCGCCCGCGCCCGGGCCAGCAGCGCGTCACCATCGGATCGGCGCAGCTCGGGGTCGTCCCAGAGGGCGCGCAGGCGGCGCGCCAGCGCCTCCGGCTCATTCGCCGGCACGCAGCGGCTCGGACCGATCAGCTCGGGCAGGCCGCCGAGGCGCGACCCCACCACCGGCACCCCGGCGGCCATCGCCTCGAGCGCGGCGTACGGCGCGAACTCGTGGTAGCGCGACGGCATGACGAGTGCGCCCGCCCCGGCGAGCAACTCGTCCATGAGCGCGCGGTCCGCGCGGCCCACGAACTCGACCGGCGCGCCCAGCCCGCGCGCGAGCGCGGCGAGCTCCCCCTGTGCCGGCCCCTCCCCGGCGATCCGCAGCGGCACGCCGGCGGCCGCAGACGCCTGGATCGCCGTGTCGATGCCCTTCTCGGCGGACAGCCGCGCCGCCACGAGCGCGTAGCCGCCGGCGGCCGCGCCGGAGCGCTCGGCGAACGCCTCAGCCGGCAGATAGTGCGGCAGCACCTCGAGCCGTCCCTCCGGCAGCCCGTGCCGCGCGAGCTGGCCCGCGGACCAGTGGCTCGGCGCCACGAAGCGATCCACGCTGTCCAGGACGAGCCGCTGGTGGAGCGCGAGGCCGGCGGCGTAGGCCGCTGACTCCGGCAGCGAGCCGCGGCAGTTGAGCACCACGCCGGGAACGGTCACGCGGCCGCGGCAGCGGAAGCACGGGCCACCGTCACGCGAGGCCACTCCGATGGCGCAGAAGAGCCGCAGGTTGTGGAGGTGGAGCACCACCCGGGTGCCCGCCGCCTTGGCCGCCGCGAGGCCGCGCGGTCCTACCAGCGGCTGCATGTTGTGCGCGTGGACCACGTCCGCCGGCAGCGCCGCCGCCGCCTGCGCCAGGTCCACCGAGCTCTCGCCCCCGCGCAGGAGCGCCGCGGCGGCGCGGGCACGGCCGACGCCGGAGGAGCGGCGCTCGAACAGCGCATGCTCCACGCCGGCGCCGCGCAGCGCGCGCAGCTGAAGCTCCACCGAGCGCTCCTCCCCACCCTCCACGCGATAGCGGTTGTGAACCACGAGCACACGCGGCGGGCCAGGCATCGGCGGGCACGCTACCCGTCGTGGCGTGGGGGCCCCCGACTACCCTGTCAGGCCATGCCGGAGCCGGATACCTCCGAATACGGATCGGGCCGGGCCGGCGCGGCCAACGGGGCCGAGGACGAGCTCCGGCGCGGCAGGCTGGCGCTCGCGCGCCTGGCGGAGGTGGAGCGCGAGCTTGCGCTCGTCCGCCACCACCAGGACGCGAAGGTGGCCGAGCTGGAGGAGCGCCTCGGATGGATCGAGGAGCATGAGCTGGACCTGCGCGATGCGGCGGAGCGGCGCCCGTGGCTGCGCGCGCTCCTCCAGCTCTGGAGCAGATCGGTGAGGACCGCGCGCAGGGCAGCCCGCGTCCTGGGCCGTTGACGATCTCCGTAGCCATCCCGGTGCTGAACGGCGAGCGCTACCTCGCGGAGGTGCTCGCCGCGGTGCGCGCCCAGAAGGTGAGCCGGGAAGTGGAGCTGCTCGTGATCGACTCGGGGTCGCGCGACCGCTCGCGCGAGATCGCGCGCGCCGCAGGTGCGACGGTGATCGAGATCGCTCCGGAGGAGTTCGGGCACGGGCGCACCCGCAATCTCGCGGTGGCCCGCAGCTCGGGGGACCTGATCGCCTTCCTGACGCAGGACTCCACCCCGGCCGACGACGGCTGGCTCGCAGCGCACCTCCACAGCTTCCAGATGGCCGACCGAGTGGGCGCTTCATTCGGCCCTCACCTGCCGCGCCAGGAGGCGAACCCGCTCACGAAGCGGCTCCTGCATCGACTTCTTCCACGACTTCTCCCCGAGCGGCGAGCCGATGCTCCACCGGCGCGGGGACGCCACCTACCTGTCGAGCAACAACTGCTGCATCGCGCGGGCGGCATGGGAGCGGATCCCGTTCAGGGACATCCCCTTCTCCGAGGATCAGGCGCTTGGAGCCGACCTGCTCGCGGCCGGGTGGACGAAGGTCTACAACCCCGCCGCCCGCGTGATCCACTCACACGACCACGGCCTCTTCGACGGCTTCCGGCGCTACTTCGACGAGTACCGCGGCTTGAGGGACAGCGTGGGCCAGAAGTCGCCTGCCTCGCCCGGGCGAGCGCTCGGGATCGTTCGCCGCTCGGTCGCGGCCGATCGCGCGTACCTCGCCCGCGAGGTGCCGTCGCGCCTGGCGCGAGCGCGCTGGACGACTCAGAGCGCGCTGCACCACACCGGACGCGTGGCGTTCGGCGGTCTTGGCGAGCGGGCCGACCTGATCCGCGGTCCGGTGCGCGCGCTGCTCTCGCTCGACCGCCGCGGCGACGGCGTGACGCGCCGTGTGGCCGCGTCCCCCACTCCGGCCTATGACGACGCGCTGCGCCTGTTCACCGATGGCCCCGAGCCGCTCGCGTCCCCGTCTCCGTTCGACGACGCGCGCGAATCGCTGGAGCTGGCGTGGGTCGTGCCGCCGTTCGGCGTGGGCAGCGGCGGGCAGATGACGATCTTCCGGGTGATGCGCGAGCTGGAGCGCCGCGGCCACCGCTGCTCGCTGTGGCTCCACGATCCGGAGGGGCATGAGCCGCACTCGAGCGCCGGGGTTCGCAGCCGCATCGGCAGCGAATACCTCCCCTTCACAGGCGCAGTGGAGGTCGGCTTCGAGCGCTGGACGGGATGCGACGTGGCGGTGGCCACCGGGTGGCAGACGGCGTTCCCGGTGCTGCGCCTGCCCGGCTGCCGGGCGCGCGTCTACTTCGTCCAGGATCACGAGCCCGACTTCTATCCCACCTCCACGCGCACGCTGCTCGCGGAACGCACCTATGGGCTCGGCATGCCCTGCATCGCCGCCAGCCCGTGGCTCGCCGAGCTCCTGCGCGAGCGCTACGGCGCCGTGGCCGGCGCATTCGAGCTCGGGGTGGACCCCGAGGAGTACCACCCGGTGGCGGGGGTCCCGAGGCGGAGCGACACCGTGGTCTTCTACGCGCGCGACTTCACGCCCCGCCGCGGCGTGGGCCTCGGGCTCATGGCGCTTCAGCTGCTGAGCGAGCTGCGTCCGGGCCTGCGCATCGTGCTGTTCGGGACCCACCATCGCGTGCGCGCGCCCTTCGCGTTCGAGCAACTCGGCGTGGAGTCGAGCGAACGTCTGCGGCGGCTCTACTCGGAGGCCACCGTGGGACTCAGCCTGTCGCTCACCAACTACTCGCTCATACCCAACGAGATGATGGCCTGCGGTTTGCCGGTGGTCGAGCTGAGCGGCAGGGCGAGCGAGAGCGTGTACGGCGACGGGGGCGCGCTGATCTCGCTTGCCGACGCCGATCCTCGCGACATCGCCCACAAGCTCGCGGGGCTCCTGGACGACGACGCGCTGCGCGAGCGCCGCTCCCGCGCCGGGCTGGACTTCGTGCGCAGTCGCACGTGGGCAGGGGCGGCCGACGCGATCGAACAGGGGCTGCAAGAGGCCCTGCGGGCGCGGCTCCGGGACCGCAGCGCGGCCGCAACTTCGCCCCCCACCCTGGGATAGGGACGTTTAGAGATGCACGGCGGCTGGAACATCCCAGGGGTCGGCTCGTGGCGTGAAGGCGCATTGCTAGCCTGCTCTGAGCCGCTCGCGCCGCGGTTTCGACGCATACGAGAGCTTGCAGGCGTGTCGGCTCGATTGCGCATGCCCGAGGCGCCGCGTCACAACGAACTAGCCGGATGACTCGAGTCCTACACCCATTTGCATTCGTCGTCCTGATCGCGATGCTCGCCGCGCCTGCCGTGGCGATCGCGGACCCGGGAGCCGTGATCCGCGACTGCTCGCAGGACGAGCAGCTCGACGGCAAGTATTCGAAGTCGGACCTGCGCTGGGCGCGCGATCACCTTCCCACCGACATCGAGGAGTACACGAGCTGCAGCGAGGTGATCGGCGCCGCGCTGAGTAGCGGCGGCAACGGGTCCGGGCGCACGGCGGCCGCCGCCGCCGCCACAGCCACGCCGACCCCCGAGGAGCAGGGCGCACGAGCCGGGGACCAGGGCGCCCTCCAAGATCTCTCCGCCCACCGCCGGGACCCCGGGGCGATCGAGGTGGGTGGCCACCGGGTGACGCCCCAAACGAACGGCATCTTCGACACCGGGAGCGCCTCCAACGGGCTTCCATTGCCGCTGCTGCTGGCGCTGATCGCCCTCGGGCTGCTCACGTTGCTCGGTGGCTTCGTGGCACTACGCTCGCGCGTCCCGGCGCTTGCGCGGATCTCCCTCCCTACGCGTGTCCGATTCCCACGCCCGCGGCGCTAGCGCCGCACTCCTGGGGGGCGCCCTCGCCGCTCTAGCGTTCGGAGCGGCCGGGGGCACTGCGCTCGGTCGCACCACCGCCACGGAGGTCCTGACCGTGCTGGCCGCCGGGACGGTGATCGCCGTCACCACGTACCGCGGACGGATGAGCGGCCCGGGTGGCGGCACACTGGTTCTCTTCGCGCTGCTTGCGGCGCTCACCGCGCTTTCGGTCACCTGGTCGGTGGCGCCGGGACTCAGCTACATCGAGGCCGGACGCACCCTCACCTACCTGGCCGTCTTCGCCGCAGGCGTGGCCGCAGCCCGCCTGGCACCTCGCTCACCGGAGGTCATCCTCATCGGCGTATCGATCGCCGCCGTGGCGATCGTCTCCTACGCGCTCGCTTCACGCGTCTGGCCGGCCACTCTTGCGGCGAATGAGGTCTCGAACCGGATCGGAGCGCCCTTTCAGTATTGGAACGCCGTGGGCACCACGGCAGCGCTCGCGGTCCCGTGCCTGCTCTGGCTCGGCTCCAGCCGAACGAGCAGGCTCACCGGCCGGGCGCTGGCGTATCCCGGGCTCGGGCTCTGCATCCTCGCCATCCTGCTCACCCAGTCGCGCGGCGCGCTCGCCGCCGCGGCGCTGGTGGCGCTCGCCTGGTTCGTCCTCGTCCCGCTCCGGCTGCGGAGCCTGCCGGTGCTGATCGCGCCCGCGGCCGCGGCCGGTGCCGTCGGCGCCTGGGCCCTGTCGAAGGACGCGTTCTCGAAGACGCTCCAGCCGTTCGAGGCGAGGGAGAGCGTGGCCGGGGACTTCGGGCTGCTTCTCCTGATGATGATCGTCCTCCTGCTGCTCGCAGGGCTCGCGGTGAACGCCGGGCTGGCCCGCTGGCCGGCGCCGATGCGGTGGCGCCGGGTCGTGGGTGTCGGCGCGGCCACGATCGCCTGCCTCGCGCCGCTCGTGGCATTCACCTCCGTGGCCGCGAGCGACGGCCGCTCGATCGGCGACCGCGTGGACCAGCTCGTGAGCGAGACGGACACCGCGCCTGAGCAGGGCGCCGGGCGCTTCACCGCCGCGTCGTCCACACGCGGGAAGTACTGGCGCGAGGCCGGGCGGGTGCTCGGGGACCGGCCCTCCGTGGGCGCGGGAGCCGGGGCGTTCGAGGTCGCTCGACTGCGCCACCGCAGGGACGGCGCCACCACCCGGCACGCCCACGGGTACGTGGTGCAGACCCTCGCCGATCTCGGAATCGTCGGGCTGTGCCTGTCCCTCGCGCTGTTCGGCGCGTGGCTCCTCGCGGCGTCGCGCACCACGGGCCTCCTTCCCCGCCACCTGCCGTTTCGAGGGCGGCGCGGCCCGTTCCCGCGCCGCGACTGGGACGGCGAGCGGATCGCCTTCGTGGCTCTGACGCTCTCCGCGATCGCCTTCGGGCTCCAGTCCGCGATCGACTGGACCTGGTTCGTTCCCGGCCCCACGGCGATGGCGCTGCTGAGCGCCGGCTATGTGGCCGGCCGGGGACCGGTGGCGGTCCTGCATGCGCAGGACTCCGAGCCCTCCGCTCGAGCGCCGCACCCCTTCCCTTCCTCCAGGCCCGCGCGCGTGGCCGCTGCAGCGGCCGTGGGGCTGGCGGCGGTGCTGGCGGCGTGGGCCATCTGGCAACCGGAGGCCTCCGATCGGGCTGTCAAGACCGCGATCGAGCTCTCCGATGAGGGGCGGTATGAGGAGGCGATCAGCAAGAGCAATGACGCAGCCGACGCCGACCCGCTGTCCCCCGCGCCGCTCCTCGCCCGGGCGCAGATCGAGGTCGCGGCGGGGCGCGACGAGGACGCCGCGCACACCCTGGAGCGAGCGGCGCTCAGGTTCCCCGGCGAGCCCGGCACCTGGCTGGCGCTGGCGCGCTTCCAGCTGCTCACCCTGGACCGGCCGCGGGAGGCGCTCGGCACCTTGCGTGGCGCGCTCTACCTCGACCCCTTCTCGCGTGAGGCCGGCGCGCTCTTCCTGCAGTCCCGCGCCGCCGTGCGCGTAGCGGCGGCCGGCGCAGGGACGCCCCGGCGGTAGCCGAGAAGCTCAGATGGCCGCGGCCGCGGCGTGGGCAGCCTGCAGTGCGAGCCCCTCGCACAGCCGCGTGCGACGGCTCCCAGCCCAGGTCGCGGCGGGCGCGTGTGAGATCGGCGCCCGTGCTCCTCGGGTCGCGGCCGTCGGCCGGGTGGCGCTCGAGCGTGGGCGCCCTGCCCAGCTGGTCCCCCAGGAGCTCGAAGGCGCGCGCCAGGGTCGTGGGCCGGCCGCCGGCCACGTTGTACACCGCCCCGCGCGGAGCGCGCTCGAGCGCGCGGGCAGTGGCCTCGGCGGCGTCGCCCGCGTAGGTGAAATCGCGCACCTGGCTGCCGTCGCCCAGCAGCGGCATCGGGCCGCCCTCGAGCGCGGCGCTCACGAAACGGGCGAACGCCATGTCGGGACGCTGGCGCGGGCCGTAGAGGGTGAAGTAGCGCAGCACCACCAGCTCGATCTCGTGTTGCTCCGCCAGGCTGCGGGCCACCCGCTCCGCCCGCTGCTTCGACTTGCCGTAGTGCGAGAGCGGCCGCAGCGGGGCGTCCTCCCGCACCCTGCCGTGCGCACGGCCGTAGACCGACGACGACGAGGCGAGCAGCACGCGCGGCACGCCGGCGCCGGCGGCGGCGGCGAGCACGGACTCGGTGGTCCGCACGTTGCCCGCCTCGTACACGAGCGGCGAGCCGTCGCGGACGCCGGGGCGACCGGCGAGGTGGCAGATCGCGTCGAGACCGGCGAACGCGCGGCGAGCCGGTCGTGGCCGAGCAGGTTCAGCTCGCGGAGCTCGAAGCCGGGCGCCTGGCGGAGGCCGGCCACGTTGGCCTCCTTCAGCTCACGGGCGTAGAGGTGCGTGAAGGCGTCCATCCCGACCACGCAGTGGCCGGCGGCGAGCAGCCGCTCGCACAGATGGGAGCCGAGGAAGCCGGCAGCGCCGGTTACGCCGATTCGCACGGGCGGGGTTCTATCGAGTCGCCACCGCGAACAGCGTGCCGCGTCGCCGGCGCAGCGAGCGCACATCGAAGCCCGAGCCGTCGAGCAGGGCGCGCAGCGAGCGGCGGGTGAGGAAGCGCAGGTGGGGCGAGAGCGGATCGAAGCGGCGCTCGAAGCCCTCCAAGGCGATCGGCAGCGCGGTGGCGCGGCCGTGAGCCGGTGTGGTGAGCGCGAGCCTGCCGCCCGGGCGCAGCACGCGGCGCGCCTCCGACAGGAGGAGCTGGACGTCGCGAACGTGCTCGAGCGTCTCCGCACAGAGCACGAGGTCGAAGCTCGAGTCCGCGAACGGAAGCGGCTCGTCGGGAGTGAGCTCCGCCGCCACCGCCGCCGGCACTCTCCGGGCCGCGCGGTCGAGCGCAACGCGGGACACGTCGGCCAGCGTCAGGTCGCGCGCCCGCAGCTCCACGGCCAGCCGGCCGTCGCCGCAGCCGAGGTCGAGGGCGCTCCCCGCCGGGTCCAGCGAGCGCACGAAGCGCGCGAGCTCGCGTCGGGCAGGCGTCCCGTCGTCGGGCACCAGCTCCCAGAGCTCGTCGTCGAAGCGGCTGGCTACCAGGCGCCCCTGGCCCGGATGACCGCAGGCACCGTCTTCAGCATGATCGAGAGGTCCAGGAACACGGACCAGTGCTCGAGGTAGAGGAAGTCGAGGCGAACGAGCTCATCGAAGTCGAGCTCGGAGCGACCGGACACCTGCCAGAGGCCGGTCATCCCCGGCAGCACCAGGTAGCGCTTGCGGTGCCAGTCCTGGAGACGGTCATAGTCGCGCTGCGGCAGCGGTCGCGGCCCCACGAGCGACATCTCGCCGCGAAGCACGTTCAGCAGCTGCGGCAGCTCGTCCAGCGACCAGCGACGGAGGAAGCGGCCGACCGGGGTCACGCGCGGGTCGGTGCGGATCTTGAAGATTGCCCCGTCCTGCTCGTTGCTCGGCTCGAGACCGGCCTGCAGCTCGTCCGCGCCGTCGACCATGGTCCGGAACTTGATGCACGCGAACGGCTTCCCGCCGATGCCGGGCCGCAGCGAGCGATAGAGCACGGGGCCGCGCGAGGTCGCCTTGATCGCCAGCGCCACGACCAGCCAGAGCGGCGAGAGCACGAGCAGCAGCAGCACCGCTCCCACGAGGTCGAAGCTGCGCTTGATCGCGAAATCCACGCCCTCGAAGACCGGCGGCTTGAGCTCGAACAGCGGCAGGGCCTGGCCCGGCACGAACTCCACCCTGTCCATCAGGATCTCCATGGTCGACGGCGCCACGCGCACGCGCACGCCGTGCCGGTGGCAGCGGTCCACGAGCTCCACCGCCTCGTCCTGGGGGAAGTCGGCGTCGGCGATCAGCACCTCGTCGACGGCGTCGAAATGGCGCTCGAGCTGGTCGAGCGAGCGGAAGTCGAGCAGGCCGTTCGACACCGGCATGGGCGATCGCGCCACGAACCCGTAGGGCTCGATCATCTTGCTCTCACGGAGCGCGTGTGACACGGCCTCGATATTCGCCCCCGAGCCCACCAGCACCGCACGGCGGCGATATCCGGCCGCCCGGAGCACCATGCCGCTGACGCGCTCGAAGATCCAGCGCGCCGCCGACACGTAGACGAGTGCGAAGAGCAGCGTGCCGTAGAAGATGTAGTACGAGTTGAACTCGTGGCCCTCGATCTCCGCGTAGATCAGCACCACGAGCACGACCTCGACCAGCGCGGCGATCACCTTGGCGAAGCCCGGCCGCTGGGCGCGGTCGCGATAGAGGCCGGAGCGGGCGAACAGCAGGACCATCACGAGGCAGGCGAGCGGCGCGTAGTCCTTCGCCTGGCCGTACATGTCGCCCAGGACATCCGGGTTCTGGATCGCCGCCTTGATGGCCAGGGCGGTCCAGATGGCCAGGAACAGGCAGGCGATGTCGAGCGCCGCCAGGATGGCGATCCGGCTGAGCGACCGGAGGGTGTCGAAGCGGAGCACCCCGCGCAGGAGCAGCGGCTTGGCCGCGCGCACGTCGCGGTTGGGGAGTGAGACCGGCTCGACCTCCCTCAGCTCTTTGACCAGGCTGTTTGGCACTCGCTCGCTTCGGTCGGTAAGAGTTGTAAACCCTCGCCGCGGCCAATGTAGCGGCCCGCGAGGTCGCTCGCTCACAGTCGGCGCGCCAACAGCGGGTACACGTCGGCGATCACGTAGGCCCGCAGGTTGGGGGGAAGGCTCGTGCCCGCGGGGATCCGGAGACGGACCTGGTCGAGGTTTCCGCGCCGGTCGATGTGGGTCGCGAGCGCCTTTCGGTAGTCGAGCGAAACGGGCTCGCCGGTGTCCGCGTCGGCGAGCAGCAGGGCGAGCGCGTGCCGGCCGGCCGCGAAGCGCGCGCCCGGAGCGATCCGGAGGCGCGCCACCGCCTCGCCCGCCGCCGCCGCCGTCGGCCGCCGCAGCTCCAGGCCGCTCACGCTCACCCCGGCCGGGCGCCGGTTGGCCGGTCCGTCACGGGTGTAGCGCTTCGTCACGAAGGTGCCGCTCGTGGGCAGCGTCACGTCGTCGTTGCAGAGGCCGATCGCTATGAACGCCTGCCCGTAGACCGGCACCTCGGGGCAGTACACCTCGGCGTAGAGCGCCGCGCCGCTGCGGGCGCGCAGCCGGCCGTCGAGCTGCATGCGGAGCTCGAAGCGGCGCATCGGCACGTCGCCGAAGCTGAAGGTGAGGTTCAGCCCGCTCTGGGACACGATCACCGAGTCGTTGCGGTAGCGGCCGGCAAGCGGGAACGAGAACGCGCCGCGCCGGTCGGCCACCGGCACGCCGCCCGGGCCGCGCCGCGTGGACACGGCCCACAGCAGCAGCGACCCCTCGCCGCTCGCATTCGGCTTGGACACCGCGAGGGCACCCACCACCATGTCGTAGCTGTCGAAGCCGATCTGGTTGAGGCTCGGCACGATCGGCGGGAGCGGAACGGCGAGGCGGCTGAGCTCGAAGGCGGACACGCGGCGGCGGCCGGACGCCAGCGGCGGTCCCCGCCTCAGCACCGGCGCCGTGCGGAAGCGGATCGCGCGGTCCACCGCGCCGGCGGCGCCGTCCCCCGCCCAGCCGCCGGCGACCCTGACCGAGTAGCTCGTGTCCGGGCGCAGGAAGCCGTCGGGGGTGATGTGCAGGAAGTGGCCGTCGCCCGAGAGCTGTGTCGTGAACGCGAACGAGGGGTTGGTCGAGACCGCCGGCGCGGTGAGCGCTGCGTCGATCGTCTCGCCGCCGCGGCGGACCACGAGGCGCGTGCCCAGGGAGGTGGCGGCCGCCACCCTGCCCGGCGGTCCGGCCAGCCGCGTGGACCCGCCCGGGGTCACGAAGGCCAGGTTGGTCAGGTCGTCCGCGAAGGCCTCGCCGGGGCTGCGATCACAGCGGCGGTCGCGATGGCGCAGGCACCAGTCGTAGGGCACGTGCACGATCCGCCCGTGCTCGCCGCCGATGTAGACGCCGCGACGGCCGAGCGCGGGCGAGGAGTTGAGGTCGTTGCGGTCGCGCAGCACCGGATCGCGCGGGGTCGAGTCGTACGACCAGCGGCGGCGGCCGCTTCCGGCGTCGAGCGCGTACAGGCTCCCGTTGGAGGACCCCACGTACACGATCTGCCCGCCACCGCTCGGCGCGCGGCCGAGCACGGGCGAGGAGCGGATCGGCTCGCCCGTGTCATAGCGCCAGCGCAGCCGTCCACCGTGGTCCACGGCGTACACCGAGCCGTCCGCGGAGGCGATGTACACGAGGCTCCGCCCGAGCGCCGGCGAGGCGTACACGTGCTCGTCGGTGTCGAAGCGCCAGCGCACCGCGCCGGTGCGCGGGTCGAGCGCGTACAGGCCGCCGTCGAAGGACCCTTCGTACACGGTGCCGTCGCGGCCGATCGCCGGCGAGGAGGTCACGAAGTTGCCCAGGAACGTCTTCCACTTCAGCCTGCCACGGGCGCTCACGGCATACAGGCTCAGGTCGAGCGAGCCGAAGTAGACGCTCCCGTCGTCGGCGATCGCCGCGTTCGACCACACCGAGTTGCCCGTCGGATGGACCCAGCGCAGCCGGCCACCAGGCGTGAGCGCGTACTCCGCGCCGCCGGTGTTGCCCGCGAACAGGTTGCCCCCGAACCCCATGGTCACGTTGCCCTCGAACCAGTTCACGAGCTGGCCTTCTGCCGGCTTGCGCGTGGCCCGGAAGCGCCACACCGTGCGCTGCCGCCGGGTGAGACGGCGCGGGTCCGTGCGGAGCCTGTACACGTGCTCGTCGCCCGAGCCGAAGGTCACCGTGCCGGAGCCGAGCCGCGGCTCGCGCCGGCCGAGCACGCCGGCGGAGTCGATGATCTCCCCGGTCTTGTAGCGCCAGCGGAGCCGCCCGCCGCGGCCGAGGGCGTAGAACCAGGTGTCGCCCGACCCGGCGTAGACGGTCTCGCCGGCGCCCACGATCGGCGTGCTGAACACGCCCTTGCCGGTGCGGAAGCTCCAGGGCCGGTCGCCGGCGTGGTAGCGGCCGCGCAGTGGGCTGGCGCCGGTGTTGCGCCGGTCGTGGCGCATCGACGGCCAGGGCGAGCCGGCCTCGGTGGGCACGGCCCTCGCGCGCTGCCTGCGCCGGGGGCGCCGCCGCTGCCGGCGCCACGACGGCGAGGAGGCCGGCGAGCATCATCGTCCCGACGGGCTTCCTCACCCGCCGAGCCTATCCGGAGCCGCCAGGACGGCACGCGGCGGGCGATCGACACGGCTGTCGCAATTTGCGGGCGAACCGTCGCCCGCGGGGGCGAATCGGTGCAGTATCGGAGCTCAACCACGTGTCGATGGCGGGAAGACAGAGCAGGGGCGACCGAGCGCGAGCTGGCTGCGCTGGCGATCGTGCGTCGCCATGGCCCGGCGGTGATGGCCACGGCGCGTCGCTACTCGGCCACGCCCGAGGACGCCGAGGACGCCTACCAGCGCGGCCTGGAGATCCTGCTCACGAAGGCACCGACCACGAACGAGGAGGAGCTCGTGCCGTGGCTTCGGACCGTGATCAAGCACGAGGCGTTCGCGCTCAGGCGCCAGCGCGAGCGCCACTCGCCGGTCACCGACGACGGCGAGCTGACGGATGCCGGCACCGCGCCCACCGCCACGCACGAGCAGGCCGAGCACTGGGAGCGCCTGCGCCACGGCGCGGAGGCGATCAGCAAGCTGAAGCCGCAGGAGCTGCGCGCGCTGCTGCTGAAGGCGGAGGGGTACTCGTACCGCGAGATCTGCGAGCTCACCGGCTGGACCTACACGAAGGTGAACCGCTGCCTGACCGAGGGGCGGCGGGCGTTCTCGGAGCGACTCGAGGAGATCCAGGCCGGCGCGGAGTGCGAGCGGCTGGCGGGGAGGCTGTCCGCGCTGGCCGACGGCGAGGCGAGCGGCGCCGACCTGGCGCTGCTGCGACCGCACCTGCGCACCTGTCTCGCCTGCCGCACCCGGCTGCGCGAGTTCCGCGCCGCGCCCGGCCGCGTTGCCGCGCTGGTGCCGCCGGTGGCGCTGGCCGCGGGACACGGCGGCGGGCTGCGCGGCCTGCTCGAGTCGCTGGTCGGCGCCGCCCAGCACAAGGCCGCGACCCTGGGCGAGCGGGCGCATGCCGCAGCCGAGCTGGCAACGGGCCAGAAGGTGGCGGCCGTGGCCGCCTCGGCCGCGGCCCTGGCGGGTGGCGGGACGGCCGTGGATCGGCTCGCCGCACCGAAGCCGTCACAGCCGGCCGCGGCGGAGCGCAAGGTCGAAGCGCGGCCGGCGGCGGAAGAGCTGCCGGCGCCCGTGCCGACCGCGCCGACCGTCGCGCCACAGCCCGCTCCCGCCCCGGCGCCGGAGCCGGCCGCCGCCCCGCCAGAGCCGCCACCCGCCCCGGCGGAGGAGTTCGATCCGGTCGCGGCGGCGTCCGCCCCGCCGCCGGCCTCGGCATCCGCCGCGGCCCCCGCCGGCCCCGCCGACGGCGCCTTCGCCCCCGGCCGGCCCACAGCGGGCGGCGGCGCGGGCGGCGGTGAGTTCACGCCGTAGGGCCCGCCGTCCAACCCCGGCGCCGTTCTGGAACTGCTGTCCGCGGGTATAACCCGGGCGTGCCGGGGCTCCGCATCACACACGTACAGCTCCTTGAGCTGCAAACCGACGAGGACTCGATCGTGTGGTTCAAACCGACCGGCGCTTACGACTACGCCGACATCCACGGGGTCATCTTCCGGCCGGTGCCCGAAGTGGCGTACCCGCTCGACTGGCCGGACTGGGAGCTTGCGTCATCGGGTCCCTGGGCCTTGCAACAGCGCATGTATGCGCTGGCGTCCGAGTTAGTGGGTACCTGGGTCCCTGACCAGGAGGTTGGTCCGCGGCCGACTGACGCCGAGCCCAGCGCCCCCGCTCGGCCGAGCTGATCCCGGCCTCGTGCGCCAGGCGCACAACCGATCGGGACGACAGCCGGCTCCCAGGAGGGACAGCACTCCTCCCACGGCCCCTCCTCAGCGGCCTGAGTCGCCGGGCCGCCGTGAGGCTCACCCCACCGACCCGAGGCCCGCCTGGCAGACCAACAAGAGCGGCGCGACCACCACGCGACCCTACTTCCGCGCACGACCCTGCTGCAACCTGCCCCCAGGCGCGTTCTTCACGCCGGGCGGTGGCGCCGGCGGTGGTGAGTTCGCGCCGTAGGGCTGCGGGCTGGTCTGTTACCGGCTCGTAGGCGTCTTGTAGCCGGGTCCGCCGATGCTCCCTCCTGTCAATCAGTCAGTCACCAACAGGAGGCCGTCAAATGTCACAGTTCGCACACCCCGCCGTCACCACCCGCGTCCCCGTTCCACCCGCACCACGCTGATCGCCGCGCTGCTGGCGCTGGCGGCCGTAGCCGCCATCGCGCTGGTGATCGCGCTCGGCAACGACTCGTCCAACAACGACCAAGTCGCCGTCGCCGAACAGGCACAGCCCAGCCTGCGCGCCGACAGCGGACCCGAAGAGAGCGCCGTCGCCGCCTCGATCGGCACGTTCGCCACCGCCCAGCCCGACGAGAGCCACATCGCCGCGCTGGTCGCCGCCGGCACCACCCAGCCGACCACCGGCGGACCCGACGAGAGCACCGACCGCCGCCTCCGTCGCCGGCTCCAGCGGACCAGACGAGAGCACCACCGCCGCAGCCATCTCAGGCCACTAGACCGACCCGGCCCGAGACCCGAGCAACCCGCCCGCGGGGGCCAACCGGCCCCCGCGGGCAGCTCGGCGTTCCGGGCCGGCGCGGTTCAACCAACCCCTGGCGGGTAAGCACTCCCCGCGAACGTTCAGGAGGGGACTGGTGGCGGTTGCGCCGGACCGGGGGACGAGGAGGGCTGCCATCCACACCGGAGCGTGGCCACTCGCTGCCCTGCTGGCGCTCCTGCTCGCCTCGTGCGGCACGGGACCCTCGGAGCGCGACACCGAAAAGGTGGTCGACCGCTTCCAGGCCGCAATCGCCGCATCGGAGGGCCGCGCGGCCTGCGCCCAGCTGACCGAGGACCTTCGCGGCACCCTCGAGAGCGACGAGGGCAAGCCCTGCGTCTCCGCTGTGCTCGGGCTCGGCCTGCGCGGCGGTGGACGGGCTGTGAGGAGCCGGGTCTACATCACGTCGGCGCTCGTGGACGTGGCCGGCGGGGGCGCGGCATTCCTCGACCAGACGAGGAGCGGCTGGCGCATCTCGGCCGCCGGTTGCGTGCGGAGCGCAAGCGCGGCCAGAGTACGACTGCCGGCTGAAGGACTGACGCATGCGGGTGATGTTCATCCTCTGCCTCTGCCTGATCGTCGCGGGGATCGCGCTCTTCACGGTGATCGGCCTCATGCACGTGTAGCCATGCGGCGATTCCTGCGCGACAACGGCCTCGCGCTCGTCTTCCTCGCCGCTGTTCCTCGCCGCGCTCGTCGGCCAGGCGATCGCCGGCCACGCCGACTTCAACCAGGACCAGGTCAGCCATGGGGGGTCCGCGCGATCTCGCTGGGGCGCTACGTGTTCTCGTCGGCCTACGGCGTGGCGGTGATGGAGAACTGGCAGTCCGAGTACCTGCAGTTCACGCTGTTGATCCTCGCCACCGTGTGGCTCGTGCAGCGCGGGTCGCCGGAGTCCAAGCCGCCGAACAAGGCGGGCCGCGAGTCCGACCGCGAGCAGCGCGTCGGGCGCTACGCCAGCCGACTCGCCCGCGCTGGGCGCGCGCGCGGCGGGCTCAGACGCGCCTGTACGAGAACTCGCTGCTGATCGTGATGGGCCCGATCTGGGTGGGCACCTGGGTCGCGCAGGCGTCACGGGCGTGGACCGAGTACAACGCCGACCAGCTGACGCACCGGAGGAGCCGGTGTCGCTGCTCCTACCTGGGGAGCGCCGAGCTTCTGGGAGCGGACGCTCCAGAACTGGCAGTCGGAGTTCCTGGCCGTCGGCTCGATGGCGATCCTGTCGGTCTACCTGCGCCAGCGCGGCTCGCCCGAGTCCAAGCCGGTGGGGGCGCCGCACGAGTCCACCGGCATGGAGGGCTAGTTGCGGTTCCCCGGCTGCGCCGCCCGCGCACTGGCCCCGGCGCCTTCAGGCAGGGCCGGGTCAGGACCAGCGACGTGAGAGGAACCCGCCGACGGCTCGCGCGAACGGGGTGGCTGGGGTGCTCGTCGCGGTGGTCCGCCATCAGCGAGACGAACAGCGCCCCGGGGGTGATCCCAAGTCCGGGGGTGGGGCGTGGGGTGGGCAAGCGCGGGCCGTCGGTCATGGGTTCCTCCTCTGTTTGCAAGTCCTGCGGGGCTGCTGCGGTGGAGTACATCGCCCGCGGGTCCGCGGCGTGTGTGCGCTTGCGCACGCGCGCCGCTCGCCGCGGCAGCGGCGCTAACGGCGGCCGCAGGCAGAGGCGACGAGCTCGCCGTGGCGACTGGCGAAGCGGGCCCGCAGGACACCCGCCGCGGCGTTGTAACTCCATGCGCTCGCGGGAAGCCTGCGCCCGTCGAGCCGCAGCGAGCAGGGAGTGAAGGGCCGGCGCAGCGTGCCGAGCGAGGCCTGAAGCGCCCACCGCGTGCGTCGCTCGGTGCGGATCTCGCAGCTTCCAGCGCCCGCTCTCCTCGCGGGACCGGAGCCCGCCTCCGTGCTCGAGCCGCGCCGAGGAGCGCCCGCGCGGGAACGCGAGCAGCACGCGCTCGCCGGCACGCTCGGACAGCTGACACGGCGGGAGCGGCGTCGCCGTACGAGGCGAGCGTGTCCACGTCGGGCGGAAGCAGCGAGAGCAGCGTGCCGGCGCGCGCCAGCAGCGGCAGCTCGCCGAGCGGGGCGGGCACCGTGACGGTGCGGCCGCCGCCGAGCACGTGCGCGCGGCCGAGGTCGAGGCCGCCGTCGCTCTCGCGGTAGCGCGCGGAGCGCCACAGGTCCACCCAATCGCCGCGCGGCAGGTACACGGAGCGCTCCGCGCGCCCCGGGATCGAGCACCGGGGCGGCCAGCAGGTCGGGGCCGAACAGGAAGGCGTCCTCCGAGCCGGTGGCGCGCGGGTCGGCCGGATAGGCGAGCGCGAGGTGGCGCATGATCGGCATGCCGCTGCGGCGGTACTCGGCGTCGGCGGCGGCGAGGTAGGGGTAGAGCTGCGTGCGCAGCTTGGCCCAGCGGCGCCAGTGCGGCAGCACCTCCTCGTCCCAGATCTGGGGGCGCGCGCTTCGCCGGGATCGCCGATGCCGTTGGCCTGCGGTGCGCATGACCCCGGACACCGCGCCGACCTCGATCCAGCGGACCAGCAGCTCGGGGGTGAGCGTGTTCTCGAAGAGCGCGAAGAAGCCGCCGATGTCCGAGCCCCAGGTGCTCACGCCCGACAGCCCCATCGTCAGCCCGTTGGTCACGACCGAGCGCAACCCGTCGAAGCCCCAGTCCACGCTCGGGTCGCCGCCCCAGACGATCGGCGAGCAGCGTGCGCTCCCGGTCCAGCCCGACCTCGCGAACCGCGCGAGCGGCCGCGCCCACGCCGGCCACGCCGTCGAACGCGCCGCAGTGGTACTGGCGCGGATAGAGGTTGTGGAGGCCGCTGCCGCTGCTGCCGTCGGCGGCGCGGGCGTCGAGCGGCGTGTACTCGCCGAAGTCCTCCATCCAGCCGTCGTGGCCGTCGGCCACGGCCTCGCGCAGGAGCCGGCCGTAGAGGTCGCGCCCGGCACGAGCGGTGAAGTCGAACTGCGAGACGTCGAAGCTCGTCAGGGTGCTGTAGCGGTACACGTACGGCCCGCCCGCCGGGTTCTCGGACGAGCGCGCCGGTGGCCGCCGCCTCGCCGTAGTTCGGATGGGTGGTGCAGATCATCGGGTTGAAGTAGGTGGTCACCGCGAGCCCCGCCCGGTGGAAGCCGGCAACGCGCGCGCGCTCGGCCTCCTCCTTGCCCGCCTGCGCCGCGCACGGGAGATAGTGCGTGTAGGTCTGGGCCACCGACAGCGGCGCGTCGCGCCGGATCAGCCGCTCGAGCACCGCGGCCTCGTCGCTGCCGGTGGGCTGGTACCAGGGGCCGAGGAAAAACGGCCCCGACGACCGGTGGCTGGCGCCCGGTCCGCGCGGTGAAGCGGCGCAGGACGTCGGCGGGGCGCGGGCCCGCGAACACGCGCAGGCTCAGGCGTGGTGCCTGCACCTCCACGCTCCAGGTGCCGCTCGCGCCCTGGTCGAGGCGGAAATAGCTCGTCTCCGGATCGTCCACCAGCACCCCGTAGCCCGCGCTGGAGAGGAGCCAGGGCACGGGGTAGTAGGTCGCGTCCGGACGCGGGTGGAAGCCCCAGGCGGGCACGAAGAGCGGGATCATCGCCCGCTCGTCCTCCTCGTACGGCCCCTCGGCCACGTAGTTCTCGACCTCACCGCCGCGCTGGTCCACGCGGTTGGAGCGCTCGCCGAAGCCGAGGTAGCGCTCGCGGGCGCGGGCCACGAACGAGATCCCGGTGGCCTGCGCGAGCGCCGCGCCGGGACCGGTGACCTTCACCTGGAGCGCCACGACGCCGCGCGCGTCGGGCTCGAGCCGGACGGCGAGCCGGCGCCCGCCCGGGTCGGTGGTGGCGAGCGTGCCCTCCCAGACGCCGTGACGCCGGCGCGAGTCGAGCACGCGGGTGCCCGGAACCAGCCCGCGGCGGTGCGGAAGCCGAGCGTGCCGGGAGCCTGGCTGAGGATCGGCCGCCCGCCGGAGTCGGTGAGCCGCAGCGACCAGGAGCCCCGGCCCACGTCGGCGCGCAGCGAGCCCGCGTCCACGGTCGCCGCCGCTGCCGGCGAGCGCCAACACGAGGGCCGCGAGAGCAGCGATCACTCCACGCCCGGGCCACGCCGTCACAGCTCCTTCTCGAGCTCGAGCTCGTCGCGCAAGGGAATCCCGTGGTCGCCCGCCACGGGGATCTCGGGCTTGAGGCGCTCACGCGCGGCGTCCACGGCCCCGGGGCGGATGGCCGAGAGCCGGAAGCCGCGGCGCTGGTAGAAGCGCAGTGCGTCGAGGTTGTCGTTCGTGGTCACCACCCACAGCCGGTTGCAACCCGCCGTCGTGGCGGCGCGCTCGAGAGCGGAGAGCAGGGCGGTTCCCACGCCGGCCCGGGATTCGCTCGCGTGGAGCGTGAGCAGCTCCCAGCGCTCGGCGCCGGGCACGTACCCGGCCACGCCCGCGAGCCGGCCGGCGTCCTCCGCGAGGAGCGCCGGATGCTCCAGTGGATCGACCAGCTCGCCGCGCCGCGCCACCCGCCGCGACCCGCGCGCCGACAGGAACGTGGCGACCGCGGTCTCGTCGGCCTGCTCGCGGGGTCGGACCCTCACGCCGGCGGACGGCCCTCCACCCAGCGCTCCACGCCGCCGTCGATCTCCTTCTTCCAGATCGGCGCCTCGGCTTTGACGCGATCGATGATCTCGCGCGCCCCGGCGAACGCCTCGCCCCGGTGCGGGGCCGACACCGCCACGGCCACGCTCGGCTCGGACAGCGGCACGTCCCCCACCCGGTGCTCCACCGCCGCGGCGCTGAGGCCGTGGCGCTCGACCGCGGCCAGGGCGATCTCCACCAGCCGCTCCTCGGCCATCTCGGCGTAGGCCTCGTATTCGAGCCGCTGCACCTCGCGGGTCACTCCCTGGAAGGTCACGACCGCGCCCGCGCGCGGGTCGCGCACCCGTGCCGCGAGCGCCTCGAGCGAGAGCGGCTCGCTGGTCACGCGGGCCCAGGGCGCCGCCGAGGTCTCGCCGCCGCTCACCGGCGGGATCAACGCAAGCTCGTCGCCCGGACCGAGCGTGCGCTGGGCGTCGGCGTACTCGCGGTTCACCGCCATGACCAGAGGCAGGCCCTCGGCCAGCTCGTGGAGCTTCGCGAGCGCGTCCGCCACCCGGGCGCCGTCGGGGAGGTCGAGCACCACCTCCGCGGCCCCGGCGCGCTCGCGCAAGATGGCGAACAGGCGGACGGTCACCTCCATACGAAGATCGTAAGGGCACGGCAGGCCCGTATCCTTGACGGTCGCCCGTGGCCACCACGCCCGACCACAAGCCGAGCATCGCGCCGATCGTCGGGCCCGATGACCCGCGCCGCTTCACCGACTCGGGCATCGAGGTCAAGAACACCTACACGGAGGAGGACGTGGCGCCCGGCCTCGAGGAGCGCCTCGGCGCTCCGGGCGAGTTCCCCTACACGCGCGGCGTCCACCCGGACATGTACCGCGGCCGCACGTGGACGATGCGCCAGTACGCGGGGTACGCCAGCGCCAAGGAGACGAACGAGCGCTTCCACTACCTGATCGACCACGGCTCGACCGGCCTGTCGATGGCCTTCGACCTGCCCACCCAGCTCGGCCGCGACTCGGACGACCCGCTGTGCGAGGGCGAGGTGGGGCGCACCGGCGTGGCGATCGACTCGATCGACGACATGCGGCGCGTGTTCGAGGGCATCCCGCTCGATCAGGTGTCCACCTCGATGACGATCAACGCGCCCGCCGCGGTGCTTCTGCTGCTCTACGAGCTGGTCGGCGAGGAGCAGGGGGTGCCCGCGGAGCAGCTGCGCGGCACCACGCAGAACGACATCCTCAAGGAGTACATCGCGCGCGGGAACTTCATCTACCCGCCCGTGCCGGCGATGCGGCTGACCACCGACCTCTTCGCCTACTGCCGTGAGCGTGTGCCCAAGTGGAACACCATCTCGATCTCCGGCTACCACATGCGCGAGAAGGGCTGCTCGGCGGTCCAGGAGGTGGGCTTCACGCTCGCGAACGCGATCGCGTACGTGCAGGCGGCCATCGATGCCGGGCTGGAGGTGGACGAGTTCGGCCCGCGGCTGGCCTTCTTCTTCAACGGTCACAACAACGTGTTCCAGGAGGTGGCCAAGTTCCGCGCCGTCCGGCGAATGTGGGCGCGGATCATGCGCGAGCGCTTCGGCGCGCGCGACGAGCGCTCGCTGAAGATCCGCTTCCACACGCAGACGGGCGGCGTCACCCTTGCCGCCCAGCAGCCCGAGAACAACATCGTGCGGGTGGCGCTGCAGGGCTTCGCGGCCGTGTGCGGGGGCACGCAGTCGCTGCACACGAACGGCTTCGACGAGGCGCTCGCGCTGCCCACCGAGCGCGCCGCGCGGATCGCCCTGCGCACCCAGCAGATACTTGCCCACGAGTCGGGCGCGGCCGACACCGCCGACCCATTCGCCGGCTCCTACTTCGTGGAGGCGCTCACCGACGAGATCGAGGCCGGCGCCCAGGCGCTCATCGACAAGGTGGACGAGCTGGGTGGCTCGGTCCAGTGCATTCCCTTCATCCGCGCCGAGGTGGAGGAGTCGGCCTGGGGCTACGAGGAGCGCTACAAGCAGAAGCAGGACATCGTGGTCGGGGTGAACCAGTACGTGACCGACGACGTGGACGAGGTGGAGATCCTGCGCGTGGATCCGGAGGCCGAGCGCCAGCAGGTGGATCGCCTGGCCGCGTTCAAGGACGACCGCGACCAGGAGCTCGTGCGAACGCGCCTCGAGGAGCTGCGCGCCGCCGCGAAGGGCGGCGAGAACCTCCTCCACCCGCTACGGGCCGCGCTGAAGGACCGCTGCAGCCTGGGCGAGGTGTCCGGCGAGCTTCGCGACGAGTTCGGCGAGTACTCGGAGGCCTGACTTGAGGCGGCTGCTGCTCCCGCTCGCCGCCGTCCTGCTACTCGCCCCGGCGGCGGCCGAAGCGCGCCAGGCGTCATTCCACACCCCCTCCGGCAACATCCGCTGCCTCTACCGCTCGGCCGACGGCGGCGAGGGCCCGCTCCTCCGCTGCGACGTGCTGAGCCTCAACGACACCGCCTTCACGCTCGACCGCCGCCACCGGGGCAAGCGCGTGCACGTGACCGACGCCGTGCCGGCGGGCCGTGTGCTGCGGTACGGCGCTGCGCGGACTCTTGGCCCCTTCCGCTGCCGCTCGCGCACCACCGGGCTCACCTGCCGCAGCAAGCCGAGCGGCCACGGCTTCCGGCTGAGTCGCGCGCGCCAGAGCCTTTTCTAGAGAATCCTCGACCGTTTGGGGAGGAGTCGGGGGCCTGCGCTCGAAACCCGACGAGATGCCGACCGTCGAGGTGTCACGCACGCTCGTGAAGTCCCCGCCCGAGCTCTGGTCGGAGCTCTCCGGAGAGCGTCTCACGGGAGGCGGTCGGCGGCGCTTCCCTCAAGGTGACCGAGGAGGAACGGCGGATCGAGTGGGAGGCCGAGGACGCCAGTGGCGCGGCCGTGCTCGAGCCGGCCGGCTGGGGAACCAAGCTCACCCTCACGGCGACGGTCGAGCAGGAGGTCGCTCGCCTCGAGCCCGACGTGGCCCGGATGGGCCTCTGGGCGCGGTTGGTCGGTGGCCGCGCAGCGCCGGCCCCCGCCGGTCCCGGCCGCGCCGCCGGCGGAGGGGCGCAGCGAAGACCTGCAGAAGGCGCTCGAGCAGCTGCTCGACGACCTGGGCTCCGCCCACCGCCGGCCGTTCCAGAACAGCTGACGCCTCCGCTAGCGTCAGCCTGGCCGTGACGGCCGTACCCGATCCACGCGACGCGGCGTGGCTTTCTGGGCGCCGGTGCGTCCGCCGCCGCCCTGGCGCTGGGCGCCGCGGGGCCGCGCGGGCGGCCGACCGCCCCAACGTGATCGTGATCGTGGTGGACACGCTGCGCGCGGACCACGTCTACGGCGATCGCGCGCGCACGCCCAACATGGATGCTCTGAGGCGCGAAGGGATCAGCTTCACGAGCGCCTACCCGGAGGCCCTGCCGACGGTGCCGGTGCGCAACACCCTGCTGAGCGGGCGCCGGCAGTTCCCCTTTCGCGGCTGGCACGACTGGCGCGGGCTGCTCGACTCGCCCGGCTGGGCGCCGCTCACGCACGTGAGGTCGTCCTGGACCTCGGCGCTGCGGCGCGCCGGCTACTTCACCGCGTACGTGACCGACAACCCGTTCCTCGGCTTCTCGACTTCCCTACCGGCCGCTGAGGCGCAGCTTCCACCGCTTCGTGCGCACCGGAGGAGAGATCGGCGGCCGGCGCACCGGCGTGTCGCGCCACGAGCTGCGCCACTGGATGCACCCCGCGCTGCATCACGACGCGAAGGCGTTCGAGCGCATGCGCCGCTACCTCTCGAACGGCCGCTACTCGCACGACGAGGCGCACTCGTTCGCCGCGCGGGTGTTCGCCAACGGCGCCCTGATGCTCAGCCAGGCGGCCACGCGGCGGCCGTTCGCCCTCGTGCTCGACACCTACGAGCCACACGAGCCGTGGACGCCGCCGCGCAAGTACATCAACCTCTACGGGGACCCCGACCACCGCGGGCCGGAGCCGGGGATGCCGCGCTACGGGAAGGTCGACAAGCTGGTCCAGGGGCGACGCGTCGGCACTCGTGTCGCGGATGCACGCGCTGTACGCGGCGGAGGTCACGATGACCGACCGCTGGCTGGGCTTCTTCCTCGACCGCCTCCACGACCTGGGGCTCGATCGCGACACCGCGATCGTGCTGGTGGGCGACCACGGGTTCATGTTCGGCGAGTACGGCTACACGGGGAAGATCTCGTCGGTCCTCCACCCCGCGCTGATACGCGTGCCGCTGGTGGTCGTGGACCCCGCGCGGCGGCGCGCCGGGCGCGCGAGCGACTATCTCGCGCAGACGCATGACGTGGCCCCGACGCTGCTCTCGCTCGCGGGCGTGCGCGCGCCCCGGGACATGACCGGGCACGACCTCTCGCCGCTGTTCGAGCGCCGCCGTCCCCGCGAGCGGAAGCTCGCCTACGGGGGCTACGCCAACTCGATGTACGCCCGCACCCGGCGCTGGAAGCTGATCACGGACAACCGCGGCCACCACAAGCGCCTCTACGACCTGGCGCACGATCCCGACGAGACCCACAACGTCGCCCACCGCCATCCGGCCCGCGCCGCCGCGATGTACGACGCCGTGGCCCGCCGTGCCGGGGGCAGACCGCCCTACTACACGAACTCGCGGGCGTAGGCACCGACGGGCATCTAGACTCCCCGGCCGCATGCGCCAGAAGTCGCCGGAGACCTACGAGGAGAAGCTCGCCCAGCTCGAGGAGCTCCGCCAGCAGGCGATCCACACCAACCCGCAGGCGGAGGAGAAGCAGCACTCGAAGGGCAAGCTCACCGCCCGCGAGCGGATCGAGAAGCTGCTCGACCCCGGGTCCTTCCAGGAGCTCGACACCTTCGTACGCCACCGCACCGCCGAGTTCGACATGCTCGACAACCGGCCCTGGGGCGACGCCGTGGTGACCGGCCACGGGCTGATCGACGGCCGCCCGGTGGCGGTGTTCTCGCAGGACTTCACCGTGTTCGGCGGCTCGCTCGGCGAGGTCATGGGCGAGAAGATGGTGAAGGTGATGGACCTGGCCGCGCGGATCGGCTGCCCGGTGATCGGCATCAACGACTCGGGTGGGGCGCGGATCCAGGAAGGCGTGGTCTCGCTCGGCGCCTACGGCGACGTGTTCGTGCGCAACGTGCAGTGCTCCGGCGTGATCCCGCAGATCTCGCTGATCATGGGCCCCTGCGCGGGCGGCGCCGTGTACTCCCCGGCCATGACCGACTTCATCTTCATGGTCAAGGAGACCTCGCACATGTTCATCACGGGGCCCGACGTGATCAAGACGGTGACCGGCGAGGAGGTGGAGTTCGAGGAGCTGGGCGGCGCGATGACGCACAACACGAAGTCGGGCGTGGCCCACTTCGCCGCCGACGACGAGGAGAGCTGCCTCGAGGACGCGCGCTATCTCATGTCGTTCCTCCCCCAGAACAACCTGGAGCTGCCGCCGCGGATGGACACCGGCGACGACCCGGACCGGGAGGACCCGGCGCTCGACCAGATCGTCCCGGACAACCCGAACAAGCCCTACGACATGCGCGACGTGGTGAACCTGATCGTCGACAACGGCGAGTTCTTCGAGGTGCAGGAGCACTTCGCGCGGAACATGATCATCGGCTTCTCGCGGCTGAACGGCCGCCCGATCGGCGTGGTGGGCAACCAGCCGGCCCAGCTGGCCGGCGTGCTCGACATCGCCTCCTCGGAGAAGGCCGCGCGCTTCGTGCGCTTCTGCGACGCCTTCAACATCCCCCTGCTCACGTTCTGCGACGTGCCGGGCTTCCTCCCGGGCACGAGCCAGGAGTGGGGCGGGATCATCCGGCACGGCGCCAAGCTGCTCTACGCCTTCACGGAGGCGACGGTGCCCAAGCTCACCATCGTCACCCGCAAGGCCTACGGCGGCGCCTACGACGTCATGAACTCCAAGCACATGCTGGCCGACTTCAACTTCGCCTGGCCGACCGCCGAGGTGGCCGTGATGGGCCCGGAGGGCGCGGTGAACATCATCCACCGGCGCGACATCCAGAGCTCGCCCACCCCCGACCAGCGCCGCCAGAAGCTGATCGACGACTACAAGGCGCGCTTCGCGAACCCCTACTCGGCGGCCGAGCGCGGCTACATCGACGACGTGATCGTGCCGCACGAGACGCGCCCGAAGCTGATCCGCGCGCTGGAGACGCTCCAGACCAAGCGCGTGGAGACGCCCAAGCGCAAGCACGGAAACATCCCGCTGTAGCGGTTCCCCCGTCCGCCTAGTAGACGTCCGCGCCTAGAGCCGGTCGGCCGGCGCCGGCGCGGCAGTGGGCGTGGCGGTCGCGCTCTCACGTGCCGCGAGCGCCAGCAGCCCGCCCACCACCAGCAAGCCGGCCAGCACCGTCAGCGGCATCTCGTAACCGCCCGTGGAGTCCTCCGAGATTCCGGTGAACGCCGGGCCGGCGAAGCCGCCGAGGTTGCCCAGCACTGCGATCAGGGCGATGCCCGCCGCGGCGCCGGCGCCGCTCAGGAACGCCGTGGGCAGCGCCCAGAAGACCGGGATGGCCCCGAGGAGCCCGGTCGCCGCGAGCGAGATGCCGACCGTGAGCAACACCGGTGACTGGGCGTGTGCCGTGAGAAGGGTTCCGAGCGCGCCGATCACCGCGAGCCCTGCGATGTAGGGCTTGCGACTGTCGGCTAGCTCGGCGCGCCGGGCCACCACGAGCATGGCCACCGTGGCGATCCCGAACGGCAGCGCCGCGAGCACGCCCACCTCGAAGTCGCTGTAGCCCGTGCGGTCCTGCACCAGGTCCGGCACGAAGAAGGTGAGGCCGAAGCCGGCCGCCAGCAGGATGAAGTAGATGAGTCCGAGCAGCCAGACCTGCCCGCTGACGAGCGCCTCGCCGACGCTGCCGCCGCCCGGCGCCGCCTCCATGAGCGCACGCTCGCGCGCGAGCTCGCGTACGAGGTAGTCGCGCTCCTCCGGCTCGAGCCACTCGGCCTCCTCCGGGCCCTCGTCGAGGTAGCGCAGGGTGAAGAATCCGAGGGCGATCGCCGGGAGCCCCTCGCACAGGAACAGCCACTGCCAGCCGTCCAGGCCGAGGAAACCGTCGAGCTCGAGCAGCCCGCCGGAGAGCGGCCCGCCCGCCACGTAGGCGACGGAGATCGCGGTGAGGAACAGTGCGAGCGCGCGGGTGCGCTCACGCTCGGGGAACCACCAGGTGAGGTAGAGGATGATGCCCGGGAAGAAACCGGCCTCGGTGGCGCCGAGAGCGAACCGCAGCGCGTAGAAGTCCCCGGCGCCGCTGATGAACATCGTTGACGCCGAGAGGATTCCCCAGACGATCATGATCGCCGCAAGCCAGCGACGCGCGCCGAAGCGTGCCAGCGCCAGGTTGCTCGGCACGCCGAAGATCACGTAGCCCAGCGAGAAGATCCCGGCCCCGAGGCCGAAGATCGTGTCGCTGAAGTCGAGGTCGTCCTCCAGCTGGAGCTGGGCGAAGCTCACGTTCACCCGGTCGAGATAGGCGACGACGTAGATCCCGAACAGGAACGGGATCAGCCGTCGCGTGACCTTCGCCAGCGCGCGCCGCCCCAGTTCCTCCTCCATCGCGGGCGACCCTACAGGTTCACCGTCTGCGTGCGGACGCGTCCGTCGCGCTCCGCCTCGAGCAGTGCGAGGCAGATCGCCAGGTCCTGGATCGCGAGCCCCGTGCTGTCGAAGAGCGTGGCCGCCGTGGCGCTCGATCGCCCCTTCGCGGCGCCCGTGAGCACGTCGCCCAGCTGGGTCGACCCGGTCGCGCTCCACGAGTCCCGCGGCCACGGCGCCCGTGAGCTCGCCGCCGTGACTGGCCTGCTCCCACTCGTCGCAGAAGAGCTCGCAGAGCGCCACCGCGGCCGGCTCGGCCTCCGCCTTGCCGGGGCCGTCCGCGCCGAGCATGTTGAGGTGCACGCCGGGGCGCACCAGCTCCTTGCGGATCACCGGCTCGGAGCCGGGGGTCACGCAGGTCACGACGTCGCAGGCCAGCGCGTCGTCCACGCCGCCGACCTCCCAGCCGAGCTCGCCGGCCAGCCGTCCGGCTGCGTCCGGGTCGGGGTCGAAGCACACGCCGGGCCCGTACTCGGCGTCCGCGAGGCAGCGCGCGGCCCACGAGCCGTGCAGGCCGCACCCGACGATGCCCACCGTCGCCGCGTCCGGCCGCGCGAGCTCCTGAGCCGCCACCGCCGCCACCGCGCCCGTGCGCAGCGCGGTGACAGCGCGCGCGTCCACCAGCGCGAGCAGCTCCCCGTCCACGGCCGACGAAACGCAGATCGCACCCATCACGACGGGTAGGCCGGCCTCCGGGTTGCGCGGGAAGGAGGTGACCCACTTCAGGATCGCGATGCCGGCGCCGCGCGCGGGCATCGCCCGGAAGTCTCCGCTGGGCGGGGCGTCGAGGTAGGTCTTGGCCGGCATCTCCCAGATGCCGCTCGTGTGCTCCACGAACCCCTCGCGCACCCGCTCGATCGCCTCCCCCGGGGATACGGCGCGCAGGACGGCGTCATAGGGGAACAGGCGCAGCTCGGCCACCGCCGGACCGTATCCCGCCGGCGGCTGGGCAGGTAGCCTGGTCCATCGTGAGCCGCAACGGCAGGAAGCGCCCGTCGCGCCCGCGCATCGAGGTGCGCCGCGGTGCCGCCACCCCGCAGGAGGCGGCGGCGATCGCCGCGGCGATCGAGCAGTTCCTTCGCGACACGGCGCCTCCGCCCGCGCCCGCTCGGGGCGTCAGCCCCTGGCTCCGCGCCGGCCTGCTCGAGGGCACCGGCCTCTGCCCGGGCGACGCGCCGCCCTGGGGTCAGGTCACTAGCGGAAGCAGCCGGCTCGGCCGGCTGCGCACCGATGCCCTCTAGTCCGTAGCCGGCGCGCCCGCGAAGATCGGCGGGAGGCGGTCGGCCCACGGGGCGGCCTCCTCCAGCTGCGAGGCCACCCGCAGGAGCAGGTCCTCGCCGCCGTAGGCGGCCACCAGCTGCACGCCGATCGGCAGCCCCTCGACGCTCGTGTGGAGGGGCAGTGAGATCGCCGGCTGGCCGGTCGTGTTGATGCCGGCCGTGAACACGGCGACCGGCGTGGCCGTGACGATCGGCATCAGCGGGTTCTCCGAGTCGGCCTCGTAGGAGCCGAGCGGGAGGGGCGGAAGCGAGAGCGTGGGCGTGAGCAGGAGGTCGAAGCCGCCGGCCCACCAGCCCGCGGCCTCGCGGGTGACCCACTGCGCGTACTCCACGGCGCGGAGGTACTCGCCGGCGGTGTGCGAGCGGCCCATCTCGGCGAGCGCCCAGGTGAGTGGCTCCACGTCCTGCGGACCGATCTCGCGACCGGTGCGGTCGGCCCAGTACCTGAGGTTCCAGTCCACGCCGGCGCTCCAGCGCACGAGGAACTGCGGGATGTAGCGCTCGTCGTCGAGCACGGGCGGGTAGGCCTGCTCGACGGAGTGGCCGAGCGACTCGAGCAGCCGCCCCGTCTCCTCGGCGGCGGCCACGCACTCGGGATGGGAGTCGAACTGGCCGCCGGGCGGCGTGGTGCAGAGGCCGATCCGGAGCCGGCCCGGATCCGCGCCCACCTCCTGCTCGTAGGAGCGGGCCCGGGCAGGTGCCACGTAAGGCTCTCCGGGGGGAGGGTCTGACACCCATTCGAGCACCGCGGCGGTGTCGCGCACCGAGCGTGACACGACCAGCTCCGCGGTGAGACCGGACATCACGTCGCCGAACTCGGGTGCCTGCGAGACCCGCCCGCGCGAGGGCTTCAGGCCCACGAGCCCGCACGAGCTGGCGGGGATGCGGATGGAGCCGCCGCCGTCGTTGGCGTGGCCGATCGGCACCATGCCGGCCGCCACGGCCGCGGCGGAGCCGCCGCTCGAGCCGCCGGGCGAATGGCCCGGGTCCCACGGGTTGCGCGTGGCCCCGTAGGCGCGCGGCTCGGTGGTGGGCAGGATGCCCAGCTCGGGCGTGTTGGTCCTGCCCACGAAGACGAATCCCGCCTCGCGGAAGCGGCGCGCGAGCCAGGTGTCCTCGTCCTCGCGCCAGCCGATCCCCTTCAGGAAGCCCATGCCCTCGTGGTAGGGGTCGCCGGCGGTGTGGCAGGCGAGGTCCTTCACCACCATCGGCACTCCCTGGAACGGGCCCGCCGCTGGCTCGCCCTCGAGCGCCTTCTCGAACAGCGGGTGGATCACGGCGTTGAGCTCGCCGTTGAGCCCCTCCACGCGCTCCACGGCCGCCTGCACCAGCTCCCGGGCCGAGACCTCGCCCGAGCGCACGAGCGCGGCCTGTCCGGTGGCATCCAGCCGTGGATCCATCCCACCGGGCAGCGTACCCCGTCCGCTTCCGAGGCGGCAAACTGGGTACTCTGGCCGCCGCCCACTCCGCCGGCGTTCCACGGACGAACCCTCCCCCGGACGAGATATTTCGCGAAACCGGATCGGGTTTTGCTAGTTTCACGGCTTCGGCAACGACCCGACGGCGGAGGACTCGACCCACATGGAACCGGTATCGGCGCAGCCGCGGCACAAGGGCCGCAAGGGCTCGCTCGAAAACCCGGAGGTCTACGAGAACGTGCCCGGGCACGTGATCCCGATCCTGGAGCGCGAGTTCGACGACTTCGACAACGAGGCCGAGAAGTTCCTCGGAGGCGAGCTGACCGAGGATCAGTTCATCGGCTTCCGGCTCAAGCAGGGCGTGTACGGCCAGCGCCAGGCCGACGTCCAGATGATCCGGGTGAAGCTGCCCTTCGGGGGCATAACGCCGGAGCAGATGGAGGCCTTCGCCGAGGTGGTGGAGCGCTGGGCCCCGCTCAACAAGGGCCACATCACCACGCGGCAGAACATCCAGCTCCACCACATCCCGCTGCGCGACGCGGCGGCCGCGATCCGCGTCCTCGGCGACGCCGACCTCTCCTCGCGCGAGGGCTGCGGCAACACGGTCCGCAACGTGACCGGCGACCCGTGGGCCGGCGTCTGCGAGGGCGAGCTGTTCGATCCCACGCCCTATGCCGGCGCCTACGTCCGCTACTTCGTGCGCCACCCCACGACCCAGCTGATGCCGCGCAAGGTGAAGACGGCCTTCACCGCGACCGACGAGGACCGCGCGATCACCGGCATACACGACGTGGCATACATCCCGCGCATCAGGGACGGAGTCCGCGGCTTCGAGCTGAGGGTCGGCGGAGGCACCTCGATCATGCCGCGCGTGGCGCCCACCCTCAACGAGTTCGTGCGCGCCGACGACGGCGAATACCTCAAGTGGGCCGAGGCCGTGTTCCGGATCTTCGACCGCCAGGAGTGGCTGCGAAAGAACCGCGCGCGGGCCCGCATCAAGGTGTTCGTGGACAAGTTCGGCATCGACGAGCTGCGCAGCCAGGTCGAGGAGGAGCTCAAGGGCGACTGGGTGGCGGAGCGCGACTTCGACCCGCAGCCGCTCCTCTTCGTGGACGACGAGGAGGCGGGCGCGCCGCCGGTGCCCGTGGCCTACGCGAGCCCGAACGGCGACGGCAGCGCGTTCGAGCGCTTCCGCGAGTCCAACGTGCAGCCGCAGCGCCAGAAGGGCTTCTCCACGGTGCAGGTCAGGGTGATCCGCGGCGACCTCACGCCCGAGCAGTTCCGCGGGCTCGCCCGGGTCATGCGCGACCACTCCGGGGGCTACTGCCGCACCACCGTGCACCAGAACCTGGTGCTCCGCTGGGTGCGCGACGAGAGCCTCTACGACGTATGGACCGCGCTCTCGGAGCTGGGGCTCGGCGAGGCCGGCGCGGACGAGATCAACGACGTCGTGAGCTGCCCCGGCACCGACTCCTGCAAGCTCGGGATCACGAGCTCCATGGGTCTCAACCAGGCCGTGCGCGAGCGGGTCGAGGCGATGGGGATCACCGATCCGCTGACGCGCAGGATCCACATCAAGATGTCCGGCTGCCCGAACGGCTGCAGCCAGCACCACATCGCGAACATCGGGTTCTACGGAGCGTCGATCAAGGTCGGCGAGCACACGGTCCCGGCCTACGTGGCCCACATCGGCGGCACCTACGAGGGCGGCGAGGTCGCGTACGGCACGCGGCTCAAGGTTCGCCTGCCGGCCAAGCGCGTTCCGGAGGCCGTGGAGCGCTGGCTGCGGATGTACGAGGGCGAGCGCGAGGAGGGCGAGGCCTTCAACGACTACGCCGAGCGGATCGGCGCGGTGCGCTTCGAGGACGAAGTGCGCAATCTGTCCCTGCCGCTCGAGTTCAACCTCGAGAACCTGAACCACTTCATGGACTGGCAGCGGAAGGAACCCTTCCAGGTGATCCGGGGGGAGGGAGAATGCGCGGTGTAGAGCGGGCGCATCGCGAGCTCGCTGCCGAGGAGGTGCTCGCCCAGGCGGTGGAGCGCCACCACCCGCGGCTGATCATGGCCTGCTCCTTCCAGAAGGAGGAGTCGGTGCTGATCGACATGCTGATGGCCATCGAGCCGTCTGCGCGAGTCTTCACGATCGACACCGGGGCGCTCTTTCCGGACACCTACGACGTATGGCGCAAGCTGGAGGACCGGTACGACCTGCGGGTCGAGGTGTTCGATGCTTCGAGCATGAACGGCCCGTGGAGCGCGGAGAACTGCTGCGGCCCCCGCAAGGTTGCGGCTCTCGACCGTGCGCTCGAGGGCGTGGATGCCTGGATCACGGGCATCCGCCGCGAGCAGTCCCCCACCCGTGCGGACGCCCCCAAGGAGGAGTGGGACGGGGCCCGCGGGGTGCGGAAGTACAACCCGCTCGCCGACTGGTCCGTGGACGACGTATGGCGCTACGTGCACGAGCACGACCTCCCCTATCACCCCCTGCACAACCGTGGCTACGACTCCATCGGCTGCGCCCCCTGCACGCTTCCCGGCTCAGGCCGGGACGGCCGCTGGGCGGGACAGTCGAAAACGGAGTGCGGCCTCCACGTGTGAGCATCCAGGAAGCACCCCTATTCTCTCGTCCCCAAGATGGGGACGATTTGACATACGAGGTCTCGCACCTGCGCGTCCTGGAGTCCGAGGCGATCTACGTGATCCGCGAGGTGGCCGCGGAGCTGGAGCGCTGCGTGCTGCTCTTCTCCGGCGGCAAGGACTCGGCGGTGCTGTTGCACCTGGCCCGAAAGGCATTCTGGCCGGCCCAGCTGCCGTTCCCGGTGATGCACGTGGACACGGGCCAGAACTTCCCCGAGGTGATCGCGTACCGCGACGAGGTCGTGAAGGCGGTGGGGGCGGAGCTGATCGTGGCCTCCGTGCAGGATTCGATCGACCGCGGTCGCGTGGTCGAGGAGACAGGGTCCGCGCGCCTCTCGCAACCGGCTCCAGTCGGTCACGCTGCTCGATGCGCTCGAGGAGCACGGGTTCAAGGCGGCCTTCGGCGGCGCCCGTCGCGACGAGGAGCGCGCCCGGGCCAAGGAGCGGATCCTCTCGTTCCGGGACGACTTCGGCCAGTGGGATCCCAAGGTCCAGCGGCCGGAGCTGTGGGATCTCTACAACGGCTTCGTCAAGCCGGGCGAGCACGTGCGGGTGTTTCCGCTCTCCAACTGGACCGAGCTCGACGTGTGGCAGTACGTGCGCGAGGAGGAGATCGTGCTGCCGTCGATCTACATGGCCCACACGCGTGAGGTCTTCCGCCGCGACGGGATGCTCTATGCCGTGTCGCCCTACGTCGAGCTGCTGGCAGCCGAGAACGCGTTCGAGGAGTCGGTGCGCTTCCGCACGGTCGGCGACATGAGCTGCACCGGCGCCGTGCGCTCCGAGGCCACGACCATCGCGGAGGTGGTCGCGGAGATAGCGGCCACGCGCATCACCGAGCGCGGCGAGACGCGCGCGGACGACCGCGTCTCGGAGTCCGCCATGGAGGACCGCAAGAAAGAGGGGTACTTCTGAGCACGCTGGCAAGCGCGAACGGACACCCCGTAGCCGCGCGCCCCTCCGAGCTCGTGCGGTTCGCGACGGCCGGGTCCGTGGACGACGGCAAGTCCACCCTCATCGGACGCCTCCTCTATGACACGAAGTCGATCTTCGAGGACCAGCTCGAGGCGGTGGAGCGAACGTCGCGTCAGCGCGGTGACAGCTACACGAACCTGGCACTGCTCACCGACGGCCTCCGGGCCGAGCGCGAGCAGGGGATCACGATCGACGTGGCATACCGCTACTTCCACACGCCGCGCCGCAAGTTCATCATCGCCGACACGCCAGGCCACGAGCAGTACACCCGCAACATGGTCACAGGGGCATCGACCGCCGACCTGGCGCTGGTCCTGCTGGACGCCCGCCGCGGCGTGCTCGAGCAGTCGCGCCGGCACGCGTTCATCGCCTCGCTCCTGCGCATCCCGCACATGGTGGTGTGCGTCAACAAGATGGACCTGGTGGGCTACGAGCAGGAGGCCTTCGAGAGCGTGTGCGCCGACTTCGCCGGCTGGGCGTCGAAGCTCGACATCTCGGACGTGACCTTCATCCCGATCTCCGCGCTTCACGGCGACAACGTGGTGGGCCTGTCCGAGCGGATGCCGTGGTTCCAGGGGCCCTCGCTCCTCTACCACCTGGAGCACGTGCACGTGGCGTCGGACCGCAACCTGGTGGACGCGCGCTTCCCGGTCCAGTGGGTCGTCCGTCCGATGTCCGACGAGCACCACGACTACCGCGGCTACGCCGGCGAGGTCGCCTCGGGCGTATTCAGGGTCGGGGACGAGGTGGTGGTTCTCCCGTCGGGCAAGACAACCCGGATCGCGGGCATAGACACCTTCGACGGCCCGCTCGAGGAGGCCTACCCGCCGCTGTCCGTGACGCTGCTGCTGGAGGACGACGTGGACATCTCGCGCGGCGACATGATCTGCCGGCCGCACAACCGCCCGCAGGAGACGCGCGATCTCGAGGCGATGGTGTGCTGGATGGCGGAGCGCCCGCTGCAGCCGTCAGGCCGCTACCGCATCAAGCACACCACCCGCACCGTGCTCGCCAAGGCGGACATGGTCCGCTACCGGATCGACGTGAACACCATGCACCGCGACGAGACGGCGGACCGGCTGGCGCTGAACGAGATCGGCCGGCTCAGCCTGCGGCTCTCCTCCCCCCTCTTCCTCGACGAGTACCGCCGCAACCGCGCCACCGGCAGCTTCATCCTGATCGACGAGTCGACCAACGACACCGTCGGCGCGGGGATGGTCCTCTAGCACTCAGCGCAGGCCGGCGGCCGCCGGTCGTGCGGCCGCGGCGGCCGCCGAGGGCGACCGCGCCAGCGCCGTCAGGCGCGCCCTCACCCTCCTGCCGGCGAGCACCCCCTGGGCGCGGTTCCCGCGGAGGACCAGCCGGCCCCCGGTAGCACCCGCCACGCGCAGCGTGCCGCGCTGGCGCCGCTCCCCGAAGTGGCGGATCTTTCCCGTGAGCCGCACGCGCGGCACGAACGCCAGGCCGCTCAGGACGAGCGTGCCGCGGCCGCCGATCCGGTAGCTCCCCTGCCGCAGGCCGCCTCCGCGTGCCAGATCGGGGTCCCTGGGCGCGAACACGAGCTCCGTGACCGAGTCCTCGAGCACGTCGCGCAGAGTCAGGCTCACCGCGGCCAGCGTGCGCCCGCGGATGCCGGGGAGGCCGCGCAGCGGGTCCACGGCCGCCAGGCGCCTGGGCGCCGGCGGCACCGGGCCGAACACGCGGTGGACCCGCGGGCAGCGCCGCGGCACCGGCCCGCCGCGGAAGAAGCGGTCGAAGGCCCGGCGTGCGCACACGCTCGGATCCGAGCCGAGCGCGGAGTGGCCGGTGGCGCCTGAGACGACGAGCGTGGATCGGCGAAATTGGGCGGCCACCCGTCGCGCACCCTCGAGGGGCGTGCGCAGGTCGTCCTCCCCCTCGAGCAGCAGCACCGGCACGTCCGGCAGCGGCCCGGGGCCGAGCGGCGGAGCGGCGTCCGCCATCGGCCAGGCGGCGCAGAGCGCGAGCAGGTCGCTGCGCAGCGCGGTGGCGCGGTCGAACGGGGCGAAGACGCTCGCGGGCAGCGCGCTGACTGCCTGGGCCGCCTGGCGCTGGCGCAGCACCGGGTCGGGCGGCGAGGATCGCGGCCACGGGAAGGGCGTCTCCTCACAGGTCGTGGTCGCGTACAGCGCGGCACTGAGGATGCGCGCGGGCGGGGTCTCGCCGCCCACCGCGAAGGCGCGCCGGAGCAGCCTCAGCATCGCCGCGGCATCGCCGCCGAGCGCGGAGCGCACCGCTCCGGGGAAGGCGGCACGCAGGGCGGGGTCGAGGTCCCCCGCGACGAGCACGCTGAAGAGGTCGGCGCGGTTGAAGCTCGAGGTCCGGCTGCGGCCGTGCTCGTCGACGAGCCGGCCGCGCAGCGGTCCTCGCCGCAGCCGCGCCACGAGCCGCTCGAGGTCGGCCACCGGATCACGCGTGAAGGACCGGCAGGCGGTGCCGCAGAGTGCCCGCAGGGCACGCGGCGTGGCCGCGAACGTGTCGCGGTAGAGCGGGTCCGGGCCGTTCGCCTCGACCACCGAGTCGAGCGCCAGACGCTCCACCTGCGACGGGTAGCGGAGCGCATAGGCCAGCGCCACCTTGGTCCCGTAGGAGGTGCCGTAGATGCCGATGCGCTCCACACCCAGGGCGCGGCGGATCGCCTCCATGTCCTCCACCGTGTCGGCGGTGGTGTAGAGCGCCCGCCGCGGTCCGAGCGCCGCCGCGCAGCGGCTGGCCGCCACCGTGGCGTCCAGGAGGTTCGCGTCCTCCAGCGCGTGGCAGCGCAGCGCGCCCGAGCGGCCGGTGCCGCGCTGGTCGAAAACGATTACGTCACGGCTTCGGGAAACCGGGTAGAGCAGCCCGGCGCCGTCGCCCGCGAAGGCCGCCGTGGCGGACTGGCCGGGCCCGCCCGCGAGAACGAACACCGCCCCCCGGGCCGGCCTGATCCGGGAGCGCAGGCGCTGGATCCTCAGCGTGAGGCGGCCGGGCACGACGCCCGTGCGGTCGAGCGGCACCCCCATGCGAGCGCAGGCGTAGCCGTAGCCGCTGCAGCGCTCGAAGCGAAGTGCCGCCTGTGCCGGCGCGGGCCCGGCGACGGCTATCGCGGCCACGAGACCGGCGAGCAGGTGGCGGCGAACCACGCCAGTAACCTACCCGCCTCATGTTCGGCAAGGTCCTCGTGGCCAACCGGGGCGAGATCGCCATCCGCGTGATGCGCTCGCTGGAGGAGCTCGGCGTGGCCAGCGTGGCCGTTTACTCCGAGCCGGATCGCGACGCCCCGCACGCCCGGCGGGCCGGCGAGGCCTACCTGCTCGGCCCCGGTCCCGCCGCGGAGAGCTACCTGAACGTGGAGAAGATCCTCGAGGCCGCGCGCCAGTCGGGCGCCGAGGCAATCCACCCCGGCTATGGCTTCCTGGCGGAGAACGCCGCCTTCGCGCGGGCCTGCGAGGAGGCCGGCATCGTGTTCGTCGGCCCGCCCGCCGACGCGATCGACGCCATGGGCTCGAAGACGCGCGCCCGCGAGCTCATGAAGGAGGCCGGCGTGCCGATCGTGCCGGGCACCACCGAGGCGGTCGACTCGGTGGAGGAGGCGCGCAAGCTGATCGAGGACTCGATCGGCTATCCGGTCGCGATCAAGGCGGCCGGGGGCGGGGGCGGCAAGGGCTTCCGCGTGGCCGAATCCGAGGACAAGCTGGAGGAGGCGTTCGAGGGCGCGTCCCGGGAGGGGGAGAAGTTCTTCTCCGACCCCACCGTCTACGTCGAGCGCTACCTGCCCGATCCGCGCCACGTCGAGGTGCAGGTGCTGGCCGACGCCGAGGGGAACGTGATCCACCTCTTCGAGCGCGACTGCTCGGTCCAGCGCCGCCATCAGAAGCTGATCGAGGAGAGCCCCGCGCCGGCCGTTGACCCCGAGCTGCGCGAGCGCATCGGCGGCATCGGCACCGAGGCTGCCCGCGCGGTGGGCTACCGGTCGGCCGGCACGGTGGAGGGCCTGCTCGCCGACGGCGAGTACTTCTTCCTCGAGATGAACACCCGTGTGCAGGTGGAGCACTGCGTGACGGAGATGGTCACGGGCATAGACATCGTGCGCGAGCAGCTGAAGATCGCCGCCGGCGAGCCGCTCGCGTACACGCAGGACGACGTGGTCATCCGCGGTCACGCGATCGAGTGCCGGATCAACGCCGAGGACGCCGCGAAGAGCTTCGCGCCGGCGCCCGGGCGGATCGAGGGCTACCGCGAGCCGGCGGGCCCCTTCGTGCGTGTGGACTCGGGCGTCGAGCCCGGTTACGAGGTCCTGCCGCTCTACGACCCGATGATCGCCAAGCTGATCGTGTGGGACGTGGACCGCGAGGCCTCGACGAGGCGGATGCTGCGCGCGCTCGGCGAATACGAGATCGGTGGGCTCAAGACGCTGATCCCCTTCCACCAGGCACTGCTGGGAACGGAGCAGTGGCAGCGCGGCGAGACCTGCCGCGACCTCGTCGAGGACAAGAGCTGGCTCAAGCAGCTGGCCTTCCCGCCCGCCGCGAAGCCGGCCGAGGAGGCCGCCGACGAGAAGGTCAGCCGCGAGTACGCGGTCGAGGTGTCCGGTCGCCGGTTCGACGTGCGCGTGATCGGCGAGCCGAGCGGCGCGATCGCCACCAACGGCACGGCCGGCGGGCGACCGGCGCCGCGGCGCGAGCGCAAGAGCGGCGGTGGCGGGGGAGCGCCCGGAGAGCTCATCTCCCCGATCCAGGGCACGGTCCTGAAGGTCGCGGTCGAGCAGGGCGCGGCGGTGGACGAGGGCACCCTCATCTGCGTGATCGAGGCCATGAAGATGGAGAACGAGATCACCGCGCCCACCTCGGGCACGGTCGAGCAGCTCGGGATCACCGAGGGCGGCTCCGTGGCCACCGGGGACACCATCGCCGTCATCAAGTAGCGGCGGTCGTGCCGGCGGCTGTCGTGGTCGGGGCCGGCACCTTCGGGGCCTCCCTCGCCGACCGGCTGGCCGGCGACGGCTGGGAGGTCACCCTCGTCGACCGCTTCGGACCGGGCGATCCGCGCGCGGAGTCGGGTGGCGAGACGCGCCTCCTGCGCTTCTCGCACGGCCCGGACGTGCTCTATACGCGCCTTGCGCGGCGGGCGCGCGAGCTCTGGCTGGAGCTGGGCGGCGACGTGCTCGTGGAGTCGGGCGTGGCCTGGCTCGCCCGGCGCGAGGGCGGCTGGGAGGCGGACAGCGAGCGTGTCCTGCGCGCCGAGGGCGTTCCCGTCGAGCGGCTCGCGCCCGACGCGGCCGCCACGCTCCTGCCGGGGCTCCGCGGCGCGGGGCTCGCGTACGTTCTCCACGAGCCCGACGCCGGGGTGCTGCGGGCGGCGCGGGGCGTTCGCGCCCTCGTGGACAGGGCGCGCAGCCGAGGCGCACGGCTGGCGATCGGCGCGGCGCGGCCGGACGGGCCCGCGGTGCGCATGGGCGAGCAAACGCTCGAGGGCGACGCGGTGATCTGGGCGTGCGGGGCGTGGCTCGGGCGGCTCTTCCCCGACCTCGTCTCGCTGCGGGTCACGCTCCAGCAAGTCGCGCTGTTCCAGGCCGGGACCGAGTGGTCCGGTCCCGGATGGGTGGACTTCGACGGTCCCTGGTACGGACACGGCGCGATCGAGCCCCACGGCTTCAAGGTCGCCCACGACGCCGACGGTCCGCCGGTGGACCCCGACGAACGGCCCGCCGAGGGTGGGGCGGACACGGTCCGGGCCGCTCGGCAGTACCTCGCGCTGCGCTTCCCGGCCCTCGCGGACGCCCCGCTCGCGAGCGTGCCCGCCTGCCACTACAGCCTCACCGCGGACTCCAACTTCCTCTTCGCTCCCCACCCGGGCCAACCGGGCGTGTGGCTGCTCGGCGGCGGCTCGGGACACGGGTTCAAGCACGGCCCCGCCGTGGCGGAGCACGCAGCGGCCGTGCTGGCCGGCCGCGCCGCTCCCGAGCCACGCTTCGCGCTCGGCGAGCGCCGGCCGGGGCGCAGCCTTCGCACCGCCGGAGCGGGCTGACCGGGCGTTGCCGGGACTACCAGTGGTGCGGGCCGGTGCCGCGGCAGCGCGACTGCTCGACCCAGCTCCAGGGCCCCCGCCCCGGCGTCACCCAGATCGGGCTCGAGACGCTCTGGACCAAGGGGCCCTGTTCGATCTGCAGCCGCCAGCGGCCACTGCCCGAGCCGTCGAAGCGGTAGCGGAAGTCAGCGCTCGTGATCGGCACCGTCGCGGTGGTCACGCCGTCCTTGACGATCAGGAGGGTGCTGCCCGCGCCGCCCGTGACGCGCGCGTGGAAGGTCGCGCCCGCGGCGTGGATCACATCGCCGAGGATCGCCTTGTCGCGGCGGTTGCCCCACGGGCGCGCGGAGAAGCGCAGGTCGGGACCGGCGTTGCCCGTGACCTTCACGTAGGTGTGGCGCGCCTGCACCCCGCAGCGGAGCCCGGCCTCGGACAGCTCCGGCGCGTAGACCACGGTGCTGGCCTGGCCGACCGGGGCGTCGAGGAGCCCGCTCACCACACCCGCCTTGTGCGAGTCGCTCGAGCCGACGGCCGCCATCCGGTAGCCCAGCCCGAGCAGCCGGTCGTATGACGCGATCGCCAGCAGCGTGAACGGATTGGGGCCGCCGACGATGTTCCAGGGCCCGGTGGCGACCTCGTAGGCGTCCACCTGCGAGTAGTCGGTCTGCGCCTCCGAGTACTCCCAGAAGCAGCCGCGGCAGAACGCTGCCGCGGTGGGGGTGACCGGCTCGAAGATCTGGGGATGGTTGATCTGGGTCCAGCCGCCTGCCCGGTGAACCTCGCGGAAGATGTCCTTCGGGTCGCGGCCTGCGCGCAGCAGGCTCAGCGAGCCGTCCGCCAGCCGCTCGTAGACCGGCGTGGTGCGGTAGTCCACGAACCTGGCGCTGGCGTGGTTGTTCGTGTGCCCGCGGTAGGTGATCACCTCGTCGCTGCGCACCACGAGGTTCTTCGGGTAGAGCGGCTGGTAGCGCCCGATCTCGTTCCACGCCGGGTAGCCCGAGACGTAGTCCGAGAGCGTGATGAAGTCGAGGCCCGCGCCGCCCTCGGCGAGCGGCCGGAACCCGTATGAGAAGGTGTCGCTCATCGTCGCCGCGCCGTAGTTCGAGTGCTCGGCGTGCACGTGCATGTCGCCCGCGTACCAGCCCGGATGGCGGCGGACGGGGCTCTCGTCATAGCGGGCCGGCCGGTAGGGCTCGTCCTTGAACGCGGGATCCTCGGACAGCTCGATCTCCACGCGCCACTTGACCTTGCCGTCGGCGTCGCCCTCGGGCTGTGCGATCACGGCGCCCACGCCGAGCTCCGCGGCCCACTTGCCGGACTTGATCGGCCCCGGGATGAAGCCGCGCGTGGTCTTGCCGGGCACCTCCACCCGCGGACTGGCCGTGTACTGGGCCTCGCTCGAGAAGCCCTCGGCCGAAAGCGTCACGTCGGGATGGCTCGACCCTCCCCAGCCGCGGAACTCGCGCTCGCCCCAGAGCTTGGAGGCGCCCTCTCGCGGCCCGTACAGGCCGAGGTCGAGCGTGTGGCTCATGGTGCCGCTCTCCGGGCGGTCCCAGCAGTACTTGACCCGGACCGCGGTGGTCCCGCGCGGCACCTCGAAGGGCAGCAGGATGTAGTCCTTGTTGACGTTCGTGCCGAACTCGCCCGTGATCACCTGGTCCGGTGCGATCGCCCGGCCGCCGCAGGGGGTGGTCAGGCCCGGCCCCGGCTCCCCCGGGATGGTCTGCGGCGGTTGCTGAGCCGCCGCGCCGGGCGCGCAGGCGAGGACGGCGAGAGCCGCGATGGCGGCGATGGCTCTCCGAAGCACGGACGCGAGTCTATGGGTTGCCAGTGCCCCACGCTCCGATCTAGAGTCGGCCGACGCTGCGGACTCGCTGCAGCACCCGAGCTGGAGGAACGCAATGGCCGAAGCAGGGATCTTCATCGGTTGGGGAGCGAGCACTCCCGGCCGCGAGGCGAAGGGCCTCGAGGTCTTCAACGAGAGCGTCGCGTACTGGGGAAAGCTCCAGGAGGACGGCAAGATCGAGTCGTTCGAGGTGGTGCTGCTGACGCCCCATGGCGGTGATCTCGAGGGCTTCGCGCTGCTGCGCGGAAGTCGCGACCAGGTGGGCACGCTGATCGTGGACGAGGAGTTCGAGCGCACGACCGCTCGGGCGACCCTCATCGTCCAGCACGTGGGCATCGTGCCCGCGGTGCTCGGCGAGGGTCTCGGCCGCTCGATCGGGATCTACCAGGAGGAGATCGCCGGAGTCGCCTAGAGCCTCGCGAGGTTCTCGGCGTGCAGGCGCCGCTGCGCCCTGCTCGAGCGGCCCTCGGGCAGGGCGGGGCGCTCCTCGCCGCGCTCCAGCGCGTCGAGGTAGGCCACGTCCTCGTCGAGGATCCGCAGCGCCGTGTCCTGGTCGTGCGGCGATCCGTGCCCAGGCACGACCGTCTCCGCCTCCGCCACCAGCGGGGCCAGGCGGGCCAGTGTGGCGCGGTAGCCGGCGAGCGAGCCGCCCTCCGAGATCATCGGCAGCTCCACGTCCGACAGGTAGTCGCCCACCACCAGCAGCCCGGGTGCGCGCGCGAACAGCGCACAGCCGTCCGCCGTGTGGCCCTCCGCAGGGTGCAGCTCGAGCTCGGTCTCACCCAGGTCGAGGCGCCCGGGCACCGGCAGCGACTGGACTGCCCCGAGACCGAGCGGCGCCGGCCTGACCACGTAGTGCTCGTCGTCGTGATCGCGCAGCGCGCGCTGTGGCGCCTCCCGGCTCGGCGCGCAGGCGCTCGGCCGTGGCCTCTCCCACTCCGAGCGGAAGGCCAGGGAACGCGAGGCGCCCGAGCAGGTGGTCGAAGTCCGCGTGGGTGGCCACCAGCCCGTCAGGCTCGAAGCCCGCCTGAGCGAGGAGCGCCGGCAGCGCCTCCAGCTCGTCCGGGAAGTAGGGCGCGTCGATCAGCAGGGCCTCCGCGCCGTCACGCACGACGGTCGCGGTGGTCTGCCACATCCGGCTCGTCACGACGAGCGCATCGCGGTGGACCGATACTGCGCGCACCGGCGGGGAGCCTTTCAGGCGGCCTTGAGCAGCTTGCCCGCGTCGCGGAAGGTCTTCACCTCGGCGTCGGGCTTCTTGGCGCCCTCGATCACCTCGCCGTGGCGGTTGACCCAGATCACGGGGATCTTCAGCTTGATGCAGGGCTCCACGTCCGTCGGGTAGCCCGCGGCGATGTGGACCCAGTTCTTCTTCAGGCCCGCGATCCGTCGCTGGCACTCCTTGAAGTGGGCGGGATCCGGCTTGTAGCTACGCACCTGCTGCGCCGTGACCACGAGGTCGAAGTCGGCTCGGAAGTGCCGCCGCGTGGCCCCGAGGAGCTTGTCGTCGATGTTCGAGAGGATCCCGGTCTCGTACTTCTTGGCGAAGCGCTCGAGCTGGGCGTTCGTCTCCCTGAAGGGCGGCCAGCGCGGCACGCTGTCGGGAAGGAAGTTGGAGCGCGAGGGCTCCAGCTCCCAGCCGAGCTCGGCCGCCACGCGCACCGCCGTGCGGCGCAGGACCTCTGCGTAGAGCTCGTAGGAGCCACGCTGGATCTCGCGCTGCACCTCGATGAACCGGGGCACCAGCACGTCCCGGTCGATCGTGAAGCCGTCGCGGTCGGCCTCCTTCTGGAACGCGTCGTAGACCCCCGACTCCCAGTCGATGAGGGAGCCGTAGCAGTCGAATGTGACGAACTTGATGTCCTTGGGGAGTGCCATAGGCCGTGCGATAGGGTCGGCGCCCTCTACCGCGCGGCGGCCACTCTATCCATCATATGGACCTCCTCGAATATCAAGGCAAGCAGCTCTTCGAAAAGCACGGGGTTCCCGTGCCCGAGGGCCGTCACGCCACCTCGGTCCCCGAGGCCACTGACGCCGCCGACGACCTCGGCTACCCCGTGGTGATCAAGGCCCAGGTGCAGATCGGGGGGCGCGGCAAGGCGGGCGGCATCAAGCTCGCGAACGATCGCCCGGAGGTCGAGGCACACGCCCAGGCGATCCTCGGGATGGACATCCGCGGGCTCACGGTGCACGAGCTCTACGTGGAGAAGGCCTCGGACATCGACGAGGAGTACTACGCCGCGATCGTGTTCGACCGCGGCGCCAAGCGCCCGATGGCGATGCTCTCGCGCATGGGCGGGATGGACGTCGAGGCGATCGCCGACACGGACCCGACCGCCATGGTCAAGCTCCACGTGGATCCGCTGCTCGGCTTCCAGGACTTCCATGGCAGGCGGCTCGCCTTCGAGGCCGGCATCGCCGCCGACGTGATCCGGCCGGTCGGCGTGGTGCTGGCGCAGCTGTACGAGACCTTCGTCGCCGAGGACGCGCTGCTCGTGGAGGTGAACCCGCTGCTCGTGACGGGGTCGCGCGACGTGGTGGCGCTCGACGCGAAGGTCACGCTCGACGACAACGCCCTCTATCGCCACCCCGACTCGGCGGAGTTCCGAAACGTGTCGGCCGAGGACCCTCAGGAGCGGATGGCCAAGGAGCGCGGGCTCACCTACGTGTCGCTGGACGGCAACATCGGGATCCTCGGCAACGGCGCCGGCCTCGTGATGTCCACGCTGGACGTGGTGGCACAGGCCGGCGGCCGGCCGGCGAACTTCCTCGACGCCGGCGGCGGCTCCAAGGCGGAGGCGATCACGAGCGCGGTGGAGGTGATCCTCTCCAACCCCCAGGTCACGGCGGTGCTCTTCAACATCTTCGGCGGCATCACACGCTGCGACGAGGTGGCCCGCGGGCTCATCGAGGCGTTCAGGCAGATCGAGCCCACCGTGCCGTTCGTGGTCCGGCTCGACGGCACGAACGACGCGGAGGGACGCGCCCTGCTGGCCGAAGCGAACCTGCCCAAGGTGCACACGGAGTCGACAATGCTCGCCGCCGCGAACCGGGTCGTGGAGCTGGCCGGCTGATGGCTGTTCTCGTCGACTCGGACACACGCCTCTGCGTGTCCGGCATAACCGGCCGCGAGGGTACCTTCCACTCGCTCAACAACCGGGCCTACGGCACCCAGGTGGTCTCCGGGGTCACGCCCGGCAAGGGCGGCCAGGACGTTGAGGGCATCCCCGTCTTCGACACTTTCCACGAGGCCGTGGCCGAGACCGGCGCCAACACGGCGATGGTGTTCGTGCCGCCCCGCTTCGCCGCCGATTCGATCCTCGAGGCCGAGGACGCCGGGATCGCGCTGATCGTGACGATCACCGAGGGCATTCCGGCACACGACGAGCTGAAGGTGTACAACCACCTCGCGCGCAATCCGGACGTGCGCCTCGTGGGCCCCAACTGCCCCGGCATCCTCTCCCCCGGGAAGGCCAACGTGGGGATCATCCCGGCGTCCTTCTTCCGCGAAGGCAACGTGGGCGTGGTGTCGCGCTCCGGCACGCTCACCTATCAGATCGGCAACGAGCTTGCCCAGAGCGGATTCGGGAACAGCTCGATCGTCGGGATCGGGGGCGATCCGGTTCCCGGCTCCAGCTTCATCGACGTCATCGAGCTGTTCGAGGCCGACCCCGAGACCCAGCTGATCGTGCTCTCAGGGGAGATCGGGGGCGACGCCGAGGAACGCGCCGCCGACTACATCGCGGAGCACGTGACCAAGCCGGTCGTGGCCTACATCGCCGGCTTCACGGCCCCGCCCGGGAAGACCATGGGCCACGCCGGCGCGATCGTGTCGGGCTCCGCCGGAACGGCCCAGGCGAAGGCGGAGGCGCTGGAGGAGAAGGGCGTCCGCGTGGGGCGCAACCCGACCCAGGTGGCCGAGATCGCGATCGAGGTGCTCGGGGCGCGGGTCTAGGAAGGCATCGGTGCGCAGCCGGCCGAGCCGGCTGCTTCCGCTACTTCCTGAGCAACTCGGCCACCGGCACGCGCATGACGCTCGCGCCGCTGTGGTTCGGGTTGTCGTCGATCGGCTCGCGCGAGACGTCGATGTACTTGTAGCGGCTCGGGTCGGCGGGGAGGCGGCGGTTCACGTCGAGGACGGTGCCCACCACGCGGTCCAGGAGCCGCGCGTCCGTGATCGAGTTGTAGAGCCAGACTGCGTAGGCCTCCTCGCGCGGCGGCAGGTCGCGCAGGGACATCACGAGCGTGCTTCCGGTCCCGCTCCCCTCGATCCGGGCCGTGCCGCGGCCCGGGAAGCCCGGCGCGATCGGCGTGACCGCCACGCTCTGCGCCGCCGGTTGCCGCTTCGCGGCGGCCACGGGCTTGCTTGTCACCGTCATCGGAGTCGCCGCCGAAGACGAGCAGCCCGATGACGCAGCCGATGATGGCGCCGGCCACCACCACGGCCGCCGCGAGCAGCGGCCGGCGGCGGCGGCGCTCCGGCTTCGGCTTCGCCGGCTGGGCCGCGGCCGCAGCTGGCTCGGGCGGCAGCGGGCTCGGCGGCGGCGGGCTCGGCAGGGGTTTCGGCGGGGGCCTCGGGACTTCGGCGGGAGCTTCGGGGGTTGGCTTCGGGGGTGACTTCGGCGGAAGCCTCGGACTCCGCCTCGGCCGGAGCCTCGGCGGGGGCGTCGGAGTCGGCCTCCGCGGACTCCGGCCACTGGTCCGCCGGGAGCTCGGCGATGATATCCGCCAACCTGGCGCGTTCGGCCTGCTCGTACAGCCCGAGCTCCTCGGCGAGCCGATCGAGCGCGGCCCGGCGGCGCGGGCCCACCTCTTCTGGCTGCAAACGCAGCACAGCGGCCACCACGTCATCCTTCACCTTCCGCCGAAGCGAAAGGTCAAGGAGGGCTAGATCTTGAGGATCCGCCCGCGAGAGCGATCTCCCGATTTCTCGATCCCGGGTTAGCATGGCTAGATGAAGCGAAGCACTAGGGCGAAGGGCGTAACTCTCGGAGCCGCCCTTACCACGATCGTAATACCGACTATGCCTTCTCAGGCGCAGTCGGACCAAACTCAGGTCCGTTTCTTGCACGCGGTGGCCGGTGCGGGACCCGCGTCGCTGGTCGTGGAGGCAGGCCACCCGCGGCTTCCGTCCTCCTTCGCAAAGCCCAGCGGCTACCAGGTCTTTCGTCCAGGACAGGCACGCCTCCGGCTTATCCTGAACGGCCAGTCTTCACCCCTGGTCAGCGAGACCGTCCGGCTCGGCCCCGGAAAGCACACGGTCGTCGCCGTCGGCGACGGCAAGAACGTCGACCTTCTCGTGTACCGCGACGGCGGGGTCGAGCCCGGCAAGGCCACCCTCAGGGCCATCCACGTGGCGGCGGAGGTCGGCAAGGCCGACGTCACGCGTGGACGGCAAGACCGTTGTCACGGATGTCGGACTCGGCGACGCCACCGGCTACCTCCCGGTGCCGCCCGGCAGCCACTCCGTCGCTGTCACTCGCCCCGGAGGCGAGGGCGGAGCGCTCGTCAAGGCGGAGGTCCGTGCCGTCGCCGGCACCGCGTCCACAGCCTTCGTGGTCGGAAGCGCCGGCATGCCGGCCCAGGTCGTACTCACCGAGGACGCGACCGCGGGCCCGACCGCCGCGCCCGCCACCGGCCTCGGCGGGGCCACCTCCGACGGCGCATGGGCGCTCATCATCGGCTCCTCACTGATCGGGGGAGCGCTCGGCGGCACCTCGTACGTGCTCGCCCGGCGTACGCGGACCCGCGGGGCCCTGAAGGTCGGGACTCCCGCGCCCGCCGCGGCCCCGCCCGAGCCGCCCTCGGCGGCTGCGGAGCCGGCGGCGCCCGCGCAGCCGCGGCGCCCGCGCAACCGGAGGCGCCCGCGCCCTCCTCAGTGGCCGCCGGACCGCCGGTCAAGGCCGACAAGGAGAAGGCCGAGAAGACCAAGGCCGAATGAGCCCAAGGCCGAGCCGCCCGCTCGTCCGGGGCTGCCCCCGATGCCTCCGCTGCCGCGGCTGCCCGTGCTCGCTCCGGCGCCGTCGGTCATGACTCCCGGCCAACGAGGCGCCGCGTTGCCAACGGAAAGCACGCGGGCGAGCACGACGCGCCTGCGGAGACCCCCGCGACTCCCGCCCCGGCGCTCTGGACGCCGCCGCTGGGCGAGCGCTGGGACGGGCAGGCCGTTCGCGCGGGCCGCTTCATGCGCGACAAGCCGCTGACGGAGCCCGTGACGGGCGGGTCGCGCTTCGTGCGCCCGGACGCCCCGGTTCAGGCAGCCTCCGCGCCGCCGTCCTACCCGCGCTTCATCCGCCACGATCCCGAGGTCACGCCTGAGGCCATTCCGGTTGCCGAGACCGCCGCCGCCGATACCGCGACCGAGCCGCCGACGCCGCTGTTCTTCAAGTCGCCTCCGGAGGACACGCCGAAGCCCGACGAGCCGCGGCCACTCTCGCCCTGGCCCGAGGCCCCTGCCCCCGAGCCCTATCCGCCGGCTCCCGCCGCCATGCCCGATCCGCCGCCCGCCGAGACCGGCTCGTGGACGGGCTCCTGGATCGCCGAGCCGCCGTCAGCGCCCGAGCCGCCCGTGCCCTACGGGCCGGAGCCGGCACCGCCGGAATACGTGGCCGAGCCCCAGGTGGAAGCCGAGGCCCCCGTGGCCGAAGTCGTGGAGGACGCCGAGGTCGTCGAGCCCGAAGCCGAGGTCGTCGAAGCGGACGCCGAGGTCATCGAGGCGGACGCCGAGGTCGTCGAGGACGCCAGCCGAAGCCCGAGCCGCTGGTCGAGGCTCCGGCACCGGCCGCGGAGCCCGCTCCCGAGGCACCCGTGAGCACCGGGGTCAGCACCTGGAGCAGCAGCTCCGCGCGCCCCGCCAGTGCCAGCGCCACCGCCTTCTCGCAGAAGGTGAACTTCCTGGTCGTCTCTGGAGCTGCGCTGGTCGTGACCGGCTTCGTCGTTGCGCGGCGCAGTGGGCGCCACTAGGCGCATCCGGCCTGCGCTCGGTCTCCTGCTGACGACGACGTTGTCGGCCGGGCTGGCCGGTGGGGCCGCGGCCTGGCTCGCGCCACAGCACCGGGAGATCGACCTGGCGCCGGCGCCCACGACGACGGTGAAGGCCCCGACCGTCGGGTCGCTGCTGGCCGCCTTGACGCTCGACCCGCGCCATTGCCAAGGACCGGATCCGGCTGCCGGCCAGACACCATCACACAAGCGCCACCGTGCCCTCGGGCCGCCGTCCTGCGGAGCCGGCGCGGATCTCCATCGCGTCCGCCGGCGCCGCCGGCCCCGTCGACCGCATGGGGGTCAAGGGCGGAGAGCTCCAGATCCCACCGCCGGGCCGCGCCGGCTGGTTCGACGCCGGCCCGCGCCCCGGTGAGGTCGGCCGCGCGGTGATCGTGAGCCACGTGGACTCCAAGCAAGGGCCGGCGCTCTTCTTCAACCTGCTCCAGCAGCAGCGGGGCAGCCGGATCGTCGTGCGCGACCGCCGCGGCGCACGACCATCGCTTCGCGGTCGTGCGGCGCCGCCAGATCGAGAAGAGCCACTTCCCGGCCGCCTCGGTCTACGGCGCGTCGGCGCGCCCGATGCTGGTCCTGATCACGTGCGGGGGTCCGTTCTCCCCGGACACCGGATACCGCGACAACGTGATCCTCTACGCGCGCGCCGTCTGAGGACGGCAGGCGCGCGGGCGCCCGGGCGAGCCGCGTCGTTATCGTGGCCGGACATGTCCGCCGCCACCAACATCTCGCTCGCCCGCGGCGCTCCGTCGCTCGACATCATCGCCGTGGACGAGCTCCGGGCTGCAGCCCAGCGAGCCTTCGAGCAAGATCCCGGCCGGAGCATTCTCCTATGGGACCTCGGCCGGGTACCCGCGGCTGCTCGCGTGGATAGCCGAGAAGCACGGCGTGGATCCCGAGCAGGTGATCGCCACCAACGGGTCGATGCAGGCGGACGCCTTTCTCTTCCAGCAGCTGGTGGAGCCCGGCGCCCTCGTGGTGGTGGAGGCGCCCGACCTACGACCGCACGCTCCTGGCGCTGCGCAACCTCGGCGCGGACATCCTGGCCATCCCGCTCCAGGCCGACGGCATCGACGTGGGAGCGCTGGCCGAGGCGCTCGAGGCCGGCGCACGTCCGACCCTGGCGCACATCATCCCCAACTTCCAGAACCCGGCCGGCTGCACTCTGTCGCTCGAGAAGCGGCGGCGCCTGCTCGAGCTGGCGGCCGAGTACGGCTTCACGATCTTCGAGGACGACCCGTACGTGGAGCTGCGCTTCGAGGGTGAGGACCAGCCGACGATGCTCTCGCTCGACGAGCGAGGCAGCGTCGTCTACGCATCTTCGTTCTCGAAGACCGTGTGTCCCGGCATCCGCGTGGGCTACCTGGTCGGCTCGGCGGACACGATCGGCTCGATCCGCAAGCTGGCCACGAGCACCTACATCTCGCCGAGCATGGTCGCGCAGGCCATCGTCGCGGAGTTCTGCGCCTCGGGGGCGATCGGCGGCTCGATCGAGACGGTGAAGGCGGCCCTTCGCGAACGTCGCGACGCCACCGCGGCCGCACTCGCCACGCATTTCCCGGATGCCCGCTTCGTCTCGCCGGAGGGCGGCTACTTCCTCTGGGTGGACCTCCCCGAGGGCACCGACGTGGCGGACCTGGAGACCGCCGCCACGCAGCGCGGCGTGCTGTTCGTGAAGGGCACCGACTTCCTGCTCGAGGGCGGGGAGAGCTCGTTCCGCATCGCCTACTCGGGAGTCCCGCCGGACCTGATCGAGGAGGGAATCGCCCGCCTGGCCGCCGCTCGCGCCGAGCTCACGGGCAGCGAAGCGAAGCGTCCGCTCGGCCAGCGGGCGTGACGCGGCTCGAGCTCGCTCGGCCCCGCGACATCTCCGCACTGTTCGCCGACGCGCTCGGCGTCTACCGCCGCAACGCCGGGACCTTCCTCGTGCTCTCGGCCGCCGTGGTGGTGCCGGTGCACCTGATCGTGGAGGGCATGGGAATGGAGGAGCTCACGAGCGGCTACGACTCCTCGCCGATCCGCCGCCGAGACGGTCATCCCCGCGCTCGTGAGCTTCCTGGTCGTCGCGCCGCTCATCAATGCGGTGTGCATCCACGCCCTCCACGCGGTGGCAGCGGGGGAGCGTCCGCGGGCGCGCGAGGCGATCCTGGCGGGCCTCGAGTCATTCGCGCCCGATCTTCTTCGCCGTGCTGCTCGCGGGAATCGGGATCGCGCTCGGCCTGGTGCTCCTGGTCCTGCCCGGGATCTACATCGCGGTGCGCTGGTACTTCGTGCCACAGGCGGTGGTGGTGGAGGGCGCGCGCGCGCACCGCCGCCCTCGAGCATTCCGCCGAGCTCGTGCGCGGGGCGTGGTGGCGCACCTTCGGCCTCATCGTCATCGCCAACCTGGCCGCGGTGCTCCCCGGCCTGCTGCTCCTCGCGCCCTTCGGCGAGCTCGCCGAGAGCACCGACCGCGCGGTCTGGTCGCTCGTGGGGACGATGGCCACGGAGACGATCACGGCCCCGTTCGTGGCGCTCTTCTCCACGCTGCTCTACTACGACCTGCGCGCCCGCCGGCGCTCGGCGCTGGCCTGGCGGCGCTGCGGGACGCTCCCGGCGTCGTATCGCTACGCGAGGAAAGCACCCGCTCGGCCACAGCCGGGTGCAGGCTACGAATGTGACCGGCGACGCACGGACGGCCGCCTCCCCACCCCGCTTGGACGACGCGGCCGCTCGGGGCCTAGCGGCCGTAGCGCTCGCGGCCCAGCACGAGCTGGTCCGGGAGCGCCGTGCGGGCCGGCGGCGAGGGATCGGCGGTCACCGACACCGTCTCCGCCACGCTCCGCGTGATCGCCAGGCGCTCGCCGCCGGCCTCGATCGCCACCTCGTCGCCCGAGTGGGACAGGGTCCCCTCGAGCCCCGGGCGAAGGCCGCTGTCCATCAGGTAGTGCAACAGGTCCTCGGCCTCGTTCTCGAAGCGCAGGACGCGCACCTTGGCGCCCTCCTCCACGTCGGCGAGCGGCACGCCGGTCTCGCGTGCGCCCTCGAAGATCGGGTGGCCGTGCGGACAGGTCTTGGCGTCGCCGATCGCCTGCAGCATCCGCTCCTCGACCACCGGCGACATCCAGTGCTCGAGCCGCTCGGCCTCCTCGTGCACCTGATCCCAGGGGATGTCGAAGACGTCGGTGAGGAAGCGCTCGATCAGGCGGTGGCGCCGGACGATCTGAGCGGCGTGGGCCTGCCCGGTGTCCGTGAACTCGAGCGACTTGTCGGGGTCGCGGGTCACGTACCCGTCGCTCTCGAGGCGTCCGATCATCTCGTGGACGGTCGGGGCGGACACCTGCATGGCGCGCGCGATGTTGGCTCCGGTGATGGGCAGGCCCGCCTCCTGGAGCCAGTAGATGATCTGGAGGTACTCCTCCTCGGCGACTGTGGCCTGTTCCTGGGACATCCCCATGGATCCTATCTCCGGCCCGCCTCAGTACGGTTCGGGCCGTGGCCCTCCCCCTCTCGCCGCCGCTGAAGCCGCAGCTCGCGCGCTCGCGCGCGGACCTGCCGGAGGGCGACGACTGGCGCTACGAGCCGAAGTGGGACGGGTTTCGCACGATCGTGTTCCGGGACGGCGACGACGTGCACCTGCAAAGCCGCAACGGACGGCCGATGAACCGCTACTTCCCCGACATCGAGGAGCAGGTGCGGGCGCTGCCGGTCGAGCGGGTGGTGCTCGACGGCGAGATGGTCGTGGAGGTCGACGGCGTGCAGGAGTTCGACCTCCTCTCACAGCGGATACACCCGGCCGCGTCGCGGGTGGAGCGGCTGGCCAAGGAGACGCCGGCCGGGCTGGTTGCGTTCGACCTCCTCGCCGAGGGCGACGAGCTGCTGCTCGAGCTTCCCTACGACGAGCGCCGCGAGCGGCTCGCCGCCGTGGTCGCCGATCCGGTGCTGCTCACCCCGGTCACCTCCGACCGCGACGACGCGGGGCAGTGGCTCACGGGCCTCTCGGAGGGCGTCGTGGCGAAGGAAGGAAGCGCGCCCTACCTGCCGGGCGAGCGCACCGGGATGGTCAAGGTCAAGCGCGTCCGCACGGCGGACGCGGTGGTGGCCGCCTTCCGCTTCGGCAAGGAGGAGGGCACGGTCGGCTCGCTCATCCTCGGCCTCTACGACGACGATGGCGAGCTGCACGTGGTGGGCCACACCTCCGGCTTCAAGGCGCGCGAGAAGCGGGAGCTGATCGAGCTGCTCGAGCCGTATCGCACCCACGAGCGCGGATCCGGTGAGGCGAGCCGCTGGAAGTCCGACGAGGAGCTCGTATGGGAGGGACTGCGGCCCGAGCTCGTTTGCGAGGTGGCTTTCGACCACATCACCGGGCAACGGATCCGCCACGGTGCAAAGTTCCTGCGCTGGCGCACCGATAAGGATCCGAGTGAGTGCGACATATCGCAGCTGCGCGGCTAGGACCGCCATCAGCCTCGCCGTGCTGGCCGGGCTGGTCCTCCCCGCGGCCGCGGGCGCCCAGGCGGGCACGAGCTACCTGATCCCGCCCGACAACCCGTTCGTGGACCGCGCCGGCGCGCGGCCCGAGATCTACGCGTACGGGCTGCGCAACCCCTACCGCTTCTCCTTCGACCGCGCGAACGGCGACCTTCTCATCGGGGACGTGGGCCAGGGTGCCCGTGAGGAGCTCGACTGGACGACGCTTGCCGGGCGCACGCGGAGGGAACTTCGGCTGGCCCTGCCGCGAGGGCAAGATCGCCGGGCCCGGCGGTCCGCGCTGTCCCCTGACCGTCGCGGCCATCGGGCCGCTGGCCGACTACCCGACGATGCCCTCGCCGGCCGCCGTGATCGGCGGATACGTGGTCCGCGACCCGGCCCTCGCCGGCCTGGTCGGGCGCTTTCTCTACGCCGACTACTACGACGCCGAGGTCCGGTCCCTCGCGCTCAACCCCGCCGCGCCGGACGACCAGCACCACCGGTCTCACGCTCCCGTCCGGGCGCTGGGAGCGTTCGGGCAGGACGCCTCGGGTCACCTCTATGTGACCGACCAGGGCAACGGCACGGTCTCCAGGCTCAACCCCGGGTCCACCTCCGGAACGCTTACCGCAGCGCCGGTGGCCGGGCAGCTACGTCCTCCCCACCTACGTCACGGCGCCCCCCGGCGACACGAGCCGCCTGTTCGTCGTGGAGCAGGCGGGCCGGATCCGCCTGGTTCACGACGGCGTGGCCCAGAGCACGCCCTTCCTGGACATCGCGGGCCTCGTGCTCGACGGCGGCGAGCGCGGCCTCCTGTCCATGGCGTTCGCCCCCGACTACGCGGCATCCGGGAAGTTCTACGTGTACTTCACCGACGGCGGCGGCGACATCCGGATCGAGGAGTACCGGCGATCGAGCGACCCGAATCGCGCCGACCCGGCCACGCGCCGGCTGGTGCTGACCGTCGACCACTCCTCCGAGTCGAACCACAACGGCGGGCAACTGCAGTTCGGGCCCGACGGCTACCTGTACGCGGCCACCGGTGACGGCGGCGGGGGAAACGACATCCACGACAACGCCCAGAACCTGGGCACGCTGCTCGGCAAGCTGCTGCGGATCGACCCCGACATGACCGCCGCCGGAGGACCGGGCCCGGGTCCGCTCCTCCCGGCACGTGACATCACTGCCGCCGCGCCTGCGGACCCGCGTGCCCGCCCGTCAGCGAGTGCTCCGACTGGGCGGCGCGGTGGCCTACGGCCGCTCGAGCGAGGCCTCCACGCTCACGGTCGGTGGCACGCTGCGTATCAGACACCGCTCGTACCGCCTCACCTCAGCGCGCGCGGGCGGCCCGCGACCGGGACGCTCGTGCGGATGAAGGCGCGCCTCACGAAGCGCGCCCGCCGGGCGCTCCGCCGGGCTCTCCGGCACGGGAGGCACCCAGCGGTCGTCGTGGGCCTGCGCGCCCGCGACGCCGCCGGAAACCCGTCGAAGCTCGTGCGCCACCGCGTGCGGGTCAGGCGCTGACGAGCTCGGCCAGCCGGCGCTCGAGGAACGCGCGCTCCACCGGGTTGGCCACGAGCGCCAGCGCCCGCCGGTACGCCACCGCCGCGTCCTCGGCCCGGCCGAGCCGGCGCAGGAGATCCGCCCGGGTCGCGTGCAGGAGGTGGTAGTGCGTCGAGCGCGCCCTCGCGCTCGAGCGCGTCCACCAGCTCGAGGCCGCGCTCCGGTCCCTCCGCCATCGCCACGGCCACGGCGCGGTTGAGCTCCACCACGGGTCCCGGCCGCAACGCGGCGAGCCGCTCGTAGAGGGCGGCCACGCGCGCCCAGTCGGTCGCGCCCGACGAGTGCTCGGCGGCGATCTGGGCCTGCACCGCAGTAGGGCCCGTCGCGGCCGGCTCGCGCCGCGAGCGCGAGCCCCTCGCCGATCTCGTCCTGCTCGCCAGCGCGAGCGGTCCTGGTCCTCCAGCAGCACCAGGTCGCCGTGCTCGTCCAGCCGGGCGTCCCGGCGCGAGTGGTGCAGCAGCATCAGTGCGAGCACACCGGCCGCCTCGGGCTCGTCGGGCATGAGCCCCACCAGCACGCGCGCCAGGCGGATCGCCTCGTCGCAGAGCTCGCGCCGCACCAGGGTGTCGGCGCTCGTGGCGAGGTAGCCCTCGTTGAAGATCAGGTAGAGCGCGGCCAGGACCGAGCGCAGCCGCTCGGGCAGGTCGGAGTCCGCCGGGACCGCGTAGGGGATGCCGGCCCCGCGGATCTTGCGCTTCGCGCGGACGAGCCGCTGCGCCATGGTGGCCTCCGCCACGAGGAAGGCGCGCGCCACCTCGGGGGTCGAAAGCCCGCCGAGCGTCCGTAGCGTGAGCGCCACCTGGGCCTCCGGCGCGAGCGCCGGGTGGCAGCAGGTGAAGAAGAGCCGCAGGCGGTCGTCGGGTATGGAGCTCACGTCGTCCTCCCCCTCGTCACCCTCCTCGACCGGGCAGGAGCGCCCCGAGCTCCTGGAGCTTGCGCTCGTAGTTCCGGTCGCGCCGGATGCGGTCGATCGCCCGGTTGCGGGCCGTGCGGACGATCCAGGCGGCCGGGTTGCGTGGGCACCCCGTCCCGCGGCCATCGCTCGAGCGCGACCACGAAGGCGTCCTGCACCGCCTCCTCGGCGAGGTCGAAGTCGCCGAGCACGCGGATGAGGGTGGCGACCGCCCGTCCCGACTCGCGCCGGAACAGGCGGTCCACGTCGTCGCGGACGGAGCGCCTACCGCGCGGCCTCCGCCGCGTTCGAGTGCACCTCGGAGCCGGCCGCCTCGTAGTCCATGACCGGCCGGACCTCCACCGTGCCGCCGGGCATCGGAATGCGCTTCGCCCAGGCCAGCACGTCGTCGAGGTCCTTGCAGTCGAGCAGGTAGTAGCCGCCCAGCTGCTCCTTGGTCTCCGCGAACGGGCCGTCGCTCACCGTGGGATCGCCGCTCTCGCGAAATCCGGACCGTGGTGGCCGTGGCGCTCGGCTGAAGACCCTCGCCGCCCAGGTACACGCTCGCCGTCGATCGCCGCGTTCGTGAAGTCGTCCCAGGCCTTCATGCTGTCCGTCTGCTGTTCCGGCGTCCTCTCGCCCCAACGGGACTCGTCGCCGAACAGCGCGAGCAGGTACTTCATGGGTCGAACCTCCTGTGGTCGTGCGCGGCGCCTCTCGCCGCGTTCACCCTAACGACGATCGCGAGGCGCCCAGATCGACAGCCGGCTCGATCCTGGTGCAGGATATGGCCGCATGGCGCGAGCTGGAGGTCGAGCAGGCGGATGTGACGAGGCTCGAGGTGGACGCCATCGCCAACGCCGCCAACACCCGGCTGGCTCACGGCGGCGGGGTGGCCGGGGCGATCGCCCGGGCCGGCGGCCCCGACGTCCAGCGCGAATCGGACGAGCGCGCGCCGATCGGGCTCGGGCGAGGCGGTGGAGACCACCGCCGGGCTGATGCCCGCCCGCTGGGTGATCCACGCGGCGACGATGGAGCTGGGCGGCCCCACGTCGGAGCCGCATCATCGAGCGGGCCACCCGCTCCACGCTGGAGGTGGCCGAGCGGCTCGGCTGCCGCTCGCTCGCGCTCGTGGCCTTCGGCACCGGCGTGGGCGGCTTCCCCCTGGAGGACGCCGCGCGGACCATGGTGGGAGTGGCCCGCGAGCACGAGGGAGCACTCGAGCGGATCGTGTTCGCCGTGCACGGAGCGGCGGCCGAGCGCGCCTTCCGCGACCAGCTGTGAGCGCCCCGGCGCTGGTAGCCCCGGACAGCTTCAAGGGCACGTTCAGCGCCTCCGAGGTGGCCGCCGCGATCGCGGCGGGGCTGCGCTCGGCCGGCCGGGCGGCCGTGGAGCTGCCCGTGGCCGACGGCGGTGAGGGCACGATGGACGTGTTGCTCGCGGCGCTCGGCGGCGAGCGCCGCAGCGCCACCGTCGGCGATCCGCTGGGGCGCCCTGTGGCCGCCGAGTTCGCCCTGCTCGGCGACGGCCGCACCGCGCTGGTGGAGACCGCTCAGGCGAGCGGGCTGGGCCGGGTGGCCGAGGCGGAGCGCGACGCGTGGCGGGCGAGCACCCGCGGCACCGGGCGAGTTGATCGCCGCCGCCGCGGAGTCGGGGGCCGAGCGCGTGGTGGTGACGGTCGGCGGCTCCGCCACCACCGACGGCGGCGCCGGCGCGCTCGAGGCCCTGGACGCGGCCGGGGCCGATCTCGAGATCGAAGTGGTCTGCGACGTGCGCACGCCGTTCGAGGACGCTCCGCGCGTCTTCGCCCCCCAGAAGGGCGCGGACGCCGCGACCGTCGCGCGCCTGGAGCGCCGGCTCGCCGAGCTGGCCGCCGGCTGGCCGCGCGATCCCACCGGCGTGGCGATGACGGGCGCCGCCGGCGGCCTCTCCGGAGGCCTGTGGGCCGCACGCGGGGCGCACGCTCGTGCCCGGCGCCCCCTTCGTGCTCGACGCCGTGGGCTTCGACGAGCTGATGCGGGCCGCCGCCTTCGTCGTCACGGGCGAGGGCCGCCTCGATGAGCAGAGCCTGAGCGGCAAGCTCACGGGCGAGGTGGCCACCCGCTGCCGCCAGGGCGGGGTGGCCTGCCACGCCGTGGTCGGCCGCGCGGCGCTCGAGCCGTTCGAGGCGCGCATCCTCGACCTCGCCTCGATCACGGAGGCCACGACGCTGGAGGAGCTCGAGCGGGCCGGGCGCGCCCTGGTGGCCTAGAGGAGCTTGTGCAGCTCGGCGGCCACGCGCTCGCCGGAGCGCACCGCGCCGTCCATGTAGCCGCACGACTCGGTGGAGGTCTCGGTGCCGGCCCAGTGGATGCGGCCCACCGGCGCCGTGAGCGCCGCGCCGTAGTCGAGCAGCACGCCGGGGGGCGCCCAGGCGCCGTAGCAGCCGCGGCTCCACGCCTCCTCCATCCAGTTCTGCTCGATGTAGGACTGCGGCGAGCGCGCCTCGGCGCCGAACCAGCGGGCGAACTGGGCCAGCACCGCGGCCCTGCGCTTGGCCAGCGAACGCCGGCTCCACTCGCGCGCCTGCTCGGCCCTCGATGAAGCCGAGCAGAATCCCCGGCTTGCCCGAGGGGGGCGAGTTGTCGAAGGTGACCTTCACCGGGCCCGTGTCGCTCGTGGCCTGGCCGGTGCGGCCGTCGTCGCGCCAGAACGGCTTGGTCGTAGATCGCGTGGCACTTGAGCACCGAGCCCATCGGCATCCGCTGGGTGAGCTGGTCGCGCCGCCCCGGAAGCGCGGGGTGATACTCGATCCGGCCGGCCAGGGCAGGCGGCGCCGTGACCACGCAGTAGCGCGCCTCCACCTCGCACGCGGTCCGACTCCACCACCACGTGCCGGCGGCGCTGGACGATCCGCCGCACCGGGGAGCTCAGCACCACCCGCGATCCGAGCGCCTTCGCGACGCGGCGGGACACGAGTTGCGCGCCGCCCACGAAGCGATCCTCCTCGGCCGTGCTGATGAGGTTCTCGAAGCTCCCCGAGGAGTGGATGTAGAAGAGCACGTGCAGCAGCGACACGTCGCGCGGCTCGCCCGAGAACACGGCCTCGATTCCCAGGTCGAGCAGGAGCCGGCCCTCGTCCGTCTTCAGGTTGGCGAGCTTCCAGGTCTCGAGCGTCTGCCCGTCCCACTCGCGCGCCCTCGGCGCCTTCCAGGGGGCGGCCAGCGGCACCTCGCCCGCCATCTCGTCCAACGCCGCCAGAGCCACCGCGAGGTCGGCGATGGCGGCGGCTTCGGCCGCCGGGATCGCGCCCGTGTAGGTCTTGAGCGTGCCGAGCCGGTCGTACACGTTCAGGCCCGTGTTGTAGGTGGGGAACGTCTTCACGCCCATGGCGGTGGCCAGCGCGGCGATCCGCTTGTGCTGGGGCCCGATCCACTGCCCGCCCACGTCCACCGGCACGCCCTTCACCTGCTTGGTCCAGGTGCGCCCGCCCACGCGGTCGCGGGCCTCGAGCACCACCACCGAGTGGCCCTTCTTCCGCAGCGCCCGGGCGGTCGTGAGGCCCGCGAGCCCCGCGCCGACCACCACCACGTCGGCCGAGCGCCTGTGGCGCCGGCCGCCACCCCCATTCGCCGCCGCGGCGGCGGGCACCGCGGCACCGGCGCCGGTTGCCACGGCGCCGCCGAGCAGTGCCCTGCGGGTCGGGCCTCGACCGGACATCGCGCTACCCCGAGGCCGCCCGGCGGCCCACCGATTCCCGGTAGGCACGCGATCGGAAGTGCAGGATCGGGTCGTCGCTCGTCTCGATTCCGTCCGTCACGCGCACGGGGTCGAACACGAGCACGTCGCCATCCTGCTCGCGCTCCGTCTCCGGGCCCGTGAGCTCGAGCCGGCCCACCTCCACGCGCTCGCGCTCCGCCGGCCACTCCGCGGTCGGGTCGTCCACCGGATCGTCGTCGGCGGCGATCACCACGAGCAGCCGAAACGCCGCTCCGGCGCGCCCCACGATGTCTTCCTGGAGGTACTCGCGGCCACGTTCCTTCGCCTCCTCAGGGTCGATCCTGCTCTCGCCGGCCTCGGGCTCGAAGCGATAGCGAACGTAGCGCGAGTTGCCGTCGGCGTCGGTCCAGCGGAACGAGTGCAGCGAGTTGTACGCGCAGGTCGTGTAGCTCGCCGGCGGCGTGGTCGACAGGAAGTACTGGATGTTGGGCAGCGCCTCGGGGTGCTCGCCGAGGTAGGCACCCACCTTCGCCATGTCCGGCTGGCCGGTCTCCGGGTCGGGCTTGCGCACCCGCGCGAACTCGAGGAAGTCCTCGGGCGTGCGCGCGAAGAAGCAGGGCTGGTCGATCGCCACGATGTCCGTGCGAGAGCCGTCGGGCAGGTAGAACTTGACCGCCATCCCGCGGCCCTCCTGCGCGTAGTCGGCCGCGTGCGGGTTGCCGCTCCCGTTCGAGAAGCGCACCGTCACGGGCACCGGGTCGCCCGACATGTGCGCCGCCGTGGTGAGCCCGGCGCCGGACGGCGTGAAGGTACCGGCCATCAGCGTGCCCTTCGCGTGCGCCGCGCGGTGACCGGCGTGCTTTCCGGTCAGCTCGTTGAGCGCGTCGACGACCTGCTCGGCCAGTTCGTCCATGTGCGCACCCTAATCGCCCGGCTCGGCCGGGTGCGCACCGATGCCTACCGCGACTCCGCCAGCGCCCGCACCACGGCCTCGTAGAAGCCCTCGCCCATCGCGCCCTCGGTGAGCTCGGCGTTCGCCGGGCGCGGCGCCCCGCCGAGGTCGGCGTTCGCCACCAGGAAGAACCGCCCGACCACGTCCGCCACACCCACGTCCTCGACCGAGTCGCCCACGGCCACGCACTCCTCGCGCGCGTAGCCGCGCGCGAGCATGTGCCGCGCCACGGCCGTGGCCTTGGAGGTGCCCGCCGGGATCAGGTGGTAGGCGCGGGGGGTGCCGGGCAGCTCCAGGGAGGTCTCGGCGCGCCCGATGGTTCCGTTGTCCACGAGCCGCAGGCCGGCGTGGCCGCGCGTCGGCCAGCAGCTCGTTGGCGCCGCGCTCGTCCACGAGGCCGCGGAAGAGATGTGAGACCTCGCGGTCGAGGTGCCAGGGGGCGTGCGGCTCCAGCAGGCCGGGATGCGCAGCGAGCAGCAGCTCCGGCGCTCCCGAGCGAGCGATCTGTGCGTGGACCGAGTCGCCCTCCTCGGGCTGCCACTCGCCGGTGAGGAAGGTGAGCTCGCCGTCGATCACCAGGCCGGACCCCATCTCGAAGATGTACGCGCTCTGCCCGAGGAGGCGTGCGTCCTCCATCACCTGGGTGCGGCGGCGTCCGGACTTGAGCACCACCTCCACGTCCGCGCGATGGCAGGCCTCGAGGGCGCGCGCGGCGAGCAGGGTGAATGCGCCCTCGGCCGTGCGGAACAGCGACGCGCCCCGGCCGAGCAGCGTGCCGTCGAGGTCGGTGTAGACGCAGCGGACGGGCAAGCTAGGCGGCGGCGAGCAGGGTCGCGAAGGGCGGCCGTTCCACGGGCTCCACCCGCACCAGGCGGCCGTCGGCGGTTCGCAGCGGGGGCGGCTCGGCGTCGAGCAGGCGTCCCTCGGCACGCAATCCGTCGATCACCACGCGCAGCACGGAGTAGGCCATCGGGCCGAGCTCGGCAAGCGTCTTGTGGTGGTTGCGGCGCACCTCCAGGTCCACCTGGGCCATCCCGCTCGTGCCCCCCAGCAGGTCGCGCGCGTGGAGGAGCATCGAGGTCTCCACCGCGTATCCGGTGGCGAATGGGAGCTGGTGGAGCAGCTCCCGGCGGGCGGCCACCTCGCCCGCGAGCGGCTGGGCGAAGCCGGCCAGGTCGGGATAGAAGGCCGACAGCAGCGGCCGTGCGGTGAGCTCGGTGACGCGGCCGCCGTCGGTGGGGCGCTCGTGCCCGTCGCGGCCCACGAACGGCCGCCGGAACCCGCCCTTCACGAAGCGCACGTCGGGCTCGAGCAGGAGCGGACCCAGCATCCCCGTGGCGAAGTGGGCGGAGAACCCGCGTGTGTCCGAGTCCAGGTAGGCGATCAGCTTGCCGCGTGCCACCGACAGCGCCCGCCACATGGCGTCCCCCTTGCCGAGCGGAGGCCCGAGATCGGGCAGGAGCTCCGCCTCCTGGTGCACCTCGGCGCCGAGGCTCGCGGCCAGCTCGGCGGTGCCGTCCTCCGAGGCCGCATCCACCACGAGCACCTGGTCCACGAGCCCGGGCAGTGCCACGAGGCTCTCCACGATCGGCCCGATGGTGTCCGCCACCTCGCGGGTCGGCAGCACCACGGTCACGTTCTCCTGCTTGCGCTCCAGCAGCAGCTCCAGGGGGAACTCGGAGTGGTGAAAGGAGCGGATCAACCCGCGCGTACTATGGCATTCCGTGACCGGCGCTCCGACGATCCACCCATGGGAGCCGGTGCTCGACATGGGGCGCGACGAGGAGCTCGTTCGCACCGCCCACGAGGGCTCGCTGCCCGGCTCTCGCGTGCCGATCCCCGACGATCTGCACCCGGCCCTGCTCGAGTCGCTCGGCTCGATCGAGTCGCTCTGGTCCCATCAGGCGGACACGCTCGAGGCCGCTCGCCGCGGCCACACGATCGTGACCACCGCCACGGCCAGCGGAAAGTCGCTCGCCTTCAACCTCCCCGTGCTCGACACGCTGGCCGGCGATCCCCGGGCGCGCGCCCTCTACCTGTACCCGACGAAGGCGCTCGCCCAGGACCAGGCGCGCGGGCTGGCGCGCCTCGGCGGCAGCTTCCTCCGGCAGGCCATCTACGACGGCGACACGCCCCGCGAGGAGCGCGCCGCGATCCGGCGCCGCTCGAACCTCATCCTCACGAACCCCGACATGCTCCACGTGGGCGTGCTCCCCAATCACAAGAGCTGGGGGGACGTGCTCGCCAACCTCGCCTGGGTGGTGGTGGACGAGGCCCACGTGTACCGCGGCGTGTTCGGCTCGCACGTGGCCAACGTGCTCCGCCGCCTGCGGCGGCTCGCACGCGCCTACGGCACCGATCCCCGCTTCGTGCTCACGAGCGCGACGATCGCCAACCCGCTCGAGCTCGCCGAGCGGCTGACCGGGCTCGACTTCACGCTCGTGGACCGCGACGGCGCCCCGCGCGCCGAGCGGCGGATCGCCATGTGGAACCCGCCGCTCGTGAACGAGCGGCTCGGGCTTCGCGGGTCGGCACTGTCCGAGGCGGCCAAGCTGCTCGCCGATCTGGTGCAGCACGACGTGCGCACGATCTGCTTCCTGAAGTCGCGTCGCGGCGTGGAGCTGATCCAGCGCTTCGCCCGGACGCGGCTCGAGGAGGCCGGCCGCGCGGACCTGGCGGAGCGGATCGCGCCCTACCGCGCCGGGTACACCCCGATGCAGCGGCGCGAGCTGGAGCGCCGCCTGGCCGAGGGCGAGCTGCTGGCGGTGGTGGCCACCGACGCGCTCGAGCTCGGCATCGACATCGGCGACCTCGACGCGGCGCTCTGCGTGACCTTCCCGGGCACCGTGGCGAGCCTGCGCCAGATGTGGGGACGCGCCGGCCGGCGGGCTCCCGGCCTCGCCATGTACGTGGCCGGTGAGGACGCGCTCGACCAGTTCTTCTGCCGCCACCCCGACGAGTTCCTCGACCGGCCGGTGGAGCGCGCGATCCTCGATCACGAGTCGGAGGAGATCTTCCTCGCCCACCTGGCCGCCGCGGCCTACGAGATGCCCCTGACCGGCGAGGACGAGACCGTGTTCGGGCCGCGCTGGGAGACCGAGGCGCGCCGGCTGGTGAGCGTGGGCCGCCTGCGCGAGCGCGGCGGGCGCTACCTCCCGCGCGGGTCCGGATACCCGGCGGCGGCGATCGCGCTGCGCTCCGCGTCGCCCGATTCGGTGGCGATCGTGGAGGCCTCGGGCGGTGAGCTGATCGGGAGCGTGGAGGCCTCCCGCGCCCACTCCGCCGTCCATCCCGGCGCGGTGTACCTGCACATGGGCTCGGCCTACGAGGTGGAGGACCTCGACCTCGCCTCGGGTCACGCGGTGGTCAGCCCGTTCCGCGGCGACTGGTACACCCAGGCCAAGAGGGAGTCCGAGACCTGGATCGAGGAGGTCCGCGAGCGGCGCGACTGCTGCGGCGTGGAGCTCTCGTTCGGGATCGTGTCCGTGACGGAGCAGGTGGTGGCCTACCAGCGCAAGCACGTGACCGACCACCGCGTGCTCGACCTGCTGGCGCTGGAGCTCCCGGAGCAGGAGTTCGTGACGCAGGCGCTCTGGTACGAGTTGCCCGACTCGCTGCTGCGCGACGAGTTCCCGCTGGACGCCCTCCAGGGCTCGCTCCACGCGGCGGAGCACGCGCAGATCGCGGTGCTGCCGCTGATCGCGATGTGCGACCGCTGGGACATCGGCGGCCTCTCGACCGCCTTCCACCCGCAGACCGGCCGCGCCACGATCTTCATCTACGACGGTCATCCCGGCGGCGTGGGACTCACCCGGGCCGGCTACGAGCGCTTCGAGGGCCTGGTGGACGACGCGCTCCGCCTGATCTCGGAGTGCACGCTGCAGCTCGGGCTGCCCCTCGTGCGTGCAGTCGCCGAAGTGCGGCAACCTGAACGAGCCGCTGAACAAGCGCGGCGCGCTCGAGTTGCTGAGCCGCATGACGTCCTCCTAGCCGCGTCCCGCGCTCGACGCTCGGGCGAGGGCCGGCCTGCGTCGTTAAAGGACCGGCCGCATCCGCCGATGGCAGAGGTAGCACGGCCTTCATTTGGCCGGGTCACCCTGAAGCTGCGGCCCTAGCCGCCGCGCGCCTCGCCCCTCGCGCCGGCCCGCCGGCGCGGGGGCGAGGTCACTTCCTCGCCGTCGCCGGGGGGTTTGGGCAGTGGCTGGCTGCAGCCATCAATCGCCACACCCCCACCGCACCTAGTCGAACCCGAGCCGGATCTTCCCGGACACGCCGCTCGTCTCGGCCTGAGCGAGCCCGTCAGGAGGCCCAGCGCCCGCGTCAGGGCGGCTCGGAGCCGGCCCGAGAGCGCGAACGGGTCGCCCAGGCGCCCGAGCAGCTCGGCCGCGAGCTGCTCCGGCGTCCGCCTGGACCACCACCGAGCCCTTCGCGCCGGTCACATGGGCCGGCTTGTCGAGCGCGAGGCTCGCGACCCGGCGGGCGTCGTTCGCGACCACGAAGACACCCCTCTTCACGCCGAACACCACGCTCTTGCCGTCGGGCCGCGCCAGCGCGTAGAGATCCTCGCCGCCCTTCGGCCGCTCGAGCGCCACCGGCGCCCAGGCCCAGCGCCCTTCGCGAGCGAGGGCAGCGCGCCGGCGATCCTCGCGAGCGTGCGCTCGAAGGCGGCGGGGTCCTTGGGCTCCACGCGGACGCCGAAGTCGCCGGACAGGGACACGCTCGCCGAGATGTCGCCCGAGAGCTGGTCGAGCAGATCCTTCTGCACGTCCACGTCGAGCTTCTTCTCGAGCTGCGCCTTGGCGGCCGCGTAGTCGCCGTATCCGCGACGGATCCATGGCCTGCGCGACTGTCTCGACGAAGCCCACGATCTGCCCGATGTCGCGCACGCCGATGCCGATCTCACCCGGACGCTCCACGATCGGCGGCGCATCCGCGCCGGGCGCGATCGGCAGGTCCGCGTCGGTCAGCCCGTCCGGATCGGTGTGCACGCGGAAGTCGATCGTGATGGCGTCGTCCTGGACCGACGCGTTCAGGCCGATGCTCTGGATCGCGCCGATCCACTTGACCTTGCGGGCGCCGCGTGCCCGCCGGCTGCCGGCCGAGCAGCGACTGCACGTTCACGTACCCCTGCGCGATCCCGTCGTCGCCGACGCCCTCGAGGCTGCCGCTTGAACGTGTCCTCGTCGAGCCCGTTGTCGCCGTCGTGGCGGTCGAGCGCCTGGTTCAGCAGCTCGCCGCGAGCCCGCGAAGACCACGGTGTCGCCGTCCACGGCGAACTCGGTGCCGTCCTGCTCGTAGATCTTGGCCCCCGACTGCTCGCCCTTCTCGGCCGCCTCGGTCTTGTCGAGCAGGTCCTCGAGCTTGCCCTTGTCGGAGACCTGGATCGCGGCGACGAAGCCGTTCTCGTCGGAGCCGTCGAGAAGCGAGGAGGCGCTGGCGGCGCCGACCACGAACGGGTTGCCGAGCAGGGGCACGACGTCCTTCTCGAGGTCCACGCCGGTGGCCCCCTTGGCGAGGCTCTTGAGCAGGCACTCCCTGATCTGCTCGCCGAAGGGGAACTTCTTGAAGAGCGTGTCCAGGGCCTGGTACTGCTCCCCGTGGACGTCGGTGTTCACCGCAACGGCGAACGGCGTGTCCTCCGGCAGGTAGCCGAGCGACGAGTCGAGGGCGCCGCCGCTGCTGTCGCTGCCGCAGGCGGAGAAGCCGGCGAGCGCCAGCAGGCAGGCAAGCAGGCAGCGAGGACGTGCGGGCGGCCGCATGCAGCGGCGAGTGTAGACCAGGCAGGCGGCGTCGCCGCTACCATCGACGCGCCGCGGCGAGGTAGCTCAGTTGGTAGAGCACACGACTGAAAATCGTGGTGTCGCCGGTTCGATTCCGGCCCTCGCCATCAGTAACACTTGTGCTCGGTGAGAGCGGGGTTACTGCTGGACCGGTGCCGTCGATGACCGTCGTCGCGCTGCGCCGAGCCTGATTGCCCAAAGGGTCGCCAGGTGCAGCCGTGCGTGGAGGGCAGCCTGGCCGGCACGCCGAAGCTCGCCGGGGACATCGACCGCGGCTGCGCCGTCACTCGGTCGGAGGGGCGTGCTCCTCGGCCAGCATGACCAGAGCGGATAGCCGACGGCGAGCAGGATTCGCAAGCCCGGCGCGACGATCAGCGCAAGACCCAGCCCCTCGACCACCAGTGCGGCAACGACCGCGAGCGGGGGTGCGGCGAACTACGGTCCGTCGTCCAGTGCAGGCTCGGTCGCCACGGCGTCGAGCGCCCGCGGGACACCGGGCGCCGGCTCGCCGGCGATTGCCATCACCCAACCCGGCTCGCCTCGCCACCAGCCCGCGGCGCACCCGCCGCCGTCGCTCCAGACGACTTCGAGCCGGCGCCAGCCGGGGGTCGTGGAACCGATCCCGGTGGGCGTCGCCACGGCGTGCCGGGGATCAAGGCGGAGCCCCTCCCGCCGTGCCTTGGCGGCGGCCTCCTTCGCGGTCCACAGGAGGTTCGTGAGCAGGTCGCGGTCGGAGGCGCCGGCATCGGCCACCAGGGCCTGCTCGGCCGGCGCAAGCCAGTCGGCCACGAAGGCCCGGCTGCGCGGCTCGATCAGCTCGAGATCGCATCCCATCGCAATGCCCGCCTCGCCCACTACAGCGAGCGCGCGCCCGCCCCGATGGCTCAGCGACAGCGAGACCGGGGCTGGGTCGTCGCCGACGCGGGCCTCTGGCGCGCCGTCGGATGCGGCCGCGATCTCCACGCCGGCGGCGGGTAGGCCCAGCCAGGCCGCCACGGCGGCCTTCGCCGTGAAGCGGCCGAGCCGCCAGTCGAGGCGGCGCCTCTCGAACCGAAGTCGGGCGAGGACCTCGCGCTCGCCCGGACCGAGCCAGCCGTCGTCCGCCGGGACGTCAGCGATGGAGCGGGTCAGCCAGCCCGGCGAGGTCATGACCAGTGTGGTCGCGCTTGAGCGTGCGCTCCATGCCGCGCTCGACCGCGTCGATCAGGAACGGCCGCATGTTGCCCGGCTCGATGATGCGGCTGACCGACCCCATCCGAAGCGCTCGCTCCACCGAGTGGATCGAGTCGAACTCCGCGGCCAGCTCTCCGAGCTGCTGCGCGTGGACCTCAGACCAGGCGTCGGCACGCTGCGCGCGCAGCCGCTGGCGCTCGGCCCCCTCGGCCGCCTCGATCCGCTCGTCCAGCTCGACGATCCGGGGATCGTGCGTCGTGCGCCGCTTCACCTGCTGGGCGAACACGACGGCCGCCGCCGGTGCCCCTCCGATCACCGAGGCGCGTGAGCCCTCGAGCGCCACTGCCTCGAGATCGTCGTTCAGCCGCTGCGAGAACACCACGAACGCGCCGCCGTGGTAGCGCGAGACGACGCAGAACACGATCGGCCCGCTGAAGTTCACGACGGCACGGCCGATCTCGGCGCCGTACTCCAGCTGCCAGCGGCTCATCGACTCGGGTGAGCCGTCGAAGCCGGCGAGGTTTGCGACGACCACGACCGGGCGGCGACCGCTGGCGGCGTTGATCGCACGGGCGATCTTGCGCGACGCCTGGGGGAAGAGCGTGCCCGAGGTCCACTGCTCGGGGCCGTCGGCCGGCAGCGCCCCGTGGCGCGACAGGGGCCGGGACTCGATGCCGAGCACCGAGATCGGCCAGCCGCCCAGATGGGCGTCCCAGACCACGGCGACCTCCGCCTCGCGCCACCCGGCCCAGCGCTCGAGCGGCGGATGGTCGCGGTCGACCGTCGCCAGCATCACGGAGCGGATGTCGAACGGCTTCTTGCGGCCGGGGTTGGTCTCGTCCGAGAAGATCTCGCCCACCTCGCGCAGGTCCGATCCCGGTGCGAAGTGGGGCGAGCCGCACACGTCGCGCTCGATCGGGTCGGAGGTCTGAGCGCGGCGCGGGAAGCGTTCGCCGGGCGCAACGTAGGTGTGCTCGTAGTGCGACAGCAGCACCCTGCAGGCGGCCGCCAGGTCGGGCGCCCAGTACTGGGCCTGCCCGTTGGGTCCCATGATCCGCTCGTAGCCGCCGATGCCGAAGTTGTCCTCGGCTGAGACGCCGCCCGAGTAGTCGAGCGCCTGTTTGCCTGTCAGCACCATCGCGCTGTCGGGCGTCATCACGAGGATCCCGCGCGTGTGCATGAGCATCGTCGCCTCGGCGTTCCAGTACGGCTGAGCGCCGACGTTGATGCCGGTCACCACGACGTTCAGCTCACCCCCGCGCTGGGTGAACTCGATGATCCGGCGCAGCACCGCGGCGATCCAGTCCATGTTCTCCGTGCCGGAGTCCATCGCGATCTTGGCGCCAGCCGACAGGGCGAACCATTCGACGGGCACCCCGAGTTTCTCGGCGAGATCGAGCGCGGCGATGATCCTGGTGCATTCCGGTTCGGCCAGCGAGCCCAGCGCGCGTGTGGGGTCGCTCAGCAGGGCGACGCGTTGCATGCCCTCGGGATAGCGATCGGTGTAGTTGCTCACCACTCCCACCACGACGCTGGCCTCATTCAGGGCCGGGCCGCGGCTGACGGGCGCGAGTCGGCCGTCGGCGTCAAAGTCATGCTCGACAAAGGCGCCGGGGGGCCGGCCCCCGTGGTCGCGGTCCCCGCGCGCAGGGGCGAGCAGCTTCACGAGCTCGGCGGGATGGACGGTGCCGCGGCGCCGCGCCTGCACGATCCGTCGCGCGCCCTCGTCGAGCGGCTGCAGCGGGCGGGTGGGCGGATCGTCCACCTCCACCACCACGCCGCGTCCGGTGGGGCTGAAGAAGCGCAGCTCGCGCTCCGACTCGCCGCCGGCCTCATCGCGCATCGTGCCGCGCAGCTCGACCATCTCGATCCCGAGGCCCCCGGTCGCGCGGGCATAGCGCTCGATGACGCGGCGCACGTCGTCGGGGGCGAAGTCGATCGTGGGCCAGGCGTAGAGGAAGACTCGGTTCCACAGCAGGCGCCGGCGCGGCTCGCGGGGAGCCTGGAAGGCACGCATCGCCTCGAGCGCCTCGACCAGCACGCGCTCCAGCTCGGGCAGCCCGTGCAGACGGCCCGTCTCGTCGTTGACGGGTGTCAGGTCGCGCACCTCGGCGAGCGCGAAGAGGCGCTCGTCCTTGGGGTTGGCCCTCGACACGCCGCGGTAGAGGTAGACATCCTCGGCGGAGGGAAGCCGCGTCAGGTCGAACTCGGCAAGGCGCCAGCAGCCGGAGGCGCTCGGCCATCATCGGATGGAGGTCGCGCAGCGAGTCGTCCTCCGCGAGGGTGCCGTCGGCAGTCCGGTGGAAGCTGACGAAGTCGACGGCGGACATGCCGCGCCCGCGCGCGGGCTCGGCGAACGCGAACACCACGCTTTCCACCCGGGTCGGCAGGGCGGCCTCCGCGATCGCCTGCCGCAGCCGGGCGCGAAGCTCGTCGGGCGACTCGGCGGGCTCGGGGTGGGCGGCGTAGAAGTCGGCCACGAACTCGATCGACTCGTCGGTCTCGCCCGCGAGCTCGGCCAGCGCGCGGCCGGCCGCGCCGACCTGATCGAGTTCCACGAAGGCGGTGGCGAGGCGCCGGGTATGGCCGTCGCGCTCGTGGTCGGAGCAGAGGAAGGACACCCCTCCTGCACTCGCCTCGGTGAACGGGGACAGCGTGCCCAGGCGGTGGTAGCGGCGCGCCATTGTTTCGAGCAGCGCCCGGCGCAAGGGTGGATCAGCCGCACGCATGCGGCTCGAGAGCAGCGGCGCCAGCGGCTGGGGACACTCGACCAGCACGCTGATCCGGTCGGCGCGGTCTGGTGCGTCGGGCGCCGACGCGAGCGCCGCCAGCTGGTCCGCCATCTCGCGGTACGTCGCCTCGCGGCGGGCCGCGATCACCGGCTCGTCGAAGTAGCGGTAGCGCACCTGGCGAGCGAGGTCGGCCAGCGCCGGGTCGCGGCCCTCCATCGTCGTCTCGAGGTGGTCGAGCACCTCGCGGAAGTCGCCGGGCACGTTGCCCGCGAGCTCGTCGGCGAGCTCGAGGCGGCGGTCGAGGATCGCGGTAATCGCGGCGCGCTGGGCGGGCACGCGCTGTTGGGAGAGGGCGATGCGGTAGCAGGCTTCCTCGAGCGCGGGGGTGCGGTCGAGCTCCGTGATCCCGTAGTGGGCGAGCGCACTCTCGAGCAGCGCGACGAACCGCTCGGGCAAGCCCTCGGACTCCGCGTCGAGCGAGCGCAGGAAGGCGTGCAGGTACTCCTGGGGGCTGCGCAGCAGCTCGCCCTCCGGGTCCTCCTCGTGACGCGGCCGCGTCAGCGCTCGCAGGTCCGCGAACAGCCACAGCAGCCGGTGCTCGCCGGGGATCAGCTCCGGGCTGCACGAAAGGTCGGAGCAGGCGCCGTGCAGATCCGCGACGATGCGCCGAACGTCGGCGTCGGTCACGTCGTAGCCCAGGATGAGCCACTCCAGCCGGCGCAGGTTGTCCACGCAGCGCTGCGGCGCCTCGGGCAGCTCGGCGTCGCCGCCCTCGAACCGGATCCGCTCCCCGCCGTCCTGGGCCGGGCCGCGCTGCGCCTCGTCGATCTGGACCAGCGGCGTGCGCGCGCCGACCTGTGTGTTCGGGCCCACCAGCACCCGGCGCACCCGGCCCGCGCGCGGCGCGGTGAGCGACGACTCCATCTTCATGCTCTCGAGCACGGCCACCACGTCCCCGGCGTCCACCTCGTCGCCCTCGGCCACCGGGAGCGACACGACGATCCCGGGGGCGTGGCTGCGCACGATGCCGCCCTCGTCGTGGGAGACGCGGTGCGGCACGCCGTCGACCTCGACGAGCAGGTGGCTGCCCTGCTCGGAGATCACCGTCCGGTGGCTGCGGCCGCTCGCGGCCAGCCGGCGCTCGTGCGCGCTGAGCTGCTCGACGTCCACCTCGACGGTGGCGCCGTCGACCGTGACGCGGGAGCACCCCGGCGCGACCTGAAGCACCCGGAAGCGGTAGCTCTGTCCCTCGTAGGCGAGATCGACGGTGCGGCCCACCTCGTCACGGGCCTCGGGCCGCCCGCGTCGGGCGTAGGCATAGAAGCGCGCCCGGTCGGCGGCGTCCTCTGCTCCGCCGAGCTCGATCGCGGCCTGGAGCAGCGCGACGTCGGCGTGGGCGAGCCGGTCCGCATCGGCACCGATCCGATGCCGGTCGAGCCAGGTGGTGTCCACGCGGCCGGCCACGACGTCGGGGTGCTCCAGCAGCCTGAGCAGGAAGCCCCGGTTCGTGCTGCCGTCCTCGATCAGAGCGGTCGTCTCGCGCAGCGCGCGGCGCAGGCGTGCGATGGCCTCTTCCCGATCACGGCCGAGCAGCGATCACCTTCGCGATCATCGAGTCGAACTCGGGCGGGATGACGTCGCCGGTCTCCACGCCCCGGTCGAAGCGCAGCCCCGGGCCGCTCGGCAGGTTCAGCAGCTCCACGCGCCCGGGCGCCGGAGCGAAGTCCATGGCGGGATCCTCGGCGTTCAGCCGCGCCTCGATCGCGTGGCCGGCGGCGGGCGGCGGCTCGCCCTCGAAGCGTCCCGCCCGCGGCGACGTGGAGCTGGAGCTTGACCAGGTCGAGCCCGGTCGTCATCTCGGTCACCGGGTGCTCCACCTGGAGGCGGGCGTTGACCTCCATGAAGGAGAAGCGCCGTTCCGCCGGCTCGTAGAGGAACTCCACCGTCGCCGCGCCGCGGTAGCCCGCCTCGAGCACCAGGCGCCGCGCCGCCTCCTTGACCTCCTCCTCCTGCGCCTGCGTCAGCGCCGTGCTGGCCGACTCCTCGATCACCTTCTGGTGGCGCCGTTGCAGGCTGCAGTCGCGCACGCCCACCGCCCAGGCGCCGCCCGCGCCGTCGGCGATCGCCTGGACCTCGATGTGGCGGGCCGGCGTCACGAGATGCTCCAGGAGAACCGTCGGGTCGCCGAAGGCCTGCTCGGCCTCCGCCCGGGCCCGCTCGAACGCCGGGGCGAGCTGGTCTGCCGCCTCGACGCGGCGGATCCCGCGCCCGCCGCCGCCCGCGGTGGCCTTGATCATCAGCGGATAGCCGATCGTCTCGGCATGGCGCACGGCCTCAGCGAGCGTGTCGACCGGACCTCCGCTCCAGGGCGCTACCGGGACGCCCATGGATTCGGCCAGCTGCTTCGAGCGGATCTTGTCGCCCAGGAGCCGCATGGTCTCGGAGCTCGGTCCCACGAACACGACCCCGAGCCGCTCGCACAGCTCCGCGAAGTCCGGATGCTCGGCGACGAAGCCCCAGCCGACCCAGGCGGCCTCGGCTTCGGTCTCGGTCAGGGCCCGTTCCAGGGCGCCGTAGTCGAGGTAGCCGGCGCGGTGGCTGCCGTCCGCGGCGGTGTAGGTGGCGGGTCCCAGGCAGTAGCCCTCGTCGGAGCGGCGCACGAACATCGCCTGGGCCTCCGGCTCGGTGTAGAGCGCGATCAGGTGGAGCTGTTGCTCGCGTTCCTCGTTCAGCTCGCGGGCGGCGTGCACGACCCGCATCGCCGCTTCGCCGCGGTTGACGATCGCAAGCCGGGTGAACGGTCGTTGCTGGGCCACGTCCGCGGCAGCGCTCCTAGTCCATCGCGGCGCGGATCGGATCGAGCGCCTCCGGATCGAGTCCGCCCGGCAGCGCGGTGGTCCGGTAGCCCTCGAGGCGGACGCGCACCGTCCCGCTCTCGTCCACCACCTCGGCATCGACGCCGTCGCCGTCGCGCGGGTGGACCACGGCGAACAGCGCGCCGCCCTCGTCCGCACCCTCGAAGCGGACGACGCGGTCCACGTGGGTCGGCAGGCCCATGCGGCCGAACCTCCCGAGCTCCCACACGCCGGCGGTCTGGAAGCAGAGCTCGATCAGGCGCGGAGCGATCTCCGTCGGCTGTCCGGGCGGCTCGTGCGCGGGCGGCAGGTCCGGCGCCAGGGCCCCGACGATCGCGCCGTTCGCTCGCCAGGCGCGCTCGAGCACCTGGTAGGCGGGGCCGTGGAAGTACACGCGGTAGACGGCCTCGCGATCCACCTCGCCACTCTCACGCGCCGACGCGCTCGGGCTCTCGCGCCCGTGCGGGGCGGGCGGCGGCGCCTTCGTCAGGCGCGCGCGGCCGGTGAAGTGCACGGTCTCCTCTTCGCCGCGCCCGGGCAGCGCTCGACGCCCGATCAGGCGGCAGTCCGCCACGATCGTGCCCTCGCCGCCGTCGCGCAGCAGCGCGTGCAGCTCGAGCGTGCGCGGTTCGTCGCGGTAGAACTTGAAGGGGGCTTGGAGATCGACGTCCTCGAGCGCGCTGAGGTGCCATCCGGGCAGCAGTGCGTGCGCTGCCTCGGCGAAGCCCTCCATCCCCATCACGCCGGGCAGCACCGGGATGCCGTCGATGCGGTGGTCGTAGAGGAACGCCTGGCGGCTGGGGTCGAGCTCGATCAGCACGGTCAAGCCCTGTCCCAGCGGCATGGAGACGATCCGCCCGCTCATCGGCCCCGGCGGAGCCGCCACCTTCTCGCTGGCGGCGTCGGGGTCGAGGCCCCCGGTCGGGTGGCGCTCCTCGGCGAGCACGCCGAGCGAGCCGCCGACCAGCACCTCGCCGCCGTCGCCCGCGGCCGTGATCTCGCGCCGGACCACCGGAACGCCGAGCTCGGGCGGCAGCATGTCGATGCCCGCCATCTCCATCATCTTGGGAATCGGAGCCGCGGCTCGCCATGCCGATGCTCGGCCCAGGCGGTCCAGTCGATCGCCACCCCGCGCGTGCCCGCCGAGTCGACGCAGGTTCGAGATGCTCTTGCAGAGCAGGTCGTTGGCGGCCGAGTAGTCGGTCTGCCCGGCGTTCCCGAAGCGGCCGGCTATGGAGCTGAAGACGACCGCCGTGCCGATCTCCGTTCCGCGCAGGGCTCGCAGCAGGGAGAGCCAGCCGTCCACCTTCACGTCGAAGACCAGGTCGTACTCGCGCTGCGGCTTGTCCGGGAGGAAGTGGCTGATCTCGAGGCCCGCGCAGTGCATCAGCACGTCCACGCGACCGGCGTCGCGCACGTCGGCCAGCGCCCGCTCGACCGCCTCCGGGTCGGTGAGATCGCACTGGTGCCAGTGGGCCGTGCCGCCGGCCGCCCGAACGGCCTCGATCGCGTCCCGGGCGGCGCGGGCGCGCTCGATGCGCGCGAGCTCGCGCTCGACGAGCTTCGGCGTCGGCCGCTCGCCGCGCTGCTGGATGCGTTCGGCGAGCTCGCGCTTCAGGCCGTCGGGATCGGAGACGGAGCGGTCCAGATCGGGATCGCCGGAATCGGGCTCGGGAACGAGGTCGAGCAGGTGGAACGTGCCGCCCGAGGCCGCGGCGAGGTCCGCCGTGATCGCGGAGACGATGCTGCCCGCTGCCCCGGTGATCACGAACACCGTGTCGCCCGAGAGCTCGCGTGCCGGATCGGCCTCCGCGTCGCGCTCGACCAGCGCGACGCTCCAGCGCAGGTCGTCGGCGTAGCCGATCTCGACCGCCCCCGGGTCGCGCAGGGTCTCCTCGATCAGGATGTCGGCGAGCGCCGCCTTCTTGCGGCTGGCCGCGAAGTCCACGACCTTCACGAGCACGTTCTCGCGCTCGCGTGCCAGCGCCTTGGTGAAGCCGCTGACCGCGCCGCCGAGCACGGATGTGGATCCCGCCCGGTCGTAGCCGTGGCGCCCGCCGAGCCGGGTGGCGCTGACGAGGAAGGTGCCCGGCTCCTCGACCTGGTCGGCCAGGGCGCGCATGGTCGCGGCGAGCAGCTTGACCCGGATGTGGAGAGCCTGTCTCCAGTCCGCGGGCTCCAGCGAGCCGATGTCGCCCTCGTCGTCCAGGGCGGGCAGCCAGTAGACGCCCTGGATCGGACCGGCCGCCTTCCACTCCTCGAGTTGCTGCTCGAGCTCGCTCGACCTCGGGCGCGCCCTCGATCGCGAGCACCTCGACGCCCGACTTGGCGAGCCGCTTGGCGAGCGCCTTGGCCACGCCGCCCCGATCCGGCATCACGACGACGCGGCTGCCCTCGCCGAGCTTCACTCCCGTCTCGACGCAGACGTCGAGGGGCGGGCGCAGGACCGGCTCCGGCACGCGGCGCGGGTAGCCCTCGTGCTCGGATTGCGCGCTCGGCGGTGGCCGCCTCGCCGGCGGCGCAGCGGCGGCGGCGGTCGGCCTCGCGGCGGCGGTCCGCGCGCGCACCTCGCTCCGGGCGCGTTCGCGGACGAAGCCGACGACGTGGTTGATGGTCGGGTAGTCGCGCAGCTTGAGCGTGTCGTCGCGCTCGATCCCGTAGGCCTCGCGGATCGCGGCGAACACCTCGGCCTGCTTCACCGTGTCGATCCCCAGGTCGGCCTCGAGATCGAGGTCCATGTCGAGCAGATCCTCGGGATAGCCCGTCTGCTCCGCGACCAGCCCCAGCACCCGCGCCTCGACATCACCCGCCGGCGGCGGGAGCGGCAGCAGCAGGAGCCGCGGCGGCTGCGGCGGGAGCGGCCGGCGGCGCGCGCGGCAGCAGTCGCGCTGCCCTCGCCGGGAGCGCGTTCGCGGACGAAGCCGACGACGTGGTTGATGGTCGGGTAGTCGCGCAGCTTGAGCGTGTCGTCGCGCTCGATCCCGTAGGCCTCGCGGATCGCGGCGAACACCTCGGCCTGCTTGACCGTGTCGATCCCCAGGTCGGCCTCGAGATCGAGGTCCATGTCGAGCAGATCCTCGGGATAGCCCGTCTGCTCCGCGACCAGCCCCAGCACCCGCGCCTCGACATCACCCGCCGGGACGGGAGCGGCAGCAGCAGGAGCCGCGGCCGCGGTGCGGCCGGCGGGAGCGGCCGGCGGCGCGCGCGGCAGCCGTCGCGCTGCCCTCGCCGGGAGCGCGTTCGCGGACGAAGCCGACGACGTGGTTGATGGTCGGGTAGTCGCGCAGCTTGAGCGTGTCGTCGCGCTCGATCCCGTAGGCCTCGCGGATCGCGGCGAACACCTCGGCCTGCTTGACCGTGTCGATCCCCAGGTCGGCCTCGAGATCGAGGTCCATGTCGAGCAGATCCTCGGGATAGCCCGTCTGCTCCGCGACCAGCCCCAGCACCCGCGCCTCGACATCACCCGCCGGCGGCGGGAGCGCAGCAGCAGGAGCCACGGCAGCCTCGCGCGGGAGCGGCCGGCGGTGCCGGCTGCGCGGAGCGGGAGCGGTGGGCGCGGGCGCGGCGCCTCCGGCGGCTCCTCCACCGGCGCGCCGAGCGGCACGGCGACCTCCTCGGGCTCCCGCGACACCGTGGCCGCCGGTCCCTGGTCGGCGACGCGCAGGCGATGCTGCACGACCTCGAGCTTCGGCTCCTCGTAGCCGCTCACGCTCCGCAGCCACGCCGTCCAGGCCGCGGGGTCGGCGATCCGGTAGGCGAAGCCGAGCTCCTCGGGGTTGCGCCGCCGGCCGTCGGCCACCGGCGTCCAGCGCAGCAACAGCATGCTGATCTGCGAGCCGAAGCCCGCCGCCAGGCGCAGCGCGTAGCGCACCGGGTAGAGCCCACCGTGCGACAGGTTGAGGTTCCCGAGCTCAGGGTCGGGGTCGCGGAAGTTCGGCACGGGCGGGACGATGCCGGTCTCCAGCGCCCTGACGGCCATGACGTCCTCGAGCCCGACGCCCATGGGATGGCCCGTGTAGCCCTTCGTGTTGGCGATGACGATGCGTTCGGCGTCGTCGCCGAAGACCTGGCGCAACGCGTTGATCTCCGCCGCGGCGCTTCCGCCGCGCGCGGGGGTGTAGGTCTCGTGCGAGACGAACAGCATCTCCGGCGCCATGTCGTGCCGGCGCACGCCGCGCGCCTCGGCCTGGGCGACGAGCTGCTCCATGACCCCACCGATGTGCTCCACGTCGAGGCGGGTGCCGTGGAACGCGGAGTTGGCGGTGACCGACCCGAGCACCTCGCAGATCGGCGTGATCCCGCGCTCGCGGGCCGCCTCGGCGCTCTCGACCACGAGCGCCGCGGCGCCCATGCCGAGGATCATGCCGTGGCGGCGCCGGTCGAACGGCAGCGCGGCCTCCTCGACGACCTCGTCGGTCGCCGCCGCGCCCGAGGCAAGGAAGCCGGCGCCCAGCCAGCCGAGCATGGTGTCCGAGGTCGCGTCGTCGGCCGCCACGACCACCACGCGCCGGCAGCGCCCCGCGCGGATCCAGTCCTCCGCGACGGCCACGGCCTGCGTCGTGCTCGCGCACGCAGCGTTGACCTGGGTGTTGGGCCCGCGCGCGCCGATCAGCTCGGCGAGCTGGGAGTGCCCCATCGAGAGCACCCGGAAGATGAAGCGGCGGTCGAACGTGTAGGCCTGCTGCTCGATCTGCAGGGAGACCTCATGGATGCGCCGCTCGACCTCGCCGAGCGTCACCGGGTCGTGGTGCTCGTGGTCCAGCATGCGGTCGCGCAGCGAGTGAAGCGCCGCCAGCCGCTCGCGGCGCATGCGGTCCTCGGTCTGGCGAGCGACCTCGTCCGTCATCTCCTCCAGGCCCGGGAAGGCCGAGGCGAAGATGACGCCGGTGTCGTCGCGGAGCACGCCGGGCAGCCCCCAGCGATCGGGCAGCTTCGAGCCCACCGTCGTGGTCTTGTAGTGGCGCACGAGCGGCAGGCCGGCGTCGCGCAGCGCGTCGATGCCCGCGGCGATCGCCAGCTGGGTGTCGCGCCCCAGCGCGGCCACGCGGTCGGCGTCCACGCCGAACTCCTCGACGATGTCGAAGGCGCCGGCGCGCCCCGCCAGCTTGATGACGTCCGTCGGGCTGGTCGATCGTCTCGAATGTGGCGCCGCCGTCGTCGCCCTTGACCAGGCGCGTGATGTGCTTGTCGAGCATCTCCCGGCGCAGCCGGCCGGGGATCACGTCGATTCCCTGCTGCGCCGCCCAGCAGGCGCACGATGTTGGCGTCGTCGAACAGCCGCTCGGCGCCCGGCAGCCCGAGCGCGGCACCGGTGATGACCACCGGCTCGGTCCTCCGCGGGCCCCCGTCGCCAGGGGCGCCCATCAGCTCGCGGCCGCGCTCGAGGAACTCGGCGAAGAGCCGGCCGAGGTTGCCGTACGTCGCCTCGTCGAGGCCGTCGCCGCCTGGCGCGGGGGCTCCGGCCGCCGCGGGGGGCGGGGTCTCGGCCCGGGCCGCCGGCGGTCGCGCCGGGAAGCGCGGCTGCGCCGTCGCGCCCGCGCGCAGCGCGGCCGCCTCGCGCGCGGGGCGGCTCCACGCCCGCCCCCAGGCCCGAGGCGTAGAGGCCGCACAGCGCGTTGTTGAAGGACGGCACGTCGCCGGGCTTCGGGTGGTTGGAGGCCAGGGCCATCACCTTGTCCTCGCCGAGCACGTCGGCCGCGAAGCCCCGCAGCGCGTGCTTGGGACCGACCTCGACGAAGACCCGCGCGCCCGCGTCGTAGAGCGTCCGCAGGCCCTTGACGAACTGCACGGGGGAGGCGACCTGGCGGGCGAGGATGTCGAGCATCTGCTCCTCCACGCCCTCGCCGGTCGGGTAGAGCTCGCCGTTGACGTTGGCCACGATCGGCAGCTGCGGCGCGTGCAGCCCGAGCCGCTTGAGCGCCGCCCGCAGCGGGTCGCTCGCGGGGGCCACGATCTCGGTGTGGAAGGCGTGGCTGACCGGCAGCGGCATCGCTTGGTGCCCGCGCTCCTGCAGCGCCCCGACGACCGCGCCGACGGCCACGGAGGCGCCGCCCAGGACGACCTGGTGGGTTGAGTTGACGTTGGCGAGCACGACGTAGCCATCCGTCCCCGCCACGATCTCCTCGACCTCCTCGACCGGGGCCATGACCGCGGCCATCGCGCCGGGGTCCTCGAGCTCCAGGCTCGCCATCTCATGCCCGCGCGCGCTCACCGCCTCGAGCGCCGCCTCAAAGGACATCGCTCCCGCCGCGACCAGCGCGGCGTACTCGCCGAGCGAGTGACCCATGACGAGGTCCGGGGCGATCCCGTAGGCGCCCAGCAGCCGCGTGAGGGCCATGTCCACCGTGAGCACCGCGGGCTGGGTGATCTCCGTGCGGCGCAGCTCCTCCTCGGCGCGCGCGACGGCAGCCGCGTCGGCCGGGTCGGCGAAGATGATGTCGGACAGGCGGCGCCCCTCCAGCAGCGGCGTCATGATCGCGTCGGCCTCCTCGAAGACCTCGGCCACGATCGGCTCACGGCCGCGCAGGTCGGCGAGCATGTTGGCGTACTGGGAGCCCTGGCCCGTGTACAGGAAGGCGACCTTGCCCGGCGCGCCGCCGCCGCGGAAGATGCCGCGGGCGCGCAGCGCCGGCCAGGCGGCGGGGTTGCCGCCCTGCAGAGCGCGCAGCGCGATCTCGGCCTTGGCCACCAGCTCGTTGCCGTCGGCGTAATCGATCGCAATCCGCTCGGGCGAGCGCAGCGCCGCCGCGCCCGGCGGTGCGGGGTCCAGGTGGCGCCCCTGGCGCGCCTCGGCCAGCGCGGTGCGCAGCTCGTTGGCCAGAGAATCCTCGTCGGCGGCGCCGAGCACGAGCGCACCGCGCAGCGGCGCCTTGCCCGCGGTCGCCGGGGCACGTGCGGGAGCGGGCGTCGGGCGTGACTCGGCGTCCGATGGGGAGGCCGTCGCCGGCAGGGCGGCCGGCACGGCGATCGAGGTGTGGCCGTTGGAGCTCAGTCGTCCGGGCACGTGCTCCTCCATGACTATGTGGAAGTTGGTTCCGCCGAACCCGAAGGCGCTCACGCCGGCGACCCGGGCCTGGCCGTCGGGGACCTCCCACTCGCGCAACTCGGTGTTCACCGCGAACGGAGAGGCCGACCAGTCGACGTTCGGGTTGGGCCGCTCGAAGTTCAGGCTCGGGGGCAGCACCTTGTGGTGCAGGGCGAGCGCGGTCTTGAGGATGCCCGCCGCCCCCGCGGCGCCCTTCAGGTGGCCGATGTTGGACTTCACGGACCCCAGCGCCACCGAGCCCCGGTCGAGCTGCGCGCCCGCGAACGCCTCGGCGAGGCTGCCGACCTCCACGACGTCGCCCACGCGTGTGGACGTGCCGTGGCCCTCCACGAGCGTGCACTCGGCGGGCGACAGGCCCGCGTTGCGCCACGCGCGCTCCACGGCGAGGCGCTGGCCGACCGGGTTGGGCGCGGCGATGCCCTTGCCCCTGCCGTCGCTCGCCCCTCCGACGCCGCGCACGACCGCGTAGATGCGGTCGCCGTCACGCTCGGCGTCGCTCGAGTCGCTTGAGCACGACCAGGCCGGCCCCCTCGCCCATCACGAAGCCGTCGGCGCCGTCCGCATAGGGGCGCGTGCCGGTCGGCGAGAGTGCGCCGATCGCGCAGAACTTCACGAAGCTCGAGACGCCCATGTTGCGGTCCACGCCGCCGGTGATCGCCACGTCGAAGCGGCGCTCGGTCAGTCCCTCGACCGCCGCGTCCATCGCCGCCATCGCCGACGCGCACGCGGCGTCCACGGTGAAGTTGGGCCCGTGGAGATTGAAGAGGTTGGCGACCCGGCCGGCGGTGCAGTTGGCCAGCTCTCCGGGCATGGTGTCCTCGGTGATCTCCGGCAGCCGGGCCTCCACGTTCGCCTTCAGCTCGCGCGCCACCGTCGCCCGGACGTCGGCGGGCAGCGCCGCGAAGCTCTCCGCGCGCTCCAGCTCGCGCGCCAGCTCCGGGAAGGTGATGCGCAGCGTGGTCAGGTAGTGCTTCTCGCCGCCCATCGCGTTGCCGAGGATCACCGCCGTGCGCTCGAGCTCCAGCTCCCGCTCGGGCCACCCGTAGTCGGCCAGCGCCATGCGCGTGGCGGCGACGGCCCACTTCTGGCCGTCGTCCATTCCGTCCGCCACCTTCGGCGGGATCGGGAAGGCGCCAGGCGAGCGGGTCCCATTCCCAGTCGCGCACCCAGCCGCCGATCTTCGAGTAGGTCTTCTCGGGCGCCTTGGGGTCCGGGTCGTAGTAGAGCGCCGGGTCCCAGCGCTCGGGGTCGACCTCGCTGATCGCGTAGCGGCCGGTCTTGACGTTGTTCCAGAAGGTCGCGGCATCGGGAGCATCGGGCAGGATCGCGCTCACGCCAACGATCGCGGCGGCGTTGTCGCGTGACTCGGGCATTCCGGGCTCAGCTCTCTTCTCTGGTCCTCTGGGTCAAGGTCGCATGCGCCCGTAGACCGCCTCGGTGACCGTCCCAAGGTCGGCGAGCAGGCCGCCCTGGGCGCGATGGATCGATGCGAGGTCGAGGCGCTGCTCGAGCTCGCCGAGCTCGCCGTCGGCTCCCGCCACCCAGCGGACGGCCTCGGTCGCGATGGCCAGGGCCGCGCCGCGGGAGTACACGCGGCTCGCGGCGGCCAGCGCGCCCGCGCGCAGGCGCCGCGACGCCTTCGGATTCAGCTGCTTGTCCGCCGCCCGCTGCGCGCGCTTTGCGAGCGCGGCCGCGCCCTCTCCCTGAGCGATCAGCGCGCCAAGCCGCAGCAGGATGTGCTGGTGGCGGGTCAACCTCTCGGCACGGCACCGCTCGAGCAGCTCCGCAAGCGAATGGTGGGCGAGCGCGGCGATGTCCGCGCCGACGGTCGGGTGCTCGCCGTGGAGCGCTTCGAGCTCACGCGCGCTCGCGTGGTAGTAGTCGCCGCCGGATTTCAGGTGCTCCTGCCAGCGCCCGCGCGCGATCGTCATCTCCATGATCTCCGAGGTGCCCTCGTAGATCCTGGTGATGCGAACGTCGCGCTTGATCTTCTCGACCAGGTAGTCGTGCGTGTAGCCGTAGCCGCCGTGGGCCTGGATCGCCGCGTCGGCCGCTGCGTCCCCGGCCTCGGTTGCGAGGTACTTGGCGATCGCCCCCTCGACGTTCAGGCTGCCCTCTCCCGCATCCAGCCGCTCGGCGGTCTCCTCGATCGCCGCCCTCGACGCTTCCAGCGCGACCGCATGGGGCACGATCAGCTTGTGGGTGTAGCCCTCCTTCTCGGACAGCGGTCCGCCGGCCTGGATGCGCTTGCGGGAGTACGGGATCGCGCGGTCGAGCGCCGCCCAGCCCGCGCCGAGCCCGAACGCGGCCACCATCAGCCTCGTGTAGCCGAAGACCTGCTGGGCCTGGACGAGACCCTGGCCCTCGACGCCCCCGACCAGCCGGTCGGCGTCGACGTAGACCTTGTCCATGAAGAGCGCCGCGGTGTTGCTCAGCCGGATGCCGTGCTTGTCCTCATGCTCGCCGTGCGTGAACCCCTCGGCGCCCGCTTCGAGCACGAACCAGCTCGGCCCGCCGGGAGCCAGAGCCAGAATCGTGTACAGGTCTGCCACGCCGCCGTTGCTGATCCACTGCTTGGCGCCGCTGATCCGATAGCCGGTCACGGTCCCGTTGTCGCTGACCTGCTCGGCGGTCGTCTTCAGCGCTCCCAGGTCGCTGCCCGCCTCCGGCTCGGTGGCACCGTAAGCGAACAGGATTCCCTCCTTGGCGACCCGGCCCATGTACTCGCGCTTCTGGTCCTCCGTCCCGCCGACCCTGATCGGGTCGCTGCCGAGGAACGTTGCGAGCTCCGACGTCGCGAGCCCCAGGTCGATCGCCGCCATCCGCTCGCAGACGCGATACACGTCGAACGCGCCGCCTCCCATGCCCCCGTACTCGTACGGCACGAACAGCAGCTGGATACCCAGCTCCTCGCCGGACGACATCCGGCGCACCAGCGCCTCCGGGAACTCGTCGCGCTCGTCGAGCTCGACCAGCAGCGAATCCGGAAGCTCGCGCGCCGCGAACTCGTCAATCGACTTGAGCGCGACATTCAACGTCTCAGCGTTGAGCTCGTTCGCCATGAAGCAGCTCCTCTCCTCAACTGTCCGCTCGCAGGATCCCACCGCATGACGCCCAATCCATCGGCCGTTGACCCACGGTCGTAGTGGGTGAACTACGGATCCATCGGGGGGCGGACTCGGACTAAGGTCTCGCTCAGTGAACATCGCGGTCGCGCTACGGCTGATGCCCCAAGCTGGTGATGAGCTCGAAGTCGACGAGAGCGGCGCGGACATCGACCGTGAGCTGGTCGACCTGGTGATCAACGAGTTCGACGACCACGCGCTCGAAGAGGCGGTGCTGATCAAGGAGGCCACCGGTGCCACCGTCACCGCGGTGGGGCTGCGGTCGGACGGGATCGACCAGGCGCTTCGCGTGGCGTATGCGCGCGGGGCCGACCGGGTGGTCGTCGTGGAGGCGGGCGAGATCGACGCGTACGACTCGCGGACGTCGGCGCTCGCGTTCGCGGAGGCGTTCCGCCAGCTGGCGCCTGACCTCGTGCTGACCGGCGTCCAGACGCCAACCGACGTGTTCGGCCAAACGGCGCCCTACCTAGCCGCGACGCTCGGCTGGCCGCAGGCAAGCGTTGTCGTCGAAGTCACTCTCGCCGACGGAACCGCGCGTGTCCTGCAGGAGTACGCCGGTGGGCGGCTCGCCGTGCTCAGCCTCCAACTGCCCGCTGTCGTCGGCGTGCAATCCGCAAGCTCGCCGCCTCGGTATGTGGCGATGGCCCGGCTCCGCCAGGCGATGACCGAAGCAGCTGCCGAGACGATCAACGTCAGCGTCGAGGCGCCCGCCACGGCGTCGAGGCTCATCTCGCTGGCTCGGCCGACGCCGCAGACTCAGGCGACGATGCTCGAGGGCGATGCCGAAAAGGCGGCCGCGCAGATTGCCGAGGTGCTGCGCGAACGGGGAGTCCTGACGGGCTGATGGGCGACGTGCTTGTCTACGTTGAGTCGCCGGTCAACGACCGGCTGCTGGCTTTCGCCCGCCCGCTGGCAGACGCGGCAGGCGGCGACCTCGTGGCCCTTCTCGCAAGCGGTGAGCCGACCGGTGGGGAAGGGCTGACCGCGGCAGACGTGGTGCTCGAGGTATCGCATCCGTCGCTCTCGCCCTACCTCCCGGAAGCGCATCAGGCGGTGCTCGCGGCCGCGATCAGGGAGCGCACGCCCGACCTGGTCGTGCTTGAGAACACCACGGCCGGCTTGGACCTCGGGGCCGGAGCCGCAGCCGCAGCCGGCCTTCCATTCGTGAGCTACTGCGTCGGGCTGTCGCTGGAGGACGGAGAGGCGCAGTCGACGAGCGGGATCTACGGGGGGCAGCTCCAGGCCACCGTGCGCACGCCGCTGCCGGCGGTGTTTGCGGTCAACACCGTGGCCCTGCACGAAGAGCCCGGGTCTGCCGGGCGCGGCGAGCGCATCCAGCTCCCGCCGCCGGCCGAGCTGGAGAGCCTGAGGACGACGTTCGTCGAGCCGGTCGTGCCCCCGGACGAGGGCGTCGACCTCACGAAGGCCGATCGGATCGTCTGCGTCGGCCGTGGCATCGGGGGCGCCGAGAACATCCCCATCGCGGAGGACCTGGCCACCGCGCTGGACGCCGAGTTGGGGGCGTCGCGGCCGGTCATTGATTCGGGCTGGCTACCCAAGGTGCGGCAAGTCGGAAAATCGGGCGCGAGGGTTGCACCGAAGCTGTACCTGTCGCTCGGAGTCTCGGGCGCGCCGGAGCATGTCGAGGGGATGCAAGGGGCTGAGCTGATCATTGCCGTCAACACGGATCCCGCGGCGGCGATCTTCCACATCGCCCACTACGGGGTGGTCGCCGATCTCTTCGACGTCGCGGACGAGCTGACGAGCCTCATCGGCGAGTGAAGCCAGCAGGCTCGGCCTGGGCGAGCGCCCGCTCGATCAGCGCGGTCAGCTCCGCGACCTCGAGGTCGGCACCGACCACCTTGGCCGCATCTGAATACATCGCCAGGTCCTTCGGGCAGCTGACGAGGAAGTAGTCGAGGTCGCCCAGCGTCTGCGCTTCGCGGATTCGCTGCTCGCTTGGCCGTTCCTCGATCTCCGCGTCGTCCATCATCCAGATCCGGCCGCCGCCGGCGCCGCAGCAGAACGTGTTCGTCCCGTTGCGCGGCATCTCCACGAGCTCGGCGCCGGTCGCCTCGATCAGCTTTCGTGGCGCCTCGGTGATCCGGTTGTAGCGCGCCAGATAGCAGGGGTCGTGGTAGGTGACGCGCGTGCCGGAGAGCGGGGTGCGCAGCGAGATCGAGCCCTGCGCCACAAGGTCGGCGAGCAGCTCTGTGTAGTGATAGACCGGCTTGTCGAGCCCGAACTGGGGATACTCGTTGCGCAGGGCATTCAGCGAGTGCGGGTCGGTCGTGAAGATCGCCTCGAACTGCGCGTCGGCGAGCGCGTCCATGTTCTGCTCGACCAGCATCTCGAACAGGCCCTCCTCGCCGATCCTTCGCACGTCGTTGCCCGAGTTGCGCTCACCCTCGTACAGCAACCCGAACGACACGCCGGCGTCGTGCAGGATCCGCGCCACGCTCTGTGAAGCAAGCTGCACGCGCTCGTCGAAAGAGGCGAAGTCACCCACGAACCACACGTACTCCACGGGCTCCTTGCGCGCGTCCGGGATCTTGAACTCGAGGCCCTTGGCCCAGCGGGCGCGCATGCGGGCTGACTTCCCGTAGGAGTTGCCCTGCGTGCCGAAGTTCTGGAGCGTCTGCTGAAGGAGCGGATCCAGCTCGCCCTGGTCGACCAGGCTGCGGCGCATGTCGACGATCGTCGGCACGTGCTCGATCCCCACCGGGCATGCCTCGACGCAGGCCATGCAGGTGGTGCACGCCCACAGGGCCTCATCCGAGATCGAGCGGCTCGGAGGAACCGCTGCCATTCCGCTGCTCCTCGGGGTGCTGGTACAGGCGATCGCGGATGTCGAGGATCACCTGCCGCGGCGCCAGCGGCGTGCCGATGGCGGTTGCGGGGCAGACATCCGTACAGCGGCCGCACTCGGTGCACGAGAAGGCGTCGAGCACCTGCTTCCAGCTGACGTCGGCCAAAGAGGCGACCCCGACCAAGCCCTCGGGCGGACCGTCCAGCGCGGCCATCGGAGCGGGCGGCACGTGAGTGATCGCCAGCGGCCGCTCGGCGCCACGCGGCGGGAGCTTGCCGAAGAACACATTCGGGATCGCGGTGATGATGTGGAAGTGCTTGGAGAGCGGCAGCACGCACAGGAACACCAGGACCGTGACGCAGTGCAGCCACCACCCGACCTCGCTGACGGTGCTCGCCGTGGAGCGACTGAGGCCACCCAGCGCCGTGGCCACCAGCGCGGCCAGCGGCGCGAAGTCGCGCTCGTTGCCGTGGATGTCGTCCGCGACCAGGCGGCCGGCGTCGTACAGCAGCCCGCCAACCATGATCAACAGGATGAAGACGAGTATCAAGACGCCCTCCCAATGAGCAGCGTCGCGATAGCGCTGCTCGGCGCGGCCGATCCCGAACAGCCGCGGGGTCTGGAGGACCACTCGCCGATAGAGCATGTAGACGACGCCGACGATCACGATCGCCTCGAGCAGATCGCGGGCGACGAAGAACGGCGGGCCGAGCGGCTCGTCTGCCCCAAACCCGGGAAGGGACCAGTCCGCGTCGAACGCCCGACCGAACAACATGATCACCTGGAGCATCAGAACGACGAAGCCCCAGAAGACCAGTGCGTGCATGATCCCCGATGGCTGCTCGCCGACCAGGAACTTCTTCTGGCCAAGCCCATAGACGACCGTCCGCCTGATCCGCTCCGGGATCCGATCCAGGCGCGCCGCCGGACGTGCGGCCAACAACAGCCGCGTCCTGACGGCCATGATCCCCGCAAACACCAGCAGCCCGATCCCCCAGAGGATTGGAAAGACGACGTGACTCACGCGCGCCTCCCCTCGCGGCGCCTCGGCGCACCGAAGATCCGGATCGACTCAAGCGTGAAGCCAGAATATCCACGTCAAGGCCGGCGCACCTCCCGACTCCTCTCCTCAGAGCGCAAGTCGACTCGAGCCGAGCTGACCCTGGGAGCCGTGGAGCGCTACGGCCTCGAGCGGGTAGCGCGCCAGGGCTCGTGCGCCTGCACGTCATCAGCGACCTCCACGTCGAGTTCGGCGCCTTCGAGCTCCCGATGGTCGACGCCGATGCCGTCGTGCTCGCGGGCGACATCGGCCTGGGGACGGCGGGCGTGCGGCTGGCGCGCCGGTGGTCGGACGGCCGGCCCGTGCTCTTCGTGGCCGGCAACCACGAGTACTACCGCCACGCGCTTCCGGCGCTGACCGGCGAGCTGCGCGCGGCGGTGGTGGACAGCACGGTGCACGTGCTCGAGAACGACGAGCTGGTGCTCGACGGCGTGCGCTTTCTCGGCTGCACCCTGTGGAGCGACTTCCTGGCCGCCGGCGCAGCGGAGCGGGAGCGTTCCATGTCGGTCTGCGCCCGCCTGCTCAACGACTACGAGGTCATCACCTGGAGCGAGGAGGGGCGCAGGCTCCGGCCCGACGACACGCGCGCGCTGCACGAGTCGAGCCGCCGCTGGCTCGCCGAACGGCTCGCGGTCCCCTTCGACGGGCCGACCGTCGTGATCACCCATCACGCCCCACTCGTGCGCGTCCGGCCGCCCTCGCCGGTGCACCGGGCGCTGCTCGGCGCCTTCGCCAGCGACCTGACCGCGCTGATGGACGGCGACCGCGTCGCGCTCTGGATCCACGGCCATACGCACCGCGTGGCCGACCTCGAGGTCGACGGAACGCGCGTGATCAGCAACCCGCGCGGCTACCCGCACGAGCCGGTCGCCGCCTTCGACCCGCGGCTTGTCGTCGAGGTGGGAGGCAGCGCACGCGATGGCGATGGCGCGAGCACTATGCGGTGGCCAGCCGATGCTGGACGCACGGCCGTCGGACCTAGGACTGCTCGAGCACGGGAGCCGGATGAACGACTTCCTGCTCGTCTACGACGGTTTCGATCCCGCCGAAGAGGGGCTGCGGGAAGCCCTGACCTCGACGGGCAACGGCTACTTCTGCACGCGGGGCTGCGCGGAGTGGGAGGACGCGGACGAGACGCACTACCCGGGCACCTACGCGCACGGCATCTACAACAGAAGGACGACCGTCATGGGCGTCCATCCGGTGCCCAACGAGGATCTGGTCAACCTTCCGAATTGGCTCGTGCTCAAGCTCCGCATCGAGGGAGACGAGCCCTGTCGGCTCGGCAACGTCGAGCTCCTCTCCTACCGGCACGAGTACGACTTCCGCAACGCGCTGGTCATGCGCGAGCTGCGCTTTCGGGATCGAGCGGGCCGGGAGACCAGATTGAGGAGCCGCCGCTTCGTGAGCATGCACCGCATGCACCAGGCGGCACTCGCCTGGGACCTGACGCCGGAGAACTGGTCGGGGGCGGTCGAGGTCGTGTCGGCGCTCGACGGGCGGGTCGTGAACCAAGGCGTCGCCCGCTACCGGCAGCTCGAGGGCCGTCACCTCGATCCGCAGGGACCCCGGATCCACGGCACCGACGTGATCGCGCTGAAGGCGCGAACCCGTCAGTCGAGGATTGAAGTCGCCGAGGCCGCCCGCACGCGCGTCTATCGCGGCGGCGAGGAGGTCGAGGTCGCTCGCAGCACCTACCAGAGCGAGGACTACATACAGCAGGTGCTGGCGTTCGAGGTGGACGAGGGCGCGCCCGTACGGGTCGAGAAGATCGCGGCGTTCTACAGCTCGTACGACCGCGGCATCAGCGAGCCGCTGGAGGCCGCGGCCAAGAGCGCCACCCGCTATCCCGCCTTCGACAGCGCCCTCGCCGGCCAAGCCCGGGCGTGGGACGAGCTCTGGGAGGTCTGCGACCCGCAGCTTCCGCGCGAGGAGCGCGTCCAGTTCCTGCTGCGCTTCCATACCTCGCATCTCCTCCAGGTCTGCTCGCGGCTCACCCCCCACCACGACGCCGGCGTCCCGGCTCGCGGCCTCAACGGCGAGGCATACCGCGGGCACGTCTTCTGGGACGAGCTCTTCGTCTATCCCTTCCTCAACCTCCGGCTGCCCCTGATAACGCGGGCGCTGATCCTGTATCGCTTCCGGCGGATCGGCGAGGCCCGCGCGGCGGCCCGCGCGTGCGGCTACCAGGGGGCGATGTACCCCTGGCAGAGCGGCAGCGACGGGCGGGAGGAAACCCAGGTCGTCCACCTCAACCCGCTCTCGGGGCGGTGGGACCCGGATCTCAGCCGCAACCAGCGGCACGTCAGCGCGGCGATCTTCTACAACGTATGGCATTTCCACCAGGCGACGCACGACCTCGACTTCTTGCGCGACTGCGGGGCCGAGATGATGCTGGAGATCGCGCGCTTCTGGGCGTCCATCGCCCACTTCAACCCTCACCGCGATCGGTGGGAGATCCACGGCGTCATGGGCCCGGACGAGTTCCACGAGCGGTACCCGGGCGCCGCCGAGGGAGGCCTGCGCAACAACGCCTACACGAACGTGATGGCGGCCTGGATCTGCCAGATCGCGCAGAAGGTGCTGGAGCTCCTCCCGGCCAGCCGCCGCGACGCCCTGCGGGCCCGGATCGGTCTCACCGACGAGGAGATCGGCCGGTGGCAGGAGATCAGCCGCAAGATGTTCGTGCCCTTCCACGGCGACGGCATCATCAGCCAGTTCGAGGGCTACGGGGACCTGGAGGAGCTCGACTGGGAGGCCTACCGTGCAAAGCACGGCGACATCCAGCGGCTCGATCGGATCCTGCGGGCGGAGGGAGACAGCCCAGACCGCTACAAGCTGGCCAAGCAAGCCGACACGGTGATGCTGTTCTTCCTGTTCCCCGACGCCGAGCTGCGGCAGCTCTTCGAGCAGCTCGGCTACGAGTTCTCGCCCGACACCGCCCGCAAGACGATCGAGTACTACGACCAGCGGACCTCCCACGGGTCGACGTTGAGCTTGATCGTCCACGCCGGCGTCCTGGCAGGCATCGATCCCGAGAGCTCGTGGAAGCGGTTCCTGGTCGCCCTCGAGAGCGACATCGGCGACATCCAGGGTGGCACGACCTCGGAGGGCATCCACATGGGGGTGATGGCCGGCACGCTGGACCTGGTCCAGCGGATCTACCTCGGCGCGGAGATCCGCGACGGGGTGCTCTACTTCAGCCCGAGACTGGCCGAGCGGCTCGACGGGTTGTCGTTCCCGTTGCAGCTCCGCGGCACGCCGCTCAGGGTGACACTCGAGGGCAGCGAGCTCACGGTCGTCGCTCTGGCTGGTGGCTACGACCTGCCCATCAAGGTTGGCGTCGGCGAAGAGGTGCGGGAACTGCGCCCCGGCGAGGGCTGCACGTTCACCATCCCCGCCGGCCGGCCTGGCCCAGTGACCGCCGGCTTTCGGGCGCCTCCGATCCCCGTGTTGCGGCAAGTCCGCTCCCCGATGCGTGGTTTCCCCGCTGGCGCACCGGGGCCCTTGGTGGTGTCGTTGGCTGCCAAGCGTTCAACCGGGAGACGATGCTTCATGCCCCAGATCCTCGGAGCCAATCCGGCGATGCGACGGGCCTGGCTCGCGCACAACACCGGGCATGCCCTCGATGCGACCGCGGAGATGGCGTTCGCGCCCGAAGAGACCCGCGGGAGCATCGAGAACCTCGTGGGCGCGACGCATGTCCCGCTCGGCATAGGCGGACCCATCCGCGTCAAGGGACAGCACGCCGACGGTCTGTTCTTCGTGCCCTTCGCGACCACCGAGGGGACCCTCGTCACGACCTACCAGTACGGCATGCGCGCAATCACCGAGGCGGGCGGCGCCAACGCGTACGTGCTGGCGGACGAGCTCGACATCACCCCCTGCTTCGTGGTGGCGACGACGCGGGACGCGCTCGCCCTCGCGAGCTGGCTCGATGAACACCTGCCCGAGCTTCAGGCGCTGGCCGCCGAGACCACCGCCCACGGCCGTCTGGTCGAGATCCGCCCGCATGTGTTCGGCCGGCGCGTGTTCGCTCAGTTCGTGTTCGGCACGGGCGATGCAATGGGCCTCAACATGGTCAATCTCGCGGTCGACCGGATCTGCCGTCAGGTCGCGGAGGCGGTGCCGTGCGAGCGGTGGTACCTCCGCTGCAACTACTCGAGCGACAAGAAGCCCGCCGCCATCAACTTGTTCCGGCCCTATGGCAAGGAAGTGGCGATCGACCTGACCCTGCCGGCGAACGTCGTCGAAACGCACCTCGGCGTATCGCCGGCCGATCTGGTCGAGTTCGCGGCCTCTGGTCGACTCGGAACTATGCAGGCTGGCGCACTCGGCGCGAACGCCCACTTCGCAAACGGCCTGGCCGCCATCTACATCGCCTGCGGACAGGACGTCGCGCAGATCGTCAACGCGAGCATCGGCTTCCTGGACTTCGAGCTCGTCGGCGCGGACGACCTCTACGTCGCAGCCCGGCTGCCGAGCCTCGTGGTCGGCACGGTCGGCGGTGGGAGCAGCCTCCCGACGCAGCGCGAGTGCCTGGCCCTGCTCGGCTGCGACGGCGAAGGCACGGCCCGGAAGTTCGCCGAGATCGTGGGGGCGACCCTCGTCGCCGGCGAGCTCGCGATCTGCGCGGCCCTGGCCAACGGCCGCTTCATCGAGGCCCACCGGCGGAACCGGTTGGTCGCTGCCGGGGCCGGGTAGTCCGGGGAGTCCGGAATCGGGACGCGGGAGGATGCAAGAAGCCATGGGTGAGCAGCTCAGCATGCTGGACACGATGTTCCTCGAGCTGGAGCAGCTCGACGAGAGCGCGCACATGCACATCGGCGCGGCGCTCGTCTTCGATCCGCTGCCCAGCGACGGAACCCCGGACATCACCGAGCTGCGCGACCACATGCGCGCACGGGTCGGGGCCCTGCCGCGGTTTTCGCAGCAGCTCTCCGGCCCCCATGCCGGACCCCTGACGTGGCTGACCTGGGAACCGGCGGAATCGTTCGACCTCGACGCCCACTGCACCACGCCGCGCTGCCGGCACCGGGAGGCGAGGCCGAGCTGTACGAATGGCTCGGGGAGTTCTGGTCGCATCGCCTGGACCGCCACCGGCCGCTCTGGGAGATGACGCTGCTCGACGGGCTGGAGGGCGGGCGCTGGGCGCTGGTGAGCAAGACGCACCATTGCCTCGTCGACGGCGTCGGATCGCTCGACATCGGGCATCTGCTGCTCGACGCCTCCCCGGACGCTCCGCCGCCGCCCGCGCAGCCGCTGGCCGCAAGTGACGGGCAGGACGGCGAACACGCCCATGGCCGGTTCTGGCTCTCGCCTGGCCTCGTCCTGCGCGGCGCTCGGGCCGGCCTCGGCGCTGCGGCCCACCCGCGCGAGTCCTTCGACCGCGCGCGCGCCGCCGTCGAGCTCGTCGTGCGCGACGAGGTGATCGGGGCGCCGCATACGAGCCTGAACGGGCCCATGAGCGGCACGCGGCAGTTCGCCACCGTGCGACTGGACCTCGCCGACGTCAAGGCGGTGAAGTCGCACCTCGGCGGCACGGTCAACGACGTCGTGCTCGCGATCTGCGCGGGCGGGCTGCGGCACCTGCTGCTCGCACGCGGCGATGCGCTGCCCGAGGGCCTGCGGGCGCAGGTGCCGGTGAACATCCGAGCGCAGGACCGCGAGCACTCGCTCGGCAACGAGCTGACCTCGCTGTTCGTCGAGCTGCCGCTGACCGAGGCCGACCCGCTCGCGCGCTACCGCCGCGTCCAGGAGCGCGCGCAGGAGCTCAAAGCCGGCTCGCAGAGGGCCGGCGGCAAGACAATCGTCGACCTCGCCGACATGGGGCCGCCGCTCGCGGGCAACCTGATCGCCCGATCGATGTTCGGCGGCACGCGGATGTTCAACCTGACGATCACGAACGTCCCCGGCCCGCAGGAGCGGCTATACGCGTTCGGCGCCCCACTCGTCGAGGTCCTGCCGCTCGTGCCGCTGTTCGCCGGCCACACGATCGGCATCGCCGCCGTCACCTACGCCGGGCAGATGGTCTTCGGCCTCAACGCGGACCGCATGTCCGCGCCCGACGTCGCGGTGCTCGCGGAGGGCATCGAGCGCTCGTTCGCGGAACTGCGACCGGCGCCGTAGCCATTGCTGACGCCGTGCGAAGGTCGTCGTCGCAGGATGCAGCATCACGTCCCGGTCGAGCATCTGCCGCCTGCAGGGTGTCACGCCGACGGGGTCCGGGCCGGCACCTTCCGGTCTGGCGTCCAGCCCATCCCACGCTTAGTAGCGTCCGGCGCCGTGCCTGAGGTCGAGCTGCACGGACAGCGCGTCGCCTACCACCGGCTGGGAGACGGCCCGGCGGTGTTGCTCCTCCACGGGATCACGTCCAGTTCACGTACCTGGCGTTCGGTGATGCATGGGCTGGCCGAGCGGCATACGGTCGTCGCACCCGACCTTCTCGGGCACGGCCGCTCGGGCAAGCCGCGCGGCGACTACTCGCTCGGCGCCTACGCCAGCGGAGTGCGCGACCTCCTCGCCGTCCTCGGCGTCTCCAAGGCGACCGTCGTCGGGCATTCCCTGGGCGGGGGCATCGCAATGCAGTTCGCCTACCAGTTCCCCGATCGCCTGGAGCGGTTGGTGCTCGTGGACAGCGGCGGCCTGGGCGAGGAGGTCAGCCTGGCCCTCCGCGCGGCGACGCTGCCGGGCGCCGAGTTCGTTCTGCCCCTCCTGTTCGGCCCGGTCACGCGTACCCTCGGGCGCGCGGCCGGGCGGGTCCTCGGCCGTCTCGGCCTGAAGGCGAGCGCCGACGTGCGCGGCTTGGCCGAAGGCCTGGACTCGCTGGGCGACGCCGGTGCGCGGCGCGCGTTCGTCCACACCGCACGCTCGGTCATCGACCCGAGGGGCCAGCGGGTCGATGCTCGCGACCGTCTCTACCTCTCCGAGGACGTGCCGACCATGCTCATCTGGGGCGCGAAGGATCCAATCATTCCGGCCGACCACGGCCGCCGCGCGCACGAGCTGATGCCGCACAGCCGGCTGGAGGTCTTCCCGGGTGCCGGTCACTTCCCGTTCAACGACGATCCGGAGCATTTCGTCCAGGTGCTGACCGACTTCATCGCATCGACGCACCCGGCCGACCTCACCGAAGAGCGCATCGAGGCCCTCCTGCGGCGCGGTAGGCAGGCGACATCATGAAGATCGGCGCCCGGCAACGGCCCTACTTCCCGTCCCATCCGCTCTGCTCAGCGTCGTCCCGGCGCTCTTCACGACCTTGCGAATGAAGTCGTACTGTGTGTGGACCAGACCGTCGGCCATCTCCATGGCGGCGTCGACGATCTCCTGTCGCCTGGACGGGCGCTCGCCGAGCGCCGGGAGCGTCTGGTCGACGGTGTCGACGAACTTGGTCACCGCCTCGATTGCGGCCCGCTGCCCCGCCTCGAGTGACTTGAGCACCTCATCGGAGAGCTCCGCGGTGCGCTCGACCGCGGGGCCTCTGCGACCTCCGCGGCGTGACGCTTGCGGCGCCATCGGCACAGAACCCGGTCGCGATCGCACTCACTGCCGTCAAGAGGATGGCGACCTGATCCACGTCGGCGCCTGCGCGCCGGCCAGCGCCTCCCGCAGGGCCTGCGCCACCTCGCCGAGCGCGTGCGCCGAACTGCGGCTCACAGCCGTGGCGTTGACGAAGCCGTGCACGAGGCCCCAGAAGGGGCGCAAAGTGACCTCAACGCCGGCCTCCTCGAGGCGTCTGGCGTATGCGATTCCCTCGTCGCGCAGCGGATCGAACCCTGCTACGACGACGTGGGCGGCAGCCACGCCGCCGAGGTCGTCTGCGAGCAGCGGAGACGCGCGCGGGTCGCGAGCCGCCTCGGCGTCGCCACCGAGGTAGTGGGCCCGATACCAGGTCATCTGCGCCTGGGTCAGGAAGAAGCCGTCCCCGAACTGGCGGTAGGAGCCAGCTTGTCGCGACCAGTCCGTGACCGGGTAGATCAGCAGTTGGAGGGCCGGCGGCGGCCCCTCATCGCGTGCGATCTGCGCGACGACTGCCGCGAGGTTTCCACCCGCACTGTCGCCGCCAACGGCGATCGCCGTCGGGTCGGCGCCGAGGCGCTCCGCCTCCTCGAAGGCGAAGCGCAACGCGGCCAGCCCATCCTCGACTGGCGCCGGAAACGGGTGCTCGGGCGCTCGCCGGTAGTCCAAGGAGAGCACCCGCAGCGCCGCCTGGCGGGCCAGGAAGCGGCAGGGCGCATCATGGGTGTCGAGGTCGCCACAGACGAAGCCACCGCCATGGAAGTAGACGAGCAGCGGCGAGAGGCCGCGCGTCCCGGGCGGGACGTAGAGCCGCGCCCGCAGCGGGCCAGCCGGCCCCCTCACAACGAGCTCTTCTACGCGCGACATCGGCAGCGGGACACGCGGCGCGACCAGCGCGGCCTCCGCCCGAAGCGATTCCCGCGCCTCGGTCACCGGCAGCGTCTCGAAGGGCTTCTCCTCCAGGAGGCTCACCAGCCGCAGCAGGAGCTGCACCTCGGGCTCGAGCAGCTGTCCGTCGAGCCGCACCGGCCGGCCCCCGGCAAGCAGCAACTGCAGCGAGGCGGGCAGTCTCCCGAGAGCCCTCACGACGAGCGGAGCGAGGCGTTCGAGTCGCCGGTGCGTCATCGACTGCCGGCGGCGGAGCGCGACTCTCCGAGCGTCTCCCGGTCCTCTTGCGGCGGCAGCGCCGCGACGGCCGCACCGAGGCGCTGGAGCACTTCGTCGATCTCCTCCGGCTCGATCGTGAGCGGCGGCATCACCTGCAGCGCCGACTGGCGGTTGAAGGCGAAGATGGCGAGCAGGCCGTGCCGGAAGCACTCCTTGGTGAGCTCGAACCCGAGCGCGTCCGAGCGCGTCTCGAGCGCGAGCATCAGGCCGAGTCCGCGCACCTCCACGAGCCGGTCGGGATGGCGCTCCACGAGCGCCTCCAAGCCGGTCCGAAGCCGTGCGCCCATCTCGTTGACGTGCGGCAGCAGCCCTGGGTCCTGGTAGCGCTCGACCACGGCCTCGATCACGCGCGCGCCGAGCTCCGAGCCGGCGTAGCTCGACGGGTGGAAGAAGGGATCCTCGGCGAAGTGAGCTTCGACGCGATCGCCGAAGCAGCAGCCCGCGATCGGGTACACGCCGGCGCTCGTGCCCTTGCCGGTCACGAGCAGGTCGGGTGTCACGCCGAAGTGCTCGAACGCCCAGAGGCGACCGGTGCGACCGAGTCCGGCCTGCACCTCGTCGAGTATCAGCAGCGCCCCGTGCGCGTCGCAGAGCCGGCGCATGCCCTCGAAGTAGCGCTCGGGCGGCACGAGGTAGCCACCGGTGGCGGGGATGGTCTCCATGATCACCGCCGCCGTACCGGCGCCGATCGCCTGCTCGAGCGCCGCCGCATCGCCGAAGGGCACGCGTACGATGCCGGGCGTGAGCGGGCGGTAGCGGTCCGAGAGCGTGCGGATCGTCCATCGCGAGCGAGAAGCCCACATGGCCGTGGTAGCCGTGCTCGGCGCAGACGAGCTCGGTCCTGCCGGTGACCGAGCGGGCAAGCTTGCAGGCCACCTCGACGGCCTCGGCGCCCGAGGCCGTGAAGAACGTGAAGCGCAGCGGCTCGGGCAGCAGGCGGGCAAGCGCGGCGGCGCCTTCGGCGCGTCGCAGCGAGGGCAGCAGCCAGTCGCCCATGTCGTGCTCGCGCACGGCCGTCGTCAGCGCCTCGACCGCGAAGCTGGGGTGGTGACCGAAATTGAACACCCCTCCGGAGCTGCGGCAGTTGATGTACTCGCGGCCGTCGAGCCCCCAGACCCGCACGCCCTCTCGCCGGTGCTGGACGAGGTCGATGCCGAGCTCGCGGAAGGCCTCGGCCTTGTGCGGCGAGAGGTGGCGCGCGATCAGCGCGAAGGCCTCGACGCCGGTTGTCGGATGGTCGTGGGCGCTGGTCATTCGGCCTCGCTCTCGGGTAGCTCGGGGGGTCCGTAGCGGTAGGGGGGCGGCAGCAGGAACGGGTACGGCCGGTGCCGCACCCGTCGCTGCCAGGCGCGGTCGGCGCGGCGCAACCGCTGCATCAGCAGCCAGAGCTTCTTGTCGCGGGCGAAGTAGCGACGCACCTCACCCTCCTCGATCGGCGGCGACACGCGGGCGCCCGTGGCCCTGAGGAAGGTCGGCAGCCAGCGGTCGAGGCGCTCCTTGACGAGATTCGAGGCCACGTCGACGAGCACGGTGCGGGCGTCGTGGTACTGGGCCATGACTCCGTGCGCCACCGGCACCAGCACGGCACGGAGCGCCCAGGGGTAGATCGACAGGAAGAGCTCCAGGTCGAGCCCGTGGCTGCCGTCGGGCGAGCGCATCAGCGGTGTCGAGAGGTCGAAGCAGGCGAGCCCGCTGTCCTCCACGGCCCAGTTCGATGCCTGCGCGTCGAGCCCCAGCTCACGATCGACGACCACCGCGACCTGCTCGACCAGCGTGTCCAGTAGCGCGGCCCCCCTCTCCGGCGCGGCCTCCCGCAACAGCACGTTGAGCTGACGTTCGCGCGGCACGAGCGGCTGGACCAGATAGGCGCGCGGGCTGCCGCCGGTCGGTTCTGCGGCGCGCAGCTCCGTGGGCACCACCCGGACGCCGCGAGCGCGGAGCGCCGCCGTATAGCGCTCGAGCAGATCGCCGTAGCGGGCGAGCTGCGCGCGGTCGCGGAAGGGCGGCAGCCGCTTGACGGCGAACTCGGGCCGCTCGCGGGGCCAGCCGAACACCAGCGTGACCTCGCCGTAGCCGAGCACCCGGAGCCCCCCTGGCTCGCCGGCGCGGATCGCCTCCTCGACGGCGCGGTCGACCCGCTCGATGTCCAGTGCCCACGCACGTGCGGTGGTCGTGGTGGTCACCGGTGCATCGCCCCGGCTACGCGTGCGCCGGCGCGCGCCGCCGGCCCGGGCGCTGCGCGAGCTCGACCAGCTCGGACAGCGCCTCGTCGATGCCACGCTCGAGCTCGTCGAGGTCCGGCATGGTGGCTCGGTCGGCGTTCAGCCCGAAGGTCAGCTCGCCGTTGTAGCTCACCGCGGCGATCCCCACGGAATGGCGAGCGAAGATCGGGACGAGCGGGATCGCCCTCTGCATGCGCGCGCCGAAGGCGTACAGCGGCGTCTGCGCGCCGGGCACGTTGGTGATCGTGACGTTGAAGAGCCGGGGCGCGAACGAGAGCCGGGCCAGGAGCGCGTGCAGCACCGGCGGCGACAGCCCCGCGAGGTCGACCATCGTGTCGGCGCCGGCGCGGCGGCGGCCGGCCTTGAGCAGCTTGGTCGCGCTCACCGTCCTGCGGTAGCGCGAGAGCGGCGTGCGCGCGTCCACGGGCAAATCCACGAACAGCGAGCTGACGCGGTTGCCGAGCGCCAGCAGCTCGCTCGCATCGCGCACGCTGACCGGGACCTGCGCCCGGATGCCCGCCGCCGGCAGCGGCTCGCCGCGGCTGGCCAGGAGTGCGCGCAGCCCGCCTGCGCACGCGGCCAGCACCACGTCGTTGACGGTGCCGCCGAGCGAGTTCTTGACCACTTTGAGATTGGCCAGCGGGACGGTGAGCGCGGCCATCCGCCGAGTGGCCCCGACGTCGACGTTGAGGCTCGAGGGCGGCGCGGCCACGAGCTCGTCGTGGACGACGAAGTCGGCGAGCGCGCGCGAGCGCTCGAGCATCCCCGCGAGACGGCGCGGGTGAAGCGCCACGTCCATGCCCGCCCGCGCGCCGCGCGCCAGCAGCGCCAGCGGCGACCCGCCCGGATCGCCCTCCGGCGCGGGCGGAAGCGTCTCGAGCAGCCCCAGGGAGCCGGCCGGCGGCTCGCGCTCGGCGTCGAGCAGCACGCTGGTTACGAGCGCGCCGCTGACCCCGTCCACCAGGCAGTGATGCACCTTGCAGGCAAGTGCCCAGCGGCCCCCCTCGAGCCCGTCGAGCAGAGTGATCTCCCACAGCGGGTGGGCTCGGTCGAGCCGGTGCGAGTAGAAGTCGCCGAGCCAGTCGAGTAACTCGGTGTCGCCGCCCGGCGCCGGCAGGCTCGCGGGTCGCACCTGGTTCGCCACGTCGAAGGCGGGATCCTCGACCCACTCGGGCCAGGAGACGCGGCCCACGCGCGGCGACGAGAGCCGCCGTCGGAAGTGGGGAAGAAGCTCGAGGCGCTCCTCGAGGAGGCGAACGAGCTGCTCGACGCCGGGTGCACCACCGGGAGGCGGGTCGAACACGAGCGTCCAGCCAACGTGCATGTGCGAGGACTGGTCACCGTCCTCGAGCTCCAGGAACGCTGCGTCCAGTGGCGTCAGGTGGTCGGCCATGTTGGCTCCTCAAGTGCAACCTACGCCACCCGGGACCTCCCGCCATCCCGGGAAGCTACGGATCTCACCGCGGGTCCGGCGCGGATCAGAGACAGCGGTAGAGGGCGTCTCGCAGCGCCTTCTCGCGCGGGTCGTTGTTCAGGTGGAAGCCGAGCCTGTTCATCACGTACGCGAAGGACACGTCGCGGTCGCGGTCGGCAAAGGCGAACGAGCCGCCCGCGCCGGGGTGGCCGAAGGCGCGCTCGCTCGACCCGAAGAGGAAGGCGTCGTGGGGCCTCACGAAGCCGAGCGAAAAGGCGGTGTCCACCTTCAGCACCTCGTCGTACCAGCCGCGCTCCGGCGGCGAGGGGGGACGCACCAGCTCGTCCAGCGTCGCGGGCGCCAGGCCGAGCTCCGCCCGGGGCGCCGAGAACGCGGCGTAGGCGCGCGCGATGTCACGCGCGCCGCCGACGGCCCCGCCCGCCGGGAACTCGATCCGCCGGTACTCGCTGACGTCGAGGTCGGCCGGCGAGCGCAGGCGCGGGTTGGCGAAGGCCCGGAAGCTCAGCGAGCGCGGGTTGAGCATCGCGAGCGCCATCGCCGGCGGCAGGTGGCGAAGCTGCGGCAGGGCCTTCAGCGGTGAGATGCGCTCTATGCGGGCGATCCGCTCGGGGCCCACCTCGTCGGGCACGCCGAAATGGATGTCGAGCCCGAGGGGCGCCGCGATCTCCTCGGCGAAGAAGCGCCCCAGCGTGCGCCCCTCCGGATCAACTCGCCGGATCAGCTCCCCCTCGTACCAGCCGAGGCTGACCCCGTGATATCCGTGGCGGGCGCCGGGGCGCCAGACCGGCCGCTGCCGGGCGATGATCGTGGCCAGCCGATCGAAGTCCGTGAGCACGCCTGGGTCGAGTGGGGCGTCGATCACAGGCAGGCCGGCCTCGTGGCCCAGCAACTGCCGCAGCGTGACCTCCTCCTTGCCCGCCTGACCGAACTCCGGCCAGTAGGTGGTGACCCGCTCGTCGTAGTCGAGCCAGCCCCGCGAGTGGGCCAGGGCGAGAGTCATCGCGGAGAGCCCCTTGGAGGTCGAGTAGACCAGCACGAGCGTGTGCTCCTCCCAGGGAGAGCCGTTGCGCGCGTCGCGCACGCCGCCCCACAGGTCCACCACCTTCTCGCCCCCGACGTAGGCGGCGCACGCGGCGCCAAGCTCGCGCCGCTCGGTGAAGTTGCGCGCGAACTCACGCCGCACCTCTCCGAATCCGGGAGCCACCGATCCGCCGATCACGCGGCGACGGTAGCGCCAAAATGCGCCGGCGCGCCCCGCTCTGGCGCACTTCCGCCGAGAGTGAAGGCGTCGGCTGGCTACTTCATTGACCCGCAAGGCGAGGCGAAGCTGGAGCTGGTGCATGCGCACGCGTGGGGCGACACCTCACCGTCTTGGAAACGGTTTGGAAACCTCAAGGGGCACCGGAGCACACCACGAGGCACCTGCTATCCCCGCTACCGAGCCAAGGAGCACCCGAGTGCACCACGCGACCGCGCGTCGTAGTTCTCGGTGGAGGTTTCGCCGCTCTGGAGAGCGTGTTCCTGACGCGCATGCGGATGCGCGATCAGGTCGACCTGACGCTTGTCTCCGACAGTGACTCGTTCGTCTTTCGCCCGAACACGATCTACATCCCGTTTGGCGCAGATCCGCAGTCGCTTCTGGTGGACCTCGAGCGGCCGCGGCGCCGGCGGGATGCTCGACCAGTGTGCGGCCGATGGTGCCGAACTCGGCCAGGACGGCGGCGCGATCTTCATGATGGCTCGGCGACGCCGGCCGCGCCCGAAACGGCCCTACTTCCCGTCCTCCGCCCTGCTCAGCGTCGTTCCGGCGCTCTTCACGACCTTGCGAAGGAAGTCGTACTGCGTGTGGACCAGCCCGTCGGCCATCTCCATGGCGGCGTCGACGATCTCCTGCCGCCTGGACGGACGCTCGCCGAGCGCCGGGAGCGTCTGGTCGACGGTGTCGACGAACTTGGTCACCGCCTCGATCGCCGCCCGCTGCCCCGCCTCGAGTGACTTGAGCACCTCTTCGGAGAGCTCCGCGGTGCGCTCGACTGCGCTCCCCTGCGGGGGCTCTGCAGCCTCCGCGGCGTGACGCTTGCGAGTGGCCGCACCTTTGCGTGCCGCCGCGCTGCGCTGTGCCTTGGTCTCTGGCATGGGATTTGCCTCCTTTGCGGGACGTGGGTCCCGTCACACACCTTCGCGGAAGCCGCTCTGCAGGGACTCGCGAGCCGCGGGCTCCGCCGCCGGCCACCGCCTTTGCTGCGGACCGTAGGCCACCCCGGCAACGCTGCCATCGGTACAGAACCCGGACGTGATCGCACTCAACTACGCGCCCGGACAGCTGCGGGGCGGCGCCGAGCGACCTATGACCGACCGGACCACGGACAGCCGTCGGACCCGCTCGGCAGGCCGGTTTCGGATCTCTCGCTATGAGATAACGTCCTGCTGAGAGCTACGCCGGGGGAGGCAAGGCGTCATGGGTGAGCAGCTCAGCATGCTGGACACGATGTTCCTCGAGCTGGAGCAGCTCGACGAGAGCGCGCACATGCACATCGGCGCGGCGCTGGTCTTCGATCCGCTGCCCGGCGGCGGAACCCCGGACATCGCGGAGATGCGCGACCACATGCGCGCACGGGTTGGGACCCTGCCGCGGTTTTCGCAGCAGCTCTCCGGCCCCCATGCCGGACCCCTGACGTGGCTGACCTGGGAACCGGCGGAATCGTTCGACCTCGACGCCCACCTGCACCACGCCGACGCTGCCCGCACCGGGAGGCGAGGCCGAGCTGTACGAGTGGCTCGGGGACTTCTGGTCGCACCGCCTGGACCGCCACCGGCCGCTCTGGGAGATGACGCTGCTCGACGGGCTGGAGGGCGGGCGCTGGGCGCTGGCGAGCAAGACGCACCATTGCCTCGTCGACGGCGTCGGATCGCTCGACATCGGGCACCTGCTGCTCGACGCCTCCCCGGACGCTCCGCCGCCGCCCGCCGCAGCCGCTGGCCGCAGGTGACGGGCAGGACGGCGAGCACGGCCATGGCCGGTTCTGGCTCTCGCCCGGCCTCGTCGTGCGCGGCGCTCGGGCCGGCCTCGGCGCTGCGGCCCACCCGCGCGAGTCCTTCGACCGCGCGCGCGCCGCCGTCGAGCTCGTCGTGCGCGACGAGGTGATCGCGGCGCCGCAGACGAGCCTGAACGGGCCGATGAGCGGCACACGGCAGTTCGCCACCGTGCGGCTGGACCTCGCCGACGTCAAGGCGGTGAAGTCGCACCTCGGCGGCACGGTCAACGACGTCGTGCTCGCGATCTGCGCGGGCGGGCTGCGGCACCTGCTGCTCGCACGCGGCGATGCGCTGCCCGAGGGCCTGCGGGCGCAGGTGCCGGTGAACATCCGAGCGCAGGACCGCGAGCACTCGCTCGGCAACGAGCTGACCTCGCTGTTCGTCGAGCTGCCGGTGACCGAGGCCGACCCGCTCGCGCGCTACCGCCGCGTCCAGGAGCGCGCGCAGGAGCTCAAGGCCGGCTCGCAGAGGGCCGGCGGCAAGACGATCGTCGACCTCGCCGACATGGGGCCGCCGCTCGCGGGCAACCTGATCGCGCGATCGATGTTCGGCGGCACGCGGATGTTCAACCTGACGATCACGAACGTCCCCGGCCCGCAGCAGCGGCTATACGCGTTCGGCGCCCCGCTCGTCGAGGTCCTGCCGCTCGTGCCGCTGTTCGCCGGCCACACGATCGGCATCGCCGTCGTCAGCTACGCCGGGCAGATGGCCTTCGGCCTCAACGCGGACCGCATGTCCGCGCCCGACGTCGCGGTGCTCGCGGAGGGCATCGAGCGCTCGTTCGCGGAGCTGCGACCGCCGGCGCCGTAAGTGGCGCTAACGTACCCTCAGGCACCTGCTCGTCCTCGGCGGCGCAGGAAGTTACCGTTAGCCGCTAGCGGACATTGAGAGCGACCGGTCGGACCTCTCGATTGCACGGTTCGCGCGGGCCTGTTGCGGGTCCGTCGACGAGCAGTGGCTAGAAGGCGACACGGGATGAGCGCAGGTCTCGCCACTCGAAATCACGTGTGGCAGGGTGGCTTCCCACTTCTGGGACCCGACTGCGCGGCATCGCACCCGTCAGCCGCGGCCCAGGTCGCGCTTGGCCTCCTCCTCCATGCGGTTCAGGCGCGTGTAGTAGTCGGGGAACTCATGCAGGTGAGCGAGCGCGATCTTGCCGGTGGTCAGCGCGTCGTCGTCCGTGACGTTCGTCTCCGGGTCACGCGCCCCGTGCTCGAGCTCGACGTCCATCCCCATGCGGAACTGCTCGATGTCGAACGGCGATGTCACCCAGTCGATCCCGAGCCTCTCGCCGATCCCGTGCGCCTCCTCAGCACTGAAGCTGTCCTTGGCCATCGTGCGATGCTCTCACGTTGGCCAGGTGGGAGTCACCGCGCGCAGCGGGCCGGGCTGGCGCACCGCTGACCAGTGCACTGTTCCGGTCCATGAGCTCGCCTGGGCCGTCCGTCCTTGGACGCAGGGACCCCCGCAGGAAGAGGGGAGAAGTCCTTCCGAAATCCGCCGGAGCGATCGCCGAAGCGCGCAAGCGGGCTTGCCTCTCTCAGCCCTCAGCGTCTTGGAAACGGCTTGGAAACCTCAAGGGGCACCAGAGCACACCACGAGACACCTGCTATCCCGCTACCAAGCCAAGGAGCACCCGGGTGCACCACACGACACCCTTCGGAAGCAACTGAAAAATCGTGGTGTCGCCGGTTCGATTCCGGCCCTCGCCACTTCCCGGCTGCGCCGCATCGCCTGGCGGTGTCCTCGCTCGGGAACGGCGAGGGCTTCGCCCTCGCCTTTAGTCCGTCTGCACCCTGGAGCTGGGCAATCCGCTGAGTCATCCGACACCTTGGTTGGAGCCGAGCTCCGGTGGTTTCGTACCCGTCGTGGTCGTCACGAAATCGGTGACCAGCGGCCAGTAGCGATCCGGGGCGTCCTTCCAGGTGAAGTGGCCCGCGTCCTCGACGACCGCGAGCTGCCCGATCCCTTCGGGCAGGGCGTCGAAGATCTCTCGGGCGGCGGCCACCGGTGTGATGGGATCGAGCTCGCCCACGCAGACGAGCGTCGGACATTCGATGCCGGCCAGCTGAGCAAGCACGTCGAACCCGCGCATCAGCTCGAGTCCGGGCGCATTCAGCTCGGCGTTGACGACCGTGCGGGCCCGTTCCTGCTCGCCCACCACCCAGGGGCCGAAGAGCCTCCAGCAGGGGGCCCACTCCTCGGGCGTGACCGACGCGCTGTCGCCGCCGTAAACGCGCTTAACGGTCGCGGCAACCTCGTCGCCGCCGGCTCGGCGGAACTCCTCGACGATCCGGCCCAGGTCGAACCGAGCGAATGCGGACTGGAGCACCAGCGCCCGGGCATGGCCGGGGTGGCGTATCGCGTAGACCAGGGCGACGAAGCTGCCCAGGGAGTGCCCGTAGACGACCGGCCGGCCGATACCGAGCGTGTCGCAGAAGTCGCGGACACTGTCGGCACAGGTCTCGAAGCTCCAGGTCGCCGGGTCGCCCCATTCGGAACGGCCATGACCGGGCAGGTCCAGGTAAACGACCTGCGCTACGTCCGAAAGCCGTGCGAAGTCAGGCTTGAAGTAGGAGTGGTCGAAGCTCCCGGGCCCGCCGTGCAGCAGCACGATGGTGGGCCGCTCTCGCATGTCGGGGCCGTCGGGCACGAGCGCTAGGCCCTCGACGTCGAACCAGAGCCGCTGCCCGCTCACGTCCACCCGCATCGCCCCATTCTGATGCAGCGGCACGGCGGCGGCTCAGGCAGGTCGCCCGCGGCGAGCCGCAAAATGCGTCCCGTAGCCGCACGTGACGTTGCCGAACTGAGATTCTCTCCTTGGCGGTCGGGGGTTCCGGCCGGCGCGGCCGGACGCGCCGAGGGGTAGTCCATCGAACGGAGGAGTTCTCATGCCCATTGAGCGCAAGCTGGTCGTCGAGTTCATCGGAACGTTCTTCCTCGTGTTCACCGTCGGCATGGCGGTGACGAACGCCGGGGACCTCGCGCCGCTGGCGATCGGCTCCGCGCTGATGGTGATGATCTTCGCCGGGGGGCACATCTCGGGCGGCCACTACAACCCGGCCGTGAGCACGGCCGTCTTTCTGCGCGGAAAGATGGCCCAGAACGAATACGCCGCCTACGTCGTCACCCAGATCGTCGGGGGCGTGGTCGCGGCCTTGGTCGTGATCATTCTCGACTTCGACTACGACGAGGCGGCCAACCTGGCCGGCGCGGGCAAGATGCTGATCGTCGAGTTCCTGTTCACGTTCGCGCTGGCGTACGTCGTGCTCAACGTCGCCACGGCCAGGGGAACCGAGGGGAACTCGTTCTACGGGCTCGCGATCGGGTTCACGGTGGTGGTGGGGGCCTTTGCGGTGGGGCCGTGTCGGGCGGAGCGTTCAATCCCGCGGTAGCCGTCGGCGCGATGGTGATGGGCCTGTTCTCATGGGGCGACATCTGGATCTACTTGCTCGCCAACTTCGCCGGCGGCGCTGCGGCAGCCTACGTCTTCCGCTTCACTCTGCCCGGAGAGAAGGTCGAGGGCGACATCGTCGCTGCCGAGACCGGCGGCGCGGAGGCTTCCTAGCGCCAGACCGCGCACAATCGATAAGGAGGAACAGTGGATCTGAACAGGACCTTTCGCAGGGCCAAGAAGGTCGTGGACGACCGAGGCGGCACCGACGCGCTGAAGGAGGACGCCCAGGAGCTGGCCTCCGTCGCGAAGGGCAAGGGCAGCGTCGCCGACAAGGCGAAAGCCGCCGCCGACGCCGTCAAGGACCCCGGCGCACCGGGCGGGGAGCCGCCCAAGAAGCCCAGCTGAGGTCCGCCCGGCGCTCGACCTTCCCGAGGACGCGCTGCCCGACGAGCAGGGACGGGCGCGCCCTCGCCTAGCCGGCCGTCTCATCGTGCGTTCATTTGGGCGGGCGACGCTCGCGGGCATGAGCGCCCCCGATCGTCGCCGTCGCTCCGTCCACCGCGGTGCGAGCGCCCTAGGCGCCCTGGCGGTCGTGGCCGTCGGCGCGCTTGTCGCCACCGGTGACTTCGGCGACTCCGGGGCCGCCAGCGCGAGCGCGCCGGGCGTTCCCGATCTGCGGCCGCCGCAGATCAGCGTCCTCCACCGTGCCCCCGGGCTCGGGCCGGGCCTGATCGTCCTCGGCGCCAAGAACCGCTCGCCTGGGTCGGGCGAGCAGGCAGGGCCGCTGATCGTCGACGACACCGGCCGGCCGGTGTGGTTCCGGCCGCTGCCGCCGGGCCAGGTGGCCAGCGACGTGCGGGTCCAGCGCTACCAGGGGCGCCCGGTCCTCACCTGGTGGCAGGGCACGACCCTCGGCGGGGCGGGGCACGGCCACGGCGAAGGCGTGATCGCCGACTCCTCCTACCACGTCATCGCCCACGTGCATGCCGGCCACGGCTACTTCGCCGACCAGCACACGTTCCTCGTGACCCCGCAGAACACGGCGCTGATCGAGGCCTACCACGAGACCCGCCGCGACCTCTCTTCCGCCGGTGGCTCGCGCAACGGCAGGGTCTACGACGGGATCGTCCAGGAGATCGACCTGACACGGGCCGCGTGCTGTTCGAGTGGCACAGCCTCGACCACGTGCCGGTCGCCGACAGCTACCAGCCCGCGCCCGCGACCCGAACACGCCCTACGACTACTTCCACATCAACTCGGTCGGTCTCGCCCCCGACGGCAACCTGATCGTCTCGAGTCGCCACACCTGGACCGTCTACAAGATCGACCGCCACAGCGGGCGGATCATCTGGCGGCTGGGCGGCAAGCACAGCGACTTCCGGCTCCGGCCCGGCGCGCCAGGTTCGCCTGGCAGCACAACCCGATGCCGGTGGGCAACGACATGCTGCGGATCTTCGACAACGAGTCGAACGGGAAGCCCGTCAACCCGGCGTCGCGCGTGATCACCCTCCGTCTCGATCGGCAGCGGAGCACGGCCACGCTGGTCAAGTCGATCGAGCACCCGGCCCGCCTATCGGCGCCCTCGCAGGGCAACTCCGAGCAGTTGCCCGACGGCGACCTGTTCGTCGGCTGGGGCCGGCTCGGCAGGTTCTCCGAGTTCAGCCCGGATGGGCGGCTGGTCCTCGACGCGGTCTTCCCGCCCGGCTACGACACCTACCGCGCCTACCGCTTCCCGTGGACGGGCCACCCGAGCCCCCCGCCGGCGGCGGCGGCGCGCCGCGACGGACCGGACACGAGAGTCGACGCCTTCTGGAACGGCGCGACCGACGTCGCCCGCTGGCGCATCCTGGCCGGCCGGGACCCCGGCGCGCTCAGGCCGGTCGACTCGGTCGCCTGGAACGGTCTCGACACGACGGCGAGCGTTCCCACGCACGCGAGCTGGGTGGCGGTTGCCGCCGAGGATGCGACCGGCCAGACCGTGGCCACGTCGGCCCCGGTGCGCGTAAGCGGCTAACGGCTCCCTACGGGGCCACACCGGCGAGCGTGTCGCACGCGGACGGCCGGCCCTCCTGGAACCCGGTCGTCAGCCACTGCTGGCGCTGCTGGGACGAGCCGTGGGTCCAGTCCTCGGGCGTGATGGTTCCCGTGGCCTTGCGCTGCTGGAAGTCGCTGCCGACCACGGCGGCGGCGCGCAGGGCGTCCTCGAGGTCCGCCTGGGCGAGCTGCCCGCGCTGGTAGCGCGAGTGCTTCCAGATGCCGGCGAAGCAGTCGGCCTGCAGCTCGAGACGCACCGAGCGGTGTTCTTGCCGGCGGGATCCTGCTTGTCCGCCGCCCGGACTTGCTGCATGACGCCCAGCAGCGTCTGCACGTGGTGGCCGACCTCGTGGGCGACGACGTAGGCCTGAGCGAAGTCGCCGAGGTGGACGCCCGCCGCGCGACTGAGCGCGTCGAAGAAGCGCGTGTCGAGATAGACGCCGTGATCGGCGGGGCAGTAGAAGGGGCCAACGTTCGCGCTCTGCGCGCCGCAGGCGGTGTCGACCTGGTCGCGGAAGATCGTCAGCGTCGCCGGGGTGTAGTCGGCGCCGGCGTTGTCGAACTCCCGCTTCCACATGGCCTGGACGTCGTCGAAGACGCCCCTCAACGAGTTCGGCGGGGCGGTCGTCTCGGTCGGCGCCGGTACCTGGGGCAGCCGGTCGAGGACGTCGGTCTCCGCGCTCGGCGGCGTCGTGCTCTCGGTCGTCTCGTCGGAGGACCCGCAACCGGCGCCCGAGAGCGCCACCCCGACGATCAGGACGACGGCGAGACGCGGGATCACTAAGGGTGCAGTGTGGCGATGAGCAACGAGGAGGGCTAGATGAGCGACGACGGGATGCTCGACCGGCTCGCGATCCGCGAGCTGGTCGACAACTGGAGCCTCTACCGCGACAACCGCGACTGGGAGCGGTTCTTCACCGTCTGGCACGACGGCGGGGCGATGATGACGACCTGGGGTGGCAAGGCCACCCCGCAGCAGTTCGCCGAAGCGGCCACGAAGGGATTCGAGCGGGGCGACCGGATGCTGCACTCGGTCGGAGGCGCGACCGTCGAGCTCAACGGCGACCGCGCCGTCGCCCAGTCGAAGCTGCGCATCATGCAGCGCGGCCCGATCGACGGGGTGAGCTGCGACGTCACCTGCATCGGCATCAACTACGACTTCTTCGAGCGTCGCGACGGGCGCTGGGGGCTGGTGCTGCGCCAGCCCGTCTACGAGCGCGACTACCTGGTCCCCACCAACCCCGGCGAGAGCGTCGAGCTCGACCCGGAGATCCTGGCCAGGCGCCCCGATGGCTATCAGCGGCTGTCCTACCTGCAGGAGGGCCTGGGCTACACGATCAAGCCGGACATGCCGACCGAGGTCGGCGCCGAGCGCGACGCGCTGGTCGAGCAGGGGCCGCCTGGCTGCGCGGCGAGGAGCTCGATTGGCCCCGCGCCCGAGATGTGGGAACTTCTGGGGCATGACCGCCTCCAAGCCCCTCGTCACCGGCACCGACTTCATCACGATCGCCACCATGGACTACGACGCCGCCGCGAAGTTCTACGGCGACGTGCTCGGCCTGCCCTTCGGCAAGCGCTGGGGGGACATGCCCGCCGGCGAGTTCGAGACCGGCAACCTGACGCTCGCCCTCCTCCAGACCGACGCATTCGGCATCGACTTCCAGCCGAACAACCTTCCGATCGAGTTCCATGTCGAGGACTTCGCTGGGCCCGGGCGGAGCTCGAATCGCGCGGGGTCGAGTTCCGCGGCGAGATCCTCGACTCCGGCGTCTGCCACCAGACGTTCTTCAGCGATCCGGACGGGAACGCGCTCGCGATGCACCACCGCTACGCGCCGAAGCCGGGCTAGGCGCGGGCGCCTTCAACGCTTCTGGGTGAGCCGGCGCTGCCAAACGGCAGCTGGGGAGGGGGCCAGGGTTGACAACTCGCCACACCCCCTCTGTCTGCGGCGCGTGGGCCGACGTCGACGCCTATTCCGAGTCCAACGCAGCCCACCCCCAGTGCCGAAGCACACGGTGGGCTGCTTGGGATTCGCCGGGGATGGGAATGCGGCCCACCCCCGCCGCGGGGTGGACGTGGGGCTTGTTCTGGATGAGCGCAACGGCGTGCAACACTTTGTTAGCCGCCGTCAGCCAGCGGTCGCTTCGCCCACAAGCATCGAGCTAGGGCGCCCGCCCGCTTCGGGCACCTGCTTACAATCAGTGAGTGCCTGCGGATCACCAAGCTCGGTGAGGTCGGCACGGAGATCGCTCCGGAGATCGCCAGCGATCCGGACGCCGCCGCGAGGGTCGACGATCTCCTCCGTCAGGTCTGCCACCTCGCTCGCTGCCTAACAGGTGCCGAGCAGGCCGCGATGGCTCTTCATGCCACCGCCGACGACGCGCCGCGCAAGTACTTCAGCCTCAGCGCGGCGTACGCGCCCTGGCGCGACTATCGACCCGACCCGAAGGGCCTCGGCCTGCACGGCCTGGAGCTGCCGCCGGGCGAGGTCGTCCGCCTCACGCAGGAGGAGGTGGAGGCCCACCCGGCCTGGCAAGCGTTCGGCGACCAGGCCGCGGAGCACCCGCCGATGCGCGGCTGGCTGGCGACGGCGGTGTGCGGCGAGGGCGGCCACCGCTACGGGCTGCTGCAGCTCTCCGACAAGGCCGCAGGCGCCAACTTCACCGAGGAGGACGGGCTGCGCCTCGGCGAGCTGGCCCAACTGGTCGGCGCCGCGCTTGACGCGCTGCGCCTGACGCACGAGCGCGCGGCCGCCTAGCCCTTCGCCGGCAAGGAGCGGGCGAAGGCCACGCCGCGCGCGACCCAGGTCGCGAGTTCCGCGTCGGTCTCGACGCCCTGTGGCGCGACCACACCCAGGCCTTCATCGGCCGGCCCGTCATGTCGAAAGGCCGCGCGTGCGGCTGTTCGAGGGCCTCGTCGCCCTGCTCCTTGCCCACGCGCACCATCAAGTCGGTGCGGCTGACGCCGACCGCCATGTTGCCGCTCAGCAGGAAAGCGATGCCCCCGAACATCTCCTTCTCCGTGACGGCGTCCTCGTCGGCCAGCTGCTCGCGCACTCGGTTGGCGAGGTCCTCGTCGTAAGGCATCGCGTCTGCAAGTCTTTCGTAGACACTCGATGTCCAGCCCCTGCACACATCTCGAGCACGTGCAAATCACCGAGCTGCCCGAGGCCGTCGAGGGCTGCGAGGACTGCCTCGCCGCCGGCACGCCCTGGCTGCACCTGCGCATCTGCCTCGAGTGCGGGCACTCGGCTGCTGCGATAGCCGCCGGAGCGTCACGCGAGCGCGCACGCGCGCGGGACCGACCACCCGATCATGCGCTCGCTCGAGCCCGGCGAGGACTGGTCGTGGTGCTTCGTCGACGAGGTCGCGATGCTGATCCCCGAGGTACGCGGGGAGACCCGCATCCCGCG
>CAVXAD010000004.1:0-584085 GCA_963759625.1 uncultured Thermoleophilaceae bacterium | reverse complement strand
GTAAGTACGCGCAGCGCCAGTAGCTACTTGACTGCGGGAAGAGGCCTCAGTGCGACGAGCTTGAAGCCGTGCTGATCTACTCGATGGGCGTCTCGGTCGACGGCTTCATCGCCGACCGCGAGAGCTGCGCATCTTCAGCCATCCGGTCGTGGTTGGTGGCGGCACGCCGTTCCTGCCGCCGGTCACCGAAGACGTCCCGCTGGACCTGATCGAGACCAGGACGCTCGGCTCGCGCGTGATCTACGAGCGCTACGGGCGCGCCCGCGATAAGTCGGACTGACACCGCCGTCCGAGTCATCAGCGCCTCGCCGGACCGGGCGTTCGCCGACGCGGGGAGCGACTAGGCCTACTCCGACAGCCCCACGGCTTCGAGGGCAGCGGCTCTGGAGGTATACGCCTGCCAGTAGGCGATCTTGCCGTGGCGGAAGCCGAACACCCAGGTCGCGGGGGCGGACATCTCGACGCCGCTGCGTCCAACTGCCTCCCAGTGGCCCGAAACCAAGAGCTCGTCGTCGACCAGCTCGAACTCCTCGGCGAGGATCAGGAAGGTCTCCCACACCTCCTTGTGCGTGTCCCACCAGGCCCGGACCTCCTCATGCCCACGGCAGACCTCGCCCTCCAGCGCCGCGCCGACCGGAACCCCTTCGACATCGGAGCACAGGTGAGCGACGTAACCCTCGATGTCCCCGCGGTTCCAGGCCTCGAACGCGCGCTCCACGGTCTCAACGTTCTCCTGCGACATCGCCCGCCCAGTATCCCCGGGTCGCGCACCCTTGTCGGCCAGAGGGCCGCCAGCGCCCGCGACCAACCTTGGCCAGCGGCCTTTAGCGTTCCACGCGATAGCGCACATGCGTCGCGTGCGGTGAGTGGAGGGTCTCGACAGGCGTCAACCCGAGCTTGGCGATCCCGTCGAACAACCGCTCGCCCTCCCCGAGAAGCACAGGGGCGATGTCGAGCGTCAGCTCGTCCACGACCCCGGCCGTGAGCGCCTGACGCACCGTCGAGGCGCCGCCCGCGATGTCGACACCGCGATCGCCGGCGATCGCCGCGGCCTGCTCGAACGCCGCTTCGAATCCGTCGGTGACGAAGTGAAATGTGGTGCCGCCCTGCATCTCGATCGGGTCGTGGGCGTGGTGGGTGAGGACGAAGACGGGGGCGTGATACGGCGGCTCGTCGCCCCACCAGCCGCGCCAGTCCTCGTCCCAGGCGCCGCGGATCGGGCCGAACATGTTGCGGCCCATGACGTAGGCACCGCGAGGACGCATCAACCAGCTCTGGGCGGTCAGATCCGCCTCGTCCGCCACCTCGCCAAGATGCCAGGCGTGGACCTGCCTGCCGCCGACGCCGAGCGGGTTCTCGCGGCTCTGGCTCGGCCCGGCGACGAAGCCGTCGAGCGAGATGGACATGTGGCAGGTAGTCAAGGTCATGGCGTCTTAGACTGACACCAGTCGCGGAACTCATCGGCGCGACTCGCTTCAGCGACGTTCCTCGGACGCCTCCGGGAGGAGCCACCCGCGGCGAGCACCGTGGCGGACGGCTTGTACTTCATCGGCGTCCACTACCTGCGCAAACGCAAGTCAGCGCTGCTCGTCGGCGTCGGCGAGGACGCCACGATCGTCGCCGGCAAGATCGCGGCGACGTCGAGATGATGGAATTGCGCTCCAATTGCTACCGGGGTATAAGAGCGGCCGACCGGAGCAACCAAGAAGGGAAGGCGTGGCCGAGTCGCATTCTCGCGTCCGAAGTTGGGGAACTGTCGCCGCCTTCGCCCTCATCATCGCCGTCAACATCGGCGAAGGGATCGATGAGGGCTTCGACTTCTGGAACTGGCTCCTGATCGCCCTCGGCGCGGTGTTCATTCTCCAAGCCGTGTACCGCCTGCGAACGTAGGCAGCGGCGGGGGGCCCTGGATGATGTATGGGCTGGTGAGGGTGATTCCGCCGGCCGACCGTCCGTCGACCCTGCCAGAGCGAGGGCGGCGTCCCACCCGCCTAACCCGCCGGGGACGAGCGCCCCGGGTGCGGCCGCGGGCCGGGCTCCACGGGCAGCAGGCTTCGTTCGCCCGGCAAGAGGATTCGAACGTCGACCCCCGGTGCGAGCCGGGCCACGGCGCGGGCGAAGTCCCGCGGTGGCTCCAGCGGGTCCAGGCCGCGCTGCGCGCCCAGGGCAGTCAACGTGCCCCAGTGGATCGGAACAGCGATGCGCGGTCGAACCAGCGATGCGGCGTGTGCGGCGCTTTCCGGGTCGAGATGCCCGGGCGGGAGACGCGGGCCCCAGCCCCATACCGGCAGTGCTGCGACATCCACGCGACCGGCCAGCGCGGCCATTTCGGGGAACAGGTCCGTGTCCCCGGCGAAGTAAACACGCACCGGCCCCTCCAGCAGGTACCCGAGGGCGGCCAACCGCCGGCCGATCGGATAGCGGCGGCCATCGTGGACCGCGCGCACCGCCTCGACCGAGATGCCGCCCACGGCGACCCGGTCGCCGGCGTCGACCTCGACGACGTCCCGTATGCCGCTCCTGCGCAGGAGCATCCCGCAGCCACGCGGCGCGATCACCGGGCAGTCGCGCGCTACCTGCCGCAGCGATGGCGGATCGAGGTGGTCGTGATGCGCGTGTGACACCAGCACCGCGTCGAGCGCTGCCAGGTCCTCCAATCGGGGCGAGGGAGCGGTTCGCCGGATGTGGGCGATGCCGGGGCCCAGTACCGGGTCTGTGAGCACTCTCGCGTCGGCGAGCTCCAGAAGCAGGGTGGAGTGACCGATGTAGGAGAGCGCCGAGTTCACAGAAGGTCGATGGGCACGAGCCGCCTAAGGTCGCGCCAAGCGCCGTCCGATAATCGGGGAGCTGGGATTTCTCCCCCACGCCCGTGGGTAGCTCGGACCCTGAGCTCATCGGTTGTCATGAACTTCAAGCGTGTCAGGATGGACCCGCTCGCCGTTTCGATGTCGGTGGGGGACGCTTCGTCGTGGACCCGCGCTGGGGGAGGAGCGCAGCGGGGTCGAGGTGGCTCAGCGCTCGCGTTCCTCTACACCTTCCGCGCGGTGGACAACAAGATCGTGAGGAGCCAGCTCTTCCCCAGCGTCGAGGCCGCGGTGGAGTTCACGGCGCGCCCGCGCCCGCGTAGCTGTAGTTCCTAGCCCGGCCCGGTGAGAGGAAGATCGCGCGGATCGCTGGTGTTCGTGCGAAACAAGGGTCGTGGCCTGTCGCTCCGCGGCGGTCCGGTCAGCGCCCGTAGCGTGCCGTGATGGTTCCGCTCGCCAGCACGCCTTCGCGCAGCGCGCTGGCGACCTCGTCGGGGTTCGCGCCGGCGTCGATCCGTGATGGGTCACGCAGCGCGTAGACGGACCACACATAGCGGTGCGCGTCGTCGCCCTCCGGTGGGCAAGGCGCGGTCCAGCCGATCTCGCCGGCGCTGTTGCGGCCCGCGTGACCACCGTTGTCGACGGAGCCGTCGCCGCGCGGACTGAGCCCGTAGCGCGTCACGTGCAGGTATGTGCCGCCCGGCGCGTCGGGGTCTGAGACGACGAGCACGAGCTCGCTCGTGCTCGGTGGGACGGTGCCGGCCTGGACGGGCGGCTCGTCGCCGGCGCCGTCGCACGTGTACCGCTGCGGCAGGCGGGAGTCGTTGATGAACGCAGGGCTCGACACACGCAGCGCCGCCGGCGCGCGGGGCAGGTCGCTCGAGAGCCGCTCGCCGCCGTCGCCTCCGCAGCCCGCGGCCAGCGCGGCGGCGGCCAAGAGCCAGAGCGCTGGCCGCATGGCATCCAGACTACGCCGACGGACCCGCTCCCGACGGCGGCTCAGGCGGGGCGGGTGCGGTTCGCGACCGAAGCAATCGGCGGGCGATGAGCGCGCCGCTCGCGGCGGCGATCGCCGTGACGCCCTCCTGACGAGGAAGGCGAGGTGCACGACATGGTCCGCAAGGCACGGGAGGCCGGCTACTGCGACGTGCCCTGCGTGTGGTTCTGCAGAAAAGATAGACCCCGCGTTCTAGCGGGGCCTTCTGGAGTAGCGGGGGCCCGATTCGTCCCTCCGAGCGACGCTCCGATCGTCCAGCGATATCGCGTGGCGGCTTAGGCGACTGCATCTCAGTAGCGCTTTTCGCGCAAAGCGACAGCGAGCGGATTGGCTGACGCGGCCGTCGCTCGTCGTCCGCTGCGAGGCGCGGGCGTCGAGCGAGAGGCTCGCTCTTCGCGCATTCCAACGCTGAACGGCGCGCCGGGCGGTCTGATGCACACCGGTCCCATCGGGGTCAGCGACGCGGTCTCCAGGTTGCCGCTTCGTTCGGGGCATGGCGATCGCGCCCGAGCCGGCGGATCGTTCGTTGACGCTCGGCCTCGGCCTGCTCCGTCGCTGCAATAGCCGCGCTACGATCCGCGCCGTGATCGCCGGGGCGCACACGATCATCTTCGCCGAGGACGCCGAGCGAGCCCGGCCCTTCCTGCGCGACGTGCTGGGGTTCGAGGGGGTGGACGCGGGCGAGGGCTGGCTGATTTTCGCGCTGCCACCGAGCGAGGTCGCGATCCACCCCGGCTCCGGCTGGGGCCGCGGACCGGGGGATCACGCACTGTTCCTCATGTGCCATGACATCGAGCGGACCGTCGCGGAACTCGGGCGTAAGGGCGTCGAGTTCGTGTCGGCGATCGAGGACGAGGGCTGGGGCCGGATCGCGCAGTTCAAGATCCCCGGCGCGGGCGAGATCGGCTTGTACCAACCTAGGCACCCAAGCCCACTCCCAGATTTCGCGTAGCGGCTGAAGCGCCCATTCCGGAATCCGGCGCTGGGTGCTGCTGACGCCCCGACCGTATGTGCCCCTGGAGCCGTTCCTCATCACCCAGTTGGGATGAGATACCGAGGTCTGCGCGATCAGCGTCAAGATCGCGCTCTCGGTTGCCGGATCTCGCTGCTCAGGGCCGGACCCCGCGGGTGTCCAGTCGGCGGCGGGATTCGAACCCGCGACCTTCGGGTTATGAGGAAGCCCGAGCCGGTCTCGCCCGGCAGAGTCCGCTCTGTAGAACCGTTTTCGATTATCTGAGCTGAGGTGAGTTTCGCTCGGTTTGGTACCTCCGTTGGTACCTCGCCTGCTGCGACAGGCGGTCACGGCACCGCCCGCCTTTCGCTGGCAGCGGGAACGCAGTACGGTGCTCCTAGAGCCCTATGGACTTCCGCATTCTGGGGCCGCTCGAGGTGCGTGACGAGCGTGGCTCGGTGGCGTTGGGTGGACCTAAGCGGCGGGCGGTCTTGGCCGTTCTGTTGTTGCGAGCCAACCGCCCGGTGAGGGTCGACGTTCTCGTTCAGGCACTCTGGGGCGATGACGCGCCGCCAACCGGAGTCAAGGCCGTGCAGGTACACATTTCTCGGCTCCGGAACGCCCTTCGCGATCCGGCGATCTTGGCGACGACGCCCGCGGGCTATCGCTTACGGGTACAGCCCGGCGAACTCGACCGCGACCGCTTCGAGACCTTGGCCGAAGAAGGCAGGCGCCAGCTAACCGAGGGTAAGCCCACGAAGGCCGCCGCCTCTCTCCGGAAGGCGCTCGAGATGTGGCAGGGCGAGGCGCTTGCCGATCTCGCTTTCGACCCGTCCATATCAGCGGAAGTTGCGCTGTTGGAGGATCAGAGACTGGCCGCTCTCGAGGCGCGCGTTGAGGCCGACCTGGCCGCCGGACGCGACGCCGCTCTCGTGGGGGAGCTACAGCGGCTGGTCGCGGCCTACCCCACACGAGAGGTGTTCACCGGCCAGCTGATGATCGCGCTCTACCGCTGCGAACGACAGAGCGCAGCCCTCGAGGCCTACCGGAAGACGCGCTCCAGACTCATCGAAGAGATCGGCGTGGAGCCAGGCCCGAGCCTCAACAGCCTGCATGAGGCCATCCTGCGTCATGAGCTCGCTCCCTTCGACGGGCGCGCGCCGCCCGGTGTCGCGGCAGAAGGTTCCGTGACGACCGGGCGGACCGACGTCGAGCATCGGCCGGACCTCGAACGCGCGATACCTGAGGCCGATGAAGACACCCAAGCCCCCCCTCGAAGCCACGCTGCCGAAGGCCAGCGCCGGCAACTCGCCGTGCTCGTCTTCGACCTGGTGGATTCCACGCCGCTGGCACATCGGATGGATATCGATGACTTCAGCGAACTCATGTTGGCCGTTCAAAGGCTTGCCACAGCAGAGCTGGAGGCGCTAGGCGGAACGGTTGGCGTCTACTCAGGGGACGGCCTCCTGGCCTGGTTCGGATGGCCCGTGGCGCACGAGGACGACACCGCGCTCGCCGTCCGCGCCGGCCTGAACATCCTCGCGCGGCTCGATGAGCTCAACGCGACGATGACGCCTCGCCAGGCGACGCCCCTTGCCGCGCGTGTGGGAGTCCATGTCGGTCCAGTGATTCTGCGGACCGATCGGTCCGACACTCCGGCGTTTGGCGAAACCCTGCACGTAGCCGCTCGCCTCGGGGCCTTCGCCGAGCCGGGCACTGTGGCAATGAGCTCCGCCGCGCACTCGATTGCCGGGGCGGAGTTCCACACGGAGTACCTGGGGGAGCCCGCGCTGAAGGGAGTGGACGAACCGCTAGGTGTCTTTCGGGCTGACCGGTCTCGTGGTTCGAATGAGGGCCCAGTACTTGAGGCAGCCTTTGCGGCGCCACTCGTCGGCCGCGACCGCGAGCTCGATCAGCTGCTGGTTGCCTGGAATGGAGCCAAGCAGGGGATCGGTCGCACAGTGGTGATGAGCGGTGAGCCCGGCGTCGGCAAGTCGCGTCTGCTCGCCACCCTGAGAGAGCAGGTCGAGAGCGATGAACTCCGCTGGCTGGAGCTGCGCTGCACCCAGCTTGCCGTCAACACGGCCTTCCGTCCGATCGCCGACATGGTCCGGCGAACAACAGGCATACCCGTCGACAGCGACCCGGACGAGCAGCGACGCAGGCTTCGCGACGTCATGCCTGAGGCGCTGGGGGAAGCGGGGCACCTGATCGCGGCCCTACTCGGTCTGCCTACGCCCGACCTCCCGCCCCCCGAGAAGTTCAGGCATGACCTCATGGGGGCGCTACACGCATGGCTTCTCGCCCTCGCCCGCGAGACGCCCATAGTGCTGGCTGGAGAAGATCTTCAGTGGAGCGACCCCTCGACTCTCGAGGTTCTGCGGGTTCTCCAGGATCGGCTCGTCACCGCTCCAGTGCTGATAGTGCTGACGAAGCGTCCGGACTGCGACCTCGGGTTCACGCCGCGCAGCGAGATGGTCCTTGACCGCCTCGATGCCTCCGACGCGAGATCGCTCGCCCGGCGACTCGCCGCCCGACGCTCCATCAAGCCGGAGATCGCCGACCGCGTCGCAGAGCGCTCGGACGGCGTGCCACTGTTCATCGAGGAGCTGTTGGCAGCGGTCACGCAGGACGCCAACGGCAACGGTCTCCCAAGCTCGTTACAGAGCTCCCTGCAAGCACGACTCGATGGACTGGGCGGGGCCTTGGAGATGGCACAGATCGCCTCCGTCGTCGGTCGAAGCTTCACCGAGCAGCTGATTCAGCGCGTGGCGGACACCTCGGCTGACTCCGTCGCCGATGCTCTCCGAAAGTTGACGGCTGCGGGGATCATCTCGAGCCATACCTCGCCCGATGGCCTGAAATACGAGTTTCGGCACGCACTTATCCAAGACGCCGCCTATGAGTCCCTCTTGAAGCGCGACCGCGTGGCGCTTCACCTGAAAGTGGCGCGGCTTCTCGAAGAGCGCTTCCCCGAACATGTCGCGAGGGATCCCGAATTGCTGGGCCACCACCTCGCCAACGGCGGGGCGTCGCAGGATGCAGCCGGCTGCTTCGAGCGGGCCGGCAGCCAAGCGGCGCGGGCGGCTGCATTGGAGGAGGCAACGGCGCATTATCGCCGCGGCATCGAACTACTACGAGATGCAGAGCCGAGCCGCGAGTGCAGCCGCCTGGAGATGTGGCTCCAGATTCTGCTCGGGAACGCCCTCATGGGCCTGGTCGGCTATGGGGCGGAGAGCCTTCGGCCGGTCTGGATCCGGGCGATCGAGCTGGCCGAGGAGGTGGGAGACGCCGACGAGCTGACCGCGGCACTCAACGGGCTTGCAGTGCACGAGGCGGATAACGCAGACCTCGCTGCTGCGATCGCACTAGCGCAGAGGCAGCTCGATATCGCCGAACAGGTGGGCTCCCGGGTCGCGAGTGTCAGAGGGCACGGAACCATGGGCCTCGCTCTCTTCTACCGCGGCCATGGCGGAGAGGCGCTTCGACACCTCGAGGCCTCCATCGCGTCCTACCGAGACGGCGACTTTCAGTTGGTCACCTTCGGGCTCGGGCACGACCAGGGGATCTTCGCGCGGGCAATGAGCGCATGGGTGCTGTGGTGGCTGGGACGGCCTGACGAGGCACTGGCCGAGGCGCAGGCAGGCGTCACGCGCGCCCAGGAGCTTGGCTCCTTCCTGAGCCTCGCCATGGCGCGGCATTTTCTCGCCATGGTCCATCAACTGCGCCGGGAGAGCGAGGACGCTCTGCGCGAAGCGGAGGTCAACGCAACGCTCGCACACGAGCTCGGGTTCCCGTTTTGGGAAGGCGCGGCGCTCGTCACGGCCGGGGCCGAACGCGCAAAGACAGGAGAAAAGAGGGGTCTCGTTGATGTCCAGCGCGGTCTCGAGCTTCTAAGCGATGCCGGAAGTCGCTCGGTCACATCCAGCGGACTCGCGACGCTCGCCGAGGCTCACCACGCGACAGGGGACACTCGAGCCGCGCATGGAACCGTGGAGGCCGCCCTCGGGCTGAGCCGTGAGCGCGGCGAGCCGTACTGGGACCCGGAGCTCATGAGGCTCAAAGCGGAATACCTCACTGCGATGGATCCCAACGCCGGCACGCGCTCCGACACGCTCTTGCGCGAGGCGCTCGCAGAGGCGAACCAGTCTGGAGCCATGGGACTCGCCCTTCGCGTAGCGACCTCGCTCGGCCGGCGGCTTGCGGTTGAAGGAAGGACCTCCGAGGCGAAGGCGGTGGCCGCTGCCGCGATTGCTGCCGTCACGGGTGGGAACGAAACCGCCGACATGCACGACGCTCGTGCCCTCCTAAGAGAAGGAGCGCCGTAGACGCTCCCCGGAGAAAGGAGCCCGAATGCCCGCCAACGAGAAAGCAGGATCTCCCGTCTACTGCGCCGGCCCCATATTCAGCATGGGTGACAAGAATGAGCAGGAGGCCATAGCCGCGGCGCTCGCTGACGACGGTTACGTCGCTTATCTGCCACACCGCGACGGGATCGATCTCGGTTACATGCTGAAGTGCTTCGACACCGTGCTGCACGGGAGCGCCATCCCACCAGTGACGCTCCCCTTTCGCCAGTTGGTCTTTGCCCTGGACGTGTATCAGGTGCTCGAGCGCTGCAAGTCCGTCGTCTTCAACCTCGACGGACGCACGCCAGATGAGGGCAGCGTTGTGGAGGCTTCCGCGGCATACGTGGCCGGCAGGCCGATAGTTGTCTACAAGTCCAGCCCGATTACCATGGTCGGCGGCGTTGACAACCCGATGGTTGAAGGGCTCTCGTCAACCTGGACGTACGTCGACACCGTCGAGGCGATACCACCGGCGCTAGGTGAGGCGGTCACCACGTTCGAGAAGGATGCGGGTGAGCCCTACGCCGCCCCGCCAAACGTCGCATCGGTCATCGAGCAAGGCGAGCAGGTCTTTACGTGGCTCGTTGACAACAGGATGCCGAGGGACGATCTCGAGGAACTCACAAGATGGACGGCCGGGCTCGTGAAGGAGACGAAACTCGAGCTCATCAGTGACGAGGAAGTCACAGAATGGACGGCCAAGCTCATCGGCGTCCTCGGTAGGATCCGCTAGCGCTATTCGCGCAAAGCGATAGCGAGGCGTGCCTCGTTGTCGGCCGCCGACCGCTAAGCGACGTCGGGGGTAGTCACCATGCCGTGGCGGATCAGGGTCTCGCCCGTCTCGGCGATCGTGTCCTCGATCGGGCGGGGGGCCCAGCCGAGGGAGCTCCTCGCCTTCTCCGACGACAGCTCGGTGCGTATCCCGAGCCCGCCGACGACGGAGCGAATGCCCGGGTCAAACACCGCCATGCCCCGCACGAGCAGGTTCGGGACCGTTCGGGTAGGCACCTTCGAGGCAGCCTCCCCGAGGCGCTCGCGGAGGACCTCGCCGATCTCAGCCATCCAGAGGAACTGGGTTGCCGCGATGAAGCGCTCGCCGCCGGCTTCGGGTGCGGTCATCGCCTTGAGCTCGAGATCGGCGACGTCTCGGACGTCGACCAAGCTGAAGCCCAGCCTCGGCATCCCGGGCATGCCGTCCAATAGCCGCTGAACTGCCTGCAGGGAGTAGGAGAGATCATCGTTCAGCACCGGTCCGATGATGGCGCCGGGGTTGACTACCGACAGGCGGTCTTCCTCGCCCCGTTCGCGCACCAGGTCCCAGGCCGCCTGCTCGGCGAGTGTCTTGGAGCGAACATAAGGCGTCAGTCCCGGGCTGTCGGGGTCCGTCCAGTCCCCCTCGTCGAGCGGTCTGCTGGCGGCACCCTCGCTGAGCCTGATCGCCGCGACCGAGGAGGTGACCACGACCCGCTTCACCCCGGCGTCCAGGCTCGCGCGCAGGACCCGCAGGGTTCCCTCGCGCGCCGGCAAGATCAGTTCGTCAGCGTCCTTCGGCTGCTTGGGTGGGAAAGGGGAGGCCACATGCAGGACGTAATCGCAGCCCTCAACGGCCTCGGGCCAGCCCTCGTCGCCGGTGAGGTCCGCGGCGAGCGCCGTCAGCCGATCGCCGGGGTCCACCTCGGAGCCGACCGCGGCTCGCACCTGCGGCTCCCGGGAGAGGCTGCGAACCGTCGTTCTCACCGTGTAGCCGCGGCGCAGGAGCTCGATCACGCACCAGCCGCCGAGGAAGCCGGAGCCACCGGTGACCAGAACCGTCTGACGGGCATCCTCGAGCATCGTCAGCCAACCCTAACCGGCGAGCTATGGCCGCAACCGGCCATCTCCCGTGTTGACGAGCGCCAGGTCGAGCGTCAGCGCTGCTGCTGCCTCTTGTCCGTGCGGTCGCTGGTCGTCGTTGGACAGCGCCGACATACCGTGGTCGGTTAGAACATGCTCGTGGAGACACCGCGAACCCGTTACGTCGAGCACGACGGCGTCAAGATCGCCTGGCAGGTCTTCGGTGACGGACCGGCCGAGATACTGTTCGTGCCGGGCTGGGTCTCCAACGTCGACCTCTTCTGGCAGTACCCACAGCCGCGCGAGTTCTTCACCGAGTTGGCCGGGTTCGGGCGAGTCGCGGTGTACGACAAGCCGGGCACCGGTGCGTCCGACCCCATCGACGTGGCGCCACCGGTCGAGGAGCGCATCGACCAGCTGGTGGGCGTGATGGACGCCGCCGGTCTCAGCCGCCCGACGGTCGTCGGGGTCTCCGAGGGCGGCGCGACGGCGTGCTTGGCGGCTGCCGCCAGGCCTGACCGAGTCGGACGTCTCGTCATGCTCGACGCAACCGCCTGCCTGTTCGATCCGCGGGGCAAGGGCGAGATGAGCGACGCAGAGCACGAGGCGTGGAAAGGATTCATCCGGCGGACCGCAGAGACCTGGGGCGAGGGACGCGACGGCGACATCTGGCTGGCGGGCACACGTGACGCCGACAGGGCCTGGGGTGTGCTGCAGCGTGCCTGTGCCTCCCCGGCCGTCGCGCGCAAGTACTACGAGTCCTGGGCCGACGGACTCTCAGCGTGGGACGCGCTACCGACGATCCGTCAGCCCACGCTCATCCTCAGCCGCACGGATGACCGGGTGCTGCCGATCAAGGCCGCCCGTGTCGCTGCGGAGCGGATCCCCAGCGCCAAGATGATCGAGTTGCCCGGCGCCGAGCACCTCCCGTGGCTTGGGGACACGGCGGAGATACTCGCGCAGCTGCGCGACTTCGTCGGAGCTCCCCAGCCCGTGACGCACGCGGAGCGGGTGCTCGCGACGATCCTCTTCACGGACCTCGTGGGGTCCAGCGAGCAGCTCGGCAGACTTGGAGATGCGGCGTGGACCGCCCGGCTCGACCGCCACGCCAGGATCGTCGGCGACGGCCTGGAGCGTTTCGACGGCCGCCTGATCAAGTCCACGGGCGACGGCGTCCTCGCCGTCTTCTCCGGTCCCGCGCGCGCAACCCAGGCTGCGCGCTGGATCCTCGAGGCGCTACCCGCCGAGGACCTCCATGCTCGCGCCGGCGTCCACGTCGGCGAGATCGAGCTCCGAGACGACGACATCGCCGGCCTCGCCGTCCACGTGTCAGCTCGGATCATGAGCAAGGCAGCCGGCGACGAAGTCCTTGTGTCGCGCACGGTGCGCGACCTCACCGCCGGTTCCGGCCTCCGCTTCGAGGACCGCGGCACCCACAGACTCAAGGGCATCCCCGACGACTGGCAGCTCTACGCGCTTGCTTGACCCGGCAGCTGCGACGCGCCTGCCGGAGCCCTCGAGAACGCGAAAGACCTCCCGCAGGAGGTGCTCAAGCGTCGCTCAAAGGGACATAGCGGGGGCGGGATTCGAACCCGCGACCTTCGGGTTATGAGCCCGACGAGCTACCTGACTGCTCCACCCCGCGTCGCTGCGGCGAGGTTACCAACCCGTCTCAGCAACCTCAACCCGCGGTCCAGGGTTTTCTCCGCGCATGCGGGGCCTCGGTCAGCGGCCGTGGTAGAGAGTGGCATGGCCTATGACCGGGACCTCGCCAACCGCATTCGCGAGCAGCCGCTCAGCACCACGTCACCGAGCAGGAGATGTTCGGCGGCCGCGCGTTCCTGCTCGGCGGCCACATGTGCGTGGGCGTCCACGGCGACGAGCTGATGGTCCGCGTAGGACCCGATCACTATCGACGCCGCGCTCGCACGACCACACACACGGCCGTTCGACATGCGCGGGGGCGCCCCATGACGGGGTGGATCATGGTTACCCCGGTCGGCGTCGGGAGCAAGCGCCAACCGCTCCCTGATCCGTCAGGCCGTCGCGTTGACAGGCTCCCTGACCGCCCAAGCGCTGACCCATCCGCCGTTCTGGCGTCATCGATCTCGGCACCAACTCGTCGCGGCTGCTCGTGGCCGACGTGGACGGCCGCGAGCTGAGAGTGGTCGAGCGCAAGACCACCGTCACCCGCCTCGGCGAGGGCCTCGAGGCCACCGGCCGACTGAGCAGCAACGCGATCGGGCGTGTGGCCGACGCGGTGGCCGGCTACCGCGAGCTGCTCGACCGGCACGGTGCCGAGGCGATCGCCTGCGTGGCCACGAGCGCCATGCGCGACGCCGAGAACGGCGACGAGCTCCGCGACCTGTTGCGCGAGCGCTTCGGGATCGAGGCGCGCATCATCTCCGGGGACGAGGAGGCCCGGCTCACGTTCCTGGGAGCGACCCACGACCAACCGACCCGGGACCCCACACTCGTGTTCGACATCGGCGGTGGGAGCACCGAGTACGTCGTGGGGCATCCCGGCCAGGAACCGTCCTTCCACGTATCCACACAGGTGGGCTCGGTGCGCCACTCGGAGCGCCACCTCCACTCCGATCCTCCCGCTCCGGCGGAGCTCGAAACGCTCGCGCGCGACGTGGACGGCGTGCTCGGCGCCGAAGTTCCCGCCAGCGTGAGAGCGACGGTCGAGCGCGGCATCGCGGTCGCCGGCACCGCCACCTCGCTCGCCGCAATCGACCTGCGGCTGGACCCCTACGACCCCGAGCGCGTGCACGGCCACCGGCTCGCCCTCGCGACCTGCGAGCGCCTCCTCGCCCGGCTCGCAGGCCTGGCGCTCGCGGAGCGCAGGAAGGTCACCGGACTCGATCCCGACCGCGCCCCCACCATCGTGGCCGGCGCCGCCATCCTGGTCCGCTCGCTGCACTCGTTCGGCCTCGGCGAGATCCACGTGAGCGAGGCCGACATCCTGCACGGCGCCGCGCTCGAAATTCCCCAAAACGCGTCCTCATAATGCCGCAATTTGAGCCCTTCCCCACGGCGGCGCTCTCCTCTATAGTCCGTCGCGCTGGGTCGAGAAGCCGTGCGGCATAAACGCCGTCGGCACTTGCCCGGTACATAGGTTCGGGCGAAGCCGCATCATTCGGCGCCTCCCGCCGTCCGAGCCGCCAGGCCCTTTCAAGGCACGTACCCCTGCCCGTCCTGATGGGGCCGTTTTGGAGCCGCCCGGAATGACTCCGGGCGGCTCCGTTTTTACTGGCTGGGGGACCGGCAGCCGCGATGGCGGCGTCCTCGGTCGCGGACGGGCTCGCGCCCTGTCCGCTTCCTGCGTCCTTGCCCTCCCGCCTGCCGGTCAACCCACCCAGCAAAAACCTGATGTCCTTCCGCTCGGGGCTCCGGGTACCGCTCCCCAACCCATCGTCAGGAGGCATCGTGATCTCTCGCTCCCTCGGCAGCTCCGGACCGTCACGTCTCCGCCATCGGCCTTGGGCTGATGGGCATGTCCGGGATGTATGGGCCGGCCGATCGGGCCGAGAGCATCGCGACGATCCATGCCGCGGTCGACGCGGGGGTGGACCTGCTCGACACGGGTGACTTCTACGGCATGGGCCACAACGAGCTGCTGCTGCGCGATGCGCTGCGGGAGCTCGACAGGGAGCGTCTCAAGATCAGCGTCAAGTTCGGGGCCATGCGCGGACCGGGCGGAACGTTCGGCGGAGTGGACACCCGGCCCGAGGCCGTGAGGAACTTCCTCGCCTACACGCTCACCCGGCTCGGCACCGACTACGTGGACGTGTATCGGCCGGCGCGCCTGGATCGACAGGTGCCGATCGAGGAGACCGTGGGCGCGATCGCCGAGCTGGTGGACGCGGGGTACGTGCGGCACATCGGGCTCTCCGAAGTGGGGGCCGGCACGGTGCGGCGCGCTCACGCCGTTCACCCGATCGCGGACCTCCAGATCGAGTACTCGCTGATCTCGCGCGGGATCGAGAGCGAGATCCTGCCCGCATGCCGCGAGCTGGGCGTGGCGGTCACCGCCTACGGCGTGCTCTCCCGAGGCCTGCTGAGCGGGCACTGGTCGCGTGACCGCGTGCTCCCGCCAGGCGACTTCCGCAGCCACGCACCGCGCTTCAGCCACGAGAACGTGGATCGCAATCTCGTCCTCGTTGAGGCGTTGCGGGAGGTCGCGGACGAGCGCGGGGCCACCGTCGCCCAGCTCGCGATCGCGTGGGCGCTCGCGCGCGGCGAGGACATCATCCCGCTGGTGGGGGCCCGCACACGCGAGCGGCTGACGGAGGCGCTGGGCGCGCTCGAGCTCAAGCTGACGGCCGAGGAGGTCGAGCGCATCGAGCGGGCGGTGCCCGCGGACGCCGCGGCCGGCGACCGCTACAACGCACAGCAGATGGCCACGCTCGACAGCGAGCGCGGCTGACGGGCGCTACGCGAGATTCGACTTGCGCGGGTACACGACCGCCGGATCGGTGAGCACGTTCACCAGCGCGGGCTTGCCGGAGGCGAACGCGCGCTCGAGCGCCGGACGCAGGTCGGCGGGTCGCTCGACCAGCTCGCCGTGGCCGCCCAGCGCGGCCACGACCTCGTCGTAGCGGCAGCCAGGCTGGAGGTCGGCGGCCACCGAGTAGCCGTAGAGGAACTCCATCGGGTGCTTCTCCAGCGCCCAGATGCCGTTGTTGCCCATCACGCCCACCACCGGCACGCCGTGGCGGACGAGCGTGTCGAACTCGAGGCCCGAGAAGCCGAAGGCGCCGTCGCCGAGCAGCAGGCACACCTGGCGCTCCGGATGGGCCAGCTTGGCGGCGAGCGCGTAGCCGGGCCCGGTGCCGAGGCAGCCGTAGGGGCCCGGGTCCATCCAGCAACCGGGCTCGTAGCTGTCGATCACGCGCCCGGCGAACGACACGAAGTCGCCGCCGTCGCCGATCACCACGGCGTCGCGGTCGAGCACCTGCGCCAGCTCGCGGTAGAGGCGCATCGGATGGAGCGGGGAGCGCTCGTCGTTGAGGTCGTCCTGCTCCCCCGCTCGCTTCTCGTTCTCCACCTCGCGGAGCTGTCCGATCCAGCCCGCGCGGTCCGGGTCGCCGGCCGCGGACTCGCGCAGGGCTTCGAGCGTGGCGCGCACGCCTCCGAAGAGCTCCGCCGCCACCGCGCGCGGGTGCGGGCGCTCCGGCGGCGCCGAGGCCACGATCACGATCTCGGTGTCGTCGCCGAAGGAGCCGCCGAAGCCCAGGCGGAAGTCCATCGGCACTCCCACCACAAGTGCTACGTCGGCGCCCTTGAGCCCGGTTCCGCGCGCGCGGGAGAAGAACTGCGGGTGGTCCGCCGGCACGCAGCCGCGAGCCAGGCCGTTCAGGAACACGGGGATCTGAAGCTCCTCGGCCAGAGCGCGCAGGGATGCCTCGGCGCGGGCCCAGTAGAGCCCGGTTCCGGCCATGATCACCGGCCGCTCGGCGCCTCGCAGCAGCTCGGCGGCGCGCTCGATCGCGTCGCCCGCCGCCGGCGCGGCGTCGGTCGGGTCCGGGAGCTCGCCGGGCGTGTCGGCGTCCACCTCGGCCTCCATGAACACGTGGTCGAGCGGGAAGTCGAGGAAGGTCGGCCCGGTGGGCGCCTCCGTGGCCGCGCGCAGGGCGGCGTCCACCAGTCCCGGGATGTCGCCCGTGGACTCCGCGGTACGGGCCAGCTTCGTCACCGGGGCGACGAAGGGCACGTGGTCGATCTCCTGGAGCGACCCCTGCCCCCAGCGCAGCGCCGGTGCCCTGCCCCCCAGCACGAGCAGCGGCGTGCCGTTCTGGAGCGCGGAGGCCATGCCGCTCATCCCGTTCGTGACCCCCGGGCCGGCGGTGAGCGCGCATACCCCGGGTTCCCGGGTGGCCTTGGCCCAGCCCTCGGCGGCGAACACTGCCGTCTGCTCATGGCGGACGTCGACGATGTCGATGCCCTCCTCGCGGCAGCCGTCGTAGATCGAGAAGAGGTGTCCGCCGGAGAGGGTGAAGAGCTTGGTCACGCCGTGGGCCTTCAAGCGCTTGGCCACGAGGCGGCCGCCGTGAAGACCCACTCGCTGCTCGGTCTGCGTCTCGGTGGACACGGGGGGCGAGGCTATCCGATTGCTATATCTCCCGGGCCATGAGCCAATCCCTCGACGGCGACTTCGAGGGCACGTTTCCGTATGCCGCCGGGTACGTGCAGTCCGACTGGGCCCGGCTGCACTACGTGGACGAGGGTCCTCGGGACGCCGCGCCCCTGCTGCTGGTCCACGGCAACCCCACCTGGAGCTACCTCTGGCGGCACCAGCTCCGCGACCTTCCGGCGGCCGGCCACCGTTGCGTGGCGTTCGACCACATGGGCTTCGGCCGCTCCGACAAGCCCCCGCACCTGTCCGCATACAGCCTGCGCCGCCACATCGACAACGCCCTCGCGGTGATCGACTCGCTCGACCTCCGCGACGTGGTGCTGGTGGGGCACGACTGGGGCGGGCCGATCGGGATCGGCAGCATGCTGGAGCGGCTCGACCGCCTTCGCGCGGTGGTGCTCATGAACACCTGGGCCTGGGAGCTGCCGAGCTTCCTGCCCCCGTTCGTCCGCGAGTTCCGGAACGAGGGGCTGGGCGAGATCCTGGCCCTCGGCGGCAACCTCTTCGTGGAGTCGATCCCGGGCGGGATGGGCAGGCGCGACACCGACCCGCTGATGATGGAGGCCTACCGGGCGCCCTTCCCGGACTACTGGTCGCGCGTCGGCACGCTCGCCTTCCAGCGGGACATCCCGCTGACCGAGCGCGACCGGAGCGCTTCTCTGATCGCCTCGATCCACGAGCGCCTGGAACAACTGGACGTTCCGGTGCTGCTCATCTGGGGCATGCGCGACCGGGTGTTCCAGCCGATCTTCCTGGACCAGTGGCGGGAGATCTTCCCGGACGCACGCTCGGTGGAGCTCGACGACGCCTCGCACTACCTCGTCGAGGACCGCCCCGACGAGGTCACCACGGCGATCGAGCACTTCATTCGGACCCTGTGAGGCGGTCGGGCCAGCGGCGCTCAGAGCGCCGCGCCGCGGTCGCGGCCCGGGTCTGCTTGGAGCGGTAGAGCGCCGCGTCGGCCTCGGCGTGGAGGGCGCGCGGATCCAGCGACCGTGCCTCGGCGGCTCCCATCGAGAGCGTGGCCTGGCCTGCGATCTGAACGCTCTTCGCCACTTCCTCGACCAGGCGCTCGCCCACCCGCCGGGCGTCGCCCAACCCCGTCTCGGCCAGCACGAGCGCAAACTCGTCGCCACCCACTCGGAACGCCTGGTCCGATGTGCGGGCGCTCCCGAGAAGCCGCCCGACCTCGGCGAGCACCGCGTCGCCGCGTGGAGTGCCGTAGAGGTCGTTGACCGCCTTGAAGCCGTCCACGTCGAACAGCACGAGCGAGAGCAGCGAGCCGTACCGGGCGGCGCGCGCGGCCTCGCGAGTGAGCGCCTCGTCGTAGGCCCGCCGGTTGCCGAGTCCCGTGAGCGCGTCGCGGCGACTCTCGTCGCGTGCGGCGGCGAAGTCCCTGGCGTTGCTCAGATGCGCGGCGATCACGCCGCTCAGCAGCCCGAGCGTCTCCTCGTCCGCCGTGTCGAATGCGCCGGCGGTCGGGGCGTAGACCTTGAGGACGCCGACCGTGTGCCCGTGGTGGTGGCGTAGCGGCAGGCAGATCATCGAGACCGCGCCCACCCGCACGCAGATCTCCGTGTTGGTCCTCGGGTCGGTGGTCGCGTCGTCTGAGCGCAACAGCTGGCCCGCCTCCACGCACAGGCCCGAGAGGCTCGAGGCGGCTTCCACGCGGAGGCCGAGGAATGGCTTCGCCGTGCCCGAGACCGCCCGGTAGACCATGTCCTCGCCGTCGGCCATCTCCACCACCGCCGCCGCGGCGTCGGTCACCTCCTGCGCGCGATCCACCACGCGCTGCATGACTTCGTCCACGTCCAGCCGAGACCTGGCGATCTCGCTCTGGGTCTCGATGACCATGCGAAGACGGTCGGCTTCCGGGCGATTGCTCATTCGTCCTTTATCGGACGCTTCGCGCCAATGCTTACGGTCGAGACAAGTGCTGGGCGCTAGCGGGCCGCCGCGCGGCGGGAGGCGGCCTCGATGCTCTCCACGTTGCGCGGCAGCACCTCCACGCGCTGGCGGTTGCCGAACACCACGTGGAGGACAACCCCGCCGAAGCGCTCGGCGAGCTTGCGGGCCTCGGCCTCCGCCTCGTCCACCTCTTCGGCGGACAGGCCGCAGGACTCGAGGAAGCGGCGCGCGATCGGGCCTTCGAGCTCGCGGGCCGACAACTCGAGCTGCTCCGTGCGGAACAGGCCGGAGGTCACGCCGGCAGTGGGCGAGATCACGACCGCGGCGATGTCGTCGGCGCTCACGCGCGCCTCGTCGGCGGCGCGCCTGATGAGGTTGCGGGCCGACGCATCGGGCCCCAGTTCGTCGAGCAGCTCGGTGAGCCGCTCGCGCCCGAGCACGCCGTCCTTGGTACGCGCCTCGATCAGGCCGTCGGTGAAGAGGCACGCCACGGATCCGGGCACCAGAGGCACGGTGGTCTGACGCAGACCCGTGCGCTCGCCGACGCCGATCGGCGGCGACGAGCTGGCCGTGACCGGGTCGTGCGGCTGCGGGCCCACCACGATCGGCGCCGGGTGGCCCGCGGTGGCGTAGGTGAGCGAGCCGGTCTCGGGGTCGTGCACCGCCAGCAGCACGGTCGCGAAGTCGCCGCCGAGGTTCTCGTCGATCACGCGGCCGGCCACCTGCAGCGCCACCCGCGGCTCGAGGCCGGCCTCGAGGTAGGCACGCAGCGTGTAGCGCATGAAGGCGGTGCGTGCGAGGGCGCCGCGGCCGTGGCCGGAGACGTCGCCGAGGATGAAGCCCACGCGGCCGCCCGAGAGCGGGAGCGCATCGTAGAAGTCGCCGCCGGCGCCCGGCCCGTCCGCGGGCCGATACGCCACGGAGGTGCGCAGTGCGCCAAGCCGTTCCGGTACGGGCGGCAGCAGCGCGGTCTGGAGCAGGCCGACCTCCTGGAGCAGCTCACGCCGCTGGCGCGCGAGCCGGCGCGCGCGCAGCGACGAGAAGAAATAGCCGGCGCCCAGGAGCACCGAGAGCGCCGCCAGCCCGGCCAGCGCCACCTTGAGCGAGTCCGGCACCACCTCCACGATGTCGCGGACCGTCCGGACGACCGACGGCTGGGCGCCCGACTTCCCGCCGGTGCCGAGATCCGCGACACCGCCGTCGCCGCCCTTCTTGTTCGCCCCTACGCGCTGGAAGCCGCCGGTGCCCGCCGCGGGTGCCGGCTGGGCCGTGGTGCCGCCGCTCGCCCCGGCCGCCCCGCCGCTTGCCGCAAGTCCGGTCAACCGGGCGAAGCGCGCCGTGCGCTCGGCCGCCCTGTCGCGCCGCGCGACCGGCTCGGCGAGCCGCGTCTGCACCGGCGCGGCCGAGTCAGGTGGCGCGCTCGTGCCAGGAGTCTCGGAGGTGGGGGGCTCAACCGCCTGGCCCGGATCTTCTGTGACCGGAGTTGGAGGGCCGCCCGCGGCGTTTCCAGGATCGATCGGCGGCGGTCGCGAGGCGTCGTCCCCGATGGGCGGCTCGGCCGGCGCCGGCGGCTCTACGGCGGGCTCGGCGGCCGGGCGCTCGGCCGGCGCTCCGCTGGGATCGGTCGGCTCGGCCTGCTCGGGATCGCTGGGCTCGGTCGGCCCCGGCTCGCCGGTCCCTGGCTCCGGGTCGACGACCGGTGGCTCGTTCGGCTGCTCGGCGGGGGTCGATCCATCGTCTCCGGGCGAGCCCCCCACGGGGGGCTCCATCCCAGGGTCGGGCCCGGGGTCGGGCGCCGGCTCGGTGGGCTCGGGCGCGGTGGGCTCGGGCGCGCCGGAGGGATCGGTGGTGCCCGCGGGGGGCACGTCCACGCTCCCCAGCACGGCCTCGGGCTGGACCCCCTGCGAGTCCTGCGCCGGCCTCGAGTGGTCGCTCGCCAGGGCGCTCGCGAGCGGCCCGTGTGTGCCACCCGCTACGAGCGCGGCGGCGATGCCGAGGAATACCGCCATCGCCGCAGCCCAGCGGGCCAGCTGCGCACGGGTCCGTTCACGCAGCGGATGGGGGATGTCCATGCGATTGTCCTCGGTATTTCACACCTCCGCGACAAGCGGAGGTGCGGGGGCGGTAGGACGTTCGTCTACGTTCCAGCAGGGATCCCGCCGGGCTGGACAGCCCCCCGCGGCGGCACGCTCAGGGAGCCTCGCGTGGGGAGCGCGCGCGTGGCTGCTGGTGACTAGCACTTCACTCCAGTATCTCTCGATGTTCGCTGAGCGCCAGCGGAAAATTCATATCTTCGCCGGTCGGCGGCCGGATCGGGCGGGCCCCCTGAGCGCAAAGGGACCGCTCAGCAGGGAAAGCATGCTTCGATTGTCGCCCATCCCCCCCGTTTCCGGGGCCGGTATTCCTCCGGAAGGAGCGGCTTTACTCGGGCTCGGGATGCTCCTCGCCGGGCCAGGTGCCCGTCGTGCGGGCGAAAGCGCGCCGGCTGTAGTGGTCGGTCGCCTCCTTCACCCCGCGGAAGATGGCGCCCTGCAGCGCCGCCGCCGCCAGGAGCTTGCCCCACTGCACGTCGCGGTGCTTGCCCTTGGGTGGCTCGTCCTCGTCGACGATCCCCCAGATCTGGTCGAAGAGCTTGCGCGACAGCGCGCCGGCGGCGAGGCCGGCGATGACGCTCACGGGCATGAAGAGCAGCTTGGCCATCCGCGCTGTATACCGAGGTCCCCGCCCCGATGCTGCCTCAAACGCAGGAGGCACACTTTGGTCTGAGTGCCCGGGGTGGGATTCGAACCCACACGTGAGCCGGGTTTAAGCCGGCCGCCTCTACCATTGGGCTACCCGGGCCGCACTAGTCTAGGTCCGGCCTCGCGCGCGAAGACACGCGCAACTTTGGCGCTCTTTCGGTGTCATTTGAAGCGAGATCCCCTTACGGGCGTCGCAACTTGGAAGCATCCACACTCCAACACACGGCAAGGCTTCCGGCGCTCGCGGGCCGTTCTCCCCTGCTCCGGCTCCAGACTGACGAGAAGCTCGTGGCGCTGATACGACGCGGCCATCACGGCGCGTTCGAGGCGCTCGTGCAGCGCTACCAGCCGCGGCTGCTCGCTTTCTGCCGCCACATGCTCGGCTCGCGCGAGGACGCGGAGGACGTGCTCCAGGAGGTCTTCGCCGCGTCCTTCAACGCGATCTGTGCCGACGACCGGCCGATCAATGCGCGACCGTGGCTCTACCGGATCGCGCGCAACCGCTGCCTGAACCATCTACGCCGGCCACAGCCCACGGGCCAGGACACGATGGACGTGTTCGAGCGCGACAACGGCACCACCACGGCGGACACCGTCCACAACCGTGAGGAGTTCCGCCACATCGTGGCCGACGTGCAGGAGCTGCCCGAGACGCAGCGCACCGCGCTGCTGCTGCGCGAGATCGACGCACTCACCTACGACCAGATCGCCGAGGCGATGGACACGACCGTCCCGAGCGTGAAGTCGCTTCTCGTGCGCGCTCGCGTGGCGCTCGCGGAGGCCTCCGAGGCGCGGCTGCTCACCTGCGACGAGGTTCGCCTCGAGCTCGGCAGCGTGGCCGAGGGCATCGCCAGGACCTCGGCTCCGATCCGACGCCATCTCAAGACCTGTGAGCGCTGCCGCACGTTCCGCTCGGAGCTGCGCCGGACTTCGAAGGCGCTTGCAGCGGTGTACCCGATCGGGCCCTTCCTGATCTTCAAGAAGCTCTGGATCGCGAAGCTCGGCTTCGGCGGAGCGGCCAGCGCCGCGGCCTCGTCGTCAGCGGGTGCCGGAGCGGGTGGAGTGGCCGGAGCCGGAGCCGGAGCGGCCGCCGGCGCCGCGAGCGGGATCACCGCAAGCGGAGCCGTTTCAGCCGGCGTGTCCACGCTGGCCTCGAAGGCGGCCGCCGGCATGGCCGCCGCCGTGATCGTCACTGCGGGCGCCGTGGAGGTCAAGCACGTCGGGGATCGCGATGCCGCACCCGCGGGCCAGGTTGCGATGGCCCAGCCCGCCGTCGCCCCGGTGGCGCCCGCACCCGCCGTCGCAAGGCCCGCGCCGAAGGACACGCCTGCGACCGCGGACAGGAAGCTCACCGCCAAGCCCGCGAACGACGAGCAGGCCGAGCCGGCCACGCCGCCCACCACCACGCCGGTGGACCCGGCGGCTACGCTGCCGCCGGCTGCGCCTACGCAGGAAGACGGCTCAACGGTAACGCTCCCCGCAAGCGACGAAGAGACCCTCACGCAGCCCGGCATCACCGTGCCGGGCGAGCCGGCGGATCCGACCGCACCCGTCGATCCCACTGCGCCTGGCGCTCCCGCACCGGCTGCCCCCACCACCACACCGCCACCCGCAGCCGCGCCGCCCGCGGCGCAAAACGCGCCCGAGCCGCCGGCGGCGCTCCCCCAGGCAGTGCCTCCCGCCCCGCCCGCGGGCGAGCTCCCCGCTCCGGCGGCGGTCTCGCCGGCCGGCTGAGTCGCTTGCTCTAGGCTGCCGCGCGCGGTGGCCACGTTCGACCAGTTCCGCGAGATCGACATGCGCGTGGGTCGCGTCAGCGCAATCGAGGATTTTCCCGAGGCGCGCAAGCCGGCCTGGAAGCTCTCGATCGACTTCGGAGCGGAGATCGGGGTGCGCCGCTCCTCGGCCCAGGTGAAGAACTACTCGCGCGACGAGCTCGAGGGACGGCTGGTCGTGGCGGTCGTGAACTTCCCGCCGCGGCAGATCGGCCCGGTCAAGTCCGAGGTCCTGGTGCTGGGCGCGCCCGACGAGGAGGGCAACGTGATCCTGCTGCGCCCCGACCGCGACGTACCGCTGGGCGGCCGCGTCTTCTAGCAGCCTCAGGCGGTGGCGGGCGTCAGGCCGATGACCTTGAGCCGCCGCTCGAGGGCCTTCATTGCGAACGCCCGCGTCTCCTCGATGGTGTACCCGAAGAGCTCCGGCTCTGTCGTCTCGTCGTACCAGGGTGGCGTCAGCACGCCGTCGGCCGCTGGTCCGCACTCCACGAGCGTGCGCTGGATCGCGTCGCGGTAGCGGGTGTCCTCCTGCGCCATGTCGCGGAGGAAGCGGGCGCCGAACGCCACGTGCCGGTGCTCGTCACGCGAGATGTTGGTGAAGCCCTCGACGAAGCCCGGGAGCGTGCCCTGTTCCTCGTTGTACTCGGTGATGAAGTGCTGCCCGGTGAGGGCCAGCATTCCCTCGATGATCATGTGGTAGAGCGTGACGGCTTCGACCAGCGTCTCGAGGTCCTCGGGTTGCCGGGCCAGGCGGTCGACGCGGCCCTTCAGCATCTCGTCGAACAGCACGTTGAACTGCGGGTTCAGGTGCTCGCTGGTCTCGGCCAGGCGATCCTGGAGGTTGTCCGCCTCGAGCACGCCGACCTCGTCGTAGAAGCGGTTGAAGAAGCGCACGTGGCGCGCCTCGTCGGCGATCTGGGTGCAGAGGAAGATGCGCATCTCCTCCGTGGGCGCGGCGCGCATCATCGGGCCGAGCTCCTCGGCCACGCGCTGCTCGCCGATGAAGAACGAGCTGAGCCCGTACATGCGCTGGAAGCGCTCCTCGGCGGGGATGCGCTCGTGCCAGTCGATCCGGTCCTGCGTGAAGTCCAGATCCTGGGTGGACCACTGCTGGCGCTCCCAGAGGTTGTAGAGCTCGTCGTACCCGAGCAGGTTCACCTCGCCGCGATCGGCGGACTCCTGAAGCGCCGGGTCGCTGGTGGCCTGGAAGTCCTCCCTGTCGCTCCGCTGCATGACGGGGTCGGTCACGGCTCTCCCTTCCTCGTTCGCTCCCTGAAGCCTGGCGTGAGCCTAGCGTAAGTTGGCTGGCCAGCCAAAGACCTGCGGGGAGCCGCGTAGGCGGGGGCCACGCTACGGACCGGGCTCGGCCGTCGCCTCGATCCGCACGCTGTTACCGGTCCCGGGGACGGAGGTGCCGACGAGCGCATGACCCGGCCGTAGGCCGGCGAACCTGTGCGAGACCGACGGAAGCTCAGAGCCAACGGAAAGCGTCCGGCGCCCGAACCGGAGCACGTAGGGCCCGCCGTCGGCAGAGCGCAGTTCCACGCGGATCGAGATGAAGGCGGGCACCCGCACCACGCGCGGGGTGATCCGCCCGCCGCGGCCGGTGAGGAAGGCCGGAGACTCCGCCGCCACCTCGTCGCCGGCACCGCCGGTGGCGTCCTCGGGGGACGTCGTGGTCGCGGTCTGGGTCGGCTGGGCGGGCGCCGTAGCCGTGTCCGGCCGAGGGCCGGCGCTCTCGGTGGATCCGACGGTGTCCGGGGTCGTGCTCGCGCCCTGCGTGGCGGCCGGCTCGTCGTCCCCGCCGCACCCTGCCAGAGCCAGCAGCGCGCCCGCGGCGCAAACGGCGCACCGGCGCGAGAACCGGTTTACGGTGGTTCTGCGGCATGTCAGGGCGGCCATGGACACACGGTAATCGCATGATCGGGCTGGACCTGGCGCGGCGCCGGGTGTGGATAGCCGGACAGCGGGTCCACCACGGCGCGACCGGCGCGTTCCTGGCCGTCCTCGGAACGGTGCTGATGGCGCACGACCGCAGGGACTATTCGGTCTGGTTCCGGCGCGGCGCCGGCGGCGGCACTTAGACCGAGAGCGTGCCGCCGGGCTCGAGCACCTCCACGGTGCTCTTTCCTCCGGTGCGCGACTCCACGTCGGACTTGAACGCCTGCGCGTCCGTCTCGATCGGCGGGAAGGTGTCGTAGTGACAGGGGATCACCGTGCCCGCGCCCACGAGCTCCGCGGCCACGGCGGCGTCGTGGCGGTCCATCGTGTAGTGGCCGCCGATGCACATGAGCGCCACGTCCACCGGGTTGCGCTCGGGCACCAGCCGGAGGTCGGAGAACAGGCAGGTGTCGCCGAGGTGATAGACGATCTTGTCGCCGAGGCTGATCACGAGACCGGCGGGTGTGTTCACCGTTCCCTTGGGCGTGGTCGACGTGTGCCACGCCGGGACGAGCCGGACCCAGCCGCCGTCGAACTCGACGGTGCCGCCGAGGTTGGGATCGGCCACGTTCTCCACGCCCTCGTCTGCCGAGCTCGCCGGCCAGCTCGGTGATGGCCACCGTCTGGGCGCCGGTGCGCTTGGCGATGTCCAGCACGTCGCCGTAGTGGTCGGCATGACCGTGGGTCAGGAAGATGTGAGTCGGGTCGAGCTCGGAGGCCTCGGCCGCCGCCTTGGGATTGCCGGTCAGGAACGGGATCCACGAGCACGCGCGTGTCGCCCTCGGTCAACTCGAAGCAGGCATGTCCCAGGAAGCGGATGTCCATGGTCTCAATCTCCTCGTTCGTCGTCGTTGGTCGTGTCCAGCTCACGTGCGAGCTCCCAGCCCACCGCCACCCCAACCAGCATTCCCATCCGGGTCTCCTCGGCCAGGAGCGTGCGTAGTCGCTCGGCGCGCTCGCCGGGGTCCGGGTCGGCGAGCGCCTCGCGCAGCTGCGACTCGTGCGCCTCGCCGAACCAGCCGCCTTCGTCGAGCGCGTACGCCAGGATCAGCTGCAGCTGGGGCGCGATCGCCGCCACCCGGCGCTCCGCGCCGGCGAACCGCTCGGGGTCGGACAGCGCGCGCACGGCCGCCTCGACCTGCTCGTCCGTGAACACCGCCGGGATACTAGAACGCGCTCTTGCGCGTGAAGAGCGGCAGCGCCAGCCCGAGCAGCGCGCCGGCCAGCGCGCCGCCTACCGCGGCCGCCGATGTTCGCCTCGATCACGGCGAGCGAGAGCAGCAGGAGCACCGCCGCCGCCACGTAGACCCCCATCAGGTCGTTGCCGCGCTCCTCCCCCCTACGGGCCGCGAGACGATCGTCCACGAGCCAGGCGCAAAGCAGCCCGAGCGCCGCGCCGTTCGCGCCCATCACGGGGTAGATGGCCCTGTCGTCGAGCAGCGGAGGAACCTCGAGGGTCACCGCGAGCCGCGGCGCCCGCCGCGCCTGCGAGCACGAACACCACCACCACCGGCACGGGCCCGAAGCGGCGCTCGAGCAGCGTGCCGAAGATGCCCGTGGCCATCAGCGTCACGAACTGGTAGCCGAGGTTGTCGTGGACGAACGGGGTGACGAACCAGCGCCAGACCTCGTCGTCGATGGGCATCACGATTCCACCCACGTCGTTCAGCAATACCTGGCCGCTCGCCACGACGAGCGAGAGCAGCAGCGGAGACCGCCAGCAGGGCCAGCGTCGCGTATGGGCGCACGTCCGGCGCGATGCCGACGATCTCCTCGGCGCGCAGGCGCGGGAGCTTCGGCGCGGCCGCGGCGCTTCGGCTCCGGCTGCCGCCCCGAGCGGTCGATCTTCGGCGCGCGCTTGCGCACCCGCTGTCCGCAGTACGGGCACTCGGTTACGTACGGGCTGACCTCCGACCCGCAGTTCTTGCAGACGACGAAGAGGTCCGGCTGCGACACTGCACGGGAGGGTACTCGGCAGCCGCGGGCTACTGCTCGGCCAGCGTGCCGCACTACTCCCGCGGCATGTCCGCCTCCTCGGGGACCGTGGCCGCGACGATCTCGCCCACGACCTCGCGCAGGTCGTGGTTGGCCTCGTAGACCACGGCCTGGCGCGAGGCGCCGTTGCCGTTCTCGAGGATGTCCTCGATGCACTCGAGGTCATCGGTGGAGCCGAGCTCCTCGGCGTGCGGGGCAAGGCGGTCGAGCAGCCGCCGCGTGAGCTCGGGCACCGGTATCCGGCCGATGTCCGGGAGGTCCACGAGCGACCCGCTGAGCCCGTGACGCGCGGCCAGCCACTTGTTCTCGTCGAGCATCTCGTAGGGGTAGCGGGAGAGCTGGGTCCCGGCCTCGTAGTGCTCCGCCAGCTCCTTGACCATCGCCTGGATGAGCGCCGTGAGGGCGACGGTGTGCTCCACGCGCGTCTGAGAGTCCATGACCCTCACCTCGACCGTGCCGAAGTTCGGGTGCGGGCGAACGTCGTACCAGAGGTAGGTGTAGTCGCGGATCACGCGGCTTCCGGTCATGAAGTCGATGCGCGCGGCCCAGTCCGCGAAGTCGTCGTAGCGGGGCGGGATGCCCACCCGCGGGAAGGCACGGAAGATCGGCGTGCGCGTGGAGTCGAGCCCGGTCTGGTCGCCGCGCCAGAACGGGGAGTTCGCCGAGAGCGCCAGCAGCAGCGGGAGGTGCACGCGCATCCCGTTGGTCACGTGGATGGCCTTGTCCGCGTCGTCGATCCCCACGTGCACGTGGATGCCGAAGATGATCTCCTGCCGGGCAACGAACTGGAGGCCGGCGATCAGGTCGCGGTAGCGCGGGCGCGAGACGATCCGCTGGTCCTCCCAGAGAGCGAACGGATGCGTTCCCGCCGAGCCGATGGCGAGCCCGCGCTGCGCGGCCACCTGCTGCACCGTCCGCCGGAGCGACCTCAGCTGCTCTGCCGACCTCGGACGTGTTGCGGCACGGCGTCGTGGCGATCTCGCAGACCGACTCCATCAGCTCCGGCTTGACCTCACCCTGTGTCCCGGCTCGCGCAGATCGGCGAGCAGACCCTCGATCGAGTTCGACAGATCGAGCGTCTCCGCATCGACGATCATGAGCTCCTCCTCCACGCCGAGCGTGTAGGAGGGGCCGGAGAAGCGGTGCTCCACGCGCGCATCGTAGCCCGCACGGCCGTCAGCGAAGCCGGAAGGCGACGGGCCCCGACCGAAGCCGGCGCCCCCGGGCAACGGGTATAACGTGGAGAATGTCGGTGCGCCGCACGACTCCGGTGCGCCCGCCGGCTTCCGCACACGAACGACCTAGGAGGCACGCCCCCCAGATGGAACTCGGCTACGACGGCAAGCTCTACATCCTCGCGTTCGACCACCGCGGGTCCTTCCAGAAGAAGATGTTCGGCATCGAGGGCGACCCGACCGACGAGCAGACGGACGCAGATCGCCGATGCCAAGCACCTGATCTTCGAGGGACTGCTGAAGGCATCCGAGCAGGGGGCCGAGCCGGACGTGACGGGCTGCCTCGTGGACGAGCAGTTCGGAGCTCCCAAGCGGATTCCCGAGCAGGCGAAGGAGCGCGGGCTCATCCTCGCCATGCCGGTGGAGAAGTCGGGCCAGGACGAGTTCGACTTCGACTACGGCGAGGAGTTCGGTGAGCACATCGAGCGCTTCGACCCTGACTTCTCGAAGGTGCTCGTCAGGTTCAACCCGGACGGCGACCCGGGCATGAACGAGCGGCAGACCAAGCGCCTTCGCCGGCTGTCCGACTGGCTCCACGAGCACGACCGCAAGTTCCTCTTCGAGTTGCTCGTGCCGGCCGAGCCGGCCCAGCTCGAGGCCGTGGGCGGGGACACCGACCGCTTCGACGCCGAGCTGCGCCCGGAGCTCATGCGGCGCACCATCGTGGAGCTCCAGGATGCCGGCGTGGAGGCGGACATCTGGAAGATCGAGGGCATCGACACCCAGGAGGACTGCGAGCTGATCGCGCAGACGGCCCGCCGCGAGGGCCGCGACGGGGTGGTGTGCGTGGTGCTCGGCCGCGGCGCGAACGACGAGAAGGTGGAGCACTGGCTGCGCCAGGGCGCGCCGGTGGAGGGCTACGCCGGGTTCGCGATCGGACGCACCATCTGGTGGGACGCCCTGAAGGGGTTCCTCGACGGCAGCATCGAGCGCGAGGCCGCGGCGCAGCAGATCGCCGACAAGTACCTGCGCTTCGTGCGCGTATACGACGAGGCTGCGCGCGCACCGCTACGGCGTAGCGCTGCCTACCGCTGGTAGCCTTTCGCGCCCATGCGGATGCGGCAGTCACTGGCGCAGTTCGAGCGTGCCTTCCTCGAGGAGGCGGAGCAGTCGGTGGTACGCCGCGAGCGGCTTCGCAAGACGGCCGCTCAGCGTTCGCGCGTGCGCCGCGTGGAGCGCCGGCGCAAGGCCGGCAGCCTGCGCTTCGCGCTGCTCGCACTGTCGCTCGTGGCCACCGCCGTGGTGGTCACGATCGCGATGTTCGAGACGCTCGCCCGGATCGCCGGCTAGACTCAGGTCACTGGCTGGGCGCGGTGCCGTCCGACGGCGAGCTCAACTGGCCCAGCGCCTCGTCGACCTTCTTGCGGTCCTCCGCGGGGTCGCGACCCTGCTGGATCTCGACGTAGACCTCTTTGCGGAAAACCGGCACCGAGCGGGGAGCCTCGATCCCGATTCTCACCTTTTCACCCATGATCGCGAGTACGGAGATCTCGATCTCGTCGCCGACCATGATGCTCTGGTTTGACTTGCGCGTGAGAACGAGCACGCTTACGTGCCTCCCCTGCCCTTGAAGGACTGAATACGTCACTAAAGCAGGCATTCACTAGCGACGCAAGCGCCTACGTCGACCGCCCCAATCCGCATGCCGCGCCGGCCCGAGTCGGTAGGACCGCTACGCGGGAGGCGACAAGCCGTCTTGGTAGTCTCCGGCCCCCCTTGGCACGACGATCGCTGAAGCCACAACTCAACCAAATTCGGACCTGGGTGCGCCAGGGCCGGACGGACGCATGGATCGCACACCAGCTCGATGTGTCAGTGGGCGACATCCGCTCCTTCAAGCGCGATCACGAGCTGGCGCCCGACACCGGCGACGCCGAAGGTGACGCCGGCGTGGACTTCGACGAGCCGGACCTGCGCGCCGAGGACGATGCCCTCGTCGCCGCCGCCCTCGAGGCGGAGGCCGAGGAGGACGACGAGCCGGAGGACGAGCTCGAAGCGGACGCCGGCGAGGTCGACGAGGAGAACGGCGACAAGCCGCGCAAGCGCAGGCGCGGACGGCGTGGCGGCCGCGGCCGGCGCAAGCGGACAGGCGCGCTCGAGGGCACGTTCGACCACGGCGACGAGGGGTACGGCCTCTGGCTCGACCCCGCCGTGCAGGACGACCCCGTGTACGCCGAGCACTGGGCCGGCCATCGCCCGGTGACGATCGTGGTCGAGCCCGAGCGAATCGTGATCACCCGCTCGGGCGACGACGACGGCGCCTGAGCACGGCTGCGCACCCGGCCGGCCGGTGCGCCGCGATGCCATCAGGGCCGAGCGTGTGACTCGCGGGCGCGCCCGCCGGCGAAGTCGGACGCCTCGCGCGCGTAGCGGCTGAACGCAGCGTCCACCACTGCGGCCGCGTCCGTGCCGGCGGCGTGCCGGCCGGCCAGGCCGGTGGCCCAGTCGGTGTCCGCGGCGTAGAGCTCCACCAGCTCTCCCACCACGAAGCTCGAGCCAAGCCTCCGGCGCAGCTCCTCCACCACGGCATCGGCGGCGCGGTCGAGGTCGCTCCGCGCGGGCTCACTTGCGCCGCGAAGCCGATGCTCGCCCTCGCGCCACTGGAAGAGGGCGTTCTCCAGCGCGTAGCTCACGACCTTCCGGCTAGGCTAGCGCGGGAGGCCCTGGACCACGTAGGGGCGCTCCCCTTGGCGCACCATGCCGAGCCGCCGCGCCTCGCGCTCGAGCGACCGCGGATCGCGCAGGGCGTTCACGCGCCTCTTGAGCGCGTGGTTCTCGTCGGTCAGCGACTGCAGCTCCCGCGTCTGCTCCCCGGCCGTGCGCGACTGCTCGATCCAGTGCCGCGCCGGCGACACGTAGAGCCCGACGATGACCACCAGCGTCGTGAGCAGGGCGATCCGCCCGACCCGGTCCCAGCGGATCCCACCGGAGCGGCGCGGCCGTGCTCGAGGCTGCGTATGAGGCCATTCGCGCAACCCCTTCGGCGGCCGGCGCCGGATTCCTCCCGCCGGCCATGTGCTCCGCGCTACCGGAATGCCGACCGGCCGGGATAGGTGGCGTCCGCCCCCAGCGCCTCCTCGATGCGCAGGAGCTGGTTGTACTTCGCCACCCGATCCGAGCGCGAGGGAGCACCCGTCTTGATCTGCCCGCAGCCGGTGGCCACGGCGAGGTCGGCGATCGTGGTGTCCTCGGTCTCGCCCGAGCGGTGCGACATCACCGACCGTGTAGCCGGCCTCGGTGGCGGTGCGCACGGCGTCGAGCGTCTCCGTGAGCGTGCCGATCTGGTTGACCTTCACCAGGATCGAGTTGGCCACGCCGGAGTCGATCCCACGCCGCAGCCGCTCGGTGTTGGTCACGAACAGATCGTCCCCCACGAGCTGCACGCGGTCGCCGATCCGGTCGGTCAGCGCCTTCCACCCGTCCCAGTCCTCCTCGTCCATGCCGTCCTCGATCGACAGGATCGGGTAGCGCGCGGCCACGTCCTCCCAGTAGGCGGCCAGCTCCGCCGCGGACAGCGTGCGGCCCTCGTGCTCCAGCACGTAGGCGCCGTCGCGGGCGAGCTCGCTGGTCGCCGGGTCGAGCGCGATCCCCACGTCTTCGCCCGGGCCGGTAGCCGGCGGCCTCGATGCCCGACACGAGCGCCTCGAGCGCCGCCTCGTTCGACTCCAGATCGGGCGCGAAGCCACCCTCGTCGCCCACCGCCGTGGCCAGGCCACGCTCGTGCAGCCTGCCGCGGAGCGCGTGGAAGACCTCGGCGCCCGTGCGGAGCGCCTCCCCGAAGGAGCCCGCCCCCACCGGCACGACCATGAACTCCTGGAAGTCCACCTTGTTGTCCGCATGCGCGCCGCCGTTCAGCACGTTCATCATCGGCACCGGGCAGCACGTGCGCGGCCTCGCCGCCCAGATAGCGCCAGAGCGGGAGCCCGACCTCTGCCGCGGCGGCCTTCGCGGCCGCCAGCGACACCCCGAGGATTGCGTTCGCTCCCAGCCGCGCCTTGTTCGGCGTGCCGTCGAGCTCGATCATCGCGCGGTCCACGGCCGCCTGATCGGCTGCGTCGAGCCCGCGCACGCGGTCGGCGATCTCGCCCTTCACGTGGTCCACTGCGCGGCCCACGCCCTTGCCGTTCCAGGCCGCGCCGCCGTCGCGCAGCTCCACCGCCTCGAACTCTCCGGTCGAGGCGCCCGAGGGCACCGCGGCACGCCCCGCCGCGCCGGAGGCGAGCACCACATCCACCTCGACCGTGGGATTCCCGCGACTGTCCACGATCTGCCGCCCGTGCACCGCCTGAATCTCGCTCATCGTGCCTCCTCTGCCTGCGCGCGACGGCCGTCGCGGAAGCATCCCTGTACGTGTCCGCGGCGGCGCGCAGGCTTAGCTCCGGGTCGGCACCCGCCTCGACCGCCTCCCGCACCGCCGCGAGCAGACGCTCGCCGGGGCCGTCGCCCGCGCCCGGCCAGTCGTAGCCGGCGCTCTTGGCTCGCTTCAGGATCTTCTTGGCGTAGATCGTGGACGGCAGCGTCTCAGGCAGGTGCCCGAACGGGTCTCCGCCCTGCTCGTCCTCGCGCTTGATCTCCTGCCAGTTGCGCACCACGTCGCCGGCGGTGCTGGCCTCGCGCTCGCCGAACACGTGCGGATGGCGGCGGATCAGCTTCTCACGGCAGTGCTCGGCGACCGCGGCCAGGTCCCCCTTACCGCGCTCCTCGAGGAGCAGCGAGAGGAAGTAGACCTGGAACAGGACGTCGCCCAGCTCGTCCAGCAGCCGCTCGTCGTCGCCCGACTGGGCGGCGTCGGCCAGCTCGTACGCCTCCTCGACCGTGTGCGGCACGATCGAGCGCTCGTCCTGCTCGCGGTCCCACGGGCACTCGCGCCGCAGCAGCCGGGTGATCTCGTCGAGCCGAGCGAGCGCCGCGGGGATCCCGCCCTCGCTGGGCGTCAGAGCGCCACCTACGGCTGGGTCTGGGGCGCCGGCTGCTGAGGCTGGGGCGTCTGAGGCGTCTGCGGCGTGGGCGCTTGGCCCTGAGGCGCGCCACCCGACGCCGCGCCGGTGTCGGTGCTCTCATCGGGGCCGTTCTTGCACTCGGCCACCTCGTAGTCCGATGCGCACTGGGTGTTGGACTTGTAGTCCTCGCGGAAGTTCTTGATCCAGTCGTCGAGCGTCTTCTGCTGCCGCTGTGAGCGCAGGAGGTTCTTGATCGTCTCGGTGGCCTGGCTCTGAGCGACTGCTGCGACGCCGGGGTGATCTTCGTGACCTGGAAGACGTACCAGCCGAACTGGGTCTTCACGGGACCCTCGACCGGGCCCTTCTTGGCGCTGAACACGGCCGTGTCGAGCGCCTTCTCCTGCTGCCCCTTGGCGACGGCGGGGAGCTTCCCGCCCTGCGCCTTGGAGGCCTCGTCGATGGAGTACTTCTTGGCGACCGCCTTGAAGTCCTCGCCGCTCTCGAGGGCCGCCTTGGCCTCGTTCGCCTTGGCCTCGGTCTTCGTCAGCACGATGAGCAGGTCACGGCGCTCCGGCTGGGCGAAGCGCTTCTGGTTCTTGTCGTAGTACTCCTTGACGTCCTCGTCGGAGATCTTGGTCGCGCTCTTGGTGATCTTCTGCGTGAGCTTCTGCTGAAGCTGGTCGAGCTTCACCCGGAAGAGGATGTCCTCCTCGCTCATGCCCGAGGTCTTGAGGAACTGCTGGTAGGCCTTGTCGGTGGGGAACGAGGCCTTCTTCTGGTCGGCGAACGACCGCTTGACCTCCGCGTCGGACACCTTGACGTTCTGCTTGTCCGCCTCCTGCTCCACCCATTCGGCCTGGATCAGGAACTGCATGACCTCGCGCTTGAGCGTGTCGTACTCGGTCTTGCACTGCTTCTTCAGCGCGGCGGTGGTGGGCTTCGGCTGGCCCTTGGGAACCGGCGTCTTCGCCTTCGCGGCCACGCAGGCCGTGAAGTCGGGCGGGTCCGGGGCGGCGGTCTGGCCGGCCTGGGCCTGGCCGCTCGAGGCGGTCTTGAACCACTTGTCGAACTCGGACTTGCTGATCACGGAGTCGCCGACCTTGGCGACGGCGCCGGTGGGCACGTCGTTGCCACAGCCGGTGAAAGCGATGAGGCCGACCCCCGCCAGCGCGATGCCGGCGAGGGACCTGATGGGGGCGTAAGTCATCCGAAGCATGTCTAAGGCGTGTTGGTAAAGACCGCCTAAGCCGGCGGCAGTTCAGAGCAGGCGCGAGTCCAGGTGCCCTGCGCGGTGGGGAAGGGTAGCAATGCGTCTCGTCGCCTCCCCACGGCCGCCGGCTCCGACGCGCACGCTAGTCCGCGAGATCCGGTCGCGTGGCCACTTCGAGGATCGCCTCGGCCGCGGCCACCACCGCGGAGAAGCGGTCGGCTGCCTCCTCCGGCACCCGGACGCGAACCGTGCTGCGACCCGACTCGTACACGGCCTCCGGGATCGCCTCGCGCAGTGCGCGGGCGCCCGCCGAGTCGAGGTCGATCGGCGCCACCGCCATCCTGCCGGCGCGGAAGTCCACCGTTCCGGCGCCGGCGCGGCCGAGCTTGATGCGGGCGTCCTGGAGCTTGATCAGGTTGTCGAGGGGCTCGGGCAGCGGGCCGAAGCGGTCCTGCAGTTCCTCGCGCAGCAGGATCAGGTCGGCGATCTCCCGTGCCCCCGCGACCCGCCGGTGCAGCTCGATCTTCGCGGCCTCGTACGGCACGTAGTCACCGGGCACGTACGCGTCCACGGGCAGGTCCATGCGCACGGGCTCGGCGGCCTCCTCGGCCGAGTCCGCGCTCAGCAGGCGCACGGCCTCGTCGAGCATGCCCATGTAGAGCTCGAAGCCCACCGCAGCCACGTGCCCCGACTGGTCGGCCCCGAGCAGGTTGCCGGCCCCGCGAATCTCCAGGTCGCGCATCGCGATCTTGAAGCCGGACCCCAGCTCGGTGTAGTCCGAGAGCGTTGCGAGCCGCTGCGCCGCCTCCTCCGAGAGGGCTGCCGCCGAGGGGTAGAGCAGGTAGGCATAGGCGCGCTCGCGCGAACGCCCCACCCGGCCGCGAATCTGGTAGAGCTGGGCGAGACCCAGCTCGTCGGCGCGCTCGACGATCAGCGTGTTCGCGCTGGCTATGTCGAGGCCCGACTCGACGATCGTGGTGCAGACCAGCACGTCGGCCCCGCCGCGCAGGAAGTCGAGCATCACCTGCTCGAGCTCGCCCTCCGGCAGCTGGCCGTGCGCCACTGCCACGCGCGCCCCGGGCACCAGCGCCCGCACGCGCTCGGCGGTCTCGTCGATGGTGGTCACGCGGTTGTGCATGAAGAACGCCTGCCCCTTGCGCTCCAGCTCGCGCTCGATGGCGCGCCGCACGATCTCCTCGTCGTAATCGCCCACGTACGTCTTGACCGGTCGCCGGCCCTCGGGCGGCGTCTCGATCACCGAGATGTCGCGCAGCCCCGCCAACGACATCTGGAGCGTGCGCGGGATGGGCGTGGCCGACAGCGAGAGCACGTCCACACGCAGGCGCAGCTGGCGCAGAAGCTCCTTCTGCTTGACGCCGAAGCGCTGCTCCTCGTCGACGATCAGGAGGCCGAGATCGTTGGGTCGGACGTCGCGCGAGAGCAGCCGGTGGGTGCCGATCATGATGTCGACCTTGCCGGCAGCGAACTCGGCGAGGGCGTCGCGCACCTCCTTCTGCGAGCGGAAGCGCGAGGCCACCTCGATTCTCACCGGATAGTCGCGCATGCGCTCGGTGAAGGTCCCGAAATGCTGCTGTGCGAGCACGGTGGTGGGCACGAGGAACATCACCTGCTTGCCGTCCTCCACGGCCTTGAAGGCGGCACGCAGAGCCACCTCGGTCTTGCCGTAGCCCACGTCGCCGCAGATCAGGCGGTCCATCGGGCGCGCCTCCTCCATGTCCGCGCGCACCGCCTCGATCGCGTCTATCTGGTCCGGTGTCTCCCGGTAGGGGAAGCGCTCCTCGAACTCGAGCAGCCACTCGCCGTCGGCGGCGAAGGCGTGGCCCGCCCTGCGGCGGCGCTCGGCGTACAGGTTGATCAGCTCCCCGGCGAGCGCCTCGGCGGCGCGGCGCGCGCGCAGCTTCATCTGCTCCCACTGCTTGCCGCCCAGCTTCGACAGCGGGGGGTCACCCGCATCGGCGCCCACGTAGCGCGCCACCTTGTGCAGCTGGTCGCTCGGCACGAACACGCGGTCGCCGTCCTTGAACTCGAGCTCGAGGTAGTCGCGGGTGATCCCGCCGACCGTCTTGGTCTCGAAACCGGCGAACCTGGCGATGCCGTGGTCCTCGTGAACCACCGCCCCGCCCGCGCGCAGCTCGGTGAAGGAGGCGATCGCCGCCCCGCCCCCGGCCGGCCGGGACGGGCGCTCGGAGCGCCGGTTGCGCAGCAACCGGTGCTCGGGGAGGATCGCGAGCTTGAGCGAGGGCGCCAGGAAGCCCTCGCGCAACCCGGCGTGGGCGAAGGTGACCCCGGGCTCCGACGAAGCCGGCTTGCCGTCCAGGAAGTCGGCGTGGACGCGGGTCAGGTTGTAGCGCGCCCGCTCCGCCTCGCCGCGACGGTTCCAGGCCACGAACGTGCGGTAGCCCGACCGCACCAGCTTCTCGAGCTCCGGCTCGGCGTCGCGCAGCGAGCGCGCCGCGGTGTCCGCGCTCTGTGCGCGGAACTCGTGCGGCTGGTCCTGGGAGATGCTCGACAGGCGCAGCTCGGCGCGCTCCTCGAGCGAGCTGTCCAGGCGGTCGGGCGGCACGTAGAGGTGGTGCGCGTCCTCGTCGTGGAAGCTGGTGGTCACGTCCTCCCAGTAGTCGCGCAGCGACGGCGCGAGCTCCTCCTCCGCGGCCACCGCGATCAGCGCGTTCTCCGGCACCAGGTCGAGCAGCTCGCAGAAGCGGTCCACCGGGAGCACCTCGGCTACGTCCGGGCGCTCGGACTCGTCGCTCGACGCGGCGATCTCCGCCAGCTCGCGATGCTCCGGCCCCAGCTCGGCGGCGGGGGCGATCTCCACGCGCTGAGCTTCCTCCAGCGAGCGCTGGGTGAAGGTGGAGAACCAGGTGAGCCGCTCGACCTCCACGTCGAACAGCTCGCAGCGCACGGCGCGCTCCTCGGTGGCCGGGTAGACGTCGAGGATGTCGCCACGGAGCGCGAACTGGCCGCGATTCTCCACCTGGTCCACGCGCTGGTAGCCACAGGCCACGAGCTGGCCGGCGGTCTCCTCGAGGTCCAGCAGCCCGCCCAGCTCGATCTCGAAGCCATGCGGGCGGAGCTCCGGGTCGGGCACCTTCTCGGCGAGCGCCACGGCCGAGGTCACGAGCACCGCCGGCTCCTCGCCGAGGAGGGCGTCCAGCGCCGCCACCCGCAGGCCCACCAAATGCGGGGGCGGGGCAAGGTGCGACTCGTAGCGCACGCCGCGGGCGGGATAGAAGCGCACCGGGCGGGGGGCCAGGAAGGTGCGCAGGTCGGCGGCGAGATCGCGCGCCGCGCGGTCGTCACCGGCCACCACGAGGGCGGGCCGCTCCGCGTCGAGGTCGATCAGCGACGCGAGCAGGTAGGGGCGCAGGCTCGCCGACACGAACGCACGCTGGGGCTCGCGCCGAGCCGCCTCGGCCAGGGCCGTGACCTCGGGCGCTTCGCGGGCGTATGAAAGAAGGGAGCGGAGCATGCAAATCGGCCGCCCGGGGCAGCCGCGCGGCTCGCTCCCGACGATTCTAGGCGCCGTCTTCGAGGCCGTGCTCGACCAGCCGCTCGAGCGCGTCCGCCGCGCTCTCCACGAGCGCGCGAACCTCGTCGGGCGGCTCGCGGAAGCGGCCGAGCACCCAGGCGGAAACGATCTCCGGATCGGTGGAGTCCGGGCGGCCCACGCCCACGCGGACGCGCCGGAAGTCGGGCCCGCCGAGCTCACGCTTGAGCGACTTGAGGCCGTTGTGCCCGGCGAGCCCGCCCCCGAGCCGCTCTTCCACGCGGCCGAAGGGCAGGTCGATCTCGTCGTGCACCGCCACCACGCGCTCGAGCGGCACGCCGAGCGCGCCGCGTGCCGGACCGGCCGCACGGCCCGAGTCGTTCATGTGGGTCTGCGGCAGGAGCACGCCCACGCGCGGGCCGCCGGGGCCGGTCCTGCCGTCGGTGTACAGGCCGCCGTACTTCGACTTGGCCTTCGGCAGCCCCCAACGCCGGGCGGCCTCCGCGGCCACCTCGAAGCCCACGTTGTGACGGGTGCGCGCGTAGCGCTCGCCCGGATTGCCGAGCCCCACCACGAGCCAGTCGACCTTGCCGCCGCCATCGCCTGAGCGGCGGCGGCGGAACAGGCTCACTCCTCGGACTCGCCGCCCTCGTCGCCGCCTGAGGACTCCTCGGCGGCGGGCTCGCCCTCGGCCGCCTCGGCTTCGCCCTCCTCGCCGACCAGCTCGGTCTCCTCCTCGACCTCCTCGGGCTCCTCGACCTCGGTGGGAACGACGATCGTCGCGATGATCGTGTCCTCCGCGTCGTCCAGGAACACAACGCCCGCGGGCGGGGTGAGCTCGGAGAGGTGCATGGTGGCCGCGATCTCCATCCCGGACACGTCGACGGTGATGAAGTCGGGGATGTCCGTGGGGAGCGCCTCGATGTTGAGCTGATGCGTGACCTGCTCCATCACCCCGCCCTCCTTGATGCCGGGAGCCTCCTCCACGCCCTCGATGTGGAGCGCCACCGGCGCCTCGATCTTCTCGTCGAGGCGCACCTCGAGGAAGTCGATGTGCATGACCTCCCCGCGCACGGGGTGAAGCTGCTGGTCCTTCACGATCACCGGCCGGGTCTTGCCGCCCGCGATCGCCAGGTCGATCAGCGCCGAGCCGTCCACCAGCACCTGGCGCAGCACGCGGTGGCCGACCTTGAACGACGTGCAGTCGCCGTCGGTGCCGCCGTACACCACGCCGGGCACGACGCCCTCGCGGCGCAGCCGGCGAACGGCGCGGCTGCCGCGCTCGGCCCGCTCCTCTACCGCAAGTGTGGGTCGCTTGGAGTCCGCCATCCGGCGCGCCAGTGTAGCGGGGGCCGAGGGGCCGACCTATCCTCAGAGAGGGCTTGGCGCAACGCGACGACAGCTCGATTCCGACCGGACGCGTCCGCCGCACCGCGGAGGTGGGCTCGGCGCTGGGCACGGAGGGGGCCCGCTACGCCGGGACCCGCGCCGCCAACCTCGCCCGCTCCCCGGAGGCGGCGGCGAAGGCGCTCGACCGCCGCCACCTCGAGGCGGCCGAGCGGATGGTGCAGACGCTGGGGCGAATGAAGGGCGCGGCGCTGAAGGTGGGGCAGCTCGCCTCGTTCATCGACACCGAGTTCCTCCCGCCCGAATACCGCGAGCTCTACCAGGAGCAGCTCGCCACGCTGCGCAGCTCGGCGCCGCCGATGCCCTGGAAGAAGGTCGAACGGGTGCTGCGCGAGGAGTGGGACGAGCCTGTGGACGAGCTGTTCGAGCGCTTCGACAGGGAGGCGGCCGCGGCGGCGTCGATCGGCCAGGTGCACCGCGCGGCGCTGCCGGACGGCCGCGAGGTGGCGGTCAAGGTGCAGTACCCCGGGGTGGCCGACGCGATCCGTGCCGACATGCAGAACGCCGGCCTGATCATGCGCATGGCGAAGGCGCTCGCTCCGGGCCTCGACGCCAAGGCCGCCGCGGAGGAGCTGAAGGAGCGTGTGATGGAGGAGCTCGACTACGAGCTCGAGGCGCAGAGCCAGCGCGCCTTTGCCCGCGGCTACCGCGACCACCCGTTCATCCACGTGCCGGAGGTGGTGACGCGCCTCTCGACCACGCGCGTACTGGTGAGCGAATGGGTGGACGGCGTGGGCTTCGACGAGGTGGCCGCCCTGCCGGCCGCCGAGCGCGACCGCTTCGGCGAGATCGTATTCCGCTTCTGCTTCGGCTCGATCTACCACCTGCAGCACTTCAACGCCGACGCCCATCCCGGCAACTACCTGCTGATGCCGGACGGCCGCGTGGCGTTCCTCGACTTCGGCATGACCAAGCAGCTCGACTCGGACCAGATCGAGCTCGAGGTGGCGGCGCTGGCGGCGGTGTTCGACGACGACCCCGAGCGGCTGAGGGTGGCGCTCCACGACCTCGGCTTCCTGCGCGACCCCAAGAAGGTGGACGCCGAGCAGCTGATGCAGCACGTCCGGGCGATCGGCGGCTGGTACATGGAGGACGCCGAGGTGACGGTCGACTCGGCCCGGGTGATGGATGCGATCGCCGCCGTGTCCGACCCGCGCTCCGAGTTCTACCGGCTGGTGCGCCGCGAGAACCTGCCCGCCAACGAGCTCATGGGCCGGCGCATGGAGACCGGGCTCCTCGCGGTGCTGGCCCAGCTCCGAGCCACGCGGAACTGGCACCGGATCGGGCGCGAGTGGTGGTTCGGCGAGCCGCCGGCCACCGAGCTCGGCGCGGCCGAAAGGGCCTACTTCGAGGCGCGCGGTGAGCGCCGCCGCGGCGGCTGATGTCGGAGGAGGTCGCCGAGGTGGTGCGCCGTCAGTTCGCAGCGTTCGGGCGCGGCGGCTTGGACGCCGTGGCGGAGTTCTGGCACCCGCTGATCGAGTGGCGGGCGGTGGAAGGTGCGGCGGACGACGTGGGCCTCATGCGGGGGCACGACGCGCTGCGCAGGTACTACCAGGACTGGATCGACACCCTGGACCAGCTTCGGGCGGTTGTCGAGGAGGTGATCGTCGAGGCCGGGGACCGGGTCGCGGTGGCCGTGCACCACTCCGGGCGCGGGCGAGTGAGCGGCGTGGCCACCGAGGGGCGCTACTACGTCGCGTGCACGGTGCAGGAGCGCAAGTTGGTGAGCGGCCGCGAGTACGAGACCCGCGAGCAGGCCGTAGAGGCCTTGGGGCGGCCGGAGTAGGCGGTGCTCACTCTCGGATTTTGCTGCTTTTTCACCCTGCAGCAGGATTGACACCCAGGTAGAGAGACTGTTATGACCTGGCGTGTTGAAGGGCAGCAGGAGGGGTCCCACCAGCTGGGGCAGCGCCGGCTGACTTTCGTCATCGCACCGTCCGCGAACGAAAGGCAGCAATGGCCACCGAAGAGCGCCATGTCCGGGCATTCCTCTCGCCCACTCGTCCTGCCGGCGGGAACTCGCGCGAGCACCGCCTCCGCAGGATCGCGGAGCACCAGGGCTTGCGGCTCACGAAGCTGCGCACACGCGACGCTCACGCGCTCGGGTCCGAGATCTACAGACTCGACCCCGACGACGACCTTGACCTGTCGGAGGATCCCGGCGTCTACTGGGGGAGGCCGCTAAGCCTCGACGAGGTCGCCGCGCTGCTGATGGGGGGACAGCTGTGATGGCGCCCGCCACAACCCTGCGCACCTAGCAACGGCGCCGACCAGATCGAAGTCGTGCGGACCGCCCTGTAAGAGTTGGGGGCTGTAGTGAGTGAAGCCAGCACGACAATCGGGCGGGTGCAGGTGCGCCGGTGGCCCGCCGACGACCCGGTCCGCCTCGTCGTGCTCGTGCACGGATACGGCGAGCACATCGGCCGCTACGAGCACGTGGCGCGGTCGTTGGTCGCGCGCGGCTCGGTGGTGGTCGGGCCCGACCACGTTGGACACGGGCGGTCGGCGGGCGAGCCGGCGCTCGTGGAGGATTTCGAGCCGGTCGTCGACGACCTGCGCGCCGTGGTGCAGGACGCGCGCGGCGACCTGCCGGTCGTCATGGTCGGCCATTCGATGGGCGGGCTCATAGCCACGCGATACGCCCAGCGCCACCGTCAGGACCTCAGCGGCCTGGTGCTCAGCGGTCCGGCGATCGGCCTCGGTCGCGTGATCGATGGCTGGCTTGCCGAACCGGAGCCGCCGTCGGACCCGATCGACGTGGCGGTGCTCTCGCGGGACCCAGCGGTGGGCGAGGCGTACGCCGCCGACCCGTTGGTGTGGCACGGCGGATGGAAGCGGCCGACGCTTGAGGCGTTCGTGGCCGCTGACATCGCGATCGCCGCGGGCCCGGACTTCGGGGATCTGCCGCTGCTCTACGTGCACGGCGCGGACGACCAGCTCGTGCCAGTCGAGCTCGCTCGCCCCGTCGTCGAGCGCCTGGCGGGCCCGCACAGCGAGCTGCACATCCTGGACGGCGCGCGCCACGAGGTCCTCAACGAGCTCGGCAAGGCGGAGACCATCGAGATGGTCGCGAGCTTCGCCGAGAGCGTCGCCGCCCCGCGCAGGAGGTCGGCGGGCCGCTAGGAGCCGGGCGCTTGGTACCGGATCTGCTCTGCCTTTCGCAGGGCGTCCAGCGTTTCGTCCACGGTCAGAAGCACGGTCGTTTCGAGCGAGCTGAGCGCACCGCCGCCGCTGATCGCCTGCGCAACTGCAGCCATGGACACGTTGTCCGGGGCCTCCCAAAGGTTGTAGCCGTCGTGCGTACCGAAGGCGTACCAGAACCCGTGAAGCTTCCCGCCGACCGACTCGATGTACGCCTGTGCGGCCTTTCGGCGGTCTTCCGGGTTGGCGATCAGCCTGGCCCAGGTCTCCGGCGTGTAGCTGAACCTCGAGAGATAGAGCGGCATCGTCCTCGAAGTATGACCTGTCCGACATGCAGCGATGCGGCGACACCGCGCGCCGTAGGGCCCTTTGGAGCCCGCACCGCCGAACGGCGTGTCAAGCCGACGCCACGGGTCCGAGCAGGAACAGCTCGAGCTCCAGGTCCGGCCCGACGTGGTGGGTCGAGATGAAGCGCGCGACGCGCCTGCCGGTGATGCGCTCGACCTCGTCGATGAAGCGTCGTTCCATCGCCCGCTGGAAGGCGCTGCGCGTCTCGTGCACGAGCGCCTGACGCTGCAGCTCGATCATCGTCTTCTCGACGTCGGTGTAGACCTCGCCGAACATGCAGGCGAGCATGTCGTCGCCCATCAGCTGCGTATGGGCAGTCCCGGGCTTGCGTCCGTGATAGCGCTCGTGGATCGCGACCATCGCCTCGGTCACGGCCTCCAGCACCTCGTCGCCGAACGGCTTCCCGTCTGTCGGGTCCGCCATTGCGAACCGCCTCTCGACCGTCCTCGAGCAGCAGGCCGCGCGGAAGGCAGAGGACGGTGAAGAACCCGGCGGCGGAGGACTTCACAGGCTAGCGAGCCGGGGCTAAGGTGTCGACCGTGGAGGACTTCTCGCCCACCACGGCTCACACCCTCTCGGAGCAAGCCGCGGCCGATCCGACCGGCGAGATCCGCACCGCCATCTCCGACGGGATCGTGGCGCTGCTCAAGGAGTTCTACGGGCGCGGCCCCGACAAGACCAAGACCTACGTCAACGGCGATCTGGTCGTCTGCCTGCTGCGCGGTGGCTTCACCCGGGTCGAGCAGACGCTCCGCGACGGCGGGCACGGCGATGACGTCATCCGCCAGCGGATGGCGTTCCAGGACGTCATGCGAGAACGCTTCAGCCAGGTCGTCGAGGAGGCCACGGGACGCAAGGTGATCGGCTTCATGTCAGGCAACCAACAAGACCCCGACATGATCTGCGAAGTCTTCGTCCTCGCACAAAACCCCCTCCTGGACCGCCACTAGGCTCCAGGGCGGCCGCCCGGTTGCGCTGGCCGGCACTGACGGCCACGACGACGCCGCTCCGCGCTCTCCTAGCTCCTGCGGGAACCGTCACTCGGTCACGGTGTCGCCATGGCGGTGGGCTACCTTCCACTCGCCGCCTTCGCGCCGGTATACCTGCGTGGCCCGCAAGGTGTAGCTGCGCGGCTGACCATCGACGGAGGCCGACGTGTGCTCGAGGCCGGCGGTATAGGCCATATCGCCCATCACGTCATACGCTTGCAGTTCGAACGCGTACGAGGTGCAGTCGGAGAAGCTGATCCCGAGGGAAGTGAATAGTTCGTCGAGTTCAGCCTGCCCATGCGCGTTGCGCCACGCACCCAGGACGCTCACAGGCTCGTTGCTGGACCAGAGCGCCCGGCGTGGTGCCGCGTCGCCGTTGTGAAGGGCACGCTCCGCCTCGTACAGGGCGGTCTTAACCCAGGCTAGGAAGTCGTCGCGGTCGGTCATACCGTGAGGATGCCTCGCGCCCAACGCGTTCGCACGGTCGCGATGCTGGAGCTTACGCGGAGCCTGGATGAACTGCCAGATGCGATGGCTATCCCAAGGCTGGGATGAATGGCTGGACGGTCGCCGGCTTGGCGAACGCCGTGGCCGGGGAATTCGGCTAGAAGAGCTGGTTCTCGCCGGCGAAGATCTCCGACACCGAGTCGTCCAGGAAGATGCGCCGGATCGAGTCGGTGAGGATGTCCGCAGAGGTGAGCTGACGCACCATTGTCGGCGCGCCGCTGCGCATCGGGACGGTGTCGGTCACGACGATGCCCTCGAGCGGCGAGGCCGAGAGCGTCTCGAAGGCATTGCCGGCGAAGAGACCGTGAGTGGCCACCGCGTAGACGCTGCTCGCGCCCTCGTCGATCACCGTCTGGGCGGCTGCCGCGAGCGTGCCCCCGGTGCCGATGATGTCGTCGACGATCACCGCGGTCTTGCCGGACACGTCGCCGATCACGTGGCCGATCTCGGCCACGCCCTGAGCGGGGCGCTCCTTTTCGAGCAGCGCCAGCGGCGATCCCACCTTGCGCGCGAAGTTCCTGACCAGCTTCACCCGGCCCGCGTCGGGGGCGATGATCACGAGGTCCTGGTCGCCGATGTGGTCCTGCACGAACCGAGTGAGGATCGGCATCGCGGTCATGTGGTCGACGGTCTTCGAGAAGAAGCCCTGCACCTGGCCCGCGTGGAGATCCATCGTGACCAGACGATCGATGCCCGCCACCTCGAGCAGCTCAGCCACGAGACGCGCCGAGATCGGCTCGCGCGGGGCGGACTTCTTGTCCTGGCGCGAGTATCCGTACCACGGGCAGACGGCGATGATCCGGTGCGCGGAGGCGTGCTTGGCGGCGTGGACCATGAGCAGCAGCTCCATGAGCGCGTCGTTCGGCGTGAGGCCCTCCCGCTCCGAGCCGCAGATCGACTGGACGATGAACAGGTCGGCCCCGCGGATCGACTCGCCGTAGCGGCAGTAGACCTCTCCGTCGGGGAACGTCTTGAGCCCGGCGTCCACCGGCTCGAGCGCGAGACGGCTCGTGATCTTGGCGCCGAGCTCCTTGCTCGCCCGTCCCGCCGTGACCATCAGGCGCTTCTCGTAGCCCGCGGTGAGGCTGGTGCCGAGGGTCGGCGCCGTTGCGGTGTCGAGGGCCCTGCTCATTTCGGCTCTTCCTGATCTCCCACGCGGTCGGCGTACCCCTCGATGTTCTTCTGCTTCGCGCGCCCGATCCCCAGCGCGGCCTCGGGCACGTCCCCGGTGATCACCGAACCGGCCCCAGTGTACGCCCGGTCCCCGACGTCGACCGGCGCGATCAGGGAGGTGTGGATACCCGTCTTCACGGCCTCTCCGATGGTGGTCCGATGCTTCTTGCGGCCGTCGTAGTTCGCGGTGATCGTGCTCGCCCCGAGGTTGCTCCCCTCCCCTACGTCGGCGTCCCCGATGTAGGAGAGGTGTGGGATCTTCGCGCCGGCGCCGACGTCCGAGTTCTTGACCTCCACGAAGGTGCCGACCTTCGCCCCCTCGCCGAGAACCGTGCCCGGCCGGAGGTACGCGAAGGGACCCACGCTGGCGCGCTCGCCCACCTGGGCCTCGGTGAGGTAGGCGTGCAACACGCGGGCGCCGTCGCCGATCCGCGAGTCGTGGACGGTCGCGTGCGGGCCGAGCTCGGCTCCCGTGCCGACGCTCGTGGCTCCGAGCAGGCTCACCCCGGGCCCCACGACGGTGTCGGCGCCGATCGTGACGCCGGCCTCGACCCTGGTGGTCGCGGGCTGCAGGAAGGTCACGCCCTCCCGGGCGTGGTGCTCGAGGATCCGCGCCTGCGCTGCCGCCTCAGCCTGCATCAGGTCGGCACGGTCGTTCACGCCGAGCGCGCCGGCGGCGTCGTCGGTCAGGTGCGTGGCAATGCCCTGGTCGCGCTCGCGCAGGATCCGGATCGCCGCGGTGAGGTAGCGCTCGCCGTCCTCGGCCTCCACCGCGTCGAGCGCCGACACCAGCGCCGAGGGCTCGAATGCGTAGGTGCCGAGGTTGATCTCGCGGATCGCGAGCTCTTCCTCGGGCACCGCGTCGGGGTACTTCGTCTCCACGATCCGCTCCACGCCGCCGTCGCCGTCCCGGACGATCCGCCCGTAGCCGGCGGGGTCCAGCTTGTCGGTCGTGAGGATCGTGGCCGCTGCTCCATCGGAGCGGTGGGCCTCGAGGAGGCCGCTCAGGTGCTCGGCCGACACGAGCGGGTGGTCCCCCGAGAGGATGACCACCGGGCCGCCGGCGGCCTCGAGCGCGTCCCTGGCGGCGAGCACCGCGGCGCCCGTGCCCTCGCCCTCGGTCTGCTCGGCGAGTTCCACGCCGTCCGGAAGCCCGTCGGCCACGCCGTCGCCCGGTCTGACTACGCAGACGATCCGCCGTGCGCCCGCCGTGCGGCCGGCATCCACCACCCACTGGAGCATGGGCTTGCCGCATACCCGGTGGAGCACCTTTGGGATGTCCGACCGCATGCGAGTACCCCGCCCGGCGGCCATGATCAGGACCGTGAAGGGCTCAGCCATCGAAACCTGAGCGTACCTCCGATGGCCGGGATCGGCCGCGCACGTACTGGGGAGGGGGGAATCGAACCCGAACCATTTCGTGGGCCAAAGCCACGCGTCTTGCCATTAGACCACTCCCCATCGGCGACCGCCGGGCGAAGGTACCACCGAGCGCGGGTCGCTCAGCGGTCCTTGCGCTCGCGTGGCACGCGTCCGGCCTCGGCGCCCTTTTCCTGCGCGGGACCGCCGGGCGCGTGGATGCCGAGGACGCGCATCGCCTTGAGGCCGAGCGAGAGCCGCTCGCGGCCGTCTGTGGAGGACACGTCGAGCTCCGTGAGCTCGCGGACGCGCTCGAGCCGGTAGCGGATCGTGTGGCGGTGCGTGAACAGGCGCTCGGCGGTGCGGGCGACGTTGCCGTCGGCGTCCAGGAAGCTCTCGAGCGTCCGTACCAGCTCGGTCTCGTACTGCTCGTCGTATGCCACCAGCGGCGCTACGGTCTCGTCGAAGAAGCCCTGGAGCTCGCTCGGGTCCTCGCTCATCGCCGGTAGGAGCAGCCGGTACGCGCCCGTCTCCTCGAAGGAGAGCTGTTCGAGCCCGCGGGCCTCCGCCACGTTCGCCGCCAGCAGCGCCTCGGTGCCGGCGCGGTGCAGATCGGCCGGGTCGGCGGCGTGACGGCTCACGGCCACGGTCAGGACGTGACCGGGCAGTCCAGACTCGAGCTCGCGGTGGACGGCGCCGGCCACACGGCGCCCCGCTGCGGCATCGGGTCCTGGAGCCACGATCACGAGCTCGCGCCCGCCCGTGGGACCGCTGTCGCCTCCGATCGCCTGGCCGTGACGCGCGACCCAGCCGGGCGAGACGAGGGCGGCGAGCGCCGTGCGCTCCACCGCGCGGGCGCCCCGTTCGGCGACGGTGAGGACCCGCGCCCGCCAGTCGCCCTCCTCCGGATGCTGCGGCCGCGCTCGCGCGACCATCACGCTCGCGCCCTGCGAGAGGTCGCAGCCCAGCTCGGCGGCGCGAGCGGCCACCGTCTCGCCGTCGGGCATGCGACGGCCGAGGAGGTCGTCCACGAAGTCGGCTACCGCGGCCTCGCTCGCGCGCTCGGGAGCCTTCGCCCTGTCCAACTCGAGGCCGATCAGATTCCCTACGAGCCGGAGCAGCGACGCCGCCGGCTCCGCGCCGCGCGGCCGGAAGCGCAGCTGGCCCACCGCCACCTCGGCCACGGTCAGCTCCAGGGTCCGCGCGTCGCCCTCGAGCGCCATCACCGCCCGCTCGTCCTCGGGCGAGGCGCAGGCCACCGCCAGCACGCTGCTCCGGGAGTCGAGCACGATCACGCTGGCCTCCAGCGCCCGGGCCGCGGCCCGGGCCACGCTGGGCAGTCCGGAGCCGGCCTCCACGGCCTCGGAGACCTCATCGAGCGCGTCCAGGAAGGACCGCGGCGCCGCGGCCAGCTCACCGGCCGCGCCGGCCGCTTCGTGCGAGACCGACATCGAAAAAAGCGTAGCGCCGCCGGCCGCCGCGAACGGGTCGTTACGCCCAACCGGCGTAGACGTGGCGGCTCCTAGGCATAGCGGTCGTAGCTCCAGACCACCGCCAGGCCGATCACGGTGCCGGTTCCGAGCAGCGTCGCGAGGATGAAGAGCGTGAGGAAGCTCGCCGCGAGCTTCTCCCAGAGGCGTCCGTAGCAGCGCCACGCGGGCAGGACGATCAGGCCCGCGTAGCACGAGGCGGTCAGGCCCGCGGCGAGGGCGATCGTGAGCTCCGTTGTCGTGAGGTCGAGCATCTAAGGGCTCCGTGCGGGCGTGGCGGCAGGCTCGGGCTCATTGTGGCGAACGTGCTCGACGACCAGCGCAATCGTGGCCAGCAGCCCGAAGATTCCCACGCCGAGGCCCCAGCCGCCGGCCACGTCCGACCAGTAGTGGGCGCGCAGGTAGACCCGGGACAGGCCGATCGCAGCCGATAGCACCACCGCCGCGGTAATGATGGCGGTCTGGCTCGGGAGGCCGCGCTCCCTGGTGAGCACGACGGCCACGGCGATCCAGGCAGTGGAGTAGGCGGCGTGGCCGCTCGGGAACGACTCCTCGCTGGTGGTCACGAGCGGACCCGCCGGCCGCGGCCGGTCGATGGCCGCCTTCGTGACGTCCACCGCCAGGTAGACGAGCGCGAAGCCGAGCACGAGAAGCGCGGCGTCCACCGGGCGCCGGCGGCCCAGCAGCACGACGACCGCCACGACCAGCAGGGCGGTGACGCTCGCGAACGAGCCCAGCTCGGTCACGACCTTCGCGATGTCCACCGCCGTCTCTGTGCGGATGTGCCGGCCCAGGTCCAGGAAGGTGCGATCGAACGGCGTGAGCCCGGTGTCCTTCGAGAGGATCACGACGTAGAGCACGTATACGTAGAGCCCCGTGCCGGCCACGGCCATCGCGGTCACGAGCTTCACGGTGAGCAGGTTCTGCAGGAAGCGCACCCCCGGCCCCAGGATCCGCACGAACGGACGCACCAGCACGCGGTGAACCGGCCGCCCCGCGAGGAACAGCGGCCGCACCAGCGGGTGGCGCTCGTGTGCGAGCAGCCACTCCCGGATCTCCGCGCGCCGCCGGTAGGCCACCACCACGGCCACGATCACGCCGACGACGAGGCCGAAGGCGAACACCGCCTGCCCGGCGATGTGCGCCACCTTGTCGAAGCTGCGCCAGAAGACGTATCCCAGAACGCAGAAGGCGGTGGACCAGAGGCCGGTGCCCACGATGCTGAAGGGGATGAAGCGCCGGTAGGACAGGCCCGAGGCCCCGGCGATGAACGGCGCGAGCGCTCTGACGAGTCCGATGAAGCGGCCGACGAGGATCGTCTTGCCGCCGTGACGGTCGAAGTAGCCCTCCACCTGCTCCAGGCGCTCATGCGTGATCTTCACCCGCGGCCCGTGGCGCTCCAGGAACCTGCGCCCGAGGCGGCGCCCGATGTAGAAGCTCGTGGTGTCGCCGAGCACGGCGCAGACCCACACGAGGCCGATCAGCGGCAGCAGGTCGATCTCTCCCTGCCCCGCGATCACGCCGCCGGCGATCACCACCGTCTCCCCCGGCGCCACCAGCCCCACGAACGCGCCCGTCTCCAGGAAGGCCATCACGCCGACCAGCAGATACGTCCAGGGCCCGAGCGCCCGCGCGATGTCGCCGATCGCCTCCTTCGGATCCGGGAGCGCCGAGAGGACCCCGCTCGCGTACACCGCCAGCGCGAGCGCCAGCAGCCACAGGAGAGCCTTGCGCTCGAACTCCAGCCGGCTCCGGCGCCAGACCACGTACGACGACGAGGAGCAGCGCCACGGCCGCCGCCGCTATCTGACCAGCGGACACGCGGGGGACTGTAAGCGGGTCAGCTGCGGCGCAGCCGAGTGGCGATCGCCTCGGGGATCGCGGCCGCCGCCCGGCGCGCCCCGTCCGCGTCGGCGAAGAGGCCGAAGCACGTGGGCCCCGAGCCGCTGACGGCGGCGCCGAGTGCCCCTGCATCACGCAGGCGCCCGAGGCCGTCGCGGATCGCCGGACGGAGCGCGATGGCCGCGGGCTCGAGGTCGTTCTCCAGCGCCCGCGCCAGCCGCTCCGGACCGGCATCCGCGAGGTCGCGGAGCGGGCGCCGGATCGAGCCGGCGCCGCCAGCCGTCGCGACGGTCGAGCTCGGCGTACACCTCCGCCGCGGACAGGCCGCGCTCGTGAGGCACCAGCACCAGGTGGACCTCGGGCAGCGCGATCGGCTCGACCTTCTCCCCGGTGCCCGTCACGACGGCATGGCCGGGCTCCACCTGGCTCGGCACGTCCGAGCCGAGCCGCCGGGCCAGCGCCCGCAGCGCGGCGGCGTCGAGCGGGTGCCCCGCGATCCTGTTGGCGGCCCGCAGCGCGGCGGCGGCGTCCGCGCTGCCGCCGCCGAGCCCGGCGGCCACCGGGATCCGCTTGCGGATGCGCAGCTCGAGCGGGGGGAGCGAGCCGCTGCACCGCCTCGCGGAACGCGGTGAGCGCCGCGGCGGCGAGGTTCTCACCCTCCACCCCCGGACAGAGCACGCTGTCGGCCCGGCCGCCGCCGGCCTCCTGCGCCTCGAGCTCGTCGGCGAGCTCGAGCGAGGCGAACAGGGAGGAGATCGCATGCAGGCCGCCGTCGGGCGGCCCTACGTGGAGCACGAGGTTCAGCTTTGCCGGGGCGAGCTCGCGGACCATGGCCGGCAGGCTACGTGGCGGCGCTCAGTGCCGGAGCGCGTTCGGCCAGCCGCGTCCAGTGCTCCGGCCGCAGCCGCTCGGCGCGGGCGTCCGGCGGAAGCTCCATCCGCTCGAGCGCGGCCCGAACGCGGTCGCGGATCCCCGGAGGCGAGTCGGGCGCGAGCGCCAGCGAGCCGCCCAGGGCCTTGCGGCGATGGGCGAATCCGGCGTGCACGAGGTCCCGCACGCAGTCGTCCGGCGCCGGGCCGCGGCGGCGCAGCGAGACGAGCACGGAGTCCACGTTCGGGACGGGGTGGAACACGGTCCGCGGCACCCTGCGCAGAACCCTGACATCGCACGAGAGCTGGGCGAGCACGGAGCTCGCGCCATACGTCCGGCCGCCCGGCTCGGCGGCGAGCCGCTCGCCCACCTCGCGCTGGACCATCGCCACCCACAGCCCCGCGCCGGGCAGCTCCGCGATGGACTTGAGCAGCACGGTGGCGGCCACGCCGTAGGGCAGGTTCGCAACCACCTTGGTGGGCTGCGGCCGCAGCGCTCCCAGGTCGAGCCTTACCGCGTCCGCGAGGTGGAGGCTCGTATTGCCGAACGGCGCAAGCGCGTCGGCGAGCGCGGGCTCGAGCGAGCGGTCCACCTCGACCACGTGGAGGTGGGACACGCGCGGGGCGAGGTACTCCGAGAGCACGCCGAGTCCGCCGCCCACCTCGAGCACCACGTCGGACTCGTCCAGCTCGGCGGCGCGCTCGATCACTCCGAGCAGGTTGTCGTCGATCAGGAAGTTCTGCCCGAGCTCGCGGTTGGGCCTTACCCGGAAGCGGCGAAGTCGCCGGAGGCTCGCCTGCCGCGGCTCGCTCACCAGCCGAGCACCCGCGCGGCGTTCGCCTCCACGGTCCGCTCGAGCGCGTCGTAGTCGATTCCGCGCAGCTCGGCCACCCGGCGCGCCGTGTGGATCACGTTCGCCGGCTCGTTCGGCTTGCCGCGGACGGGCTGCGGCGAGAGATACGGAGCGTCGGTCTCGACCAGCAGCAGCTCGCGCGGGCAGCAGCCGCGCGGCCTCCTGGAGCTCGCCGGCCTTGGGGTAGGTGACGTTGCCCGCAAACGAGCAGAGGTACCCGCGCTCCACGCACTCCTCGAGACGGTCGGGCGCGGAGAAGCAGTGGAGGATCACGGCCGGGAGCGCCTCCGAGTGCTCGCGCAGCATCGCGAAGGTGTCGTCCTCGGCGGCTCGCGTGTGGATCGCCACCGGCAACCCGAGCCTGAACCGCCAGCTCGAGCTGGGCGGCGAACGCGCGCCGCTGGTCAGCGCGCGGCGCGTGGTCGCGGTAGTAGTCGAGCCCGGTCTCGCCGATGGCCCGCGCGGCGGGATCGGCGGCCGCCCGCTCGATCTCCTCGAGATCGGCCGGCCCGAACCCGGTGCTCTCGTGGGGGTGGCGCCCCACGATGGCCTCCACCCCGGGGTGCTCGTGGGCGGCGGCGAGCGCGCGCTCGATCGAGGGACCGTCCGTCCCGACCGTGGCGATCCGCGTGACGCCGGCCGCGCGTGCCCGCGCCACGAGCTCACCGTCGGGTGGCTCGCAGTAGTCGAGGTGGCAGTGGGTGTCGACCACCGTCAGCGGCGGCTCACGCGACGCTCGCCTCGGAGGCCTCCACCCTCGGGAACAGCTGGGGCAGCTCAGACGTGCGGGCGCCTCCGGGGAGTCCGCCGAAACGCGCCGTGTCGAGCGAGGGATCCTCGCGGCCGAGGGCGGCGAGAAGGCGCTCGGCGGCGGTGGGGACGAAGGCGAGGAGCAGCACCGAGACCACGCGGAGTCCCTCGGCCAGCGAGTAGAGCACCTGGTCGAGGTGCTCCGACTGCGCCTCGTCCTTCGAGAGCTTCCAGGGCTCCTCGTCCTGCACGTAGCGGTTGAGGCGCTTTACCCGCTGCCAGATCTCGTCCAGCGCCAGCGACGGCTCCACCCGGTCGATCAGCCCGGCCACGGTCTCGGCGAGCCCGTCGAAGTCGGCGCTCAGCGCCGCCGCGGGCTCGGCCTCGGGCACCACGCCGTCGCGGTAGCGGTCGATCATCGCCAGCGTGCGGCTCGCGAGGTTGCCGTACTCGTTGGCCAGCTCGGTCGTGTAGCGATTCTCGAATCCCTCGGGCGAGACCTCCCCGTCCTGCCCGAAGCGAACCTCGCGCAGGGCGTAGTAGCGCAGGGCGTCGGCGCCGTAGAGCTTGACCACTCGCATCGGCTCGATGACGTTCCCGAGCGACTTCGACATCTTGTGCTCGCCGAGCAGCAGGAAGCCATGAATCCCAACCTGGCGCGGCACCTCCAGCTCGGCGGCCATCAGCAGCGCCGGCCAGATCACGGCGTGGAACTTGAGGATGTCCTTCCCGATCAGGTGGACGTCGGCCGGCCAGAAGCGCTCGGTCAGGTCCTCGCCCTCGCGGGCGTAGGAGAGCGCCGTGTAGTAGTTCAGGAGCGCGTCGATCCAGACGTAGACGACCTGGGACGGGTCCCACGGGACCGGCACGCCCCACTTCAGCCGTGACCTGCTCAGTGACAGATCCTGCAGCCCGCTCTGGATGAACGAGAGCGCCTCGTTGAAGCGCTCCTGCGGGACCACGAAGTCCGGGCCGTTCCGCGTAGAGGCGCTCGAGCGGCTCCTGGAACGCCGACAGCCGGAAGAACCAGTTGTCCTCGCTCTGCCAGTCGAGCACGATCTTGTGGATCGCGCACCTGTTGCCGTCCTCGATCTCCGAGTCGGTCTTGAAGTCGGCGCAGCGGGGGCAGAACCAGCCCTCGTAGGTGCCCTCGAAGACGTGGCCGTTGTCGTGGATCCGCTGGACGACCTCGGCGACCTTCTCCAGGTGCTCGGGGTCCGTGGTGCGGATGAAGAAGTCGTTGGTGGCTTCCACCGCGGCGGCGAGCTCCTTGAAGTGCACCACGTTGCGGTCCCCGAGCTCGCGCGGCGTGATGCCCTCGCGCTCCGCCGCCTCGGCGACCGGCTCGCCGTGCTCGTCGGTGCCGGTGAGAAAGAACACGTCCTCGCCGCGCTGGCGCATGTGGCGGGCCAGCACATCGGCCGCGATCGTGGTGTAGGCGTGGCCCAGATGGGGCTCGCCGTTCACGTAGTAGATCGGCGTGGTGACGTAATACGACATCGGACAGCGATGCTACTCGCGCGCTCCCGGACCCTGGTTCTCAGAGCCGCGCCACCCGCTCCGGAACCGGCGCCGAGGAGCGCGACCGCCAGCAGTCCGGCAACGGCCACGATCCGTCCGAGGTCGAGCCCGCCCCCTTCGTGGCGGCGTGCGGCGGACGCCGGGCGGTCCGGGGCCGCCGCCGGGTGCTTGGCTGCATGGAGCTCCTGCGTACGCGGCCCCGCCCCGAGACGAGCGTCCGCCGGATTGCCGGCGCGGGCCGGTGCGTGAGCGGCCGTGGCGGCGGCTCGGTCGCGCTCGGCATGCGCCGGTGAGGGCCGCGTGACTTCGCCACCGACGGGATGGGCCCACCCCTCGGGCGTAAGAGCCGGGGCCGGCGCGGGTCTCGGCAACCGGCACCCGCCGCGCCGCCGGAAGCGAGACGCGAACGGCGGGCGTGCGCGGAACCGGGACGGGGCTGGGATCGGGCCGGGCCGGGGCGGGCGCGGCCACCGGGGTCGCCTGGGGCGGGCGCGGCGCGGGAGCAGCCGGCGGCGGCAGCAGCGTGAGCGGATCGAGGTAGGCGTGACGGCTGCCCGCCTCGCGCACGCCGAAATGGAGGTGCGCCCGCTCGGCTGAGCGGACGCCGGTGGTGCCGACCGCCCCGATCAGGGCACCCGCGCGCACCTGGTCGCCGCGGTGCACCGCGATCGAGGAGAGGTGGAGATAGGAGACGTCGAAGCCGCCGTCCTCGCTGCGGACGCTGACCGTGCGCCCCGACGATCCGGCCGTGCCCGCGAAGCGGACGAGTCCCGGCACAGCGGCCACGACCGGCGCTCCGGCGGGCCCGGCGATGTCGATTCCGCGGTGCTGGCCGGCCGCGTACGGATCGTCGCCGTTCCGGTAGGGCGTGATCACCTCCCCGGCGAGCGGCCAGCTCCAGGCCGCGACGGCAGGAGGGGCCGCGGCAAGGAGCGCAGCCGCGCCGAGGACGGTGGCTATCGCGAATCGGGTCATCGCCGGCGACCATAGATCCGGATCGGGCCGTCGAGATGGAGGCTTTGCCGAGCCGTGCGCGTGCGTCACTCGCGTGTCGGCGTTCGTGACGGACGTGTCGCAAACGGAGCGCGTTCCGTGAGGCGAGCCGGTGCCCTCAGCGCTCGGAGGTGAGCGCCCGGTAGAGCGCGTTCGCGCTGCTGCCGGTCAGCTCGGCCACCACCGCGGCCGCCGGCCGCGGCTTGGCGCCGGCCTCCACGAGGCGCCGCAGCGCGTCGAGCCCAACCGCTTCGGGGGCCGCCGCCGCCGCGCTCGGAGCGAGAACCAGCACGACCTCTCCGCGTGGCGGGGCGCCGTCGTAGCGCTCGGCGAGCTCGCCGGCGGTGCCCCGCACCACCTCCTCGTGTGCCTTCGTCAGCTCGCGGCAGACCGCCACCTCCCGGTGCGGGTCCAACTCGGCCAGGACGGCCAGCGTGGCCGGCAGCCGGCGCGGCGACTCGAAGGCCACGAGCGTTCCGCCCGACTCGCCCAGCACTTCACGCAGCTCGCCCCGCTTGCGGGGCAGGAAGCCCCGGAAGCGCCATTCGGCGGCGGGGAGCCCCGAGGCCACGAGCGCCGTTATCGCCGCCGACGGCCCCGGCAGCACCTCCACCGGGAGCCCAGCCGCCACTGCGCCGCGCACCAGGAGGAAGCCCGGGTCCGACACGAGCGGCATGCCGGCGTCGGACACGAGCGCGACGGTGGCGCCCTCGCGCATGCGCTCGACCAGCTCCGAGGCGCGCGCCGCCTCGTTGTGCTCGTGGTAGGACACGAGCCGGGCCTTGACCCCGTAGCGGTCCAGCAAGACGCGCGTGCGGCGGGTGTCCTCGCAGGCCACCACATCGGCCTCGCGCAGCGCCGCCAGCACGCGGAGGGTCACATCCTCGAGGTTGCCGATCGGAGTGGCGCACACTACGAGCCGACCGCTCACGCCACGCCCCCGTCGAGGGCGAGCAGCGCGGCGCCGAGCATGCCCGACTCAGCTCCGAAGTGGGCCGGCACGATCTCGACGGCCGACCGCGACGGCGGGAGCGCGCGCTCGGCCACCAGCTCGCGCGCGGGCTCCAGGAGCAGGTCTCCGGCGGCCACCGCCCCGCCCCCGATCACGATCACCTGCGGATTCAGCGCGTTCACGAGGCTCACGAGCCCGGCACCGAGGCGGCGGCCGATCTCCGCCAGGGCCGCCTGCGCGGCGTGGTCGCCCTCGTGCGCCAGGTCGGTGGCGATCGCTCCGCTGATCTCGGCCCCCGCCGCGAGCCGGCGGCCCAGCACCGAGTCGGGGTGGAGGCCGGCCTGGCGCTCGGCCTCACGGCCGATCGCTGTGCCGGAAGCCATCACCTCGAGGCAACCGCGGCCCGGACACGCGCCCTGGCATTCGGGCCCGTCGTAGTCCACCACCATGTGCCCGAGCTCAGCCCCGGCGCCCGTGGCGCCGCGGTAGATGCGACCGTTCAGAAGCAGGCCGCCGCCGATGCCCGTGCCGAGCAGGACCATCGCGGCGTGATCGCGCCCGGCCGCCGCGCCGTGCCGGTGCTCGGCCAGCAACGCCACGTTGGCGTCGTTGTCCACCTGTACCGGGAGTCCGAGCCGTTCGCTCATGAGGTCGCGGAACGGGACGCCCTCGAGCGGCAGGTGGTTGGACCACGCGCTCGCTCCCGTCTCCTGCTCGACCAGGGCCGGGATCCCGAAGCCCACCGAATCCACCTCAGGAGCCGCCGCGCGGATCTCCTCAACTGCCTCGACGAAGATGTCGAGCGTCTCCTGACGGTCGCCGCCGCGCCACGTCCGATGCACCCGGTGGTGCACCACGAGCCCCTCGTCCACGACGCCGCCGAGCAGCTTCGTGCCACCCGCGTCGACGCCGATTACACGCCTAGGCGGCATGGCCGGACGATATACAGAGGCCTTGTGAACGATCCGCCCCAGGGCCCGTCCGACCCCGGCCCCCCCGAATACAACGTCTACCGGTCGCGCCGCAAGGCGCCGAGCCGCCTGTCCGGCGGCGGCGATCTCGACGCGCTGAAGAAGCGGCTCTCGCGGTTCCGCGAGCGCGAGCCGCGCCGGCCCGGCGAGCGCCGCGGCATCACCCCCGGCCGCGTGCTGAAGTGGCTCGCGCTCGCGGTAACCGGATGGCTGGTGCTCTCGCTCGTGCTGTTCCTCGTGAGCGCCCAGACGCAGGAGGGCACCTCGGAGAGCGCCAAGCGCACCCTCGCCAGCGGCGGCAGCCTGCTCTCGGGGAGCACGATCCTCGTGCTCGGATCCGACGCACGGACCGGGCGACTCGATCGACAAGTCACAGCAGGGCCCGTCGCGCGCGGACACGATCATGCTCGTCCGGGCCGCCTTCGGCGGCGTGCGCAAGCTCTCCATCCCGCGCGACTCGTTCGCGGAGATCCCCGGGCACGGCGGCCAGAAGATCAACGCGGCCTACGCCCTCGGCGGGGCGGCGCTGATGATCCGGACCGTCGAGGGCTTCATGGGCAACGGCGTCCAGGTCAACCACCTGATCGAGGTGGACTTCAAGAACTTCCCCAAGCTGATCGACTCCCTCGGGGGCATCGACGTGCAGGTGGAGCACCGGATCTGCTCGCCTCCGTTCGACAACTTCTGGAAGGGCCTTCGCTTCCGGAAGGGCAAGCAGCACCTCGACGGCGAGGAGGCGCTCGGCTTCGCGCGGATCCGGAAGAACGCGTGCGCGCCGAACGAGACCGACATCCAGCGCGCCCAGCGCCAGCAGCAGGTGCTGACGGCGATCAAGGACAGCGTGGTTTCTCCGGGCACGTTCTTCCGGCTGCCGCTCGTGAGCTGGCGGGCGCCGCGCGCCCTCAAGACCGACATGAAGGGCCCCCAGCTGATGGCGCTGTTCGCGGACCTCGCAACCGGCAGCAACGACGAGACGGTCGGTGCTGGAGCCTTCGTGCCTGTCGTGCGGTCCGGCGGGCAGCCTCGTGGTGTCGGCGGGCGCCAAGCGGGACGCCGCAAGCGAGCTGCTCGAGGGCGACTGATCAGCGCGTTGCGGAAGCACTCCGGTGGCAACAACTTGCAGCCTGGCTGCGCGAATCTGCCACAGTTGCTGCTCAGGTTCCCCCCGGAGGAGAGAGACTTGCCCCGCACCGTTCGCATCGCCCTGCTCTGCCTGGTCGCCCTGGTGGCGGCCGCGCCCGTCGCCGAGGCCAAGGTGCCGAAGGCGCCCTCGGGCCTGGCGCTCTACAAGCCGCCGAAGTCGCTGGCCAAGTACACGCACGGCGACCTGATCTGGGCTCGCAAGGTCGGACAATCCCCTGCCGCAGGCGGGACGGACCTGGACGCTCCTCTACCGCTCGACGAGCGTCCGCGGCAAGGCGATCGGGGTCTCGGGCTTCGTGATGCTCCCTCGCGGCAAGCCGCCGAAGCACGGCTGGCCCGTGGTGAGCTGGGCGCACGGCACGACCGGGATCGCGGACGCCTGCGCTCCCTCGCGGACCCCGAAGGGGCCCTACACCTTCTATGCGGCCAAGCAGTTCGGAGCCTGGCTCAAGGCGGGGTACGCCGTGGCGAACACCGACTACGAGGGCCTCGGGACACCCGGGGTACATCCGTACCTGGTGGGTCGCTCGGAAGGCCGCGGAGTCGTGGACATCGTCCGCGCCTCGCGCCAGCTCGACGGCCGGCTCTCCCGTCGCTACGTGATCGCCGGCCACTCCCAGGGAGGCCATGCGGCGCTGTTCGCGGCCGCCCTCGCGCCCCAGCTGGGCACCGGACCTGCGCCTCGCGCGGCGTGGCGGCGTTCGCGCCCGCCTCGCACCTGGACGCGCTCTCCCGGGCCCTCCCGACGTTCACGACGCCCAGCTGGCTTTTCCGGCCTCGCTGCGCTGGTCCTACATGGCGTCGCCGCTGCCTATCCGCAGATCGACCCGAAGGAGATCGCGTCGGACCGCGCGCTCGCGCTGCTTCCCCCAGATCGACCAGAAGTGCCTCACCGACCTGAACGCCCCCTCATCCTTCGGAGGCATCGCGCCAGCCGACCTCACGCGTCCCGGAGCCGACCTGGAGGGGCTGAACACGATCCTCGCGGAGCAGAATCCGAACCTGAAGATCGCGGCGCCGGTGTTCGTGGCACAGGGCCTGAGCGACACCACCGTGCCCCCGCTGCTGACCGACCGGCTCGATAGCGAGCTGCGAAAGACCGGCGACAAGGTGACCTACCGAACCTATCCCGGAGTCGATCACGTGGGCGTGGTGAGCGCAGGCGACGCCGCGGTCAGGGCGTTCTTCAAGGCCCGGCTGAAGTAGCGCTCAGTCGGTCTTGGAGGACGACGAAGAGGAGGTGGAGTCCGACTTCGACGAGGAGTCGGACTTCGACTTAGCCGAGGACGAGGACTCCTTGCCGGAGTCTGAGCCCTTCGATGAGTCCGAGCCGCCGGCGGCCGCCGGCTTCTTCTTGCCGTAGTCCGTCGTGTAGAAGCCAGAGCCCTTGAAGTGGACCGCCACGGGGTGGAAGACCCGCTGCACGGGTGCGCCGCAGACGGTGCACTTGGTGAGCGGCTCGTCGACCATCCGCTGTATGACCTCGAAGGTGTGGCCCTTATCGCAGCGGTACTCGTAAATGGGCATGGCACTTCGAGTATATGAGTGCCAAAGGCGGGCTCAGGCGCTGCGCGGAGGGCTGGGATCGCTCCAGGTCGTCCAGCAGCGAGACCCGCGTCGCGTGCCAGACGATCCAAGCGGCGAGGTGCCCGAACGGCCTCAGAGCGATGCCGACCATCGGGCGCACGGTACCCGCCCGGAACGGCTCCGTTAACCACCGCGGCGCCGGTCACCTCCGGAATTACCGGCCGCTTCCCGACGCCGGCCGCTACCCTGGCGGGCCGTGGCGACCGAGGTAGTGACCATGGACAAGATCGTGGCCCTCTGCAAGCGCCGCGGCCTCATCTTCCCCGCCTCCGAGATCTACGGCGGGATCGCCAACACCTACGACTACGGGCACTACGGCGTCCTGCTGAAGAACAACGTCGCAAGCGCCTGGTGGAAGGCGATGATCCAGGAGCGCGACGACATCGTCGCGCTCGACTCGGCGATCATCCAGCACCCGCGCGCCTGGGAGGCATCGGGGCACCTCGCGGGCTTCACCGACCCGCTCGTGGACTGCCGCAGCTGCAAGCGCCGCTTCCGCGCCGACCACCTCGAGGAGGTGCGCAGCGGCACCGCCGAGCACGCGGACATCCGCTGCGGCAAGGCTCCCTCGAAGCTGCCCGGCGACCATCCGGACTGCGACCTCACCGACGCGCGCGAGTTCAACCTGATGTTCGAGACCTCGATCGGGCCGGTGAAGGACGCCGGCTCGACCGTCTACCTGCGACCCGAGACCGCGCAGGGCATCTTCCTCGCCTTCAAGACCACGCTCGGGTACGCGCGCAAGAAGCCGCCGTTCGGCATCGCCCAGATCGGCAAGTCGTTCCGCAACGAGATCACCCCCGGCAACTTCATCTTCCGGACGCTCGAGTTCGAGCAGATGGAGATGGAGTTCTTCGTGCCGCCGGCCGAGGCCGAGCAGTGGCATCAGCACTGGATGGACCAGCGGATGGCGTGGTACGTGTCGCTGGGCGTGGATCCCGACAAGCTGCGCCTGCGCGCGCACGACGCGGACGAGCTGTCGCACTACAGCGCGGCCACCAGCGACATCGAGTACCTGTACCCGATCGGCTGGTCGGAGCTCGAGGGCATCGCCAACCGCGGCGACTTCGACCTCACCCAGCACGCCGAGCACTCGGGCCAGAAGCTCGAGTACGTGGACACCGCCAGCGGTGAGCGCTACGTCCCGCACGTGATCGAGCCGGCCGCCGGGCTCGGCCGCACCGTGCTCACGCTCCTCTGCGACGCCTACGACGAGGACGAGATCGGCGGCGAGCAGCGCACCGTCCTGCGGCTGATGCCGAGGATGGCGCCGATCAAGGTCGCGGTGCTGCCGCTCGTGAACAAGGAGGGGCAGCCGGAGCGCGCGCGCGAGATCTACGAGGAGCTCCGCGAGCTGATGCCGGCCGAGTTCGACACGGGCGGCTCGATCGGCAAGCGCTATCGCCGCCAGGACGAGATCGGCACGCCCTGGGGCGTGACCGTGGACCACCAGACGATGGACGACGGGACCGTGACCGTGCGCGACCGCGACACGCTCGAGCAGGTGCGCCTCCCGGCCGCAGAGCTCGCGGAGGAGCTGGGGCGCCGGCTCGCGGCGCCGTGGACCTCGCCGAAGCTGGGTTAGCCCTATCCCCAAATCGGGGCCGTTGACTCGTCCGTGCAGCGGGAGGTAGTTTCGCTCCACCACATCTCAGCGGACTCAGGGGGAACCCATGGCCACGCAGGTAGCAACCCTCACCGGATCACAGGACCGGAATCGCCGACGAGGCGCTGGAGGCCCTTCGGGCCGGGCTGCGAGGAGCGGCCCTCACCCCCTCGGACCCGGGTTATGCCGGGGTCCGAGCCGAGTTCAACGCGATGCACGACGGCGAGCCGGCGCTGGTGGCAAGCTGCTCGGGCACGGCCGACGTGGTGGACGCGGTCAACTTCGCGCGCGACAACGACCTGATCGCGGCGGTGCGCGGCGGCGGCCATTCGGTGGCCGGCCTCTCGTCGATCGACGGCGGCATGCTGGTGGACCTCGCGCCGATGCGGGGCGTGCAGGTCGATCCGAACAGGCGCCTGGCGCACGTCCAGGGCGGCGCGCTCTGGGCAGACGTGGACCGGGAGACCCAGGTGTTCGGGCTGGCCGCGCCCGGAGGCGTGGTGTCGGACACCGGGGTGGCGGGCCTCACGCTCGGCGGCGGCTACGGCTGGCTGCGGCGCAAGTACGGGCTCTCTTGCGACCATCTGGTGCAAGCCGAGGTCGTGACCGCCGACGGCAGGGTGTTGACGGCGTCCGAGGACTCGAACGCCGACCTCTTCTGGGCGATCCGCGGCGGCGGCGGCAACTTCGGCATCGTCACGTCGTTCACGTTCGACCTGAAGCCGGTTGGGCCGCTGGTGGCGTTCGCCGCGACCATGTACCCGGTCGAGGAGGTGGCCGAGGTGATGCGCGGCTGGCGCTCCTACGTCGAGCAGGCGCCGAACGAGGTCACGTCGGTGATCGTGACGATCACGTTCCCCGCCAACCCCGAGATGCCGGAGGCGGTGCACGACCGCGCCGTGGCCATCGTCGGCGGTGTACACAGCGGCGGGGTCGAGGAGGGCCTCGAGGAGATGCAGCCGCTCCGCGAGCTGGGCACCGTCCTCTTCGACATGTCCGGCCCGACGCCGTACGTGGGGGTTCAGAGCGGATTCGACCCGCTGTTCCCGCGCAACCAGCTCCAGGCGTACTGGAAGTCGCAGTACCTCGACTCCCTCCCCGACGAGGCGATCGACACGATCGCGGCCAAGGCCAACGACCGGCCGGCGCCGCTGACGCTCGTGAACACCTTCCACATGGGCGGAGCCATCAACGACGTGGGGCCCGAGGACACCGCGTTCCACGAGCGCTCCTCGCCGTACATGGTCTCGATCGACGGGATGTGGGCAGACCCCGGCGACAACGAGGCCAACGTGGGCTGGGTGCGCTCGACCTGGGAGGACGTGAGCAAGTTCGGCACCGGGAGCGTGTACCTGAACTTCACGGGACTCGCCGACGAGGCGCCGGACGCGGGGGTGGACAGCGCGTTCGGGCGGAACCTGCGTCGCCTGGCGGAGGTGAAGGGCCGCTACGACCCGGACAACTTCTTCCGGGTGAACAACAACATCGCTCCGGCGTAGGCGCTCGCGGCGCTCAGCCGGCCGCGCCGAGCAGCCGGCGGGCCGTGCGCACGCCGAGCTCGAAGGCTGCCTCGCGGTCCCAGTCAGGGTCCGAGAGCACCTGGATGCCGAAGCCGTCGCCGAGCGAGAAGAGGATCGACGCCACCGCCTCGGCGTCGGCCTCCAGGCTGATCACGCCCTCGCTCTCCTTGCGCCGCAGCCCCTCCGCGAGGTTGGCTCGCCAGCTGCGGTAGAGCTCCGCCATCTCCGCGCGGATCTCCTCGCTGTGCCGTGACGCGCTGAGCAGCTCGTAGAGCACCGAGCGGTTGGCGCGCTCATCCTCGATGAACTCCTCGAGACCGACCACGAGCGCGGACACGATGGCGTCGATCGTGCGAGCGTCGGCCAACCGCTCCTCCATCGCCTGGTTGCGCACCTCGCAGTCCTGGCGGACGACCTCCACGAGCAGCCGCTCCTTGGAGCCGAAGTAGTAGTGGAGAAGCCCCCGCGAGACACCCGCCTCGCGTGCCACGTGGTCGAAGGTCGAGCCGGCGGCGCCGCGCCGGCCGACGCTGGAGCGCATGGCGGCGATGATCCGCTGGGCCTTCTCACCCTCGAGCCCTCGAGTGGTCGTGTCGACCGAGGCCTCCATCGGCGCGAGTCTAGCTGGCTGGCCAGCCGGGAGGAGCCGTGCGCGGCGGCGCCCGGAACGAAGAGGGGGCGCCACAGGCGCCCCCTCTCACGCTTCGAAACGTGTTGCCCGCGTCAGGTCGTGCCCACGGGCTGACCGGGGCTCGCGCTCGCGTTGGGCGTGGCCTCCGGGGTGGTGCTCGCCGTGTACTCAAACTCTTCCTCGGCGCCGAACAGTGCGTCCAATACCTTCTTGCGCAGTCCCTCACTCAGGGCCAGGGCGAGCGCCCCGCCGACGATGCCGACGACGAGCAGCCGGCCACGCCGGCTCCTCTTCTTCTTCTTTCCACGCAGACCGTCAGCCGCCTCGCGCAGGGAAGCAGCGGCCTCACGCAGCTCGCGCTGGACCTTCTTGTCCTCCAGGGCCTTGGTCGGACCCTTGCCGTTCATCCGCCCGTAGGCCCGCTTGGCGGAGTCGAAGGCGGTGCGCAGGTTCGCGCGCAGCTCCTCGTCCTCAATGAGCCTCTGGACATACGCGTTCGAGCGGACCGCCTGACCGGCCGCTACCGCGCCGGCCCCGGCCTTTGCAGCCTTTTTTCTCGATGCCATCTCTCTCCTAGGATCCGCTTGGCAGTGAACACTGTACCCGCCCGGCGCCGCCGGGAACAGCACTGGCGATGCAAATTTCAGCCGGCGGCCGTGCGCCGCTTGGCGCGCGGGCGCTCGAGAGCCGCTTCGAGCACCTCGTCGGCGTCGTCCACGAGCACGAACTTCATGCGCTTGCGCAGATCCGCCGGCACGTCGTCGATGTCGGCCTCGTTGCGCTTCGGCACGATGAGCCGGTGGATGCCGGCGCGCTGCGCGGCGAGCGCCTTCTCCTTGAGACCGCCGATCGGCAGGACCTGGCCGGTGAGCGTGATCTCGCCCGTCATCGCGGTGTCGGCCCTCACGGGCCGGCCGGTGATCCGCGAGGCGATCGCGGTCGCCATCGTGATGCCCGCGCTGGGCCCGTCCTTCGGCGTGGCCCCGGCCGGCACGTGCACATGAAGGTCGTGGCTCTGGAACCAGTCCGCCGGCAAGTCGTCGCCGGGCGCCTCGCCGGCGGCGCTCTTCACGTAGGACAGCGCCGCGGCCGCCGACTCCTTCATCACGTCGCCTAGCTGCCCCGTCACCTGGAGCTTCCCGTCACCGGGGAACGAGGTGGCCTCCACGAACAACACGTCGCCGCCGACCGGCGTCCAGGCGAGCCCCGTGGCCACGCCCGGCTCGCCCGTGCGCCGGACGGTGTCGGGCTGGAACCGCGGCCTGCCCAGCAGCTCCGTGACGGTGCGCTTGCGGATGACCCGCTTCGAGCGCCGCTTGCCCTCGGCGAACTCGCGCGCCACCTTGCGGCATACGGATCCGATCTCGCGTTCGAGGCTGCGCACGCCGGCTTCGCGCGTGTAGCCCTCGATGATGGCGTCGACGGCCTCGTCTGAGAACTCGATCTTCGACCGGCCCACCCCGTTGCGATCCATCTGGCGCGGCACCAGGTAGCGCTTGGCGATCTCGCGCTTCTCCTGGTGCGTGTACCCGGCGAGCTGGATGACCTCCATGCGGTCGCGCAGCGCCGGGGGCACCGTGTCCAGCTGGTTGGCCGTGCAGATGAAGAAGACGTTCGAGAGGTCGAAGGGCAGGTCCAGGTAGTGGTCGCGGAAGGTGGAGTTCTGCTCCGGGTCGAGCACTTCCAGCATCGCGCTCGCGGGGTCGCCGCGGAAGTCGGTGCCCATCTTGTCGATCTCGTCGATCATCAGGACGGGGTTGCTCGTGCCCGCGTCGCGCATCGCGCGCAGGATCGTGCCCGGCATCGCGCCGATGTAGGTGCGGCGGTGGCCGCGGATCTCCGACTCGTCGCGGACGCCACCCACGGAGATGCGCTCGAAGGCGCGCCCGAGCGTGGCCGCGACCGACCTGCCCAGCGAGGTCTTGCCCACGCCCGGCGGCCCGACGAAGCAGAGGATCGACGAGCGCGCGTCGGGCTTGAGCTTGCGTACCGCGAGAAACTCGAGGATGCGCTCCTTCACCGGCTCCATGTCGTAGTGATCCTCGTCCAGGCGCTTGCGAGCGGCGGCCAGGTCGAGGGTGTCCTCGCTGAAGCGTGACCAGGGAAGCGTGGCGATCCACTCGAGATAGGTGCGGATCACCCCGTGCTCGACCGACTGGGCGGGAAGGCGCTCGAAGCGCTGCAGCTCACGCTCGGCCTGCTTGCGGGCGGGCTCGGGCAGCCCGGCCTCGGCGAGCTGCTCGCGCAGCTCCTGCGCCTCGGCCTGCGCCTCGTCGACCTCGCCGAGCTCCTCCTGGATCGCCTTGAGCTGCTGGCGCAGCCAGTACTCGCGTTGCCCGCGATCCATCTCGGATTGCACCTGGGACTGGATGCGGGTCCCGATCTCCACGAGCTCGAGCTCGCGCGCAAGGATCTCCGAGAGCATCCGCAGCCGCTTGATGACCGAGCGCTCCTCGAGGAGCTTCTGCTTCTCCTCGGTCTTCAGGCGGAGCGCCCCCGCGATCATGTTGGCGAGCTCCGACGGGTCGTCGAGGTTCGCCACCGCGATCTGCAGCTCCTCCGGGAGGTAGGGAACCTCCTCGATGATCTGGGAGAAGGTCGTCTGCACGTTGCGGTGGAGCGCCTCGAGCTCCGGCGAGGGCTCGATGATGTCCGGCGCCTCCTCGATGCGGGCCACCATGTAGGGCTCGGTGGCGCTGAAGTCCTTGAGCTCGACCCGCTGCGCGCCGTGCACCAGGATCCGCAACGTGCCGTCCGGCACCTTGAGCATCCGCGAGACCACCCCGGCCACGCCTGCGCGGTACACGTCGTCCGGGCCTGGCTCCTCCAGCTCAGGGTTGGTGCTCGCGACCATCACGAGCATTCGGTTCCCGCCCAGCACGTCGTTCACGAGCTGGATCGAGCGATCCTGCCCGATCGCCAGCGGGGTGAGCGTCTCGGGGAAGGGGACGGTGTCGCGGAGCGGCAGCACCGGCAGCGCCTCGGGCAGGCGCGTCTGGACGGCGGCCTGCGCGGCCTCGCCGTCGGTCGAGGGGATGTGGATGCTCACTCGAGCTCGCCCTCTTCGATCGGGACACGCCGCGCCGCGTTCGCGGGCGCGAGCGGTATCACGACCTCGAGGATCCCGTCCTCATAGCTCGCGCGAGCCTCGTCGGCGGCCACCTCCGCGCCGAGCTCGACCACGCGGCGAAACGGCCCGTGCTCGATCTCGATCTGCTGGTAGAGGCGGCCCGACGCCTCGGCCGGGCGACGCTCCCCGGCGATGAGCAGCTGGCGGCCCCGGATCTCGAGCCCCAGGTCCTGGATGTGCACGCCCGCGAGCTCGGCCTTCACCACCGCGCGCGGCGGGTCATCGACGTAGTACACGTCGACCGAGGGCGAGAACCCGCGGCCGCGCAACCCGGTGGCGCGCTCGAACACGTCGCCGAACAGCTCGTCGATCTCGCGCCGCATGCGGTCGAAGTTGGCGAACAAATCCCGCGAGCGGGCCATGCTCCCGAGAATAGGCCGCCGAGCTCCTCGACGCCCGTCAGACCTCGAAGACGGCGCCCTCCCGAGCCACCTCCACGGGACCGCTGAAGGAAGCGGCCGCCTGGCTTCGGGCCCACTCGGGGTCCAGCTCGTCCGAGATGTGCACCAACACGAGGCGGCCCGCACCGGCCGCGCTGGCGTGCTCGCCCGCCTCGGCCGACGTGAGGTGGCCGCGCTGTCCGTCCCGCTCCGGGCGGGGAAGCGTGGCCTCGACCAGCATCAGGGTCGCGCCCTTCGCGAACCTCGCAAGGTCGTCGGTGGGCCGGCAGTCGGCCCCGTAGATGATCTGCCCGGCGCCGCCGGTGGAGCTGATGCTCATCGCGAAGGTCTCGGTGAAGTGCGGCACCCGCTGGAACCGGATCCGAAGGGGCCCGATGTCGAGCTGGGCATCCGGGTCGTACTCGCGCAGGTCGAACGCATTCTCGATCAGGTCATCGTTCCCCCAGGCGCCCACCACCTGGCGGAACGTGTCGCGGGCGCCCGGTGGTACATGCAGGGCCGGCCGCGCGGGATCGTCGGTGCCGGGCCATGTGTGCACGGGCACCGGCTGCTGGCGCGGTGCGTAGGTGAGCGCGTACGAGTACGGCACGAGGTCGAGGAAGTGGTCCGCGTGGAGGTGAGAGATGACCACCGCATCCACGTCGACGTAGTCCATCCGCTCGCGGAGCTTTCCGAACACGCCGTTGCCGCAATCCACGAGCACCCGCGTGTCCCCGTCCTCGACCAGGTATCCGGAGCAGGCCCCGCCGGCATCCTGCCAGGACGGCGACTTGCCCAGGACGGTGAGCCGCATGAAGCGACTCTAAGGGCTCGGCGGCCGCTCGGCACCCACTGGGCGCGCGCTCAGCAGTTGGGCTGCGGAAACGCGTACGCCGCGGTCACCCGCTCGGTGCGGAAGACAAAGGTGAGCTGCCGCTCGGGCGCGAGCCCGCGCTCGGCCGGCCGGAACGTGGTGCACGGCTTCCGGAGCTCGAGCGCGCAGAGCTGGTTCTGCTGGAAGAAGCAGTCCTCGCAGGTGGCGGTCTTCGTCTTCGGCACGCGTCGGCATCGTGCAGCAACGGAGCGCGCTCCGCCAGTGGCGGTTCCGCAAATCGCTGGCTTTTCCCGGGCCCGCAATTTCCAGGGTCTTTGCAGGAGCGCCCGCTGCTTCCGTGTTTTCCAGGGGACGAACTCGTGGCCCGAGGGGGCACGCGGGCCGTATCCGGAAGGATGTGGCGGCAATGGAGCTGGTGACCGGAGCAACGGGCTACGTGGGCTCCCGCCTCTTGAGGCGGCTGGCGGGGGAGAGACGGCCCGTGCGGGCGCTGGCCCGCGACCCCGGGCGCGTGGAGCCGCTGCCCGGAGTGGAGGCCGTGGGCGGCGACCTGTTGGCGGCTCAGGGGCTCGACCAGGCGCTCGCCGGGTGCGACACCGCCTACTACCTCGTGCACTCGATGGAGTCCGGCGCCGCAAACGGCGGCGGCTTCGCGGCGCGCGACCGGGCTGCAGCCACCACGTTCGCGGACGCCGCGGTGGCCGCCGGGGTCGAGCGAATCGTGTACCTGGGCGGCATGGCCCCGGCAGGCGCCGCCTCGGAGCACCTGCGCTCGCGGCTGGAGGTCGAGGAGATCCTGCTCACCGCGCTGCCGGCTTCCACGGCGCTGCGTGCGTCCATCGTGATCGGCGCCGGATCGTCCTCGTTCCGCGTGCTCGTGCGGCTGGTCGAGCGCCTCCGCCTGCTGCCGATGCCGCGCTGGCGCTCGAACCGCACCCAGCCGATCGACGAGCGCGACGTGATCGAGTACCTCGCCCGCACCCCGGCCGTGCCGGGCGCAGCGGGTCGCTCGCTCGACATCTGCGGACCCGACGTGCTCACCTTCTCGAGCCTGATCGAGGGCATCGCCGAGGGACTCGGGGTGGGACGTCTCCCGCTGGGGCTGCCGGCCACCCTCACCCCCCCGGCGAGCGCGGTGGTGGCCGCCGTCAGCGGCCAGCCGCTGGAACTGGTGCGCCCGCTCATGGAGAGCCTCGAGTCCGACGTCCTGCCGCGCGACCCGGCAGAGGCCGCACGGCTGTACGGCATCAGGCCGCGCCGCTTCCAGCGCGCGGTGGAGCACGCGCTCGCGGAGTGGGAGTCCCGCGAGCCGCTGGGGGCGCGGTGAAGGTCGAGCGCGAGGTGACGGTGGCCGCTCCGCCGGATCGGCTCTACGACGTGGTGATGGACTCGTCGCGGCTGGCCGACTGGGTCACCATCCACGACCACCTGGTGGGCAATCCACCGCGCCGGCTGGAGAAGGGGTCGCAGCTCACCCAGTGCCTGAAGCTCGCCGGCCGCCGCTTCAAGGTGCGCTGGACCGTGGTCGAGAACGATCCCTGCCGGCAGGTCGTGTGGGAAGGGCGCGGCCCCGTGGGCTCCCACGCGCGAGTGGAGTACCGGTTCGAGCCGGGCAACGACGGAACGCGTTTTTCGTACCTGAACCAGTTCGACCTTCCGGGAGGCCCGCTCGGGCGCCTCGCTGAGCGCACCGTCGCACGGGCAACCGGCAAGGAGCTCGCCGGATCGCTGAAGCGCCTCAAGGCGCTTGTGGAATAACTATCAGTCCGCTAACTTCCGGTTAATGGCTGATTTCTTGGATGAGAAGCGCAGGGAGATCGACTCGCGGCTGAAGGAACTGCGTCCGCTGGTCGATGAGTTCAACCGACTGGAGAAGGCTGCGGCCGCGCTCGCCGGAGTGGGTGGCACGCCCAACGGCTCTTCCTCCACCAGCAAGCGCCGCCGGCGTTCGTCTGGCGCCCCCGCCCGCAAGGGCCGCGGCCGCCCGCGAGGCAGCGGAGCACGGGCAAAGCAGGCACTGGAGCTCGTGCGAGCACGACCGGGCATAACGATCGCCGAGCTGGCCGATGAGATGGGCATCAAGGCGAATTATCTGTACCGCGTGATGCCGAGCCTCGCCTCGGACGGTCAGGTGAAGAGGCGCGGCAAGGGCTGGCACCCGGCCTGACTCATCCGCTCAGCTTTTTCTGCGGAGTTAACGGTTAAGAATACCTGAGTAATAGCACGCAGCTTCGCGTGCCCGATGGTCAGACGAGCCCCAGCTCCGTCACAGCGTCCCGCTCTTCCTTCAGCTCCTCCACAGTCGCGTCGATCCGCGATTGCGAGAAGTCGTCCACCTCGAGGCCCTGAACCACCTCGTACGTGCCCGCAGAGGTGGTCACGGGAAACGACGAGATGATGCCCTCCTCCACGCCGTAGGAGCCGTCGGAGGGAATGGCCATCGACACCCAGTCGCCGTCGGGGGTGCCGATGGTCCAGTCGCGCACGTGGTCGATCGCCGCGTTGGCCGCCGAGGCCGCGCTCGAAGCGCCGCGTGCCTCGATGATCGCCGCACCGCGCCCCTGCACCGTGGGGATGAAGTCGTCCTCCAGCCAGGCCCGGTCGTCTACCGCCTCGGCGGCGTTCTCACCCCCCACCTTCGCGTGGAAGATGTCGGGGTACTGGGTTGCGGAGTGGTTGCCCCAGATGGTCATGTTGGTGATGTCGGCCACCGGCACCCGCAGCTTGTTCGCAAGCTGCGCGATCGCTCGGTTGTGATCGAGGCGCGTCATGGCGGTGAAGCGCTCGCGCGGGACATCTGGCGCATTGCTCATCGCGATCAGGGCGTTGGTGTTCGCCGGATTGCCCACCACGAGCACCCTGAGCGAGTCGTCGGCATGGTCGTTGAGTGCCGCGCCCTGGGGCTTGAAGATGCCGCCGTTCGCCTCGAGCAGGTCGGAGCGCTCCATGCCCTTGGTGCGCGGGCGCGCACCCACGAGCAGCGCCACCTGTACGCCGTCGAACGCGTAGCTCGGGTCGTCGGAGATGTCAACGCGAGCCAGCAACGGAAAGGCGCAGTCGTCCAGCTCCATGGCCACGCCCTCCGCTGCCTTCACCGCCTGCGGGATCTCCAGAAGGCTCAGCTCGACCGGCGTGTCCTCACCGAGCATCTGACCGCTCGCTATGCGAAACAGCAGGCTGTAGCCGATGGCCCCGGCGGCGCCGGTCACGGCGACCTTCACTGGACTGGAAGCGTTCACTGGTTCTGCATCTCCTCGATCAATGCGTCGGCGTACTGACTGGTGCCCACTGCTGTGGGGTCGTCGCGCGACGGCTTCAGGTCATAGGTCACCTTGTCCCCCTTGCGGATCACCTCGGCGATCGCGCCCTCCATGCGGTCGGCCGCCTCCGTCTCGTTCAGGTGACGGAGCATCAGCACCCCGGAAAGCAAGAGCGCCGTGGGGTTCACCCGATTCTGCCCCTTGTACTTGGGTGCGGAGCCGTGGGTGGCCTCGAAGATCGCCCCGCTCGTGCCGATGTTGGCGCCCGAGGCCAGGCCGAGCCCGCCGATCATGCCGGCGCAGAGGTCGGACACGATGTCCCCGTACAGGTTGGGGAGCACGATCACGTCGTACTCCTCAGGACGCGACACCAGCTGGTTGCACAGGTTGTCGATGATGCGGTCCTCGAACTCGATCTCCGGGTGGCGCTCGGCCACCTCGCGGGCAACTTCGAGGAAGAGGCCGTCGGAGAACTTCATGATGTTGGCCTTGTGCGCGGCTGTGACCTTCTTGCGGCCGTTCTCCTTCGCATAGGTGAAGGCGGACTCCACGATTCGCTCCGAGCCGAACACCGAGATCGGCTTAATCGAGATTCCCGACTCGTCGCGGGTCGGCGAGTCGAGCTCCTCGGCGAGGAACTTGCGCAGCCGCTCCACCTCGTCGGAGCCCCGCTCGAACTCGATGCCCGCGTAGAGGTCCTCCGTGTTCTCGCGGACGATCACCAGGTCGGTCTCCGGAAAGCGGGTGCGCACCCCCTCGTAGGCCTTGCACGGCCGGATGCACGCATAGAGGTCGAACTCCTTGCGCAGGGCGACGTTGATCGAGCGGTGGCCCGAGCCGACGGGGGTGGTGGTGGGGCCCTTGATTGCGATCCCGCGCTCGCGGATGGAGTCGAGGGTCCGGTCGGGGAGCGGGTTCCCCTCCTCCTCGTACACGTCCACGCCGGCGTCCTGGAAATCCCAGTCGAACTCGACGCCGGTGGCCTCGAGCACGCGCCGGGTCGCCTCGGCGAGCTCGGGCCCGGTGCCGTCGCCCGGGATGAAGGTCACGCTGTGAGCCAACTCACTCCTATCTCTAGCGGAAGCCGCCGGCTCGGCCGGCGGCGCACCGATGGTTTCAGCTACCGATGAGTTCGGTCCGCATTATCAGCAGGCCCCGTCAGGCGGCCACCTCCTCGGCGGCCGGGGCGGGCGCGCCGGGGGCCGCCAGATCGCGACTCCGGATCAGGAGCAGCGCGAGCACGGCTCCCGTGAACGCGATGATCGCGGCCACCAGGATGATGTCGTTGAAGGCGTCGATGAACGCCCGGTTCGCGGCCTGCTCCACGATGCCACGGGCGCTCGGCGGCACGCCGGCGATGGCCTGCTGCGCGCCGCCGGAGGCCACAGCCTCACTCACGCGGTTCACGGTCCCGTGCGGCAACGACGGGCCCGCCAGCAGCGATCCGAGCCGATCGGTCAACGCGCGACTGGAAGATCGCGCCCAGCCCCGCGATGCCGGTGGCGATCCCCACCTGGCGGAAGGTGTTGTTGATCCCCGAGGCCGTCCCGCTGAGCCGCTCCTCCACGACGCTCACGCTGGCGTAGCTGAGCGGCGCGTTCACGAAGCCCACGCCCGTCCCGGCGATCAGGAACCCGGCCAGCAGGGTCGTCCACTCCGAGGAGGGCGAGACTCCGCCCATGAGGAGCAGGCCGGTGCCCACGGCGGTGAGCCCGCCGAAGATGAGCACGCGTACCGGCACGCGGTTCGTGAGCCGGGCGGCGAGCGGCGCGGCGAAGAAGGACAGGACCGACACCGGCAGGAAGCGCACGCCCGCCTGGAGGGGCGAGAACCTGAGCACGTTCTGCATGTAGAGCGTGAGGTAGAGGAACATGGAGAACATCGACGCCGAGATCGAGAAGGCCGCGATCTGAGCGCCGGTGAAGGCGGGCTTGCGGAAGAGCGCGAGGTCCAGCATGGGCTGCGACCCGTGCCGCTCGGCGATCACGAAGGCGATCAGCAGCACCGCCGAGACGGCGAGCAGGCCGATGATCGTGGCGCTCTCCCAGCCCTCGGCGTTGCCGCGGATGAGGGCGAACACGAGGCAGAAGAGCCCGCCGCTGAAGGTCACGACGCCGGCCCAGTCCACCCGGGCCCGCGTCTCGGGGCGGTACTCGTGGAGCTTCAGCAGCGTCACGACCACGGTCAGCGCGCCGATTGGCACGTTCACGAAGAAGATCCACTCCCAGCCGAGGCTCTCCGTGAGCGCGCCGCCCACGAGCGGGCCCACGGCCACCGCCGCGCCGATCGTGGCCCCCCAGACGCCGAAGGCGGCGGCACGCTCGCGCCCCTGGAACTCCTGGGCGATCAGCGCCGGGGCGCAGGCGAACATCACCGCCCCGCCGATCCCCTGGAAGCCGCGGGCGAGATTGAGCACCGTGGGCGAGCCGGCGAGCCCGCAGAGCAGCGAAGCGAAGCTAAAGAGGACCAGGCCGATGGCGTACACGCGACGGCGGCCGAACAGGTCTGCCAGCGACCCGGCGGTGAGCAGGACCGACGCCAGCATCAGCGAGTAGGCGTCCACGACCCACTGGAGGTCGGTGAAGCTGGCGTGGAGCTCGCGCTGGATGTCCGGAAGCGCGACGTTCACCACCGTGATGTCCAGCAGCAGCATGAACGTGCCGAGGCAGACGGCGATGAGGGTCCAGCGACTGGTTGTCATCCGCTCTGTATTCCCTTTGTCTCGGCGATCAGTCGCCAGGGGGACCTGCCACCATCTGCGGAGGCATGTTCGGAGGCGGATCGATCCAGCTCGCTCGCGTCTTCGGCATCCGCATCGGAGTGGACGTCAGCTGGTTCTTCGTTCTCTTCCTGATCATCTGGTCGCTGTCGGGGTACTACGGGGACCTCTTCCCCGGTGAGGATGGCAAGGCGTTCGGGCTCGCAACGGCAAGCGCGCTGCTGTTCTTCCTGTCGATCCTGCTCCACGAGCTCGGCCACGCGGTCGTGGCGATCCGCAACGGGATCCCAATCTCCGGCATCGACCTGTGGATGTTCGGCGGCGTCGCGAAGCTCGAACGCGACACGGACTCCCCGGGCGTGGAGTTCCGGGTGGCGATCGCCGGGCCGCTGGTCACGCTCGTCATCGCCGTGCTCTGCTTCGGCATCGCCAGCGCCCTGGCGAGCCCCGACAGCGCGGTCCATGCCTCCTCGTTCGAGGTCGGCAGCTTCAACGAAGGCACCGCCGTGTTCGGATATCTCGCATCGATCAACTTCTTCGTGCTCCTCTTCAACCTGATACCCGGGTTCCCGCTCGATGGCGGCCGCATCGTCCGCGCGATCGCGTGGTGGCGGACCGGCGACCGCACCCGGGCCACCCGTTTCGCCGCCCGCCTCGGCCGCGGCGCCGGGTTCGTGATGATCGGGATCGGCGTCTTGATGTTCCTGCGCGGCGACACCGTGGGCGGCCTCTGGCTCGGCTTCATCGGGCTGTTCCTCTCACAGGCCGCGCGATCGGCAGAGGTGCAGGCCACGTTTGCCGGCCGTATCGAAGGGATCAAGGTGGCCGACGTGATGGACATCGAGCCGGTGGCGATCCCCGAGACGATGGCCCTCGACCGTGCCGAGGACGAGTTCTTCCACCGCTACGGCTGGCCCTGGTTCCCCGTGGTGGACGCCTCCGGGCGTCTCGTTGGCGTGGTGTCGCGGGAGGCGGTGGAAAGCGTGGCCGAGCAGGTGCGTCCCTCGCGCCCGGTGGCCTCGGTCATGGCCCGCGACGACGGCGACAGCGGCCTCCGCGTCCAGCTCGAAGACCCGCTCGAGACGCTGCTGGGCCGTGAGGGGCTCGCTCGCCTCGGCGCGATCATGGCCGTGGACGCCGACGGCGTGCTGCGCGGGATCGTGACGATCGACCGCGTGCGCCGGGCCCTACGGCCCGCCTGAGCTGGTCGGCCACCGCGTCGGCCTCGCGCGCGAGCCGGGTGTGCGTGACCCGGACCACGCGATATCCCGCCAGCGTGAGCTCCGCGTCGCGGGCGCGGTCGCGCTCGAAGGCGCGCCGGGTGTAGTGCGCCGCGGCGCCGTCGAGCTCTACCACGAGCCTTCGGTCGCGCCACAGGAAGTCCACCTCGTAGCCCTCGACGTGGACGTTCACCTCGGGCCGGGTGAGGCTATGCGCCTCGCACATGGCGAGGAACATCTCCTCGAGCTGGGACCGGGTTCGGGTGCTCCCGGCCTCGATGCCCGGCGAGCACCTGCGCCAGGACCCCGGCGCCGCGGCGCCCCGGGATGGGACTCAACCCTGTGCAGTCGAGGCGCAGGTACTCGGCCTCGTCGATGGCGCGCTCGAGGCCGCGGCGGGTGAGCACGTCGGCGAGGTCGACGAGCGTGCGGCCGGGGGTGGTGACGGGGATGGCGTGGACGACGGTGCGCTGGCCGGGTGGCACGTCGCCACGGTGGACGACGAGACCGCCGCCTCCTCGGGCCGCGTCCCCCCACCGCGGTCACGTCCACGAACCGCGCTCGGCGGACGAATCCCCCACAGCTCTGCGGCGCTGCGATGGCTCAGAACCGCTCCCTCACCGCAGGCGAGCACGGCAGCCATCAGCCGCCCATTGCGGGGTAGGACAGGGTGGCCGACGGCGTAGACCCCCTGGTGCACTCGGTGCAGCCGGCCCGGCGGCCACGCGGCTCTCGATGCCGCGCGTCGCCGAGCCCGAGCGCCTCCAGCTGGCGCCGTGCCACGACCCCGTGCTGGCGCGCGGCCAGCTCGGCAATCAGCCGGTCCACGGGGGGTGCGTCGTGTTTTGCACCCATATCGGTGCAAAAGGCGACCACACCCCCCTTCCCGCCCCCTCTTCGGGGCCGGGACAATGGCCCGTCGGCGGTCGGCGTCCGTACGTTCCCTAGAATCGCGGCCGCCTCATCCCACGATGCCCCAGCACGACGTCCTAGTGATCGGAGCCGGACTCGCCGGCCAGCGCGCAGCCCTCGCAGCAGCGGAAGGGGGCGCCTCCGTGGGGATCATCTCCAAGGTCCACCCGGTCCGATCGCACTCGAACGCGGCCCAGGGCGGGATCAACGCGGCGCTCAACCCCGAGGACTCCTGGGAGTCGCACGCCTACGACACCGTCAAGGGGTCCGACTACCTCGGTGACCAGGACGCCATCGAGATCATGTGCCGTGAGGCGCCCGAGGAGCTGGTGGGCCTCGAGCACTGGGGCGTGACCTTCCACCGCGACCAGGAGGGCCGGCTCGGCACGCGTGCCTTCGGCGGCGCCTCGGCCGCCCGCACCTACTACGTGGCGGACATCACCGGGCAGGCGATCCTGCACGTGCTGTACGAGCAGCTCATGCGGCACGAGGAGGTGTACCGCTACGAGGAGTGGTTCACCACCGCGCTCGCCAAGGACGAGGAAGGCCGCATCGCGGGCGCGATCACGCGCAACATCCGCGACGGCTCCATGGAGCTCTTCTCGGCCCGCGCCGTGATCCTCGCCACCGGCGGCAACGGGCAGATCTACGACCCCACCACCAACGCGCTCATCTGCACAGGCGACGGCATCGCCATGGCCTACCGCGTGGGGGCGCCGCTGATGGACATGGAGATGATCCAGTACCACCCCACCACGCTCGCGGGCCTGGGGCTTCTGATCACGGAGGGCGCCCGCGGCGAGGGCGCCCACCTCTACAACGCGCAGGGCGAGCGCTTCATGGAGAAGTACGCCCCCAACAAGATGGAGCTGGCCTCGCGCGACGTCGTGTCACGCGCCGAGCAGACCGAGATCAACGAGGGCCGCGGGTTCCCCGACGGCACCGTCGCGCTCGACGTGACCGTGGTCCCGCGCAAGCGCATCCACGAGGCCCTGCGGGAGATCGTGAACGTCGGCCGCGACTTCGCCGGCGTGGACATCACGCGCGAGCCGATCCACATCAAGCCGGGCAACCACTACGTCATGGGCGGGATCCGGACCGACGTGAACGGACAGACGCCCGTACCCGGCCTCTACGCCGCCGGCGAGTGTGCGTGCGTGTCGGTGCACGGCGGCAACCGGCTCGGCGCGAACTCGCTGCTCGACACGCTGGTGTTCGGCCGCCGCTCCGGGGCTCATGCGGCCCACGCCGTGAAGGCGCACGCCACGCCCAAGCCGTCGAAGGAGTCGCTCGTGCGCGAGCAGGAGGTCGTGTCCGCCATCGTGGACCGCGACCGCAGCGGGCGCCGGGTGTCCGAGATCAAGGCTGAGCTGGGCGAGACGATGGACAAGTACGTGGCCGTGTTCCGCGACCAGGACGGCCTCAACACCGCCCTCGAGATCGTGCGGCGCCTCCAGGAGGAGGCGGCCACCGTGGCGGTCGACGACAAGGGCAACGTCTTCAACCAGGACGTGCTCGGCGCGCTGGAGCTCCAGTTCATGCTCGACAACGCCGCGGTGATCGTCCTGTCGGCGCTCGAGCGCAAGGAGAGCCGCGGCGCCCAGTTCCGAACCGACTTCCCGGAGCGCAACGACGGGGAGTGGCTCAAGCACATCAACGTCGCGGCGAACGGCGACGAGCCCGAGGTCTCCTACTCCGAGGTGACTCTCACTCAATGGCAGCCCGAGGAGCGGAAGTACTGACCGCCCCGGGCGTCGCTAGGTTGGGTAGTGACTGACTTGGCCGACTACAAGCTGAAGATCCGCCGCTTCGACCCCGAGTCCGGGGAGGCCGCCTACTGGGGCGATTACGACGTGGAGCTCCCGCCGGAGCGCTCGGTGCTCGACGGGATCCTCCAGGTGAAGGACCGCGAGGACGGGTCGATCGGAATCCGCTGCTCCTGCCGCGCCGCGATCTGCGGCTCGTGCGGCGTGCGCATCAACGGCAAGTCCGCGCTCGCCTGCAACACCCGCATCGGTGAGGCGGCCGAGAACGCGCGCGACGGGGCGATAACCGTGGAGCCGATGGGCAACATGCCCGTGCTCAAGGACCTGATCACCGACATGGAAGCGGTGCACTGGAAGAAGGTCAGGCGGATCGTGCCCTGGCTGCTTCCCGCCGAGGAGCCGCCCAAGGGACGCGAGTACATCGTGCCCGCCGAGGCCATGCTCGACGTGACGCAGGCGATGGCGTGCATCCACTGCGGGGTGTGCGTGTCGGCCTGCCTGTCGCTCGAGGTGGACCCGGAGTTCGTGGGCCCGGCCGCGCTCGCCAAGGCCTACCGCTTCGTGGGCGACCCCCGCGACGGCGCCCACGAGGAGCGCCTCGAGGACCTCGCCGCCGACCCGCACGGCATCTACGACTGCACCCACTGCTTCGCCTGCGTGGAGGTCTGCCCCAAGGACGTGGCGCCCATGAACCAGATCATGCGCCTGCGCCGCAAGGCCGCCGACGACTACGAGATCAAGGACGACAACAACGGCTACGGCCACGAGAAGGCGTTCGTGAAGCTCGTCGAGAAGTACGGCACCCTGCACGAGGCACAGCTGCTGCCGCGCTCCTTCGGTAATGGCAGCCTGGTGGCCGGCCAGCTCAAGCCGTCAGCCGTCAAGCAGCTGGTACGCGAGCTTCCCACCGCCGGACGCGGCCTCAAGTCCGGCAAGGTCACGCCGAGGAAGGCGCTGCTCCACCCGAAGCTTCCGGACCAGGATCAGGTGCGCCGCATCTTCAAGGAGATCGAGTCGCACGACGAGCGCATCGAGCTCAACCTCTACATCGTCGGAGAGTCTGGAGGCGAGGAGTGAAGCTCGCGTACTGGCCCGGCTGTGTGTCGCGCGGCTTCACCCCGGAGCTGCACGGCTCGGTGGCCAAGGTGGCCCCGCTGCTCGACCTCGAGCTCGTGGAGCTCGACCGCGCCAACTGCTGCGGCGCCGGCGTGGTGGCCGAGCACAACCCGGAGCTGGCGGACGCTCTCAACGCGCGGACGTTCGCGCTCGCGCAGTCCGTGGAGGGCGCGGCCGGGATGATGAACATCTGCTCCACCTGCCAGGGCGCCCAGTCCGAGTGCCAGGAGCGGCTCGACGCCAGCTCGGACTACCGCGCCGAGGTGAACACCCATCTCAAGGGCGAGCAGCTCTCCTACGAGAAGCAGGGCGACTGGTGGAACAAGAACTTCCTCTGGATCCTCGCGGAGGAGATCGGGCTCGAGGCGCTGCGCGAGCGTGTGAAGCGCCCGCTCGCGGGGCTCCGGGTCGCACCGTTCTACGGCTGCTACATCGTCCGCCCCACGAGGCGACTCGGGTTCGACCAGCGCCCGGAGCGCGACGTGTACCTCGAACAGCTGATCGAGACGCTCGGCGCCGAGCCGGTGGACTACGCCGGGGCGCGCAAGTGCTGCGGCTTCCCGGTGATCACCATGAACCGCACCACCTCGCTGCGCCAGGCCGGCCGGCACCTGGCCGACGCCATCGACGCGGGCGCCGACTGCCTGGTCACGCCCTGCCCGCTCTGCCACCTGAACCTGGACATGCAGCAGCCGGCGGCCGCGCGCTACGTCGAGCGCGGCCTCGACATCCCGGTCCTGCACCTGCCCCAGCTGGTCGGGCTCGCGCTTGGGCTCGAGCCCAAGGAGCTCGGCATGGGCAAGCACGTGGTGTCCACGAGGGACGTGCAGCACAAGATCGCCGCGCTCGCGGCCGCATAGAGCCGGCCGGCGGGACGAAACTCGGCCAGGATTCACATCCCGGCGTCTCCAGCTCTTAGACTCCGCGCGATGCCAACCGTGGTTTCGGCACGGTTCGAGGATCTCGTCGCGCTCGCTCTGAGCGTCCTCATCGCCGAGGACCCGAACCTGGATCTCGTGGAGTCCGACGTGTCCGTGGACGCGCTCGAGGACGCCATCGAACGCCACCGCCCGAAGGTCGCGCTCCTCAACTTCGGCACGCTGCGCTCGCCCACCCAGGTGTTCGCGCTCCACCGCTCCTTCCCCGCCACCGCGCTGGTGGTGCTCGCCAACGGGCCGTCGGCCGCGGACTGCAACCAGATGCTCTCCTACGGCGCCACGGCGTGCCTCTCGAAGGAGACGGAGGCTCGCGACGTGATCAGCGCGATCCACCTCGCCGCGCGCGGGATGCACGTGCTGCCGCAGTCGGCGAACGTCCACGGCGGCGACCCCGTGCGGATCAGGGGCGTGGACCAGCTGACTCCGCGCGAGGGCGAGGTGCTCGGGCAGCTCCAGGAGGGGGCCACCAACGCCGAGATCGCGGCGGAGCTCGCGATCGGCGTGGAGACCGTCCGTACGCACGCGCGCAAGATCTACCGCAAGCTCGGCATCGCCTCGAGGCGCGAGCTGGCCCGCCTGGAGCGTCAGGGGCTCGTGACGATGCAGCAGCGTCAGGCGACGCGGGCTGCGCCCAGCAGGTCGCGAACGCCCAGCAGCTCCGCAAGCTGAACCGCGTTGGTGGCGGCCCCCTTGCGGAGGTTGTCGCCGACGATCCAGAGGTTGAGGCAGCGCTCGTGTGAGGGGTCGCGGCGGATGCGTCCGACGAGCACGTCGTCGCGACCCGCCGCGTCGAGCGCCAGCGGGTAGAGGCCGTTTGCGGGATCGTCCACCACGGTCACTCCCGGCGCCGCCGCGAGCAGCTCCCGGCAGTCCTCGGGTGAAAGCGCGTCACGGGTCTGAACGTTGGCCGACACCGAGTGCCCCGTGTAGACCGGCACGCGGGCGCAGGTAGCCGACACGCCCAGCTCCTCGCGACCCAGGATCTTGCGCGTCTCGCGCATGACCTTTCGCTCCTCGGTGGTGTAGTCGTCGCCCTCCTGGAACAGCTCGACCTGGGGCAGGACGTTGAAGGCGATCTGGTGCGGGTACACGCTCGGCGGCGGCATGTCCTTGGCCTCGAGGGTGGCGAGCGCCTGGTCGTGGAGCTCCTCCACCGCCCGCTGGCCGGTGCCCGACACGGCCTGGTAGGTCGAGACCACCACCCGCTCCAGCCCTGCCGCGTCCAGGATCGGCTTGAGCGCGACCACCGTCTGCATCGTCGTGCAATTGGGGTTGGCCACGATGCCGCGATGCGAGTCGAGTGCCTCGGGGTTGACCTCGGCCACCACGAGCGGCACGTCGTCGTGCATGCGCCAATAGGACGAGTTGTCCACCACCACGGCGCCGGCGTCGGCGAAGCGCCGGCCCCAGTCCTCGCTGATCGCGGAGCCGGCCGAGAAGAGCGCCAGGTCGAAGCCCTGGATCGCGTCGGCCGAGAGCGCCCTCACCTCGAGATTGCGATCGCCGTAGTCGATGCTGCGCCCCGCCGAGCGCGCCGAGGCGAACGGCACCACCTCGCCGGCGGGGAAGGAGCGCTCGCGCATGACGCCGAGCATGGTCGAGCCCACCGCGCCGGTGGCGCCCACCACGGCGACCCTCACGACGCCGCCTCCTCGCGGACCTTGGGCCGGTGCACGCCGGACACGTCCTCGGCGTGCACCGCGTCCCTACCGAGGTCGAAGGCGGTGTGGAGCTGGCGCACGGCCGTCTCCACGTCCTCCTGGCGGACCACGCACGAGATCTTGATGGGAGAGGTGGAGATCATCTCGATGTTCACCCCGGCCGTCCCGATCACCGTGAGCGCCCGCGCCGCGACGCCTGGATGACTCTTCATCCCCGCGCCGACCAGCGACACCTTGCCGATGCGGTCGTCCGAGAGGACCTCGCCGAAGCCGAGCTCGCTCCTTCACCGCCGCGAGCGCCTCGGTGGCCATGGGAAGGTCGTCGCGCGGGAAGGTGACCGACATATCCGCCAGGTGGCCGCCGCTGAGCGGCTCGTTCTGGATGATCATGTCCACGTTCACGCTGGCGTCGGCAAGTGCGGTGAGCACCCGCCCGGCGATGCCCGGCCTGTCCGGCAGGCCGGTGAGCGTGATACGCGCCTCCGCGGTGGAGTGCGTGACGGCTGTGACGAGCGGTCTCTCCATTGTCTGTTCCTCGTCCTGCACGACGGTACCTGGTCCGTCCTCGAAGCTCGACCTGCAGTGGATCGTGACGCCGTAGTTGCGGGCGTACTCCACGGCGCGAAGCTGCAGGACGCCTGCGCCCGAGGCCGACATCTCGAGCATCTCCTCGAAGGTGAGAACCGGCAGCTTGCGGGCGCCCGGCACGAGCCGCGGATCGGCGCTGAACACGCCCGCAACGTCGGTGAAGATCTCGCAGACCTCGGCGCCAAGGGCGGCGGCCAGCGCCACGGCCGTCGTGTCGGAGCCGCCGCGGCCGAGCGTGGTCACGTCGAGCGAGTCCTGGGAGACCCCCTGGAAGCCGGCCACGAGCACGATCCGGCCGGAGTCGAGCGCCTCGCTGATCCGGTGGGCCTTCACCTCGAGGATGCGGGCCTTGGTGTGGGTCGTGTCCGTGACGATCCCGGCCTGCGAGCCGGTGAGGGAGATCGCCTCGTGTCCCAGGTCATTGATGACCATCGCGGCGAGGGCGCACGACACGCGCTCTCCCGTGGACAGCAGCATGTCCATCTCGCGCGGGTGCGGGCGGTCGGACACCTCGTGGGCCATCGCCACGAGCTCATCCGTGTGCTTGCCGCGCGCGGAGAGCACGGCCACCACCCGGCTGCCCTCCTCGGCGCGCTGGACGATACGCCGGGCCGCGTTCTTGATGCGCTCTGAATCGGCCACCGAGGTGCCGCCGAACTTCATGACAACGGTGTGGGCGCCGAGTGCCGACATCGCCGAGAACGATAGCCCCGGCGGCGCACGGTCCCACTGGCGACAGCCGCTGACGCTAGCCTCGGCCCGTGGTCCGGGGACGCCGCCTGCTGATCGCCCTGCTGGTGACCGTGGCGGCCGGAGCGGCCGTGGTGGGAGCGGTCCTCGGCGCGCGCGAGAACGATTCGCAGACCCGCGGGGCGGCGACCGAGCGGCGTGCCGGCGGCTCGTTCCTGGCCAAGATCGTGCCGCGGCCCGCGCAGGGCAAGCGCAAGGAGAGACCCGCGCCGCTCCCGCGCAGCGCCGTGGAGCTGGCCCGGACGCTCTCGCTCGAGCGCAAGGTCGCGCAGCTGTTCCTGGTCGGATTCGAGGGCACCGACCTCAACGCCGAGGTCTTCCGGCGACTGCGCCGGCTCGACCTCGGCGGGATCCTGCTCTCGGGCTCGAACTACACCTCCTCGGACCTGCTCGGACAGCTGGCGGGGGAGGCGCGGGTGATCGCCTCGGACGAGGGCCACGTCCGCCCGCTCGTGATGGCTGCCCAGCCCGGCGGCGAGCTCAACTCCTTCCCCGACCTGCCGCCCGCCTCGACCCCCGCCGATCTCGCAACGGCGGGCGACGCGGGCGCCCAGGCCGCCGACTCCGCCCGCGCGCTCACGGAGCTCGGCGTGAACGGAGTGCTGGGACCGGACCTCGACGTGAGCCCCGAGGGCGGCTCGGCACTCGGCGCGCTCGCGTATTCGGACGACACGCGCGACGTGTCGGCCTTCGCCGACGCGGTGCTGCCCGCCTACCGCAAGGCCGGCCTGTTCGCGGCGGTCGAGCATTTCCCGGGCCTGGGCTCCGCCGACCAGTCGACCGCCGACGGTCCGGCGACCGTGGGGCTCGACCTCCCGGAGCTCCGCAAGCGCGACCTGCTCCCGTTCCGCGCCGCGATCCAGGACGGGGCCCCCGGCGTCGTGCTCAGCCATGCGCTCTACCCCATGAACGACTTCACGGCGCCGGGGTCGCTCTCGAAGGAGGTGGTCACGGACCTGCTGCGCGGCGAGCTGGGATACGACGGCGTGGCGATCACCGATGACCTCGCCGAGCCGGCCGTGGCGATCGTGGCGCCCGTGCCGCAGGCCGCTGTGGACGCGCTGCGGGCCGGTGCGGACATGCTCCAGATCTCGGGGCCCGCCGCAGACCAGCAGGCCGCCTACGACGCCGTGCTCGCCGCGGTGCGGCGCGGGCGCGTCTCGCGCGCGCGGCTGGACGAGGCGGTGGGCCGCATCCTGGCGGCGAAGGAGGAGTACGGGCTGCTGGGGTAGGCGCCGGCCGTGCTCGCTAGACCGCCGCGACCTCCACCCGGTTGTCGTTGAAGATCGGAGCGTGGCCCGCCTCGGTGAGCGCCTGCGAGGTGGTGGTCTGGCTGCTGCGCCCGCCCTCGTAGTCGCCGTTCCACCAGCCCATCGGAGCCACCACCACGCCGGGCCGGGCATCGTCGGACACTCGGGCTGGGCAGCGGAACTGGCCACGGTCGTTGTACACGCGCACGCGCGCGCCGTCGGCGATCCCGCGCGCCCGCGCGTCGTCGGGATGCACGAACACCGCGGGCTCCGGCTGGGCCGAGTGCTGGCGCCCCTGGTTCGCGAACGTCGAGTTGAGGAAGAGGTGGGTCTTCGGCGTGATGAGCGCCAGCGGATAGCGCTCGGCCAGGGCCGCGTCCGCCACCTCGCCGGGGGGGTCGTAGCGGGCATGCAGCTTCGCCTTGCCGCTCACCCTCCCGAAGCGGCCCTCGGCGTGCGGCGTACTGCCCTGCCCCAGGTCGATCTTGAGCCAACCGCGCTCGCGCAGCTCGGTGGTCCGCCCGGACACGGCCGGCGACGCCGCCAGCATCGAGTCGATCATCTCCGCGTCGCTCTCGCGGAACCGTGGGTCGCTGAGCCCGAGGCGCTGGGCAAGCAGCCGGAAGGCCTCCGTATTCGGCTTGGCTTCACCGAGTGGCTCGATCGACGGCTCGTTCCAGGTCAGATAGTGGTGGCCCCACGAGAAGACCACATCGAGGTGCTCGAGCTGTGTCGTGGCGGGCAGCACCACGTCGGCATGCGCTGCCGTGTCGGTCATGAACTGCTCGAGCACGACGGTGAACAGGTCCTCGCGGCGCAGCCCCTCCAGCACCCGTTCCTGATCGGGAGCGATCGACGCCGGGTTCGAGTTCCAGCAGACGAGCGCTTCAACCCGCGGATCGAGCTCAGGGTCGGTGAGCGCGGCGCCGAGCTGGGCCATGTTGATCGTCCGCACGGGGCCGGGACGCAGGTCGTCGCCCTCGAGCGGGCGCGAGCTCACGGCGGCCGCGACGGCGGTGGGTATGTACGAACAGCCGCCACCCCGGTCGCGCCAGGCGCCGGTGAGCGCCGGAAGCGAGGCGATCGTGGAGTACGCCGCCGGGGCGCCCAGGTGACGCTGGGCGCCGATCCCCAGCCGGAGCAGCGCGGGGCGCACGGTCGCGAACTCGCGCGCGTTGCGGGCGATGGTGCCGGCGTCGATCCCGCAGATCTCGGCGCAGCGCTCCACCGGGTGCTCGGCCAGCACGCCCAGCAGCTCGTCGTAGCCCTCGGTATGCGCGCGACACCAGTCCTCGTCGTGCAGGCCGGCGTCCAGCACCGCCCGCATCATCCCGATGGCCAGCGCGGCGTCGGTGCCCGGGATCGGGCGCAGGTGCTCGTCCGCCACCCGCGCGGTGCGGCTGCGGAACGGGTCCACCACCACCAGTCGCGCGCCCGCGCGACGTGCCTCCAGCAGCTTGCGCCAGAGGTGCGGGGCCGTGGACATCGGGTTCCATCCCCACACGAGCAGGTGGCGGGCGTGAACCCACTCGTCGGGATCCACCTCCGGCGAGACTCCGTGCGTGTTCGTGCAGCCCACGAGGCCGGCGGTGGCGCAGATGGTGCGCTCCAGCGCGGTGGCACCCAGCGCGTTCAGCACGCGGGCGCTCATCGTGTTCCCCTGGATCAGGCCCTGCGTGCCGGCGTAGCTGTAGGGCAGTATCGCCTCGCCGCCGGCCTCGTCGCGCACGCGCCGAAGCTCGCTCGCCACCCGGTCCAGCGCCTCGTCCCAGGACGCCCGCCGGAAGCGGCCCTCGCCCTTCTGCCCCTCGCGCACCAGCGGGTGGAGCACGCGCTCCTCTGAGTAGACGCGCTCCAGGTAGTTCGACACCTTCCCGCAGAGGAAGCCGGCGGTGATCGGGTGATCGGGGTCGCCACCCACGTGCGTGGCCAGGCCCTCGTCGTCCACCGTGACGAGCATGGCGCAGGTGTCGGGACAGTCATGCGGGCAAGCGGCGTGGACTACGCGGGGGGCCACGGCGCCCATGGTCGCACGCCGGCCCCGGTTACTGGATCACAGGGCCTGGCGGCCACGCAGCGCACGGCCGAGCGTGATCTCGTCCGCGTACTCGAGGTCGGAGCCCACGGGCAGACCGCTGGCGAGCCGCGTGACCACCAACTCGGGGGCCCGCTCGCGCAGCGAATCGGCGAGATAGAGGGCCGTGGCCTCGCCGGTCGTGGTCGCGTTCGTGGCGATCACCACCTCGCGGATCCCGTTGCCGGACGCCCGGTCCAGGAGCTCGGAGATGTGGAGGTGCTCGGGGTCCACCCCGTCGATCGGCGATAGCGCGCCGCCGAGCACGTGATAGCGGCCGTGGAACTCACCGGAGCGCTCGATCGGGATCACGTCGCTCGGCTGCTCGACCACGCAGAGGGTGGCCGTCTCACGCCGCTCGTCCTGGCAGATGCGGCACGTTGCCTCGGTCGCGAGGTTGAAGCAGACCTCGCACTGCCCCACGGTCTCCTTGACCTCGCGGATCGCGTCCGCGAGGGCGAGCGCCTCCTCGTCGGACACGCTCAGGATGTGGAAGGCGAGCCGCTGCGCCGTCCGCTGCCCGATGCTCGGCAGGCGGGCGAGCTCGGAGATCAGGCGATTGACCGGCGCCGCGAACAACGCTGGCTAGAGACCGGGCAAGCCGAGGTTCCCGAGGTTGCCCGCGAGCCCTCCGGTGGCGGCGCCCATCCTGCTCGCGGCAAGCTCCTGCGCCGCGCGGAAGGCCTCGTTCACCGCCGCCTGGACCATGTCCTGGAGCAGCTCCACATCCTCGGGATCCACCGCCTCCGGGTCGATCCTCAGCTCCTTCAGCTCGAGCGCGCCCGACACCTTGACGGTCACCATCCCGCCGCCGGCGCTCGCCTCCACCACCTCGGTCTTCAGCTGCTGCTCGGCCTTGGCCATCTCGGCCTGCATCTGCTGGACCTGCTTCATCATCTGGCCCAGATTGGGTTGACCCGGCATGGCTACTCCTCGTCCTCGAAGACCTCTTCGGCGGCGAACTCCGAGCGCAGCCGCTCGATCAGCTCAGCCTCATCGAGAGTAGCCACCTCGGCGTGCGGACCGCCGTCGCGAAGCTCGTACACGACCGTCAAGAGCGCTGCCGCTGAGGCCCCGTACCGCCTGCTGCACCAGCTCGCGGTTGGCCTCCGCCTTCTTCTTCACGAAGGCCGCATCGGCTGGGAAGGCCACGGTCAGGCGCTCGCCTTCGAGCGCGACGGGCCTGGCCGCCGCGAGCGCCGCCCCGAGCATGCCGTTCTCCTCGGCCACGGCCTCGCCCACGGCCGGCCAGAGCGCGAGCACCTGGTCGAGCTCCACGGCGGTCGCGGGCTCCGTGGCCTCCTCCACGGCCACGGCCGCCGCCGCCTGCCCGCTCGCTACGCGGGTGGCCCCGGCGGAGCGTGGTGGTTCACCACCGCTCGAGGGCTGCTCGGGCTCCGGCTCCGGCTTGGTCTCCGTTGCCGGCGCGGGCTCGTTGGGGCCCGCCGCGGCTATCCCCGACTCGAGCCGCTCGATCCGGTGCATGAGCGCCTGGAGCGAAAGGTCGGCGCTCGGCTGAGTGGCCTTCAGCAGCGCCATCTCGAGCTGGATCCGCGGCTCCGAGCCGTCCTTGACCGCCGCGATCGCCGCCGCCAGGAAGTCGATCGCGCGGAGCAGCTCGCCCTGCGGCAGGCGCTTGGCCTGAGCGGCGAGGCGATCCGTGTGCTCGGCCGTGACCGAGAAGGAGTCCGGCACCTCGCCGAGCGTCTGCACCACGAACAGGTGGCGCAAATGGGCCGACACGTCGCGCATGAACTGGGTGAAGTCGCGGCCCGAGTCGGACAGCCGCTTGACCGTGAGGAGGGCGGCCTTGGGATCGTGGTCGGCGAGCGCCTCGGCCGCGTCGAGCACCAGCTCCGCGTCGGCCACCCCGAGGATGTCGAGCACCTCGTCCAGCCGGACCTCCTTGCCGCCGTAGGTCACGAGCTGCTCCAGCGTTCCCAGCGCGTCGCGGAAGCTGCCGGTGGCCGCGCGCGCGAGCATTCCGACGGCGGCGTCCGGCAGCTCGATCCCCTCCTCGCCGGCCACGCGCTGGAGCACCTCCGCGATCTGCTCGAGCGCCGGGCGGCGGAAGTCGAAGCGGTGGCAGCGGTCCACGATCGTGGCGGGCACCTTGTGTGCCTCCGTGGTGGCGAGGACGAACACCACGTGCGCCGGCGGCTCCTCCAGAGTCTTCAGGAACGCGTTCCACGCGGCCGGGGAGAGCATGTGCGCCTCGTCGAGGATGTACACGCGCTTGTGGCCCTGCATCGGGGCCAGCGCGACGTTCTCGCGCAGCTCGCGGATGTCGTCTACCGAGTTGTTCGACGCCGCGTCCATCTCCACGACGTCGAGCGAGGCGCCGGCGAGAATCGCCTTCGAGGTGGAGTTGTCGGGATCGAAGTCCGCCGTGGGCCCGCCATCCGCGTTGAGGGCGCAGGCGAGCAGCTTGGCCATCGAGGTCTTGCCCGTGCCGCGCGAGCCCACGAACAGATAGGCGTGGTGCACCTTGTCGAGCTCGATCGCGTTGCGGAGGGTGCGGACGATGTGCTCCTGGCCGACAACCTCCTGGAAGGTGCGGGGGCGGTGGCGGCGGTAGAGGGAGAGCATCGGGCGTCCCATGCTAGCCGGGGAGCGGACGGCCCTATCGCACCCCCCTTGAGTGTGAACAGGTCCGCCGCTAGGCTCGGCAGCGGCTCGCCCGCCGCCTTCCTCGGAGGGTCTGCGGCCCCACGAATCAGGAGGTGGCAATGACCGGTGCTCGACTCTCGCGACGCGGCTTCGTCTACGGGGCGGGGAGTCTGACCGCCGGCGTGCTGCTAGCCCCTGAGGCGATCGCGGCGAAGCGCCGCAAGCGGCCGAGTCTGCGGGGAGGCAAGTTCGCCGAGGGGATCCTCTCGGGCGATCCCACGCCGCGCGGGATAACGCTCTGGACGCGCGTGGCGGATGCCGAGGGAACCGGCACCGTCGAAGTTCAGGTGGCGCGCGATCACGGCTTCCGCAAGGTCGTGGCCCGCGACCTGATCAAGACGAGCCCCGCAACCGTCCACTCGGCCAAGGCGAGGATCACCGGGCTCAAGCCGTACGAGCAGTACTACTACCGCTTCGCCACCCACGACGAGGTGAGCCCCGTCGGCCGCTTCCGCACGGCGCTCCCGCCCGACTCGCACCAACCGGTGCGCTTCGCGTTCTTCTCCTGCCAGGACTACAACTTCGGGTACTTCAACGCCCAGGCCCTGCTCGCCAAGGAGGATGTGGACTTCGTCATCAATCTCGGCGACTACATCTACTCCGAGCTGTCGGCCTCGGTGGCTGTCGGCGCTCCGAACGCCCCTGTGCGCACGCGACCCCGTGGGCGATTCCATCACGCTCGATCAGTACCGGGCCAAGTACATGACGTGGCGCTCGGACCCGCGCCTCCGTCGCATGCACACGCAGCACGCGATGATCTCGATCTGGGACGACCACGAGGTGCAGGACAACTACGCCGGCGGTGCGGGGCCCACGGGCGGCCTCGATCCGGCCCTTGCCTACAGCAACGCGCGCAAGGCGGCGGGCTACCGCGCCTACTTCGAGTCCATGCCGACCTTCGGCGCGAAGCTCGGCCATCGCAAGGGAGATCGGATCTACCGGGCGCTGCGCTTCGGGCGCAACGTGGATCTGATTCTCCTGGACGAGCGCCAGTACCGCGCCGACCAGCCCTGCAATGACGCCCTCCTAGGTCCGGCCTGCGCGGAGCTCGACGACCCACGCACCATTCTGGGTCGGCAGCAGCTGAACTTCGTGAAGAAGCGCCTGGCCTCCACGCCGGCCGCTTGGAAGGTGCTCGCCAACGGGGTGACGATCGAGCGGACCTACTACCCCGGTGGCGACGTCATCGGGTTCGACTCGTGGATGGGCTATCCGGCGGAGCGCACGGACCTGCTGGGCCACATCAAGCGCAAGAAGATCGAGGACGTGGTGTTCGTGACCGGCGACATCCACACCTTCATCGCCGGAGACGTGCGCATCAATGACACGGACAAGCGGCCCGTGGCCACCGAGTTCGTGGGCGGTTCGATCACCTCGCAGTCGCTGGGCGAGGGCGCCGGCAACCTCGTGCCGGGCGCCGATCCGCTCAACCCGAAGACGCCCCAGGCACTCATCGACGTGCTGAAGGAAGCCAACCCATGGGCGCAGAACGCGGACTTCGATCACCATGGCTACGGCCTGGTCGCCGCCACGCGGAAGGACTTCCGGTGCTCCTTCAGACGGGTGAAGACGATCAAGAAGCCCACCAGCCCGGCCCTTCCGACCGGGGTCTTCAAGTGGCGCGTTGGTCGTGGAGAGCCGAGCCTGCTCGACTGACCGAAGCGGACCGTGCACCCGTCGTCGAAGCAAGTCCTCGGGCGTGCCCGCCGAACATCGGCTCCGGCCAGGCTGGTCCGCGGCGCACGGACGGTATCGCTTAAGGCTGCTTCCTCCCGGATCTGACCTGATTCGCGAGCGTCCGCCGCGCGGGACCCGGCCATCGACGCCTCTATCCGGCGTACTGGCCCCGAGGGCGAAGCCCCTTCGAACGGGAATTCAGCCCCGCTAGAGCGGATTGCGGGTGACAGGGCACCGCTACCTCCCCGCCTAGCACGGTCCGCGGCGAAGGCTAGCCGATCGCGGCGCGACGGGCCGGCGGGCGCCTGCGGTGTCTAGCCGCGGGTCCTCGGACTCGTGCCGGTTCCCTTACTCGTCGATTGACCGAGGAGACCCTGACGCTTTGGAGGTAGTGCCTCGTATGAGGAATCGCATCACCCGGCCGTCGCCCGCCCTCGTCATCTCGATCGTCGCGCTGTTCGTGGCGCTCGGCGGCACGGGATACGCCGCCGTCCAGCTGCCCAGGGCGAGCGTGGGCGCCAAGCACCTGAAGAAGAACTCGGTGTCTTCGGCGAAGGTGAAGAACAGCTCGCTCGTGCTCGGTGACTTCAAGGCCTCCGAGCGGTCGAAGCTGCACGGAGCCCGGGGCGTGGCCGGGACCGCCGGCATCGAGGGGCTTCGGGGGCTGGTCGGGCCGCAGGGGGCGCAGGGCGGCTGGGCACCGGGCGCGGACGGCGATCCGGGGCGCAGGGTATCCCGGGGCCGACGGGGGTCGAGCAGGTGGTGGTGAGGACTGCGGCACTTACCTACATCGCAGGCACCGGACCGAACGGCCAGGTCCTGTCAGACGACGTGCAGTGCCAGGCGGGTGAGAGTGTCGTTGGGGGTGGAACTGACATCGACCCGATCGTGGCCGTGGCCAACCAACCGAACGCGATCGTGACATCAGCCGACCGGCCGACGCATCTGGGTCGTCCCTGCCAGAACGGCGGTGAACCACGCGGTTGGTTCGCTCCGCCCGACGCAACAGCAACACGGCCACGCACACGGTCACCATCTACGTCCTCTGCGCCTCGGCCGCCGCGTAGCTCTGCCCCGAGGGGGCCGAGCCCGCGGGGGCGGGGTAGGAAGACGGGGGTGGACACGCGAACTGTGCCGTTTTGGCCCCACCCCTCGGGGCTGAAACGCCACAGTTCGGGCGCAACCGATAGGCAGGCGCAAGTTGTGCGCCTCGGGTGAGCGCCGCGTAACACTTTTGGAGTTCCAAGCGCGCGGCCGGTGGCAGCGCCCGCGAACTGATGCGAATTGTGCCCACCCCTCGGGAGGAAATCGCATCAGTGCGGGGCCGCCGCCGCCGAGGCGCAAATCGTGCGCCGCAGATGAACGGGATGTAACGGACCAGCCCCGCAAGAACGCCGGAGCCCGGCCGCGTAGTCTGCGGACCCGTCCCCAAGGAGGAGAGCGATGCCCGACCGCCACGTGATCGACAGCGACGCCGCACCGGCAGCCATCGGCCCCTACAGCCAGGCGATCCGGACCGGCGACCTCCTGTTCTGCTCGGGCCAGCTCCCGATGGATCCGTCGAGCGGGGAGCTCATCAAGGAAGACGCGCCCGGCCAGGCGCGTCGCTGCCTCCACAACCTGTCGGCCATCTGCGAGGCAGCCGGCGGCAGCCTCGCGGACGCAGTCAGGATCACGGTCTATCTCGCAGACATGACCGACTTCCAGCGCGTCAACGACGTCTACGCCGAGTTCTTCGAGAACGACCCCCCGGCGCGCGTGGCGATCCAGGCGGCGGCGCTGCCGCGGGGCGCCGACGTGGAGATCGACGCGATCGTCGCGCTGTAGAGCGACCCGCCCGCCGAGGCTAGACTGGGCGACTCTCCCGGGCGCGTAGCTCAGCGGGAGAGCGCTCGCCTCACACGCGAGAGGTCGCTGGTTCGAACCCAGCCGCGCCCATCAAGCCCAGAGCGGATTAACGACGTTCGAGAATGCATCGAACGAAGGGCCTACTCGTCGAGGTCGCGCACCATGACCGTCAAGGACCTGACCAATCGCGTGCGGCCATCGGTGAATCCATCGCCGAGACGCTCTAGGAGCGGTAGCACGGATCAAGGAACTCCCGGTGTAGGTCGATAAAGACCGTAGCTGCGATATCTCATTAGCCGCTGCGCGCCCTGCGGATTAGCTCGAAGTCCAAGAGCCACGCAGTTCGTGCGTCTCACGTGCCCCGAGTGTTGCGGCTGCCCGTGCCAGAGCCTGACCCCGCAGCCATCCTCACCCACCAGGTCCTCGCCGATCCCACGGGTCGGCGCCGCCACCGTCTGGCCATCGTCGGGCGCGTCGCGACGATGGCCCTGGGCCTGTGGCTGGTCGCACTGATCCTCGGCGGGCTCGGGCTACAGCCGCTTCCTGGCATCCCGATCGTTGGCGATCCCGGCGCCCACGGAGCCGCCCCGCCGGCGCTACCCAAGCGGGTGCAGGCCGCCGTGGCCCGGCGCGGCACTGTCACCGCGGCGACGGGAGCGCTTCGGGCACCAGTCATCACCGCGCCCCGCCCAGCCGGCACCGCGCCGTCCCGCGAGCAGACGCAAGCGCCGGCGCTGTCCCATCCGCGCGATGCGACGACACCGGCGACGACCCCTGGCCAAGCCGAGACGGCCCCCGGCCGCGGGCCCGCGTCGCCGGCGCCCTCCCGGGTCAAGCCGAGTCCGCCGACCACCGCGCCAGGGCGGACACGAACCCCACCCGGTCAAGCCAAGACGGGACCAGGTCCGCCCGACAGCACGCCCGGCGCCAACCGCAAGGCGACGTCGCCTTGACCGGCGCGGCCGATCCCGCTGCGGATGCTCGAACGGGCGCCGCGCTGCGATTCCGCCTTCGGAACCCGCTCCGCCCACTGGATGGTGCTTGGCACCTGCCTCGTGTTCCTTGCCGCGCTGATCGCCTTCCAGGGGTTCTGCACCCACGCCGTTGGGGTCTCAGCCGAAGGCTCCGAGGATCGCCGACGCCGGCGCGCCGCTGAAGGGCTCGCGACCCCTGCTGGCCGCGCGAGGCGATCACCTGCAGTCACCGCAGCCCGATCCCGGCAAGCGGATCGCGCTGACCTTCGACGACGGGCCCGACCCGCGCTGGACGCCCAAGATCCTCGAGGTGCTGCGGCGCGAACGCGTCCCGGCAACGTTCTTCATGGTCGGCAGCCAGGCCGCCCGCCACCCCGACCTCGTGCGCGATGCTCGAGCGCGACGGGCACGAGATCGGCAACCACACCTTCACGCACGCCGGGATGTCGACCGGCCCGGCCTGGCAGCGCCGCGCGCAGCTCGACCTGACCGAGGCCGTCCTCGCTCGGCATCACCGGCCGCTACACGCGGTTCATCCGCCCGCCGTACTCGGCGACCAGCGACGCCGTCACGCCGGCACGACGAGCGCGCTCTCGCCAAGCGCGGCGGGCGGCCGCTACATCATCGCGCTGGCCGACTACGACTCCGCGCGACTGGCAGCAGCCCAGGCGTCGCGAACGATCGTCCGCAACGCGACGCCGCCGGCGGGACGCGGCGGCGTGATCATGTTCCACGACGGCGGCGGCGACCGGCGCCAGACCGTCGCGGCGCTCGCGCGGCTGATCCCGCAGCTGCGCGCGCGGGGCTACCGGTTCGTGACCGCTGCGCGAGCTGCTCGGCCTCACGCGCGCCGAGGCCGAGCCGGCCGCCCCGTGGCTCGAACGCGCCGCGGGACGGTCTTCCTCTGGGCCGTCCGGCTCGGCGTTCTGGCTCGACCGGCGCGCTGGGCTGGATCATCGGCGCCGTCGGCATCCTCGTCGCCGCCCGCGTCCTGCTCGTCCTGCCGCTCGCCGGCGATCCAGGTCGCGTCGACACGCGGCGCCGCGCTGCCGGCGCGACTTCCAGCCGCCGGTCGCCGTCATCGTCCCCGCCTACAACGAGGCCGTCGGGATCGAGCGCGCCGTGCGCTCGCTCGCCGCGACGCGACTACCCGGACTTCGAGGTCATCGTCGTCGACGACGGCTCGACCGACGGCACCGGCCGACGATCGTCGAGGCGCTCGGGCTCGCCGCGCGTGCCGCTGATCCGCGCAGGCCAACGGCGGCAAGGCCGCCGCGCTGAACGACCGGCATCGCGGCCACCGCGGCCGAGGTCGTCGTGATGGTCGACGGCGACACCGTGTTCGAGCCCGACACGCTCGCCAGCCTCGTCCAGCCGCTCGCCGACCCCGGCGTCGGCGCGGTCTCGGGCAACACCAAGGTCGGCAACCGCAGCGGGCTGCTCGGCCGCTGGCAGCACATCGAGTACGTGATCGGGCTTCAACCTCGACCGCCGCATGTACGAGGTGCTGCAGTGCACGCCGACGGTGCCCGGCGCGATCGGCGCGTTCCGGCGCGAGCGTGCTGGTCGAGGTCGGCGGCGTCTCCGAGCGACACGCTGGCCGAGGACACCGACCTGACGCTCGCGATCGGCCGCGCGGGCACCGGGTCGTCTACGCCGAGAACGCGCGCGCGTGGACCGAGGCGCCCTCGACGCTCGGCGGGCTCTGGCGCCAGCGCTACCGCTGGTCGTTCGGGACGATGCAGGCCGTCTGGAAGCACAAGGGCGCCCTCGCTCAGCCGCGACCCGCGACGAGCGCCGGATCGGCCGGCGCGCGCTGCCGTACATGATCCTCTTCCAGATCCTGCTGCCGCTCGTCGCGCCGCTGATCGACCTGTTCGCGCTCTACGGCCTCGATCTTCACCGACCCCGCGCCGCGTGCTCGCCTTCTGGCTGGGCTTCAACGTCCTGCAGCTCGTGATCGCCGTCGATCGCGTTCCGGCTCGACGGCGAGTCGCTGCGGCCCCTGTGGGCGCTGCCGCTGCAGCAGTTCGTCTACCGCCAGCTGATGTACCTCGTGATCATCGAGTCCACGGTCTCCGCCCTGGTCGGCGCGCTCGCCGCCTGGAAGACCATCCCGCGCACCGGCGACGTCGAGCTCCCCCCAGGCGCCCTGCCGTCAGCCGAGGATAGGCAGGTGCTTGGTCAGGCCAGGCAGCCGATGAGGCGGCGGACGTGGCGGGACGCGTAGTGCTGCAGCAGGCGAGTGGGCCTGGGCTGCGCAGCGCGCGGCCCCTCGAGCAGCAGTCGAAGCAGAGTCCTGGGGGCCAGCAACCGCGCGCGCCTCACGGTTAACCGTGGCCGCCCATCGGAAGAAGCCCCGCTACGGCGGGTTTTTTCGTCGGTGACCACTCGCTGTCAGTAGCCGCAGACCGCTCGAAACCGTATTTCTGCCTTTTCTGCCAAATCAAACCCCTCCACGAGGGCGCGGAGCCGAGCCCGCTTATCCTCGTCCTGGCGCATGACTCGCGCATAGACGCGCAGCGCGAGCTTCGGATCGGTGTGGCCCATCTGCTCCATGACTAGGGGTCTTCGCCGAGCGCCTACAGGATCGAGGCGCAGGTACGGCGCAGCGAGCGGTCAGATGGTCCGCCAGCGGAGGGAGGTCCCGATCCCCGAGTCGGTGTCGCGGCCGGTCGAACAAGCAAGCGTCGATTGCGTACGTTGCTCGGACGCGGGAGGGGGAAGGGGGGGGTCCCCGCGAGTGACCGGCCTTGTATGCCGCCAGCTCATCCGGAGCCGTCCGTCGTCGGAGGCGCGGGTCCCCCGCGCGAGCGTCCGCGTCGAGTCTGACCGGCGGCGAGCAAGAGCGCTTCGATCTGCTCGGCGCGGTCGAGATAGCTCCGTTGGGGTCGATCCACCTTCAACCTGCGGCGCTTACCGGCCGCCGGATTGCGCTCGATCAAGCCGTACTCGACGGCGACAGCCGTGAGAGAGGCTCGTCCTGGGCTGCTTCGGAGTTCGGTGTGCATCTCATCGTGGCGTAGGATCGGCGGGCCGCAAATGGTCGACTGGATCCCGAACTGCCGGTGGTCTTGATCGCGCTTGTGGCGCTCGTGGGGATGGCCTTGCTCACGCTGGCCATCTATGTGCTGGTGATGCACCTTGCCGAGAGCGAGCGTGCCGAGGCCCTGCAGGCCCTGTCGCCCGGGATGCTGCCGCCGATGGGGATCCTGTTCGCGCTGGTCGTCGGTTTCCTCGCGGTCGGCGTGTGGGGCAACGTCGACCGCGCCCAGGAGGTGATCTCCGACGAGGCGAGCGCACTGCGGTCGGTGGTCATCCTGAGCGACGATCTCCCTCCAGACGTCCGGATGCGAATGCGCGGGCACATCCGCCGCCAGATAGAGGGCGCGGTGAACGACGAATGGCCCGCAATGCGGGAGCAGCGTGCGATCCTCAGCCCGGTTCCCGCGCCGCTGGCCGACGCGCTTCATCTCGCGCTCCGAGTCGACCCTCAGGGCGAATCGGAGACCGAAGTGCAGCGCGAGCTGGTCACGTCGATCCAGGACGTTCGCTGCGGGCGGCAGCGCATCTTCCTCAGCGAGTCGGGCATCAACGCTCTCAAGTGGCTCGCGCTGTTATCGCTGGCGGCACTCACGCTGTGCGCGATCGGACTGGTCCACAGTGCCAACCGCACGACGACTCGGCTCGCGATGGGTCTCTTGCGATGGCGGTCGCGGTGGTGGTCACGATGCTCGCGGCCGAGAATGAGCCCTTCCAGGGCCAGCTCGGGATCGATCCAGTCCTCCAGCCCGCCCCTAGCGCGCAGTGAGCACGGCGCGGGATACTCGGCGGGCGATGTCGCAGGAACCCGTCATCGCTCCACAGGGAGTACGGGAGCGCGACGCATTGGACCGGTTGTTCATCCGTGTCCCAGCTCTCTCGGGCATCGTGGCCGAAGGAGTCATGCTTGCGAAGCCGGGCTCGGCCTTGAGGAGGCGGTTGATCAACCTGTCGCTGGGGCGTGCCTTTGCCGCGATGGCCCGAAGCGACGTTGAGGTGTTGGTCCTTAGCTACGAGCCTAACGCTGAGGTTTGGATGAGGAGCATGTCCGGGGTGGGGATCAGCGACTGCTACCGAGGCCACCACGGTATTCGCGCTCTCTACGCCGACCTCGACGACGCTTTCGAGGACTGGAGATGGACGATCCGCGCGGTAGTTGACGGTGGGGACCGCGTCGCCGTACGGGCGGATTTTGTCGGCCACGGGCGAGGCAGCGGGGCAGAGACGGCCGTGCTCAGCGGAGGGACGGCCGTCCAAGCTCTCGGACCGAGGGCTGGGCGTATGGCAGGAGTGGTTCGCCGAGCAGGACGGATGGACGAAGGCCCTCGCAGCCGTGGGGCTGTCGGAGTAGCCGATGTCGCAGGAGAACGTGGAGACGGAGCACGATGTTTCGCCCAGCGGCTTGAACCGGTGCGAGGCGCTCCGCGTACCTCCCTAAGGAGAGACCCTCTGGATAGGAGGACCCATGCGCAGGTTTCTTGTAATCCCAGTCGTGGCGGCGTGTCTGAGCGTCGCCGCCCCGGCGGTCGCCGGACAGCCGAACGCTTCCTGCGAGTCGGCCGGGGCGAACCCACCGCCCGGCTTCAGCACCGGTGGTTTCGCAAACGCCGAATCCCACTATGCCGGGAGCGAGGGAACGCCCTCGGCCGCGAACGGCAACAGCCACGCGGTCTCGCAGTACGACATCGCCTGCTTCGGGGGGCCAAAGCACTAGGCGCACGACTCGCTGGATCGCCGTCCCGGGGTTCGGCCGTGAATAGCGGCCGAACCCTGCGCGGCCATGTTCCTGTGGGGTTCGCCGACGACGCCTGGCCTCTGGTGCCAACGCCGACTGGATCACGACGCCTGGGCGGCGGATACTGGGCGGGCGATGTCGCAGGAGAACGTCGAGCTGCTCCGGCGGGGCTTGGAGCACGTCGAGAGGACGAGACAGATCTTGCCCGAACTCGCACATCCCGACTTCGTCTGGGACACAACGACGTTCCGAGGCGGAGTGCAGATAGGAACCTCGGTGGGGGTCGATGAGACCAACCAATGGCTCGCGGAGTGGACCGAAGGGTTCGACAACTGGTCCATTGAGGTCTTGGAGGTCATTGACGCCGGAAATCAGGTGGTCACGGTCATGAATCAACGCGCCAACGCGCAGCACGGCGGCCCAGAAGTGGAGATGCGCATAGCGCAGGTCTGGACGTTTCGCGAAGGACTCATCGCCCGAATGGAGATGTACGCCGAGCGAGCCGAGGCTTTCCTGGCCGCCGGGCTTTCGGAGTAGCTGATGTCGCAGGAGAAGGTGGAGGTGGTGCGCGAGCTCGCTGAGGCCTGGAGACGTGACGACCGCGACGCGTGGCTCGCTGCCTGGGGCGAGGCGGCCGAGTTCTATCCCCTGCGCTCTCAGCTGGAAGGCCACCCGTATCGAGGCCGTGACGGGCTTCGGAAGTTCATGGCCGAGATCGACGAGGATTGGGCGTACATTCGCTTCGAGGTGGACGAGATCCGTGACGCGGGAGAGCAGGTGCTGGCGCTCGCTCACGTCAGGGCACGCGGGCGGGCAAGCAGACTCGACCTTCACTACCCGATCGGGATCATCCTGACCGTGCGGCAGGCACAGCTGGTCTACGCACGCTTCTACTCGGACTCGAGCGACGCCCTCGCAGCCGTGGGGCTGGCGGAGTAGGCGTCATTAGGCAGAAGCGCCAGATTTCTGCCTAAACCCAACGTAATCCCTGCAAATCCAACGGCGTTCACGAGCCCTCCGAACGGCGGTCGTGCGGCCCTGACTGTCCCACAGACTGTCCCATGGCTGCCCCAGACGCCCTTTGTGGCGGCTCCGGGATATGCCGATGAGAGGGCGTTTCCCCTGCAAATAGAGGAGGGGGAGGGGTTCAGCTCGCGGTGCCCTTTGCGACGGCTAGCAGGTCTTGGAGACCACGAGGTGAACGGTGGCACCCCGGGGCAGCTCCGCGCCCGCTCGCGGCTCTGTCTCGCAGACGCCCCACTCGCCCGGCAGCAACCTGTCGAGCAGGCCGCTCCGCTCTACGACCTCCGCGCGCAGGCCGGCGCTCTCGAGCCGATCCACCGCGTCGTCGCGCCCCGCGCCGGCAACCTCGGGCACCCGCACCAGGGTCTCCCGGGCGACTCGGAGGGTCGCCCAAGCCGGACGGGCGTCCTCGGCGGAGGCGGCCACATCGATCACGTTGGGTCCCTCGCGTAGCGGAACCCGCGCTCGGAACTCCCCGCCCCGGACGGTGGCGGAGCGACCGCCGACGCGTACCTGCGCGTCGGTGGGCCTGACCCGCCCCTCGACCTCCACCGCGTCCTCGTGGACCACCACGGCGTCGGCGGGCGCCGTGAGCGAGAGGCTCACCGGTCTCGGCGAGTCATCTCCACCGCATCCGGCACCCCACGAGGCGGCCAGCAGAAGCAGAGGCAGGCCACCGGCACTCGCGGCCACTTTCGGCTTCACCAGCACGCCAGCTCACGGTAGCGCCTGAGCCTCAGGAGCGGCTGAGCGCGGGATCCTCCACGACCGGATCCTCGAGCACCTCCACCGTGTCCGCAGGCGCGTTCTGGCGCCTTGACAGGGCGAGGAAGGGGAGCGCCAGGGCCGAGATCCCCGCGCTCATCAGGTAGGACGGCCCGTAGCCCCACGCGTCGGCTGCCTTGCCGAGCGCCGGCTGAGCCCAGACGCCGCCGCTGGAGCTCATCATGGAGTCGAACGACAGGATCGTGGCCCGCTGGCGCGACGGGATCATGCCGTTGATGTAGGTCTGGCGAATCGGCGACGTGGCCGCGAACAGCAGCCCCCAAATCGCGGTCAGGCCGATGACCGCCCAGAAGCTCTCGATGGTCCCTATCAGCGCGAGCGTGGCCGTGCTGAGCGCGGCGATCGCGATCAGGGCCGACGTGCGCCGGTGGAAGAGGCGGCGGATGCGAGGCGCCGCCATTCCGCCGAGGATCTGCGCGCCCGCCACGAGCGCCGCCGCCAGGCCGGCGATCTGGTACGCCTTGGGATCGCCGTAGAGCTCCAGCAGGTACGGCTGCAGCGCGTAGAAGGCGTAGATGCCGGCGCCGCCGCTGAACAGCGCCTCGACCATGAGCCACTTCACCGCCGGCACTCGCCAGCCGTACTCGATCGAGGCTGCCGCGATCTTTCGCATCTCGGCCAGCGGCGGGCCGCCCTTGGCCGGCGTGAACCCGACGTCGTGCATGAGCCTGAATGCGACCGCGAACATCACCGCCAGCACCACGCCGCGCAGCACGAACGGGATGCCCAGACTCGTCTGCTCGGCGATGAATCCCCCGGCGACCGAGCCTGTCAGCATCGCGGCGCCGGTCACCATCTGGCCGCGCCCGAACACCGACTCCAGCGTGCCCGTGAACCCCGTGGCCGTGAGCGCGTCCACCAGCCACGCCTCGACCGCGCCGGAGAAGAACGTGAAGCCGAGACCGAGCAGCAGCGAGGCGATCGCCCACTGCCAGAACGGCGCCTCGATCTGCCACAAGAGCACATAGAAGAACGTCGATGCGGCCAGGGTCACCGTGCCGAGCAGGTAGGACGCCCGGCGGCCGACGGTGTCGGCCACGATGCCGGTGGGCACCTCGAACAGCACCATCCCGGCCGTGAAGCATGCGTTCGCCGCGAACGCCGCGAGGTTCGAGAGCCCGGCGTCCAGCAGGAAGATCGTGTTGATCCCCCAGATCAAGGAAGCGGCGAGCGTGTTCCCGAGCAGTAGCAGGAGATACGTCCGCTGGATGGAGGCCGCTGTCGGCACGCGACTAGAGACCGGGCGATCGCCGCGTAGTCATCGGGCTGCGGCGGGCCCGCGCTTCACCGCTCTATTTGGCTTGGGCCACGAAGCCGCGCACGTCGGCCGCCGGTTCGCTGTACGCCTCGCCGAGCGCCGTCTCCACCGCCGTCATGTACTCCTCGGCCCAGGCAGGGAACTCGTAGTCGATCGCGCGCAGGAACTCGAGCGTCGCGGCCAGGCGGATGTCGGCGATCGAGGGCGCCTCGCCGCCGATGAACGACTTGCCGTCGAGGAAGAAGGCCCGGTAGGCGTCGAGCGGCTCGGCGAGCGCGTCCGTGGCGTCCTTCTGCGCCTGAGCCTTCATGGCGTCGTCGGCGCCCGAGGTCGCGACCTCGCCCGGATACTGGGGGAAGCCGAGCGTGGGGTAGGTGGCCCGCGCGACGAGCGGATAGAGCGTGCCGATCAGGTAGAACATCGCGCTGTCGATCATCGCCCGCTCGCCCGCGTCCCGCGGGTAGAACCGGTCCAGGTCGTGCTTGTTGCAGAGGTACTGCATGATCGCGCAGCTCTCCCAGAGCGAGCCCTTCGGCAGCCCGTCCTCTTCGAGCAGCGGCGTGAGGTGGGCGGGGTCCTTCTGGAGGAACCCCGGGGTCGTCGTCTCTCCCCATACGTCCAGCTCCTCGAAGTCGAGCCCCGCGGCTCGCACGAAGATCCGGGCGGTGAGGTTGTTGACGCTCGGCTTGAGGATGTTCAGCGTGTTCGTGGCCATGCGGTCCTCCCGGTTACTCGTAGGGATCTTTCGGCGATCGGTCGTCGGAGAGCGACTCCTGTGAACGCGTGACGAGCGCCTCGATCGCATCGGCGAGGTGCTCGGGGTCGATGTTGTGGTCGCCTCGCGCCACCCGGATCTTGTGCGCCTCGAGCAGGACATGCGCGTGGCTGCAGCCGAACGGCGGCTCGAAGCGATAGGACGCGAGCTCGATCAGGAGGCCGAGCGGGTCCTCGAAGTAGATCGAGTCCATGAAGCCGCGGTCCTTCACGCCGCTGTGCCGGATCTTGCGCTCGTCGAGCCGCTCCACGGCCTGGCGAAAGGTCGCCTGCGAGAGCGAGAACGCGACGTGGTGCACGCAGCCGGGGTCCGTGGGGGTGCGGCTCGGATCGGGCTCCCGTTCCTCGTTGGTGAAGATCGTGATGAGGCGCCCGTCGCCCGGATCGAAGTAGAGGTGGCTCTCGGACTCGTTGTCGAGGTTGGGCTGCTCGAAGATGAAGGGCATGCCGAGCACGCCCTCCCAGAAGTCGATCGACGTCTGCCGGTCGGCGCCGACGATCGTGATGTGGTGGACACCCTGGCTCTGAAGCTTTCGCATTGGCCCTCCGCCGTCGACTAGTGCTCGACGAGCTTCGACTTGTATTCACTGCGCTGCAAGCTCCCCCAGGGCACGAGCTCCACCCGTGTCTGGACGACGAGCGCGTTGCGCAGTCTCGCGCGGATCGCTTCCGCGAGCGCATCATCGCCTGTCCGGCCCTCGGCGAGCTCGACCCTCACGGGGAGCGGCGGCTCCTGCTTCACGCCCGCCGCCCGCGGCTGGACGAGGATATGGCCGCTGACGTCGGGAGCGAACGCGCTCACCACCTCGCGCAGGGCCGAGGGGAAGACGTTGACTCCGCGGACGATGAGCATGTCGTCGGTTCGACCGATGCACCGCACCCGCGGGCCGGTGCGGCCGCATTGGCAGGGGCTCGTCCTGACCTCCACGTGATCGCGCGTGCGGAATCGCAGCAGGGGCGCCGCGCGATGCTGGAGATGCGTCAGCACGAGCTCGCCGCTGGCGCCGTCGTCCATCTCGATGGCGGCGCCCGTTTCCGGTTCGATCAGCTCGGGGTGCACGAAGCCGCGCGCACCCAGGTGCATGCCGTCCTGCTGTTCGCACTCCCCCCAGAGCGACACGCCGATGTCGCCGATGCCCATCGCCTCGGTCACGCTGGCGCCCCAGCCCTCCTCGAGCTTCGAGCGGAAGGCCGGCTCTCCGCCGCCGGGCTCGCCGGCCACCAGCACGCGATCGACGCTCGACCCTCGGAGGTCGAAGCTCCGCTTGGCCGCCCACTCGACCAGGTAGGCCGCATAGGAGGGCGTCAGCACCGCCGCCTGGGGAGCGAGCAGCTCGATCGCGCGCATCAGCCGCTCGGTGTTGCCCGTGCCCACCGGTACGTGGGAGAGGCCGATGCGCTCGAAGGAGGCAAGCGCCGCACCCGCCACGAACGGCCCGGCGTTGTAAGTGGTCACCACGCGCTGGCCGGGCTCGATGCCGGACGCCGCGTAGCTGCGTGCGGACCCTGTCACCCAGTTGCCGAGATCGCCCGCCGTCAGCGGGATGTAGCTCGGCGCGCCGGTGGTGCCGCTCGTCGAGTAGATCCGGACGATCTCCGAGGGCGCTGCGCAGAGATGAGCGCCGATCGGGTTGGCGGGGGTGCAGCTGTCCCTGAGCTCGCGCTTCTCCGTCAGCGGCAGCTGCGCGATCTCCGCGAGTCCGCCCGCGGCCGCCGCTGAAGCGACCCCGGCCGTCGCCAGCTTCTCGCGATAGAAGGCCGAGCGTTCGAAGAGGTAGGCGAGCTGGGTCGTGTAGCTCGCGTTGTCCACGGCGAGCTGCTCAGCCCAGGGGCGAGTCTCGACCTCCGGCGCGAGGATCAGCTGGGCCCGCCCTCCGGTTGGCGCTCGTACTCGATCGCCTCCTCCGCGCGTCCGGCCATGAGAAAACCGAGCGGCTGCTGCTGCTCCTCCGCCAGATGAGCGAGCAGCCCGCCCGTGCGCGCGAGAATCGGCACTGCCTTCACCCCGGCTGATGGAAACCCGAGGTCGAGCATCACCGCGGCGATGGGCATCGAGACGTTCAGCGTCAGCGGCTTGCCCCAGGCCTCGGCCACGGCATCGCGCAGCAGGCGCGCGAGCAATACGTGGGGGCCGCTCACCCCGCGCGCGTCCGCGAGCTCGAGGATCCGCTCGGCGCGCGGGTCGAGCGGCCGGTGAACGGGATGGCCGAAGCCCGGCAGCTTGCCGCCCTGAGCGTGGACCTCACGCGCCACGTGCCCGGCCACCGCCGCCGGCTCGTCACCCCCGGCCACCTTCACCTGAGCCGCTTCGAGCAGCTGCGCGCAGGACTCGGCGGTACCGAGGATCACCGGGCCGCAGCCGAGGATGCCCGCCGCCACGGCCCCCTGCAGCGACTCGGGATCGGCCGCGAGCGTCATGCGCGCGCTGACGTTGGTGGGCATCATGCCGTGCTCGGCGATCGCGACGAGCAGGAGGTCGAGGAAGTAGCGCTGATCCTCGGTCGGCTCGTCCCCGGTGAGCAACAGGTGGAAGTACTCGGTGAAGCTCAACCTGCCCATCAGGTCGCCGCAGAGGTCGCGCCCCCGCACCTCGACCCGGTCGGGATAGGCCTGACTGATGTGGCTCACGGCCGGCCCGGCCTTACCGATCTGCTTGGCGGCCACCGCGGCTTCCTCAGCAGCGCCGTCGCGGCTTCGTGTTCCCGAGCGGCACGCAGCGCGTCACGGCCCTCGGCACTCGACCGCTCCTAAGCCGCCAGCGGACAAGCTTGCCGTCGTAGGCGTGCGCGGTTACGAGCACCTCGACAGTCTGTCCCGCGCGCAGCCTCCGCGCTGCCGGGCCAAGCGTGTCGAGTAGGTCGAGACGGTGGCGCCTCGGCTTCGTGGCGGTCCGCTGCTTCAAGGGGCAGCGCGGTCCGGCGCAGCGGATCCGAACGATCGCGCCCGACGGCAGGTGTGCGACCCGCAGCCTTCGGAGCCGGACCTCCGCCCCGCTTACCGACCATCGTGTCGAGACGGTGGCGGGGCTGGGCCTGCCCAGCTCGTGCAGACCCCAGGGCGGGTTGGCGTTCACCACGCGGCCGGGCGCGCAGGTGGCGAGGAAGCCCGCGAATCGTGTCGAGGGATGCCGCGCCCGAATTCTGTAGGCCCCGGCGGGAACGCGAGTCCAGACCACGCCGCCGTCGACCGAGGAGCGCTCCTGCCCGGGTCCGGGATGACGTCCTCGTTGAAGTAGACCGGCGCCGGCAGAGCGGGCTGTGCGAACGCGCTTGCCCCGGCCACGCCGTGAGCTCCGTAGGCGATGAAGCCCCCAAAGCTCAGGTCGCGGACATTGCGGGTGCTGAAGGTCGACACGATCGCGCAGTCGCGTAGCTCGCCGTCAGGGTCGAGCGGGACGGCGAGCAGGGTCGCCAGGGCGCGGTAGATCTCCTCCGTGGGCGTCTGGAAGTTCACGCGAGCCAGGTCCTCGCCGGCGGTCTCGAATGTCTGGAGGTAGATCGAGTGGTGGCCGGCCGCGCTGATGTAGGGCGTGACCCTCGAGTGGTCGGGGACGGCGAGGTCGTAGGTGCCGTTGGGCTTGGTGGTGGCGTGGAGGCGCGGATGCTCCGCCACGCGAATCGTCGCGCCCCCCAGCCGCAGACCGGTGTTGTTGAACTCGTACGCCGTCCCGCGGACGTGAACTCGCTTCGCATCGGCGCGAGCGCCGGTGGCGAAGAGCGAGAACGCGCTCGCGAGGGCGATGGCGGCGAGGGCGCGACCGGCCCGGCGGGCGGCGAGCAGATCCGAGGCGTTCACGATGCCAGCCTAGTGCCACCATCTGTCACGTCGATCTAGCCGGGCGGAATCCCGAGCACAGCACGCGCATCCACCCGATCCTCCCGTCACGCGCGGAGAGATACGCCTGCTGCTCGACGAGGAAGCCGCCGTCCGGATTGCTGATGCGGAACCGGTAGCCCACCCGCTGCCGGTCGGCGAAGGTGTCGCTTTCGAGCCGTTCGAGTGCTTCGATCTCGTCCGCTTCCTCGAACCAGTGGCGAAGGAGCACTGAGATCACGGCGTCCCGGTCGTTCTCCTCCCAGCTCTTGCTGGGAGTCATTCCGCGGAAGTCGATCTCGGGGTGCATCAGGTCGAGCATCCGGCTCGAGTCCTTGGCCGCGAGCGCACGGGCAAACTCTGCGCCGAGGGTGGCTGTCTCGTGCATGGGCCCATCGTCGCGGCCGGCCGGCGGCCCGTCAATCGGGGCTACGGCCGGAGCCGCCCGGGCTTCGGGGAACTTCGTCTTGGGCCCGTGGGGTGGATTAGGCTCTTCCGTGCCACGCAAACCATGCCTCAGTCGCCTCTCGGTCCCCACCTGGCCTCACCGGAGGAGCTCAAGGAGCGCCTTGCGACCGAGCGCGCCGGCGAGCCGTTCGTGGTCTATCGCGACAACCACGCCAGGCAACAGATCGTCACCCTCAGCGAAGGACTCGACTTCACGATCGGGCGCAGCCCCGACTCCGACATCTCGCTCGTCTGGGACGACCAGGTCTCGGGCCTTCACGCCGAGCTCCGACGGACGGGCGGCGCATGGCTGATCATGGACGACGGCCTCTCGCTCAACGGCACTCACGTCAACGGCGAACGAATCCGCGGCCGCCGGCGCCTTCGCGACGGCGACCAGCTCGAGATCGGGCTGACGGCGCTGATCTTTTGCGAGCCGCTCCCACGCCGCGCCCAGAGCACCGTCCTCGCGAACCGCTCCGAGGCTCCTCCCGAGCCCTCCCCGGCGCAGCGCCGCGTGCTCGTGTCGCTGTGCAGGCCCTTCAAGAGCGAAGGCGCGTTTGCGCGCCCCGCAACGAACCAGCAGATAGCCGACGACCTGACGCTCACCGTCGCCGCGGTGAAGACCCACCTGCGCGCGCTCTTCCAGTGCTTCGGGCTGGAGGATCTGCCACAAAACGAAAAGCGCGCCCGGCTCGTCGAGCTGGCCCTGACCACTGGAGCAGTCTCGCGCCGGCGAGCTCTGAGCACTCAGGTCACCCTCCGAACGGGCACTTCCAGAGGACGGGGTAGATGCGACTGAGCGCGCCGAAGTCCTTGGCAGTGAGGCCGGCGACATCGCCGACGATCGCTCCGCGGGCGTTGATGTCGTTGAGCTGGGTGACGACCACGGGGTGAGCTCGAGTCTTGGCGGGGACGCTAAGGGTCCGTAGGCTGTCCCAGCCGGTACGCCAGATCGCCGGCTTGGCGTCAGGGAAGCCGTCCTCGGTGAACGTGCCCGACATGCCGGCGGCCTGTCCGCGGTCGTTGACATCGATCAGCTCCGCGTAGGCATACGGACCGGTCGGGCCTATCAGCTGCGGCGCGGCTGTTCGTGTCTGCCATATCGCCGCTTGGTCGCTTTCGGGGTCTGTGTCCGTGCCGAGGTTGCCGAGGTATCCAACCGTCAAGCCGGAACGGTTGGTCGCTTCGGCTGCCCCATCGGCACGGCCTGGCGGGGTCTTCAGCGCAATGACCTTGCCGGACTTCGTCCAGATCACAGGGTTGTTCTCGCCGTCATCGTTGGGCAGCTTGCGCGACCACCCAGACACGACGCCGTCCTTACCGATGCTCCATGCATTCGTCCAGGTGTGTCCGGGCAGCGCCGGAAGGAAGCTCGCCTTCCCCTTGCGCGTCCAACGCACCGCGCGGCGCTGGCCGGCGACGAGCAGGGTGGCGGTGATCTGGCCGCGTTCGTTGATCGCGTTTCGGTCCGGGGTGTCCGCCTGCCGCTTGCGCCCATTCGGCCCTTTCAGCAAGGTCATGCGACCGTTCTTCCAGCGGAACGGGAACGTGCGCTCTTTCTTGTCGTAGAGCAGGCCGAATATGACGCGGTGGTTGTTCACGCCGTAGGCCTCCGAGGAGACGTAGCCGCGCGGGACCCCGAGATCCACGGCCCGCGCAACCTTGCCGCCCTTCCACAGAATCGCGTGGTCGGCCCCATCCCTGCCGTCGGCGAAGCCCACGATGTCACCGCGGTCGTTCAACGCCTTGACCTGAACCTCCTTCGAGCCCGCCCGCGGCGACTTCAGAATCGATGTGCTCGGCGAGCAGGCTGCCGCTTCGGCTCGGACCACGCCGTCGGCGGCCGGGTGGATCGTGGTCCCTCCCGCCGCGATATCGACCGGAACCGCGGCGAGCAGGGAGCCGAGCAAGAGGGTTGTGACGGGCTTGAGCATCGCTGTTCCTTTCGACAAAGAGCCTGTGTCGCGGGCCGCGTGGGCGGCAGCATCTCATTCTGGGCTCCGCGTGCGATCCCACACTGGCTGTTCGGTCGGCGTCGCGTCACATTCGGGTGGTCGCCCGTGAGCCGCCGGAATCGAGTGGAACGTCAGGCGGAACTATTCAGCACAACGTTCCTCTCGATCGCGCCGCCCGGGGAACCGCCCCGCGACGCGCAACAGCACACCACGCCGGCGTAACCGGAGGCGCACAAACGAGCCCGGCACCTCAGGTCACCACACCCCACCCCGCCGCCGTAAGCGCGTGACCCGCCCGAATCGAGAGGAACGTTAGGCGGAATGCCTGGGCGGCCGTGCTCGAACTCCGCCTAGAGTGAGGGCCTTCGATCTGTGGGGTTGGGCGACTTGCGACTCGAGCTCGACCGGATCCGGGCGGCAGCGGTGGCCATCGATCCGGTTTTTCTGAATTCCCCGCAGTATGAGTGCGCACCCCTGGGCGAGGCGCTGGACTGCTCGATCACGCTCAAGGTCGAGACACTCAATCCGGTTCGCAGCTTCAAGGGCCGCGGCACGGAGACGGTGATGTCGTCATTGTCGGTGGGGGAGAGTGCACCGGCGGCCGTTTGCGCAAGCGCCGGGAACCTCGGCCAAGCCCTGGCCTACAGCGGGGCGCAACGAGGGATCCCGGTGACAGTGGTTGCGGCGGCGACCGCCAACCCGGGAAAGATCGCCCGCATCGAGGCCCTTGGTGCGACCGTTCGGCTCGAAGGCGACGACATCGAGCACGCCCGAGTGCTCGCCCGCCGCGTGGCCAAACAGGAGGGCGCCTACCTCGTGGAGGACAGCTTGGACGTCTCGACGTGCCATGGGGCCGGAACCATCGGCCTCGAGCTCCTCGAACGAGACCAGCCGGACACGCTCCTGATCGCGCTTGGTGGCGGAGCGATGGCGAGCGGCGTGGGCTATGTGGCCAGGTCGCTCGCACCTGACGTCGAGGTCATCGCTATCCAGCCCGCGGGCGCCCCGGCGATGGCGCTCTCCTGGCGGAAGGGGTCGATCGTCGAAACGGACACGATCGACACCATTGCCGACGGTGTCGCCGGCCGTTGCCCCATCCCGGAGGTACTCGAGGACCTCCTCGTAGTGATCGACGATGTGGTGCTTGTCAGCGAAGACAGCATCAAGGCCGGTATGCGCCTGCTCTACCGCAACGCCGGGCTCGTCGTGGAGCCGTCGGCAGCGCTAGGGGTCGCCGCCGTTCTGGAGGATCGCGAACGCTTCGCCGGACGCCGCGTGGCCACCATCATCTGTGGAAGCAACATCATGCCCAGCGACTTCGAACGCTGGGCGCTCCGCTGACCCGAGGCCCCGGCCGTGGATCAGTCGCGGCGGGCCGCGACGGCCTCGATCTCGACGAGCTGGCCCGGCCAGCCGAGCACGGTGACCCCTACCAGGGTGCTGGGCGGCCCGTCATTGCCGAATACCTCCTCGACCGCGCGCCATGCTTTCGGGAGGTCGGCGCCTTCCGTTGTCGCGACGTAGACCGTCGTCTTGACCACGTCGCCGGCCTCGCAGGCGGCAGCATCGAGGGTGACAAGCAGGTTGCTGAGTGCCTGGCGCATCTGTGCGTGAATGTCACCCGGGGCGACCACCCGGCCGTGGGCATCGAGGGGGCAGGCACCGGCCGTGAAGACCGTGCTGCCCGGCGGAGCGATCGCCGCGTAGGAGTAGGGGACGTCGCTGTACAACCCCTCGACGTCGAGCAGCTTGGCGTGCATCGGCGCAAGTATGGCGGCCCTCCATTGGTCGCCCCCTCGCAACAGGGATCCGCTACCTTGACCGCCGTCGAGGCGCGCTCGTGGTGACCTGGGGCGAGGAAGGAGGCGAGTCGAGATGACGACAGGCCCTGACGCGACCGCTCGGCCGTCTCACCGACCACCGCCCGCGGCAATCCTCCTCGTCCCGCTTGCCGTCGCGCTCGTGCTGGCCCTGTTCGCTTGGCCCAGCGCCCGACTCGCGCCGCGCGACCTGCCGATCGGCATTGCCGGCCCGCCAACCCTTGCACCGGCGATCGGACAACGGCTCGCCGGACGCGAGGGGGCGTTCGAGGTGCACCGCTATCCCGACGAGGCGGCCGCGCGCCGGGCCATCGAGGACCGCGACATCTACGGCGCTTTCGTGGTGACCGCCACCGGCGCGAAGGTCTTGACCGCGTCGGCCGCGAGCCAGGCGGTGGCGCAGCTACTGGGACGTGCCGCAAGCGAGATCCCTGCGGGCGCACGAGCCGAGGCCGTCGAGGTGCAGGATGTCGTGGCCGCCCCACGTGGCGGCGCCCTGGCGGCCTCCGTCCTGCCACTCGTTCTCGCGGGCATCCTGGTCGGCGCGGCCGCAGTGCATCTCGCGTCGGGCGGCTTGGTCCGGGCCGGCCTGCTCGTGGCCGGCTCCGTCCTCAGCGGCCTCGTTGCCACCGTGATCGTGCAGGGCTGGCTCGACGTGGTCGAAGGTGGCTGGCTGGCCAATGTCGCGGCTCTGACACTCACCGTTCTGGCGATCGCGTCGGTCATCGTCGGCCTTTACGCGCTGCTCGGCGCACCGGGAGCGATCGTTGGTGCGTTGACCATGGTCCTCGTCGGCAACCCGTTCTCCGGCGTCGGCTCGGCTCCAGAGTTGCTGCCAAGGCCGGCCGGGACGATTGGTCAGCTGATGCCGCCCGGGGCCGGTGGCAACCTGCTCCGCAGCACCGGGTACTTCGACGGCGCCGCCGCGGGCGGGCACGTCGCGGTCCTGGTCGCTTGGACGCTCGCCGGAGTGGCCCTCCTCCTCGCCGCGGGAGCAAGGACTCCGGCTCCCGCCGCGAAGCAGTAGGCCCTTAGACGGGCGGCGGCGCTGCGGTGGCGGTCGGACCCGCTGCGCGGGCGCGCCACAGCACCACGCTTGTGACGACGGCCCAAAGCAGGAACGCGAGGAAACCGAAGAATCCGAGCGGTGTCAGCGCGACGATCCCGATTACGAGCGCCGCCCACGCGAGCCAAGCCGGCAGTACCCGCGAGCCGAGGCTCGAGATGCCGGTGGCGATCAGGAGGGTCGCGACCCCCACGGCGACCGGGAAGAAGAAGTCGCTGTTGAGCGCGTTCAGTGTCTGGGCGGCCTGCGGCGTGAGGCCATCGTCGGCGATGTCACCGAGCGTGAAGGTGAAGCCGGCGAACGAAAGCGCGCCGACGATCAGCACGATGCCGCCGCCGAATGCGACCGCCGACAGGCGCCCGACCGGTCCCTCCTCTGCCCGCAGCGTCGACCTCAGCACGCCCAGGAAGAACATGAGCGGCACCGTCGACCAGGCGAGGACCGCCCCCGCCCACAGCTGAGAGGCGTCGTTGTCCAGATAGAAGTCGAGGATCTTCTGCGGCGAGTCGTCGGTGTCGGGCGTCTCCCCGCTGATGATGAATGCGAGGACCGCGAGCACGACGAAGAGCACTCCTGTCAGAGGCGCAAGAACATGCCAGCGTTGCTGAGTCAATTTCCCTCCTCCGAAGATGAGGGAGCAGCGTGGCAAACACCGAGGACGGCTAACTCCGGAGACTGCGGCGAGCCGCCTACTTGCCGGTAAAGGTCGCCTGGCCGGGGCCCTTCTCGAGCAGCGTGCGGGCGCCGTTCTGGAGATCGTCGCTCGCCATGACCTTCGCTCCGTCGGCGGGTAGCGCGGCGTCGGCCGCGTCCACGCCTTCCTCGATCGCGAGGCGGACCATGCGCTTGGTGGCCGCGTGGGCAAGGGTGGGTCCGGCGGCGAGCCGCTCGACGAAGGCGTACGCCTTCTCGTGCAGGTCTGCCGCCGGGACGATCCGGTTCAAGACTCCCCATGTGAGCATCGTCTCGGCCGGGTAGACCCGAGCGCTGAGAACGGCCTCCGCTGCCCGCCCGGCACCTGCGCGGGCGACGAGGCGTTGCGTTCCTCCTCCGAACGGCGTGGCACCGATGACCGCTTCGACCAGTCCGAGCTGGGTGTCCTCGGCGGCCCAGATCAGGTCACAGCTCAGCGCCACCTCCAGTCCTGCCGCGAGGCAGAGCCCGTGAACCGCTGCGACGGTGGGGACAGGGATCTCGGCGAAACGCCTGATGATGGGGATGAACTCCTCGATCAGCTCGCGGGCGCGCCGCTCGTCGCGGCCGATGAATATCTCGACGTTCGCGCCCGCCGAGAAGTTGTCGCCCTCGGCGCGGACCAGGATCGCGCGCGCGCCGCTGGCGCGGGCCTCGTCGGTGGCGCGGGCGAGGTCGCGTGCCAGCTCCAGGCCGAAGAGGTTCAGCGGGGGGTCCGCGATGACGATCTCGCCGACCGGCCCATCGAGTGTGAAGCGTGCCTTTGCCATCGGCCCGCGGGACTATGACATATTACATATTCTGATGGCAGGCACCCGGGAACGCATGGTCGCGTCGACTGCCCTGCTCATTCGCGAGAAGGGCGCGCGTGCGACGAGCATCGATGACGTGCTGGCGCACAGCGGCGCGCCGCGGGGTCCGTCTACCACCATTTCCCGGGCGGGAGGGATCAGCTGCTGAGGGAGGCGACCGACTTCGCGGGGAGCTACATCGCAGGCCGGATCGAGCGCGGGGAAGCGCGCTCGAGCTGCTCGACTCGCTGATCGTGGACTACCGCGAGCAGCTCCTCCGCACCGGGTTCCGGGCGGGCTGTCCGGTCGTCGCGGTCGCCGTGGAGGACGGCGGCGCCGACTCCGTCCTGCACGAGCGCGCGGCCGCGGCGTTCGCCGAGTGGCAGTCGCTGCTCGCCGAACGCCTCACGGCCGAGGGCGTCGGCGGCCCGCGCGCCGCCGAGCTGGCGGTGATGGTGATCGCCGCGGTGGAGGGGGCGCTGATCATGGCCCGAGCACGGCGAGACGCCGTATCCACTCGACAGTGTCCACAGCCAGCTGCGCGATCTGGTGAGCGCGGAGGTCAACGATGGGAGGCGCACTTGACGACGACCGACTGGCACCCGACGGCCTGCATCCTCTGCGAGTGCAACTGCGGGATCGAGGTGCAGCTCGAGGGTCGCACGCTTGCTCGCATCCGGGGTGACAAGGAGCACCCGGGCTCGCAGGGCTACACGTGCAACAAGGCGATGCGGCTGGACCTGTACCAGAACGGTCCTCATCGCTTGACCTCTCCGCTGCGCCGCCGCGCCGGACGGCAGCTACGAGGAGATCGATTGGGACACGGCGGTCTCCGAGATCGCGGCCGGCTTCATGCGGATCCGCGACGACCACGGCGGCGCCTCGATCTTCTACTACGGCGGCGGCGGGCAGGGCAATCATCTCGGCGGGGCCTACAGCAGCGCGTTCCTCAAGTCGCTCGGTGCGAAGTACCGCTCGAGCGCTCTCGCGCAGGAGAAGACGGGCGAGGCCTGGGTCGACGCGCAGCTCTACGGCGGGCACACGCGCGGCGAGTTCGAGCACGCCGAGGTCTCGGTGTTCGTCGGCAAGAACCCCTGGATGTCGCAGAGCTTCCCGCGCGCACGGTCGTGCTGCGCGAGATCGCGAAGGATCCGGAGCGGTCGATGGTCGTGATCGACCCGGTGCGTGACGGACACGGCCAAGCTCGCCGACTTCCACCTCCGGGTGCTGCCCGGGAGCCGATGCCTGGTGCCTGGCCGCCCTGGCGGCGACGCTCGTCCAGGAGGACCTCATCGACGACGTGTTCCTCGGCGAGCATGTGACCGGCGCCGAGCCGGTGCTGGCCGCGCTGCGCGATGTGCCGATCGCCGACTACGCGCGAGCGTTGCGGGTCGACGAGGACCTGATCCGCGCGGCCGCGCGCCGTATCGGCGGTGCTGAGAGCGTCGCCGTGTTCGAGGACCTCGGCATCCAGCAGGCGCCGAACAGCACGCTGTCCTCGTACCTGAACAAGCTGCTCTGGATCCTCACCGGCAACTTCGCCAAGCCGGGCGGGCAGCACCTTCACTCGTGGATGGCGCCTCTGTTCCGGCCGCGGCCACATCGGTCGCACGCCCGTCACCGGGGCCCCGGTGATCGGCGGGCTGACGCCGTGCAACGTCATCCCCGACGAGATCCTCACCGACCACCCCGATCGCTTCCGCGCGATGATCGTCGAGAGCAGCAACCCGGCCCACTCGCTGGCCGACTCGCAGCGGTTCCGCGAGGCGTTCGAGGCGCTCGAGCTGGTCGTCGTGATCGACGTCGCCATGACCGAGACGGCGCGCCTGGCCGACTACGTGCTCCCCGCCGCCAGCCAGTACGAGAAGCCGGAGGCCACCTTCTTCAACCTCGAGTTCCCGGCCAACAACTTCCACCTGCGCCGGCCACTGCTGGAGCCGCTCCCGGGCACCCTGCCGGAGCCCGAGATCTGGGCGCGACTCGTCCGCGCGCTGGGAGTGGTCGATCCCGGCAAGGCTCGAGCCGTTGCGCGAGGCGGCGTGCGAGGGCCGCGAGGCCTACGCGCAGGCGCTGATGAAGGCAACGGCGGACGACCCGGCGCTCGCCAGAGTGCTCGCCCTTCGTGCTCTACGAGACGCTCGGGCCGGCGCTGCCCGAGGGCCTCGCCGCCGCCGCCGCCTTGTGGGGCCTCGCGCAGCGCGCCGCGATGACGTACCCGGACGCGGTCCGCCGCGCCGGGCACGCCGACGGAGACGCGCTCTTCGACGCGCTCCTCGAGGGCCGGTCGGGGATCACCTTCACGCTCGACGAGTACGAGGACGACTTCAACTACATCACCCATCCCGACAAGCGGATCGCGCTCGAGATCCCCGAGCTGGTGGCTGAGCTCGAGTGCCCTGCGCGACATGCCGGCCGGGCCACACGAGCGACGACTTCCCGGTCGTGCTCTCCGTCGGCGAGCGACGCTCGTACACGGCCAACGACATCTTTCGCAACCCCGCTGGCGCAAGCGCGACAGCAGTCGGCGCCCTGCGCGTGAGCGTCCAGGACGCCGGGCGCTTCGGGCTCGACCGACGGCGGCCGCGCGCGGATCACGACCGTCCGCGGCAGCGCCGACGCCTCCGTCGAGGTCAACGACTCGATGCTCGCCGGGCACGCGTCGCTGCCCAACGGCTTCGGCCTCGAGTACAAGGACGTCGGAAGGCCATGAGCACATCGCCGGGGTCGCGCCGAACGCGCTCACATCGTCGGAGTGGCGAGACCCGTTCGCCGGCACACCCTGGCACAAGCACGTTCCGGCACGGATCGAGCCGCTCGCCGGCTGATCACCAGCGGTTTAGCCCGGCTTGTGGCAGACCGCCTCGACGTTGTTGCCATCGGGGTCGAGCACGAAGGCTCCGTAGTAGTTGGGGTGGTAGATCTCGCGCACCCCCGGCCGGCCGTTGTCGTCGCCGCCGGCCGCGAGCGCGGCGGCGTGGAAGGCATCGACCATCTCCCGGTCCTTGGCAGTGAACGCGACGTGCACCCCCGTCTGGGGGCCCCGGTCGCGCTTGCCGATCCAGAAGAACGGGAAGTCGCCGCCGAAACCGCCCATCTCCGGCACCGGCTCCATCAGCAGCTTCACCCCGAGCGGAGCGAGCGCTCTCTCGTAGAAGGCCTTGCTCTGCTCGTAGTCGACTACGTCCAGTCCTATGTGGTCGATCCTCACGGGGCCTCCTCGATCCGAAGGGGCTGCATGACGGCGCCACGATATCGGCCCCGGTCCAGCCGGCGGAATAGAGTCGGCGACCATGAGCAGGTACGACGTCGTCGTGGTGGGCGCCGGCCTGGCGGGCCTCTCGGCCGCACGTGACCTGGCGCAGGGTGGGGCGGACGTGGTGGTGCTGGAGGCCCGCAACCGTCCTGGCGGCCGGGTCGAGCAGACGCGGCTCGCCGACGGGCGGCTGGTCCAGCTCGGCGGCGAGGTGGTGGGAGCCTGGCACGAGGCCTACGGCTCAGTCGTGCAGGAGCTCGGCCTGACGCTCGAGCCGGCGTTTCCCTCGCTGCCCGGCGAGGACACCTCCGTCCTGTCGAGTGGCCGCGTGGTCGGCGACGACTTCGCATGGATGAGCGCCGCCGACCGCGTCAGCTACGAGAGTGCGGAGGAGGCCTTCCGCAGGCTGGCCGCGAGCGTCGATCCCGAGGACCCCTGGTCCCACCCCGACGCCGACCGGCTCGACCGGATCTCGGTCGGGCAGTGGCTACGCGACCAGGGAGCGACCCCGGGCGCCGTGCGCGCACGTGACTTGGCGATGCTCTCGCTGGCGGCGGAGTCGGTCGAGCGGACGTCGCTGCTGGCGGACCTCCGCAAGGAGGCTGCCGCCGGCGCTCACGGCTTCTACGACTACGACGTGTGGGAGTGCCTGCGCGTCGCCGAGGGCTCGGCGACGGTGCCGCTGCGGATGGCCGAGGAGCTCGGCCACCGCGTGCGCTACGGGACGCCGGTGGCGAGCGTCCGGGTGGCCACGACAGGGTCGATCGTGACCACGACCACGGGCGAGCGCTTCGACTGCGACGCAGTCGTCTCCGCGATCCCGGTCGGGCCGCTCAGGCGCCTGCGAATCGAGGGGGTGTCGCGCGAGCGCCTCGCGTCGCTCGACCGCCAGCGGCACGCGCTCGCCGCGAAGGTCGTCTTCGCCTACGACAGCTCCTGGTGGGAGGAGCAGGGCCAGAACGGCTCGATGTACTTCGAGACCGGCATGCTCGGCGGGACCTGGCCGCAGAAGCCGGGGATCCTCTCCGCGCTCGTGCCGCCGGAGCGCCTGGCCGCGTTCCTCGCCACCTCGCCGGCGCTCGTGGAGCAGGACGTGCTCGCCGAGATGGTCGAGGCGATGGGCGAGCGCGCGGAACATCCGCTCGCGGTCTTCTTCCGACGCTGGGGTGTGGACCCCTGGACCGAGGGCTACATCACCGGTTGGCGGCCCGGCGACGTGATGGCGGTCGGCCCGTTGCACGGCACGCACGAGCCGCCGTTCTACGTCTGCGGCTCCGACCAGTGGGTGTGCGGCTACATGGAGGGAGCCGTCCGAACGGGCCGGGGCGCCGCGCGGGCTCTCCTGGGCGACGGCTGAGGCGGGGGTGTTCGACCACGTCGGCATCGCCGTCTCGGACCTGGCCGCGTCCGAGCGCTTCTACCGCACCGTGCTCTCGGTGCTGGGCGTCGAGCCCAGCCACGCGGACGCCGAGCTCGTCGAGTGGGAGGACTGGGACATCGGGCCCACGGACCGCGAGCACGCGGTGACCCGCGGCCTGCACGTCGGCTTCCGCGCGCCGACCCGCGAGGCCGTGGACGCCTTCTGGCAGGCGGGGATCGACGCCGGCTTCCGCGACGACGGCGCGCCCGGGCCGCGCGCGATCTACGGACCCGACTACTACGGCGGCTTCCTGCTCGACCCGGACGGCAACAGCGCCGAGGCCGTGCACGGCGAGCGGTCGAGCCCGGTGCCCCCCGGCGGCGTCGACCACCTGTGGATCCGCGTGGCCGACCTCGAGGCGTCCAAGCGCTTCTACGCGACGATCGCGCCGCACGCGGGGATCCGCCTGGGCGACGACGAGCCCGGGCGCGTGCAGTTCGCCGGCGGCGACTACAGCTTCTCGCTGATCGACGACGAGCGGCCGCTCACGGAGCACGTCCACCTCGCCTTCCCCGCCGGGGACGACGCGACGGTGCGGGCCTTCCACGCCGCCGCGCTCGCCGCCGGATACGAGGACCACGGCAGGCCAGGCGAGCGCCCCGTGTACCACCCGGGCTACTACGGCGCGTTCGTCCTCGACCCCGACGGGCACAACGTCGAGGTCGTCAACCACAATCGCTGAGCTAGGCGCCCGCTAGGCGGGCTGAGTCGCAGTGCGCTGCTTGGTGGCCTCGTCCTCGGGCCCCTGATTTTCCTCCCACCACCCGTTGATCGCCGCGATGGCGGGGGCCATGATCAGGTTCTTCTGGAAGTTCTCGGTGTCGTTGACGGCCGGCAGCGGCGTGTCCGGAACGTCGACCTCGAGGAACTCGCAGAGCGGCTCCCAGCCCTCCTTGGGGTTCCAGACCAGCAGGCGGTCCGACGGTACCGTGTCGATGACGTCCTGGTTCCAGCGCTCGAACCCCGCGGCCATCTCCTCGCGATCGCCGCCGCTGGGCACCATGATGTCCGCCTCGACCCACATGTCCTTGAGGACATCGAGCCACGAGGCGTAGACCGGGTCGATCACATGCTGGGCCATGGCGAGGTGGTGCATGAGGCTGTCGCCGAACCAGATCGAGGCGATCGTGTTGTGCATGCTCTCGACCCAGCTCTCGGCCGAGCGGACGCTCAGCAGCACCTTGGAGTCGGGGTAGACGTCCATCAGCTCGCGCCAGTGGTAGGAGCCCGGCCAGTCGACGATCGACTCCTTGCCGGCGAAGAGCTCGTCCCACGGACCGTCGCCGTCGAGGGCCTGGCGCCACTGCGGGACGCTGGTGGTCAGGTCGGCCATCATGTCGCGCATGTGGTAGCAGGGCAGCCCGAGCATCTCGAGCGCGATCATCTGGGTAGTCGTCGCTGTGCGGGGCAGGCCCGCTCCGATCAGCTTCATTGGTCTCCTCTTAAGGGGGGTGGTGGAAGAAACCCGGATCCTAAGACGCGCGGGCACTGCGCGGCAGGCCGGTGCGCGCCGGGAGTGGCGCTGGAAGCGCTTGGCCGCTTGTTGCCGCCGGCTACTTCAGCAGTAGCTGGATCAGTCGCCGCCAGGTCGCGACGTCGCCGTTTCGCTCTTCCAGCAGAGCGGTAAGGTCGTCGAAGTCGCGGTGGACGCTGTCGGGCTGCGCCTGCGCGGCCTCCTCCCAGGCGGCAAGCCGGGCCGGATCCGGCCGGCCTGGGAGCAGGTGCTCTCGGTAGAGGTCGTAGAGCTCCACGACCACCGGGTACCAGGGCGGCCCGCCGATCGGGTCGAGTGACTCCCGGAACGCCACGTAGTCGTCATCCTCGGTGAGGAGGAGAAACTCGAGGTAGTTGAGCGTGGCGTAGAGGTTTCCCGGGTCGCGCTCGACGGCGCCGTGAAGCAGGGCCTGCGCCCGCCCGTGCTCGCCCAGGCGGTGCAGCAACATGCCGTAGCGCTTTGACGCCCACGTGTATGAGGGGTTCCGTTCGAGGACGTCGTCGTAGGCCCGGCACGCATCATCGGTCCGGCCCCACTTCTCGAGGAACCAGGCGTAGTGAGAGCGCGCCCAGAGGTCGTCTGTCTCGGCGCCGGCCAGCGCCTGCCGGTACCACCGGTCGGCGTCGTCCATCCGGTCATGGCGCTCGAGGATGTAGGCGTAGTAGCTGGCGCCGACGCTGCGCTCGGGATCCCCCGCAAATGCCTGATCGAGGTGGGTGAGAGCCCGGTCGTAGTCGTAGATCTTGCCGTAGCACTGACCGATGCCGAAGTGGGCCTCCGCCGAGTCGCCCTGGTCGAGCAGCCACTCGTAGAGCTCGATCGCGACGTTGTAGATGTCGTCCTCACGGAGCTGATCGGCTGCCGCGAGTACCTCGCTCGGCGGATGCTCGCGAAAGGAGGCAAGGACGCCGTCGAAGTCCTTGCGCTCGGCGAGCGCCAGCAGATCGTTCGCCGCTGGGCCGGTCTGTCCGGTCATGTCGGCCTCCTCGACTGGGTCCCGGTGCAGCCCCTAGCCGACTCGATTACGTGCCTCCGGAAGCTGATGCCGACGAGGATATAAGCGGCGGCCGAGTCTCGCGTTCATCTGCACGGCCCAGGGGCGATCGGTCCAGCGGGGCCGCTGTGCTAACAACCGTGTCGGGACCACTGCGAAGCCAAGAGGGAGTCCAATGAGCAACTACGCAGTTATCGACCCGGCGACGGGCGAGACCGTCAAGGAGTACGCGACGATCACCGACGATGAGCTGAGTGCCGCGATCGGGCGCGCGGACGAGGCTCATCGCACGTGGTCTGCGTCCTCGAGCGTGGCCGATCGCGCGGAGCTTGTCCGGCGTGTGGGCGAGCTGCACCTCGAGCGGCGTCAGGAGCTGGCGGAAATCATCGTGCGGGAGATGGGCAAGCCGGTCGAGCAGGCGCTCGGCGAGGTCGACTTCTGCGGTGCCATCTACGGCTTCTATGCCGATAACGCCGAGGACCTGATGGCAGACGAGCCCATCAAGCTGGCCGGCGGGGACGGGTCAGCCGTGGTGCGCCGGAGCTCCCTGGGCGTGCTGCTCGGGATCATGCCGTGGAACTTTCCCTACTACCAGGTGGCGCGTTTCGCCGGGCCGAACCTCGTGATCGGGAACACGATCGTGCTCAAGCACGCGCCGCAGTGCCCCGAGTCGGCCGCGGCGATCCAAACGATCTTCGACGACGCCGGGTTCCCGAAGGGCGCGTACGAGAACGTCTACGCGACGAACGAGCAGATCGAGTGGGTGATCGCCGATCCTCGGATTCGTGGCGTCTCCGTCACGGGCTCCGAGCGCGCCGGGGCCGCGGTCGCGGAGATCGCCGGCCGCAATCTCAAGAAGGTCGTGCTCGAGATGGGCGGCTCCGATCCCTTCATCCTGCTCGGAACGGACGATCTGGACAAGACGGTCGAGGACGCTGTGGCCGCCCGTCTCGACAACACGGGTCAGTCGTGCAACGCGGCCAAGCGCTTCATCGTGGCCGACGATCTGTACGAGCCGTTCCTCGAGAAGTTCACCGCCGCGATGACCGCGACGAAGCCGGGTGACCCGACGTCGTCGGAGACCGAGATCGGGCCGCTCTCCTCCAAGACCGCGGCCGACCGCCTCGAGGACCAGGTCAAGCGGGCTGTCGACGGGGGGGCGAAGCTCGTCGCGGGCGGCACGCGCGACGGCAACTTCTTCGAGCCGACCGTCCTGACCGACATCGAGCCTGACAACGATGCCTACCGCGAGGAGCTCTTCGGCCCCGTCGCGCAGGTGTATCGCGTCGCGTCAGAGGATGAGGCGGTGAAGCTGGCCAACGACACGCCGTTCGGGCTGGGCTCGTACCTCATGACGACGGACGCTCAGCAGGCGGAGCGCGTCGCGGACCAGATCGACGCCGGGATGGTCTACGTGAACCTCGTCGGCGCTGACTCCGCAGAGCTCCCGTTCGGCGGGACGAAGCGATCCGGTTTCGGCCGCGAGCTGGGTACCTACGGCGCGGACGAGTTCGTGAACAAGAAGCTCATCCGAATCGGCTGACACCACCACCGCTGGTCGCTAGGCGCGCCCGGGCTCCGGCTCGGGCGCGTGGACGGCGTCGGCCGACTCGATCGCGATCCGCGGCAGACGGCGGTCGAGCCAGGACGGGAGCCACCAGGCCCTGCGGCCGAGCAGCTCCATGATCGCCGGCACCAGCAGGCAGCGGATTATCACGGCGTCGAAGAAGACGGCGCTGGCCAGGCCGATCCCGAACAGCTTGATCACGCGGTCGTCGCCGAGCGCGAACGAGCCGAACACGACGATCATGATCGAGGCCGCCGCGGTGATCACGCGACCGGTGGTCTGGAGCCCGCGGCCGACGGCCGCCGAGGCGTCACGGGTGGCCTCCCACTCCTCGTGCACGCGCGACATCAGGAAGACCTCGTAGTCCATGCTGAGGCCGAAGACGATCGCGAACATCAGCACCGGCACGAACGATTCGATCGGGCCGGTGCCGATCCCGAGCAGATCGGCCCCGTGGCCCTCCTGGAAGATCAGCGTCACGAAGCCCAGCGCGGCGCCGATCGAGAGCAGGTTCATGATCGCCGCCTTGATCGGGATCACCACCGAGCGGAACACCACGAGCAGCAGCAGCGCGCTCAGGAGCACCACCACGCCGATGAACAGCGGGAGCTTGCCGGCCACCACGCTCGAGAAGTCTTCGTTGGACGCGGTGAAGCCGCCCACCTCGACGGTCGTGTCGGTGCTCCTCTCCACCGCCGGCAGGACGTCGTCGCGCAGCCGGTCGAGCGTGTCGGTGGTCTTCTCGTCCTGCGGCCCGGTCCTCGGGTAGGCGGTGATCGTGGCCACCTGTCCGTCCGGCGAGATCGCGGGCGCCGCGACGAACGTGAAGTCGTCGTCGCCCTTGACCGCGTCGGCCACCTGCTGAGCCGCGGCCTTGTCGCCCTTCTGGCCCAGCTCGGCGACCAGCAGGAACGTGCCGTTCGTGCCCGCCCCGAAGCCATCGGCGATCAGGTCATAGGCCTTGCGCGTGGTGGTGCCCTCTGGGTCCACGCCCGCGTCGCTCGAGCCGAGCCGCAGGCTCAGGGCCGGGATCGCCAGGCCGAGCAGCACCACGAGCGCGGCGCCCGCGGCCAGCCACGGACGGCGCTGCACGCCGCGCGTCCAGCGCGCCCAGCCGGAGGCCTCGGCCCAGCGGCGCTCGCGCTTCTCCGCTCGCCGGGCCCGCCAGGCCTGGCCGGGGATGTGGATGCGGCGCTTCATGCCCCAGAAGCGGAAGCCCCCGCGCCGGTCGAATTCGACGAGCACGCCTTCCATGAACAGGCCCGAGCCCCCGATCAGCGCGGGGATGATCGTGAGCGCCGAGAGCATCACGGCGAGCACCGCCGCGGCCGCGCCGAGCGCGACGCCGTGCATGAAGTTCAGGCCGAGGAGCAGCAGCCCGAGCAGGGCGATCACCACCGTGATCGCGGCGAACATCACGGTGCGGCCCGCCTTGTCGATCGCGTTCTCGATCGCCAGCTCGCGCGCGCACCCCGCCCTGCACTCGGACCTGAAGCGGGTGACCACGAACAGCGAGTAGTCGATGCCCACGCCCAGCCCGATCAGGGACGCGAGCTGGGCCGCGAAGTCCGGCGTGTCGACGACGTGGCTGAGCAGGGTGATCACGCCCAGCGCGCAGCCGAGCGCGAGCAGCGTCGCGATCAGCGGGAGGGCCGCCGCCACCAGCGATCCGAACGTGAACAGGAGCACGATCGCCGCGGCGAAGATGCCGACGCCCTCCGAGGGCCCCTGGCTGTTTTCGAAGCGAACGATCTCGGCGCCGGGACCGCCGTGCTCGACCTGGAGCGAGTCGCTGCGGGCGGTGAACGCCGCCTTCTGGACGTCCTCGAGGTCGCCGGGCTCGATGTCGTTCGTGCTCTCCTTGTAGTTGAGCGTGGCGACCCCGATCCGGCCGTCCTGCGTCAGGCGGCCGCCCTCGCCGAACGGGCTCGCAACGCTGGCCACGTCCTTCTGCGCGCGGACCTTCTTGAGCGAGGACTCGATCCGCGCCCGATTGGCGGCGTCCTCGAGCGAGCCGCTGCGCGCCTTGTAGACGATCTGGTCGGTGTCGCCCTTGGCGGCGGGGAAGTGGTCGGCCAGAAGGTCGTACGCGCGCTGGCTCTCGGTGCCGGGCAGCCGGAAGCTCGAGATCTCCTTGACGCCGACGCTCGCGGCCACGACCTGGATCAGGATCAGGGCCAGCAGCCAGACGCCGAACGTGCGCCAGCGGTGCCGGTTGCACAGCCGGGCGAGCCGGACAAAGCGTGAGGGCGGTGTGACGGTTACTTGAGCCATCTACCGACTTCTAGCGAACCTGGCGGGCGTCAGGGATCCCGGCCCACCAGTCGCGTTGGGCTCTTGCGATCGCTCGAGCTGCCGATAGAGAACCATGCTCGGCAAGCTTCGGCCACAGCTCACCTACGCCAATGTCGCATCCTCGATGGCGCTGTTCCTCGCGCTGGGCGGTGTTAGCTACGCGGCGGTTGTGCTGCCCGCGAACAGCGTCGGCCCCAAGCAAATCAAGAAGGGAGCCGTGACCGCCGCCAAGGTGAAGGACGGAAGCCTCACCCCGGCTGACCTCAAGGCGGGCCTGCTCCGTGCCGGCCCTCGCGGTGGCCAGGGCGCGCAGGGACGCCCAGGGACCCCAGGGGCCCCAGGGCGCGGCGGGGGTGGCCGGGGCAGCGGGCCCCTCGGGAGTCTCCGGGGCGCACGTCGTCACCGGCAGCCTGACCACGATTCCCAGCGCGGGCGGCTACGGCACCGCGACGGTGACGTGCCCGACCGGCGAGCGCGTCCTCGGGGGCAACTTCTCGCAACCGGACGGCGGGCCCAGCGTCACCATCTACCGCACCGCCATCACTACCGCCGGTACGAGGTTCGAGGCCGACGCTGTAAGCAACTTCGGGACCAACCGCCAGTTCGGCGTGTTCGCGGTCTGCGCCGCCTGAGCCGGGGCCCGTGGCTAGCGCCACCAGTGGTGGCGCGGCCACACCGGGTCGTAGTCGTTCAGGTTCACTGAGATCGAGTCTGTAGAGGAGGGGAAGTCGGGGACGTTGACGACCCGGAGCGGGCCGGCGCCGCGGGACCGCAGCGCCACCGAGCTCGTGCCCGTGGCGGTTGCGGTGGCCGGCACGAACAGGTCCACGCCGCTCAGGAACGGCACCGAGAAGATGAGCGGCAGCGGGGTGCTCACGTTCGAGACCGCGTCCGAGCCGGCGTCGAAGGCGAACATCCCTATCGCGCGCTTTGTGATCGGTGCCGTGGCGGCGTTGATCACGTTCGTGCCGTTCAGGTAGAGCGCGTCGTTCTCGGCCCCTTGGTCGCCCCAGAATTCCTTGTAGCGGACGATCGTGAATGCCGAGTGGTTCGGGCTGCGCTCGATCAGGAGGTTGACCCCGCCATTTGGCTCGGACGTGAGCAGCCGCACCAGGTGGCTGCTGCGCACGAACGGTTCGAAGTAGAGGTGGTGGGTGTTCTGGCCCTCTTTCAGCAGCGCGAACTCGTAGTGCGCGTCAGGGCGGATCCCCCAGACGGGTCCCCATGAGCCGTCGTCGGCGATGTCGAGCCGTGCGAGCGGGCGCTTCCACTTGCGCTGCCCGGTCCGGCCGGAGACCTCCCAGACCTCGAGCGTCCGGTCGCCGACGCCGGTGTTCTGTGGGAACAGCTGGGCGCGACCCGAGAGGGTGATCGAGCGCTCGGGTGTGATGTCGTGGCGCGGGCGGTGGCCGGTGAAGAACTCGTAGATCGGGCGGAACGACTCGGCCGACGTCGCCACCTGCACATGCGTCTGGTTCGGGATCGTGACGTTCTGTGCGCCCGTGATCTCGCGACCGGCCGTGCCGCGCCCAGCCCAGATCGCAAGCGTCGGGACGCCGCCGGGCGGGGTCGCGGCCGTGCGGCCGTCGATGTTCACGTAGCGGCGGACGTTCGCGGCACGTGCCGGTGTGGCCAGGTACTCGTGCATCAGTGTCGTGCCGAGCGAGTGGCCCAGCACGTCGACCTTGTCGCGGCCCGTGCTCGCCTTCAGCTGGGCGATCAGCGCGTCCAGGTTGGCGAGCACCTGCTCGCGGGTGTTCACGCCGAAGAGCGAGTCGTACTCGAGCACCTTGATGAACTTCTGCGGATAGCCGTTGCTCGTGAAGCGCAGCGCCTGGGACTCGAACTGGGCGCCCGACCCGGCGCCGCCGTGGACGAAGATCATCGGCGTGAACTGCCTGTAGGAGTGGTGGTACCCCCGTCCGTGAGCGCCGGCCGGCGGCGCTGCGAGCAGCAAGGCGAGGACAACGACGAACAGGCCGCGGAAGGTCCACGAACGCATCAAGATCTCTCCTCCAAGGATCGAGCGGCGGGCGAGCCCGGATCATGCCAGCGCGCGCGCCCGGCCGCAACGAGCATCCCCCGCCACCGGGCGGACGCCCGTTTACTGGCTTGGTCTCGCTCGCCGGTGGTCATGCCCCCCTCGGAAGTCGAGCCACAGCGCCCAGGGCTGGATCGAGCCGACCTCGAGTAGACGGTCATGAGCCCAGGGGTCCTCGGCGAGGCGTAGGCGGACTTCGTCCTCGTCGGCTGCTTCGACGAGGTGCAGCGTCTGCTGTCCCTCACCAAGCGGGCCGCCCAGCAGGATGAACCCGTCGGCGACCAAGCCGTCCATGAACTCGGCGTGCTCGGTCCAGCGACGCTGCTCCCGAATACCGCGCGACGGCTCCCAGCCCGGGCCGTGGACCAGGACGAGTGCAAAGTTGGCCAAGGGTCGGCCCTACTTGGGGTTCTTGCGGTGTTCCCCGCCGGGTGCGCCGGGGTCCTTGATGGCGTCCGCGGCGGCCTTCGCCTTGTCGGCCGCGCTGCCCTTGCCCTTGGCGACGGAGGCAAGCTCCTGGGCGTCCTTCTTCAGCGCGTCCGTGCCGCCTCGGTCATCCACGACTTTCTTGGCCCTGCGGAACATCCTGTTCAAATCCACTGTTCTCTCCCCGAAATCGATTGTGCGCGGTCTGACGCTAGCGCGCCTCCGGGCCGCCGGTCTCGGCCGCGACTGAGGCGCCGTTGGCCTCCTGATATGGCCGACTTCAGGCTCTCAGCGGCGTCACGACCGACTCGCGCTCGTGGCAGCCGGCAGACATACGCCCGGCGTAAGATCGAGGTTGCGCTTCCCCGAGACGAGGAGTTCGCCCATGACAGCCGGAGCAGTGACGGCGGACGGACGGGCGCGCGTGCTCGCCGACGGCAACGAGATTCCCCTTCTCGGCCTGGGGGTTTGGCAGGTGCCGAACGGGCCGGAGTGCGAGAACGCTGTTCGCTGGGCGCTTGAGCTCGGCTACCGCCACGTCGACACTGCGCAGGCCTATGGCAACGAGGAGAGCGTCGGCCGCGCGCTACGCGACAGCGGCGTGCCGCGCGAGGAGGTCTTCATCACGACCAAGTTCTATCCCGCGCGGGAGGACCCGGAGGCCGAGGCGCAGGGGAGCCTGGAACGGCTGGGCGTCGACCAGGTGGACCTCTACATCATTCACTGGCCGCAGGCCGGGCCGACCTGGGCCTGGCCTGGAATGGAACGTGCGCATGAGCGCGGCTATGCGCGCTCGATCGGAGTCTCGAACTTCAGCGTTGGCGAGCTCGACGAGCTGATGTCCGTGGCCGAGACCCGGCCGGTCGTGAACCAGGTGCAGTTCAGCCCGTTCAAGTACCGGCGCAAGCTCCTCGAGGCGTGCGATGAGCGCGGAGTGGCGCTCGAGGCCTACAGCCCGCTCGGCACCGGCCAGCATCTCTCGGACGAGCGCGTGCGCCGGATCGCCGAGCGGGTGGGGCGCACGCCGGCCCAGGTGCTTCTGCGCTGGTGTGTGCAGCTGGATCTCGTCGTCATCCCGAAGTCGACGCACCGCGAGCGAATCGAGGAGAACGCCCAGATCTTCGACTTCGCGCTGTCCGATGAGGACATGGCGGCGCTCGACGCGCTCAACGAAACGGACGGCAGCGACCGCGCGCTCGAGCGCAAGTGGTGGTGAAGCCGAGCTCTACGGGGAGCTGGGCGGTCTCGGCGAGCGTTACCCAGTTGCGGGTGCGGAGCGGGCCCGTACCGACAGGAGGATGCTGATCACGAGGACCAGGACGGCCGCGCCGATCGCCGCAACGAAGCCGATCGGCGTAAGGGCGAGGACTCCGAGCACGACCATCACCCAGCCGAGCCACTTGGGCAGCGCTCCGGTGCGGATCACGGCAAGCCCGGTGGCCCACAGGAACATGAGCACGCCGAGCACCAGCGGCACGAAGTCGTTGTCCCACAGCGCCTGGAGAGCCTGGACTGCGACCGGATCGATGTCGTCGGCCGCTTCGCTGAGGGCAATCAAGATGGTGGTATCGATGGCGAAACTGACGGCGACGACGACCAGGCCCAGGAACGAGACCAGCGAAAGGATTTCTCCCTCGGGCGCCGCCGCGCGCAGGACCCTGCGCAGGTACGCACCGAAGAAGACAAGGAGGAGAGTCGCGGCAACCCCGATGAAGGCAGCCGCCTGGATCGAGTCCTTGTTGTCGACGTAGTAAGCCGACGATCTCGCCCACTGGCTCATCCGCGCTCTTGGGTTCACCCCCGACGATGAAGCTGACGATCCCCAGCAGGACGAATCCCACCCCGGTGAGCGGCACCAGCCACTCTCTGCTGCGAGCCATCCCGTCCCCCTCTCGATCCAACGGGCAAGACGCACGGCGGAGTATCCCAGCCAGCTCGGTTGTTTGCGGGCCGAGACGCCTGCTTCGGATCTGGGAGGGACGAGCGAGATTCAGTTTCGATCGAGGAGCATTGACGCATGGACCTGCCGACAGTCGCTTCAAAGCTCGACGAGTCGCTTGGGCTGACACTGGCCAGCGCCGAGAACGACGTGGTCACGCTGCGCTTGGAGCCGAGAGAGGTTGGGGTCGTCGAGGACGACGAGCTCAGCTACCTCCACGGCGGCACGCTGGCGACATGCGTTGACACGGCGGCGTGGTATGCGGCAGCAAGCGCGTCGCAGAGGAAGGACTGGCTCGTGGTCGGCATTCAGCTCGAGGCTCTGCGGCTGGCTCGTGACGAGCCTCACCAGGTCACCGCGCGCTGCATCCGCGCCGGACGGACGCGCGCGGTCGTCGACGTAGAAATCGCGTCGGAACGCGACCGGAGCCGAATCGTGGCCGTCGGCCGGGCGAGCCTCGCGCTCCCTTCGCAGTGAGGGCCCGGAGGACCTGACCGGAAGCCCGACCCGGCTCCGACACTCAATAGCGCGCGCATTTCGAACCGGAGTCACGCCGCCGGATTGCGAGAGTCGCCCACCCGGCCGGCGCAGCGCGGGTTCGTGACGTGCTGGTGGCGGGTTTGTTGCGTTTGGGTGTTGAGTGGTGTGGGGGTGTGGGCGAGCGTGCCGGTCCATGGTTTCGGGGGCGTCTTGGGGGGTCGGTCGGCGGGGCGAGCGTGGGCAGGCGGCGCTGCTGTTGCTGGGTGTGGTGGCGGCGTTGCTGCTCGGTCTGGGTGTGCTGTTCGCGTTCGGCCAGGCGCTCGGCGCGAAGGGCCGCCACCAGCGCGCGGCCGACCTGGCGGCGATGTCGGCGGCGCTGGCGATGCGCGACGCCTATCCGCGTCTGTTCGAGCCGGCGCGGCTCGAGGGTGGGGCGCCGAACCCGCGCCACCTGTCGCTGTCGGACTATCTGGCGCGGGCGCGGGCCACGGCGCTGCGCGCCGGGCGCAGCAACGGCGTAGAGCTGCGGGCGGCGGACGTGCGTTTCCCGGGCGGTTCGTTCGCGCCCACGCGCGTGGAGGTGATCGCCCGCGGCAGCGTGCGCGTGCGCGTCGATGGCAGGCGCCGCGGCCGCAGCGTCGCGGTGCGCGCGCGGGCGACGGCCGAGCTGGCCCCGTCGAGCGACGCCGGCCTCGACGGGCCGGCCCAGGCCAGCGGCGGCGGCTACGACGGCCCGCTGGCCTACCGGATGGGCAAGGGCATGCGCCCCGACGTGGCCGCCGCCTTCGACCGCATGGCCGCCGCCGCCCGCCGCGACGGGGTCTACCTGTCGATCACGAGCGCCTTCCGCTCCGACGCCGAGCAGGCGCGCCTGTTCGCCGCGAACCCCAACCCGAAGTGGGTGGCGCCGCCCGGCACCAGCCTGCACCGCTACGCCACCGAGCTCGACCTCGGCCCGCCCGGCCGCCTACGCCTGGCTCGCCGCCAACGCCCGCCCATTCGGCTTCATCCACCGCTACGCCTGGGAGCCCTGGCACTACGGCTATGGCGCGAACCCGCGCGACCGCGAGCACCCCGCCCAGTACGAGCGCGGCTCCTGGGAGCCGCCCGGCGGCGACCACGGGCGCATCCAGCACCGCCTACCGTCGTTCGTGCCGCCGCGCTTCCAGGATCCGATCGCGCGGGCCGCGTTGCGCTGGAACGTGCCGATGGAGCTACTGGCAGCACAGCTCTACGCGGAGTCCGGCTTCAACCCGTTCGCCGAGAGCGCCGCGGGGGCGCGCGGCATCGCGCAGTTCATGCCCGGCACCGCGGACGCGTACGGGCTGGCCGATCCGCTCGATCCGGTCGCGGCTATCGACGCACAGGCGCACCTGATGAGCGATCTCCTGAAGCGCTTCGGCGGCAAGGTGGCGCTGGCGCTCGCGGCGTACAACGCCGGGGCCGGAGCGGTGGAGCGCTACGGCGGCGTTCCGCCCTACGCGGAGACGCGCGCGTACGTGGCGAGGATCCTCGGGCTGCTCGGCGGAGCGGGCCTGCTGCCGGCGGCCGCGACCTTCGAGGTCAGGCTCGTGGAGTGACCGATTCGGCCTTTTTTCAGCTGGCGCGTTTGGGCCGGGCTGGCGTAGCTTGGACATAGCGCACGGGCTCCGAGGGCGTCGTCGAGATCCCCTTGGGACGCACCCCGGCTCCAGCTTTGGGATCCGCCCAACGGCGGACCCCACAGCCTCAAACCAGCCGGGCCTCGGGGCCCTGTGCGCACCATCTCCTCGGCCGGTGAAGTCGACCCGGTGAAGCCGCCGGTGCGCCCTCACCGGCCTCGTACATTCGCCGAAATACCCCGCCCGCCCGGTTTGGGAGTTTGCGAGTGCGGCCGAGGGGAACCAGTAAGCCATGTACATAGGAACATCGATATTCCTGATCGCGGTCGGGGCGATTCTCAAGTTCGCCGTCACCGCCACCGTCGCCGGCGTGGACATCCAGACCGCCGGCGTGATCCTGATGGTCGTAGGAGTGCTGGCGCTGGTCATCTCCCTGTTGGAACAGCTGATCTGGGCCGACCGGCGTCGCACCAGGGCCGCGGCGCCCGACGTGGTCCCGCCGCGCGAGTACCGCTAGCGCGCGGCTAGCGGAACTCCGGCTCCTCCCACTCGGGGAGGATGTCCGGCAGCCCCGCGCTCACGCGGTCCGGGAACTCGGCCGCGCGCTTCTCCAGGAAGGCGGCGATCCCCTCGCGCGCGTCCGCCGACTGACCGCGCGCGAACATCGCCCGTGAGTCGGCCCGGTGGGCCTCCATCGGGTGGCTCGCACCGAGCATCGTCCACATGAGCCGGCGCGCGACCGCCACGGACACCGGCGCCGCGTTCTCCGCGATCTCGGCAGCGAGCGAGCGAGCCGCCGGGCAGCAGCTCGTCCGCCGGATGCACGCTGCGCACGAGACCGCCGGCCAGCGCCTCCTCGGCGCTGAACACGCGTCCGGTCGCGACCCACTCCATCGCCTGCGAGATTCCGACGACGCGCGGGAGGAACCAGCTCGAGCAGGCCTCGGGCACGATGCCGCGGCGGGCGAAGACGAATCCGATCTTGGCCCCCTCCACCGCCATGCGGACGTCCATCGGCAGCGTCATCGTGATGCCCACGCCCACCGCCGGGCCGTTGATCGCCGCGATCACCGGCTTGGTGCTCCGGAAGATGCGCAGCGTGAGGATGCCGCCGCCGTCGCGCGGCACGTCCGCGCCGCTGTCCTCTGCCATCTCCCCGCGCGCCTGCCGCTCGCGCCAGTCGAAGGTCTCGCCACCGCGCTCCAGGTCGGCGCCCGCGCAGAATCCGCGTCCCGCGCCGGTCACGATCACCACGCGCACGTCGTCGTCCGCGTCGGCCAGGTCGAACGCCTGGATCAGCTCCTCGTGCATGACGCGCGTGTAGGCGTTCAGCCGCTCCGGCCGGTCGAGCGTGAGCGTGGCCACGTGGTCGTCGACCTCGTATCGGATCTCCTGGAAGTCCAAGCGCTGCTCCTGACGGTTGCGGTGCGCGCATTCTGCCCGCGAGGGCTAGGCAGCGCGTTCACGGCCCGCTAGTCTGCCGCGCCGTGGCGATCACGGTCGAGGGCATCGAGGAGCTGCAGGGCCTGCTCGGCGAGAGCGTGGGGCCCACCGAGTGGCGCACGGTCACCCAGGAGATGATCGACACGTTCGCCGAGCTCTCCGGCGACGACCAGTGGATCCACGTGGACGTGGAGCGGGCGAAGACGGAGAGCCCGTTCGGGACCACCATCGCCCACGGCAACCTGACGCTCTCGCTGATCGACGGGTTCCGCAGGGACCTCGTCCAGTCCACGGGCTTCCGGCTCGGCGTGAACTACGGCTGGAACAAGGTCCGCTTCCCCGCGCCCGTCCCGGCGGGCGCGCGCGTGCGCGCGAGCTCGGAGGTGGTCTCGGTCGACGAGGTGGGCGACGGCTGGTGGCAGGTGGCCACCAAGTTCACCCTCGAGGTCGAGGGCAGCGAGAAGCCCTGCTGCGTGGCCGAGTCCGTGGGCCGCGCCCTCGTCTGAGCCCACCGCGCCCGCTCAAACCCAAATCGGGAGGGCGAAGAGCGTCCCGTAGCGGCCATGGAGAGGGCTCGGCGCGCGTGGCGGGACCGGACCGTGCCAGAGCGAGCGAAGGCGAGCGAACGAGCTCGGAACGAGCGAGCAGGTCCGGAACCGGCACGCGCGACGAGCCCAACCAACCCCGCCCGAGCGCGTGCCTATCCTCGAACACGCATGTCCACCGCCCTCAGCGACCAGCGCAAGACCCTCCCGGATTCCCCCGGCGTCTACTTCTTCAAGGACGCCGCCGGCAAGGTCATCTACGTCGGCAAGGCCGCGTCGATCCGCAAGCGCGTGGCGGGCCACTTCGCGAAGCCCGGAGGGGCGCGCGGGTCGCTGGACATGGTCGCCCAGATCGCCGAGGTGGACTTCATCGCCACCGAGACGGAGGCCGAGGCGCTCCTCGCCGAGCAGCGCTTCATCAGGCAGCACCGGCCGCTCTTCAACGTCCGCCTGCGCGACGACAAGTCCTATCCCTACATCGCCATCTCGCTGGACGAGGACTTCCCGCGTGTGTACTTCACGCGCGAGCGCCATCGCCGCAACCGCGCCTACTTCGGTCCGTTCAGCAACGCCAAGCGCGTGCGCGAGACGCTCGACCTCCTGGGCAAGATCTTCCAGCACCGCACGTGCGACGGGCCGGAGCCGGGCCGTGCGTCGGGGAGCCCGTGCCTCGACTATCACCTCAAGCGCTGCGGGGCTCCCTGCGTCGGCTACATCTCGAAGGAGGAGTACCGGGCGAGCATCGACTCGATCATCGACTTCCTCTCTGGGCGCTACCGGCACATCGAGCGCAGCCTCGAGCAGGGGATGCAGCGCGCCTCGGACGCGCAGGAGTTCGAGGAGGCGGCCAACCTGCGCAACCGGCTGAAGGCGGTGCGCTCGCTGCTCGAGCGGCAGCGGATCTCCAACGAGACGATGGGCACCTTCGACGCGGTGGCCGTGGCCGCGGAGGACACGGACGCGAACGCGCAGGTGTTCCAGGTGCGCGATGGCGTGCTTGCGGACCGGCAGAGCTTCTACCTCGAGAACGCCGCGCGCCGCGACGAGGGCGAGGTGGCCGAGGAGTTCGTGCTCCAGTACTACGCCAGCGCGCTCTCGGTGCCGCCGCAGGTGATCGTGCCGCCCGCGGTCCAGGACCAGGACACGCTTGCCGAGGCGCTGGCGGAGCGGCGCGGCGCGCCGGTGGAGGTGCGGCACGCGGAGCGCGGCGACAAGCGGCGGATCTTCGAGCTGGCCGAGCGCAACGCGCGCTTTGCCCTCGACCAGGACCGGCTCCGCTCGGAGCGCCGCCGCAGCCAGCGCATCGAGGCGCTCGACGGGCTCCAGCGGGCGCTCGGCATGGAGACGATCCCGATGCGGATCGAGTGCTTCGACATCTCGAACCTGATGGGCGACCACACCGTCGCCTCCATGGTCGCGTTCGAGGGCGGCGCGCCGAAGAAGTCGGACTACCGGCGCTTCGGGATCCGCGGCTCGGTGCAGGACGACTTCGCGGCGATGGGCGAGGTCCTCTCGCGGCGCATGGCCCAGTTCGTGGCCCAGCGTGAGCGATCGCCGCACGATCCGGAGTTCGATGAGAGCTTTGCCTCAGTGCCCGCGCTCATCGTCATCGACGGCGGAAAGGGGCAGCTCTCCGCCGGGCTGTCCGAGCTGGGCCCGTTCCGCGATCTCGGCGTGACGGTGGTGAGCCTCGCGAAGCGGGTGGAGGAGGTGTTCCTGCCCGGGCGCGGAGCGCCGCTCATGCTCCCGCACGACACGCCCGAGCTGCAGCTGCTCCAGCGCGTGCGCGACGAGGCGCACCGCTTCGCGATCGAGTTCCACCGCGGTCGCCGCGACCGCGCGATGACCCGCTCCATCCTCGACGGGCTGCCCGGCGTCGGGCCGGCGCGCAAGCGCAGCATCCTGCATCACTTCGGCTCGCCGGAGCGCTTCCTCGAGGCGAGTCGCGAGGAGCTCGAGGCCGTGCCCGGACTGCCGGGTAAGGTCGCGCGCGAGGTCCACGAATACGTGCACAAGGTTCGATGACGAAAAACGACAAGGGGCGTCTGGAGGACTTCGTCGTCATCACGGGGTTCTCGGGGGCGGGCAAGTCGCAGGCGATGGCGACCTTCGAGGACGCCGGGTACTTCTGCGTCGACAACCTGCCGCCCGAGATGATCGGCTCGCTGGCCGATCTCTTCGGCCACGAGGGCAGCAAGGTCGAGCGCGCGGCGGTGGCCTCGGACGTGCGCGGTGGCGAGTACTTCGACGGGCTGGTCCGCGTGGTCGACGACCTCGAGAACCGCGGCGTGCCCTACCGGCTCCTCTATCTGGAGGCCGCGGAGGACACGCTGATCAACCGCTTCAAGGAGACGCGCCGCCGGCATCCGCTCGCCGACGGCGGGAGCGTCGAGCGGGCGATCAGCCTCGAGCGGTCGCTGCTGGCCCCGCTCAAGGAGCGTGCGGACGTGTCGATCGACACCAGCGACCTGTCGGCGTCGCGGCTGCGGAAGGTGGTGGCCGACAAGATGCTCACGCCCGGCGGGGTGGGCAGGCTCGCCGTCACGTTCATGACCTTCGGCTTCAAGCACGGCAGCCCGCGGGACGCCGATCTCACGTTCGACGTTCGCTTCCTCCCGAACCCGCACTACGAGTCCGACCTCCGCGACCTCACCGGGCTCGACGAGGCGGTGATCGACTACGTGGAGCGCTCGAAGGGCATCGGTGACTTCTACGACCGGCTCGTGCCGCTGCTCGACTACCTGCTGCCTGCGTATGACCAGGAGGGCAAGTCGCACCTCACGGTCTGCATCGGCTGCACCGGGGGCCGGCACCGCTCGGTGGTCATCGCCGAGCACCTCGCGAGTATCTACGCGGGCCGCGAGGACCTGCTCGTGGACGTGGTTCACCGCGACGTGGACAAGCCGCCGCGCAGGCCCTGAGCGCGGCACCCGTGGTACAGGTCGGTATAGGCCGCTCGAGGCTCGGGTGCCGACTCCGGCGCGGGGGAGAAGGACGTTCGGTACATTCGCCCCTGTTCGAGCCGCTCAGCGCTGCTCGGGCGTGAGCCCGGGGCCGTCGCACCCGGGGACAGCCAGCTGAAAGGAGCGGCACATATGCCCTTGCGGGCAGGCATCAACGGCTTCGGCCGCATCGGCCGCAACGTGTTCAGGGCCGCGCACGCCCGTGGCGCCGACATCGAATGGGTCGGTGTCAACGACATCACCGACAACGAGACCCTCGCTCACCTCCTCAAGTACGACTCGATCCTCGGGCCCTTCCCGGGAGACGTGGAGGCGACCGCCGACGGCCTCGTGGTCGACGGCAAGGAGCTGCGGGTGTTCGAGGAGCGAGACCCCGCCGCCCTCCCCTGGAGCGACGCCGGCGCGGACGTGGTGATCGAGTCCACCGGCCTGTTCACGAAGCGCCAGGACGCCGCGAAGCACCTCGAGGCGGGCGCGAAGAAGGTGATCATCTCGGCGCCGGCCACGGAGCCGGACGTGACGCTCGTGCTGGGCGTGAACGACGACGCCTACGACGTCGAGAGCCACCACGTGATCTCGAACGCGTCCTGCACCACGAACTGCCTCGGCCCGGTGGCGCGGGTCCTGCACGACACGGTGGGGATCGAGCGCGGGATCATGACCACGATCCACGCCTACACGGCGGATCAGCGCCTGCAGGACGCACCGCACAAGGACCTCCGCCGCGCCCGCGCCGCCGCGGTCAACCTGATTCCCACGTCCACCGGCGCCGCCAAGGCGATCGGGGTCGTGATCCCGGAGCTGGACGGCAAGCTCAACGGCATCTCCGTCAGGGCGCCGGTGATCACCGGCTCCGTGGTGGACCTCGTCTGCCAGGTGAGCCGCGAGACCACCGCCGAGGAGATCAACGCCGCCTTCTCGGAGCGCGCCGACGCGGGCCGCTTCGAAGGCATCCTCAAGTACACCGAGGACCCGATCGTGTCGACCGACGTCGTGTCGTCGCCCTACTCCTCCGTCTTCGACTCCCAGCTGACCATGATCGTCGACTCCCGGATGGTCAAGGTGGTGGCCTGGTACGACAACGAGTGGGGGTACTCGAACCGGGTGGTCGACCTGGCCCAGCGCGTCCTCGCAGGGGCGCCGGTTGCCTAGGGCCGTCTCGGGGCTCGGGAAGCGCACCGTCCGGGACCTCGAGCTCGACGCGGGCACGCCGGTGCTCGCGCGCGTGGACTTCAACGTTCCGCTGGACGGCGGCCGGGTCACGGACGACGCTCGGATCCGCGCCGCCCTGCCGACGATCGAGCTGCTCCTCGAGCGGGGCGCGCGGCTCGTGCTCTGCTCGCACCTCGGCCGGCCGAAGGAGCGCGAGCCGGAGACCTCCCTGCGGCCGGTGTCCGACCGGCTCGGCGAGTTGATCGAAGCCCCGGTGGCGCAGGCGCCCGAGGTGGTGGGCCCCGAGGCAACGCGGATGGCCGAGGCGCTCGGGCCCGGCGAGGTGCTCGTGCTCGAGAACACACGCTGGGAGCCGGGGGAGACGAAGAACGATCCCGCCCTGGCGGCTGAGCTGGCAGCCCTGGCCGAGGCCTATGTGAACGACGCCTTCGGCGCCGCCCACCGCGCCCACGCGTCCACGGCCGGCGTGGCCGAGCTGCTCAGCCCGGCCGTGTCCGGCCTGCTGCTGGAGCGCGAGGTGGTGACGCTGCGCACGCTCGTGGAGCAGCCGGAGCGCCCGCTCGTGGTGGTGCTGGGCGGGGCCAAGGTGACCGACAAGGTGGCGCTGATAGACCGCTTCCTCGACACCGCCGACAGCCTGCTCGTAGGCGGCGCCATGTGCTTCAGCTTCTTCAGGGCCCAGGGCCGGTCCACCGGCGACTCGCTCGTCGAGGAGGAGGGGGTGGAGCTGGCGCGGGCCGCGCTCGCCAAGTCGGAGGCGAGCAACTGCCGGCTGCTGCTGCCGGTGGACCTCGTGCTCGGCGACCGCTTCGGCGCCGACGCCGAGGTACGGCAGCTCGACGGCATCGAGGTGCCCGGCGGCTGGATGGGCCTCGACGTCGGCCCGCGCACCATCGCCGCCTACGCCGCCGTGCTCGAGCGCGCCGGCACCGTGTTCTGGAACGGCCCGATGGGAGCCTTCGAGCTCGAGCCGTTCGCCGCCGGCACCCGCGCCGTGGCGGAGTCCGTGGCGGCGGCGGAGGGCACGACCGTGGTGGGCGGGGGCGACTCGGCGGCGGCGCTCGCCTCGTTCGGGCTGGCGGACCGGGTGGACCACCTCTCGACGGGCGGCGGGGCGGCGCTGGAGCTGCTCGAGGGCCGCGAGCTGCCGGGCGTGGAGGCGCTCGACGATGCCTAGCGCGGACCGCCGGCCGTACGTGGCCGGGAACTGGAAGATGTGGGGAACCCGCGCTCAGGCCTCCGAGTACTGCGACCGGCTGCTCGAGCTGCTGCCGAACGCCGGGGTGCGCCCGTCCGACGTGGGGGTCTGCGTTCCCTTCACCGCGCTGGACGTGTGCGTGACGAAGCTCGAGGGCAGCGGCGTGATGGTCCTCGCCCAGACGATGCACCATGAGCCGGAGGGCGCCTTCACCGGCGAGGTGTCGGCGGCCATGCTGACGGAGCTGGGCGTGGACGGCGTGGTGCTCGGGCATTCGGAGCGTCGCCAGTACAACTGCGAGACCGACCGCGCGCTCCAGGAGAAGGTGCCGGCCGCGCTGGCGGCCGGCCTCCAGCCGCTCCTCTGCGTGGGCGAGACCGAGGAGGAGCGCGAGCGCGGCGACACCCAGCGCAAGCTGCGCAGCCAGGTGCAGGAAGGCCTCGAGAACGTGCCGAAGGAGCGACTGGCGGAGGTGGTGATCGCCTACGAGCCGATTTGGGCGGTGGGCACGGGGCGCGTGGCCACGCCCGAGCAGGCCCAGGAGGCGATCGCCTTCGTGCGGGCGCTCGTGGGCGACCGCTCCAAGGAGGCGGCGGAGCGCACGCGGGTGCTCTACGGCGGCAGCGTCAAGCCCGAGAACGCCGCCGAGATCCTCGTCCAGCCGGACGTGGACGGGGCGCTCGTGGGAGGCGCAAGCCTCGATCCCGCGTCGCTCGTGCAGATCGTGACCGCCGCGGCCCCATGACCGCGGCGCCCGGTCCCGGAGCGCCTCCTGTCCCGAGCGTCTGCCTCGTGGTGCTGGACGGCTGGGGCCTGGCCGAGCCGGGGCCCGGCAACGCGGTGGAGCAGGCGGACACGCCGGTGTTCGACGAGCTCTGGGCCGAGCACCCGCACGCGACGCTCACCGCCTGGGGCCCGGCGGTTGGGCTGCCCGAGGGGCAGATGGGCAACTCGGAGGTGGGCCACCTCAACCTCGGCGCCGGCGCGGTGGTGAAGCAGGACATCACCCGCATCGGCGAGGCCGTGGCAGATGGCTCGTTCCTGGAGAACGAGGCGCTCAGGCACGCTGCCGTCGCGGCGCGCGAGGGCAGCGGCCGCCTGCACCTGCTCGGCCTGGTGTCCGCGGGCGGCGTGCACGCCAGCATGGATCACCTGCGCGCGATCGTGGAGCTGGCCGGGCGTGAGCGGGTGCCCGACACGGTGCTGCACGCCTTCACCGACGGCCGCGACACGAGCCCCGACTCCGGCGCCGGCTATCTGGCCGAGGTGGACGCCTGGGAGGGGGTGCGGGTGGCCTCGGTCACGGGCCGCTACTTCGCGATGGACCGCGACCGGCGCTGGGACCGGACGAAGCGCGCCTGGGACGCGCTCGTGCACGGGCGGACGGACGTGCCCGCCGCGGGCTCGGGCGAGGAGGCGGTCCGGGCCGCCTACGACCGCGGCGAGACCGACGAGTTCATCCAGCCCACGCTGGTGGGCGACGAGGGCCGCATCCGCGACGGCGACGCCGTGGTCTTCTTCAACTTCCGGCCCGACCGGGCCCGCCAGCTCACCAGGGCTCTCGGCGAGGACGACTTCGCGGAGTTCGACCGCGGCGAGCGGCCGCACGTGGCGCTCGCCACGCTCACGAGCTACCAGGAGGACTGGGAGTATCCGGTGGCGTTTCCGCCGGCCCGGCCCGAATGCACGCTCGCCTCCGTGCTCGCCGAGCGCGGGATCGCCCAGCTGCACGTGGCGGAGACCGAGAAGTACGCGCACGTGACCTACTTCTTCAACGGCGGCGAGGAGGACCCGTACCCCGGCGAGGAGCGCGCGCTGGTGGATTCCGCGCGCGACGTGGCCACCTACGACGAGAAGCCGGAGATGTCCGCAGCGGCCGCGGCCGCGGCGTTCGTGGAGCGCTGGGAGGCGGGGTCCTACGGCTTCGGCGTCATCAACTTCGCGAACCCCGACATGGTCGGCCACACCGGCGACATCCCCGCCGCGGTGCGGGCGATCGAGACCGTGGATGGCTGCCTCGGCCAGGTCATGGAGGCTGTTCACGGCAGCGGGGGAGCCTGCATCGTCACCGCCGACCACGGCAACGCCGACCACATGCTGAACCCGGATGGCAGTCCCAACACCGCCCACTCGATGAACCCGGTGCCGCTCGTGGTGACCGCGGACGTGGCGGGGGTGAGGGAGGGCGGAGTGCTCGCCGACGTGGCGCCCACGGTGCTGGACCTCCTCGGGCAGCAGATACCCGAGGCGATGACGGGTCGCTCGCTCGTGTGAGCGGCGCCTTCTCAACCGACGCCCGCGACGGGTCGGCGCGCGCGGGCGTCCTTCGCACGGCGCACGGCGAGGTGCGGACGCCGGCCTTCGTCCCGCTCGCCTCGACGGCGACCGTCAAGACGCTCCAGTCGTCCGAGGTCGCCGGCCTCGGCTACCGCATGGTGCTGGGCAACACCTTCCACCTCTTCATCCAGCCGGGGCACGAGCTGATCGCCGAGCTCGGCGGCCTCCACGAGTTCATGGGCTGGGACGGGGCGATCGTGACCGACTCGGGCGGCTACCAGGTGTTCTCGATGGGCCACGGGTCGGTGGCCGAGGAGATCAAGCGGCGCCGCGGCGAGCGCAAGTCGATGATCGTCTCGATCGAGGAGGAGGGAGTGCGCTTTCGCTCCTACCTGGCGGGCGAGGAGCGCTTCATGGGGCCCGAGACCTCGATGGAGATCCAGGCCGCGCTCGGCTCGGACATCGCGCTGGCGTTCGACGAGTGCACGCCCTTCCACGTGGATCGCGAGTACACGGCGGCGATCGATGGAGCGCACGCACCGCTGGCTCGACCGCTGCATCGCGTGGCACGGCGCGAACGCGCCCGAGCACCAACTCCTGTTCGGCATCGTGCAGGGCGGCGTGTACGAGGACCTGCGCGCCGAGTCCACGTCCTATGTGAACGGCTCGGCGGTCGACGGGATCGCGATCGGCGGCTCGCTCGGGCGCTCGAAGGAGCAGATGCGCGAGGTGGTGGAGTGGTCGTTGCGCGGCCTCGACGACGAGCGCCCGCGCCACCTCCTCGGCATCGGCGACGTGGACGACATCCTCCACGCGGTGGGCGCGGGCATCGACTTCTTCGACTGTGCCACGCCCACGCGCCTGGCCCGCCACGGCACCGCGCTCGTCCAGGACCCGGCGCGGCGCTGGCGGCTCGACCTCACGAAGAGCGCGCATCGCACGAGCCGCGAGCCGATCGCCGCCGACTGCGCCTGCCCGGCCTGCCGCGAGCACACACGCGCCTACCTGCACTACCTCCTACGCGCCGGTGAGCCCACAGCGGCGCGGCTGATCACCCTGCACAACCTGACCTTCATGGAGGGGCTGATGCGCGGCCTGAGGGATGCGATCGTGGCGGGCCGCTACGCCGAGCACGCCGCGAGCCTCAGCGCGAGTGCTCCTGAATGAAGTCGCGCATCCCGTCGATCTGCTGCTGCACGTTGTTCTCGTCCACCGGCTGAACCTCGTTCTGCCTCGACGCCAGCAGCACCAGCCCAACCGCGACGATCGCGGCGATGATCGCCAGAAGCGCGAGGAAGGTCCCGAGCTGGCGCCTGCCGCCCCGGCGGGCCGGCGGCGCCTCCTCGCGAAGACGCTGGGCACCCGACGGCGGTGGAATCGGCCGTGGCGGCTGAGGCGGGATCGGCGCGGATCGCCCGCGGAGGGCGCGAGTGGCCCCGGTGTCCTCCACTGCGCATCGCCCGCGTGGCATCGGTGTCCGCGGCGGCGAGCGCCCGGGTCACGTCGGTGGACTGGCCCAGCAGCCCAGCGTCGAGCGCCTGCGCGAGCTGGAGCGCGGAGGCGTAGCGCGACCCGGCCTCGCGCTCGAGGCACAGCCGCACGGCCTGGTCCAGCTCGGGCGGCACCTCCGGCCGCAACTCGGTGATGGGCGTGATCGGGTCCTGCTGCTGCTTGAGCGCCAGCTCGGTGAGCGAGGTGTACTCGTGTGGGAGCCGCCCGGTGAGGAACTGGTAGGTGCACACCCCGAGCGAGTAGATGTCGGACGCCGGCCCGGCCTCCTCCCCGTGCGCCTGCTCGGGGGAGAGGTAGGCGGCCGTGCCGAGCACGGAGCCGACCTGGGTGATCCGCGTGAGCTCGGCGGCCTTGGCGATGCCGAAGTCCGCGAGCTTCGTGGTGTTCACCTCCTCGGCGATGAGCAGGTTTCCCGGCTTCACGTCGCGGTGCACGACCCCGGCGCGGTGCGCGTAGTCGAGTCCGTGGCAGGCGTCGCGCACGATCGCCACGGTCTCCTCGACCCCCAGCCGCTTGTGCTCTCGCAGCAGGTCGGCGCACGACGGCCCGTTCACGTACTCCATCACGATGTAGTGCCGCCGGCTCTCGAGATCCTGCCCTGAGTCGAAGACCTGCACCACGTTCGGGTGCTGCAGGCGGGCGGCCGCAAGCGCCTCGCGCCGGAAGCGGGCCACGAAGGCCTCGTCGTCGGCCAGGTGCTCGGCCAGCAGCTTCACGGCCACCGCGCGCTCGAGCACGGTGTCGGTCGCCTCGAAGACGGTGGACATGCCGCCCGCTCCGAGCCTGCGCTCGATGCGGTAGCGGCCGGCCACTTCGGCGGGGACGGTCATCCGCCGTCCCCGGGCACGCCCGGCGCCACCGCCGCCGGAGTTGCCGTCAGGCGTTGTCTGCGGCGGCTGGGTCTCGGTCGGCACCGTCTCGGTGGGAGTGGTCTCCGTGGGGGTCGTCACGGTCTCGGTGGGAACGGTCTCGGTCTCGGTGGGAACGGTCTCCGTCTCGGTCGGAGTCGTCTCCGTCTCGGTCTGGTCGACGCCCTCGCACTCGCGCGCGAGGAGCTCGAACAGGTGGTCCAAGCTCCGCTGGAGCGCATCCCGGACCTGGGCATCCACGTCCTGGGGAACGGCGTCGGCGATCTGCTGGAGCTGGTTCTCGAGCGACGTGGCCTGCCTGCAGCCGCCCACGCCACCGTCCCGCACCGCGCTCTCCAGCCGGTCGAGCCGGTGCTCGAGCCCGACCGCGAACCTGCGGGGGATCGGCTTGCCCTCGTCGTCCGCGCCGCAGCCGGCTGGCCAGACCGACGAGCGCCAGCGCCAGCGCGGCTGTGGCCCGCGCCCTCACTGCCCGCTATAGAGGCGCTCGGCCAGGACCGGCGGCAGGCCGGCGGCCTGGATCGCCTCGGCCGCCTCGTCGATCGGGTACTCCACCCGGCGCCAGGCGGCCGTCCAGGCGTCCGTGTCGAGCAGGAGCCAGGCGGCCCGGCTGTCGCCGTCGCGTGGCTGGCCCACCCCGCCGGGGTTGAGCAGCCACTCGCCCTCTGACACGTCGCGCTCCGTGCCGGCGGGCGCGGGCGCCCCGTTCGCGGGCTTGTCGCCGGTGCGGAAGAAGAAGAGCGCCACATGCGAATGCCCGATGGCGCCCACGCGCGGGCCCATCGCGGTCATGCACTTGCCGGCCTGCCAGGTGGAGAGCACGTATTCCCACACGTGGTCGCGCGGGCTGGCGTGGTACAGGCCGATCTCCTGCGTCTCGTCGGCGGCCTCCAGGCCGCGGAGGAACTCGAGCGAGTCCGCCGCGATGTTCTCGCGGGTCCAGCGGGCCGCGGCGGCCGCGCTGGCAGAGAAGTCCGCGATGTCGATCGCCCCGGTGACCACCAGATCGTGATTGCCCGCCAGGCAGAGGTCGCAGCGCTCGCGCGCCAGCGCCACGCAGTCATCGGGCTGGGCACCGTAGCCCACGAGGTCGCCCAGGCACCAGATCCGGTCGACGCCGACCGAGTCCACGTCGGCGAGCACGGCTCGGAAAGCCGGCAGATTGCCGTGCACGTCTGAGAGCAGGGCGATGCGCAATTCGGTGCCTTCTAGTGTGTCCGGGGCAATGGAGGCTAGGCGTTCGCGGCTGCCGGCAGCAGTCCTTGTTGCGGTGGTGGCCGCTGGGGCGGCCACGTGGTTGCTTCGACCGCGCCACGGCCTCATCGAGCCGGCCTCGGTGAAGGTGGAAGAGTACTTCAGCCCCGCACAAGTGGAGCGGGCGGAGGATTACAGGGGAACCCAGCGCCTGATCGGGCTGGCCGGGCTGGCCGTGACCGGGGGCACCCTCGCGCTGATCGCGCTCCGCCCTCCACGCAGGCTGATCGACCCGCTGGCCCGCCGGCCGCTCCTGGGCGGCGCAGCCGTGGGGGCGGGGATCTCGCTGGCCCTGGTGGTGACCGGGCTGCCGCTCTCGGCGGTCGCGCACCAGCGGGCGCGCGACGTAGGTCTTGCTACTCAGGATTGGGGCCCTTGGCTTGGCGACGTGGCCAAGTCTGCGGCGCTCTCCGCGACCTTCGCGGCGGTCGGCGGGGCCCTGGCCCTGGCCCTGGTGCGGCGCTTCCGCAGGCGCTGGTGGCTCCCCGGCTCGGCTGCGGTGGTCGCCATCGGGTTCGTGACCGTCTGGCTCTTCCCGGTGGTGATCGACCCGCTCTTCAATCGCTTCGAGCCGCTCCCCAAGGGGCAGCTCAGGGCCCAGGTCCTGGACCTGGCGCGCAAGGCGCACGTGGACGTCGGCCAGGTGTACCGCGTGGATGCCAGCCGCCGCACGACGGGCGTGAACGCCTACGTGAACGGGCTCGGCCACTCGAAGCGCGTCGTGCTCTACGACAACCTCATCGACGGCCTCCCGCGCGATCAGGTGCTCCAGGTGGTGGCGCACGAGCTCGGGCACCAGCGCCACCGCGACCTGCTGCGCGGACTCGCGTGGCTGGCGCTCGTGGCCCCCGGCGCGACGCTGCTCGCGCAGCGCCTGGCCGAGCGGATCGGGCGCCGCGACGGGCTGGACGACCCGGCGGTGCGGCCCGGGCCCGCGGCGCTGACCGCCATCGCGCTCTCAGTCGCGCTGGTGTCGTTCGGGCTGGGGATCGCCTCGAACGCCCTGTCGCGCCCGGTGGAGGCCAGCGCGGACTCCTTCTCGCTCGATCTCACCCGCAATCCCGCGGCCCACATCCAGCTCGAGCGCGAGCTCGCCCTGCGGAACCTCTCGGACCCCGATCCACCGCGCCTGCTCCAACTGCTGTTCGGCACGCATCCGACGACGGTCGAGCGGATCGGCGCGGGCGAGGCCTGGGCCCGCGAGCACTAGATCGCCGACCATCTAGGCTGCCTCGCCATGCGCCGGCCACTGATCGAGCGGGTGGTAAGCGAGCTCGCCGCCTTCGAGCGTCCCTCCGCATCGGAGGGCGAGCGCCGCGCCGCCGAGTGGCTGGCGCGCGAGCTCGAGGCGGCCGGCTGCGCGGTCCGGATCGAGGAGGAGCGTGCCCACGGCGGCTATTGGTGGCCGCTCGGCCTCCTCAACGCCGCTTCCGCGCTCGTCGCCCTCGCCCGGCGCCGCCTGCTCTCGGTGCTCGTGGGCGGGGTGGCCGCCGCCGCCGTCTGGGACGACGTGAGCGGCGGGCGGCTGTGGTTCCGGCGTGCGCTCCTGCCGCACCGGGCCACCTGGAACGTCGTGGCCGAGACGGGGGACCGCGACGCCGAGCACACCGTCGTGCTGATCGCCCACCACGATGCCGCTCACACCGGCCTGGTGTTCCATCCCGAGCTGCCCCGGATCGGCATGCGACTGGCACCGCAGCAGCACGAGCGGGCGAACCAGAGCGCCCCGATCCTCTTCGGCGTCTTCCTCGGGCCGCTGCTGGTGGCGCTCGGCGGCCTCCTGCGCCGCACCGGGCTGCGCCGGGCGGGCATCACGTTCGCGCTGGGAGCCACCGCCGCCATGGCCGACATCGGCTCGCGCCGAGTGGTGCCCGGGGCCAACGACAACCTGAGCGCGGTGGCCTCGCTCGTGGCCGTGGCCCACGCGCTCCGCGAGCAGCCCGTGTCCGGCGTCCGCGTGATCCTGCTGTCCACCGGCTCCGAGGAGTCGTTCATGGAGGGCATGCAGGGTTGGGGCAAGCGTCACTTCCCCTCCCTGTCGCCCGCGACGACCGAGTTCCTGTGTCTCGAATGCGTGGGGTCGCCGGAGCTCTGCGTGGTCGAGGCGGAGGGGATGCTGCGGATGCGCCACTACCCCGAGGAGGCGCGCGAGGCTCTGGCGCGGGCGGGCGCCCGTGCGGGAGTGACCCTGCGCCGCGGCCTTCGCACGGTGGCTGCCTCGGACGCGCTGATCGCCCTCCGCGCCGGCTACCGGGTGTCCCTGCTCGGGGGCGTGGACGAGACCAAGTTCCCGGCCAACTACCACTGGCCCACGGACACGCCGGAGAACATCACCTGGGAGTCGGTGGAGGCGGCGGCCGCGACCTGCGAGGCCTACGTCCGCGCCGCCGCCTAGCGTGACCTAGCGCGGGACCGCCGTGCGCGACGAGAGCCGGCGCGCGGCCTCCGGGTCGTGCGTGGGCAGGTACACGACCTCCTCGGCCGCCGCCAGCCCCTGGATCCGGCTCAAGGTGGTCCTGGCCGCCTCCACGTCGGGCGACACGCCGTCCACCGCCCCGCGCCGCATCAGGTCCTGCGTGTACGAGGTGTCCCCGGCGAACAGGATCAGCCTTCCCTCGGCGTCGCGCAGCACCACCGACATGTGGCCCGGCGTATGCCCCTGCGTGGGCAGCAGATGCACGTCGCCGGCGGCGGTGAGCGCCTTGCTGGCGGGGAATGGCCCAAACGGCCCGTCCGTGAAGTCCACGAGGGTGGGCGAGAACCATTGCGGCCAGCGCTGGGGAAGGTATCCGTTCAGCTTCCCGAGCCTGCCGCGGGCCGCCTCGAACTCGCTGCGCGTCACGAGGATCTCAGCGTTCGGGAAGTGCGCGAGCCCGCCCGCGTGGTCGGTGTGCAGGTGGGTGATCACGACCCAGCGGACGGCGGCGGGAGCGAGTCCGAGGCTCTCGAGCTGCGGGCCGACCTCCTGATCCGGGCGCACCGCGAAGCGCACGGCCAGCCGGAAGTAGGGCTGCCAGCGCGGAAAGTAGCCCGGCTCCATGACGCGCGCGGTCTCGCCCGTGTCGATCACGATGGTTCCCTCGGGGTGCTCCACCACCCAGACGTAGATGGGGAGCGGGTCCGTCCATTGCTTCGCTCGGAGGATGTTGAGGATGCGGGCTGGGCCGCGTCCGCGTCCCTCGCGCTGCACCTCCTTCACGGCCACCGTGCCGGTCTGCAGGGCGGAGATCTTCACCGGAGACGGCTCCTAGGACTCGGACTTCTCTTCGTCGTCGTCCAGCTCGGGCAGGTCGCGGATTCCCTCGCGCGTCTGCCACTTGGAGAAGTTGTCCTCCATGGCGTCGATGAGCTCGCGCATGAAGCGCGGCGCGAGACTGATGCGCGACACCACCACGCCCGGGACCTCGCCCTCGTCCACCTCGTGGTCCACGCGCGCGAAGGTGATCGTGAACTCGTAGTCGGAGTGCGACACGTTGGCGAAATTGGCGTAATGCCCCGCCATCGTGTCGGGATCGGTGTGGATGTTGAAATGTCGCTCGGCGTCCTCTTGCACGCGCGTAGTATCGCAGCGCAATGCGGATCTCCGTAATCGCGGTCGGTCGCTTGCGGCCGCCTTACCAGGACGACGTGGAGCACTACCGGAAGCTGATCGGCGGGCATGTGCGGATGGAGATGATCGAGGTGCGCGAGGACGAGAAGGTGGCCCCGCGGATCCCGGAGCGGTCCCACAAGGTGCTGCTCGCGAGCGACGGCCGGGAGATGGACTCGCTCGAGTTCAGCCGCTGGCTGGAGGAGCTCCGTCGCGGCGGGCGCGACGTGTGCTTTGTGATCGGCGGGCCGCGCGGCCTCGAACTGGAGGCGGATTCGCGACTGTCGCTCGGGCGGATGACGCTGCCCCACCAACTCGCGCGCGTGGTGCTGCTGGAGCAGCTCTACCGTGCCCACAAGATCCTGGCCCGCGAGCCCTATCACTACTGAGATGAGCGCCGATCCGCTTGCACAGCTACGTGAGGCCGTGAGCGCCGCCGCCGCGGCGATCGGCGACGGCTCCGCCGCGCCGAACCTCGACCGGCCGCCGCGGCCCGACTTCGGCGACTACTCCAGCAATGCGGCGATGCTGCTCGCACCGGTGCTGGGAGACGCGCCGAGGACGATCGCCGAGCGCCTCGGGGAGGCGCTGAGCGAGCGGCTCGGCAACGCCGTGGAGCGTGTGGAGGTGGCCGGCCCGGGCTTCCTGAATCTGTTCATGACCGACGCGTGGTACCTGGATGCGCTCGCGGAGCTGCTGGCGGCCGGCGAGCGCTTCGGCGCCGGGACGGCCGCGACCCCGGAGCGCGTGAACGTGGAGTTCGTGAGCGCGAACCCCACCGGGCCGATCACCGTGGCCTCCGGCCGCCACGCCGCGTACGGCGACGCGCTCTGCCGGATCCTGGAGTACGCGGGGAACGAGGTCGAGCGCGAGTACTACGTGAACGACGCCGGCGCCCAGGTCCGTCGTTTCGGCGAGTCGATTCGCGCTCGTGCGCGCGGCGAGGAGCCGCCGGAGGACGGCTACCAAGGCGACTACGTGGCGGAGCTCGCGGCCGCGATCGACGGCGCCGCCGACGCCGACCCGGACGAGCTGGCACGGCGCGGGATCGAGCTGATCCTCGAGTCCGTGCGCAAGACGCTCGAGCGGCTGCGCGTGCGGATGGACCGCTTCTCGCACGAGCACGATCTGCCGGTGGACGAGGTGCTGGCGGGGCTCAGTGGCGTGTACGAGTCCGATGGCGCCACCTGGCTGCGCACCTCCGCGCGCGGCGACGACAAGGACCGGGTGCTGCGGCGCTCGTCCGGCGAGCACACCTACTTCGGGACCGACATCGCCTACCACGCGGACAAGCTTGCGCGCGGCTACGACCGGGTGATCGACGTGTGGGGGGCCGACCACCACGGGTACATCAACCGGGAGCGCGCCGGCTGGGAGGAGATCGGCGGCGATCCCGAGCGCTTCGAGATCGTGATCATGCAGCTGGTCAACCTCACCGAGGCCGGCGAGCGCGTCCAGATGTCGAAGCGCGCCGGCACGCTCGTGCGCCTGGACGACCTGCTGGACGACATCGGCGTGGACGCGGCGCGCTGGTTTCTCCTTCAGCGCAGCCACGACACCACCCTCGACCTCGACCTGGAGCTGGCGCGCAGCCAGTCACAGGACAACCCGGTGTACTACGTCCAGTACGCCCACGCCCGGATCGCGGGGATCCTGGCCAAGGCGGGCGAGGAGCGGGTGAAGCGCGCGCTCGAGAGCGACCTGCGAGCGAGCGCCGAGCACCTGCACCCCTCCGCGCGCTCGCTCCTGAAGCGGCTGCTCGAGCTTCCCGGCGAGCTGCGCGACTCCGGCGATCGGCGCGCACCCCACCGGCTCACCGTGTACGCGCACGAGACGGCCCAGGAGTTCTCCGCGTTCTACCGCGACGTGAAGGTCGTGGGGGCCGCCGACGAGGGCGGCGACGAGGACGTGCGGCTGGCCGTGTGCGTGGCCACCCAGCGGGTTCTCGCGCGCTCGCTCGACCTGCTCGGCGTCACGGCACCGCAGTCGATGTAGGCGGCTACAGCTCGCTGAAGAAGTTGATGCCGAGGTCGTCCATCCACGCCAGCGCCTGGGAGTTCAGGCGCGTGAGCTCGTTGCTGTAGAGGAGCACGCCCATCGCTATCAGCACGAGCCCCGAGATCAGCGTGATCACGCCGTAGTGGTCGCGGAAGAAGCGGAACAGCCCGGATACGGACGAGAACGCGAGCGCGCTGAGGATGAACGGCACCGCCAGCCCCAGTGAGTAGAAGGCGAGGAGCACGCCGCCCTTGCCCACCGTGTCCTCGGCGGAGGCCGCGGTGAGGATCGCGCCGAGCGTGGGTCCCGTGCACGGAAGCCATGCGACCGCGAAAGCGAGCCCGGCCACGATCGGTCCGCCGGTGTGAGCGCGCCGCATCAGGTTCTCGGGGCGCCACTGCCGGTTCAGCAGCGGCACGAACAGCATCGCGATGAACAGGACCCCCATGGCTACGAGCACGACGCCGGAGATCTGGCGCAGCAGCACGCGGTGGTCCTGGAGCGTCTGCCCCAGGCCCGTGGCGGTCATGCCGAGGGCCACGAACATGGCCGTGAAGGAGAGGCAGAAGAGGAGGGCGGGGCCGAGCACCCTGGTCCTGCCGCGTCCCTCCTGGATGTCGGCGAAGGAGACTCCGGAGATCGTGGACAGGTAGCCCGGCACGAGCGGGAGGACGCAGGGGGAGACGAAGGAGATGAACCCCACCCCGAAGGCGGTGATCACGGTGGCGTCGATGGAGTCGGCGGCGATCACAGGTCGTACCGGTCGAGGTCCGCGTCGAGGCGGCTTCCTTCCGCGGGGGAGGGCGCGCCCGGCGGCGGGGAGGCGGACCCGCCGCGGCGCCGCCAGCGTGTGGTGGCCACGGCGATCCCGCCCCCGGCGAGCAGCAGGCCGAGGCCGGGGACGAGGTACACGAGAACGTCGCCGAAGTCGCTGCCTTCGTCGCCCGGCAGCGCGAGCACCCGCTCGCCGAACTCGCCCACCAGGGCGCTCTTCACCTGGTCCTTCGAGCGGCAGCGGTCGATCAGCCGCTGGATGTACTCGCGCTCCCGCTGAGCTTGTGGCGCCTCGGTCGCGAGCGAGAGCGGCGTGCCGCAGACCGGGCACATCACCTCGTCTTCCACGTCGCCGAGCGTTGTCCTGGGGCAGTCGGCCGCGAGCGCGGCGGGCGCCAGGACGAGCAGCGCGAGGCCCACCGCGAGCGCGGCGGCGCGCCTCACGTGCGCTCCCCGAGCAGCGGCAGGACCTGCTCGCGCATGAACTCCTCGGTCACCGGCCCGCGCCGCACGGCCGCCACGCGGCCGCCGCGGTCGATCACGAAGGTCTCCGGATAGCCGAGCACGCCGAACGGCTCCCGCAGATCGCCGGGACCGTCGTGGAGCATGGGGTAGCTGAGCCCGTACTTGCGGGCGAACTCGCGCGCGTCCGAGCTCACGTCCTGCCCGTCGATCCCGAGCACGGTGCCGCGCTCGTCCCGCGAGATCCTCCGGTGCCAGCGCTCCAGCAGGGGTGACTCCGTGCGGCACGGCTCACACCAGGAGGCCCAGAAGTTCAGCACCACCACCTGCCCGCGGTAGTCGGTCAGCCGCCGCTCGCCGGCCCCGAACAGCCGCGGCAACTCGAAACCGGGCGCCGCCTCGCGCTCGCCCCGCGCTGCGGCGTCCTCGAGTGAGCGGTCCGGTTGGTTCGACGCGAGGCCGTACGCGAGCAGCACCACGAGCGCCGCGAGGGCGCCGAGAACGGCCAGCGGTATTGGTGAGAGAACCCGGCGCATGGGGCGCCGCGAAAGATAGACCGCGCCCCCGGGCCGGCCCGAGGGCCGGCGCGGCGCGTGGGCTCAGGGCCTGAGCAGGGCGCTCACGCGCTTCTTCTTCGAGGGGTTCCCGACCGAGTCCCACGCGCGGAGGGTCACCCGGATCTCCACGAGCTGCCGGCGCTTGGCCGCTCGTCGTGACCGCCTTGGCGGCGCGCCCGCGGAGCGAGAGGCGAACGCGGACGCGCTTTCCCTTCGCCCCCGCCTTTGCGACGGGCCCGAGGCCCCCGGAGCGGCCCGCGGCGCGGAGCCGTGCGGACGCCTCGATCGAGCAGCGCTCGCTGCAGCGCACGTAGGCCACCACCGCGCGGCTTCGCTTGACGTGCTGGCCGCGCGGGATCTGTACCCGCATGCTCGGCGCGCTTGCGGTCGAGCGGGCAGTCAGCGGGCGCGCGCTGGCGCTTGCGAATGCGGGAACTGCTCGAAGTCCTCCAGCACGCTGACGTAGGGGGCCACGCCGTAGCCGTTCGGCCAGAGTCGGATCTTGGAGGCGGCCGCATTGTTCGAGAGGTTGCTCTCGCACAGCGACGAGTCGGCGTTCACTCGGTGGACGAGGTAGTAGACGCCGGCCTTCACGCCCGTGACCTCGATGCTCTGGCCCTCGAGATAGGCCTGGTACAGGTCCACGTACCCGGGACCCAGGCCCTCTTGCACGGAGAGCGCGGCCGGCCTGTCCGCTGCCGCAGTGGTCCGGGGTGAAGAGCTTGTCGGGCATGCAGAAGCCGGCCTTGTACGCCGGTCGTACCAGCTTCCGGTCGGAGGCCCGGAGCAGCTCGTAGCTGTCGAGGCCCTTGTAGTGCCAGTGCGAGTGGTCGATCGCGTGTCTCGTAGTAGAGCCGGCCGATCTTGCGCCTGACGGTCTCGCTGCCATCGGCGCTGCGCATCGCCTGGTCCACGATCATCGGTGCGGAGGTACTCGAGCGCCGCGCCCGCACGATCATGGGGCCCGACGCCCTTGCCGCCCTCTGGCCCGTTTGCGATCCGGGAGGCGAACCCCAGGTTGTAGCGAGGGCCGGCCAGCGCCGAGACGCTCACCTCGGTCGGCGCGAGCTGATCGAGATCGGGCAGAATCGGCGCGGCAGCCGCGGCCGGCGCCTGAGCGACGAGTCCGCACATCGCGGCGCCGAGCGCCATCCGGCGTATCGCGCGCACTCTCACTTCCCGTTCCTTTCGCCCGTCCGATTCGCCGAGGCCCTGTCCCCGCGCCCTGCCGCTGGAGCTATACCCGTCAGGCCGCCGACCGACTCCCGCGACCGCCGGAGAACCGTCCGTAGATGGTCCGCCCCAGGGCTAGACTCCGCCCCCCGCGCGGACGTAGCTCAGTTGGTAGAGCGTCGGCTTCCCAAGCCGAAGGTCGCGGGTTCGACCCCCGTCGTCCGCTTCGCACGAAAGCCCCGCTACGGCGGGGTTTTTCGTTGTCGTTGTCGACTTTCGGTGGGGATCGCGGAGTCTCGGGTACACGCCGGGGTGCACACCCCGCGGCCTGTGTGCGGCGGAAACGGCCTATCTGTGACACCCCGTTTGCTTCGCTGGAAGGAAGACCGTCCGCTCGCCCCGGACATTTGGTTGCTTGGTGGCGTCGGCTCTCCTCATCGGGGGGCCGGCACCCGCCCAGCGTCGTCAGGGGTGGGGGATAGGCTTCAACCGACAATCAAGGGGCGACAAGTGAAGGACGGAAAATCGTATTCATCGGCCAAGGTCGGTGAACCGGAGGCCCGCGTAGAGGAGGTCGAAACCCTTCACGGGGAACGAACCAGCGACCCTGGTCCTGGATCCAGCTTTCCTCGACGCCGAAGAGGCCGTCAACGCTGGGACCGCGACGGAGGAGCAGCAGGCGCTCGTGGACAGGTGGCGGGCCTCGACTGCGGCCGCGAAGTTCGCCAAAGCCCAGGAAGAGATCCGCGACAACCTGGCCCGGCGCCTGAGCACCCCGCAGGGGTTGGCCAGAGCGCTTTTCGCGCGGCGGACCGCCTCCGAACGTCGGCGTATGTATGGCTGGGCTCGCCAGCGGGTGGCTCGGCGTGGTCTCTGCGGAACGCCAGTCTCAGCTGAGGCGTCGCGCACGCAGGCTCGCTCTCGTGGGTCGGGGCGGCCGGCGGCCAGCAGCTCGTCGCGCCGATCGAGCGCGAAATCGGGGGACTCGGGGTCCGACGGAAGTAGTGAGTCTGAACCGCCCGGTGTAGCCGGGCGGCATTGCCAGAACTGCGGTCGTGATATCTCACACCGCCGGGCTGACGCCCGGAGTTGTGAGCAGGCCGCCTGTACCGCCAAGGCGTTGCAGCGTCGCCGAGAGCGTGTCGCGAGGATCGCGCCCGACGAAGCGGTCGCCGCTCGAGCGATTGCTCGCACCACCGTGCAGCTCTCGGCGATGGCGACGGGGCCATGTCCGCACCTTGGTGCCGCGCTCAACCCTGAGGTCCTCGAGCTTGAGCGGAGGCTGAAGGGCGAAGAGGCAGCGGCCGAACTCGCCGCGCAGGCGTCCGGACCGTGCGGAGCTCACGTGATCTCCAAGGATCCGGAGGGTGGCCGTTGGTGTGCGAAGTGTTGGCCGGCCGCGTGGGCCGCTGACCTCGCCCAACGGCTTCCGGCACCTTCGACCGCCTCATGCGTGACAACGGCACGTTCGTCGCGGATAGCCACCTGAAGCTGGGCTGGCCGAACAGCGGTTGGAGGCCTCGCCCCGACCCGAAAGTTGGCGGGCCTAATTGCGGCGACGAGACAACGAGTCGGCCGAGGCCAAGGCGGAGGCGTCCCGATGAGCGGCCGGCGCGACAACGTCGTCCCGCTCAAGGCGCCGTCCGCGGCCGATCGGCTCGAGGAACTCGCCAGGAAGCCGCTGCAGCCGAGATGTGCCGTGCTCGGGCAGGTGGCTGAACGGCTGCGGGCCCTCGAGGAGATGCAGTGCGGCGAGGGTGCTCGTGAGGGCGAGCAGCTCATGTTCGGCGAGGAGGTCGCGTAATGACCGGCGATGTGCGCGGCTTCTACGGCGAGCTCGGAGTCAAGGTTCCGCAGTCGGCGCAGACGAACGTGGACCTGCGCTGCTTCGCCGAGGGGGACGCCCACAAGAACGGGGACCGCAAGCCGTCGCTGTCGCTGAACGTCGAGACCGGCCAGTGGCACTGCCACGGATGTGGGGCATCGGGCGGCACGTACAAGGCCGCGATCGCGTTCGGACTGGACAAGGCCGCCGCGCTGCGGCTCGAGGAACGCTTCGGGCTGCGCGAGGCGAGCAACGGCCACCGCGAGATCGTCGGCGAATACGACTACGTCGACGAGGCCGGCGAGCTGCTGTTCCAGGTTGTCCGGTTCGCCCCGAAGGACTTTCGCCAGCGCAAGCCAGACGGCAACGGCGGCTGGGAGTGGAAGCTCGGCGACACGCGCCGCGTTCTGTACCGCCTGCCGAAGCTCCGCGAGGCGATCCAGCGCGGCGAGGACATCATGGTCCCCGAGGGGGAGTGGGACGTGGCCGCGCTCGAAGAGTTGGGAGTTGTGGCGACCTGCAACCCGGGCGGCGCCGGCAAGTGGCGTCGCGAGTATTCGGAGGCGCTCCGCGGCGCGAAGGTGACGGTGATCGCCGACCGCGATGACGCCGGCTACGACCACGCGAGGACGGTTACAAGGGCGCTGCGCGGCGTCGCAGAGACGGTCGACCTGGTCGAGCCGACGAAGGGCGAGGACATCCACGCTCATTTGGCTGCCGGCGGTTCGCTCGCCGAGCTGGTCGAACTGCCGGACGACGAGCCGAAGGCGACCCGGACCCCGGCGAGCTGAGCGATCTGCTCGTCGCGGACATCCTCGCCACGAACCCCGATCTGTCCGAAGAGGACCTCGAGGGGGTCGAGTCCGCGAAGGAGCTGCTCAAGCTGATTGGCGGCAAGGGCTCGGTGGCCACCGAGATCATCGACCTGGTCAAGCAGGCCGGCGCCGTCCTGTTCCACGACGACGACCAGAGCACTGTTCGCCAGCTTCAGCGTCGACGGGCATACCGAGACCTGGCCGATCAAATCGCGGCCGTTCCGGGCTGTGGGTGCGAGGGCTCTACTACCGCGAGAAGGAGTCCGCGCCACGGCGGCCAGGCCTTCACCGACGCGCTCGGTGTGCTCGAGGCCGAGGCGATCTTCCAAGGTACGAACACCCCGGTCCACTTCCGGGTGGCCGGCGACGAGGCGAGCATCTACATCGACCTCGGCGATCCCGCCTGGCGGGCCATCGCGATCACCGCGAAGGGCTGGCAGGTGATCGACCACCATCCGGCGCGCTTCCGGCGGACTGGTGGCATGGCCCCGCTGCCGGTCCCGGAGCGTGGCGGCGACCTGAACCGGCCGCCGGAGTTCGTGAACGTCGCGGACGACGACGCCTGGCGGCTGGTCGTCCGGCGGATACTCGCTGCCGCCCGTCCCGGTCTGCCCTATCCGCTCCTCGTGCTCCACGGGGAACAGGGGAGCGCGAAGAGCACTGCGGCCAAGGTGGCCCGGGAGCTGCTCGACCCGTCCGCGGTGATGCTGCGGGCCGCGCCGCACGACCTCGTGGACCTGATGGTGTCCGCGACCTCCTCATGGGTGGTGGCGTTCGACAACCTGTCGCACGTCCAGCCCTGGCTGTCGGATGCGCTCTGCCGCTTGAGCACTGGTGGCGGGTTCTCCAAGCGCGAGCTCTACACCGACGGCGACGAGTTCCTGCTCGACGCCCAGCGTCCCGCGGTGATCAACGGCATCGAGGAGTTGGCCACCCGAAGCGACCTGCTCGACCGGGCGCTACTCGTCGAGATGCCGACCATCCCCGACGAGGACCGCCGCGGCGAGGAGGAGTTCTGGGCCGCGTTCCAGGAGGCCCACGGGAAGCTGCTCGGGGGCCTCTGTGACTCACTCGCCGGCGCCCTGGCCGAGGTCGAAGCGGTCGAGCTCGACTCGCTGCCCCGAATGGCCGACTTCGCCCGCTGGGCTCCACCCGCAGCAGAGCCGGCGCTCGGCTGGGAGCCCGGCTCGTTCTTGGAGTCCTACACCGCCAACCGTGGCTCCTCGCACGAGCTGGCGCTCGAGGCCAGCCCGGTCGGTGCCCTGCTGCTCGACGTCGCCACCGAAGGGTTCGACGGCACCGTGAGCGAACTGTCGGGGCTGCTGGCAACGAAGGTGGACGAGCAGGTCACGCGACGCAAGGAGTGGCCGAAGAACGCCCGCGCCCTCGGCGCCCACCTAGAAAGCGCCTGGCCCCGAACCTGAGGGCGCTCGGGTTCGAGGTCACGCTCGGCCGCGAGTCGCGCGGACGCACCGTCACGCTCGAGTAGGTGCGAGCCATGACCGGAGGTACCGGCGCGACGTGCACGACATTCACAACGTGCACGAATGGCTCTGCAGAGCCGCACACCGCAGGTCCCGAACGTGCATGCGACGTGCATCGAACGTGCATCCAACGTGCACTACGTACATCGAACGTACATGACGGATTCCGCTCTACCACTGGGGTTGTGCACGTCATGCACGTAATGCACGTGCTGCCGGGACCTTCTATCCCTCGCCGGGGCTGGTATGACCGCCAACCGCCACGCCGCGCTCGCGTTGGAATTGCCCGACGAGCTCGTCGACGCCATCGCCGACCGGGTGATGGCACGCATCGCTACCCACGAGCCACGCGAACCCGAGGGCTTCCTCGACGTCGCCGGCGCCGCCGAGTTCCTCGCCTGCCCCGCGTCACGCATCTATGCGCTCGTCAGCGCGCGGCGCATCCCGCACCACCGCGACGGGAGTCGCCTGCTCTTCGAACGTGGGGAACTGCGCGACTACGTCAGCAATGGAGGAGCTAAGCGGCCGTAAACAGCCCTACTCCGACAGCCCCACGGCTTCGAGGGCCTTTCCGACGTCCCTGTCAGAGCTTGCTCTGCATGACCTTCTCTTCGTGCAGCTCGGCGACCTGCGCGAGCCGCTGTTCGAGCTGGACTCCGCTTTCTCGACCACGCAGGAGAACGCGGTACACGACAACAACAGTGTTCCCCGCGCTCTCGAATTGCTCCGGCTCGACCCTCCACCCATCCCAGAATCAGAAAGAGCGACGTCCAGAAGTTCTTGATGCGCTCTCGTCCGACGTACCGCTCGGCGAGCGGGTCTTCGTCGGCCATCTCCAGCGCAGCGTCAGGGTGAAAGCGCTCCAGGGCCCCGTCGAAGTCGTATCGCGAGAACGCCGCGAGAACCTGCTTCACCACCTCCACGTTCTCCTGCGACATCGCCCGCCGAGTATCCCGCCTCACGGCGGCCCGGTGGCCGAGCCGGCCGGCTAGGGCTGCTTCTTGCCGCCCGTCGCGACGAAGCTCACGCACTGCCCCTGGTTCTTGAAGCCGGGGAAGTTGCGCCAGCCGCCGTTCTTGCACTGGGCCTTCGAGGTGGGGAACGGCTGGGCGTCGGTGACCACGAAGTCCCCGGCGGTCAACGTGAACGGACCGCTCCGGTCGCGATCGGCGGCGATTGGCGCAGCGACAACCCGGTCGAGCGGGTCATCGGGCTCGATGAACGTGTCCGAGTCCGGCGCCTGGCGCCGCCCTTGTCCTCGACGATGACGAAGTCGACACACGACGAGCCGCCTCGAGCGATCGTCGATCCCCGATGACGGCCCGGTTGCCGGTGACGGCCAGGCAGGTCACGGGGAAGGTGGAGCCGTCCGATATACCGCTGACCAGACGGTGCCGGTCGCATTCTCACCCGACGGTCCGCTGTGCACGTCGCAGCACCGAACGTCGACGCATCCCAACCCGCCCGGCAAGACAAACGTGCCAGTGCCTGTGACGGAGTCCCCCGCCGGAGCTTGAGCATGCCACGGCCGGCCACCACCAGGACGGCCGTCAGCGTGACCCCAACGGCGACAAGCAGACGCATCCCTCTCATCGGGCACCCCTTTCGGCCGAGTCCAGCACGCTAGGCCTTCGGTCCGCGTTGCACGAAGGCGACGCACTGCCCCTGGTTCTTGAAGGTCGTGCCGAAGTTGCGCCAGCCGCCGTTCTTGCACTGGTCCTTCGAGGTCGGGAAGGGCTGGGCGTCGATGACGACGATGTCGCCGGACGTCAAGCGTGTCGCTGGCGTAGGATGGAGCGAAGACGACAGAGCAGTCCGTTGGCACGACGTCAAGCGCCAAGGGGTCGACCGAAGTTGTCCGGTCGCCGGCCGCAACCGGCCTCAGCGGGTCACTCGGACGGTCACCGATCTCGAAGCCGTTGAAGCTGAACGTCTGCGAAGTGATCGTCGCGCGTCTGTTTGCGATCGTCAAGCCAGTGACGTCGGTGCCCGTCACGGCAAGACAGCTCCACGGGTCCCTCGAAGCGGACGACCTGCAGCCGCCGGTTGGAGGCGCTTCGCCGCTCGGCCCGCTACTGGGCGTCGCTAGTCGCGAGAAGTCGACCGAGCAGTCGAAGGGTGCTGCAGTGCTGCTCGTCGCCGACCGCCGAGTCCTGGGCCGGTGCGCTGAGCGCGCAGTCGGCAGCACCAGGCAACGCCAGAGCGGCCCACAGCCAGCGCGACGTGCGAGCAGCACCTTCCTCATCGGGCACCCCTTTCGGCCGAGTCCAGTGCCCTGTACTGCGTGGCCTACCAGCACCAGCCACCCGAATCAAGAGACCCAAACGGTGGGGGGTCCCCACAACCCCATGTCCAGACAGGGACCGGCGAGGACTGGTATGGCGCGCGCCGGGGAGTGTGAATACGTTAAATGCCTGATCCCGGTTTTGTGGGGTTCAGGGCTTCGCCTGCGGTGCTGTTGGCCCGTATCGACCGAGCTGGCGGAGGCGCAGGGTGTAAACAGATCGGCGGCGATCAAGGCGGCGATCCTCGAGGCCACGGTGCCGGAGCACGCCACGGCGATCGCGGACAAGCACGAGGTGCTCGTGCTGCTGAGCGAGGCGGCCCGTGGCGGCAGCGTGTCCGCCATGAAGGTGCTGCTGGCCCACCATCGCCTGCCGCGGCCGGCTGCTGTGGATCCGATCTTCGCGGAGCTCGACGAGCTGCGCCCGGCGCGACCCTGCGAACCCGATGCGCGACGCCGCATGAGCTTGGCGCCGATGGCGCCGAGGGACGCCTGCCGGCCGCGTGCCCGCCCCGTTCGGCCCGCGGTGGCACTCCTACATCGCGGTGGGACGGGTGCGCGGCCGCACGTCCAACTGGAAGTTGACCACAAACGAGAGGAGAGTGACGGATGACTGAACCTGACGACGATCCGTCCATGAATGACTTGATGCGCGACACCCCGGCCGCCCGGAAGGCGCGAGGCGCTGCTGGCGCAGCTGATGAGCCGCGGCCAGCAGCAGGAACCGGAGACAACCGCGCCCAACCGCGGCGCATGAAGAGGAGGATCCCAGTGGCGAGACCGCTTGACTAACCGCGGCACCCTGAGAGCGTGCGAGGCCCGGAAGCTGCTCGTGCCCGACTACGCACCCGACGTGCCGGCCGAGGTCGCGGAGGCGAACGAGGAGGCCACGGCGAAGGTGGTCGCGCCTCGAGCGTGCCGACGAGGCGCTGGGGCGAGGCGAGCAGGGTGGAGCGCGGCGCCAGAGAACACGACGCCCGTGCCTCGGCCGAGGCGTTCGAGAAGGGCAACAAGCCGCCGAAGCCGACCGAGGGGGCCGCCAAGGAGGCGCTCGCGCTGGCGCAGCGGTCCCGCGACCTCTCCGGCCGCGCAGCCGACCAGGCGCTCGGCCGGCTCCACGACCTGATCGTGGCGAACCGCGACGCCTGGATGCCGGCGGTCCAGGCGGCCGTGGACCAGGCCACCGCCGATGTCCAGGAGCAGATCACGCGGCTGGAGCAGGCGCTTGTCCGCCAGGGCGAGCTGGCGGCCGTCGAGCGCGGGTTGCGCCGTTTCGACGCGGCGACCGAGTCGCCGAAGGTCAGGATGTTGCAGCAGGTGGGCAGGCCCGGCAGGCGCGGCGACCAGGTCGAGGATTCGCTGGCGAAGCTGGTCGAGGGGGTCCAGGCCCGCGCCGACCGTCCGGTCGAGCCGACCGACGAGGAGCGGCAGGCCGCGGAGGAGCTCCAGGAGCGGGCGCGGGGCCTGCGCCAGATGGCCTCCGGCCGCGGCGGGGTGCACGTGCCGGGGGTGTGAGCCAGGGCGTCTGCCGACGTGTGGGAAGGTCCGTGTAGCGGTGAATGACGACTTTGACTTCGAGAGGGCCCGGTCGGAGTTCCCGGAGCACTGGGACGAACAGGGATGGCCGACCGTAGGCAGCCATTGGCGGGCTCGGCTGCACCCGCAGCTTCGCGTGACGATCTCAGGGCGCGGAGAACGGGACATCGACGCGATGATCTACTGGGACGGCGATCCCGAGAGCCTCGACCGGTTGTTCACCAGCAGCCCGGACCGACGCTGGAACATCGCCTCTCTACGGACTCGTCTGACTCACCCCAGGTTCTTGACCTCGATCCCGAGCAGGAGGACGACAGCTACCGAGGCTGGCGATGGCGCGACAACGACGACGTGCTAACGGCGAGGTTTGAGAGGACAATGTTCGGCAGTCGCGACACGTGGCATTTCGGGCGGTGGGAGAACATGCCGTTCTTCGAACCAATTCAAGAACCCGCCGAAGACAGCCAATGATTCGTCGAATCAAGTGGATCGTGTCCCAGCTCGACAAGCTGATGTGGCGCCCAGATCCTCGCGGGTATAGCAATCTGCCGCCGCTTCCCCCGAGGGCCCCGCTCACCGATGCTGAAGCGGACTGGCTAAAAGACAAGATGCGCGAGGCCGAGCGACGGGACTACGGCACCGACGATTACGCGGCGCGGACTCGCCAACAGATCTTGGATCAAATCGCGGACAAGCCGCCTGACGTGCTGCAGGCGATTCGCGACGCGACACCTGTCCACCGAGAGCCCCGTGGCGAGCGGATCGTGCGCATCGTCTTCTCGAAGGCAGTCATCGCCATCGTGGCTGGGTGCCTGCCCGTGGCACTGTACGCATACCGGGATCAAGGCGAGCCGTTCTCCACCGCGTTCCCTAACGCGCTGACGACGACATGGCAGCTAGCGCTCGCGATTCTCCTGGGAACTGCGGGCTGGGTCTTCTTCGATGATTGGGCCAAAGAGGAAAAACGGAAGGCGGCCGAGCGGTCGCTGCGCTTCGAGTACTAGACACCCTCCGACGCCCTCCAAGCGAGGGCCGGCGACACATTCCGCGCAGCGTGCGGATGTGATGCATACCCGGCGCTCTGGAGGTGCGTGCGTCCGTTGCGGGGCTACCTACCCCCTCCATGTGGATCACATCGTCCCGCTCGCGAGGGGCGGGACTAACGATCCGAGCAATCTTCAGATGCTGTGTGACCGGTGCAACCTCGAGCAAGGGCGCCCGATCGTGAGCCGGGGCCGGCGTCGTTCTGGCCCCCTGGTTCGCCGGGGGCCGGGGCACGGCCATCATGGCCGGCCCGGCGCTCGACACGGCAAGGGGGAGCCGCTGCACCCGAAGGGCTGGGGGAGCAAGGTTCGCCCCCCTGTCAGGGCGTCCGACGCTGTTTCTCGCGCTGCTGAAACCAGAAGCCCGTGCCGAGTTGGGCGACCATGCCTCCGCCAATGATGAACAGGAACGGGTCCACGCCGAGGGCCAGGTCAGCGACGGCAAGCTTTACGATGGCGTCGACCGCTTAGCTCCCAAAAATCCAACCACGCCGGCCGTACCGCCGCTCGGCCCGAACTACCCCGTTCAGCGGCCGCCGCACGCGGGGCAGCCCAGGTCAGTCGACCCTGAGCGACCCGGTGGCCGGTGGAGTCCTCAGACTTCCCACCCCCGGCCTTAACGACATCCAGATGTCGTTGTTGTGTCCGCTCAGTGGGCGTAAAGTGCGCCGACCAATCAAGTGGGGCGGCGCCGCGCGAACGGCCCGCCCCGTGGCACCGGAGAAGTGAGCTCCGATGCGCCCCGCAGCGTATGGCGGGACCGTCGAAGGCGTCCCCTCGGTGCCTGACCGAAAGGAACGCCGTGAACGACCGCACGCTGTTGCCGCCCGATTGGCCTCAGCAGGAGTGGCAGGTGGACGACTGATGGCCGCCAAGCTCGAGACCACGAGCACCCCGGGCATCTTCCGCCGGCACGCGAAGGACTGTGACCGGCCGCGGACGGTGCGACTGCTCCTACGTGATCCGCTTCCGCGACCGCGGCAGGCTCCACATGGAGACCTTCAGCACCTTCGCGGAGGCCCGCGAGGCGAAGCGGACCCGGGGCTCCCAGGTGGCCCGGGGGAGTTCTCCGCCCTGACGCGCGTGACTCTCCACGAGTACGCCCGCGAGTGGATCGACCGTTACCAGGGCACCGGCCGGCGCGGGTTCCGCGAGGAGACACGGGACGAGTACCGGGCCCTGCTCGAGAAGTACGCGCTCCGCTACTTCCCGCCGCAGACTCGGTTGACGGAGATCGACCCGCGGACGGTGGCCGACTTCATCGGCTGGCTCGTCAAGCAGCCGAACCGGGCGAAGGGCACGCTGGCGGACTCGTCTGTCAGGAATGCCTTCAAGCCGCTGGCCGCTTGTCTGGCGACGGCCAGGCGGGAGGGTCTCATCCGTCACAACCCGGCGGCCGAGGCGACCCTGCCGCACCGGCCGGGGATCGACAACGACGAGGAGGAGCGTCGGCCGCTTTCGCGGACACAGCTCGCCGCGTTCCTGGCTTGGTGCATCCCGACCACCGGCTGATGTTTGACCTCACCGCACGGACCGGTCTACGGGCGTCTGAGGTGCTTGGGCTCGACGGGCGCCACCTGCACCTGTCGGGGGACTCGCCGCACGTGAAGGTCCGTCAGCGGTGGCGGGACGGCAAGCTGGGTCCGGTCAAGAGCCGTCATGGGCGCCGCAACGTGCCGCTGGCCGCCGACCTCGTCGGCAAGTTGCGCCAGCTCGGTCGCGGCCCGGACGACCCGGTGTTCCAGACCAAGGTCGGGACCCGGCTCGGACAGGACAACGTCCGCCACCGCCACATCAAGCCGGCCGCGGAGGAGGTCGGGGCGCCGTGGTGCGGCTGGCACACGCTCCGTCACACCTGCGCGTCGATTCTGTTCGACGACGGCCGAAACGTCGTCCAGGTGCAGCGTTGGCTCGGGCACCACAAGCCGAGCTTCACGATCGACACCTATGTCCACCTGCTCGATGACGATCTGGGCGCACCGCTCGTCCACCCTGCGACGGGATCTCCGACGAAGCTTTCGCTGCCGGTGATCGAGGTGGCGGTCTAGGCGGGGACTTCTGCTTCTCGTCCGTAGCGAGAGCGAGCAGCAGCGCGCCGCGCACGCCTGCCTCCACACAAAAGGGGAAGCCGTGACGATGTCCGCCACGACCTTGGTCGTGGTGTCGCTTTCACTGCTAAGAGGACTCTGAGTGTCCTACTGTCCCGGCTCGTCGCCGGAATCCCTGTAGTGCGAACCACGCGGTCGGCCGGCCCCGGTGGAGGAACAGAGTTGGCACGGTCAGGCGCTCGCGCTTCCGGCGGCGCCTGAGGCCTGCCCGAGTCTCCCTGTGCGACAAACGCGCTGTAGAGCTTCTGGGTAGGGCGTGCAGGGGCGCGCGGCGCAGCGGCGCTAGGTACCTCTCCGACGGTACCGCGTGGCTGCCGGGACCCGAATACGACGTGGAGCACTGCCGCCGGGGGCTCGACGGCAGTCTCACTTGGAGATAGGGTGGCTGCTGGAGCGAATAACAGAGCTATGGGTGCGTCGGCGAGGGATTGCTGAGGCTCAACAGACCGCTGCTGTCCCGATCCGACACGGACCGAGGAGGGACAATGCTCACTCGCAGACAGCTCATGAAGCGTGGCGCGCTGGGCGGCGCCGGTCTCGTGGCTTCGCGCGCGCTGCTTGCCGGGCCGGCGCTCGGTGCTCCGTCCGTGGCGACGCGCCTCAAGCCGTACGTCGATCCGATGCCGCTGCTGGTCGACAACGCGATCGACGCGACCGGCGGAGGCAACGTCGACCTGACGGCGGCGCTGATCTCGCGCAAGGTCCACAGGGACCTTCCGGCGACCACGCTGTTCGGCTACCTGCGCTCCGGCGGCCCGGGCACGACCGATCCAGTCGCGTCGTACCTCGGCCCGGCGATCGTGGCCAAGACCGGGGTCCCGATCGCGGTCAACTACCAGCAACGACCTGGCGCCCGACGACTTCCTGCGCGTCTTCACGAACGGCGGCAGCAGCTACCTGCAGTTCCCGCCCGCTCCCGGAGGTGCGGATCCTGACCCACCTGCACGGCGCGTTCGTCGCCGGAAACGACGACGGCAATCCGTACGCGCAGCCCGACGCTTTCAGGTCCGGGAGCACGCAGTCGGTCACCTACCCGAACGAGCAGCCGGCGGCGCTGTCCTGGTATCACGACCACTACGTGGGCGACACACGCATGAACGTCGTCGCGGGGCTCGCCGCGGGCTACCTCATCCGCGACGCCTTCGACAGCGGCAGCAATCCGCTGCTGCCCGGGCCGATCGGCCGCTACGAGCTGCCGATCGTCGTGCAGGACCGCCAGTTCAACGCCGACGGCTCGCTGCTCTACCCGGTCGAGGACGCCGACAGCGGCGGCCCGTGGATCGGCGAGTACTTCGGCGACGTGATGCTCGTCAACGGCAAGATCTGGCCGGACCTCGTCGTCGAGCCGGCCGTGTACCGGTTCCGGGTGCTGAACGGCTGCAACGCCCGGATCCTGAACCTCAACATCAACGGCGTGCCGATGTACATCATCGGCGCGGAGGGCGGGGCTCCTGCCGAACAACCCGGCGCCCACCGACAAGCTCGTGATGGCGCCGGCCGAGCGCTTCGACGTGATCTGCGACTTCCGTGGCTTCGCGGGCAAGACCGTCTTCATGAAGAACACGCAGCCCGCCCGGCCCGGTCGTCACCCCGGCGCCGCCGCTGACGCAGGTCATGCGGATCCGGGTCAAGCAGACGGCTTCGAGCGGCGCGCCGATGAGCGTCCCGGGCGCGGGCTCGCTGCCGGCGAACCCCGACCTGAAGGCGCTGCGTGGACCTCGGCCCGCCCCTGCTCAGCGGCGGCTCGGTGGCCGGCAGGATGATCACGCTCAACGAGTTCGGCACAGACACGCCGAGCTGGAGGCTGAACCTCAACGGGCGCCCGTACGGCGACCCGAACCCGGTCATCGAGACGTTGAAGTGGAACAGCGTGGAGGACTGGTACTACGTCAACATGACCGCCGACACGCATCCGATGCACACGCACCTGTTCACCTTCAAGGTGATGGGGCGCTACAACTTCGATGCCAAGGGATACGCAGCCGCGTACCCCGGCCAGTTCGGCGTCCCGCAGCAGGACGTCTCGACGCTGAAGCCGTTCCTGAAGTCAGGGCTGCTCCCGCCCGCGCCCGGCGAGGCCGGGTTCAAGGAAACGGTCAAGGCCAACCCAGGCCAGGTCACCGTCGTGCGGGCGAAGTTCTCGCTGCCGAGCACGGCCCTCGACAGGACGGGACAGCTCGTCACCCCGCAGAAGTACGTGCACCACTGCCACATCGTGGAGCACGAGGACAACGACATGATGGAACGGTTCGTGGTCCAGCCCTGATCACTTCGGTGGGGCCGCCGTCAGGCGGCCCCCACGCTCGCTGTCGACGTCGACACACAGCCGCAGTCGGAGGGTCGGGGAGCGAGAGGTGATCTCGATCGGGTCCACCCGCACTTGCTGCTTCGGGCGATAAGAGGCTACTTCAATACACGGAACCGCAGATTGTTCTTCGCTGCTGCTTTGCGCGACGAGGAGCACTCCGCCATCCGAAATCGACTGTAGCTCGCGCTGTTCCTTTCCATGCGTTGCGAGAGCCACCGCATGCGCATACACACGGGGTACACGCAACGTCCGCAAACAGCCGCAACCGACCTAGCACCGGAACTCCCGCGAATCGCGGCGTAGAGCCCGAAAACACAGCTACAGCCGAAGCCATCCGCAGGCCCCGGCGCGGCTTCCCAAGCCGAAGGTCGCGGGTTCGACCCCCGTCGTCCGCTTCAAGAAAAGCCCCGCTACGACGCGGTTCCTCGTAGTCGACGGTCCTCGACCGGAGGGCGGATTGGGCCAGGTGGCAACGAAAGTGGCAACACGAGGCCCTCTCTGCCGACTGCTTCGCTCGCCGGAGGGCGGTGCCGTACCCCCGCCCCTTCCGCCCGGCTCGAACCGCCACATCGCGGATGCACCCACCCCCATCCGCGCGCGCGTCAGGCATCGACTTTTTTCGCAACAGTTCGGGCAGAGTCCCCTAACGCAAGGAACCGGAGCCATGAGCGCCATCAAACAGGTCCACGCCCGCCAGATTCTGGACAGCCGCGGCAACCCGACCGTCGAGGTCGATGTCAGCTCGCGTCCGGGGCCTTCGGCCGCGCCGCGGTGCCCTCGGGCGCGTCGACGGGCACGCGCGAGGCGCTGGAGCTGCGCGACGGCGAGGGCCCGTTCGGGGGCAAGGGCGTGACCGCAGGCCGTCGCGCAACGTCAACGGCGAGATTGCCGGGCCGTGCGGGGTCGTCGACGCCGGCCGAGCAGCGCGAGCTCGACGAGAAGCTCATCGCGCTGGACGGCACGGACGGCAAGGCGCGGCTTGGCGCGAACGCCATCCTCGGCGTGTCGATGGCCGCCGCGCGCGCCGCGGCTGCCGAGGCCGGGCAGCCGCTGTATCGGTACCTGGGCGGCGAGGACGCGACGCTGCTGCCGGTGCCGATGATGAACGTGCTCAACGGCGGCGCGCACGCCGACAACCCGGTCGACTTCCAGGAGTTCATGGTCGCCCCGGTCGGCGCGAGCACGTTCGCGCAGGCGGTGCGTGATGTGCGCCGAGGTCTACCAGCAGCTCAAGAGCACCCTCAAGGCGCAGGGGCTGGCGACCGGCGTCGGCGACGAGGGCGGCTTCGCGCCCGCGCTGACTCCAACGAGGAGCCGATGGAGCTGCTCGTCGCGGCCATCGAGGCCGCCGGCTACCGAGCCGGGCGAGGACGTCGCCATCAGCCTGGACCCGGCGGCGAGCGAGTTCTTCGTCGACGGCCGCTACGAGCTGACCGGCGAGGGGCGGTCGCTGAGCTCGCAGGAGATGGTCGACTACTGGGAGACGGTCAACGGGCGCTATCCGCTGCTGTTCGCTGGAGGACGGGATGGCCGAGCAGGACTGGGACGGGTGGAAGGTCGCTGACCGACCGGCTCGGCGACCGGCTGCAGCTCGTCGGCGACGACATCTTCGTGACCAACCCGGCGATTCTGCGCGAGGGCATCGACCGCGGATCGGCAACTCCATCCTGATCAAGCTCAATCAGATCGGCACGCTCACCGAGACGCTCGACACGATCGAGATGGCCCGCCAGGCGGGCTACCGCTGCGTCATCTCGCACCGCTCGGGCGAGACCGAGGACACGTTCATCGCCGACCTGGTCGTCGCCACCGGCGTCGGGCAAATCAAGACCGGCGCGCCGGCCCGCTCCGAGCGCGTGGCGAAGTACAACCAACTGCTGCGCATCGAAGAGGAGTTGGGTGAGCGGCCCGCTACGCCGGCCGGTCGGTCCTCGGGCCTCTCGGGTAGCCCCAACGGGCGCGGTCGGTCTCGGCCAGGCGCCGCTTCTCAGCGCGAGTCGGTCATCGGCGTCGGTGCCGGTTTCCGCGAGGAGTCAGCGGGTTGTGCGCCGACGACGAGGAACGCACCTGCTACGAGCAGCCCGATTCCCTGGGCCAATGCCACGAGCCCGAGCGTGCCGACCAGGCTCGACCCATCGGCAAACGCACCGCCTGCCAGGGCGAGTGCGGCTCCCAACCCGAGCGCCAAGACGCCGAAACGGCGGAGGGAGGGATACGCGGGCTGTCGCTCAGCGGACGACCATCACCGGGCAATGGGCGTGGTGGGCGACGCGGTCGGCGGTCGAGCCGAGCAGGTAGTCGCCGAGGAAGTGGCCGCGGTGGCCGATGACGATCAGGTCGTGGCCGTGCGCGCGCGCGTAGTGGGTGATGACCTCGGCGGCGTGGCCGGGGACGAGGTCGGTCTTGACCTCGACGCCACGCTCGCTGCGGCCTGCTCCCGGGCCGCTCGAGCACGCCGCGGAAGAACTCGTCCTTCTCGCGCTTGACCTCGTCGACCTCGCCGAGCGAGGCCGCGTAGGCCGGCAGCTTGCCTTCGACCGCCAGCGCGGTGAGCCGGGCCGCCGAGCGCGCGCAGAGGGACAGCGCGCAGTCGAGCGCCTTCTGCGCGCCCTCCGAGCCGTCGACCGGCGACCAGGACGTTGGTGAAGTCGTACGGGCTCATGCGCCTCTCCGGCGGGCAGCGGCTGCGGCGAGCGGCGCTCGGCGGCGCTCGGCCTGCGCTCGTCGCGCCGCCTGCTCGGCCTCGACGTCGGGCGAGAACCAGCGCTGCGCGATCGCCGTCGGCACGATCGCCGACAGCACGACGACCGTGACCAGCAGCGAGAACTGGGTCCGGTCGATGATCCCGGCGTTCAGCCCGTAGAGCGAGGAGATCGTCCCGAACGTCAGCCCGGTGCTCATCAGCAGCGTCGTGAACGTCGCGTGCTCGGGAACCTCGCGGCGCGCGAGCGGGAGGACGAGCCCGATCTTGGGCACCATCTTCGCCGCGAACAGCACGGCCAGCATGCCGAGGTTGGCGAACACCGCGCCGAGGGACACGTTCAGGCCGCCGCGCAGGAAGAAGAACGGCGTCAGGAACGCGAAGGCGACGACGCGCAGGCGCTCCTGCTCCTGGCGGTGCTGCTGGTAGTGGCGCGCCATCACCAGGCCGAGGACGAACGCCGGCAGCACCGCGTGGCCCTTGGCCGCGTCGGCCAGCACCATCAGCACGAACAGGCAGACGAACACGAGCTTGATCTCCGGCTCGATCACGCGGTCGCCGTAACGGCCGAAGAACCACGGCGCGATCTTCGGCAGCGCCACGATCAGCGCCGACCGAGACGACGAGGAACAGCGGGAACCAGGCGTTCGGCTTGATGAAGATGGCCGACAGCGCGAGCGCCGTGCCCATGTCGGTCACGAAGCACGCGCTCATCATCAGCTTGCCGATCCGGGTCGGGTTCAGCCCGGTCTCGACCAGCACCGCGTAGACGACCGCGAGCGACGTCGTCGACAGCGCCGTGCCGGCGATCAGCGACGCCTTCACGTCCAGCCGAGCAGTCCGTAGGCCACCAGCCACGCCACCACGAACGGCCCGATGAACGAGACCAGGCCGATGCTCACCGAGGCGCCGAAGCGCTCCCGGAAGTCGTCCGGGTCGACCTCCGCGCCGGCCAGGAACGTCAGCACGATCGAGGCGAACGTGGCGATGAACACCAGCCATCCGGGTTCGGGTCGAGACCGAAGACGTTGCCGACGACGACGCCCAGCCCGAGCTCGAGCAGCGCGACCGAGATCCCCAGCTCGACCGAGAGCATGCTGGCCAGGACGACGGCTGCGGCGAGCACGGCCGCGAGTTGGACTGGCTCCACGGCTGACCTCCAGAACGCGGGACTGACATGGGTAGAGGCCATCAGCGCCCGAAGCCGCGGTTATGGAGCGAGCCTCATCGCTCAGCCACACACGATAGCGGGAAAACGCCGACGAGTAATCGATCGGCTCGGGCGCTGGCCGTTGTGCCGGCAGCCTTCGGGCTCGCCGACTCGCAGCGCGGACTAGCACCACGGAGTACCACGGACTTGAGGGAGCGCGAGCGTCTCGTGGAGCTCTACCAGCGACTCTTTGATGACCTCCGCTTCGAGGTCTTGCAGCAGGTGACGGAGCGGAACTCGGTGGCCTCCCGCTGGGCGTTGCACGGCACTCACCGAGGGCGTCGTGTCCGGCCTCGCGGGGATAGTCATCAGCCGCATCGAGGGGTGGCAGGATCGTCGAGGACTACGCGGCTACCGACACCTTCGAGCTAGCTCGGCAACTCGGGACTCTGGCGGATGCTGCGGCTGCTGGTGACGCAGCCGGGGCTGCTCCGCTCAGCGAAGAGCCGGCGTCTAGTCGCCGGGCCCGACAGCGTTGAGGGCGTCCTCGCGGCCGCCGAACGCCTGCCAGCGCACAGCCCGTCCGTCACGGATCGTCCAGGCGTGGGCGATCTCGGCTGAGACTTCGGTCCCGCTTGCCTGGCCGCCGTCTGCTTTCGTCTGTGTAGTCACCGGCTTGACTGGAACCGATGATCGGTCTGGCCGCTACGCAGACGTTGGCGTTCCCGGGCGAGACCCGAGACCCAGGCGCCGGACCCGCGAAGCCGCCAACACCAGCCCGATCGCAACGGCCGCCAACACGGCCTTCTCCACGACGCCGGTCGTGCCGGTGGCGATGCCGATGATCACGCTCACGAGCAAGAGGGTGATCATGGCCAGGAGCGCGAAGCGCAGCAGGCGCACCATGGGCCGATTCTACATCGGGAGGCGCGGCCATGAACCGGGGGCGCTAGACGACTTCGAGGCGCTCCCGGCCGGGCTCACGCTGCTGCGTGGTGTGGCTCCCCGGGGTGGGGTAGGTCCATACCTAGGGTGTCTTCTCAGCCCACTGCCCGGGCGGCATGCTTGACCTGTAAGCAGTTACGGCAACGTTCCGGAGGTCAACATGGTCGCCAAGCTCAACACTCGCTTCACCGCCGTCAAGGTTCTCTCCCTCACCGCGCTTGTGTTCGCACTCCCGGCCGCCGAAGCATCCGCGGGCTTCAGGTTTCCCTGAGCCGACATTAAGGAACCCCGCCTGCGAGATACTCGGCGGTCGATGTCGCAGGAGAACGTGGAGGCTGTGCGAACCAGCCGTTGCGGCGGTCAACACGCGGGACATCGAGCGCTACCTGGCCTGCTGCACGCCGGACATTCGTGGACCGCCAAGAGGCCCTCGCAGCCGTGGGGCTGTCGGAGTAGCCCGCGTGTCTACTCGTTCAAAGAGTCAAGTAACTCCCGAACGCGCACCCCGATGTCGTCGCGTATTGCCCGCACTTGATCGAGCGGGAGCCCCTTCGGGTCGGGGAGGTCCCAGTCGATGTACCGCTTGCCTGGGATGTAAGGGCACTCGTCGCCACACCCCATCGTCACGACGACGTCGGCGCGCTCCGCCATCTCGCGGGTCAGCTTCTTCGGCGTCTCTGTGCTCACGTCGACGCCCAGCTCCCTCATTGCCTCCACGACCTCGGGGTGCACCTGCTCCGCGGGTTGCGTGCCCGCTGACTCGGCCTGGTGGCTGCCGGCGGCGGCGCGCTCGAACAGGGCACGGCTCATCTGTGACCGGCCGGCGTTGTGGAGGCAGACGAAAAGCACGCGTGCCATCTAGGCGTCCGGGAGAGGGGCTTGTCCGCGCACAAGCTGGTAGGCGAGCGCGCCCAAGGCTGCGCCGAGGAGCGGACCGGCGACATAGATCCAGAAGTCAGTCCACTCGCCGGCTGCAAGGGCTGGGCCGAATGAGCGGGCCGGGTTCATGCTGGCGCCCGTGACCGGCCCGCCGAACAGGGCGTCGAGCCCCACGGCGCCGCCGATCGCGATCGCCGCCGCGGCGCCGACCGCGCGCGTGTCGGTAGCCACGGCCGTGATCACGAACATCAGAAAGGCCGTCAAGACGATCTCGTAGACGAGCGCGCTCCCGGCGCTGACGGTCGGGACTGTGGCGCCGAGGCCGGCGGGTCGATCGGTCCACATCGCGAGCAGCAGGAGGGCACCCGCCACGGCGCCGGCGACCTGCGCGGTGACGTAGACGACGGCGTCGCGGGCCGGGAAGTGCCGGGTCAGGGTGAACGCCACCGTGACAGCGGGATTGATGTGGGCGCCGGACAGATGCCCGGTCGCATAGACCATGACCATGATCACCAGGCCGAAGACGAGGGCGACACCGACCATCCCCAGTCCGCCGTGCGCGTGCTGATCGGCGACGATGGCGCCGCATCCCGCGAAGACGAGCGCGAACGTGGCTAGCCCCTCAGCAGCGGCGCGTCTGCCGAGGCTTGGACGCGCGGCAGTCACAGAGAGTCGAGCGGAACTCCGATGATGTTGAGCCGTCTGGAGAGTCCTGCGACCGCGAAGTCGCGTATCTCGTCGGCGCTCGCGCCGAGCGCCTCCCAATCGGTACCGCCCCGGTCCGGCGGGGTGAGCGCCTGGGCGACCGCTGGAAGAAGGCTGCGAAGCGTCTGGCGGACGTTGTCGCTGAGGGTCGGCTCGTCTCGGAGCGTCTGTTGGAGGAACCAGGTGCCGTAGCCGATGTGCCGCTGCTCGTCGTGGTGGATCTTGGTGTAGCCCTCGACGAATCCGGCGAGCAGCGACTCACGCTCGAGGTAGCGAACGATGAAGTTGAACGCGGTCAGCCCGAGAGTTCCCTCGATGACCATGTGGTAAGTGGTGACGAAGTCGACCTTTGCGCCCCGGTCTGCCGGCGAGGCGACCAGCCGCTCGTGGGCCTGGACGAGCGCCTGGTCGAAGATCTCGGAGAACGCCGGCGAAAGCTGCTGGCGTGCTCGCTCGACGTGGGTGCCGATCGTCTGCGGGTCCGCGATGACCTCGTCTTGGAACCGCGCGTAGAACTGCATGTGCCGCGCCTCGTCCACCTGCTGGGTGGCGAGGAAGGTCGCCTCCTCCTCCGTCCCGTAGGCCCCCACCAGTCCCGAGAACTTGGTGGTGATGCGCTCCTCGGCGACCATCAGCGAAGCCAGCGCCCACATGACGAGTGAGCGGTCCTCGCCCGTCATGTCCGCCCACTCCGCCGCGTCACCCGTGAGATCGATGTCGAACGGGCTCCAGTGCGCGTCCTCCCAGAGCCGATAGAGCGTCTGCGGATCGTGGAGATGAACCTCGCGTTCCGTGCGAGCCATGCGCAGAGCCTATTCATTGACAGACATCAGTTCAATCGATATACATAGATAGATGGCTGTCGATCTGGAGCTCGCGCCGAAGCAGAAGCGGCCCGCGGGCGAGCCCTGTTGCGAGCCCGTGGTCTATCCCGACGTCGAGCGCAAGCAGGCCGAGCGCATGGCACGGCTGGCGAAGGCTCTCGGCGACCCGGTCCGCTTGCAGCTCGTGGACGTGCTGCGAAAGCACGCCGGCAAGGTCTGCGTCTGCGAGTTGGTCCCGCTGTTCGACCTGGCCCAGCCGACCGTCTCGCACCACCTCAAGGTTCTGCGCGAAGCCGGCATCGTCGGTTCCGAACGGCAGGGCCTGTGGGCCTACTACTACGTCGTCCCCGATGCACTCGAGGAGCTATCCGCATGGCTGAGCTGACCGACACGCAGATCCGCGACCGCGTCCGCGAGCGTTACGCAGCCGCTGCAACTGCGGCCGCCACGGACATCAACTCAGGGTGCTGCGGCGGGGCGAGCGCCTTTGCGGGCTGCGGCCAAGACATGGCCCTGACCGACAAGCAGGGCACCGAGGTCTTCGGCGGCAGCCTCTACGAGGGTGAGGGCGACGCCGCCCCGAAGGCGGCGGTAGAGGCATCTTTGGGCTGTGGGGTTCCCACCGCCGTGGCCGATCTGCACGAGGGCGAGACGGTTCTCGACCTCGGCTCCGGGGCGGGAGCGGATGTGCTGATCTCGGCACGTCGCGTCGGTCCGAGCGGGAAGGCCATCGGCTTGGACATGACCGAGGAGATGTTGGACCTCGCCCGCACGAACGCCGCCGACGCGGGCGTCGACAACGTCGACTTCGTCAAGGGGTACATCGAGAAGATCCCGCTGCCGGACGACTCGGTGGACGTGGTGATCTCCAACTGCGTGATCAATCTGGCCGCCGACAAGCGCAAGGTGCTGACCGAAACGGCCCGCGTGCTTCGTCCGGGCGGACGGTTTGCAGTCTCAGACGTGATCGCCGACCCCGACATGGACGCTTCCACCCGCGCTGACATGGAGAGCTGGACAGGCTGTGTCGCAGGGGCGCTAACGCACGACGAGTTCGATTCCGCGCTCCGCGACGCCGGCCTGCGGGACATCGAGATCCGGGAGACACATCGCGTCCATCAGTACGCCTACTCGGCGATCGTCCGCGCTCGGAAGCCCAGCATCACGTAACGCCGCCGAGTCGGATGGTCGCCTTCTACGACTGGGGCCGCCGCGGGTGAGCGACGACGGTCGGGCGTATCCCTTACTGCTCGGGCTCGGTGCGCTTGACGCCGCCGGATACAGCGTGATCGTCCCGGTCGCGCCCGAGATTGCCAACGCCACAGGCGCCGGACCCGCGACGATCGGACTGCTGGTCGCCTCTTTTCCGGTTGGGATGGTGGCGGGGTTCTGGCTGGCCGGCCGCGCCGTCCAGCGGCACGGGGTCCGCCCGCTCCTGCTCGCCGCGCTCCTGCTGATCGCGTCCGGCTCTCTCGGGTTCATCTTCGCCGACGCCCTGCCGATCTACTTCCTCTCTCGCTTCATCATGGGGCTTGGGTCCGCTGGCGTCTGGATCGGCGTCACCTTCGACACGCTCGAGCGCTGGCCCGGACAGGAGTACGTCTGCATGAGCCGGATCTTCGCCGCCTACTCGATCGGCGGCCTGATCGGACCGGCCCTCGGGGCGATCGGGGGCGTCGCCGGCCCGTTCAGCCTCTACCTAGCACTCGTCCTAATCGCGATACCACTCGTCCTGCGCCTGGGTCAGCCGGCGCAGCGAAGCACGTTCTCATCTGATCGATCGGCGCTGCGTTTACGGGGCTTCTGGGTCGCCGCGGCCGCCGTCTTATTCGCCTACCTGGTGCTCGGGCTCATGGAAGGCGTACTCCCGCTCCACCTCGCGGAGCGGCTAACCCAGGCGGAAATCGGAGCGCTCTACGTCGGGCTGTCACTAGTCGTCGCCACCGGCGCGGCTGCCGCCGGGTCGCAACGTCCGAGGTCGATGGTCTTCGGGTCGGTTCTCATGGCGGTGGCTGGAATATCAATCGCCGGCGCCGTGGCGCAGGTGCCCCTGTGGGTCCTCGCCCTCACGCTGGCCGCGCTCGGTGTCGGCATTGGAAGCACCGGCTCATTGGGCCTCCTGGTTCAGACGGTCGACCTCAACCGAATCGTCACCGCGATCGTCGTCTGGTCACAGATCGGCATCGCTGGCTACCTACTTGGCCCGCTGATCGGCGGCTCGGTCGCGCAGGGGGTTGGCTACCCAGCCCTGGGAGTCGTCCCGGCAGTCTTCGGGATCGCCGTTCTCGCCGCGCTAGCTGCCTCACGAACCTTGGGCAGCGACTCGGCTACGCCGCGTTAGGAGTGCAGCACGCGCCGTACACTCGGGACGTGGAAGCGGCGCAGATCGCTCACGGCTCGTCGGACTATCTACGGCTCGCTCGCAAGGCCAAATACCTGTCTTGGGCAAGCCTCGGCTACATGGCTGTCGAGGGGACCGTGGCGGTCGCGGCCGGGATCGTGGCCGGGTCGATCGCCCTGATCGGTTTTGGGCTCGATTCCGCCATCGAAGGTTTCGCCAGCATCGTGATCGTGTGGCGCTTCACGGGCTCGCGCACGCTCTCCCACAGGGCCGAGGAACGCGCCCAGAAGCTCGTGGCGATCCAGTTCTTCATCCTCGCGCCCTACGTCGCCATCGAGTCGGTCCGCGTGCTGGTGAACGGCTCGCACGCCGAGACGAGCTTCGTCGGCATTGCGCTCGCGGCATCCAGTCTCGTCGTCATGCCCTGGCTCGGCCGCGCCAAGCAGCGGATCGGGTCGGGCATCGGATCATCCGCTACGGCCAGCGAGGGCAAGCAGAACCTGCTCTGCGCCTACCTCGCTGCGGCCCTCCTCGCTGGCCTGCTCGGCAACGCGCTCTTGGGCGCATGGTGGCTCGACCCGGCCGTAGGACTGCTGATCGCGGGGCTCGCCGTGTACGAAGGCTGGGAGTCCTGGCGGGGCGACGCCTGCTGCTAGCAATCGTGAGTTGTCTGGATTTCGGTGGTGCGACTTGGCGACTCAGCTCGCGGACGGCTTCCGCTTGCCGCCGCCGCTCGAGCGCCGCGGCCGCCGCTCGAGTGCCGCGGCCGCCTTCGCGAACTCGGCCGGTTGCCGCAGCGCGCCGATCGCCCGCCCGAAGACCTCGGCCTGGGCCTTCATGAGCCCGGCGGTCTCCTCGAGCGCGCGCCCTGCAGCCTCCAGTGCCTCCGCCTGACGGCGCAACGCCGTCTCGCTCTCCTCGAGGAGATCGAAAACCGCGTCGACGGGAGCGACGAGGCGACCCACCAGCTCGCTCTGCAGCCGGCGTTCGCGCTCGATGACCTCCTGCACCAACTCCAGCTGGCGCTGCATCGGCTCCAGCAGCTGGCGCGGAAGCTCCGAACGGCCGGCAACAGACGTCGCGGACGCAACCACGGAATCCATCAGCTGCTGCCACTCACGAAGTAGCTCACGGCCGCTGAGTTCAGGCACTGGACATCACGCCTCCCGCCCATGATGGCACCGGCAACCCGCTTCGCGGAGAGCCTTGCTCCGCCGGGCTCCGCGGGATAGGTTCGCGCCATACCCGAGCGGAGGAGGCCGCGGCCATGAGAACCAGGCGCAACGGATGGACCATCGCGCTCGTGGGGCTGGTGCTCTTGCTCCTCATGGTTCCGGCGGCGTGGGCCCACCGCGGGGGCGCTCGCGAGCAGTCTCCGCTCGTGATCGGGCACCGCGGCGCCGCCGGCTACCTGCCCGACCACACGCTGCAGGGGTACGCCCTCGCGATCAAGCTCGGCGCCGACTACATCGAGCCGGACTTGGTGGCCACGAAGGACGGCCACCTGATCGCGCGCCACGAGCCGAACATCATCAGCACCACCGACGTCGCGAGTCATCCCGAGTTCGCGGACCGGAAGACGACCAGGATGGTGGATGGAGTCGCCGAGACGGGCTTCTTCGCCTCCGACTTCACCCTCGCCGAGATCAAGACGCTGCGCGCAATCCAGCCGCTGCCCGAGCGACCGCAGCAGTTCAACGGCCGCTTCGAGATCCCCACGTTCAACGAGGTCATCGCTCTGGTGAAGAGCAAGTCGCGGCAGCTCCACCGTGAGATCGGCATCTATCCCGAGACGAAGCACCCGACCTACCACAAGAATCTGGGGCTGCCGCTCGAGCGCCGGCTCGTCAAGGCGCTCCGCCGGGCCGGCTGGAATCACCGTCGAGCACCGGTGTTCATCCAGTCGTTCGAGCAGTCGAACCTGAAGCTCCTCAACCGGCTCACGCCGGTGCGCCTCGTGCAGCTGGTGGACGCCAACGACATCGCCCCGGACGGGACGATCACCTACGCGCCGCCCTTCGACCGCCCCTACGACTGGACCGTCTCGGACAATCCGAAGCTTCAGGACCGCACCTTCGGCTTCTTCACCACCGACAAGGGGCTCAAGGAGATCAGCACCTACGCCGACGGCATCGGCCCCTGGAAGGTGTACATCGCGAGCTCCCGCGCGATCGCGCTGAACCCGGATGGAACGGTCGCCGATGCGAACGGCGACGGCCTCGTGAACGAGACCGACCGCAAGGTGCTACCGCCGACCGATCTCGTCGAGCGCGCCCACGAGCACGGCCTGCTGATCCACACGTGGACCTTCCGCAACGAGCAGCACCGTCTCCTCAGCGACTACGAAGGCAACCCGGTCAACGAGTACCTGCTGTTCTACCGGCTCGGCGTGGACGGGCTCTTCTCGGACTTCGCCGACACCGCGGTCGCGGCGCGGGAGCTGTTCCGGCTGGAGCAGGACCCGCCGGCGAATTAGCAGGGTCCTGCGGGCCGACCGGCTGCGTCCGTGGCCTCAGCAGGCGCGGGCTCGAGTCTGCCTCCGCACCGAAGGCACCCTTCGGAGGGCTCCTCGCTCACCGGGGTGGGTGCGGAGATCCAGACCGCCCCACAGGACGCGCACACCACGGTGCCCGGGTCGGCGTGATCGGTCAACCGGAGAGCTGCGGGCCGCTCGAGGCTACGGCCACAGGATGCCGTTGACCGCACAGTCGGTCCCGGCGACCTTCAGGCCGACGAAGCCAAGGCCCACCGGGGCAGCGCCGCTCGGCGCGACCGCGCTCAGCGGGAAGCCGATCGTGTAGCCAGGCGTGGACGAGGAGTTGTCGAACACCGTGGCGGGCGAGCCCGGCGCCACCGGCTGACCTCCGCTGGCGAAGTCTCCGACGAAGCTGTCTGCCTCTGTCGTCTCCAGCGTGACCGTGAGGTGGCTGCTACCGCCGCCGTCGTCTGCGCACTCCGCCTTCCAGGTGAACGGCCCGCTTGCGGCCACCGTCTTGGTCTCGCCGTGCGCCAGCTTGATCAGGCCGGTCCGCACTTGCCTGTCGCTGCCGAGGAACGCGCTGGGGGGCTTGCCGGCGAGCGTCTGGGCGTCGGCGGCGCTCGGCACCATGCCGAGGCTCGACTCTTTGACGTCGTGGCCGGAGATGGTGTTGTCGCGGACGTCGCGACCCTGAAGGTCGTCGTCGCGCACGTCGGTGCCGCGGACCGTGTCCTTGGTGATGTCGCGGCCGTGGACGTCGTTGTTTCGCAGGTCCTCGGAGCGGATGCTGTTGTCGGCGATGCTCGCCGAGTCGACCCTGAGGGCGGCGTAGGAGCTGCCGCCGAGCGCCACGAACAGGGCGAGCACGGCGACGACGTTCGCAAAGGTCAGGCGGCTGAGGAGCTGTGCCAAGCGGGTACTGCGAGTGGGTGGAAACATCTGGTCCTCCGGGGGCTGGGGATGAACCAATCCCCTGACTCGACATCCCGGGCGCATCGCTCAAGCCGCTGAATGCTCCCTTGCGCCTGGCCACCCGCCAGGGTCAGCCGGCGTTAGTCGCCCTCCTCGATGTCTCGCGCGACTGCCTCGGCGAAGTTGCTCGGCCCCGACTTCTCCTCGATCCGGCTGGCGAACGCGGCTACCAGCAGCCTCCATGTGAGCGTCGTGCCGTCCGGCCTGCGGACCAATGGTCGCGCTCGCTGCTCCTCCACCACGCCCGTCACCTCGTCGAAGATGAGCCCGTAGTCGAACGCCTTGTCGTATAGGTCCATGATCTGCCCGAACGCGCGGGCGTGAAGAATGGCCTCGGCGTCGAGCAGCGGGCTATCCACCGTCACGCCACCGGCGATCGGTCGAGCCCCGACATCGAGTTCCTGTGCGGTCCCTCAGCGCGCTCACCCCGGCGACGTGGTTGCGAGGCGGGTCCGACTCAACGCCTTACTCGCTCAAGGGGTGGGCCGAGCCGGACCCGCCCCGAGACACCTACCAGCCACCTCCCCCCGCGGGCGCGGCCGCCGCGCGTTTCTGTCGCAAATTCCGGGCCGTTCGGACCCTCGGTTCCCGAAGGACGTCACCGCACCGAGCGCGCGACCTCCAGCGCCCGTCGCAGGGGCAGCTCCGACTCGAGTCTCAAGAGCACGGGTCCACGCCGCCAGAGCAGCGTGCCCGAGGCGAGGCGCCGCTGGTCGATGCGCACGACGCCCGTTCGCATCGCGATAGCCGAACGAGTGCGGCCCCTCCACCCAGAACCCGGTTGCGGAGCCCACGCGCACCCGCCGCGTGCCGGTGTCCGGGCCGATGAACTTCCGTACCAGGTCGGGCTCGAGGTCGCCGCGGAACTCGGTGAGCAGCAGGCCGGCGCCGCCCGCCTCGACGGTGGGCAGGCCGCGTCGCGGCCGGTACACCAGCGTGGCCTGCGCCAGCGGCGGCCGGCCGCGAAGGTAGGCCGCGTCGGGCGGGCCCAGTTCGCGGTCGTGGGGCACGCGCAGGCGGAAGGCCGCGCCCTCGCGGGCCTGCGCAAGGGTCACGGGCCGGCCCAGGTCGAGGCCGCCGGGCGAGGCGGGCAGTTGCGGCACGCGTTCCACCGTCGCGCCGCCGAGGCCGAACAGGTCGCGCAGCGCGTGGCGTACGGCCGGGACGGCCGCCGGCCACGGCGGCAAGCACCGCCAGCGCCACCAGCGCCAGCACGAGCGAGCGGCGTGCCGTGACGAGGCGGCGCGGGCGCGCCGGGGACCGTCGCGACACGGGCGGCCACGGCGGGCGCGAGGTCGGGAGTGGGGGGGAACTCGACCGCGGCGGCGAGCTCGGCGAGGCGCTGCTCGAGACGATCAGCCATGGAGCCTCTCCACCCCCTCCGCGGCGCGCAGGCGCTCGAGCGCGCGCGACAGGCGGGACTTGACGGTGCCGCGCCGGCAGCCGAGCGCGGCCGCGGTCTCGGCCTCGGAGAGCTCCAGCAGGTAGCGGCAGGCGATCACGAGCGCGATCCCGCTCGTCGAGCGACTCGAGCGCCTCCAGCAGGGCGGCGCGCTCCTCCGCGGCGAGGAGCGCCCGCTCGGGAGGCGGAGCCGCGCCTCCCGAGGGGCTCTCTCCGACGGCGCGCAGCGCGAGCGCGGCGCGCCGACCCGCCGACCGGCGGCGGTTCCGAGCTTCGTTGGCCACGATCTGGAGCAGCCAGGGGCGGAAGGGCGCGTCGGGCCGGAAGCGCCCGAGCGCGCGGTGCGCCTTGACGAAGCCATCCTGTGCGGCCTCCTCGGCATCGGCGGCCGAGCCGGCGAAGAGATAGGCGGTGCGGAAGGCGATCTGGGCATGGCGGCGCACAAGCTCCTCGTAGGCGGAGGCGTCACCGCGCTTGGCACGCGAGACGAGCTCACCGTCGGGTAGTGGCCGGCCCACCACTGTGCGTTCTACACCCGCCGGGCGCGGGCGGTTCCCGGGAACCGCCAGGGCACCACGCTTGTACACAGGTCAAACGACCACGGAGGAGCCATGTCGCGCCTGCCCCTGTCCGCCGCCCTGATGACGATCGCCGTGCTGGCCTGCGCGCCCGGAGCGGCCGCCAAGGAGATCACGGCGATGAAGATCTGCGGCGCCGATCGCTGCGCGCATGTGAAGCGCTCGACCGCCCAGCGCCTCCACGACACGGGCGGGCTGGGCGGAGCCGCCCATGAGCGCGGCCGTGGGCCGCGCCCCCTACTACCGGGTGATCGCAACGATCGGAGACGGCACCGGCCACGCCGCGGGCCACTTCGCGCTGGCCTATGCCCCGCGCCTCCAGGCCGTGCTCCCGCTGGACGCCTACCCGCCGGGCGAGTGGACGCGGCTCTCGGACGAGGTCGCGAAGACTCCTCGACCGGCTCACCCGGCACATCGAGCCGCTACCCGGCCAAGCACCTCCGCGCCGAGCCCCCGCCGGCACGGCCGCTACCGCCGCGAGTCTGGAAGCCGTGGCAGGAGGCCGACGCCGAAGGACGACGCGGGGTCTGCCGCCGCTCCTCGCCGGCGTGCCCGCGGTGCTGGTCCTCGGGCTCGGGCTCGGGTTGCTGCTGCTCAGACGGCGCGGCTGGCGGGAGGCGGGCTAGAGCTCCATCCACACGTCGGCACCGCCGTCGGGCCGGTTCACGGCACGGGCGCGGCCGCCATGCGCCTCGGCGATGGCCTCCACGATCGCGAGGCCGAGCCCGGCCCCGCCGCCCGTTCGCGCCTCGTCCGCGCGCGTGAAGCGCTCGAACGCCACGGCTACGAACGTGGGCGGGAAGCCCTGGCCGCGGTCGCGCACGTGCAACTCCACGTGACCGTTCCGCGCCCCGGCCTCCATGCGGATCTGTCCCTGCCCGTGGCGGAGCGCGTTGTCGAGCATGTTCCCGAGCGCCTGCTCCACGCGCAGCGGATCCGCGTCGAGGCAGCAGGCCGGGCGGCGAGCTCACCACGAGCGAGCGCCCCGCCTCGCCGAGCCGGCCGTCGAAGCGCTCGGCGACCCCTCCCAGGAGGCTCGCCACGTCGATCTTGGTCACCTCGCAGCGGCAACCGCCCACCGTCGGCGCGCGCGATCACGAGCAGATCCTCGGCGAGCCGAGCGAGACGCTCCGTCTCCTCGGACGCGGAGCGCAGCGAGTCGTGCAGCTCCTCCGGCGTGCGAGCACGGCGCAGCGCCAGCTCGAGCTCCGTCTTCAGGATCGCCAGCGGCGTGCGCAGCTCGTGGCTCGCGTCGCTCACGAAGGCACGCTCGCGCGCGAGGCCGGCCTCGAGACGCTCGAGCATCTGGTTGAGGGTTGCGCCGAGGCGGGCGATCTCGTCGTGCGCCGCCGGCACGGGCAGCCGTTCGCCCGGCTCGCTGTCGGTGATCGCGGCGGCCTTGGATCGCATGGCCTCCACCGGGCGCAGCGCCGCCGTCGCGAGTCCGTAGCCGGCGAGCGACGCGAGCAGCAGCGCCACCGGGCCGCCGATCGCGAGCACGGCGAGCGAGGCTCCTGAGCGATTCCTGCTTCTCGTCGAGCGGCGCGCCCACCACCACGACGAAGCGCTGCCCGCCGCTCGTGACCGGCGTGGCCAGCAGCCGCGCGGGCTCGCCGCGCTCGACGGCGTTCTCGCGGTCGATGGTCACCGTTCCGGCCAGCGCTCGCCGAAGCTCGTCGGCCGCGCAGGAGCGGACGTCGCCGCAGGCTGCCGGGTGGCGCTCACCACGCGTCCGCGGGCGTCGAGCACCTGGGCAAAGCCCTCGCCGGCCTCGCCGAGCGGGCTGCGCCCGGCCTCGGTCGGGGCCGCAGTCCCCCTGGCGCACGAGCGTGCTCACGTCAGACGCACGCGAGCGCAAGCCCGTTGTTGAGCGTGGCGTCCAGCTCGGAGTCGAGCCGCAGGTACACGAGCAGCCCGGTGGCGGCCAGGACCACGGCCATCACGCCCGCGAACGCGAGCGTGAGCTTCAGGCGGATCGGCAGGCGTCTCACTGCGCGGCGGCGTGCCGATCGCCGTCCTGGCGCAGCCGGTAGCCCGAGCCGCGCACGGTCTCGATCGATTCCACCCCGAACGGCCGGTCGATCTTCTGGCGGAGGTAGCGCACGTACACGTCCACGACGTTCGAGCGGTTCTCGTAGTCGTAGCTCCACGCGTGCTCGAGCAGCCGGTAGCGCGACAGCACCTCGCCGGGCCGGCGCATGAAGGTCTCGAGCAGGGCGAACTCCTTCGTGGACAGCCGGATCTCCGCCTCGCCGCGCCAGACCTGCTTGGTGGCCGGGTCGAGCCGGAGGTCGCCCACCTCGAGCACCGTGGGCCGGTCCACGGGGCCGCGCCGGCCGAGCGCGCGCAGCCGGGCGAGCAGCTCCACGAACGAGAACGGCTTCGTGAGGTAGTCGTCCGCTCCCTCGTCGAGCCCCGCCACGCGGTCCTCGACCGAGTCGCGGGCCGTGAGCATGAGCACCGGCGCCTGCACGCCGTCGTCACGAAGCCGGCTGCACGTCTCGAAGCCGTCGAGCCCCGGAAGCATCACGTCGAGCACGATCGCGTCGTAGTCCGTGGCCTGGGCCATCCAGAGCGCGTCCTCGCCGTTGATCGCCACGTCCGCCGCGTAGCCCTCCTCGCGCAGGCCGCGCCGGATCAGGCTGGCCATCTTGACCTCGTCCTCGACGATCAGCACCCGCATGTCACAAGCATCCTCGGCTCAGATGAGCGCTCGGATGAGAAGTGTGACGGGTTCCGAGACGCGCCAGGGCCCGGCAGTCGCCGGGCCCTGCGGTCCTGGCGGTGAGCCTGTCGCGCGCTAGTCGGAGGAGTCGTTCGACTCGCCGTCGGCCTCGACCACGACGAGCTCTGTAGTTCCGGTCGAGCCGTACGTCCACGGTCTTGCCGTCCGGCTTCGTGACCTCCACCTCCCAGATGGCGCCGTTCTCGCCGTCGCGCTCCACCGAGTTGGCCGTTCCACCGTGCGTCATCCGCAGGGCGGCGGCCGTTGCCTGGTCGGCCTCGGGGCCGGCCACGGTCCCCTCGCCGCCGTCGTCGCCTCCGGAGGCCATGCCGCGCCGCCGCGCCGAGTGCCGCGATCCCCGCCACGCCGAGGGCGACGATGGTCTTCCGGGTCTCGTGCTCGCTCGATCATTGCCTTGCTCCTCTCGTTGCCTTGCTCACTCTGGGCAAGCTAGGCGGCGGCGATGAGATGGCAGTGAGAGTCAGCCGCGGCACGCAGCGGTCGAAGAACGCGGCCACCTCGCCGCCGAACTCCGACGTGAACTGGTGCACGGCGAGCTGAAGGGCGGTCTGGTTGCGGACCTCGTTGGCCACCGGCGCCACCGATGCCGGCAGCTTGGCCGTCTGCGCCTGAGCCACCGCCTGCTCCACGTCGGCCACGATGCGCTGCCCCTGCGCGTCCCAGACCCCGGTGGCCTTCAGGGCATCGACGATGCCCTGCGCCTCGCCCTGGTCGATCCCCGGGATCCTCAGGTACGGGCCGGTGGCGAGCCGCCGCTCGCTCGAGACGTAGAGCGCGGTGGGCGTGCCGGCGTTTCTCGTGGCGTTGAAGTCCGCGATGATCGGACCCGGGGGCGAGGTGTAGTCGTTGATGGCCGTGGAGAACACGGTGGGCACGGTCAGCGCCCCGGGAGCCGACACGGGCGGCGCGATCCTGCCCATGCTCGCCCAGATCGCCTTGACCGGATACCCGGCGTTCTTCCACACCTGCCCCCAGAGCGTCACGAACCGAGCCCCGTTCGACATGCCGATGCCCACCAGCGGCGTAGTCGGTTCGAGCGGAGTGGTGGCCACCAGGTTGGCGTTGAGGCGGGCCAGGCGTGCGAGATCGGGGTTCGTGGTGGTGGACGCGTTGGCCACTTCCCAGCGCCGGTCGCCGGTCCGCTCGGTGCTCGACGTCGAGACGAAGCCGTAGCCGTCGGCGATGAGCCGGTTGAGCACCGCAACCGTCTCCACCTTCTCGGCGAAGTTCGCGCTGCCCAGGCTGCCGTGGAACAGGTAGACCATCCCGCGGGGGTGCTCGGGCACGTAGGAGATGACCGGGAAGCCCTCGAAGGTCGAGTGCCGGAACGGCACGGACGGCGTGACCGGGCAACCGGTGAGGACGAGGGCGAGGGCGCCCGTCGTGAGGGCGGTCAGGACGGGCCGTAGCGCGCGCGCCATGCTCGTGGCAACACGGGCCGCACCAGAACGATTCGGGATCCCCAAGTACTTCAAGAACGCCACGCTTCGGCGTCCAGGCCGGCCAGGAGGAGCGCACCTACAGCCCGCGCCCCGGCGTGATCGTGGTCCGCGACAAGGGCTTCGGCGTGCCGCACGTGTACGGCGACACCCGCTCCGACACGATCTTCGGCGCGGGCTACGTGGGAGCCGAGGACCGGCTCTTCTTCATGGACGTGCTCCGCCACGCCGGTCGCGGCGCAGCTGTCCGGCTTCGCGGGCGGCGCCAACAAGGCGATGGACAAGGACGTGTGGGAGTCCTCGCCGTACACCGAGGCGGACCTCCAGAAGCAGGTCGACCAGGCGGACAACCTCTACGGCCCGGAGGGGGCGGCCCTTCAACAGGACGTTGCCGACTACGTCGCGGGCGTGAACAAGTACATCGCCGAGGCGCGGCTCGACCCGACGAAGCTGCCGGCGGAGTACGCCGCCGTGGGCGAGACGCTCGAGGACTGGAAGGCCACGGACGTGATCGCCACCGCCGCCCTCGTGGGCGGGATCTTCGGCAAGGGCGGCGGCGCCGAGGTCGAGAACTCCGCCGTGCTGTCCGCGGCCCGGCAGCGCTTCGGTGGCGGTCCCGGACGCTTGTCTGGAACGACTTCCGCCGCGTCGACGATCCGGAGGCTCCCGACCACGGTGCAGGGCACGTCGTTCCCGTACCAGACGGACAACGTCCCCAACCAGGCGGCGGTGGCCAAGCCCGACCCCGGCTCGGTGGTGGACGTAGGGGGCTCGGCGCCCAGCCGCCGCCGCGCTCTCGAAGAGCATCATCGCGCCGGTAGGCCTGCATGAAGGCAACTCGAACGCTCTGCTCGTGTCCGCGTCAGAACTCGGTTACCGGCCACCCACTGGCCGTGATGGGCCCGCAGGTGGGCTATTTCATGCCACAGATCCTGCTCGAGCAGGACCTCCACGGTCCCGACATCGACGCCAACGGCGCGGCGTTCGCCGGCGTGAGCCCGTACGTGCTGCTCGGGCACGGGCAGGACTACGCGTGGTCCGCGACCTCCGCCGGCCAGGACATCATCGACACCTTCGCCGAGAAGCTCTGCGAGCCGGACGGCTCCGCGCCCGACGATCCAGTCCACGCACTACCTCTACAAGGGCCAGTGCCGCGCGATGGAGATCCTCACGCGGACGAACCAGATCACGCCCAACCCGGCGGACCCCTCGCCCGCGGAGACCTACACGCTCACCGCCCAGCGAACGGTCCACGGCATCGTGCACAAGCGCGGGACCGTGGGCGGGAAGCCGGTGGCGTTCGCGAAGCAGCGCTCGACCTACTTCCACGAGGCCGACTCGGCGCGCGGATTCGCCGACTTCAACCGGCCCTCGAAGATCGAGAACGTCCAGGACTTCCAGCGGGCCGCCGTCGAAGATCGGCTTCACCTTCAACTGGCTCTACGCCGACGACCGGGACATCGGCTACTTCAACTCGGGCGACAACCCCGCAGCGCGCCGACGGGGTCGAGCTTCGCCGTGCCCAACTGGGGCACCGGCGAATGGGACTGGAAGAACTTCAACGCGACCAACCAGACCGCCTCCTACACGCCCTTCGCCCAACACCCGCAGACGGTCAACCAGTCGTACCTCACCTCGTGGAACAACAAGCAGGCGCCCGGCTTCTCCGCCGTCCGACAGCAACTGGAGCTACGGGCCGCTGTACCGCTCGCAGATGCTCGACTTCCGCGTCGAGCGCGCTGCTCTCCCGGGGCGCCAAGACGAGCCTGCCGCGAGCTGATCGACGCGATGGAGTCCGCCGGCAGCGTGGACCTGCGCGGCGAGAAGGTGGCGTCCTGGATGCTGCGGGTGATCGGCCAGTCGAGCGATCCGCGGTGGCCGACGCCGTGCAGAAGCTGAACGACCTGGCTGTCCAAAGGAGTCGCACCGGCGCGACCTGAACAAGGACGGCCACTACGAGGACGAGGACGCGATCCAGATCATGGACGCGTGGTGGCCGCGCGCCGTGGAGGCGATGTTCAAGCCGTCGCTGGGCACCGACCTGTACGACAAGATCACGGCCATGGTCGGGCTCGACAACGAGCCGAACAACCACGGGGCGCACCTGGGGAGCGCGTACCAGGACGGTTGGTACGGCTACGTCCAGAAGGACCTGCGCAAGCTTCTCGGCGTGTCGGTGCAGCAGCCCTTCTCGCGCGTGTACTGCGGCAACGGCAGCCTGGCGGCGTGCCGCACCGCCCTCACCACTTCCCTCAAGGCCGCGCTGGCCGTGCCCAAGACGCAGCTCTACCACGACAGCGGTTGCACGGACGGCGACCAGCCCTGCTTCGACGCGGTGCGCTTCCGCGCGATCGGCGCCATCACGGTGCCCTCCATCCCCTGGATCAACCGGCCGACCTTCCAGCAGGTCGGTGCAGGTGCTCGGCCCACCGACCGCGCTAGCGCGCGCTACGGATACAGCGGCGTGCGCCGGTAGCGGTCGCGCACCAGGTAGAAGGCGGGCTTGGGCGCACCGTCGTAGTCGATGAGACCCTTCTGGTGGCGGGTGTTGGGCCGGTACGGGGGCGGCCGCTGCCCGGCGCCCCCGGTCCAGCCGGGATAGATCTCGAACTCGCGCAGGGTCCAGTAGATCGCGCCCGAGAGCACCGGCGAGCGGTCGATCACGTCCAGCGTGCGCTGGGCGTGGAAGGTCTGGAAGCCGTAGCTGCCCTTCAGCGACGCCGGCGCGTCGGCCAGCTCGGGCCGTGCCTCCGCGCCCCACTCGGTCATCACGATCGCCGTGCGCGGGTAGTGGTCGCGCATCTCGTAGATGAACGGCTCGAGGTCGTCGAAGTTCTCCACCCACCGGTACCAGCCGAAGTACTGGTTCATGCCGAGCAGCTCGAAGCGCTCGTAGGTGAACTGCTCGCCGTATCCGGGCCGCCCCTTGGTGTCGACCGAGATGGGGATCGTGGGGTCGAGGTCCCCGGCCAGCACGCGCGCGCGGTCGAGGAAGATTCGCGTGCCGGGCTTGCCGTCGGGCGTGAAGGACAGCTCGTTGGCCACCGAGTGGGTGAGGACGGAGGGGTGGCTGCGCGCCGCGATGACGGTGCGCGCCACCGTCTCCAGCGCTTTCCGGCGCTCCGCGGGACGCCAGAGAAGGTGCGCGCCGTGATCGCGCTGCCAGATCGGCGCCTCGTTCCAGACCAGGATGCCCGCGCGGTCGAAGCGCTCGAGCAGCCGCTCGCTCAGCAGGTAGTGGGCGCGCGTGACGTTGGCGCCGAGGGCCTTCAGCTCCGACACGATCCGGTCCATGTCCGCGCCCGTGAGCGCCGCGCCGTGGCCGGGCATGTCCTCGTGGATCGAGGCGCCGCGCAGCGCCACCCGGCGGTTGTTCAGGTACAGGTGCGCGTGCTTGACCTCGACCGAGCGCAGCCCCACCTGCCGCCGGTCCACCTGCTGCACCTGACCGCGGTCCCGCAGCGTGATCCGCGCCGAGTAGAGACGCGGGTGGTCGGGTGACCACAGCGCCGGCCTCGGCACCGGCATCGAGAGGCGGACACGCCGCCGCTCGCCGCGCAGAACGGCCGAGCTTGAAGCTCTTGGCGGTGGTCAGCCCGGCCGGGCGAGCGCAGCCGCACCTCGAGGCGCGGAGCGATGCGCCGCTTGCCGCTGCGCTCGAGCACGCCGTCCAGCAGCAGGCGCGGCGCGGCACGATCTGCCCGGGCGGCGGCAGCGCACGCGCGACATCGTGCCGAGGTCGCGGATGTGGGCGCGGCCGACCGGCTCGAGATGGACCGGGCGGACGATGCCTCCCCAGTTCCACCAGCCCTCGGGAAGGTCCGGGTCCTTGCGGCTGTCGACGACGACGACCATGCGGTTGGTGCGCTCCGGCCGCAGCCCCTTTGCGTCGAACGCGAACGGCGTGTACGGGTCGGTGTTGCGCCCCAGCCGGCGGCCGTTGAGGTACACGGTCGCCTTTCGGCGCACGCTCTCGAAGTCGATCCGCCAGCGGAAGCCGCGCGACGTGGCCGGACCCTCGAAGTCCACGCGGTAGCGGCGCACGCTCCCGGGGTAGAGCGACGCGAGCGCGCGCGGGTCGAAGACGCTCGGCACCCGCACGGGCACCCATGGGCCGGGCGAGCCCGAGGCACGCCCGGCCGGGGTGGCCGGCGCGCTCGGCTCCTCCGAGTCCGGTGCGGTCTCCTCCGGGGGCGCTTCCTGCGGCGGTGCGGGAGCGGCGGGGTCGGTGCGCACCTGCCAGCCCTTGGAGAGCGGGATCGCGTCGGGCGGTGCCGCCAGCGCCGTGGCCGGAGCGCCGAGAATCGCCGCCGCCGTCAAGAACATGTAAACGCGCCCGCATCAGCGCGAGAGGGTAGGAGAAACGGCGACGGTGTCTGCGACAGTGCCGCCCGGTGCTCACGCCTTTCGCAGTGGCTGACGCTCTGGACACGCCCCTCGCGGTCTTCGGCGTGCTGCTCATGCTCGGGGCGCTGGTGGCCGGCATCGCGCGCCGGAGCTTCCTCTCGCTCACCGCCGCGTTCGTGGTGGCCGGGTTCGTGCTCGGTGACGGCGGTCTCGAGGTGCTCGACTTCGACGCGCGCTCGGGCTTCGTGGAGACGCTCGCGGTCGTGGCCCTGATCCTGATCCTGTTCCGGGACGGGCTCGAGGTGGAGGCGGAGATGCTCCAGCGCGAGTGGCGCCTGCCACTGCGGAAGCTCGTGCTCGCGATGCCGATCACGTGTGCGCTGGTCGCGACGGCCACCCACGTGCTCACGGACCTCGGCTGGACCGAGTCGTTCCTGGTCGGAGCCCTGCTCTCCCCTACCGATCCGGTGCTCACGTCCACGGTCGTCACCAACCCGCGAGTGCCGCGGCTGATTCGACATTCGCTGAACCTCGAGTCTGGGCTGAACGACGGCCTCGCCCTCCCGGCCGTCCTCGCCTTCACGGCGGCCGCCGAGAGCGACGGCGACTTCGTCTGGTGGAGGTTCGTGCTGCAGGACGTGAGCCTCGGCGTGGTCACCGGGCTCGTGGTGGCGTTCGTGGCGGCGCGCGTGATGCCGCGGAGTCGCGACCTCGACCGCGATGTGGCCCCGCACCAGAAAGCCCTCTACGCGCTTGGAGTGGCGTTCGCGGCCTACGGCGCGGCCACCCTGCCGCCTGAGGGCAATGGCTTCATCGCGGTCTTCGTGGCGGCGATAGCGCTCGGCATCCAGCGTCCGGACATCCGCGACTGCTTCGAGGCCCGTTCCGAGGACATGATCGAGGTCGTGAAGCTCGGCGTGTTCCTCGTGTTCGGGGCGATCCTCACCTTTGACGGACTGTTCACCGATGGCTGGGCGGCGGTGGGCGTCGCCGCCTTCACGCTGCTCCTGGCGCGCCCGGTCGCCGTGTTCGCGGCGCTGGCCGGCAACAGGGACGTGGATGTCCGCGGCAAGGCCTTCATGTCCTGGTTCGGGCCGAAGGGCGTTGCCACGATGACCTTCGCCCTCTTCGTGCTCGCCTCGGAGGTACCTGAGGCCGAACGGATCGCCAACCTGGCGGCGCTGACGGTGTTCGCGTCGGTGATCGTGCACGGGCTGACCGACCAGCCGGGCGCAGAGTGGATGGCGCGGCAGAGCGAGCGCTCGCCCGGTCGGGCGCGTACGGCATGATGGGCGCGTACCGGACGGGAGAGGAGACACATGGATACCTGGGACGTGGCATCGCTCGACCTTGAAGCGCACCAGCCCTCGGTGCTGCGCTCGGACGACGAGACACGGGTGATCGCGATCAACCTGCCCGCCGGCGAGCTCCTGCAGGAGCATCAGGTGCACGAGCGCGCGTGGCTCGTGGTGGCCACGGGCGACGTGGAGGTCGAGCAGAACGGGCGCACCGTTGCCGGCGGCCCCGGCCTCCTGGTCCACTTCGAGCCCAACGAGCGGCACGAGGTGCGGGCGGCCAGCGACGCCCGGCTCGTGCTGCTCCTGTCGCCGTGGCCCGGCGAGGGCCACCCGCGACGGCGGGACGACTGAGCAGGCCTGCCAGAATCAAGCCCCGGATGGACCCCGCCCGCAAGCGCAAGATCCGCCTCGTCCTGGCGCTGGGCGTGGCCGTCTGCCTCGCGTCGGCGCTCCTCTACACCAGCTTCAGCGCCTCCACCGAGGCGAGCAAGCCGAGCGAGCTCAAGCCCGGTCGCTCCTACGAGGTGACCGGGAAGGTCGTGAAGTCGTCGGTGAGCCACAACGGCGACCGGCTGCGATTCCGGATCCGCGATCGCGATGGGACCGCATCGGTACCGGTGGTCTACAGCGGCGTGGTTCCCGATCCGTTCCGCGAGGGCCGCGAGGTGATCGTGTCCGGCGAGCTGAAGCAGGGCACCTTCGTCGCCGAGCGCGACTCGCTCGTGACCAAGTGCCCGTCGAAGTTCACCAAGTCGTCCTGACATGGCAGGCGTAGGCTCCGCCTGCCTAGCGGTCGGCCTCCTCACCGCCGCCTATGCGCTCGTGGCCTCGGTGCGGGGCGCGCGTACCGGCAGCCGCCGCTGGGTGCTGTCCGGGCGGCGGGCGATGTACTGCCTCGCCGGGCTGATGGTCACGGCCTTCGCGATCCTCGAGAGCGCGTTCCTGCGCTCGGACTTCTCCTACTCGCTCGTGGCCGAGGGCTCCTCCACGGACACCCCCACCTTCTACAAGGTCACCGCGCTGTGGGCCACCCAGGACGGCTCGCTGCTGCTCTGGTCCACGCTGCTCGCGCTGTTCGCGAGCGCGGTCCTGTTCCTCACGCGCCGCTCGCTGCGCGAGATAACGCCCTGGGCCACAGCGGTACTGGCGGTGGTGGCCGGGTTCTTCCTGCTGCTGATGGTCGGCTGGGAGAACCCGTTCGACACGCTCGCCAACCCGCCGGCCGAGGGCGTGGGCCTCAACCCGCTCCTCCGGCACCCGGCGATGATGATCCACCCGCCGATGCTCTACACCGGCTACGTGGCGTTCTCGGTGCCGTTCGCGTTCGCCATCGGTGCGCTGATCACGCGCCAAACCGGCGCGGACTGGATTCGTGCCACGCGCCGGTTCGCGCTCGTGGCCTGGACCTTCCTCGGCACGGGGATCATGCTCGGCGCGCTCTGGTCGTACACCGAGCTGGGCTGGGGCGGCTACTGGGCATGGGACCCGGTCGAGAACGCCTCGCTGATGCCGTGGCTCGTGGGCACGGCGTTCATCCACTCGATCATGGTGCAGGAGAAGCGCGGGCTCCTGAAGATCTGGAACGTCTGCCTGATCTGCGCCACCTTCGCGCTGGCGCTGCTCGGCACCTTCCTGGTGCGCTCCGGGATCCTCGACTCGATCCACGCCTTCGGCGCGTCCACGATCGGCGTGCAGTTCCTCGTCTTCATCGGCCTCGTGGTGGCGTGCTCCGCGGGCCTGATCCTGAGCCGGCTGCCCGACCTTCGCAGCGAGGCGCGGCTCGACTCGCTGCTCTCGCGCGAGGCCTTCTTCCTGCTCAACAACCTGGTTCTGGTGGCGCTCTGCCTGGTGATCATGTGGGGCACCTTCTTCCCGCTCATCTCCGAGGCGGTGACCGGCACGAAGGCGAGCGTCGGGCCGCCCTGGTTCGACCGGCTGACCACGCCGCTGGCGTTGGTGCTCGTGCTCCTCTCGGGCATCGGGCCGGTGCTCGCCTGGCGCCGTGTGACCTGGCGCTCCCTCAAGCGGGTGCTGGTGCTGCCGCTGTCGGTTGCGGGGGTGACGCTGGTGGCGCTGGCGCTGCTCACCGACGCCGCCGGACAGCACGCCCGCGCTGCTGATGTTCACGCTGGTGGCGTTCGTGCTCGCGGTGGTGGGCCAGGAGTACGGCCGCGGCGCGTCGGCGCGTCGCACGATGACCGGAGAGCCGCTGCCGCGGGCGCTCGTGCGGCTGGCGGGCCGCAACCGGCGCCGCTACGGCGGCTACCTCGTGCACGCCGGCGTGGCGGTCCTCTTCCTCGGCGTGGCCGCGTCCTCGGCGTTCGTCGATCAGCGCGACGTGCGCCTGCGCCCGGGGCAGAAGTTCTCGGTGGACGGCTACCAGGTGACCTACCGGCGGGCCACCGCCTCGCTGGGGGGCGACGCGGCCGGCACCGGAGCCCCGATCTCGCTTGGGGCGGTGCTCGACGTGCGGCGTGGGGGCAAGCGCTTCACGCTGCGTCCGACGCGTAACTACTACTCGACCCAGGACCCCACGCGCGGGCCGATCTCGCGCTTCTTCGAAGGCGAAGCCACGAGCGAGGTCGACGTGAGGTGGGGACTGCGGAAGGACTTCTGGCTGGCGGTGCGCCCCGATCTCTCCGCGCTCGACGCCGCGATCAGGAAGGGGGACAAGGAGTTCGCCGGCTCCCCGCCGGACGTGCAGGCGCTTGTCATCGCGGCGCTCGCCCAGCGCTACCGGCGCGACCCGCCGCCGGCGGCGTTCCGCGCCGTCGTGTCCCCGCTCGTCGTGTGGATCTGGATCGGGGGCGGCATAGCAGTGCTCGGAGCCCTCGTGGCGCTCTGGCCCTCTCCCGAGGCGAGGCTGCGCCGTGTGCGGAGCCTCTACTCAGCCCGCCTGGGCCGAGAGCTCTCGCGCGCCTAACGGTTGCCGGATGGAATACGCGCTCGCCCTCATCGCCCTGGCGGCGATCGTCTTTCTCGTCGTGACCGTTCCGCTTCGCCGGCCTGAGTCCGCCCTCGCCCCCGACGAGGCGCGCATCGAGGAGCTCGAGGCCGCCAAGGAGGCGAAGTACCGCGAGATCCGCGACGCCGAGCTCGACAAGCGCATGGGCAAGCTCTCGGAGGAGGATTGGCGCGGGCTCGACCGCGAGCTGCGCGGCGAGGCGATCGAGGTCCTTCAGGAGCTCGACCGGCTCCAGGGGCGCCCGCCCGACGCCGCCTGACCGGATGCCGGTGCACCCCCGCCGCTACCCTTCCCGGCCGTGGAGGCGATCCTCAGCGGACTCCAGGTGATCCTCGCGGTCGTCCTGATCGTGCTCGTGCTCCTGCATTCGGGCAAGGACACCGGTCTCTCCGGCGCCTTCGGCGTCGGCACGGGCGCGGGGCCGTTCGGCGGCGGGTCGCTCGTGGAGCGCAACCTCAACCGCTGGACCATCGGCTTCGCGCTCGCGTTCGTGGCGAACATAATCGCCCTGCTCAAGATCTAGAGGTCACCAGCGAGCCGGCCGCCGAGCCGGTGAAGCGCACGTCGCTCACCCGCAGCGGCGGGCAGGCCACGGCGGTGGCGAACCTGCGCCCGTAGAACTCCGCCTCACCCACCAGCTCCTGGCGCGCGCCGAGCGCCTCCGTGCGCGCCAGGATGCCGAGCACGCTGTCGGTCAGCCGCAGATCGTGTGCCGGGCGGGTGATCTCGCCGTCCTCGATGAGGAACGTGCCGTCGCGGGTGACCGCCGTGACGAGCGACTCCTTCGCCCGCACGAGGTTGGCGTACCAGAGGCGCGTCACGTACAGGCCGCGCTCGACCGGCGCGCACAGCTCGGCCTCGTCGGCCGCGCCGCCACCTGCCAGCACCAGGTTCGTGGGGCGCGGACCCTCGCGGTCGCCCCCCGGCGCCAGCGCGTGCCCGGTGGACTGCTCGCCCGCTGCTGCTCCGCTCCGGATGTCGTGGACGACGCGGTGGGCCACTCCGTCCTGGATCAGGGCCACGGGCGCCTTGGGCGTGCCCTCCGCGTCGATGGCGCGCTGGAGCGTGGAGCCGAAGCGCGGGGAGTCCGACAAGTTCACCCCCGGGCTGGCCACGCGCTCCCCCAGCCGTCCCGAGAGGGCGCCGCGCCCCTCCGCGTGGGCGAGACCGTCGAAGCCGGCCTCGCCGAGCATCTCCAGGAGCGTGGCCACGGCGTGCGCCTCCATCACGACGGTGTGGCCGCCTGGAACGAGGGCCACCGGCTCCCCCGCGCGCAGCGCCTTGCCCGCCGCCCGGCGGGTCAGTGCCGCGGCGTCGAGCCGCCCGGCGGCTACCGACGCGAGCCCCGCGTAACCGCTGCGGCCGCTCGGCGCGATGCAGACCACCTTCAGGAAGGCGTCCGTGGTCCGGTCGGCCACGGCGCCCGCGGCACTCGACACCACCGCGCGCTGCTCCTCGGCCGCGGTCCAGATGCCGTGCGCCTCCACGCCCGCCGCGGCGGCCACCGCGAAGGCCGTGGCAAGGGCGCGCCCGCCGTCCTCGGGGTCCAGAGCCGCGGTGGCCGGGTCGTGCCCTTCGTGCGAGCGCGCGGGCACGAGCGCCGGGAAGCCGGGAAAGGTGCCAGGCGCCTCCGCGTCCGCGCCGGCAAGCGCGATGGCGCGCCGCGCGCAATCGCCGACCGCCTCGTCACCGGTGCGGTTCGTGGAAGCGCGGCCCACGTGGCCGTTCTCCACCACCGCGGTCTCCACGGTCACGTCGTCCACGGCGGTGGCCTGCGTGGCCCGGTTGGCGGCGAAGCGCAGCAGCAGCGAGCGCTCGCGTACCACGGACACCAGCGCGTCGCGGCCGCGCACCTGCCGCAGAGCCCTGTCGGCGAGCTCGAGCAGCTCAGGCAACCCCCACCTCCACGTCCCGGAAGCGGGCCGGCGCCGCGCCGTGTGAGACGCGAACGAACTGCCCCGGCTCGCCCTTTCCGCAGTCCACCAGCGAGGCGATGTCCCACTGGGGTGCCGAGCAGATCGCGTCGCAGCCGCGCCAGAACTCGGGAGTGACACCGGAGTAGCTCGGGTTGCGCAGCAGCCGGCCCCGGGTGCCGCCGCGCAGCTCCCACGCGGCCTCGCCCTCGAACTGGAAGTGCAGCCGCCGGTCGTCGATCGACCACGACCGGTTGGTCTCCACGAGAATCCCCTCGTCGGTGTCTGCGATGAGCTGCTCGAGCGATCCGGCCGTGCCCGGCTCGAGGTTCACGTTCGTCATCCGCACGATCGGCTGGCGGGCGAAGCCGTCCGCCCGGGCGCAGCCGCCGGAGCGCTCCAGCCCGATCTCCGCGGCCGTCTCGCGGGAGGAGAGGAACCCGGTCAGCACGCCGTCGCGCACGATCGGCACGGCCTGACCCTCCACTCCCTCGTCGTCCCAGCGGTAGCTGCCGAGGCCCCCCGGCGTGGACGCGTCGGCGGTGAAGCTCACGACGGGGGAGCCGATCCGCAGCGAGCCGGCCGCGTCCGGGGTGACGAAGCTGCCACCCGCGTACGAGATCTCGCGCCCGAGCACGCGGTCCAGCTCGACCGCGTGGCCGATGGACTCGTGGATCTGGAGGCCGAGCTGCTCCCCCGCCAGGACGAGCGTGGTGCGGCCGGCGGGGCAGGCCGGCGCACGCAGCAGCTCCCACGCGTCGTCGGCGATCGCGGGGGCGCGGGCGGGCAGGTCGAGGTCCAGGAAGCCCTCGTACCCGGCCTGCGTGATCCGCCCGCCGTGGGAGGCCGGGTAGGAGCGGATCTGGCTGTCGTCGCCCGCCACCGCCACGGCCTCGATGCCGCCGCCGCATTCGGTGATGCGCTGCTCGCAGAGCGCGCCCTCGCTCGAGGCGAACAGGGTTCGCACCGAGCGCGCCTCGAAGCGGGCCACGGCGACCGTGACGAAGCGGTTCGTGCGCAGGGCCGTGTCCGCCGCGAGGAGAACGGAGAGCTTGTCCTCGACCGGGACGGCGAACGGATCGCTTTGGACGGGGCTCTCCCACGTGCCGCGGGCCGCCGGCTCGGGGGCCAGCGGGCCGGCGCCGGCCGAGGGCTGGGCGCGCGCCACGTCCAGCGCGCGCTGGAGCGCCGCCTCGGCGTCGCCCCGCTCATGACCGCGAACCGCCGCGAAGCCCCACGTGCCGCCCACGCGCACGCGCACGCCGATGCCCTCGCTCTCGCCGGAGTCCAGCTCGTCGAGTGCTCCGTTCCGCGTGGAGAGCCGCTCGTGGCTCGTCACGATGTGACGGGCGTCGGCGTAGTCCGCATGGCGCGCGGCGGCGTCGAGGAGATCGAGCAGCAGCTCCCGCACGGACGCAGCAGGCTACCGTCCTGCCTGGATGGCCACGCGCGACCAGATCGTCACGGCCAACCGCGCCACCTTCGACGCCTGGAACGCCCACGATCCGGACGCCGTGGCCGCGGTGTTCGCCGAGCACGCGGTGATTCGCGACGGTCCTTGCCGGGAGAGTGCGTGTCGACTTACTCGCGCATATGACGAGTAACTCGACACACGCCTCGGCGAGCCCGCCGGCACGTAGCGCCGGTAGTACGCTGGCCCCGAATGCGCGGGAAGTCCTGACATGGCCGCGATGGACCCGCTCGTCCTCCCACCCGACCTCCCCGTGCCGGAGGACGACGGCGCCGCGCGCCACCTGCCCGGCACCGCGCTCCCGGATGTCGCTCTGCCCGCCACCACGGGGGGCGAGATCGCGCTGTCCGCGGTGGCCGGCTGGAGCGTGGTGTTCGCCTATCCGCGGACCGGCCGTCCGGGCGAGGAGCTGCCGGGCGGCGAGGAGGGCTGGAACTCGATCCCCGGCGCACGCGGCTGCACGCCAGAGCTCTGCGGCGTGCGCGACGACCACGGCGCGCTCGAGTCGCTCGGCGCTCGGGTGTTCGGGCTGTCGACCCAGGACACGGACTACCAGCGTGAGGTGGCCGAGCGGCTCGGGCTCACCTATCCGCTCCTCTCCGACGCACACCTGCGCTTGACGCGGGCGCTCGACCTCCCGCGCTTCGAGGTCGAGGGCATGACCCTCCTGCGGCGGCTGACCCTGATCATCCGCGACGGCGAGATCGCCGTCGTGGCCTATCCCGTGTTCCCGCCGGACGCCGCCGCGCGGCAGGCGCTCGGCCTGCTCAGGAGCGCGCTGGGCGCACACGGCTGATGCCCGAGCGGCCGCTCGTCTTCCTCACCGTCATCGCGCTGCTCACGATCTCCCCGGGCGTGGACATGGCCGTGGTCGCACGCAGCGCGCTGACCGGCGGCCGCGGAGCGGCGTTCGCCACCACCCTGGGCGTGATGGCCGGCCTGGTGGTGTGGGCGGTGGCTTCCGCGCTCGGCGTCGCGGCGCTGCTGGCAGCGTCCCAGGTGGCCTACGACACCCTGCGCCTGGCCGGTGCCGCCTACCTGGTCTGGCTCGGCGTGCAAAGCCTGCTCGCCGCGCGTCGTGGAGAGCACCAGCCGCTCGCGGTGGCCGGGGCGCGCAGCTCGTCCCCGTTCCGGCAGGGGCTCCTCACGAACCTCTTCAACCCGAAGATCGCGGTCTTCTACTCGACCTTCCTGCCGCAGTTCATCGCTCCCGGCGACCCGGTGCTGCTCATGTCGCTCGCGCTCGCGGGCGCCCACATCCTCATGGGCCTGGTGTGGCTGTCGCTGTACGCGTGGGCCCTCGACCGCGCCGCGGCGCGCTTCCGCGGCTCCCGGGTGCGCCGGACGCTCGACGCCGTGACCGGCACGGTGCTGGTGGGGCTGGGACTCAGGCTGGCGGCGGAGCGCCGCTAGGGATCCGGCGCGGGCGGACGTTCAACCGCGCCGGCCTCGTATGCGCGACGTGCCGCCTGATCGGTGACGTGCACCTGGTCGGGCACCATCAGGCGGGCCAGCCGCACGCGGGCGCGCACGGGCAGGAGGGCCAGCAGGCGGATGAACAGCGTCATCGAGCGGGGCACGTACACGTCGAAGTGCGGCCGCTCGATCGCGTCCGCCACGGCGCCGGCCACCTCGTCCGGTCGCAGCGTGCGCGCGCGACCGCTTCCCGTTCCCGCGGCGAGCTCGGTGTCCACCACCACCGGCATCACCACGCTCACCTCCACGCCGCTTCCGGCGAGCTCCTCGCGGACTGCGACGCTGTACCCGTACACGGCGTGCTTGGTCGCCGTGTAGGTGGCCTCGCCGGGCGGCGCGATCTTGCTGGCTGAGGAGGCGACGTTCACGATGTGACCGCGGCCGCGCTCGCGCATCCGGACGGCGGCGAGCTTGGTGCCGCGGAGCACGCCGTGGAGGTTCACGTCGAACTGCCGCAGGGCCACCTCCTCCGGCTCCTCGTGGAAGCGCCCGACCCACATGATCCCGGCGTTGTTCACGAGCACGTCCACCTGTCCCAGCCGTGCCTCGGCCGCGTCAAGGAAGGCGGCGAACGAGGCAGTGTCGGTCACGTCGAGGGCGAACCCGGCCGCGCGCTCGCCGAGTGCCGCCGCGGTGGCCGCTGCGCTCGCTTCGTCGAGGTCGCCGAGCGCCACGCGGGCGCCGCGGCGCGCCGTCTCGGCCGCGATCGCCGCGCCGATGCCGCGGGCCGCCCCTGTCACGGCCACGACGCGGCCGGCGAGCGGCTGCTCGGCGGGGGTGGCGCTCACGGGCGGCGAGTCTACGTGAGCTCCTTCCGGCGCGGCCTAAGATCACTCTCATGAGCTCCACCGAGACCACCGCCACCACCGGCGCGACGCTGGCCCCGCGAACGCGGCCCGGCGCCGTGCACCTCACCGTCACCGACCTGGACCGCTCCGTGGGCTTCTACCAGGACTCGATCGGGCTGCGGCTGCACTCGCGCGAGGGCTCCGCGGCCGCGATGGGCGCCGGGGGAGAGGACCTGGTGGTCCTGCACGAGAACGCGCGTGCCCGGCCGGCCGGGCGCCATGCCGGGCTCTACCACTTCGCGCTGCTGCATCCCTCGCGCGAGGAGCTGGCCGCCGCGCTCCAGCGGCTGGCGATCACGCGCACACCGCTCCAAGGTGCGTCCGACCACGGCGTGTCCGAGGCGCTCTACCTGCCGGACCCGGACCTGAACGGGATCGAGCTCTACCAGGACCGCGCCGCGCGACCAGTGGCCCGCCGCGGGACCAGGGGCCCGGGTGGGGATGTACACCGCACCGCTCGACCTCGAGGACCTGGCCCGGGCGGCGGCCGGTCCCGAGCCGCCGCGCCACGCCGATGCCGGCCTGACACTCGGCCACGTGCATCTGCACGTGGGCGACGTGGGGGAGGCGCTGCGCTTCTACCGCGACGTGATCGGGTTCGAGCCGATGGCCGAGCTGCCCGGTGCCGCGTTCGTGTCCGCGGGCGGCTACCACCACCACCTCGGGCTCAACAACTGGCGCGGCCAGGGCGTGCCACCGGCCCCGGCCGACGCCGTGGGCCTCCGTCACTGGACGCTGCTGCTCGACGGTCAGGATGAGCTGGCCGCCGCCCGCGAGCGCATCGACGCTGCGGGCATCCCGAGCGAGCAGCGCGACGACGGCCTGCTGGTGCGCGACCCCTCCGGCAGCGCCGTCGTGCTGACCACGCTCCCCTAGAGCGAGGCCGGCCGCACGTCCACCGCCGCGGCGGCGGGGACGATCGCGCCGTCGCGCATCTGGATCACGCGCGGGGCGCGCTCCGCGATGGCGCGATCGTGCGTTACCACCACGACCGTCAGCCCCTGGTCGCGCCACAGTCGCTCGACGGAGTCCATGACCTCCTCGCCGGTGGTGGTGTCGAGGTTGCCGGTGGGCTCGTCGGCCAGCAGCACCCGCGGCTCGTTCGCCAGCGCCCGCGCGATCGCCACCCGCTGCTGCTCGCCGCCCGACAGCTCGGAGGGCAGGTGGTGGGCCCGGGCGCCCAGACTCACCTCCGCGAGCAGCTCGTCGGCCCGGCGCCGGCGCTCACCGCTCGACGGCCCGGCGGGGGCCAGCGCCGCCTCCACGTTCTGGCGCGCCGTGAGCGTCGGGATCAGGTTGAACTGCTGGAAGATGAAGCCGATGGTGGTGCGCCGCAGCCGCGCCAGCTCGCCGTCGCCCATCCGCTCGAGCGGGTTGTCCTCGAAGCGCACCTCGCCGGCGCTGGGCCGGTCGAGCGCGCCGAGCAGCTGCAGCATGGTCGTCTTGCCCGACCCGCTCGGCCCGACGATCGCCGCGTACTCGCCGCCGGCGATCTCGAGGTTGGTGGGCGCCACCGCGACCACCTGCGTCGCGCCCTCGCCGTAGCGCTTCTCGACCGCCCTCAGGCTGTAGAGCGGAGCCGCGGGCGCCGGATGGAGCTGCTGAACGGCTGTCTCGGGCATTCGCTTCTCCTTCAGTCGATGTGGCTCAGGGCGTCGGCGGGCCGGAGCCGCGCGGCGCGCGCGCTGCCGATCGCGCCGGCGAAGAGGCCGCCGGCGAGCGCGAGGCCGATGGCGATCAGGATCAGTCTCAGGTCGACGGTGGCGTCGAGCTTCACGAGCTCGGACCCGGCCTGCACGGCACCCTGTCCGAACCCGCCGCCGCCACCGACCGCACCCGGCGGGCCCGGTCCGACCGCCGCTGTGGGGGCCGCCTGGGCCACCGTGGCCTTCAGCTCCGGGCCGACCGCGCTGACGAGCGCCGCTCCGCCCACGCCGATCAGCGCGCCCAGCGCACCGCCGAGGGCGCCCTGGGCCAGGGCCTCGCCCGTCACCTGGCGCACGACCAGCCGCTGGGGCCAGCCGATTGCCTTGAGCGTGCCGAGCTCCCGGGTGCGCTTGGTCACCGACGAGAGGGTGAGGAGCCCTGCGATCAAGAAGGCCCCCAGCAACCCGACGGCGGTGAGCGCGCCGCCGAGCTTGCCCGCGAGGTCCTTCGCGTCGGAGAGCGAGCCGGTCACGCGGTCGGCGAGATCCTGGCTCGTCGTGGTCTTGGCGCCGGGGAATCCGGCCTCGATCCGCTTGGCCAGACCGGACACGGCGTCGGCGCTGTCGGCCCTCACGTACACGGTGTTGATCCGGCCCTTGCGATCGGACATCGCCTGGAGCTGGGAGAGCTTCACGTACATGTCGGAGGCCTGCCCGCCGAGCGGCGGCGAAGCGATGCCGACGACGGTGAGACGCTTCTTGCCGAGCGACACCTTGTCGCCGATGGAGAGACCCTTGCGGGCCGCGTAGCTCGCGTTCAGGATCACTTCGCGCGCGTCGCCCGCAGAGAAGTAGGCGCCCTTCGTCACCTGGCCGGCGGTCACGGCGCCGAGGCTGCGGTGGGCCTGGTCCACGCCGCTCACGCTGATCGAGTCGAAGTCGATGCTCTCAGGCGGTCCTCCCCCGCCGGCTCCGCCGGCAGCTCCAACGCCGCCCTGCGGCGGGCCGCCCTGCGGCAGGCCGCCCTCCGGCACCTTGCCGGACACCGTGACGGCACTCAGGGTGAGACCGCCCGCCGCCGTGCTCGCGCCATCCAGCGCGGCCACCTTGTCCGTCCGCGTGTCCGCGAACGACAGCTGCGGTCCGGCGGTGAAGTTGGTGCGCGTGAACTTTGTCGCCCGGCTTGCCGAGGTCGTCAAGGCCCTGGCGGACCGGGCCGGCCTCGCGCCGAATCCGGCGCTGCTCCGAGGGAGACAGGTTGCCAAACTGGAAGCCGGGGCCGCCGCCGCTCGCGCCGCTCCCGTTCTGGTCGATCTCGAGCGGGCGCGACACGGACAGGTCCGTGCCGACCCCGGTGAGCGGCGCGAGCACCTCATCCTGAGCCTTGTCGAGGCCGTCGCTCAGCGCGGCGACCGTGACCACCAGGCCAACGCCCAGGGCGAGCCCGAGCGCCGTGAGGAAGGTGCGGCCCTTGCGACGGCGCAGTTCGGATCCGATGTACTCGAGGAAGAACACGGGCTGTCTCCTGCTCGGCCGGGGGGTCTACTGCCAGCCCTGGGGTGGCCCGGCGCCCTGACGGTCACCGGGAGGCGGCCCGAAGCCGGGTGGCCCCCCGGCTCCCCGCTCGCCAAAGTGGTCGATGGCCTCCGGGAGCCGCTTCAGGATGGTCGTCGGCCTCGCTCCGGGTCAGGCGCTCGGCTTTCACGTCCGCGTCGAGCTGCTTCTCGAGAGCCGTCTTGGCGGCGCTCTTGACGTCGTCGAGGGACTTGCCGTGGGCCTCGGCGATCTGCTCGAGCGTCTTGCCGTTGCGCAGCTCCGAGAACAGGTCGGGCACCGAGACGCCGATGGCATCGGCCACGGAGTCGATCACGCCACCCGGCCCGCCGGAGCCATGCTCGCCGGGGCCGCGGAAGCCGAATCCGGGTCCGCCGGGTCCGCCGCGGGGGGCGCCGGGCCCGCCAAGCACCCGGCCGGAGCGCTGGCGGTGCTTCTTGATCTCATCCGCCTGCTGCTGGGTCAGTCGGCCGTCCTTCACCGCCTGGTCGAGCTGGGCGTCCTCGGCCTTGCCGAGCGCCGACTCCAAATCGCCGGGGCTTACGCCGAGGCGCTTCGCGGCGTCGCTCAGGACGGCCTGCTCGTCCTTCCTCCCGTCGTCGCCGCCGCGTGCCGCCAGTGCCGCACCGCCGCCCACGAGGCTGGCCGCCAGGCCTCCGATCAAGATGGTCCGTTTTGCCCTCATGCGCCCGCCTCTCGCTCGCTTGCAGTGCCATCACTCCAGCCGGGGGACGGTAGACGGAGCTAAGCGGATTCGAAGAGCGGCATAAGAAGGCCTGTGGCGACCGGAGCGGCTGTTCACAATGTTCCTGGTGAGGATCCTTGTGGTGGACGACGATCGTGCGGTCCGCGACGCGCTGCGGCGGGCGCTCACCCTGGGCGGATACGAAGTGCTGGCGGCCGAGGGGGGCCAGCAGGGCCTCACCGAGATCGCGACCGGGCTCCCCGATGCCGTGGTGCTCGATGTGGGCATGCCGGGCCTGGACGGCCTCGAGGTGTGCCGCCGGCTCCGCGGCGTCCGGCAACCGCGTGCCGGTGCTGATGCTCACCGCCCGTGACGCCATCGCCGATCGCATCGACGGCCTCGACGCGGGCGCCGACGACTATCTGGTCAAGCCCTTCGACGTGGGCGAGCTGAAGGCGCGCCTGCGGGCGCTCCTGCGCCGGGTCGCGGGAGAGGGCGACCCGGACGCCGTGGCGTTCGAGGAGCTCCGGCTGGACAGCGGCCGCCACGGGGTCGCCGTGGGCGAGGAGTTCGCCGAGCTCACCCGCACCGAGTACCAGCTGCTCGAGCTCCTCATGCTCAACCCGCGCCGCGTGCTGCCTCCGAGCCTGATCTACGAGCGCGTGTGGGGCTATGACTTCGGGCCCAGCTCGAACGCGCTGCGCGTGTACATCGGATATCTGCGGCGCAAGCTCGAGCAGGCGGGGGCGCGCCCACTGATCCACACGATTCGCGGCGTGGGCTACGCGCTGCGCGAGCCGTGAGCCTGCGCACGCGCATCGCGGGCGCGGGCGCCCTGGCGGTGGCCGTGACCGTGGTGCTCGCGGCCGCGAGCGTGTATCTGGCCGCGCGCTCGGAGCTGCGCGGGGAGATCGACGACGCCCTTCGGCGTACGGCCGATCGCATCGTCCAGGTGGGCCCCGGCCCGCCCGTTCCCGCGCCCTTCACGGAGGGGGTGCCCCTCGATCGCAGCCGCATCCGCCCACCCGAGGCCGCGTTCGGCGGGGCGCCGGGCTACGTGCAGTTCGTGACGCCTGGGGGAGACGTGCTCCGGCCTGCGGGCGAGCGCTCGCGGCTCCCGCTCGACGGGGAGGCCCTGGCCATCGCGAGTGACGGCCACGGTCAGCACTTCGAGGATCGCAGGGTGGGCAACACGGACCTGCGCGTCCTCACCGTAGGACTCCGCGGCGGGGGTGCGATCCAGGTGGCGCGGCCGATCTCGGAGGTCCAGGCGCAGCTGAGGAGCATCCTCCTCATCCTCGCGCTGGTGAGCGCCGCGGGCGTGGCGCTCGCGGCGGCGCTCGGCCTCTGGATCGCGCGCACGGCGCTCGCTCCGATCGCGCGGTTCACGAGCCGCACCGAGGCCGTGGCCGCCGACCCGGAGGTCTCGCAGCGCATGGAGGTCGGCGACGGCGACGACGAGCTGTCGCGGCTCGCCCGCAGCTTCAACGCCACCCTCGACGAGCTCGAGCGCTCCGTGGAGGCGCAGCGCCAGCTCGTGGCCGACGCGAGCCACGAGCTGCGCACGCCGATCGCCAGTCTGCGGGCCAATGTGCAGACGCTCGAGGATGCGGACCGGCTTCCCGCCGCGGACCGCGCTGCGCTGCGCGACGACATCGTCGGCGAGCTCGACGAGCTCACCGCGCTGGTGGCGGACGTGGTGGAGCTGGCGCGCGGCGCCAAGACCGGCCCGGCGCTCGACGACGTGCGGCTCGACGAGATCGTGGGCGCCGCTGCCGATCGGGCTCGCGTCCGTGCCGGCGGGGGCGTGGAGATCCACACCGACCTCGAGGCCGCCGTTGTGGTCGGCGAACCCGACCGCATTCAGCGCGCGGTCTCGAACCTGCTCGAGAACGCGGTCAAGTGGAGTCCTCCCGGCGGGTCGATCGAGGTGACGCTTCGCGACGGCGTGCTCAGCGTCCGCGACCATGGGGCGGGATTCACTCAGGCCGACCTGCCGCATGTCTTCGAGCGCTTCTACCGCGCCGACCGCGCGCGCGGCATGCCGGGCTCGGGGCTGGGCCTGGCGATCGTGAAGCAGGCGGCCGAGGCCCACGGCGGGACCGTGGAGGCGCTGAACGCACCCGGGGGAGGGGCGCTGCTGCGGCTGTCCTTCGGCACCTGGCATCGCGTGGCGGAGCCTCCGGACCTGCCGCCCGCCGTGGCGACAGAGCCTCTTACATAGCTCTTCGGTTCAGTTCAGGAAGGCGTTACGGCGCCCGGCCAGTCTGGCCGTATGAACCTTCCCAAGATGGCAGCCCCGCTCCTCGCCGCTGCGGTCGTGGGCGGCGGGGCCGGTGCCCTGGTCGTTGCCACGACCGACGACGGCGCCAACACGACCACGATCACGAGCGCCGCCCCCAGCGCCGCGGTCGAGCCTGTGGCCGCAGGCGACACCGGCCTTACCTCGCGCCAGGTCTACGACGGCGCCAAGGGCTCGGTGGCGTTCATCACCTCGAGGATGACCGAGCAGTCCAGCGGCCCGTTCGGCCAGAGCCGGTCCGGCGTGGCCACCGGCTCGGGCTTCGTCGTCTCCAAGGACGGCTACGTCGTGACGAACGCGCACGTGGTCGACGGCGCCTCCTCGGTCAAGGTGAAGATCGGCGACGGCGACACGAAGACCGCCAAGGTGATCGGCAAGGACAACTCCTCCGACATCGCCTTGCTGAAGGTCGACCCCGGTGACCAGAACCTCCAGCCGCTCCCGCTGGCGGACTCCGGTGCCCTGCACGTGGGCGACCCCACCTTCGCGATCGGCAGCCCCTACGGGCTCGAGCGCACGCTGACCACCGGGGTGGTGAGTGCTCTGAACCGCCAGATAAGCGCGCCGAACGGCTTCTCGATCGACGGCGTCATCCAGACCGACGCGGCGCTCAACCCGGGCAACTCCGGGGGACCGCTGCTGAACTCCGCCGGCCAGGTGATCGGTGTGAACTCGCAGATCGAGTCCGCCTCGTCCGGCGCAGGCCAGACCGCGAGCAACAGCGGGATCGGCTTCGCGGTGCCCTCGAACACGGTGAAGAGCGTGGTGCGCCAGCTTCTCCAGACGGGCACTGCGGTCCATGCCTACCTGGGGGTACAGACCACGGACGCCCCGAACGGCGGCGCCCGGGTGGCCTCGGTGGTCGACGGCGGACCGGCGGCGGACGCCGGACTGCGCGCCGGCGACGTGATCACCTCCGTGGACGGGCACCGGGTCGCGGACTCGAGCGATCTGTCGACCGAGGTGGGCAACCACAAGCCGGGCGACCAGGTGGAGGTCGGCGTCACCCGCGACGGCACCGGCCACACGCTGCAGGCGAAGCTCACGAACCGGCCGGCGTCGGTCTCTCAGGGCTAGGCGGCGAAGCGCTCACGGGGACGGAACGGGGCGGCTGCGTGGGCGGGTGCAGCACTCGCCAGACGGCACGAGTCGAGCGCAGAGGGCTCCTCGTAGCGGGATCGGCGTTCGACGTTGCCTCATGATCCCCGCCCACGCGTCTGTCCTTCGAGGTCCTACGAGCCCTCCCGCTGCGACGCCGCGTCTGCCCCCGTCGCCGTGGTCATCACCTGCGCGCCGCTGCTCGACATGATCCGCCGGTAGATCCGGGGGACCAGCACCCGGCTCAGCACGCCCAGCGCGTACGGGCGGGGCACGAAGCGCTCCGGCCGGCCGCCGGGGCCGGCGTCCATGATCGCCTCTGCTACGCGCTCGGGGGTCGACACCGTCCAGCGGGTGCGCCGGCGCGCCTTGAGCTCCCGTGCGGGGAAGCCCTCGGTCGCGATGAAGCCGGGCAGCACCAGCCCCACGTGAACCCCGTTGCGGAGCTCCTCGAGGTAGAGCGACTCGGACCAGCCCGGCGAGCGCGAACTTGCTGGCCGCGTACGCGCCCGATCCCGCGCGGGCGAGCCGCCCCGAGACGCTCGACACGTTCACGATCGAGCTCGGCGCGGACTCGCGGAGGAGTGGGAGGAGCGCCTCGGTGAGCCGGACCTGGGCGTCGAAGTTGAGGGTCATCGTCTGCCTCACGTTTGCGTATCCGCCTTCGGCGAAGGTGGCCCGCCACGCGGCGCCGGCGTTGTTCACGAGCAGGTCGAGCCGCCCGTGGCGGTCCTCGACGGCGCGGAGCACCGCGGCGGGCGCCTCGGCGTCGGTGAGGTCCACCGCCACGGTGTCCGCGGGAGCGCCGAGCGAGCGCGCCAGCGCGTCGAGGCGCTCCTCGCGCCGGGCCACCAGCACGAGGCGGGCTCCGGGCTCGCGCGCGACGCGGCGCGCGGTGGCCTCGCCGATCCCGCTGGACGCGCCGGTGACGACGGCCACGAAGCGCGGCTCGTTCATCGCTGCGGATCACTTGACGGGGCGCGGCTCCATGACGGGCCGCCAATCTACAGCGCAGGCGGCCGCGGCTCCGGCGGGCGACCATCGGTGGGCGGGAGCAGCTGCAGCTGCCACCAGCCCACGTCGTGCCAGTGGCCGGCCTTCCAGCTCACCCCGCGGTAGACGCCCACCGGTTGGAAGCCGAGCCCCTCGTGGAGCCCCACGCTCGCCTCGTTCGGCAGCGTGATCCCGGCGCAGGCCACGTACAGCCCCTGCTCGCGGAGAAGCTCGAACAGAACGCGGTACAGGTTGCGGCCCACCCCGGCGCGCCGGTGCTCGGAGTCCACGTAGACGCTCACGTCGGTGGCCCAGCGGTACCCGGGGCGGACGTGGTGCCGGGTGGCGTACGCGTAGCCCGCCACCTCGCCATCGCGCTCGGCCACCAGCCACGGGTGCGTGGCCGACACCTCCGCCATCCGCAGCGCCATCTCGTCCGGGCTGGGCGGACGGTCCTCCAGGGAGGCCACGCCGTCGCGCACGTGCGGCAAGTAGATGGCCGCGCAGCGGGCGGCGTCGTCCGGACGGGCGTGCCTGACCATCCGCCAAGCCTGCCAAACCGGGGCGCCGTCATCCATGGACCGCGTGTACGGCCGACCCGGCCCGATGGGACGGCAGGACGCTGCACGCGATCGGCGCTCAACGGGCGGCGAGTCGCGCCGGCGTTCGGCCTGAAAGGCGCACACACTCACGGGTCAGGTGCGCCTGGTCGGCGTAGCCGAGGTCGGCCGCGGTGCGTGCCAGGTGGCCGTCGCGCGCGCGTGCGAGGAAGCGCTGGAAGCGCAGCACCCGGTCGAGCGTCTTCGGCCCGTACCCGACGGCGCCGTTGAAGCGCCGCAGCAGGTGGCGCTCGCTGGTGCCCAGCACGTCGCTCAGCCTGCCGACACGGCTTCCGGCGGCGCCGAGCCCCCGGATCGCCGCGAGCACGAGCGGGTCGGGCTCGCCGATGCGCGGTAGGCGCGCCAGGAGCGCGTCCTCGAGCAGAAGTCGCCTCCGGGGTGCGCTCGCGGCCTCGCCGAGCCGCTCCGCCAGCGTGCCGGCGGACGGCCCCCAGACGTCCTCCAGCGGGACGCGCGAGTCGCGCAGCTCGCTTGCGGGCAAGCCCAGCGCCGGGCCGGCGATGCCGGGTCGCAGCCGTAGGCCCACGATGGCGTCGTCGGCCGGAAGCGGGCTCAGAAACGGGCGGCTGTCGGGGCCGGCCACCAGCAACTCGCCGCGTCTCCAGACGAGGTCCACGCAGCCGTCGGGCAGTACTGCGGTGTGCTTCGGGATACCCGGCGCCGGGGCGTCGCGCTCCCAGGTGCAGGTCACGAAGTCCTTCAGCCGCTCGGCGGGGCGGAACTCGCGGTAGGCCATGCCCCGAGGCTACCCCTGTCCGAAATCTTCAATGCAGGCCCGCCCGGCGGCCACTACGGTCGTCCATCCATCGACGAAGGAGGCGGGTATGGAGCAGCGGCTCAGCCTGATCACGCTGGGTGTGGAGGACGTAGGCCGGGCGCAGGCGTTCTACGAGGAGCTCGGGTGGCGCCTGGGCGGCGGCGTGGACAACGATTCCGACCATGTCGCGTTCTTCCAGGCGGGCGGGATGATCTTCGCGCTCTGGGGCCGGCAGCGGCTGGCCGAGGACAGCAAGGTGGAGGACGGCGGCGGCTGGGGCGGTGTGACGCTGGCCTACCTCGTCCACTCGCCCGCGGAGGTGGACGCGCTCCTCGAGGACGCCCGGGCCGCGGGAGCGACCATCGGGCGGCCGGGGGCGGAGACAGTCTGGGGCGGGTACTCGGGGATCTTCATCGACCCCGACGGCCACCCATGGGAGGTGGCCCACAACCCGGGTTGGACACTGCACGAGGACGGCAGGACCACGCTCGGCTGACCGCATAGCCGGCCTGCTGCGGCCGGCATGCTAGATACCCGGGTCGTGGCCACCTTCTGCCTGGTCCACGGCGCCTGGCACGACGGCTCTTGCTGGGAGCCCGTCGTGCGGTGCCTGGAGGCGCGCGGTCACGATGCTGTGGCGCCCGACCTGCCGCTTCACGATCCGAATGCAGGATTCGAGGAGCGCACGCGCCCGGCGCTCGATGCGCTCAACGCCGCCGCCGGACCCGTGGTCGTGGTCGGCCACTCGATGGGCTCGGCCTACGCGACATTGGTCGCGGTGGCGCACCCCGGCTCGCTGCTCGTGCACCTGTGCCCCAGGCTGGGCGGGTTGGCGCCGCCGCCCGGCGCACCGAGGACGTTCCGTGAGGGCTTCCCGTTCCCGGCCGACCGTCCGGACGGCACGAGTGTCTGGGACGCCGAGGCAGCCATGGCTGCGATGTACGGCCGCCTGCCCCCGGAGGCTGCCCGGCTGCTGGTGGAGCGCCTGTGTCCGATGGCGCCGCCCGCCGGCGAGTATCCGCTCCCGCGCCATCCGGACATTCCGACCGTTCTGGTGTACGCGGCCGACGACGAGTTGTTCGAGCCGGCCTGGGAGCGTTTCATGGCCCGTGAGCTGCTGGGCGTCGAGCCGGTCGAGATCCCCGGCGGCCATTTCCCGATGGCCGAAGCCCCCGACGCGCTGGCCGCTCTCCTCGATCGACTGGCAGGCGGGCACCTTCGATGAGCTCGCGGCCTCCCGCCGGTCTACAGGTGCAAGACCCGGTGGAACGGCCGACGAGAGGAAGGTAAATACGGTGAACGAAGAAGCCCAGTCGACCATGCCCCCGGAGGAGGCCCTGGCCGAGCTCCGGCGGTCGGTGAGCGGCGCCGTGCTCGTTCCCGCCGATGCGGCGTACGACGGGGCGCGCCGCTGCTTCAACGCCTTCGTCGACCGCCGGCCCGCCGTGATCGTGCGCTGTATCGGCACGGGCGACGTGGCGACCGCGTTCCACTTCGCCCGCACGCAGGCGCTGGAGGTAGCGGTACGCGGTGGCGGCCACAACCCCGCGGGACACTGCGTCTGTGACGGCGGGCTCGTGATCGACCTCACGCTGATGCGCGGGGTGGGCGTCGACCCCGACGCGAGGATCGCACGCGCCGAGGGCGGGGCCACCTGGCTCGATTTCGACTCCGCCACGCAGGCATTCGGCCTCGTCACCCCCGGAGGTGTGGTCGGCTCGACCGGCGTGGCCGGTCTGACCTTCGGCGGCGGGATCGGCCACCTGACCGCGCAGTACGGTCTCACCTGCGACAACCTCCTTGGCGCCGAGCTCGTCACCCCGGACGGGGCCGTGGTGCGCGCAACCTCGGACGAGAACAGCGAGCTCCTGTGGGGGCTCCGTGGTGGCGGCGGCAACTTCGGCGTCGCGACGCGTTTGGAGTTCCGCCTGCATCCGCTGGAGCGAGTCGTCGGCGGCAGGCTCATCTACAGCGGAAGCGGCGTCTCCGACGCGCTTCGGCACTTCCGCGACCTCGTGGCACGTGGTCCGCGTGACCTCGCCTGCAGCGCAGTGCTCGCGCTGGACGAATCGCTCGAGCCCATGCTCATCCTCGCGCCGTGTTACACGGGGCCGGCCGCGGACCCCGACGAGCTGCGGATGCTGCGGTCCGCGCCGGGGCTCGTCGGCGACGGGGTTCGCGAGCACTCCTTCCTCGCCCAGCAGCACATCTTCGACTCGGCCTACGGGGAAGACCGGAACTACTGGAAGGGTCACTTCGTCCGCGAGCTCCCCGACGAGTTGATCGACGAGTTGCTCCGGCGCATGGCGGCGCTCGGCCGGCCGCCAGGGCAGCTGCTGATCGAGTCCCTGCACGGCGCGCCCGAGGACGGCGACGCGGGCGCTGTCGGGTTTCGCCACGCCGCGTTCAACGTCAACGCGATGGCCAGCTGGCAGGACGCCGCGCTCGACGAGCAATACGTGGCCTGGGCGCGGGACACGGCGGCTGCGATCGAGCCCTGGGCGGTAGCCGGCGGCTACGTCAACTACATGCAGGCCGACGAGCCGATCGAGCGCGTGCGCGCCGCCTTCGGCGAGGAAGCGTTCGAGCGCCTCCAAGCGCTCAAGGGACGGTTCGACCCGAGCAACGTCCTGAGCCGCAACCAGAACATCCCGCCGCCTTAGAGCCTTAGAGGTCCGTCTGCTCGACCTTGCCGCTCGGGTGGACGCTGACGACCCGCAGCGTGTCGTCGCCCGCGCCCTTGAAGCCGTGGGGCGTCGAGCGCGGGAGCGACCACGATGTGGCCGCCGGTGACGCTGAGCTCGTCGTCACCCACCGTGAAGGTGGCGGTGCCGGCCTCCACGACGAAGACCTCCGGATAGGGGTGGAGGTGCAGCGAGGGGCCCTGCCCGCGCTCGTACTCGGTGACGAAGATCGAGACCCCCACCTCATCGCCGCCCTGGAACAGCGCCGCGGTCGCGCTTCGGCGCAGGTCCTCGATCGGGGTGACGGTCGCCATGCCCGGGACGCTACGCGACGGGGCCGAACCCCGCGGAGGCCGTCGGGGATCGCGGGTCAGACCTAATCGCGCGCTTGGAGGCGGACGGCCACCCACGGGCGCATAGCACGAGCACCGCGGTGAGCACGAGCGTCCCGCCGACGAGCTGTACCGGCCCCAGCGTCTCACCGAAGACGAGGAAGGCGAGCAGGACCGTGACCAGCGGCTCGACGGTGGCGAGGATCGACGCGGTCGTGGGACCCACGCGCCGCAGGCCGGCGAAGAAGAGGCTGATCGCGGCGACCGTCGAGACGGCGGCGATGCACGCCAGCCAACCCCAGCCGGCCGGCGTCACCTCGCCAGGACGCAACTCGCCGAGCAGCGCCGAGACGACGGTCAGGGACGCCGCCGCGCCGGTGCACACGAGTGCCGAGAGCACCCGCGGCTCCACGCGTCCCACGATGCCGTCGCTGACGAGGATGTAGGTGCTGTAGACGACCGCGGCGCCGAGCCCGAGCGCGGCGCCCAGCGGATCGAGCGTGCCCGCTCCGGCGCCGGCCATGACGAGCACGAGGCCGCCGAAGGCGAGCCCCAGCGCAGCCACGCGACGCCCGTCGATGCGCTCGCGGCCCAGGGCGACCGCGGCGACGGCCACGATCGCCGGGAACGTGTAGAGCAACAGCGACAACAGCGAAGCGTCGATGCGCTCCAGCGCCGCGAAGAAGCACCCGGCTTGGATCGCGTAGCCGCACCCGCCCAAGGCGAGGCCGATGACGATGTCGCGGCCGCCCAGCGCCCGGACCTCGCGCGCGCCACCGCCCGCGAGGACCAGAGCCCAGAAGAGCGCGGCCGCCAGCACGAAGCGGACGGCGAGCAGCGTCCCGATCGTCGCGCCGTCGCCGTAGGCGAGCTTCCCGAAGATGGCCATGGCTCCGAAGGCCGCGCCTGAGCCGAGGCACATGAGTGTTCCCGAGGAGCGCACGGCGGCATCGTGGCGGTTGCAAGCGTAATTATCGATTCCGATTTGTGAATGAGATTCGGTAGGGTTGCTACACAATGCTCGACCTGCGCCGCCTGCGCCTGCTCCGCGAGCTGAACGAGCGCGGGACGATCGCAGCGGTTGCCGAGGCGCTGCAATTCACGCCGTCGGCCGTCTCGCAGCAGCTCGCGATCCTCGAGCGCGAGGCCGGTGTGCGCCTGCTCGAGCGCGCCGGCCGCGGCGTGCGCCTGACCGACCCGGCGCTCGTGCTCGTGGGCCACGCCGATGCGCTGCTCGAGCGCGCGGCGCTCGCCGAGGCGGATCTGGCCGCGGCCGCCGGCAGCGTGACCGGCCGCGGCCGGATCGCCGCATTCCAGTCCGTGGCGTTGCGGCTCGCCCTGCCGGCGATCGAGGCGCTCGCGCGCGAAGCGCCGCGCCTGCGTTGCGAGCTGATCGAGGCCGAGCCCGAGCAGGCGCTGCCCGAGCTGGCGCTGGGCGACGTGGACCTCGTGCTCGGCGACGAGTGGCAGCACCAGCCGCGGCGGCTGCCCGCGAGCCTGCAACGCCACGAACTGCTCCGAGACCCGGTGCACCTCGTACTGCCCGCCCGGCACGAGGCGGCACGCCGGCACCAGGACGCCGTGCCACTGTCCGAGCTCGCCGGCGAGGCCTGGGTGACCGGTCACCCAGGGATGGGCTGGGAGGAGATGACCCAGCGTACGTGCCGGGCGCACGGGTTCGACCCCGACATCCGTCACCGGACCAACGACGCGACGATCAGCCTCGCGCTCGTAGCCCGCGGGCTGGCCATTGCGCTGTTGCCCGGCCTCGTCCTGCCGGGTCGCCATCCGGGCGTGACGCTGCGCCCCATCGCCGAGGAACCCGTGGGCCGGGCGATCTTCGCCGTCACGCGCGCCGCCGACGCCGCCCGCCCGTCCACGCGGGCGCTCGTGGCTGCGATGCAGAGCGCGGCCGCCGCGGTCGCCCGCGAGCTGCCTCAGGCGCTCTCGGAGCGCTAGCTGCGGCGCCCGGACTTCAGCATGCCCTTCCAGCTCTCCGGATCCAGCGCCGCGGGCTCGGTCGAGTCGATGAAGTCGAGCAGCACGTCGAGGAATCGCTGCGGGTCGTCCATGTGCGGGAAATGACCGGCTCCCTCGAAGATCTCGAGCCGGCTGGAGGGCACGAGCTCGTGCGCCGCCAGACCGTGCTCCACCGGGATGATCGGGTCGCGCTCCCCCCAGACGAGCAGGAACGGGATGTTCTCGGCGAGGTAGAGGCGGTCGCTCGCGTTCACGCGCTGGCCGCCTGGGTCCACGATCGTGCGCAGAGTGTTTATGAACGCGGCCCTTGCCTCGGGATCTGCCAGGGAGGCATGCCCGCGGCCCAGCTCGGCCATGTCGGTGCCGGCGTGGAGTCCGACCCGCCCGAACAGCCGGCTCACGGCACGGCCGGCGTCGAGAAGGTGAGTGCTCGCGAGCAGCGGCAGCACCACCTCGGAGAGCGGCAGGGTCGCCGCACGCAGCAGGAGGCTCACCTCGCGGCCGAGGCCGCCGCTGTCCACGAGCACGAGGCGCTCGCAGCGCTCGGGGAACTGGTAGGCGAGCTGCATGACGATTCCGCCGCCGAGCGAGTGCCCGATGAAGGTGGCGCTCTCGTGGCCCAGCGTCACCATCAGGTCGCGGACGCCGCTTGCGTAGGCGCCGAGCGAGTAGTCGCCGCGCGGCTTGGCGGACTCGCCGTGCCCGATGAGGTCCGGCGCGATGACGGTGAAGCGAGTGGCCAGGTAGGGCATCACCCGCTCCCAGGTGGCGGAGTTCGAGGTGATGCCGTGTACGAGCACGATGGCAGGGCCGCTCCCGGCGCAGCGGTACGCCACGCGGTGGCCGTGAAGAACTAGCTCCTTGAGCTCGAAGTCCTCCGGGGGAAGCCGCCGGGGCGGTGGGGCGGTGCCGTTCGCGGTAGCTCTGGTCATGCCACGACCCTACCCTCAGGACGCGGCGGCGTCCTCGATTCGCCTCACGACCGCCCTTGGCTTCCTGCGGTAGAGGCGCGCGCTGAGCTTCAGCGCCTTTCGCCGGAGTTGCTTGCGGCGGCGCTCGATCAGGCCGAGCAGATCGTCGAGGCGTGCCTCCTCGCTGAAGCGATCGGGCCTGGCGGCGGCGCTCTCGGCCAGGAGAGCGAGATCGTGGTCCTCGCCGATCAGGTCCGAGAGCTCGTGAGCGTCCGCGGAAAGCTCCGCCAGCAACTTGGGGGAGGCCGGCCGCAGGATCTGCCCGGCGTACCAGACGTCCTTGGCGCGCTTGCGGAGCTCGTGGAGGTTCTCCGTGCTCGGATTCTTACGTGCCGTCCGGTAGGCCCTCCGCCCGCGCCGGTAGATCCTCTCGAAGCCCGGAGCCAGCGATTCGATATCCGCTCGCTCGAGCGGCCAGTAGGGCACCCGCTCGCGGGCATTTCGGAGCTCGGCCAGCACCCGGTCGGGGGCGTCGTCGGCCCTCAGGCGCCGCTGGGCGTTCGCATGCTGGCTGAGCAGGGTTCTCCGGAAGGGCAGGAGACCGGCCCGAGGGACCTTGTCGTCATGGCGCTCGCTCACGGCCTCGAGCGTGTCGAGCAGCACGCGGCTGTCGCGAGCGCCGGACAGTCGCCGGCCGCTGTTGCGGAAGGCGGTGTTGTCGCGCCGGTACACGTGCTCGCCGAGCTCATCGCGCGCCAGCCGCACCGTGGTGCGCAGGCGCTTCAGGCTCTTTCGCGCGTCATGGATGGCGGTTGCCGCGTCCGCATCGCTCTCGCCCGAGAGCCCTTCGATCGACCCGTCGAGCTGGCCGAGCGCGATGCGCTCGAGCCCCTCCGGTACCGGTTCGTCCTCCTGCAGCTGGAAGCGGCGTGGGTCCTCGTCGGGTGAGAGCCGGTCCCAGGCGAGCTTTGCCGCCGCCACCGCTCCGCCCGCCACGGCCGCGCTCACGGCCACCTTCTTTGCGTCAGCGTCCCGCACGGCTTTGGCGATCACCTCCCCATTCGTGTTTGCCATTTAAGCCGCCACTGCCTCGTGGAGCGCCGATAGGACCAGCTCGTCGTGCTCGGCGGGCTTCACGTTCGGGAACACCCGCGCGACGTTGCCGTCCGGGTCCACCAGCACGCTGGAGCGCTCGTTGCCCCACCACGTGTGGTCCTTGTAGGACTTCTCGACCCACACGCCGTACCGCGCGGCCACCTCGCCCCCCACGTCGGAGAGCAGCGTGAACGCCAGCCCGTACTTGTCCGCGAAGGCGCGTAGCTGCTCCACCGTGTCCGGGGAGACCCCGAGCACGACGGCGTTGGCCGCCTCGTACTCGCCCGAGTGGTCGCGGACGCCGCAGGCCTGGGCCGTGCAGCCGGGCGTGTCGGCCATGGGGTAGAAGTACACGACCACCCATTTCCCGCGCAGCTTCGACAGCTCGACCGTCGAGCCGTCCTGGTCCTGCAGCGTGAACGCTGGCGCGGGCACGCCGGGTTCGATCACGGGTTCTCCTGAGTCCGAGCGTCTGGTTGGGCAGAGGCCCTCATCTTGCCACGGTGAGGAGGCGCGGGCGAGCCGTGCTCAGCGCGCCTGCAGCGCGTCCATGCCCACGGCGGTCGCCAGGATCAGCCGCCGGTCGAGCGTTCGCTCCGGGTCCCCGCTGAAGTCGATGACGTAGGTGTCGCGAAGCTTCCACGCCGTGCGGGTGTGGGTGCCGACCACGTCGCCGCCGCGCAGGAAGTCGAAGTGGTAGGGGATCGGTATCCAGTCGGTGAACCCGCCGATGAACGGCACCAACCCGATGAGCCGGCGGAACAACGCCACGGCCAAGCTGCGCTCACGGGCCTTCGCCGTCACCAGGCCGCCCGCGTCGAAGAGCGTGTAGGTCGACCGGAGGAGGCTCTCGCCGAAGACCTTCTGGATCTCGCCGATCTTCGACCCGTCCGCGGCCGTGACGTCGTAGCGTGCGCGTGGGTCGAAGCGCTGACGAGCCTTCAGTCGCATCAGCTCCTGGGTCTTCGAGTCGTCCGCGTAGAAGCGGATGTCCTCCTTGAACTTGAAGCGCTTCTGCTCGACGAAGGAGACCGGCTCCCCGGGCACCCCGTCGGGGCCGGGAAGGGTGAACTCGTACTGGTTCACCACGGGCCTGATGCGCTGTCTCAGGATGAAGCGGTCGTGCTGGTTAGGATCGACGACCATGCGGTCGCTGACTGTAGCCACCGCTCTCCGGGCACGAGTCCGGCAAACCGTTTGTGATACATAAGGTTCGTATCACGAATCAGACCCGAATCCTCCGGAGGCCGCACCCGCATGATGCAGCAGCTCACCCGCCGTGTCCTCAGGCACAAGCGGCTGATCGCAGTCGGATGGATCATCGCGACGCTGGTGGGAATGGCTGCCGCGGGCCCGGCCAGCGAGGCGCTCGACCAGCGCTTCAGCGTTCCGGGCCGCGAGGGCTGGGAGACGAGCCAGGAGATCCTGCGCATCTACGGCAACGGCGGGGAGAGCCCGCCGCTCGTGCCGGTCGTGAAGCTCCCGGCGGACGCGAGCGTGAGCTCGCCCGAGGTCCGGGCCCAGTTGCGCCAGGTCGAGGAGACCGCGAAGAAGGCGGTGCCCGGCTCGCGCGTGGCCGGTTTCGGGTCGACCGGTGATCCCACCTTCGCCTCCGATGACAAGCGCACGGCCTTCGTCTACGTCTTCCCTCCCCGCAGCGACGACCCGTTCGCCGGCAACGTGGACGCCAACCGTGACCTGCGTCCGAGCTATGAACGGAGCGAAGGTGGCCGGCGCCCCGGTGCGGGTGACCGGCTACGACGCCCTGTACGACTCCTCGGGCACCGGCGACGACGGGCCGGGCGTGCTCGTGGAGGCCCTGTTCGGCGGAGTCGGAGCGCTCGTGGTGCTCATCTTCGTGTTCGGCTCCGCGCTGGCGTTCGTGCCGCTGGCCATGGCCATCTGCTCGGTCCTGGTCTCGTTCCTGCTGCTCTGGGGGCTCACCGCGATCACGGACGTCTCGCCGATCGTGCAGTTCCTGGTGGCGCTCATCGGCCTCGGCGTGTCCATCGACTACGCGCTTCTCATCGTGGTCCGCTGGCGCGAGGAGCGCGAGAAGGGCCTCGAGAACGAGGACGCGGTGTGCGCCGCGATGGGAACCGCGGGGCGCGCCGTGGTGTTCTCGGGCACGACGGTGGCGGTCGGCCTGCTGGCGCTCATCGCGCTACCGCTGCCCTTCCTGCGGAGCATGGGCTACGGCGGCCTGCTGATCCCGCTCGTGGCCACGCTCGTGGCGATCACCCTCCTGCCGGTGATCCTCGCGACGATCGGGCCGAAGCTCGACCGCCGCCGGATCCGCCGGCGCGACCGCAGCCAAACCTTCTGGCAGCGCTGGGCCGAGACGGTCGTGCGGCGGAGGGGCATCGCGGCGTTCTCGGCGCTGGCGATCCTCGCCGTGCTGCTCGCCTCCGCCACCAACCTGCACATGGGCAACGCCGACCCGGACACCATCGCCAAGTCGGGGCCGGCCAAGGAGGGCCTCGCCGCGCTGGCCGACTCCGGCATCGGCAAGGGGGCGATCGCGCCCACCGAGACGCTCGCGCCAGAGCGGGCCGCGACCGACGTGGCGGCCGCACAGGGCGAGGTGGAGGGCGTGCACGGCGCGGCGGCGCCGGCGGGACCGGATTGGCGCCGCCAGGGCAACGCCCTGATCGTGGCGTCGCCACTCGAGGGCGACGAGTCGCAAGCAGGTCGCGACACCGTGCAGGGCATCATCGACGCAGGCCACAACGCCGCTCCCGACGTGCGCGTTGGCGGGACCGGCCCGCTCAACGCGGACTTCATCGACGCGGTCTACGGCGCATTCCCGCTGATGATCGCTCTGATCTCGGTGCTCACCTTCCTGTTGCTGGCACGCGCGTTCCGCTCGCTCCTGCTCCCGTTGAAGGCGATCATCCTGAACGTGCTGTCCGTGGGGGCCGCCTGGGGCGTGCTCGTGCTCGTCTGGCAGGAGGGCCACGGCTCCGAGCTGATCTGGGGCATCCCGGCCACCGGCTCGATCGCCTCGTGGATCCCGCTGATGGTGTTCGCCTTCCTCTACGGGCTCTCGATGGACTACGAGGTGTTCATCCTCGCCCGCATGCGCGAGGAGTACGACCGCACCGGTGACACCCAGGAGGCGGTCGTGTTCGGGCTCGCCCGTACCGGGCGCCTCGTCACGAGCGCCGCGCTCATCCTGTTCCTGGCCTTCGCCGCGCTGGCGTCGGGGCCGGAGACGGACGTGAAGATCCTCGCCACCGGGCTGGCCGCCGGCATCCTCCTGGACGCGACCGTGGTGCGAGCGCTGCTGGTGCCGGCCCTCGTGTCCCTGTTCGGCCGCTGGAACTGGTGGCTGCCCGCCGGGGTGGCGCGTGTGCTGCGCGTGAAGCCGTCCCCGGAGCCGATGGCCGAGCCGGGCGGCGCGTAGCCGTTCTCGTCCACCGGGGGCTGTAGAACCAGGGGCGTGAGCGACCCGGCGTCCGCGGTCAAGCGGCTGCTCATCTCCTGCCCGGATCGTCCGGGGATCGTGAGCGCCGTATCGGGGTTCCTGTTCGGCGCGGGGGCGAACATCCTCCGCTCCGACCAGTACACGACGAATCCCGAGGGCGGCGACTTCTACATGCGGATGGAGTTCCACCTGCCGCTCGACGGCGCGGCTCGAGCGCGGTTCGAGCGCGACTTCGTGTCCGCTGTGGCCGAGCCGTTCGGCATCGCGTGGCGCGTGTGGGACACGAGCGAGCGCAAGCGAGTGGCGATCCTGGTCTCGCGCGAGGAGCACTGCCTGCTCGACCTGATGTGGCGCTGGCGGCGCGGCACACTCGAGGGCGACATCGCCCTGGTGGCCTCCAACCACCCGGACGCGCGCGACGACGTGGAGGGCTTCGGCCTGCCCTTCCACCACGTGCCGGTAACGAAGGACACCAAGCCGCAGGCAGAGGCGGAGCTGCTCGAGCTACTGGTGGGCAACTGCGACCTGGTGGTGCTGGCGCGCTACATGCAGATCGTGTCGGGGGAGTTCCTCGAGCGGCTCGGCGCGCCCGTGATCAACATCCACCATTCGTTCCTCCCCGCGTTCGCGGGCGCGGGCCCCTACGAGCGGGCGAAGGAGCGCGGGGTCAAGCTGATCGGAGCCACGGCGCACTACGTGACGGAGGAGCTGGACGCGGGCCCGATCATCGAGCAGGACGTGATCCGCGTGACGCACCAGGACGGCATCGAGACGATGAAGCAGCTTGGAGCGGACATCGAGCGCGCCGTGCTGGCACGGGCGGTGGAGCGGCACCTCCAGGACCGGGTGCTCGTGACCGACAACACCACGGTCGTCTTCTAGGAACCTGACGCCCCCGGAGCGGCAAGCGCCCGCTCGCGCGCCTCGTGTGCGCGGAGCCGCGCCTCGCCGGCTCGCGCGGCCACCGCGTCGTCCGGACTGGCGCGCAGGTTGGTCTCGACGAGGGTTGCCGCCGCCGCGGCGGCCGCCTCGGCCACCAGAGCGCCGGTCACGGCGTCGCCGCGCACGGCCACGCCCGCTGCCGCGGCCACCTCGGCCGCCAGCGGCCGCGATCTCCGCCGCCGCCTCGGCGATCTCGAGCGGCGCTCGGCTCGCGTCGCCCAGCGCGGCCTCCAGGCGGCCGGCGCGCTCCGGGTCGTCCGCCGGCAGCCGCTCGGCCTCCAGCACCGGCGCGTACGAGGTGAGCTCGTCGTCGGCGAGGGCGAGGCAGCGCTCCCGGAGCGCGCGTGCCCGATCGGGCGTCGCCGGCACCTGCGCGATGACGCGCCGACATCTCGACCAACGCCGCCGCCAGGGCGGTGGCCACGGCGGCCGAGGAGCCGCCGCCGGGAGCGGGCGTGGCCGCGGCCACGTCGCCGAGCAGCGCCGCCAACGGTCTGTCGCGGAGCCCCGTCACGGGGTGCGATGCTAATGCGATGGCCGTCAGCGTCGAGCAACGCCTGTCGGACGAGCAGGTCGAGAGCTTCGGCCGCGACGGGTTCCTGATCGTCGAGGAGGGGTTTGTCTCCGAGCGCGCGATCGAGATCCTGCGCGAGCGCTTCGACGCACTGTTCGCGGGCGAGTACGCCACCGGCATCCAGCCCGACGAGGTCAACTGGAGGAGCGGGCGCGACCGCGAGGACCTGACGCGCCAGATCTGCAACGGGTGGCGCGCCGACGACCTGATCGCGGCGCAGGTGCTGAGCGAGCGCACCGGGCGCCTGGCCGCACAGCTCGGCGGCTACCGCGGCACGCGGATGCTCCAGGACAACTGCCTCTGGAAGCCGCCTGGCGCGCGCTCGCTGGGGATGCACCAGGACGGCTCGTACGCCGGCTACCTCGTGCCGCCGGAGATGATCACGTGCTGGGTGGCGCTCGACGAGACGTACGCGCAGGGCGGCACGATCGAGTACGTGCGCGGCTCGCACCGCTGGCCCCGGGTCCCGCCTGCGCGCGGCGAGTTCCACGCCCCGGAGGACTGGCTCGCACCGGCCGGCGCAGCCGCTCCGGACGGGGCCGACGTGGAGCGCGTGCCGGTGGTGGTCAAGGCGGGCGGCTGCACGTTCCATCACTCGCTCACCTTCCACGGCTCCGGGCCCAACGAGGCCTCGGCCCATCGGCGGGCGCTCGTGTCGCACCTCGTTCCGGTCGAGACCCGCTTCCACCCGACCGAGGTGGACCTCATCTACTCGCGCTACCGGCGCCGCGCGGACCTCTCGCTCGACGAGTCGTTCTTCCCGGTTGTCTGGGACCAGACGGGCGCGCGCAGCGCCTGGCTCGCCGAGCTACCCGCCCTGCCCTAGCCGTTCGTAGCGCCCGCCGTGGAAGAGCAGCGGCGAGCCCGAGTGATGGCGGGCGTACTCCACGCGGCCGAGGAACAGCGAGTGGTCGCCGCCCCAGTAGGAACGCGACACCACGGCCACGAAGTGCGCCAGCGCGCCGTCCACGAGCGGGGTGTCCCGCACCAGCGCAGAAGCGCGGCTCGGGAAGGCCCTCGTCCGCCGCGCCCGGCGAAGCGGTCCGAGAGGGCGCTCTGCGTCTCGCAGAGCACGCTCACCCCGTAGTGGCAGCCCTCGTGGAGCAAGTTGCACATCTTCGTCCGGCGGTCCACCGACACGAGCACGAGCGGCGGCTCGAGCGACACCGACATGAAGGCGTTCGCCGTCATGCCGTGCACCTGCTCGCCCTTGAGCGTCGTGACCACGGTGACGCCGGTGGCGAACTGCCCGAGCGTCTTGCGCAGGGCCACGGCCGGGTCGTCCCCCTGCACGTCGGACACGTCGGGCGCCTCGTCGGTACGGAACTCGTCGAACGGGGTGGCGCCGATCCCGTCGGGCCCGGTGAAGCTGAGCGGGAAGTCGAACTCGGCGGGCGGCCGCGGGTCGATGCTCATCTCAGGAGCGCGGGCGGGTCTTGTCCGGGTCGTAGAAGGGCACGCGCACGACCTTGGCCGCGATCCGCTTCTGGAGCCCGTCGAGCTTGCCCACCTCCACGTCGGTGCCGATCTCGGCGTACTGCACGGCCATCCGGCAGAGCGCGATGTTCTTACGGAGTGTCGGGCTGCGAGTTCCGCTCGTGACGACGCCCACGCGGCGGCGGCCCGACGTACACATCGTCGCCGTGGCCGGCGGTCTCGTTGCCGTCGAGCTCCAGACCGACGAGCCGGCGCTGGGGATGGGCCTGGCGCTCTACGAGCGCCTCCTTGCCGATGAAGTCGTCCTCGCTGTCGAGCTTGACCGCGAAGCCGATCCCGGCCTCGAACGGGTCCACCTGGTCGTCGAACTCGTAGCCCGCGAAGATCAGCCCGGCCTCGATGCGGATCATGTCGAGCGCCTCGAGCCCGAGCGGCCTCAGCCCGTGGGCCTGGCCGGCCTCCCAGATCGCGTCCCACACGGCCGGGCCGTCGTCGGGGTGGCAGAACACCTCATAGCCCAGCTCGCCCGTGTAGCCCGTGCGCGACACCACCACCGGGATCCCGTCGTAGCCGCCGAAGCGGCCCGACGAGGAAGCGGAACCACTTGAGCTCGTCGAGCCCGGGCTGGGTGGGCGGCGTCCACACGAGCTGCTTCATCAGCTCGCGGCTCTCGGGCCCCTGCACGGCGAGGTTGTGGAGCTGGTCGGTGGACGGCTTCACGAACACGTGCAGCCCGAGGCGCTCCGCGAGCTCCTTGAGCCAGACGCCGGTGTACTCGTCGCCGCCGATGAAGCGGAAGTTGTCGTCGCCGAGCCGGAAGACGGTGGCGTCGTCGATCATGCCGCCGGTCTCGTTGCAGACGGCGGTGTAGACCACGTGGCCGACGGCCAGCCGGCGCGCGTCGCGGGTGATCGCCCACTGGATCAGGGTCTCCGCGTCGGGGCCGAGCACCTCCCACTTGCGCAGCGGGGAGAGGTCCATGACCACGGCCTTCTCGCGGCAGGCCCAGTACTCGGCGATGGCGCCCTCGTTGTTGTAGCAGTGGGGCAGCCAGTAGCCGCGGTACTCCACGAAGCTCTCCGTGAGCTCGCGCGTGCGTGGGTTGAAGGTCGTCTCCTTGGTCAGCACGGGCTCGGCCTCCGGGGTCACGCGGTGGGCGATCGCGGTCGAGAAGCGGTTCTCGGGTGAGTAGACGCGCACGTGGACGTCGGTGATCTCCCAGCCGTTGGCGGGGTCGATGTCGTCCGGGCAGGCCGACGACGCGCACACGAGGTCGGTCATCGCCCGCAGCAGCACGTAGTCGCCGGGGCGCGACCAGGGCTCGTCCATGAAGAGCAGGTTGTCGCAGTCGAAGCCGGTGTTGTAGAAGAAGTTGAGGGCCTCCCAGCCCTTGCGCTCGGCGATCCCGTAGGGCGTGACCTGCGCGTTGAAGTTCTCGGTGCAGCTGATGTGCCCCGGGTAGCCCATGTCCTCGTAGTACTTGGGCGTGCAGGCGAGCGCGAAGGTGTCGTGGCGGCCGACGGTGTCGCGCACCACCTCCACCAGCGGGTCCATGTCCACGTCGTAGAACTTCCCCTGGAGCCCCGGGCTGGGATAGGCGTTGCCCATCAGCGTGCGGGTCGTGACGCCGTCGAGCCCGCGCTCGAGGCCCTTCTCCAGCTTCCCGCGGTGGAAGGCGAGGAAGTCGGAGCACTGGCGGCCCTGCACGTCGATCACCTGGATGTACTCACCGGCGCGCACCTCGTACGACAGTGCCGAGGCGAGGTCCACGCGGAAGTCGAGCCGCGGCTCGGCCAGCGGCGCCGGGAGCTCCAGCTCGGCGGCGGGCCGTGGGGTGGCGCGGCGCACCTCCACCACGAGGGCCGACGCCGGCCGGTCACCGTCCATCACGCGGCCGCCCGGCGCCGCCACGATCGCCACCGCGTCGCGCTCGGCGCGGAACGCCTGCGAGGCGCCGGGAGGGCTGTCGCTGCCGAACAGCGCGGGTGGCGCGCGCGTCGTGGGGCCTCAGGCCGCGCGCGTGGAGAGCCTCGAGGAAGGCGTGCCCGTTGCCGGCGGCCACCAGTTCGCGCACGACCGTTGCCGGGGCGTCGGCCATGGCGCCGATGGCCGCCGCGTCCTCGCGCCCGTCCGGGGCGAGCACGGTGAGCTCAGCCGGCTGCCCGCCGTCCGGGTCGATCACCGTGACCCGGTCGTCGCCGTGCAGCTCCACCACCGTCGCCGATCCCGGCCTGACCCACCAGGACTCGAAGGCCGGGTCCACCGGCTTCAGCCCGGCCAGGAGAGGGCGGCCGGCGGTCTCGACGGCCATCGAGTCCTGAGGCCGCCCGCAGCCGGCTCGCGCGACTCGTCCTTCTCGGCCTGCTCGGTCAGCTCCTTGGCCAGCTCGCGCTTGCCGGCGGAGTCGAGCTTCTTGATCTCGTTCTCCACGACCCGCCGATTGTAGGTCTGGTTCCAGTAGTCGAGCGCGTCGAAGCCGAGCAGCACGGCCTTGCCCACGAACTGGCGCAGGACCTCGTTGGTCGGCCCCATGACCCAGCCGGCCTTGGCGTCGCGCACGTAGCGCTCGAGCTCCATGTCGCGCTTGTAGCCGGACCCGCCGCAGGCATGGAGCATCTTGTCCACGTGGTGGGCGGTGTTCTTGGCCGCCTCGAACTTGATCTGCCAGGCCCAGTGCAGGTAGTCGGCGCGCGCCGTCTCGCCCGGCTCGAGCGTGCGCCGGTTGTCGTTGGTCACGCGGTCCATCGCCTGCGCCACGGACATGACGAACACGCGACAGGCATTCGTGTCCATCACGGCCTCGCCCACGTAGTCCTGGATCGTCGGGTAGTCGGCCACCCGCATCCCCACGTCCACGTGCCGCTTGCGCGTGGTGTGGCGCTTGGCGATGTCGATCGCGCCCATCGTGATGCCGTTCCACACCGACGACGAGCCGATCAGGAACCAGGGATCCACGGCTTCGTCGTTGGACGCGGCGCCGTCGCCGAGGGGGCCCACCACCTGGTCCGCCGGGACCTCGATCCCGTCCACCTCGATCGGCCCCGACTGGTTGCCGCGGAGACCGAGCGCGTCCCAGAGCGAGGGCTGTGCCTTCACGTGCTCGCCGTCGATCACGAACACCGACAGGTCGTCGTAGCCCTTGAAGTCGGGGCTCGTGGTCTGCACGACGTAGAAGTCGGCGAAGCCGCCCGAGGTCGTCCAGGACGCCTTCTTGTTCACCTTGTAGCCGCCGTTCGAGCGCTCGGCCTTCGAGGAGAACGGGTACCAGAAGTGCGAGCCCGTCTCGGGGTCCGAGTACGAGAGCGTCCCGATCTTGCAGTCGTTCAACGGCCGGATGTAGCGGTCGATCAGCTCGGGCGTGGGGCGCAGCATGAGGGTGGCCACGGCGCCGACGTGCATGACGTAACACATCGCCGTCGAGGCGCAGCCGTAGCGCGCCAGCGTCTCGCAGACCATCGTGAAGGCCACGTGGTTCTCGCCGAGGCCGCCGTACTCCTCGGGCACGGTGAGCGAGAGAAAGCCGTTCTCGGCCAGGATCTCGAAGTTCCGGCGCGGGTAGAGCAGCTCATCGTCGGAGCGCTTCGCGTTGGCGCGCATCTCGCCCTCGCAGAGGTCGATCAGCTTGGCCCGGAGCTCCTTCTGCCGCTCGGTCAGGAACCAATCCGGATCCCACTCGTAGCCGAGTCCCCAGAAGGGCTCGCCGCCCCACGTCTTGTCCGCCATTCCCTCTCCCTGGTCGGAGCCTTCGTCGTACAAGTTTGTACAGACGACTTGTATCGCGTCCCGCTGCGGGTGTCCACCGGGAGCCGGGGCAGCATCAGCCGTCCGGCGCCACCCACACCAGGCAGGGCGCGTCGCGGCGCACACGCCGGGCCGCCATCTGGAAACGGCGCCTGCTCGTGAGTCGCAGGTCCGGCCCGAACACGAGCAGGCCCGCGTCCAGGTCGCTCAGGACCTCCAGGATCGCTTTCACGGGGCGCCTCGTGGTCACACGGAGGAGCTTCGTGTCGATCCCGATCGCGGCCGCCCGCTGTGCCGTGGCACGCACGGCGTCGAGGTCCTCCTCGTGCGGGAGGTTGAGGCCCTCGGGGCCGACCAGCGCGAACGTCGTCGGGTAGGGACGAAGCGGAAGCACGTTGGCGATCACGAGCGGCACCCCCGCCTCGAGGGCGCTGTCGATCGCCATCCGCTCCGCGGTCGGATCGACTCGGACCGACATCGTCGCCAGCACCACGGGTCTCGCGCGCGTAGGCTCGCTGCCGAGCAGCGTGCCGCCCTCATGACGATCCCGAAGCTCAGGCATCGCGGTCCACCTGGGAAATCGTACGCTCCCCGTTGACCCCGTCCGGGTGGGGTGGTAGAAGAGCGCCTGTACCAATTGGTACGAGTCCCTGCCGGGGCCGCCAGCCTCGAGGAAGGAAGGGTCATGGCGTCAGCCGAGGTCGAGGAGAGACAACTTCTCAAGGCGATGACCTGGTGGGACGGTTTCATCGTCGCACTGGCCAATCCGGGCTTCCTCATCGCGGCCCTCGGCGCCTCTATCGGAGTGCTCGGGACGACGGGCGCGGCCGTGCTGTGGACCATCTCCGTCTGCATCGGCGCGCTGCAGAACAACGTCTATGCCGAGATGGCCACGATGTTCCCGCAGAAGGCAGGGGGCATCTCGCTGTACGCGCACGAGGCCTGGCGCAAGTACCTCTCGCTGATAGGCCCGGTGGTCACCTTCGGCTACTGGTTCGCGTGGTCGAGCGTGCTGGCCATCAACGGATACGTGATCGGCACCCTCGCGCAGGCCGAGTGGTTCTCGGACACGACCTTCACCCAGGACCTGGGCGACTTCCAGTGGAACCTGCCGGTCTGGATCGGGATCGGCTGCATCATCGCCGTCTGGCTGTTCAACATCTTCGGCGTTCGGCCCGCGGTGTGGCTGAGCTACGTGACCGGCGGGATGCTGATCCTTCCCGCGGCGGTCCTGATGTTCCTGCCCTATCTCACGGGCGACTGGGAGAGCAGCAACATGACGTGGGAGATCGGCGCAGGCGGTGGCCTCGGGCTGGCAATGACCTGGCTCTACTTCATGGGCTGGTCGGCGTACGGGTTCGAGACCGTCGCGGCGTTCGCGCCCGAGTACCACGATCCCGAGTGGGACACGCCCAGGGCGCTGCGCGCCTCGGCCGCCTTCTCGGTGGTCGTCTATGCCCTGTTGCCACTCGGCCTCGGCGGCACGCTCGGGACCGCCACGGTGGCCGAGGACGCCACCGCCATCGCGTTCTACAAGACCGCCTTCGACATATTGGTGGGCAACGCCCTCGGCCAGGTGCTGATCGTGTGCCTGATCGCGGGCCTTCTGCTATCGATGAACACGGCGACCATGGACGGTTCGCGGGCCCTCTACGGCATCGCGCAGGACGGCATGACCACCAAGTGGCTCGGACGTCTGAACAGCTACAGCGTGCCGGGGATCGCGATGACGATGGACGTGATCCTCAACCTGTTGCTGATCTCCTACTTCGGCTACCCGCTCGACATCCTGGCGGCGGGCAACCTCGGCTACATGCTCGCGCACGTCTTCGCGCTGAGCGGCTTCCTGCTGCTCCGCAAGGACCGGCCCAACTGGCCGCGGCCCATCAAGCTGGCGGCGGCGTGGATGCCGATCGCCGCGCTGCTGGCGGCGGTCAACCTGGCCTTCATCGTTGTCGGAGGATTCATCTACTCCGGCGGGTTCCTCGGGATCGACACGGCCTACGGGTATGGGTGGGACAAGACCCGAATCGGCCTGATAGTGCTGGCCGTGGGCCTTCTGCTCTACGTCTACCGGAAGCTGGTGGAGGACCGCACCGGCATCCAGCTACGCGAGGAGACGCCGGAGATGCCGCCTGCGGACGCCACGGCACCCGGGCCGGTTCGCGCGTAGGGCACCCCCGGGGCTACTCCGGCCGCAGCTGCCAGCGCGGCAGACCGGCGATCGCGCGCCGGTAGCGCCTGCGGTGAGCCGGCCGGACGAAGAAGAACCAGGTCATCATCGCCAGCGGGAGCAGGATGAAGACCGAGAAGACGTTGCCGGTCAGGGTGAAGAACATCGCGGTGGCCGCCACCACAAGGCCGAACACGACCGGCAGGACCCGGAAGCGCAATTGGGTGCGGCGGATGACGTCGTACTGCTCCGCGGGGATCTGGCGTGTGTCCCAGCGCTTCCCGCAGGTCTCGCACGCCCACGCCTCGCCGTACTGGAGGTCGCGTTTCGCGCCGCACTCGCAGGTCACCGAGATCGGAGGGCCGCGGAGGACCCAGCCCGGCTCCTCGTGGCCCAGGCGCTCGCGCTCGCGCCACTTGCGGCGTCGCCACGGTGATGCCAGGGCCATGGGACGATGCTAACCCGTCACGTCCACGGGTAAGGGCCCTTGGAAGCGGTGTGGGTCGCTCCGGTGGCGAAGCGCCCGAGCCGGAACGGCTCGAGCAAGGGCTCGCCCGCGACCAGGTCCTCGGCCACGAGCCTGCCGATGGCGAGCGTCTTGAAGCCGTGCCCCGAATCCACGATCGCGTAGACGCCCGGCCGCACCCAGTCGCACACGGGGTAGTTGTCGGGCGTGTGCGTGAGGAGCCCGCCCGCCGCGGTCACGCGCCAGTCGGACGCCGCGCCCGCGGAAGCGGCGAAGCGCGGCCGCGAGCCCCGAGACGAAGAACTCCTCGAAGGCCGGCTCGGCGGCGTGCTCCGGGTTGTCGGGGCCGTACGGGTCGAGCGCGGGGTCGGAGAGCAGGATCGGCAGGCCGCCGCCGGTGATGCCCGTTCCCGTGCGGCCCATCCGGAAGTAGATGCCCCAGGCCCCGTCCACGAGCACGCGCCCGTCGTGGTCGGAGTGCAGCGGCTCGGTCTGGTCCAGGTGCACCACCGGCGCCTCGCTGCCCGCCGAGCCGCTCAGGCCCACGCCCTCGAGCGCGAACTCGCCCTCCTGGGCCTTCAGGTAGCTCACGAGCGGGCGCTGCTCACCGTCCAGCTCGACCGTCGGGTCCAGGCCCAGGAGCGCCCACATCGGCTCCACCCACGGCCCCGGGCAGGCGACCACGGTCTCGCACGCCACGCGCCCCGCGCTCGTGAGCACCGAGCGCGGGCCGTCGTCGGCGAGCTCGAAGCCGGTGACCTCCACGTCCTCGCGGATCTCGGCGCCCGCCGCGCGAGCGCGCTCGGCCAGGTGGCGCACCGTCTGCATCGCGTCGGCCCAGCCGCCGCGGCGCTCGTGCAGCACCGCCTCGACCGGCGCCTCCCAGTCGGGCCAGCTCCAGGTCAGGTACTCGTGGCAGGCCGCGGCGCCGATCACGAGCTCCGACTCGTAGCCGGCACGCTCGTGCTGGTCTCGGATCGCCACGAGATCGTCCACCTGGCGCTCGGGCACCGCGGCCATGTAGCCCACCTGCCGGAACCCGTAGGCCTCGGGATCCTCCTCGAACATCTCGACCGAGAGCCGTACCAGCTCGGTGATCGCCTCCGAGCGGTAGTAGTTGCGCACGATCCCGCCGGCGATGCCGGACGCGCCGCCGCCGATCCGGCCCTTGTCGAGCACGACCACGTCGGCGCCGCGCTCGGCGAGATGCCACGCGACCGAGAGCCCGTTCACCCCGCCGCCCACGACGACGTGCGAGGGCACCTCAGCTCCAGGGGTAGGGGCTGTTCGACACGGGGTGGAGGTCCCCGGTCGCGAACCGCTCGTAGCGGAACGGGTGCAGCAGGGTGGAGTGCTCGCCGGTGAGAACGCGGGCGATCTCCCTGCCCACCGCGATCATCTTGTAGCCGTGGTTCGAGTCGGCGGCCACGAACACGTTCGGGCCGCATGTGGTCGAACACCGGGAAGTTGTCCGCCGTGAAAGCGCCCACGCCGCCGGAGCGGACCTGGCGGTAGCGCGGCCGCGAGCCCTCGAAGCGCCCCATGCAGTGCGAGAGGGCGGCGCACCAGAGATCAGGGAAGCCGGGCTCGACGCTGCCGGTGGGGTAGGGGTCCACCTCGAACTCGTGCCCCTTCGGCAGCGGCTCCGCGCCGCCCTGGACGCTGTGCTTGTCCTGCTTGAAGTACACGCCCCACTGCTCGTCGGTCACGAGCGCGCCGTCGTCGGCCATGAGCGGCGCGTGGCTGTCCACGTGGAGCACCGGGGGGAGGCTGCCGTCGTCGGTCACGAAGACGCTCGGGTCCACGTCGATCTCGCCCTCCTGGAGGTACCAGTAGGTCCACATCTCCTGCTCCTCGCCGGCCACCTCCAGGCGCCGCGGCAGGCCCAGCAGCTCCCACAGGACGCGGCGTCCAGGGACCCGCGGCCACCACCACCTGCTCGGCCGCGATCGGGCCGGCGGAGGTCTCCACGAGGGTCACGGCGCCCGACTCGTCGAGCTCGAACCCGGTGACCTCGGTGCCCTCCTCGATCTCGGCACCCGCGGCGCGCGCCTTCGAGGCGAGCCCGAGCATCGAGTCGCGGTTGAAGGCGAAGCCGCCCGGGCGCTCGTGCAGGCAGACGCTCAACCCGGGCGCGCGCCAGTCGGCGAACAGCGAGCGCATGTGGGCCGCCACCTCGGCCTCGCCCAGGATCAGCTCGGACTCGTAGCCGATCCGCTGCTGGCGCTCGAAGACCGTGGTCAGGTCCGACTCCTGCGCGCCGTCGCCGAGCGCCACGTAGCCCGACCCGTGGTAGGCGAAGGTCTCCGGGTCGGACTCCCAGATCTCCACGCAGGCGGCCATCAGCTCCTGCATCGCCGGCTGGAAGTAGTTGTTGCGCACCACCCCGCAGGCGATCCCGGAGGCGCCGGCGGCCACGCCGGTCTTGTCCACCACGAGCACCTCCTCGCCGCGCTCGGCGAGATGCCAGGCGGTGGAGAGCCCGTGCACGCCTGCGCCTATGACGAGGTGGCGGACGCTCCGCGTCATCTCAGTGGGGCGGGGGCTCCCAGCCCTCGAGCACCGGCGCCTTCCAGTCGGCGCCGACGGTCGCGGCTCCCCTCCACCCACGGACCCGAGCTCGGGCTGCGCGAACTTGCAGTGCTGCTCCTTCAGGCGGATGCCGTAGGAGTTGCCCGACTGGAGGTGGGCGATCAGCACCTTGCGGGCGATCTCGTGCTCGCGCCCCTCCGGGATGTCGAAGTAGATCTTCAGGAACGAGTTCGAGTAGCGGTCGAACACGGCGGGCGTGCCCTCCTCCTGGAGCAGCTCCACGTCCTCGAGCCAGTTGATGTCCTGGCCCGGCGTGGCCGCGTCGAGGTCGATGTCCTCCACCAGCGCGATGTCCTCCTGGTAGGGAAAGCGACGCCCCGACAGGTACTCGGCGTCGATCGAGAAGATCTTCTCCGGCTCCGCCGTGCGGGTCTCCGGAACGCCGTTCACCTGATCGCTCATCGCTCGACCGCCTCGTGCTCGGGCAGCCGGTCGATCGGGTTCTCGAGGTAGCGGTCGAGCATCGTCTTGATCTCGTCGAGCGCCCGCTCCTCGGAGACGCCGGGGATGTAGCTCGTGCCCGCCAGCGGCACGCGCGCCATCGCGGCCGCCTCGACGGTGAGCGCCGCGAGGTCCTCCGGCTCGAGCGAGTGCACGTTCGTCTTCCCGCACGCGCGCGCGAGCATCTGCACCTCGAGCGTGAGCGTGTGCAGGAAGTTGTAGACGCGGTTGGCTGCCTCCTCGACGTGCAGGCGCTTGCGCAGCTCCGGGTCCTGGGTCGTGATGCCCACCGGGCAGCGGCCCGTGTGGCAGTGGTAGCACTGGCCGGCCGGCACGCCGACGGTGCCCTCGTAGTCGGTGACCCCGGGGATCTCCTTGTTGCAGTTGAGCGCCATCAGCGCCGAGTGGCCGATCGCCACGGCGTCGGCGCCGAGCGCGATGCACTTGGCCACGTCGCCGCCGTTGCGGATGCCGCCTGCCACGACCAGGTTGATGTCGTCGGCCAGGCCCACGTCCTCGAGCGCGCGGCGGGCCTCGGGGATCGCGGACATCAGCGGCACCCCGGTCTCCTCCGCCGCGACGTGCGGTCCCGCGCCGGTGCCGCCCTCGGCGCCGTCCAGGTAGATGATGTCCGGGCCGCACTTGGCCGCCATGCGTACGTCGTCGTACACGCGCGCGGCGCCCAGCTTCAGCTGGATCGGGATCTCGTAGTTGGTGGCCTCGCGCGTCTCCTGGATCTTCAGCGAGAGGTCATCGGGTCCGAGCCAGTCGGGATGGCGCGCGGGCGAGCGCTGGTCGATGCCGGCGGGCAGCGAGCGCATCTCGGCCACCTGCTCCGTCACCTTCTGGCCCATCAGGTGACCGCCGAGGCCCGACCTTGCAGCCCTGGCCGATGAAGAACTCCACCGCGTCGGCCAGCATCAGGTGGTGCGGGTTGAACCCGTACCGGCTCTGGATGATCTGGTAGTACCACTTGGTCGAGAGATCGCGCTCCGGCGGGATCATCCCGCCCTCTCCCGAGCAGGTGGCGGTGCCGGCCATCGAGGCGCCCTTGGCCAGCGCCATCTTCGCCTCGAGCGACAGCGCGCCGAAGCTCATGCCGGTGATGTAGACCGGGATGTCGAGCTCGATCGGCTTCTTCGCGAAGCGCGCGCCGAGCACGGTCTTCGTCTCGCACTTCTCGCGGTAGCCCTCGATCACGAAGCGCGTGAGCGTGCCCGGCAGGAAGATCAGCTCGTCCCAGTGCGGGATCTTCTTGAACATCGAGAAGCCGCGCATCCGGTAGCGCCCGAGCTCCGACTTCATGTGGATGTCGTCGATGACCTCCGGGGTGAAGATCTTGCTGCGCCCGAGGACCGTGTTCTGGGTTGCTGCGTTCTCGTCGGCCATCAAAGGACCATCTTTCGCTCGCTCGGCTCGAGCGAGTCGTAGTTGTAGAGCTTCTTCCCGCACACGAACTTCTGCAGCTCGGGTGGCGAGCCGAGGCCGTAGATGCGGAACTTGCGCTCCACGAACTCGGTGTCCTCGTCGGTCCACTCGCCCTCGACGCAGTCGATGCCGAGGGCGGCGACCTTGCCGCCCACGTAGATCGTCCCGTCGTACATCGAGTCGCCGAGGCCGGGGCCCACGTCGCCGCAGATGATCTGGCGGCCGCGCTGCATCATGAAGCCGGTCATCGAGCCGGCGCTTCCGAGCACGAGGATCGTGCCGCCCTTCTGGTCGATCCCGGTGCGCGCGCCCACCTGGCCCTTGACCACGAGGTCGCCGCCCCGCAGGGCGGCGCCCGCCAGCGAGCCGGCGTTGCTCTCGATCACCACGACGCCGGACATCATGTTCTCGGCCACCGACCAGCCCACGCGGCCGTTGATCTGCACCTCGGCGCCGTCGATGAGGCCGCAGCCGAAGTAGCCGAGGCTGCCCTCGAACGTAACGCGGCAGCGCGTGAGGATCCCGACGCCGAGCGAGTGGCGCGCGCTCGGGTTCAGCACCGTCACGTCCTTGATGCCCTTCTCGTAGAGGAGCCAGCGCAGCTCGGAGTTGATCTTGCGGGTGGAGAGCTCGCGCGCCTCGACCACGGCGCGATCGCCGTCGATCTCGGCGATCTTGGGGATGCTGCCGTCGAGCTCGACGAGCCCGCGCGCGTCGTACTCGATCTTGATGCCCTCGCCGGCTACCGCGTCCAAACCATCACCGCCCCCTCGTAGGGGTCATAGGTCTCGATCTCGCGGTCCACGACCTTGCGGATCGCGATCTCCTCGGAGGCGAGCGCGACGATGTCGTCCGACTCGTAGAGCACCAGCGGCTTGGCCCCCAGGTGGTCCTTGGCCACGCCGAGCGCGTCGTCGGTCACGCAGATGTAGGTGAACACGCCGTCGAGCTCCTCGAGGCTGCGCCGCATCGAGTCCTCGAGCGAGTCGCCCTTCGCCATCCGCTCGGCGAGGTACACCGCGATGATCTCGGAGTCGCACTCGGACTGGAAGCGGTGGCCGGCGCGCTCGAGCCGGCGCTTCCACTGGAAGTAGTTCGTGAGCTGCCCGTTGTGGACCACCGCGACGTCCGGGAACGGGTAGGCCCAGTACGGGTGGGCGTTGGCGATGTCCACGTCGGACTCGGTGGCCATGCGCGCGTGGCCGATCGCGTGCGTGCCGATGAAGTCGTCGAGCTTGTAGTCGGCCGCCACCGTCTCGGCGTCGCCGAGGTCCTTGATGATCTCGAGCGAGCGCCCCAGCGACAGCACCTCGGCGCCGCGCACGTCCTCCACGTAGTCGGCGAGCTGCTTGAGGTCGCCGTCGTGGTCGAAGGTGACCGTCATCGCGTGGTCGTTGCTGGTGTCCAGGCCCAGGATCGTGGCTCCCACCGCGCGGACGTGGGACTCGATCTCCGTGCGCGAGCGGCGGAGCATCTCCTCGCGGTCGAAGCCCTGGTGGCCGTTGGCCTCCGCGAGCTTGACGTGCATCACGTAGCCCGTCGGCCTCCGGCCGGTAGAGCGCATAGCCGGTGGAGTCCGGCCCGCGGTGCTTCATCGCCTGGAGCATGCGGGTCATGTCGCGCCCCACCTGCGTGCTCGCCCACCGCCGTTGCGGTAGATGATCCCGGCGATTCCGCACACTACGGAAGGACCTCCAGGTACTCGTCGCGCTCCCAGTCGGTCACGGCCGCGAGGTAGCGCTCCCACTCGTCGCGCTTGTAGTGGCGGAACACGTCGTAGAGGCGGCCCGGCATCGCGCTGCGCACGATCTCGTCCTTCTCGAGCTCGACCAGCGCGGCGCCGAGGCTGTCCGGCACCCGCTCGAGCCCGTGTCCCTCCTCCTGGAGGAGGTCGTAGGTGTTCTTCGACTGGGGCTCGCCCGGGTCGATCTCGTTGCGGATGCCGTCGAGGCCGGCCACGAGCAGCGAGGCGACCGTGAGGTACGGGTTGCAGGACGAGTCCACGCCGCGGTACTCGAAGCGGCCGCCGCTGGCCACGCGCACGGTGCAGGTGCGGTTCTGCCAGCCCCAGTTCTTGTAGACCGGCGCCCAGAAGCCGAAGTCCCACATCCGGCAGTACGAGTTCACGGTCGGGTTGCCCACGCACATGAGCGCGCCGAAGTGCTCGAGCATGCCGCCGAGGAAGTGGCGGGCGGTGTCGGACAGCTCGGCGGGCCCGTCCGGATCGTGGAAGACGTTGTTGCCCTCCTCGTCGCAGAGCGTGAAGTGGTGGTGGTGCCCGTTTGCCGACACGCCGCTGAAGGGCTTGGGCATGAAGGTGGGGAGGAGGCCGTGCTTGCGGCCCACCGCGGCGCAGATCTGGCGGTAGGTGGTGATGTTGTCGGCCGTCTTCACGGGCCGGTCGAAGCGGAAGTTCAGCTCGAGCTGGCCGGGCGCGTCCTCGTGGTCGCCGTAGCTCATGTCGAGCCCCAGCGCCTGCCCGTACTCGACCACGTCGAGCAGCACCGGACGGAGCTCCTCGAACTGGTGGATGTGGTAGCAGTACGGCTTGGTCACGCCGTCGGGCGGACCGCCGTCCGGATCCTCCTTGAGCCACATCATCTCGGGCTCGATGCCGATCAGGAAGCTGTAGCCCAGCTCCTCCTCGAACTCCGCCACCACGCGCTTCAGGTTCTGGCGCGGATCGGCGTCGAGCAGCTCGCCGGTCTCGGTGTCGTAGCAGTCGCAGAACACGCGCGCCACGCGCGGGTCCCAGGGAAGGCGGGCGAAGGTGTCCAGGTCCGCGATCGCGGCGAGCTCGGACTCCTCGGGGCCGAAGCCGATGTAGTCGCCGGCGCGGTCGGTGAAGAGGTTGGCGGTGGCGCCATAGACGAGCTGGTAGCCCTTCTCGGCCACCTGCGGGAAGAACGACGCGACCACGCCCTTGCCCATCACGCGCCCCGTGATGGAGACCTGCTGGAAGAAGACGTACTTGATGCCCTCGGACTCGATGCGGCGGGTGATCTCCTCGATCCGCTCGCGCCGTCCGGGCTGGTTGCGGGCCTCCTCGAGCGTGGCGGGCGGCGGCGAGGTGCGCGCGCTCCCGAGGACCGTCTTCACGTCACCGCCGAAGGTCACGTCTGCCATCGGCTCGATTGCCGTCATTCCCTCTCCTTATGCCGTTTGCCCGAGTCGAGAACCAGCCCGGCGGACGCGGGCCGACTATACCTGCATTGCACGAATTGGTCCAATCGCTTCAGGGGGCCGAGCGGGCGGCGGAACCGCGCCCGATCGCGGGTACGGGCGGCACGTCCTCGAGCCAGCGGACCACGTGCAGGTCGAGGCTGCGCGGCAGGAAGATGTCCGTGGAGCGCTCGACCGGAGCGCCCTCCGCGGTACAGGTCACGTGCTCGATCTCGAGCGCCGCGGTGGTGTCCGTCACGCCCAGGGCGATGCCCACGCGGTCGCGGCGCGTGAGCACGCGCGCCATCACGTGCGTGCGCGCGTAGGCCACCGGCACGCCCTGCTTCAGCAGCACGTCGAGCACCATCTCGCCGCGCTCCGAGCATCTGGCGCAGGCGGGCGGGAGCGGGGAGCTCCACGTCCGGGTGCACCACGTCGCGCATGCGGGCCCCGGGCTGGCCGTCCATCAGCAACACGCGCGTGAAGGTGGTGGCCGGGGTGTCGGCGTCGAGGCCGAACAGCTCGCCGAGCTCGGGGCCCGATCCGCCGCTCCTCGATCGACAGCTCGGCCACCTCGAGGCTTCACCCCGCGCCGTCGCGCCAGCTCGCTGTAGGACACGAGCTTCTCGAGCCCCTCGTCGAGCGTCCAGGAGCCGGACTGGCCGACGAACGTGCCGCTGCCCTGGCGGCGCACGATCTCGCCGCTCTCCTCGAGCCGGCGCAGGGCGGTGCGCAGGGTTCCGCGTGAGATCCCGAGCCGCCGCGACAGCTCCTGCTCGGGCGGCAGGCGCTCGCCGGAGCGGTGCCTGCCCGTCGCGAGCCAGGTCCGCAGCGCGTCCTCCGCCACGTCCACCAGCGACTTCCGGGCCTCCGGATCAGGTGCGACTCCGGACTTCGCCCCGTCGGTCATCGGCGGCTCAGATGGTAGTCCCGGTGCTCAGCGCTGCACCTTCACGTCGACGACCTTGCCCGTGTTGGCGTCGATGCGGACCACGGCCAGGTCGTGGAAGGTGCCCTTCCTGCTGACCGGGTGTCGACAGCGACACGATCCAGTACGGCTTCGAGTCGAGCCCCTGGCGCAGCAGCCGGACCTGGGTTCGCTGCGGCGTGAAGTCGACCTGGCGCTCCGCCTTCGCGATCGCCTGGTTCTTGTTGAAGCGGATCTGCGACTTCTGGCACGTCTGGGACACCACGAACGCGACGGCGAGGATGGCCACGACAACGCCGACGCGCACCCAGACCGGCTGTTTCGGGGTGAGGCGGGTGCCCCAGCGCCCAACCTCCGCCTCGGCGGCCGCCGTCATCGGCTTCGCGGGTGACTCAGACGGTTGGACGGAACTCGTTCCCGATGTTCGTGAAGAGCACGATCACCAGGACCACTATGGCCATCAGAACGCAGATTGCAACCATCGCGCGCTCGAACCCCTTGACGTGGGTTTGGAGCGGCATGAACTCGATCTGCTTCTTGGTGCCGGCGCTGTTGCCGTTGCTGCTCATCGGGCGTCTCCCGTCATTCCGGGCTGAGGTGGCGGTTCCTGCGGGGTGGTCTGGCCGAACCCCGGGATCGGCGTGCCCGCCGCGCTGACGCCCGCGAGGGCTCCGAGCAGGCGGCGGTTCTCGTAGATCACCCACGCCACGAGGACGATCACCATCACGGTGATCCCGACCCACGTGAGGATCATGTAGGCGTCTCGGCGCTGGAGCCGTCCTCGCCGTACGTCGAACCCGGCATGAAGGTGCCGAAGCCGGCGCAGTCCTTGAAATTGTCCTGGAGGATGAAGTCGGCCAGGTCGTCCGGGTTCGCCTTCTCGACATGCGTGATGCAGTCGGGTGCGCTGTCGATGATCAGCGGCATCTAGACCACCACCTCGTCTCTCGCGGTTCTCAGAACCTGCGTCCGAGCTCACGTGCGTCCCGTCGGGCTCGACGATCATCTCGCCGGCCGAGGCGACCTCGGGCAGGTACATGTCCGGCTCGTACTCCGCCACGTCGAGGCCCATGAGCTCGACCTCCGGCGGCACCCTGAGGATGTTGAGCTTCTTCATGACGAAGGAGGCCACGTAGCCGGACAGGAACCCGAGCGGCAGGAACGTGGCGATGCCGAGCAGCTGACCCCAGATCGAGCTGTCGACGTTGTTCACGCCGGTCGGATAGCCCGCGGCGAAGACGCCGACCCAGATCAGGGCCAGGAAGCCCATGGAGCCGTGCACCGCCACCGCGCCGACCACGTCGTCCACGCGCATCTTCTTCTCGATGAAGTTGCCGATGGAGGGGACCATGTAGGCGCTCGACCATCGCGATCAGGTACGCGAGCGTGGGTGCGTATACGTCGGCGCCCGCGGACACGCTGATCACGCCCGCGAGGCCGCCCGAGACCGTCCAGAACGGATCCCCCCGCGAGCCGAAGTAGCCGCCCGTGAAGCCGCCGGCGAAGCCCATCGTGATCACCATCGCGATCGTGCCGAGCGTCGTCGGGCTCAGGTAGATGGTCGCCCAGCCGGGGAAGGCGGTGGACGCGATCACGAGGCAGGCCCCGTAGAACGCGTAGAACCCCGTGAAGATCAGCATCAGCCCCAGCAGGGTCATGTGGAGGTTGTGCGGTTTGAACTGGCGCGCCAGCCCCTCCCGCGTGTACTTCCCTATTCGCGGCCCCAGGTTGAAGAGCACACCGAGCGTGAACGCTCCCGCCACGCCGTGCACGACGCTCGACGCGATCGAGTCATGGAACCCGAAGCGCAGCGTCATCCAGCCGCCGGCGCTCCAGCCCCAGGCGGCGTCGAGGATCCAGACGACGGAGCCGAGGATGCACGCCAGGACCAGGTAGGCCGAGAGTCGCGCGCGCTCGATGATGGCTCCGGACATGATCGAGGCCGTGGTCCAGGAGAACAGCAGGAACGCCAGGAAGAAGACCAGGTTGATGTTGTTGGTCAGGTTCGGGCCGAACGCGTCGGACCACGGGATGCCGCCCTGGCAGGCCGCGGCGGTGAAGTCGCTCGAGTTCGGGCCGATCGGCAGGCCGGGCTGGTTGCAGTTGTAGATCCACCAGCCGAAGTAGTAGAAGGTCGGCGTGACGACGGCGATCGTCAGGATGTTCTTCATCGCCGTCGCGATCGCGTTCTTCTTCCGCGCGATGCCGGTCTCGTACGACATGAAGCCCGCGTGGATCAGCCACATCAGGACGACGGTGAAGAAGTAGAACTGCTCGCCGAGGATGGCGCTGTCGAGCGTCTGCTGCTCGACGCCGGCGGCGTCCTCGAGGCTCTTCACCTGCGCAAGGAACGTGTGGAACATTCATTCCCTCCCGTCCGCAGGCGAGCGCCGTGCGCTCATCAGAAGACCGTTCTGGCCAGCCACGCGGAGCGAACCTAACCCCCTTGGACAGACCGGTGCAATGGAAGTCCGCACAGGCCTGAGGCTGGACGAGTGTGCGATTCCGCACATAGGGTGCCCGTGGAGGCAGGGCTACCATGCCCGCCAAGGAAAGGAGGGCTCGCGTGACGGTCTCACAGGTCACCGAGGGCGGTGACGCCCTCAGCCGCGTGCGGCGCGAGAACGAGACGCTCTACGCGGTCATCAAGACCGTGTCGTCGTCGCTCGCACTCGAGCGCGTGCTCGGCGGGATCGTCGACATCGCCACCGATGCGACGAGCTGCAACGCCTGCTTCATCTACTTCGCCGAGGGGGATCGGCTCGTGCTGCGCGCCGCATCGCCGCGCTACGCGCACCTGGTGGGCACGCTCTCGTGGAGCTTCGACGAGGGCCTGACCGGCTGGGTGGCCCGCACCAAGACGCGCCGAGTTCATCCGCGAGCGGGCGCTCGAGGATCCGCGCATGAAGTACGTGCCGGAGCTCGAGGAGGAGCGGTTCCAGTCGATGGTCGCCGTGCCCGTCCTCGCGCGCGCCGGAGACGTGATCGGTGTGATCGTGCTCCATACCGAGGCGCCGCGCGAGTTCGACGAGGACGTCCTCAACTTCCTGGTCCACACGGCGTCGCTGGTGGGCGGCGCGATCGAGAACGCGAAGCTCTTCGAGGAGACGCGCCGGCGAGTGGACGCGCTCACGACGCTCACCCAGCTCAGCCACTCGCTCGCGGCGTGACCCTGCGCGAGGACCTCTACGACGCGGTCACGCGCGGCGCCCGCCAGCTGCTCGGCGCAGACGCCTGCCAGATCTGGCGCCTCGATGCCGATGCCGACGAGCTGGTGCTGGCGGGGTCGGATCCGCCGGACGCGCCCGAGGCGACCCCGCGGCCCGGGCGCGCGGCGCTGCTGCTCGACCTCATGCGGCGCGAGAAGGGCGGCCGGTGCGCGGCGGGGGCGCCGGCGGCCGAGCTCGACGACGACGGCCTCCTGGTGGCGCCGCTGGTGGCGGGCGACGAGCAGCTCGGGCATCCTCGCCTGCATCGCCCGCGGCCGCCGCTTCGCCGACGAGCGACGCGGAGCTGCTGCGCGCCGTGGCGAACCAGACCGCCGTCGGGCCTGAAGAAGGCCGCGCTGATCGAGCGGCTCACGGCCGAGAACATCGTCAAGGACATGTTCGAGGCGCTGGCCGCGGGATCGGTCGAGACCGCCGAGGCCGAAGGCGGGCGACGCGCGCTGCGACCTCAGCCGCCCGCACCTGTTCCTCCACGCCGAGCGCGCGCCCGGCAGGCCCGACGGCTCGCCGTGGCCCGAGCTCGCCGCGCGCGTGCAGGGCCGGCTCGAGCGCCTCTACCCGCGCGCCTTCTTCGACGCCCGGCACGACGGGCTGCGCGCGCTCGTGCCGCTTCCGCGCCGACCACGACCGGCGACGAGCTCTGCGCGAGGTCGTGGACGAGCTCGCACGCGGAGGAGGGCCTGAACGTCGGGCTGAGCGACGTGGACCGCGGCGCGGCGAGCGCCGCGCCGGCGACTGCGCGAGGCCTGCGACGCGGCGAGCATCGCGCCGCTCGCTCGGCGGCCGACGGCGGCGCCGTCTCCTACGAGCAGCTCGGGGCCTACCGCTACCTGGTGCATCTCGAGCTCGACGACACGCCGCACGACCGCTACGGCCAGGCGGTCGAGGAGCTGATGGCCTACGACACGCGCCGCGACGCGCGGCTGGTCGAGACGCTCGAGCGCTACCTCGGGCGCGCGCTGCAGCGTGGCGGCGAGCGCGCGGGAGCTCTTCATCCACCCGAACACGGTGCGCCAGCGCCTCGAGCGCGTCGAGCGGGTGACCGGGCTGGACCTGGCCGAGGAGGACCTCCTATCGCTCGAGCTGGCGCTCAAGGTCGCGCGCCTGCACCGGGTGCGCGGGAAGTAGCAGCGCCGTGGCGCTAGGCCTTGCTGCCGTTCTCGCTGCTGCGCCTGCGCAACGCGAGCCAGAACCTGAACACGGCGTAGCCGAACACGTGGAACAGCAACACGAGCAGCACCCACCACGCCTTGACCAGGAACGGCAGGTCCTTCTCGCTGCCGGAGCTCGCACGCCCGTGAGGTAGGCGAGGATCGAGCAGCGCCAGGATCAGGATCAGCGGAGCCTGGCCGGTGAAGACGAAGACGATCATGGGCGCGGCCACCCTATAGCGGAGGCTGGGGCGTGACCATCCGCGCGAAGCTCTACGTGGCCATCCTGCTCACGGTGATCGGCCCGGTGGTCACGATCGCGGTGGCCCTGCACGGGATGGACCGGCTCGGCGACCGCTTCGACGAGGTGCAGGACCGTGCCGACCGGCGCGCATTGGCACTCGACCTGAAGTACGGCGTGACCGACTTCAACGGGTGGCAGACGGCGTACGGCTATGACGACGGGGCATCAAGGCCGCGCTTCACGCACTCGGTCGAGCGTTTCCGGGCCGACTTCGCGGTGGCACGCAAGGAGCTCCCCGATCGACATGAGGCCCGGTTGCTGCGCGAGATCGGCGTGCGTTTCGACCGCTTCATGGAGCTCGACGACGTCGCGTACGCGGCGCTTCAACGAGGCGACGACGCGACCGTGAAGCGGATCTTCCTCGGCCCGGAGCTGCGCCTGTTCGACCAGATGGCGCTCCGCTCGGAGGACCTCGCCCGCTACGAGGCCCGCGGCGCCCAGGCGACGGAGAAGGCGTTCGACGACTCGCGGGAGGACTCGCGCCGCGGGCTGATCGCGGTGGGGCTCGGGGCAGCGCTCGTAATCGTGCTGCTGCTCGTCACGGCCGTCGACATCGCTCGCCTCGCCATCGAGGGCCACCGCGTGCGCGGATGACCGACGACATCTTCCTCACGCTGAGCCTGTTGTTGATGGGCGCGCTGCTGGCTCGCTTCGTCGCGTCGCTCCTCGGCATCCCGGAGATCCTCCTGCTGGTTGTGGTCGGCGCCCTGTTCGGCTCGTCGGCGCTCGACGTGGTCGACGTGCCGTTCGATTCGCTCGGCGCGCAGCTGATCTTCACGCTCGGCGTATCGCTGATCCTCTTCTACGGCGGGCTGTCGCTCTCGCTGCCGATCCTGCGCGGCGTGTGGATGTCGCTGTTGATGCTCGCCGTTCCCGGCGTGGTGCTCACGGCGCTCGTGGTGGGCGTCACGGCGCACTTCGCGTTCGACCTGTCGTGGGACATGGCGTTCCTCGTGGGCGCCGTGCTGTCCCCGACCGATCCGGCGATACTGATCCCGCTGTTCGTGCGCTCGCGGCTGAAGCCCAAGCTGGCGCAGACGGTGATCGCCGAGTCCGCTTTCAACGACCCGACCGGCGCGGCGCTCGCGCTCACGCTTGCCGGCGTCGTTCTCACCGGGAGCCACTCGGTTGCGGACCCGGCGAGCGACTTTCTCGTGGACCTGGGAATCAGCACGGTGATCGGCATCGTGGCCGGGGTCGTGCTCGCGGCCGCCATCTCGAGCGACCGCTCCGGGATCTGGCGCGAGAGCGCGCCTCTCGCCGTGCTGGCCGTGGTCACGATCAGCTTCTTCTCGCTCGACACGGCCGGCGGCAGCGGCTACCTCGGCGCCTTCCTGGCGGGCCTGATCGTCGGGAACATGGAGCACCTGGGGCTGGGGGAGGAGAACATGCCGCACATCGACGACGTGCGCCAGTTCGCCTTCCATCTCGCGGACCTGGTGACCCTGATCGTGTTCATGGTGCTCGGGGCGAACATCCCCTTCAGCGAGCTGGGCGACAACCTGCTGCCGGCGCTCGCGGTGCTCGCGACGCTGATGCTGGTGGCGCGCCCGATCACGGTGGCCGTGTGCGCGCTGCCGGATCGAGGGGCACGCTGGACCCGCAACGAGCTGGCCTTCCTGTGCTGGACGCGCGAGACGGGGGTCGTGCCGGCCGCGCTCGTGGGCGTCCTCGCGGGGCTCGGCGTGCCGGACGGCGACGTGTTCGCCAGCGTGGTCGCCCTGGCGATCGTGCTGACGCTGCTGCTACAGGCGCTGCCCGCTCGGTGGCTCGCCGGCCGCCTGGGCCTGCTGGAGCCCCGAACGCGGCCGGTTGCGCTGAAGCAGGAAGCCGCCTAGCCGCGCTCAGAAGAGCTGCAGGTAGCGGTCGATCTCCCACTGCGTGACCTGGTTGTGCCAGTCCCCGAACTCTTCCTGCTTCGTCTTGACGAAGTAGTCCACGTAGTCCTCGCGCCCGGTGTGGCCGAGGGCGGCGCGCAGCACGTCGTCCTTTTCGAGCTCGCGAGTGGCGTCGAGCAGGTTGGCGGGGAGCAGCTCCACGCCTAGCTCGCTGCGCTGGGCTTCGGTCAGCTCGTGCAGGTTCAGCTCGGTGGTCGGTTCGCCGGGCTCCAGCTCGTTCTCGATGCCGTCGAGGCCGGCTGCCAGCACGGCGGTGGCGGCCAGGTAGGGGTTGCACGAGCCGTCGACCGTCCGGTCCTCGATTCGGCCGGCCGCCGGGATGCGCAGCATCTGGGTCCGGTTGTTGAAGCCGTAGCTCACGAACACCGGCGCCCAGCTGGAGCCGCTTCGCGTGCCCGTCTTGAGGCGCTTGTACGACGAGACCGTGGGCGCGGTCAGAGCGATGTACGCCTTCGCGTGCTTCTTGAGGCCGCCGATGAAGTTGTAGGCGCTCTTGGACAGGCCCAGGCCGCGCGGGTCGTCGGACGGATCGTCGACCTCGAAGACGTTCTGGCCGTCCCGCCACAGGCTCATGTGGAAGTGGCAGCCGTTGCCGGTGAGGTGGCCGAACGGCTTCGGCATGAAGGTCGCGACCAGGCCGCGCTCCTGGGCCAGCGACTCGACCATGTAGCGGAAGAAGATCGCGCGGTCGCACGTGGTGAGCGCATCTGCGTAATCGAAGTTCTGCTCGAACTGGCCGTTGGCGTCCTCGTGGTCGTTCGCGTAGTTGTTCCAGCCGAGGTTCGTGATGTTGCGCGACACCGTGGACATGAAGTCGAGGTTGCGCGTGAGGCCGCGCATGTCGTAACACGGCTGCTCCATGCGATCGAGCGGGTCGGCCAGCTCGATCGAGCCGTCCTCTCGCTCGCGCACCAGGAAGTACTCGAGCTCGGCGCCGACCATGAACTCGTAGCCGAGCTCGCGGGCGCGTTCGAGCTGCCGGCGCAGGATCGTGCGCGGGCAGTAGGGCCACTCCTCGCCCTCGACGTACACGTCGCACGCGAGTCGCGCGACCCCCGGCTTCCACTGGAGCGGCGTGAAGCTCCGCACGTCGGGCATCGCCGCGAGGTCGGGGTCGTGCGGGAACTGGCCGATGGCGCCGGCAGCGAACCCCGCGAAGCCCGCCCCTTCCTCCATCAGGCCGTCGAAATGCCGCGCCGGGACGAGCTTCGCGTTCGGCTTTCCGTGCATGTCCACGAACTGCGCGAACAGGAACTCGACGTCGTTGTCGCGGATGTAGCGCTCGACGTCTTCCCTCGAGCTCGGTGCGGTGAATGGCTGGTCGTTCATCGGCCCGCAAACTATCCGCTCGCGCCTGCCCGCGGACAATGTGCGAACCGCACACATCCCGCTACGGAATTGTGCGCCGGACGACGTGGGTCTCTACATGGGCCGACCCTAGACTCGGTTGTCTCGTCATGTGTGGAATCGCCGGACTCTTCTCCAAGTCGCTCGACGTGAGCGGTGGCCTCGGTGGCCATCTCGGAGCCATGCTGCTCCAGCTGAGCGACCGCGGCCCGGACAGCGCCGGCGTGGCGTTCTACCGCGACCCGGCTCCGTCGGGCGCGTCGAAGGTGTCGTTGTTCGGCCCGGCCGGCTACGACTGGGACGGGGTTCGCGACGCCCTGGCGCAGGAGTTCGGCGGGGCCGGTGAGCCCGAGCGCCGCGGAAGCCATGCCGTGATCGTCGTGGACGTGGATGCCGAGGTGGCCCAGGCGTGGCTCCACGAGCATCGCCCCGAGCTGCGCGTGATGAGCGCCGGGCAGACGATCGAGATCTACAAGGAGGCGGGCTCGCCGCGCGAGTTCGTCGAGCGCTACGGCCTCCGCGACCTGCAGGGCAGCCACGCGCTCGGCCATACGCGCATGGCCACCGAGAGCCGCGTGACGACCGAGCACTCGCATCCGTTCTCCACCGGGCTCGACCTCTGCCTCGTGCACAACGGCTCGCTCTCGAACCACAACAGCCTGCGCCGGCGCCTGCGCCGCGAGGGCATCGAGTTCCAGACCGACAACGACTCCGAGGTGGCGGCCGGTTACCTGACGCACAGGATGAGCGAGGGCGCCTCGCTGGAGCAGGCGCTCGAGGGCTGCCTCCACGACCTCGACGGCTTCTACACGTTCGCGGTCGGCACCGCGGAGGGCTTCGCGGTCCTGCGCGACCCGATCGCGTGCAAGCCGGCGGTGATGGCCGAGACCGACGACTGGGTGGCCATGGCCTCCGAATACCGCGCGATCGCGGTCCTGCCGGGGGCCGAGCAGGCGACGGTGTGGGAGCCCGAGCCCGGGCACGTCTACAGCTGGGAGCGGGCTCCCGTCTGATGTCCGCGGTCGGGAGCGGACTCGACGCCCGAGAGGTCGACCTGGCGGTCACCCCCCTGCGCGAGCTGAACGCGGCGCTGCACGCGGTGACCGAGGACGGGCCGCGGCGCTGGCGGGTCACCAACCCGCGCGGCGCGCACGCGCTCGCCGCCGGCATGGACGCGCCGATCGAGGTCGAGATCGAGGGCCACGCCGGCTACTACTGCGCCGGGATGAACAAGCACGCCACCATCCGCGTTCACGGCAACGCCGGCGTGGGGGTGGCCGAGAACATCATGTCCGGCACGGTGGTGGTGGACGGCAACGCGAGCCAGTCCGCCGCGGCCACCGGGCGCGGCGGCCTCGTGGTGATCCGCGGCTACGCCTCGGCGCGCTGCGGCATCTCGATGAAGGGCGTGGACATCGTGGTCCACGGCTCCGTGGGGCACATGAGCGCGTTCATGGCGCAGAAGGGCCGGCTCGTGGTCTGCGGCGACGCCGGCGAGGCGCTCGGCGACTCGATCTACGAGGCGCGGCTGTACGTCCGCGGCACCGCGGAGAGCCTCGGCGCCGACTGCGTCGAGAAGGAGATGCGCGACGAGCACATCGACGGAGCTCGGCGAGCTGCTCGAGCGCGCGGGCGTCGAGGGGGCCGAGCCGTCCGAGTTCCGGCGCTACGGCTCGGCGCGCCGGCTCTACAACTTCCACGTGGACAACGCCGGCGAATACTGATGCTCCGGTGCCGGCCGAGCCGACCCCTCGCACACGGCGATGACCGAGTTCGACGCCCTCGGCAAGGAGCACGACGACGTGGAGCGCCGCTCCGCCGCGCGCGGCTGGCGGCCCGGGCTGCGCGAGTCGGCGCTCTACGACCGCAACGTGATCCACGAGATCCAGCGCGCGGCGCGCGAGGGCATCTACGACATCCGCGGCTTCGGCGCCAAGCGCCATGTGCCCCATTTCGACGACCTGCTCTTCCTCGGGGCCAGCATGTCGCGCTACCCGCTCGAGGGCTACCGCGAGCGCTGCGACACCGACGTCACCCTGGGCGCGCGCCACGCGCTGAAGCCGCTCCATCTCGACATCCCGATCACGATCGCGGGGATGAGCTTCGGCGCGCTCTCGGCGCCGGCGAAGGAGGCGCTCGGCCGCGGCGCGAGCGCCGTGGGCACCAGCACCACCACGGGCGACGGCGGCATGACCCCGGAGGAGCGCGAGCACTCGAAGCTGCTCGTGTACCAGCTGCTCCCGTCCCGCTACGGGATGAACCCGGACGACCTCCGCCGCGCCGACGCGATCGAGATCGTGGTGGGCCAGGGCGCGAAGCCCGGCGGCGGCGGAATGCTCCTCGGCCAGAAGATCTCCGACCGCGTGGCGGAGATGCGCGACCTGCCGAAGGGGATCGACCAGCGCAGCGCCTGCCGGCATCCGGACTGGACCGGGCCGGACGACCTCGAGATCAAGATCCACGAGCTGCGCGAGATCACCGACTGGGAGAAGCCGGTGTTCGTGAAGGTCGGCGCCACGCGGCCCGTACTTCGACACCGCGCTGGCAGTGAAGTCCGGCGCGGACGTGGTGGTGCTCGACGGCATGCAGGGCGGCACGGCGGCCACGCAGGACGTGTTCATCGAGCACGTGGGGATCCCCACGCTCGCGGCGATCCGGCCCGCCGTGGACGCGCTGCAGGATCTCGGCGTGCACCGCGAGGTGCAGCTGATCGTGTCGGGCGGCATCCGCACGGGCGCCGACGTGGCGAAGGCGCTGGCGCTCGGCGCGGACGCGGTCTCGATCGGCGTCGCGGCGATCGTGGCGCTCGGCGACAACTCGCCGGAGCTCGAGGACGGCTACGCGGCGCTCGGCGTCTCCGCCGGCTACTACGACGACTGGCACGAGGGCCGGGATCCCGCCGGCATCTCGACCCAGGACGACGAGCTGGCCGCGCACTTCGACGCCGAGCTGGGCGGCCGGAGGCTCAGCAACTACCTGCGGACGATGGTCCTGGAGGCGCAGACGATCGCCCGCGCCTGCGGCAAGTCACACGTGCACAACCTCGAGCCCGAGGACCTCGTGGCGCTCACGATCGAGGCCGCGGCGATGGCGCGCGTGCCACTTGCCGGCACAGGCTGGGTTCCCGGACCGTCCGGTTGAACGTTTAAACCAATTTGTATACGATGGCCCGGTCCGCCAGACAGCCCCAGTGTCCTACGTCCTGACCTGTCCCAACTGCGGCCCGAGAGAGGTCACCGACTTCAGCTTCGGGGGTGAGCTCAACCCGCGTCCGCGGTCAGGCCCCTCGGCGCGTGAGCTGGGGGAGTACAACTACTTCCGCCACAACGTGGCCGGCGTGCAGCGCGAGTGGTGGTTCCACCGCTCGGGGTGCGGCGCCTGGTTCCTGGCCGAGCGCGACACCCGCACGAACGACGTGCTCCTGACGGAGTTGCCGGAGCGCCCGCGGTGAGCAGGCTCCCGCCGCGCGACGGGGAGCGGATCGACAGGGAACGCGAGCTGACCTTCACCTTCGACGGCAAGGAGGTGGGCGGCCTCGACGGGGACACGATCGGCTCGGCGCTGTTCGCGGCCGGCCGGCGCACCTTCTCGCGGAGCTTCAAGTACCACCGCCGCCGCGGGCTCATGTGCTGCGCCGGCCAGTGCCCCAACTGCCTCGTGGCGGTGGACGGCGCTCCCGGCGTGCGCGCCTGCACGGAGCCGTTGCGCGAGGGCATGCGCGTGGAGCACATGAACGCGTCTCCATCGCTCGAGTTCGACGCGATGCGGGCCACCGACCTGTTCGGCGGCCCCTTCACGCCGCCCGGCTTCTACTACAAGACCTTCATTCGCCCGCGGCGTCTGTGGCCGCTCTACGAGAAGGTGCTGCGCGGCGCCGCCGGACTCGGCCGGGTGCGCAAGGACCAGCACGAGCGCGAGTGGCGCACGGAGTACCGGCGCCGCCACGCCGACGTGCTCGTGGTGGGCGGCGGCGCGGCCGGCCTGGGCGCCGCGATCGCCGCGGCGGGACTGGGCGCCGACGTCGTGCTCGCCGACGAGGGGCCGGAGCCGGGCGGCCGGCTGCTCGCCGAGGGCGGGCACGAGCGCGCGCGGGCGCTCGCCGCCCGGGCCGGCGAGGCTGGGGTGGAGCTGCTGTCGGCCGCGCCTGCGCTCGGCGCCTTCGACGGCCTCGTGCCGGTCTGGCAGCGGGACACCCTGCACCAGGTGCGCGCCCGGCGCATCGTCTACGCCACGGGGTCGATCGAGCAGCCGCTCCTGTTCCCCGGCAACGACCTGCCGGGCGTGATGCTCTCGGGCGGCGCCGTCCGTCTCGCCAACCTCTACGGGTTGAGCCCGGGCGCGCGCGCCGTCGTGGCCACCGTCTGCGATCGCGGGCTGGAGGCGGCCGCCGCGCTTGCCGACTCAGGCGTGGAGCTGGCGGCCGTGGCCGACCTTCGCGCAGGCGGCGCCACGCCCGCCCTCAACGAGCTGATCCGCCGCGGCGTGCGCGTGCTGCGCGGCGCCACCGTGCTCCAGGCGGAGGGCCGATCGGGCGTGCAGCGCGCCGTGCTCGGACCGCCCGGCGCCGGTGAGGGCGGTGCCGGCGAGCACACCTTCCCTTGCGATCTCCTGGTGGTGTCGGGCGGCAGCGCTCCGGCCACCGCACTGATCTCGCAGTCGGGCGGGCGGACCGCCTACGACGCGAGGCGCGGCTGCTTCACGCTCCGGGACCTTCCCGAGGGGGTGCACGCCGCGGGCGAGGTGGCCGGCGCGGGCGCGCTCGCGGACGCCGAGCGCTCCGGCGCCGTGGCCGGCGCGGAGGCCGCGCACGCGATCGGCCTCGGGGACGAGCACTCGCGCGCGACCGCGGGCGAGGACCGCAAGGCGCTCGAGCAGCTGCGCCGGCGCGCGCCCGAGACCGCCGTGCCCCCGGCCGTGACGAGCAAGCGGAGCGGCAAGTGCTTTGCCTGCCTCTGCGAGGACGTGACCGCCAAGGACATCCACCTGAGCGTTGAGGAGGGCTACGACTCGATCGAGCTCTCGAAGCGGTACACCACCACGACCATGGGTCCCTGCCAGGGGCGCATGTGCCAGCTGCCCGCGGTGCGGCTGATGGCCCAGGAGACGGGCCTGGGCCTCGAGGCGGTGGGCACCACCACCGCCCGCCCGCCCTGGCACGCCGTGCCGATGGGGGCGCTGGCCGGCCGCCCGTTCGAGCCCGCGAAGCGATCGTCGATGCACGCCCGCCACCGCGAGCTCGGGGCGAACGTGCTCTGGGCGGGGGACTGGCGGCGCGCCTACGACTACGGCGACCCCCAGGCCGAGGCGCTCGCCGTGCACGAGGCGGCGGGCCTGATCGACGTGTCCACGCTCGGAAAGCTGATCGTGCGCGGCCCCGACGCGGGCGAGTTCCTGGACAGGCTCTATCCGAACCGCTTCTCGAACCTGAAGCCGGGTCGCATCCGTTACGGCGTGATCGCCAGCGACGCGGGCCGGATCATGGACGACGGCACGATCTGCCGGCTCGACGAGGACAGCTTCTACGTGACCACGACCTCGAGCGGCGCGGGCGCGGTGTACGAGTGGTTCTCCTGGTGGCTGGCGGACTGGGGCCTGCGCGTCCACATCACCGACGTGACCCAGGGCCTGTCCGCGGTCAACCTCGCCGGTCCGCGCGCGCGGGAGATCATGGCCAAGCTCACCGAGCTCGACTGCTCGGGCGAGGGCTTCGCGTACCTGGACGGCAAGCGCGCGGACGTGGCGGGTGTGCCCTGCCTGATCCTGCGTATCGGCTTCGTCGGCGAGGTGGGCTACGAGCTGCACTTCCCGGCCGCCCACGGCGAGCACCTCTGGGACGCGCTGCTGGACGCCGGCGCCGAGCACGGGCTGCGGCCGTTCGGGCTCGAGCCGCAAAGGCTGCTGCGGCTGCAGAAGATGCACATCCTGATCGGGCAGGACACCGACTCCGAGTCCACGCCGTTCGGCGCCGCCATGCCCTGGATCGTGAAGCTGGACAAGGAGCAGGACTTCATCGGCAAGTGGGCGCTCGAGAGCGCGGCGCACGACCAGCTCGAGACCACGCTCGTCGGCTTCCGGATGGCCAACGGACACGTGCCCACCGAGGGTGCCGTGGTGATGCCCGACGGCGACGGTCCCGTTGGGCAGGTCACGAGCGCCCGCTTCTCCCCCAGCTCGGCGGCGTGATCGGCATGGCGTGGGTGCCGGCCGCGCTGGCGAAGGACGGCGCCACGGTCACGATCTCCGACGAGGGAAAGCGGCTGGAGGCCGACGTGGTCACGCGGCCCTTCTACGACCCCGACGGCGAGGTGCTGCGGTCGTGAGCCTCGAGTTCCTCTCGCCGTCGCAGGCGGCGCTCGCCCGCAGCCCGATGGAGCGCGAGGCGCTCGCAGCCGGCGCGCGGCTCGAGCTGCGCGACGGCTGGAACGTGGCCGTCGGCTTCGACGGCGCCGAGCCGGAGCGCGAGCGCTGCCGCTCGAGCGTCGGATTCGCCGACCGCTCGCATCTGGGCAAGATCGAGGTACAGGCCGACCCCGCCGATCTCGCGCGGATCACGGGACCGCTGGAGCTCGGCGTGGCGGCTCGCTCCGAGGACACCTGGTGGTGCCCGTACGCGGCCGACCGGGCACTCGCCCTCTGCGAGCCGGACGCCGTGGCTTCCCTGCGCAACCGCCTCGAGCAAGCCGCCGCGGAGGCGGACGGACCGGCCAGCGTCGTGGACGTGACCACCGCGCTCGCCGCCATCACGGTCGCGGGACCGCTCGGGCGGGAGCTGTTCGCGCGCTTCACGGCCGCCGACCTGCGGCCGGAGGTCACCCCGGTGCACGGCTTCAGGCCCGTCTCGGTGGCGCGCACTCCCGGGGCGATCCTGTGCGAGGCGGAGGAGCGCTGGCTGATGCTCTTCGGCGCCGCGCTCGGCAAGTACATGTGGACGGTCGTGGCCGACGCCGCGGGGAGCCTCGGCGGCGGGCCCGTGGGGATCGAAGTGCTCGAGGGGGTCCCGCAGCATGCGTGACCTGTTCCGGACGAGGCGCATGTGGCGTCGCCGCGCGGAGCTCAAGGACTCCTACGACGTCGTGATCGTGGGCGGCGGCTCGCACGGGCTCGCCGCCGCGTACTACCTCGCGCGCGACCACGGCATCACGGACGTTGCCGTGCTCGAGAAGAGCTACATCGGCTCGGGCGCCGCGGGGCGGAACACCACCATCCTGCGCGCGAACTACAAGACGCCCGAGGGCGCCCGCTTCTACGACGCCTCGCTGAAGCTCTACGAGGGCCTCGGCGCGCAGCTGGGCTTCAACCTCCTGTTCTCCCAGAACGGCCACCTCACGCTCGCCCACTCGGACCGCGCAATGTTCGTGATGGCGAACCGCGCGGAGGTCAACCGCATCAACGGGATCGACTCGCGCCTGATCTACCCGGACGAGATCAAGAAGCTCGCCCCGGCCATGCAGGTGCACGACCCGAACGCCGTCTATCCGATCCAGGGGGCGCTCTACCACCCGCCTGGCGGGGTGATCCGCCACGACGCGGTGGTCTGGGGGCTGGCGCGCGGCGCCGACCGCGGCGGGGCCGAGATCCATCCCTACACGGAGGTCACCGGGATCGAGCGCTCGAACGGGCACGTGGAGGCGGTGGACACCACCCGCGGCAGGGTGCGGACGAAGGTCGTGCTCAACTGCACCGCCGGCTGGAGCTCGCTGATCTCCCGGATGGCGGGCGTGCGGATGCCGATCACCACGCACATCCTGCAGGCCTGCGTGACCGAGCCGCTGAAGCCGTTCCTCGACGTGGTGATCGTCTCGTCCCAGATGCACGTGTACATCTCGCAGACCGACCGCGGCGAGGTGCTGATGGGCGCCGAGATCGAGCCCTGGACCACCTACCGGATGCAGGGCACCCTGAACTTCATGCAGGAGGTGTCGCGCCACACCCTCGAGCTGTTTCCGCAGCTCGAGCGGGCGCGCATCCTGCGCAGCTGGGCGGGGCTGTGCGACCTGAGCCCCGACTACAGCCCGATCCTCGGCGAGACCGAGGTGGAGGGCTTCCACGTGAGCTCGGGCTGGGGCACCTACGGCTTCAAGGCCGCGCCGATCGTCGGCAAGACGCTTGCCGAGCTGGTGGCCACGAAGCGCACGCCGGAGCTGATCGAGCCGTTCAAGCTCCAGCGGTTCTACGAGGACAGGCTCGTGTCCGAGCTGGCCGCGGCGGCGGTGAGCCACTGATGGGAGGAGAGGTGCCGATGAAGAGCAGTCTCGAGATCGCGCAGGAGGCGGAGCTACAGCCGATCGACTCGATCGCCGAGCGCGCCGGGCTGCTGCCCGACGACTTCGAGCCCTACGGGCGCCACAAGGCGAAGGTGTCGCTGGGCGTGCTCGACCGCCTGCGCGACGCGCCGGACGGCAAGCTCGTCTGCGTGGCCGGCGTGACGCCGACGAAGGCGGGCGAGGGCAAGACCACCACCGCGGTGTCGCTCACGCAGGGCCTCGGGAAGATCGGCAAGTCACCGGTGCTCTGCCTGCGCGAGCCGTCGCTCGGACCCGTGTTCGGCATCAAGGGCGGCGCGGCCGGCGGCGGACTCACCCAGGTGGTGCCGATGGAGGACCTGAACCTCCACTTCACGGGCGACATCCACGCCGTGGGGGCGGCCAACAACCTGCTCGCCGCGCTGCTCGACGCGTCGATCCTGCACGGCAACCCGCACTCCATCGACGCCCTGCGGGTGGACTGGAAGCGCGCGCTCGACATGAACGACCGTGCCCTGCGCCGGATAACGCTCGGGCTGGGCGGGCGTGCCAACGGCTACCCGCGCGAGTCGGGCTTCGACATCACCGCGGCCTCGGAGGTGATGGCCATCCTCGCGGTGTCGCGCGACCTGCAGGACCTGCGCGCGCGCCTGGGGAGCATCACGGTCGCTCGCTCCTTCAACGGCGGCAAGCCCGTGACCGCCGAGGACCTCGGCGCCGCCGGGGCCATGGCCGTCCTGCTGAAGGAGGCGCTCAAGCCCAACCTGATCCAGACGCTCGAGGGCCAGCCCTGCCTGATGCACGCGGGCCCGTTCGCCAACATCGCGCACGGCAACTCGTCGCTCGTGGCGGACCTGATCGGGCTCAAGCTCGGCGACCACGTGATCACCGAGTCCGGCTTCGGCTCCGACATGGGGATGGAGAAGCTCTTCAACATCGTCTGCCGGAACGGCGGCGTGCGTCCGAGCGCCGTCGTGCTCGTGGCCACCGTGCGCGCGCTGAAGCACCACGGCGGGATCGAGGACGACCCGCGCGTCGAGCGCGTGCGCGGCCTCGCCGCCATCGCCAGGGCGCGGCCAACCTGCACCGCCACCTCGGCATCGTGCGCGGCTTCGGGCTGCCCTGCGTGGTGGCGGTCAACCGGCGGCCCGGGGACACCGACGACGAGGTGGAGCTCGTGCGCTCGCTCGCGCTCGAGGGCGGGGCGCTCGCGGCCGAGGTGAACGACGGCTTCGCGCGCGGGGGCGAGGGCGCCGCGGACCTGGCGCAGGCGGTGCTCGGACGCCTGCGAGGAGCCGTCGGAGTTCAAGCTCACCTACGAGGACGACGATCCGATCGAGGTGAAGATCAGGAAGGTCGCAACCCAGGTGTACGGGGCCAAGGACGTGGTCTTCTACCTGGACGCCGAGCGCAAGATCCGGCAGTACCAGGAGGACGGCCTGGACCGGCTCCCGATCTGCATGGCGAAGACGCACCTGTCGCTCTCGGCCGACCCCGCGCTGCTGAACGCGCCGGAGGACTTCACCCTTCCGGTGCGGGACATCCGCGCATACACCGGCGCCGGCTGGCTCGTGCCGCTGTGCGGCGACATCCAGCAGATGCCGGGGCTGGGCAAGGCGCCGGCCGCCCTGAACGTGGACATCGACGAGGAGGGGAGGACCGTCGGGCTCTTCTGAGCCCGGCGGCTGATCCGTGTCGAGGAACCTCACCGATCTGCTTCGCGCGCGGGAGAGCGAGGAGCGCCCGACGGCGCTCGCGGCGCTCAAGGAGGCGATGGACCGGCGCGGTGAGATCACCGACGAGGACCGTCGCGAGGCGGCGGCGCTGTCGGGCCTCCCCGAGGCGGCCGTGTATGGCGTCTCCACCTTCTACGACGACCTCACCCAGGCGCGCGGGCGCCGCCACGTGGCGGTCTGTACCGGCACGGCGTGCTGGGCGTCGGACTTCGGCGCCCACGTGGAGGCGGTGGGGGAGCGGCTCGGGCTGGCGCCCGGGCAGCGCTCCGACGACGGCGAGGTGTCGCTCGGCGCCACGCGTGTGCCTGGGCTTCTGCCACACGGCCGCGGCGGTGCGCGACGGCGACGTGATCGACGCCGGCCCGGGCGTGGCCGACCGCGTGGCCGCGGGCGCCACCGTGGCGGCCGGCGAGCCGGCCGGCGAGAGCGTGCTCGACGAGCCGGTGCTGCTCGCGCGCGGCAGCTTCCAGGGCCTCCGTCACGCGCTCGCGAGCCTGACGCCCGAGCAGCTGCTGGCCGAGGTCAAGGCGGCCAACGTTCGCGGCCGCGGCGGCGCCGGCTTCCCCGCCGGCACGAAGTGGGAGTTCGTCGCAAAGGCGAGCGACCCCGACAGGGTGATCGTGGTCAACGGCGACGAGGGCGACCCCGGCTCGTACATCGACAAGCTCCTGATGGAGCGCAACCCCGAGCTACTGCTCGAGGGCATGGCCCTCGCCGGCTACGCCGTCGGGGCGCACGTGGGCTTCGTCTTCGTCCGCTCCGAGTACCCGCGCTCGCTTCCGGTCCTGAGGGAGGCGGTCGAGCGCGCGCGCGCGGAGGGCCACCTCGGCGAGCGCATCCACGGCAGCGACTTCGCGTTCGACGTGCACGTGGAGGAGGGCGCGGGCTCGTACGTGGTGGGGGAGGAGACCGCGCTGCTCGCGTCGCTCCAGGGCTTCCGCGGCACCGTGTCTGCGCGGCCACCGTTCCCGGCCGAGCGCGGCTGGCACGGCAAGCCCACCGTGGTCCACAACGTGGAGACGCTCTGCAACGTGCCCTTCATCGCGCTGCACGGGAGCGAGGCGTACGCGGCGCTCAGCCCCGGCGCCACGCCCGGCACCAAGCTCGTGTGCCTCAACGACCGCTTCCAGCGGCCGGGCATGTACGAGGTGCGCTTCGGCACGCCGATGGCGGAGATCTGCCAGGAGCTCGGCGGCGGCCTCGTGGACGGGCACGAGATCAAGGCGGTGCAGATCGGCGGTCCGCTCGGCGGCATCCTCCCGGGCTCGAAGCTCGATACCCCGTTCGACTTCGACGAGCTGGCGGCCGAGGGCTGCATGGTCGGGCACGGCGGCGTGCTCGCCTTCGACGACCGCACCGACATGCGCGCGCTGGCGCGCCACCTGCTCGAGTTCGGCGCGCACGAGAGCTGCGGCAAGTGCTTCCCGTGCCGGATCGGGCTCCAGCGCGCGTTCGAGATGGTGGACCGTCCCGGCGACGTGGACCGCGCGCGGCTGGAGGCGCTGCTCGAGACGCTGGAGCTCGGCTCGCTCTGCGCCCACGGCGGCGGCATGCCCGCTCCGATCCGCAGCCTGATCGAGCACTTCCCGGACGAGCTCGGGCTGGCCGGGCCGGAGGGGCCGGGCGACGAGCCCGACGATCCCTACTCGCGCCGGCCCGAGGAGCGCCGCGAGGACGATCCGGGGGACCGATGAGGGTCGAGGTCGACGGACAGGCGGTGGAGGTCGAGCCGGGCGCGACGCTCCTCGACGCGGCGCGCGCGGCGGACCGCTACGTGCCCACGCTCTGCTTCGACGACCGGCTGGCGCCCTTCGGGGCCTGCCGGGTGTGCATGGTCGGGCATGGAGGGCGCCGCGGCGCCGGTGGCCGCGTGCACCACGCCGTGCCGCGAGGACATGCAGGTGCACACCGAGGACGCGACCGCGCGCCGCGTCGCAGCCGCCACCGTCGAGCTCGTGCTCTCGGAGCTTCCCGAGCCGCCCGCCGAGCACACCGAGCTCGCCCAGGTGGCCCGCTTCTTCGAGATCGGCGAGCCGCGCTGGCAGGGCGAGCGCCGCCGCCCCGCCCACGACCAGCGCCACCCCTACCTGGCGCTGCAGCACGAGCTGTGCATCTCCTGCGGGCGCTGCGTGCGCGCCTGCGACGAGGTGCAGGGCGCGTTCGCTCTCACGGCCACCGGGCGCGGCTTCCATTCCGGGATCACGGCCGGCCTCGACGCGGGCTTCGTGGACTCCACCTGCGTTTCCTGCGGCGCCTGCGCCGACACCTGCCCCACCGACGCGATCACCGAGCATTCGCTCGTCGAGATGGTCGTCGGCGTACACTGAGGACATCGAGAGGAAGGAGGACTGCGGTGAGCGACCGCTTCGACGCCACGACCACCACGACCTGCGGCTACTGCGGCGTGGGCTGCCGCTTGGAGGCCCACCGCGTGGGCGGGCGGATCATGTCGATCAGCCCGGCGATGGACGGCCCCGCGAACAAGGGGCACACCTGCGTGAAGGGCCGCTTCGCGCACCAGTTCTCGCGCTCGCGCGACCGCCTCACCGCGCCGCTCGTGCGCGAGAGCGGCGGCTTCCGCCTGGCCTCGTGGGAGGAGGCGATCGGTCGCATCGCCGACGCGCTCGGGCCGCATCAAGTCAGAGCACGGGCCCGACGCGATCGCCGGCCTCGCCTCCTCGCGCGCGACCAACGAGGACTGCTACGTGATGCAGCGCCTGATGCGCGCCGCGATCGGCACCCACAACATCGACAACTGCTCGCGCGTCTGCCACTCGCCCACCTCGTTCGCCCTGCGCAAGTCGTTCGGGCTCTCGGGAGCCACCGGCTCCTTCGACGACATCGAGGCCGCCGAGGTGGCGCTCATCATCGGCGCCAACCCCACGCAGGGCCATCCGGTGGTGGGCGCGCGCATCAAGCAGGCCGCGATCAAGGGCCTGAAGCTGATCACCGCCGACCCGCGCCGCATCGAGCTGGCCGACTACGGCGAGCTCCACCTGGGCAACCGGCCCGGCACCAACGCGGCGCTGCTCAACGGCCTGGCGCACGTGGTCATCCGCGACGACCTGGTGGACCACGAGTTCGTGGCCGCCAGGCACCGAGGGCTTCGACGCAGTCGCCGAGCTGGTGTCCGCCTACACGCCGGAGAACGTCGAGGAGATCACCGGCCGTGCCCGCCGCGGACATCGTGCGCGCGGCGCACCTCTACGCCACGGCCGAGCGGGCCTCCATCCTCTGGGGCCTCGGCGTGACCGAGCACCTCTACGGCTCCGAGTGCGTCCAGCTCATCTGCAACCTCGCCCTGCTGACTGGCAACGTCGGCCGCCCCGGCGCGGCGCTGCTGCCGCTGCGCGGCCAGAACAACGTGCAGGGCTCCTCCGACCACGGCGCGCTGCCGGACACCTTCACCGACTACCGCTCGGTGGCGGACGACGAGGTCACGTCGGCCTTCGAGCGCCGCTGGGGCGTGGAGATGAAGCGCGAGCGCGGGATGAAGATCCCCGAGATGTTCGACGCCGCCGTGGAGGGCCGGCTGAAGGCGATGTACATCTTCGGCGAGGACGTGGCCCAGACCGACCCGGACACCGAGCACGTGATCCATGCGCTCGAGTCGCTCGACTTCCTCGTCTGCCAGGACATCTTCGAGACCGAGACGACCAAGTACGCCGACGTGATCCTGCCCGCCTCCTCGTTCCTCGAGAAGAGCGGCACGTTCACCAACGCAGAGCGCCGCGTGCAGCTGGTCACGGCCGCGAACGAGCCGCCCGGCGCGGCGAAGACCGACTTCGAGATCCTCACGACGGTCTCGAAGGCGCTCGGCTACGACATGGGCTACGAGACGCCGAGCGACGTGATGGACGAGATCGCCGAGATGACGCCGCGCTACGCCGGCATCAGCCACGAGCGCGTCGGCCGGGGCGGACTGCAATGGCCGGTCGCTCCGGACGGCACGGACACGCCGATCCTCTACACGGAGCGCTTCGAGCTGGAGGGCGGCCGCGCCCGGTTCGCACCGCTGCCGTACAAGCCGCCGGGGGACCAGGCCGACGAGGACTTCCCGCTCATCCTGGTCACCGGCCGCCGGCTCGAGCACTACAACGCGGGCACGATGACCAGGCGCACCGGCAACCTCGAGCTGATGAGCGAAGACTGGCTCGAGGTCCATCCCGACGACGCGGCGGCGCTGGCGCTCGAGAGCGGTGACACGGTCACGGTGCGCAGCCGTCGCGGCGAGATCCGGCTTGCCCATGAGGGTGACCGAGCGGATCGAGCCGGGGCACGTGTTCACCGCGTTCCACTTCCCCGAGGTGCGGACCAACCTGCTGATCGGGCCGTCGGCCGACATCAACACGTCGTGCCCGGAGTACAAGGTCGTGGCGGTGGCGATCGAGCGCGTGGGCGAGCGCGCCCCCGAGCCGGCGGCGCTCGACTCGGTGCCGATGGTCCCGGCCGACTAGGTCGGACCGCACATGGAAGGGGCATCGCCGGACGCGGCCGCCGCCGCCTCGATGTTCGACGGCGGTGGAGCGCGACGGCGCCGTGGACGAGGTCGCGGTCGAGCTCCCGCTGGAGATCCGGCTGAACGGGGAGCCGGTGGCGGTGACCATGCGCACGCCCGGCCAGGACCTGGAGCTGGCGGCCGGGTTCCTCTACGGCGAGGGGATCGTGGACGCCGCGCCGAGGATGACGCTTCCGGACGACCTCGCTGCGAACACCGTCGAGGCGCTCGCCCCGGGTGCCAACCCTCCCCCGACGCCGGCGCTTCTACACCACGTCCTCCTGCGGGATCTGCGGCAAGGGGGCGCTCGAGGAGGTGGAGGCGATCGCCCCGCGCGTGGAGGGCGGGCCATCGATCGCGCGCGAGCTCCTCGCCGAGCTGCCCGACCGGCTCCGCCAGCCCGCCTTCGAGCGCACCGGCGGCCTCCACGCCACCGGGCTGTTCGACGCCGGCGGTGAGCTGCTGCTCGTGCGCGAGGACGTGGGCCGCCACAACGCGATGGACAAGGTGATCGGCCACGCGCTGCTCGAGGGGCTGCTGCCCCTCGGCGAGCACGTGCTCTGCGTGAGCGGCCGGCTTGCCTTCGAGCTCGTGCAGAAGGCCGCGCGCGCCGGCGCGCCGATCCTCGTGGGGGTGGGCGCGCCGACCTCGCTGGCGGTCCAGCTCGCCGACGACAGGGGCATCACGCTGGCCGGGTTCGCCCGCCGCGGAAGCGTGAACGTGTATACGCACGCCGAGCGCGTAAGTTGACGCTGGTGAAGCGGGTGCGGATGGGCCTTGCGCTGGGGGTGGGGGCCGGCCTTCTGGTCCTTCCGGTAGCGGCGGGGTCGGGCGCGGGGGTCTCTGCTCGCGCGGCCGCGCTTGCGTGGAGCAACTGCGGGGAGGGGTTCCAGTGCGCCACAGCGCGGGTGCCGCTCGACTACAGGCGGCCCGGCGGCCGCAAGATCAAGTTGCGCGCTGGCTCGGTTGCCCGCACGCGATCCCGCGCGGAGGATCGGGTCGCTGTTCGTGAACCCGGGCGGGCCGGGTGGATCGGGCATCGACTTCCTGCGGGACGCCGGCAAGAGTGACCTGGCGCCTCTGAATGCGCGTTTCGACCTCGTTGCCTGGGATCCGCGCGGCGTCGGTCAGAGCGCAGGCAGGGTCGACTGTGCGGTCGACCAGGAGAAGCTGGGGATCTACGCCCAGGCGTTCACCCGGCCGGGACGGTCGGCCGAAGCGGCGCCTGCTACGTCGAACGAGGCGCTACGTGCGGCGCTGCGTCGCCCGGAACTCGCGTTCGGGACTGCTCCCGCACCTGCACACGGCCAACACGGCGCGCGACCTGAACCGCCTTCGTGCCGACGTCGGCGATCGCAAGCTGAGCTATCTGGGCTTCTCGTACGGGACCCAGATCGGCGCGACCTACGCGACCCTCTTTCCCGGGCGCGTGCGGGCGCTGGCACTTGACGGCGCCGTGGACGCCGAGGGATTCGTGAACAACCCGATTCGGGATACACGTCGCCAGACCCAGGCCTATCGAGGAGGCTCTCAGCCGCTTCTTCGCCGCCTGCCGCACGCGGCAGGACCACTGCGGGTTGGGTGCCACCAACCCGCGCGCCGCCTACGACGCCCTCGCCGAGCAGCTCGATCGCCAGGCGCTTCCTGCGCCCGATTCAGACCACCCGGCTCCGGTGGACGGCGACGACCTTCGCTCGGCCACCTCGTTGTTGCTGAGCCAGAAGCAACTTTGGCCGCTGCTCAGCGACGCCTTGATCCAGGCCCAGACGGGCGACGGCTCCTCGTTGCGGGTCTTCGACGACTTCTTCTACGAGCGTGAGGGCCCCAGCGTCCTCGATCCGTTCGTGGCCATCTATGCCCTCGATGGACGCTGGCCGGCGAAACCCGCACTCCATCTACGGGACGGTCGAAGCGCCTACAGGCGGTTCCACCACTTCTGGTGGAACGCCGGCTACAGCACGCTCGCCCTCGGGCTCTGGCCGGTCAAGCCTCAAGGGGCCTACTACGGGCCCGTCCAGAATTCGAGACGGGCGACCGCGGCGCTCGTGGTGGGAACCACGCACGACCCCGCGACCCCTTACGTGTGGGCGAAGCGGTTGACCGCCGAGCTCGGCAACGCCCGGCTGCTCACCATGCGCGGCGACGGCCACACGGCGTCCTTCGGCAACAACTCGCCCTGCATCGACGCCGCGGTGCGGGCCTACCTGGAGGAGCGCAGGCTGCCCAAGCGACACACCGTGTGCAGGCAGGACGTTCCGTTCGCAGAGCAGCGGCTGACGGCCGCCGGGGTGGCCCACGGCCTGCCGGACGAGGCGCTGGCGAATGCCCTCAGCCGCGCGCAGTCGCTCCGCTGAGCAACTCCGCCCAGGTCCTGGTGTTCGCACGGACACCATGTCCCGGAGCAGCCAAGTTTCCAGGGGTCGTCCGGGCTCGAGAGGGACGCTCGGCATCGCGCTGGCGGCGATGTGCATCGGAGCGACCGGGTGCACGCCGACCTCGCTGGGGATCTTCCTGCCCTTCATCAACGGGGCGGTGGGCGCGAACGAGATCACGACCGAGGCGCGCGCGCTGGGCGTCCATACGATCCGCTTCTCCCAGGACGTGACTCAACCGGTGCGCCCGACGTTTGCGATCTTTGCGCGGAACGGCATCAAGGTCGTGCTCGATGTCCACAACGACCCGCAGCCGAACGCCAACGGGCACAACGTGTCCCATCCTCCGGCCAGTCCCGCGGAGGTGTCCGTGTTCCGCCAGCAGGTGGCGAGCACGCTCGACGGGATGCCGCCCCCCAGGTTGGTGCAGGTCGAGAACGAGGAGAACTCGACCGCGTTCTTCCAGGGCCGGATGCAGGACTACGTCAACGAGCTGAACGCGACCGTCGAGGCCGCCCACGCTCGCGACATCAAGGTCACCAACGGCGGCATCACCAGCAGCCCGCTCGCGCTCCTGACATGGCAGGACCTCGAGGATCGCGGGCTCGACGCCGAGGCCGACGACTTCGCCGCTCGGGTGTTCGGCGACCAGCCCGCCGTCCTTCAGGACCTGCGCAGAGAGCCCTTCACCGGCCTGCGGCAGCCAGTCCCTGCAGGGCGCTTGGGACCGCGCAAAGGAGCTGATCCCCGCGTTCCGCCAGAGCGCCATGGACTACGTCAACTTTCACTGGTACGACGACGACAGCCGCGCCCTCCGCCAAGCCGTCGAGTATCTCGGGCGCGCGACGGGCAAGCCCGTCGTGACCACCGAGATCGGTCAGCACAACGCAAATCCCGACGTCGTCACGGGGCACCTCACGACGCTGATCGATCAGCTCCACCTGCGGCTCGTGATCTGGTTCGACGCCGACGGCATGCCGGCCCTGGGGCTCCACGACGAGCCCGGTCAGCTGCGACCGAACGGCGAGACCTTCAAGAGCTACGTGACCGCGCACGCCGGCTCGCTCGACTAGTGACCTAGCGCCGAGGCACGTCGTCGCGCGATACTGCGCCGCTACCCGAGAGTGGAGGATCAGGCGATGGCCGACAAGCCGATGGACGTGTACCTGAACGACCATCTGGCGGGCGCCATGCTCGGGAGCGATCTCGCCGAGCAGATCCAGAAGGAGAGCGAGGGCACGCCGCTCGGCGACCTCATGGTCACGCTCGCCGCGCAGATCGAGGAGGACCGCGAGACGCTCATCGACCTGATGGAGCGAATGGGCACGTCCAAGAATCCCGTCAAGCAGGCCACGACGTGGCTGGCCGAGAAGGCGAGCCGGCCGAAGTTCAGCGGCATGACCTCGGGAGAGCCCGAGGTCGGCACCTTCATGGCGCTGGAGTCCCTGACGCTCGGCGTGGAGGGAAAGGCGTCCCTGTGGAAGGCGCTCAAGGCAGTCGCCGACCGGTACGAGCCGCTCCAGTCCACGAATCTGGACGAGTTGAGCGCACGCGCCCAGACGCAGCACGATGCGCTGGAGGGCGAGCGCATCGCAGCGGCCAAGCGCGCGCTGCGGGGTGCGGACGCGAGCTGACACACGAACGACGAGTGCACAGGGGGAGGGAACTGCATTGGCCAAGTACCTGGTGCGAAAGATCTGGCCGGCGAGCGAGTCACGGGAGGCCACTCTGGAGCTCGTAGCCACATACGACGAGGCGGAGCCCGCCATCTACCAGGCGAAGAGCGTCCACGCAGGCGCCGGGGACGAGCCTTTCGAAGTCGATGTCGTCCATCCCGATGGCGCCGGCGGCGAGGAGACGGTCTGGTCCTCCACCGAGGGCTAACAGCGCCCCTCATCCCGCTATGCGCCCAGGGAGACTCGAACTCCCACGGACCAAATGGTCCACAAGGCCCTCAACCTTGCGCGTCTACCAATTCCGCCACAGGCGCGTGCGGGCCGAGTATAGAGCCGCCCCTGCCCCGTAGGCGCGGCATCCGCCCGGGATTGCGGCGACTGCGTTACGCGCGACTGCGTAACGCATAACTGCATACTGTCTGATACGTTCTTTCGCGTACCGATGTCGACGTCAGCCTCCGCGGCCGCCAACCCCTTCCGCTACGGCGCTCTCGCCCTCGACGAGGCCTTCACCGATCGCGAAGCGGAGGTGAAGGAGCTTCGCTCCGACGTGCTCAACGGCCAGGACGTGGTCATCTTCGCCCCGCGCCGCTACGGCAAGTCCTCGCTCGCCTGGCGCGTGGCGCAGGACCTGGTGCGGCGCAAGGTCCTCGTCGCGCAGGTGGACCTGATGACCACGCCGACGAAGGAGAAGCTCGCCGAGAAGCTCGCCAAGGCGATCCACGAGAACGTGGCGTCGGCGCTGTTCAGGGCGCGCGAGCGCCTGCAGGTGTTCCGCGGGCTTCGGGTCGCCCCCACGATCAACATCGACCCGGAGGACGGCTCGGTCAGCTTCAGCTTCGAGGTGGGGCGCAGCCGCGCGGACGTGGACGCCACGCTCGAGCGCCTGCTCCAGCTGCCGGCGCAGCTCGCCTCCGAGCGCGACCGGCGTGTGGTGCTGGTGCTGGACGAGTTCCAGGAGGTCGTGGAGATCGATCCCGACCTGCCGAAGCTGATGCGCTCGGTGTTCCAGGAGCAGCCGGACGTGTCGCACGTCTACCTCGGCAGCAAGCGGCACATGATGGAACGGCTGTTCAACGACGAGAACGAGCCCTTCTGGCGCAGCGCCAGGCAGATGGAGCTGGGCGTGATCGCGCCGGCGCTCTTCCGGCGCCACATCGAGCGGCGCTTCGCGACCGGACACCGGCCGGTCGCCGCCGACGCGGTGGACGCCGTCCTCGCGGTCACGGGCGGCCATCCCTACGCGACTCAGGAGCTCTGCTACGCGCTGTGGGAGCAGACGCCCGCGGGCCGCAAGGCCACTCGCGACCGCTTCGAGGCGGCCCTGGAGGCCGTGCTGCGCTCCGAGCATGCCCACTTCAGCCTCGTCTGGGACAGGGCCACCTCGCTCCAGCGCCGGGTGCTCGTGGCGCTGGCACGCGAGCCCGGCCGGCCGCTCGCGTCGGAGTATCGCCACCGCCACGATCTTCCCGGACCGTCGAGCGTCCAGCGCGCGCTGCAGAGCCTCGTCAGGGAGGAGCTGGTCGCACGGGAAGGCTCCACGCACCGCATCGCCGAGCCGTTCCTGGCGGAGTGGATCCTCCGCGACGCGGTCTAGCCCCGGGCGACTACGCGGCGCCGCGTCACGCGCGGGCGGGTAGGCAGGCTCGTTGCCTCCGGCAGGGTTGCCTGCAGGGCTTGAACCCGTCCGAGGGCGGGTGTACTTTTACGAACACATGTTCGAGACACCGCAAACAGGACGGCTGCGAGGAGAGAGCTGACATGGTCGAGCTGAATCTCACGAAGCGCCAGCAGGAGATCTTCGACTACATCCGGCGCTACGGCGCGGAGCATGGCTATCCGCCCACGGTCCGGGACATCGGCAAGGCGATCGGGCTGACCTCGTCGTCCACGGTGCATGCGCACCTCGCCAACCTCGAGAAGGTGGGCCTGCTCCGGCGCGATCCGACCAAGCCGCGAGCGCTCGAGATCCTGGTGGACAAGGCGAAGCAGGTGGTCTCCCCGAGCGGGCTCCCGATCGTCGGCCAGGTCGCCGCCGGCGAGCCGATGCTCGCCGAGGAGAACATCGAGGAGTACGTGCCCGTCCCCACGATCGCGGGTGGCGACGAGGGCGAGTTTCTCCTCCGCGTCAAGGGCGACTCGATGAAGAACGTCGGCATCCTCGAGGGCGACCACGTCGTCGTCCGGCGTCAGGACACCGCCTCCGACGGCGAGATCGTCGTTGCCCTGGTGGACGAGGAGGCGACGGTCAAGCGCTTCTTCAAGGAGAAGGACCACGTGCGCCTGCAGCCCGAGAACGAGGCGCTCGAGCCGATCCTCGTCCGCGACGTCGAGGTGCTGGGGCGAGTCGTAGGTGTCTGCAGGAGGGTGTCATGACCCCGGCGCTGCTGGACAGCCCGCGCCCCCGAGTCGGGCGCCGAGCGCTGCGCGAGTGGCCGCGGGCGCGAGCTGACCCTGGAGCAGCGCCTCGGCGCGACGCTTGCGGCAGCGGAGGCCGGACAGCCCGCGGACTGCCCGGTATGCCGCGGAAGCATGATCGCGGCAGGCGGGGAAGCCGTTTGCGGCGACTGCGGCTCGCGCGTGAGCTGAACACGGCACGTTGCGCCGTCGCGCACGCCCGCCTTCAGGCCACGGTCATGGCTACCGGAAGCGCCTAGAATCGCTTCTGCCGGTCTAGCAGTCGCGGGGAGCCCGGAGAGACAACCGGGCCCTCGAGGAAAGTCCGGACACCGCAGGGCAGGGTGGTCGGGGGACCGACCCGGGGAAACCCGCGGGAAAGTGCCACAGAAACACACCGCCCAAGCGCCGGGCCGCACGTGAGCCCGGTGCCGGCAAGGTTGAAATGGTGCGGTAAGAGCGCACCGGCGGCGTGGTGACACGCCGGCCAGGCAAACCCCACCCGGTGCAAGGCCAAGCAGGAGCGACGACGCTGCCCGCCGAGCTCCAGGTAGGTCGCAGGACCGAAAGGTCCCGCCGGGTCGCCGAGCGACCGGGCGAGATGGATGACTGCTCAGGACAGAATCCGGCTTAGAGACCGGCTAAGGGAGGGGCCCCGCGTCGCGGGGCCCCTCCTATTCGCTCCGATTCTGCGCTGGTCCGGGGGGCGAGCCGACACGGGACCCGTGTGCAGGGCGAAAGACTCGTACCGACCGGCAGTTGGGGTTTGCTTAGTGGCGGATCGGGCGAATAGATAGGTGTCCGGATTTCTTCGACCATCCGGAGGAGGAGTCGGATGTCATCCGTACGAGACCGGTCGCGGGAGACCGAGGACGCCTATTGCCCTCATTGCCACCTGGTGATCGAGACGGGTACGGGCGAAGACTGGCCGCCCGAGCCGCAGCGTTGCCCCCACTGTCGCCTCCTTGTCGGCGCCGGCCGCGCGCGCAGTACGCCGTCCGACGAACCCGGTGCGCGGGGTAGTGCCGCGGGGGTCTTCGCCCACCAGGCCAAGCGCTCCGGGGCCGACGCGGCCGTATCCGAGGAGGACGTGTGCAGCGCGATCCGCAGGGTCGCCGAGCTCACCGGCGCGCGGCCGGAACGGCTGCTGATGGTGGACTACCAGCAGGAGGCTGCCGACGACGTGAGCCTTCCCCCGCTGAGCGACGTCTTCGCCGCCTTCGGCAGCTGGAAGCGCGCCCGCCGGGCCGCCGCCGGATCCGCCTGACGCCGGCTCGGCTCGGCATCGCACGCGGAAGGTAGAGTCCCGGCCGCCATGCAAGTCCTGCTCGTGCTGGTCCCGTTCGTCGTCGCGGGGCTCACGGTGATCTTCATCGCCTTCTCCGGCGGCCCCGCCGCCGCCCGCGAGGCGTACCTGACCGGCGGCCGGCGCATTTTCCGGATCGCCATCCCGCTGATCTACGTGGCGTTCGGCGCGGTCGTGCCCGCCGTGGTGATCGCCTCGCGCGGGGAGTCCGAGGGCGAGGTGGGCAAGCTTCGCACCGAGGCGCTCAGCGACCAGCAGAAGGAGGGCAAGCGGCTCTTCCGGCAGACCTGCTGGAGCTGCCACAACCTCGACGCGGCGGGCGCCGAGGGCGTCACCGGCCCCGACCTCGATGAGCTGGGTCTCGACCGGCAGCGCGTGCTCAACGCGATCCGGCGGGGCGGCACCGGGGACGGGCGCATGCCGGCCGGCCTGCTCCAGGGCCAGGACGCGCAGCACGTGGCCGACTACGTGGCGAAGGTCGCCGGCCAGTAGCCCCGGCGGAAGCCGCCGGCTCGGCCGGCGGCGCACCGATGCCGTCGGGCGGAAGCGCGGCTCGGCCGGCGGCGCACCGATGTCATCCCGGAATCGCCGAGGATGCGGGGTGTTTCCGTCCGACGGATCCGCTCTGCTGGTAGCATGCGCCGTCCATCGAGCCTAAGCCCACCGGTAACCGGGGGGCGCGGGGGAACCGGTTGGATCGGCCTTCGGGCCGGGGGGCGAATCGCGGACAGCCGCGTAGCGCAGCTCTTTCAGCGCGAGCCCGACAGCTAACCCCGCAGGCGACACGAAAGAGATCCGATGACCAGTGCCGGTGCCCGCGCCTTGCGGGGTGAACACGAGGACATGAGCCGCGAGGCCGTGCTGCTCGAATGGGAGCGGAAGATCGAGGCGGCCGAGCGTCGTCCCGGCCGCTTCGACCGTCCGGCGGCCCGCGCGGACTCCACGACTGTCGCCGAGCCGGCCTCCGTCGAGGCCCCGCGGCAGCCGCGGCGCTTCGAGCGCTCGACGGCGGGCGAGCGCCGCACGATCACCATCACCGGGCGTCCCACCCCGGCCCGCCGCCTTCCCGGCGTGGCCGAGCGCCAGCTGGCGCAGCCCGACCGCATCGCGCTGTGGGCCTTCCTGCTGGGCCTGTTCCTGGTGGCCGTCGCCGCCGGCACGGCACACGCCTGATCGATCCAACCTTCCTGCCGCCGCGTACTCCTCATTGGAGTGCCGAATACCCCTTTTCTCTCTATACTTACCCGCGGTAAGCGGCGTGCAGAAAGTGAAGCGGCAGGATGAAGACCAAGGAGAGCAGGTTCCAGGTCCACGACGAGCTGACGGCCCCTGAGCGAAGTGCCCCGGTGTTGAAGGGCGCTCTTGCGGGCGGCGGTCAGCTCCCCAACTTCCTCGGCGTGCTCGGCGGGGCACCCGCGGTTCTGCGCGGGTACGCGCGGTTCCGCTCGGAGCTGCGCAACGGCTCGCTCAGTGGAGCCACGCAGCAGCGGATTGCGCTGGCGGTCGCCGAGCATCAGGGCAGCGAATACGCGTTGGCCACGCTCCAGCGCACGGCGCGGGACGCCGGGCTCGGTCTCGACGAGATCGCTCTCGCGCGCGAGTTCGACTCGCGCGACGAGCTCGAGGCGGTCCTCCTGAGATTCGTGAAGTCGCTCCTCCAGAGCGACGGCGCGCCGCCCATCCACGTGCTCGAGGAGGCCCGCGAGGCGGGTTGGACGGACGAGCAGATCCTCGAGGCGGTGGCGCATGTGGCGCTCGCCTCCTTCGGCAACCTGGTCACGCGGGCGGCCGACCTGCCCGTGGACGGCTCCCCCGAGGGCTCGCGCCTGCTCCAGGCCGCGTGACCGCGGGTACGATGTCCGTGGTGGTCACCCGCTCCAAAGCCGCGGCGGACCAGACGGCTCGGCGTGAGACCTGCTGCTCGGCCTATCACCAGGCCGTGGAGCTGGTGGGGAAGCGCTGGACCGGCGCGATCCTGTTCGTGCTCATGGAGGGGCCGGCCCGCTTCTCGGAGGTCAAGCAGCTCGTGCCCGACCTCTCCGACCGGCTCCTCTCCGAGCGGATGAAGGAGCTGGAGGCCGAGGGCATCGTCACGCGCCGCGTGGTCGACGAGATGCCGGTCAAGGTCGAGTACGCCCTCACCGTCAAGGGCGAGGCGCTCGAGCCCGCGGTGCGCGCGCTCAAGCTATGGGCGCGCTCCTGGCTCTGACGCCGCCGCGCCGGTCGCCGTTAGCCTACGGCGCTCCTCAGAGTCCAACCCGACCCCGGAGCAGCCGAATGTCCGATCAGCCGAACACCCCGGAGGACGTCAGGTCCTTCGTCAAGGAGCGCGACATCCGGTTCATTCGCCTCTGGTTCACCGACATCCTCGGGCAGCTGAAGAGCTTCTCCATCAACGCCGAGGAGCTCGAGGACGCGTTCGAGGGCGGGATGGGCTTCGACGGGTCGTCCATCACGGGCTTCAACGCCATCGAGGAGTCGGACATGATCGCCATGCCCGACGCGTCGACCTTCAGGGTCCTGCCGTGGCGGCCGGAGGACCGCGGCGTGGCCCGCATGTTCTGCGATGTGGTCACGCCGAGCCGCGAGCCCTACGAGGGGGATCCCCGCCAGGTCCTTCGCCGCGCCCTCGAGCGCGCCGAGGGGCTCGGCTTCACGAACTTCTACGTCGGGCCGGAGCTCGAGTTCTTCTACTTCCGGAACGCCAAGCCCGAGGGCGGGATCCCCGAGATCCTCGACGAGGGCGGGTACTTCGACCTCACGACGCTCGACGCGGGCTCCGACGTGCGGCGCGAGACGGTGCTGGCGCTCGAGCAACTCGGCATCCACGTGGAGTACACCCACCACGAGGTAGGCCCTTCGCAGCACGAGATCGACATGCGCTTCGCCGACGCGCTCAAGATGGCCGACGACTGCATGACCTACCGCATCACCGTCAAGGAATACGCCATGAAGTACGGCTGGCACGCGACCTTCATGCCCAAGCCGCTGTTCGGCGAGAACGGCTCGGGGATGCACACCCACCAGTCCCTCTTCCAGGACTCGAGCAACGCCTTCTATGACGCCGACGACCAGTACTTCCTGTCCGACGTCGGCAAGGCCTTCATCGCCGGTCAGCTCAAGCACGCCCGAGAGATCACCTCGGTGTTCGCGCAGTGGGTGAACTCCTACAAGCGGCTGGTGCCCGGCTACGAGGCGCCGGTCTACTGCGCCTGGTCGCGACGCAACCGCTCGGCGCTCGTGCGGGTGCCGCTCTATCACCCCGGCAAGGAGCGGGCGACGCGCATGGAGCTGCGCTGTCCCGATCCGGCGTGCAATCCCTACCTGACCTTCGCGATCCTGCTCGCGGCCGGGTTGGAGGGGATCGAGAAGGGCTACGAGCTGCCCGAGCCGATGGAGAAGAACCTCTACCACATCACTCCGGAGGAGCGGAGGCGGCTCGGCATCGAGCAGCTGCCCGAGACGCTCGGCGAGGCGATCGAGCTCACCGCCGGATCGGAGCTGGTGCTGCGCACCTTCGGGGAGCACATCTTCAACCGCTACGTCGAGATCAAGCGGCAGGAGTGGGAGGACTACCGGGTGCAGGTCACCGAGTGGGAGCTCGACCGGTACCTCGCGGTGCTGTAGTCAGCGTGCCGGATCCGGACTCGGCGTGCTGCCGCCGTGCGCGGTGGTCGATGGACGGAGGCGAGCGACGAGGGCCACCAGATCCGCGGGCCCGATGTCGAAGACGAGCGCCGGAACGAGGATCGAGCGCACGACGAGGGTGTCGAGCAGCACCCCGAAGGCCACCACGAACCCGATCTCGGTGAGGAACACGAGTGGCAGCACGGCGAGCACCAGGAAGGTGCCGGCGAGCACGACGCCGGCCGAGGTGATCACCCCGCCGGTCACGGCCAGGCCGCGCAGCATCCCCTCACGCGCACCGTGGCGCTGCGACTCCTCGCGCACGCGGGCCATCAGGAAGATGTTGTAGTCGATCCCCAGCGCCACCAGGAAGACGAAGGCGAACAGGGCCAGGTCGGGCGAGCTGCCCGGGAAGCCGAACACCACGTCGAAGACCACGAAGCCCACGCCCAGGGCGGCGGCGAACGACAGGACCACCGTGAGCGGTGAGGATCAGCGGGCGCCACGAGCGCCCGCAGCAGGAGGATCAGCACGACGAGCACCACGAACAGCGTGAGCGGCACGATCACCTTCGGCGTCGTGCTTGTTGGCCTGGCGCACGTCGTACTCCACGGCGGTCGCGCCGCCCACGAGCGTGCCCGGCGCCGCCCGCCGCGTGTGCGGCCGCGGCGGATGCTGGGGCACCAGCGCGAAGGTGTCCTTGTCGTAGGGGTCGCCCTCGAGGACCGCGTTCAGGAGCACGCCGTCGGGCCGGCGCAGACGCGACGCGCACGTCGGCCACGCCGTTCGGCGCGCTTGAGGGCCGCGGCCACGGCGGGCGGCGCGCGCCGGATCCGGCACCACGACCTCGGTCGGCGCGTTGGCGCCGCCCGGGAAGGACTGCGTCGATCAGCTCCTGGCCCTCGACGGACTCCACGTCGTCGCGGAAGCCGTTGCCCGGTGGTGAGCCCGTCGTTGTAGGTGAGGTTGCCGAGCGCCATGACCAGCAGGACCGCCGCGGTGCCGATCCATACGCGCCGCGGATGCGCGCTCAGGCGCTCGGCGCGCCGCCGCCAGCGTCCGTGGGTCGCGTCGTCGCCCGTCGTCGCCCACGTGCGGCACGCGCGGCCAGAACACGCCCCGCGGCGCGATCACGAGCGCCGCGGGCAGGAGCGTGAGCATGGCCAGCATTGCCACCGCGATCCCGAGCGCGCCGATCGGGCCGAGGCTGGCGGTGCTGTTCAGCTCGGCCACGGACAGGGTCAGCAGAGCGGCGATCACGGTCATGCCCGAGGCGAAGATCGCGGGGCCGGCGCTGCGCAGCGCACGCGTCATGGCATCGCCGCGGCTCTCGTGGCGCGCGCAGCTCCTCCCGGTAGCGGGCCACCAGCAGCAGGGCGTAGTCGGTGCCCGCGCCGAGGACGAGCACCGAGAGGATCGACGACGACTGCCCGTTGACCGTCACCCCGGCCTCGGTGAGCCCCCAGCCCGAGGCCGCGGGTCGCGATCTCCGCGAAGGCCACCGCCAGCAGCGGGAACCAGAGCAGGATCGGGCTCCGGTAGATGAAGATCAGCAGCACGAACACGAGCAGGAACGCGGCGCCCACGAGCGACCCGTTGATCTGCTCGAAGACCTTGATCGCGTCCGCGGAATAGCCGGCGGGCCCGGTGACCCTGACCTCGAGCCCGTCGCCGCCCTTGCCGACGATGTCGCGGACGTCGGCCACGGGATCGGCGATCGTGTCCGACTCGCCGTCCGAGGTGATGTTGCCGTGACCAGTGCGGCGGTCCGGTCGCGCGACACGGCGGCGCCGGGCGGAAGGCGCGGCCGTCCCTGCAGGCGCTGCAGCTGGGGATAGCGCAGCGCGGTTGAGGCGCTCGAGGTCGCGCGCGATCTGGCGCCGGTCCGCGGCGGTCAGCCCCCCCTCGCGGCGGTAGACGATCACCACCGCGGCCTGCTCGCCGTGCGGTCAGCCGCTTCGTGGCCTCGAGCGCGCGCGTGGATTCCGCGTCGCCCGGCAGGTACGAGCTCGAGTCGTTGCGCTCGGCGTCGGAGAACTTGCCGGGCAGGTTGAAGCCGAAGCAGGCGAAGACCGCCACCAGCCAGAGGACGATCACGACGACGCGGGTACGCGGCTGGGCGGCTCGGGCCAGGAGCGAGCTCACGGCCGCCTTTCTACAGGATCGCCTCCGTGCGAGTGACTAGCGCGCCTCGAGAGCCGCTTCCGTGCAACCGGCGGGCCAGCCGCAGCGAGGTGGCATCGAGCCGCGCCGGGCGGTCGCAGGGCAAGTGGCGGCATGGCTCGCCGCCGGCGCCCACGCCGAGCTTGGCCCCGGGAAGGCCGAGCAACTCGAACTCGCGATGGTCGGAGTTGCCGGTGCCCTCGTCGCGCACCCAGCTGACCGGCACGCGTGCCCGCCGCGCGGCGCGCAGGAGGGCCCCTTCCACGCCCGGCGCGCGGCGCCCGCGCCGGGGAGCGCAGCCAGAAGGGGCGGTCGCGCCCCACCTCGTCCAGCGACAGCGCGAAGCGGAGTCGTTTGCGCCCGCCGCGCGCCCGCGCCCGGCGCGCGAGTGCCAGCGCACCCAGGTGGTCCGGCGAGCCGGTGTACAGGCGCTCCTCCGCGCCGGTGGCCACGAGCCACACGTCGCAGCCGGGATCGAGACGGCGGAGCCGGCCGGCCAGCGCGGCCAGTACGCCGAGGCCGGACGCGTTGTCGTTCGCGCCCGGCGCGCCGGGCGCCGAGTCGGTGTGCGCCATCACGATCCGCAGGCAGGAGCGCGGCGTGTCGAGCACGCCGATCACGTTCCGCGAGTGGCGGAAGCAGCCGGCTCGGCCGGCTGCGCACCGATGGAATCGCCCCCGCCGGGCACCCGGAAGCGCTGGACGCCGACGCGCAGGCCCGCCGTCCTGAATGTGCGCGCCATGTACCGGTGCGCCCGCGCCTCGGCGGCGCTCGCGGCGGGCCGTGGTCCCCAGCCGGCGATCCGTGCCGCCACCGAGTGGGCGTCGCCGGGCGCGGCGATGGCCAGCAGCGTCAGGAGAGCAGCCGTTCGAGCTCCTCGGGCTCGGTCACCGGAGCCTTGCAGGCGAAGTGCTCGCACACGTAGGCCGCAGCGCGCCCGTCGATCGGCTCGCGGTCCTGCGAGGAGCGGAACGCCGTCGTGCTCACCGCCCGCCAGCACGACATTGGGCCGGAAGGCCCCGCGCACGACCCGCTCGAGCGCGCTCGTGTCGTCGCCCGCGAGCGCCACCTCGCGCGTGGGGGAGAGGTGGAAGTCGAGCGCCTGGAGCAGGTGGGCGAACGCCTGGGGGTGCTTCGGCGCCAGCTCGTGCAACAGCCGGAGCACGGACACCGCGCGGCGCTCGTACTCGTGCTCGCCGGTGAGGGCCGCCAGGCGCAGGAGCCCGAGCGCCGCGCTGGCGTTCCCCGACGGGATCGGGTGGTCCTCCAGGTCCTTGCGGCGGGCGACCAGCTGCTCGTGGTCGGCCGAGGTCTCGAAGAAGCCGCCCTTCTCCTCGTCGGCGAAGCGCTCGATCATCGTGTCGGCCAGCTCGCGGGCGGCCGCGAACCAGCGCGGCTCGAAGGTCGCCTCGTAGAGGGTGAGCAGCGCCTCGAGCAGGAACGCGTGGTCCTCCAGGTAGGCGTTCAGGCGCGCGCGGCCGTCCTTCCAGGTGCGCAGCAGCCGCCCGTCCTCCCCGCGCAGCTCGGCGAGCACGAAGTCCGCGGAGCGGCGGGCCGCGTCGAGGTAGTCGGGCCGTTCGAGCACCGCGCCGGCCTCGGCCAGCGCCGAGATGGCGAGGGCGTTCCAGGCGGTCAGCCGCTTGTCGTCGAGGCCGGGCCACACGCGCTTGGCGCGGGCCTCGTAGAGCCGCCGCCGCCACTCGTCGAGCTGGCGCGGCCGGCCCTCCCCGCGCACGAGGATGTTGGTGCCCTCGAAGTTGCCCCTCCGGGTCGCGCCGAACCAGGCGGCCGCCTCGTCCGCCTCGTCGCCGAGCACCTCCTCCAGCTCGTCGAGCGACCACACGTAGAAGCGGCCCTCCACGCCCTCGGAGTCGGCGTCGAGAGCCGAGTAGAAGCCGCCCTCCGGACCCTGCATCTCGCGCAGCATCCAGTCGAGCGTCGTCTCGGTCACCTCGCGGAGGAGCGGGTCGCCGCTCACCTGCCAGCCGTGCAGGTACGCGCGCGCCAGGAGCGCGTTGTCGTAGAGCATCTTCTCGAAGTGGGGTACGAGCCAGCGCGCGTCGACCGAGTAGCGCGCGAAGCCGCCGCCCACCTGGTCGTGAATGCCGCCGGCGGCCATCGCCCTGAGCGTCTGGATCGCCGGTTCCGCCTCGCCGCGTCGCAGCAGCAGCTCGATGGCGGACGCGGGTGGGAACTTCGGCGCGCCGCCGAAGCCGCCGTTCACGCGGTCGTAGGCCTGCCTGAGCCCGGCCACCGCCTCTGCGAGCGCCGCCTCGGTGAGCGGCTCTGCGGACGGCTGAAGCAGCGCTCCGCCGCGCAGCCGCTCCGCGATCCGCGTGCCGCCCGCGCGGATCTCCCCCGCGCGGTCGGCCCAGGCGTCGGCCACGGCCTCCAGCACCTGGCGCCAGCTGGGCGCGCCGAGCCCCGGCTCGGGCGGGAAGTAGGTGCCCGCATAGAACGGCACCTGCTCGGGCGTGAGGAAGACGTTGAGGGGCCAGCCGCCCGCTCCGGTCATCGCCTGGCAGGCCTCCATGTAGATGGAGTCGATGTCCGGTCGCTCCTCGCGGTCGAGCTTGATGCAGACGAAACGCTCGTTCATGAGCCGGGCGGTGTCCTCGTCCTCGAACGACTCACGCTCCATCACGTGGCACCAGTGGCAGGCGGAGTAGCCGATCGAGAGCAGGATCGGCCGGTCCTCGGCGGCGGCGCGCCCGAGCGCCTCCTCGCCCCACGGGTACCAGTCCACCGGGTTGTCCCGATGCTGGAGCAGATACGGGGAGGTCTCTTCTGCGAGGCGGTTCGCCATGCGTCCGAGGCTACTCGCGGAGCTCCGCGCGCTTGATCTTGCCGCTCGCCGTCTTCGGCAGCGAATCCACGAACTCCACGATTCGCGGGTACTTGTACGGGGCGGTCTCGGACTTCACGTGTTCCTGGAGCTCGCGGGCCAGGCGGTCGCCCGGCTCCTGCCCGTCGCGCAGCACCACCACCGCGCGAACCACCTGCCCGCGCACCTCGTCCGGCGCAGCCACGGCGGCGGCCTCCGCAACCGCGGGATGGGACACGAGCGCCGACTCCACCTCGAACGGCCCGATCCGGTATCCGGCCGAGATGATCACGTCGTCGGTGCGCCCCTCGAACCACAGGTAGCCGTCCCCGTCCTGGCCCACGCGGTCGCCCGTGCGCCAAGGCCGGTCGCGCGCGCCGTCGAGGTAGAAGGTGGGCACGGTGGCCGGGTCGAGGCACAGCTCGCCCTCATCGACCCACAGCCGGAACCCGGGCAGCGGGGTGCCCATCGACCCGGGCCGCACCGGCGGCCCGATCGGCATGCCGGTGAGCGCGCCGGTCTCGGTCTGGCCGTACCCGTCGTGCACGTCCACGCCCGAGCCCTCCCGCCAGGCGTGGACCACCTCGGGGTTCAGCGGCTCGCCGGCCGCCACGGCGTGGCGCAGGTCCGGCAGCGCGGGCAGGGCCGCGCGCTTCGCGATCGCCCGGTACTCGGTGGGCGCCATGCACAGCACCTTCACGCCCTCGCGCGCGATCAGCTCCAGCCGCTCGTCGGGGTCGAAGCGGCCATCGTGGAGCAGCGCCGCGGCGCCGCGGAGCCACGGCGCCACGAAGACGTTGCGGGCGGACTTGGACCAGCCGCTGGCCGCCGTGCACCAGCACAGATCCCCCGGCCGCGCCCCGAACCAATGCTCTGCCTGGACGGCCTGACCGGCGAGGTAGCCATGGCCGTGGCGTATCGGCTTGGGCTCGCCCGACGTGCCCGAGGTGAAGACCACCAAGGCCGGGTCGTCCGGGCCCACGTCGGCGGCGGGCGCCGGCACGCCCGCATAGAGGCGCTCGTCCGGGACGCTCAGGACCGTGCCGTCGAAGCCGGCCTCGGCCACCACCGCCGCGTCGCGCTCGTCGGCCACCACCACCCGCGGCTCCACGGCCTCCATGCGCGCGCGAAGGTCGCGGGCGCGGAGCTGCTCGGTGCACGGCTGCGCCACCGCCCCGAGGCGCCAGGCAGCGACCATCGCGTACACCCACTCGGGACGGTTGCCCACCAGGGTCATCACCACGTGGCCGCGCCCCACACCGCGCGCCGCGAGAGCGCCCGCCAGCCGCGCCGAGCGGTCGGCCACCTCGGCGAAGGAGATCTCCCGGCGCGCGCCGTCGCGCGCGAGTGCCAGCAGCGCCGGCCGCGCGGGGTCGGCGCCGTCCACCACCTCGCGCGCGAAGTTCACCCGGCGGTCCAGCGTTCGCCGCGGCTGAGCCGATCGAGCCCCAGCCAGGCGAAGCCCATGGCCGTCTCCACGAGGTGCTCGCGGGAGATCTCGGGGTTCTCCGCCCACCAGTTGGCGACCGTCTGGACGGCTCCCACCAGCATCTGCGCGATCAGATGTATTCCCTGCTCGCGCTCCGCCTTGCCCTGAGGCAGCTTCTGCGCGCCGGGCTCGGCGGCGATCAGCGCGGCCACGACGGCGGTGACCTGCACGAGCATGCGGTCGAGCACGGCCACGGCCTCGGGGTCGGCGGCCTCGCGGAACAGCATCCGCCAGGCGTCGCGCCGCTCCTCCACGAAGGCGAAGAAGGCGTTGAGTCCCGCGGCGAGGCGTGACGCGCTGCCGTCGACGCTGGGCACCGCCCGGACCAGCCGCTCGTACAGCTCCGCTGCGTGGGCCTCCACCAGATCGGCATGCAGCTCCTGCTTCGAGCTGAAGTGCTCGTAGATCAGCGCCTTCGACACCCCGGCCTCGCGGGCGATGTCGTCGAGCGCGGCCGCGTGGTAGCCGCGGGCGGAGAACACGGCACTCGCGGCGTCGAGGATCTCGGCGCGGCGCGCCTCGGCCGTCAGGCGCTTGCGTGTGGGCGCGGCCATGGGAGAGGGGGATGTGTGATTAAGTTCACAGTGCTGACTGACCGGTCAGTTAGTAATGGTGGCAGACGGGAGCGAGGGGCCGGTGGCCCTTCGCAGGGCCGGATCGGCGACGAGGGAGCTTGGCACATGACACGTATGCGATTCACCGCTACGGCGGCGACGCTCTCGACCAGCTTGGCGGGGCTCTTCGCCGCCTGGCCGGGCCTGGCGCAGGCCGCCACGGGCAACGAGCCGGCGGGCGGTGCGGCGGCCGGAGAGGCGATCGGCGCCACGGCTGCCGCCCTGGTCGTGACCGCGCTCATCGCGCTGCTGATCGCGGGGCACCGCAGCGGGCGCGTGCCGTGGCTCGACCACGCGGCCAAGTTCTTCGAGCGGCAGACCGGGCTTCCCGGCTGGGCCGCGCTGCCGGCCGCGGTGCTCAGCGCATCGCTGCTCACGGCGGTGCTAGGCATGTACTGGGACATCTCGCTCCACATCGACAACGGGCGCGACCCCGGACCGCTCGCCAATCCCGCGCACTACCTGATCCTCGTGGGCCTCTACGGCACGCTGCTCGCCGGGGCGCTCACGATGGCGCTCTCGCGCGGGCGACCGAGCAACTCGGCCGTGTACCTGGGCTCCGGCTGGTGGGCGCCCGCGGGCGGGTTGATGATCGCCGCGTGCGGCGCCTTCGCTCTCACAGGCTTCCCGCTCGACGACCTCTGGCACCGCCTCTTCGGCCAGGACGTGACGCTGTGGGGGCCGACCCACCTCATGCTGATCGGCGGCGGCTCGCTGGCGACCCTGGGCGCGATGGCGCTCACCACGGAGGCGATCGCCGCGAGTGGCGGCGCGAACGCGCTCCGCGAGTCGCCGTTCATGCTGCGCGTCCGGCGCGCGTTCCTCGTGGGCGGCTTCCTCGTGGCCCTGTCCACCTTCCAGGGCGAATTCGACTTCGGCGTACCCCAGTTCCGCCTCGTCCTGCATCCGATGCTCGAGATGATGGCGGCCGGCATCGGGCTCGTGACCGCCCGGATCTACCTCGGGCGCGGGGGAGCGCTGTCGGCGGTGGCCGGTTTCCTCGTGATCCGCGGCTTCCTTGCGCTCATGGTGGGCGTCGTCTTCGGCCAGACCCTGCCTCACTTCCCGCTGTATCTCGCCGAGGCGGTGCTCGTGGAGCTGGTCTTCCTGCGCGCGGCGCGCCTGCGGCCGGTGGCCGCCGGCGCCGTGGCCGGGGTCGCGATCGGGACGATCGGCCTGGCCGCCGAGTGGGGCTGGTCGCACGTGTGGATGCCGATCCCCTGGCCTACCTCGCTGCTTCCCGAGGCCGCGGCCACTGGACTGATCGCCGCGGTGGCCGGCGGGGCTCTGGGTGGCTTCGTGGGGGCGGCGCTCGTGCGGCCGAGGCCGTTCCCGCCGCTGCGGACCGAACGGCTCGCCGCCCTCGCGGCGGCACTCGCACTCGTGGTCGTCGTGGGCTGGGGGCTCCCCGTGAGCAGCGACGGCCCGCGCCAGGCGAGCGTAGTGCTGCATGACGTGCCCGGAGGGGACGGCGGACGGTCCGTGGGCGCCACCATCCGGGTGAGCCCCGCGCACGCGGCGGACGACCCGGCCTGGCTGAACGTGACGGCATGGCAAGGCGGCGGAAGCGTGCTCGACCCGCTGAAGCACGTGGGCCCCGGCCTCTACAGGACCACGAAGCCGATCCCGGTCCACGACGGGTGGAAGGCGATGCTTCGCCTGCAGCGGGGCGACGGCCTCGTGTCCGTGCCGATCTACCTGCCGCGCGATCGAGCCATCCCGGCGCCCGAGGTTCCGGCGCGCACGAGCTTCACGCGCGAGTTCGGCTCGGATCGCCAGATCCTCCAGCGCGAGCGCAAGCCGGGCGTGTCCGGCTCGCTATCGGCCGCCGCCTACGCGACCGTGCTCGCCATCGCGACGTCGCTGTTCGGGCTGATCGGCTGGGCGCTCATCCGGATCGAAACGGGCGGGGGAGGCGCCGCTCGGAAGCGGGGCGGTGCTCCGGCGGCGCACGGCGCGACGGCGTGATCAAATGCAATTACTCGTGCAGATCGGCACGAGGAGCGCAGTCGTTCACGTCGAATAGATCTGCTACGTTGCCGACACGCCGAGTCCACGCACTGCGTGGAGCGGGGGAACCAAGGTGGCCTAGGCCACTGGGGCGAACCTCCCAAGGGAGGCGCGCAAGCTCTTTCAGCGCGAGTCCGTCAGCTAACCCCGCAGGCGTTCGAAAGAGATGCCTGCTCCCTTCAGAAACAAGCTGTCAATCGCGATGCTGGCCGCGCTGTGCGCGAGCGGCCTGGCGGGCGGCGCCAACGCGATCGCCGACACGCTGCCCGCCTCGGGCGGCGCGGTGTTCGAGCCGCCGCCGCCTCCGCCCAAGCGGGCGACGATCGTGGACGGGCGCGCGCTCGCGCCGGCGTCGGCGCCCATACGCGTCCAGCGCGTGATCGAGGCCGCCAACCGCATCGTGGAGAAGCCCTACCGCTACGGCGGCGGGCACAGGCCGTTCGGGCGCGGGCTCGACAACGGCTATGACTGCTCGGGCTCCGTGAGCTACGCCCTCTACGGCGGGCGCTTCCTGCGCTCGCCGCTGCCGTCTGGTGCGCTCATGAGCTGGGGACGCTCGGGGCCGGGGCGCTGGATCACCGTCTACGCCCACGGGGGCCACGCATACGTGGTGGTGGCCGGCCTGCGCTTCGACACCTCCATGCGCGATGCCGACGCACCCGGGCCGCGCACCGGCCCGCGGTGGAGCAAGACCCTGCGGAAGTCGGCGGCCTACGTGGCCCGCCACCCCGCCAACTACTAGCCACCCGGGTACGGTCCAGCGCTTGAGGCCACTGCGCACCGCGCTGGCGTCCGCGGCGGCACTGGCCGCGCTCGCAGCCCTCCCGCACACGGCCGACGCGGCCCCCGCGGCCGTCCGGCTCACGCCGCTGCACGCCCAACCCGACCGAAAGGCGGGCGGCCGCATCGTCGACTCGCGCGGACGCCAGGTGCTGCTGCGCGGCGTGAACGTGAACGCGCTGGCCGAGTACTGGAAAGGCAGCGGCTTCCGGACCGTCTTCCCGCTCGCCCGCAAGGACCCGGCGAGGATGGCCTCGATCGGCTGGAACGCCGTACGCCTGCTCGTGTCGTGGTCGCGGATCGAGCCCGCGCCGGGGCGCTACGACCGCGCCTACCTCGGCCGTGTGGCTGCCACCGCGCGCCGGCTCGCCCGCCACGGCATCTACACCATCGTGGACCTTCACCAGGACGCCTGGGGTCCCGAGCTGGCGGCGCCGGCGGGCCAGGCCTGCGATCCGCCCACCCTCCCGGCCCTGGGCTGGGACGGCGCACCCGCGTGGGCCACCCTCGACGGCGGCGCGCTGCGCTGCTTTCCGCAGGGCACCCGCGAGCTCAGCCCGGCCGTGATGGCGGCGTGGCAGGCCTTCTTCAGCGACGCAGCGGGACCCGCGGGAGTGGGCGTGCAGACCCGCTACCTACGGATGCTCAAGGTGGTGGCGCGCCGTTTCGGTCGCTCCACGGCGGTGGCCGGCTTCGATGTGATGAACGAGCCCAACGCCATCGGCGACGCCCAGCAGGCGGCGCTGTCCGCCTTCTACGGGCGTGCCCTCCGCCAGATTCGGGCCGGCGAACGGGCCGGGCGCGGGCGCCGCCATCTCGTCCTCTTCGAGCCGTCTGTGCTCTGGTCGCTGCTCGGCGAGGGTGCGCCCCCGGACTTCAAGCGCGATCGCGACGTTGTCTACGCACCCCACCTCTACACCGGCGGCTTCACCAACGGTCCGATCGGCCGCGGCGCCTTCGCCGTTGCCCGCCGCGAGGCGCGCGCATTCGGAGGCGCCCCCGTGCTCTCCGGCGAATGGGGCACTGACCCGCGCCGGGCGGGCAAGCCGGCCGATCCGCTACTTCCTGCGCCACCAGGCGCTTCAGGACTCCTTCCGGATGAGCGCAACCCTCTGGACCTGGCGCGAGAGCTGCGGCGACCCCCACAAGCTCGCCGACGTGCAGGCCGGTACGCCCGTCCCGCAGGTCTGGGGCGAGTTCCAGGTGGACTGCCGCACGAACCGCGTCACGCGGCTCCGCCGGACGTTGATCGGCGAGCTCACCCGGGCCTGGGTGCGCGCGGCGCCCGGCCGTCTCAAGCGCATGCGCTACTCGTCCGCGGGCACGCTCGCCGCGTCGGGCCGCGCCCGCCGCAGCGCAGGGCCGCTCGTGGCCTTCCTGCCGCTCGCGCCGCGCACGCCCAGCGGCGACCGGGACCAGTACCTGCCGGCCGACTGCCTGACGGTGCGCGCGTGCCTCCACATCCGGACCAGCGGGCTGCGCGACCTCCGGCTCGTCCGCGGCCCGGGCAAGTCGCGCTACGTCGTGGCCAGCCCCACAGGGGGCGCATGGTCGCTGAGGGTGGGCTCGCTGGGGTGACCCGCCGGTATCCTCCGTTCGCCTCGACCGACCGACTCAACGACACCGGAGCACCAATTCAATGGCAGTAGCCGCCAGCGCGTACAACGAGAAGACCGACGAGCAGAAGGCCATCACCGAGATGGTCCGCCAGTTCGTGGACAACGAGGTCCTCCCGATCGCCGAGGAGCACGACCACGAGGACAAGTTCCCGGACGCCGTCGTCGAGCAGATGCGGGAGCTCGGTCTATTCGGCGTGACCATCCCCGAGGAGTACGGCGGGATGGGGCTCGACCTCACGACCTACGCGATGATCGTCGAGGAGCTCTCGCGCGGCTGGATCTCGGTGTCGGGGATCGTGAATACCCACTTCATCGGCTCCTACCTCTTGATGAAGTTCGGTACCGACGAGCAGAAGCAGGAGTTCCTCCCGCGCATGGCCACCGGCGAGATCCGCGCGGCCTTCTCGCTGTCGGAGCCCGAGGTGGGATCCGACGTCCAGGGAATCAAGTCGGTGGCGAAGAAGCTCGACGAGGGCGACTGGGAGCTGAACGGCCAGAAGATGTGGGTCACGAACGGGCTCCGCTCCGGTGTCGTCTTCGTGCTGATGAAGACCGACCCCAAGGCCGACCCTCCACACAAGGGCATGACCTGCTTCATCACCGAGAAGGAGCCGGGCGCGGCCGAGAACCCGGGGCTGACCGTTCCTCCGCAGATCAAGAAGATGGGCTACAAGGGGGTGGAGTCCACCGAGCTCGTCTACAGCGGCTACCGCTGTCCGCCGGACCGCATCCTCGGCGGCGAGGAGGGCGGGCTGGGGAAGGGCTTCGCGCAGATGATGGACGCCCTCGAGGTCGGCCGCGTGAACGTGGCGGCGCGCGGCGTGGGCATCGCCCAGCGCGCGCTCGAGCTGGCGCTCCGCTACTCGCAGGAGCGCAAGGCCTTCGGGCGCGCGATCGCCAAGCACCAGGCGATCCAGTTCAAGCTCGCCGACATGGCCACCAAGGTCGAGGCGGCGCGCCTGCTCACGCTCAAGGCGGCGCGCATGAAGGACGCCGGAGAGCGCTCGGACCTCGAGGCCGGAATGGCCAAGCTGTTCGCCTCCGAGACCGGCAAGGAGGTCGTAGAGGAGTCCTTCCGCATCCACGGGGGCTACGGGTACTCGAAGGAGTACGAGATCGAGCGCCTCTACCGCGACGCGCCGCTGCTCCTCATCGGCGAGGGCACCTCGGAGATCCAGCGCATGGTCATCGGCAAGAAGCTGCTGGAGCGCAACAAGATCTAGCCCTCCTCGCCCGGAACGACGAAGCGGCCCCGGAGGGCCGCTTCGAAGGTCCGGCACATCCGCGCTACTTAATCGGAACGAGGATGCAGAGGGGTCCGATTCGGGCGCTGCTCGCCTTGACCTTGAGCGAGAAGGTCGTGCGCTGCGTGGCCAGGGTCTTCCCCTTGGCGGTGAGCTTGGCGTACAGGCTCAGCTTGCCCGTGAGCTTCTTGACCTTGGACTTCTTGAGCGTGAAGCGGCAGGTGAGGGCCCGGCCCTTCTGGACGGTGGCCTTGCAGCTGGCAATGCGCTTGCCCTTGCGGGAGACGCTGACGCTCAGCTTGCCGCTCTTGCCCGGCATGTACTTGACGATCAGGCGCCGTCCGGTACGGGCGATGATCGGCTTGGACAGCGGCTTCACCGCGGTCGTCGGCTTGCTGGGGGTCGGGCTCACCGGGAGCACCGGGTCCGGGAGGTCGGGCTTGGGGGTGACCACCGGGCGGGCCAGGATCGCGATCCGCACGGCGTCGAACGTTCCGTCATCGCTCGTGGCGGTGATCCGGACGTTGCCGTCCGCGGGCACAGTGGCCGGAGCCCTGTAGAAGCCCGAGGCGTCGATCGTGCCGACGGTCGCGTTACCGCCGACCACGTCCTCGACCCGCCACGTGACCGGGCCACTCGGCACCACCAAAGCGCTCAGCTGGATGCCGGCCGAGGTGTAGAGCTGGGCCTGGGCCCCGCTGATGCCCACCGTGGTCACACCGTTCCCGCTGCCCACCTGCATCGTGACCGACGCGATGGTGGGACTCAACGGGAACTGGCTGCCGGCCTGCTTGGCGGCGTACTTGAAGGTGTCGGGGCCGTTGTAGCCCGGGTCCTTCGTGTACACCACGTCCGAGGCGGCGAACCAGCCGTTCCCGTCCACGCTGCCGGTGGCCGGCGTCAGCGTCCCGTGAGCGGGCTGCTGGGTGATCCTGTACTGGACCGCGCCGATCGCCGGATCCGCGGGGTTGGCGAACTTGGTGGAGCTCAACGCGATCGTCGAGGTGCTCGGCTTCACGCCACTGATCTGGCCGGCGTTCACGGGTCGGGCGATGTACCCGGGCACCGTGGCGCGCACGGTGGAGAACGCGGGCGCGTTGGTCTCGTCGGACTCCCGGATCAGGTTCTGGGGGTCCACCTCGGACCTGACCCAGTAGTAGCCGGGCGTCACGTCGGACACGTCCACGTACTGGAAGGGCAACGTCTTCTCGTACACGTCCCGCCAGCCCGTGCTGATCCCCATGTCGATCTTCGTGCGCTGCGGCACGATCGGATCGGTGGGATCGGGAAAGTCAGGGTCACCCGCGAGGCAGTTGTTCGTGCTGCTCCCGAACGGCGTCGGGTAGGGCGCCACGGGCCCCGTGTACTGGAAGTTGTTCGGGCTGTCGAGGGCCGGGTTGTAGTTGGGGCCGCCGGAGCCGATGTCGAGGAAGCAGAATCCGACCTTGCTCGAGAACCCGACCTCATTGGTCTTCGCGTCGTTCCAGAGCGAGTAGCGGGCGGCCTGCTGGAAGTGCCAGTGGTTGTGGCCGTCGGTCTCCTCGTACTTGAGCTGGGCGCCCGGCATCGCCTCTTCGACCTTGGTCGCGTCGTCATGGGTGATGACCTGACGGAGGCCGTCGCCGGAGATCGACCGGTTGACGGGGTTGACGCCCGTGACCTCGAGCGGTCCCGGGCCCACGTTCCTGATGTAGCTCGAGAAGCGCAGGAGGAGGTGCGATCCGGTCGTGTCCTGGTAGGTGGCGGTCGAGTCGACCTCGCCGACGGAATCCGCCTGCAGATCGGGGAGCAACTCGCCCGGGAGGGCGGCACCCGTGGCCGGAACGACGAGCACGACGGCCATCAGCCCGGTGAGGGCGAGCAGAAGGAGGGAAGCCGCAACGGAGCGGCGGGCACGGATGAGTGAGTGAGTGCGCAAGTTCATCTCAATTCGGCGAGGTTCGACGATGGACTACGGGGACCCGAGCAGCCGCGTCATGCGGCCGGGGTCCGGAATCCAACGTAGGCGCGCTCTGGGTCCTCGTCAAAAATTCATCCACAGAGCCACCCGGTCGTCTAGGTGCCCGACCTGGCCGCGAGTCGTGGAGGCCGGTGGCCATCTGCCAGAATCGCGGCGTGGCGTCGGGCGACACACGGGCACTCATAGCGACGGCGGTCGAGCGCCTGGAGGAGGAGATCCCCGCCCTACGCAGGCTGAAGCTGGTGATCCGGCTCGAGCTGAGGTCGCGCGGGGACGCCCCGATCTGGAGGGTCGAGGTGCCCGGCCCGAAGATCTCGAAGGACGCCGCAGGCGATGCCCGCCTCGACGTCTCGGTGGACCGCCCGCACTTCAACGAGCTGGCCGCGGACGGCCGGCTGGGCGATTGGGTCAGCGCCTATGAGCGCGGCTACGTGAAGGTCACGGGGGATCTGGCCGTGGTGAGGCTGCTCGGCAACGTGATCGAGCGCCAGCGCGCCCGGACCTAGTCCTGGGCGCCCGCGGGCGCCAGCACCATCTGCGTGCAGACGAAGAAGGCGGCGAGGCGGTCGCCGTTCGAGCAGCGAACCTCCCAGGCCTGGGTGCGCCGGCCACGGTGCAGCGGGGCGCCGACGGCGGTCAGAACGTCGCCGGCCACGGCAGGGGCGAACACGTTCGTCTTCAGCTCGACGGTGGTGAAGTCGTGGCCCTCGGGGAGGTTTCGGAGCGTTCCCCAGGCGGCGACCGTGTCCGCGAACGCCACCCACACGCCACCGTGCACGTAGCCGCCCGGGATGGAGATGGCGCTCGTCGATCTCCAGCCGGCCCTCCACCCGCTCCGGCTCGATGCTCACGACCTCCACGCCCAGCCGGCCCGGGAAGCTGCCGGCTATCCGCTCACGGTAGAGCTGCGGATCGACGACGCGGGGGCCCACGGGGCGCACTCTACGAAGGGAGAGGGGGTCGGGGCTCCCGCACCCCGATTTCCCCTCCGGCGGCCGTCTCCGGCCGACAGGTCTTTGGCTACCCGCTGACGGTAGCTACGAACCCGCGGGCTGCTAACGCTCGAGCACGGAGCCGTCGTACAGCTTGACCACGCGCACGGTTCCGGGCGGCGCGGCATCGAGGCAGAGCTCGCAGAGTACGCACTCGTCGAGCTGCTTCTCGACGATCTGGACACCCGCGGCCGGTGGCCTTGAAGATGTCCACCGGGCAGACCTCCTCGAGCTTCTTGGCCAGCTCCACGTCGGCGCGGACGCTCGCGTCCACGTGGACGTCGATGAAGAGGCCCGGCATCAGGCGGCCGCTCCGAGCTTCTCGCGGACGGCGTCCGGGATCGCGTCGATCCGCTCCACGACCGGGATTCCGGCGGCCTCGAGGCGAGCGATCTTCTCGGTGGCGGTGTCCTCCTTGCCCTCCACGATCGTGCCGGCGTGGCCGAACGACATGCCCTTCATCTCCTCATCGTCCATGAAGCGGCCGGCCATGAAGGCCACGATCGGCAGGCGCGAGTCGTTCTCCGCGACCCACTCCGCGAGCTGCGCCTCCATGCGCCCGCCGGGCTCGGTGTAGATCACGATCGCCTCGGTCTGCGCGTCGGCCTCGAACAGCGGCATCAGCTCCGCGTAGGTGGATCCGATGATCGCGTCGCCGCCGATCGAGACCGCCGTCGACACGCCCAGCCCGGCGGCCGTGAGGGTCGAGGAGATCTCGGTCGTCATGCCGCCCGAGCGCGACATCACGCCCACGCTCCCCGGCTGATAGGCCTGCTCGGTGTTCTTGGCGGGACCGCCGATGCCGCCCATCTTGGCCACGCCCGGCACGACCAGGCCGAGGCAGTTGGGGCCGATGATGCGGGCGCCGCGGGCGTCCGCCGCCTCGACCATCTGGGCCACGTCGCCGCGCGGGATCCGCTCCGTGACGATCACGATCAGGCCGATCCCGGCCTCGATCGCCTCGAGCACCGCGTCCTTGGTGAATGCCGGCGGCACGGTGACCACGGACCCGTCGGGCACGCGGCCGCCGTTGTGCTCCACCACCTGCTCGACCGTGTCGAACACCGGCACGCCGTGCACCTCCCGGCCCTCGACGCCCGGGTGTCACGCCGCCGACGATCTTCGAGCCGTAGTCGAGGCACTCGCGCGTGAGGTTCACCGCCTCGCGGCCCGTGATGCCCTGGACGATGAACGTCGTGTCCGCGTCGATCAGGATGCTCATTACGCGGCGCCCCCCTGGATCTTCGCCACGGCGCGCCGGGCGGCCTCGTGCATCGACACGGAGCGGTCGCAGTACTCCACCCCGTAGCGGTCGAGGATCTTGAAGCCCTCCTCCTCCCAGGCGCCCGGGATGCGGAAGATCGCAATCGTCTCGGCCGGGTCCTTGTCCAGCTCGAGGCAGGCCTTGATCACGCCGCGGGCGACGATGTCCACCCTGGTGTTGGAGACGATCGACATCATCACCGCGATCTTCTCCACGCCCTCCTTCTGGAGTACCTGCTTGGCCAGCCCGCAGGCCTTGGCAACCGATGGGTTGCCGCCGATCTCCGAGTAGTTGGCCGGGCTGCCGCCCTGGGAGCGGACCGCGTCGGTGAGGGTCAGGGACCCGCCGCCGGCGCCGATCACGAGCCCGAGGTTGCCGTGGAAACCGGTGTCCTTGCCCTGGATCACGCCGCGATGGTCCGCGGCGTCGATCGCGGTCACCGCGGACTCGAAGGCGGTGGGCTCGTGGCCCTCGCGGGTGCCCTCGCCCTGCTCGATGCCGAGCTTGGCGAGCACGGCCTTCTGGCGTGGGAGCGCCTCGTTCTCCATCTCCATGTGCGCGTCGAGCGCCACGAAGCTGCCGTCCTCCAGCTGCGCCAGCGGGTTGATCTCGGCGAGCGTCATGTCGCGCTCACGGAACAGGCCGGCCAGCCGCGCCAGGATCGGCGTGAGGCGGTTGAGCTCGCTCCCGGTCACGCCCGCGTCGGCGATGGCCTGCTTGGCCTGGAAGTCGGAGAACGGGAGCAGGTTCGAGAAGTGGCGCCGGCCCACGTGGTCGGGGTGCTCCTCGGCCACCTGCTCGATGTCGATCCCGCCCATGTCGCTGAACAGCAGCAGCGGCCGCTTCCGGGTGCCGTCCCACACCACGCCCGCGTAGTACTCCTGCTTCACCTGCGCGCGCGGGTCCACGAGCACGCCGCGCGGCATGTGGCCGCCGATCTCGAGCCGGAGAATCGCCTCGGCGTGCGCGGCCGCCTCGTCGGGGGTGTCGGCGAACTGCACGCCGCCGGCCTTCATGCGCCCGCCGGTGAGCACCTGTGACTTGATCACCGTCGGACCGCCGATCCGCTCCGCGATCTCACGTGCCTGGTCCGCGGTGGTGGCGAAGCCGTAGTCGGTCACCGGGATCCCGGCGTCGCGCACGATGGCGCGCGATTCGTACTCGTAGAAGCGCATGGGCGGCGCGGAACCCTATCTACGCCGCTGTGCGCGAGGGGCCGGGCTCGGCCCGGACCGGAGCGATGCCGTCATCGAGCCCGTAGGCCTCGGCCAGCTCGGGGTCCTTCCTGGCCAGCTGCTCGGCGAGGTCGACCATGACCTTGCACTGCTTCCAGGTGGCGTCGTCCTGCATCTTCCCGTCGATCATGTGCACGCCGCGCCCGTCCGGGATCGCCTCGATCACCTTCTTGGCGAAGCGGACCTCCTCCGGGTCGGGGGAGAAGACCCGCTTGGCGATCTCGATCTGAGCCGGGTGGAGCGACCAGGCGCCGACGCAGCCGAGCAGGAACGCCGCGCGGAACTGCGCCTCGCATCCGGCGGTGTCCTTGATGTCTCCGTAAGGGCCGTAGAACGGCAGGATCCCGGCGGAGGTACAGGCGTCCACCATGCGGGCGATCGAGTAGTGCCAGGGATCCTGCTGCGCCGTGGCGCGCGGCGCCTCGGGATCGTCGGGGTCGGGGTCCTCGATGACGCGGTAGCCGGGATGGCCGCCGCCTACGCGGGTGGTCTTCATGCGCCGGGACGCCGCCAGGTCGGCGGGCCCGAAGCTCATCCCCTGCATGCGCGGGCTGGCGGTGGCGATCTCCTCCAGGTTCACCACGCCCTGCGCCGTCTCGAGGATGGCGTGGACCAGGATCGGCCGCTGCAGGCCGGCCTTGGCCTCGAGCTGAGCCAGCAGGCGATCGACGTAGTGGATGTCCCAGGCCCCCTCGACCTTGGGAACCATGATCACGTCGAGCTTGTGCCCGATCTCGGCCACGAGCTGGGTGAGGTCGTCGAGGACCCAGGGGCTCTCGAGGCTGTTCACGCGGGTCCAGAGGGCGGTCTCGCCGAAGTCGGCGTCCCGGGCGGTGGCGATCAGGCCCTGGCGCGCCGCCTCCTTGCGATCGACAGGCACCGCGTCCTCGAGGTTGCCGAGCAGGATGTCCGTCTTGGTGGCGATCTCCGGGGCCTTGGCGGCCATCTTCTCGTTCGAGAAGTCGAGGAAGTGGATCATCCGCGAGGGGGGGAAGGGGATCTCGCGGAGCGGCTCGGGCGCCTCGACCGCGAGCGGCTTGAAGAAGTCACGTGGGTTGCGCATGGGCTGGGCAGGTTACCCGCTGCCGCGCGTGGATAAGTAGGCTTCGGCGCCCTATGAACGAGACTTCAACTATCGGATTCGAGACCAAGCAGGCGGACCGTGAAGCCTCAGGGGCCCGTCCATACGGGCGCTATCTGGAGGATTTCGAGGTCGGTGCGGTCTACAAGCACTGGCCGGCGAAGACGGTCACCGAGGCGGATGACCACCTCTTCTGCCTGCTGACGATGAATCACCACCCGCTGCACATCAACGATGTGTACGCGGCCGAGTCGCAGCAGGGGCGGAACGTGGTGGTGGGCCCGCTCGTCTACTCGCTCGCGCTCGGCATGTCGGTCGCCGACGTGTCGGGCAAGGCCATCGCCAACCTCGCCACGGAGGAGCTCACCCACCCGGCGCCGGTATTCCACGGGGACACCCTCTTCGCCGAGAGCGAGGTCCTGGACGTGAAGGAGTCGCAGTCCAAGCCCGACCGCGGCGTGGTGCGGGTGCACACCCGGGTCCACAAGCAGGACGGCACGCTGGTGGCGGAGTTCAAGCGCGCGGTGCTGGTGCCGCGCCGCGTCGAGGGCTGAGCGAGGGCCGCTGGGGTCGGCGGGCAGCCGGCCGAGCCGGCTCCGCTTAGCGGGCGCCGAGCCGGACGGTCCAGATGGTCGTCAGCGAGCCGTCGAGGCGGCCTCGCGCCCAGCCGACGCCGACGAGGCGATACGAGCTCGTCTCGATCAGGGACCGGTGGGGAGCCGAGTTCTTCCAGTCGCGGGCGACGGACGCGCGTGTCGAGCCGCCAGCCGCGCTCGCGGGCGATGAGCTCCGCCACGCGGCGGAAGCTGCGGCCGGCTCCGAGGTTCGCGGCGTGGCCGAAGCCGGTGCGCAGCTGTCGGCGCGACTGGCGCGCGGCCGCGTTGCTGAGCCGGCGGTCCGCGCGGAGCGGCGCGAGCCCGGCTCGCGCGCGCTCGTGGTTGAGACGCTGGATGACCTGGGTGGCGGTCCCGGCCTTTGCGGACGAGGGGGTGGCCGCCGCGAGCACGGCGCACCAGGAGACCAGCTGTACGGCGATGTGAGTCCGCGACGGCAAGCGCACCCCCTCTCTCTCGACGGCCTACGGGGTTAGCTGACGGGCTCGCGCGGAAAGAGTCGCGCGCCGCGCTCGGGAAGAGCGCGATTAGCCCCAGTGGAACATGTGGTTCCCCCGCTCGCCCCGGCAGGTACCGGCGCGACTAGGCGATTAGGGCACGGAAGGTAGGAACGGGGCCGGACGGAAAGCCGCCGGGTGCTTCCGCGGAATGGCGTCGGTGCGCAGCCGGCCGAGCCGGCTGCTTCCGCTCTAGCGCTTGCGGAGGTTCATCCGGCCGGTACCCCGGTGGACGGCCACCTGACGGCGCAGAATCACGGCTGCGACGGTCCAGGTCAGGATCTTGAGGTCCAGCAGCAGCGTGCGCTGGCTCGCGTAGAGCCGGTCCAGATTGACCTTCTGGGGCAGCAGGCGGTCGACGTAGTGCCCGAGCGGATCGTCGTCGTCGAGGATCCTGCTCTCCTCCGCGAAGGCGAGCTGGGACAGGCCGGTGATTCCCGGGCGGACGGAAAGGATGTGGTCGTAGGCGGTGCCGTGGCGCTCAACGAAGGAGGGGTCCTCGGGGCGCGGGCCCACGAGGCTCATGTCGCCCCTGACCACGTGCCAGAGCTGCGGGACCTCGTCGAGCTTGAACTTGGCGAGCCAGATGCCCATGCGCGTGAAGCGCTCGTCGTCGTCCGTGGTGATCGCCCGGCCACTTGCGCCGTTGTGCATCTTGCGGAACTTGAGCATCGCCAGCCTGCGCCCCCTGAAGCCCGCCCGCTCGCAGCGGAAGAAGGCTCCACCGGGCGAATCGAGCACGATCAGCAGGCTGGCAAGTGCGATCAGCGGCACGAGCACCAGCAGGAGCCCGCCGGCCACGCAGACGTCGAGGGCGCGCTTTGCCCCCCGGTCGGCCAGGCGGAGCAGGCGAGCCGGCTCGGGCGTCCCGCGAACCGGCAGGGCGAGAACCTCCGCCGAGGAAGCGGTGGGGAGACCGGCCGCCTGGGCCTCCCCGGTGGTACCGCTATCGAGTCTTTGTGCCGCCGTGTCCAATTTGAGTCCAGGTCTAGGCCGACCGAAAAGGCGAATAGGCTGATTCGTCTCCGCGCAGGCGGAGCACTATGGAGGCGCGACGAATGCCCCCTACACCGACAAGAAACACTGACTCACCCGAAGCGGCTTCCGGCCTCTTCCAGGCGCGTCTTCCTTGGCCATCATACCTTCGCTCTTTTCATTTCGCCACACTGGAAGCGGCCGATTTGGCCGCCGCGCCGTCCCGCGTTTCTGTATATCGGTTCATTCGGTTGAAACCGCCGATTGGATGAGTTGAGATCGTAGTCTTGATGATGCCGCCCGAGGTCGTGGAGAGGAAGACGGGCGCGCCGCGGCTCGCCCGGCTGGGCGGCACGCCTGAGTTTCTGCGCGCCGCCCTGCCGCTCCTGCCCGCGCTCGCGGTCCTCGGGCTGTGGCTCTACCTGGCACCCAACAGTGGCGGCTACTTCCCGCGCGACTGGTATCCCGCGGGAATCCTCGCCACGGCCGTGGCCCTCGTGGTGGGCATCGGAATGGGCCGGGTGCTTCCCGCGGCGCGTGGCGCGCGCGTGGCGCTGGCCCTGCTCGCCGCCTACGTGGCCTGGGCGTTTCTGTCGCTCCTGTGGGCCGATTCGACCGGGAGCGCCCTCGAGGCAGCCCACAAGCTGCTCTTCCTGCTGGTGCTCGCCTGGACCGTGTCCCTGCTGCCATGGACCGACCGGTCGGCGCGCTGGCTCTTCGGCGCGTGGGCGCTGGGGCTGGCGGTGATTGCCGCGTTCAGCCTGGCCGGCGCGTCGGGCACGCACCAGCTGAGCAACTACCTCTTCGAGTTCCGCTACCAGCACCCCACCGGCTACGCGAACGGCAATGCGGCGCTCGGAGTGATCGGGATGCTGGCGGCGTTCGGCATGAGCAACGACCGGGACATCCATCCCCTGCTCTCCGGCGTGTTCCTCGCCGCGGCCGCTCTGCTGGGGGACTTCGCCCTGTTGTCGCAGAGCCGCGGGTCCTTCATCGGGGTCGCCGTCGCCGCGCCGGTGTTCCTCCTCTACGCGCCGAACCGGCTCCGTGTTGGTCTGCGCATGCTCGCCCTCGCGGGGGCGATGGCGCTCGCGGCGGGCCCGATCTTCGACGTCTACCAGGCCGGCGAGGTGGGTGACGCGCTGGGACGCTCGCTGGACGACGCCATCCGGGCCATCGTGCCATCGGTACTCGTGGCGGGCGCGGCGGGCCTGGTAATCGCCCTCGCGGAGCGGGCGGCCAAGGGTCGCCAGGGGGTGGAGCGCGCCGCACGCCGCGCCGGGCTCGTCGCGACCGTGCTGCTGGCGCTCGCGGTGGTGGCGCTGGCGCTTCTCAACTACGGGCGCATCTCCGACACGGTGAGCGAGCAGTGGGCCACGCTCACCGGGGCGGAGTACAGCTCCGTCGAAAGCGCCCGGATCTCCAATCTCGATCCCTACGAGCGCCCCGATTACTGGCGGGTGGCGATCGACCTCTTCCAGCAGTCTCCCGTGGGCGGCGTGGGTACCGGCAACTTCGAGCGGGAGTACACGGCGCGGAGGCACGAGCCCAAGCACTCCCGCTACGTGCACAACATGTACCTGCGGGCGCTTGGGGAGGGAGGCGCGGTGGCCGCCGCCCTGCTCGTGGCCTTCTTCCTGTCGCTGTTCGCGGCGGGAGCCATGCTCAGGCGGCGACTCGCGGGCGCGCCGGCGCTCGTGCTCGCCATGGGCATGGCCATCGCCGCCTACTTCGCCGTGCACCTGAACTTCGACTGGCTCGAGGAGATCCCGGCCGTCGCGGGGCCGGCGTTGGCCCTGCCGCTGGTGGCGCTGGTGGCAGTGGCGCCCCGCGAGGAGCGCTCAGGCGGTTCCCCGCGCGTGGGACGCTGGTCGCGAGCGGGGGGCTGGGCCACGGCGGCGGTGGCCGCCGCCCTGCTCGTGTCGATGGTGCCTGCCTACCTGGCGGTCCGCTACGTGAACCGCGCCGAGCTGGGGTCGACCGTCGACGTCGACGCCGCCCTCGCCGACCTCGACCAGGCGCGGTCGCTCAATCCGTACTCGCTCGATCCCGACCTCAGCGAGGGCAGGATCGCCATATCGGCGCGCCGCTACGGGCTTGCACGGGAGGCCTTCGAGCACTCGCTCACGGTGGAGGACAACTGGCTCGCCCACTTCGAGATCGCCCTCATCGATGCCTCGCGTGGCCGGTTTGCCGCGGCGTCGACCGAGCTCGCTCGGGCCCGTGCCCTGAACGCGCGCGACCCCGTGCTGACGCGCTTGAGCAATATCATCGAGGCCCGGCGCAAGGTAGATCCCAAGCGGGAGAACACCCGGATCCAGCGTGCTGCTCAGGCCCGCTTTACAACATCCGGAAGGTGAGTTACGGTGGACGGGGCTGGGAGAAATCTCGTCCAAGGGGAATTGTGCATAAAAGGCTTCTGAAACTAACGCTGGTCGCTTCATGCGTATTGGCTCTGATGCTCGCCGGTACTGCTTACGCCGAGACTCCGACCGGGGACACCTATGGTGGCCTGGCCGGGATCGCTCAAGGCCCGACTCCGGGCCCAACCAACAGTGACGCGGCTGAAGAGCCGGCTGTGGCCGCTCAGACGGCTGCTGACACCAGTGGTCAGCTTCCGTTCACCGGTCTTCAGCTCGGTGTCTTCGCCCTCGTCGGCGCAGGCCTGCTGGGAACCGGCCTGATCCTTCGCCGCACAACGCGGTCAGATCAGGTCTAGAACCATCTTGCGCGCCTAAGGGGCCGCCCCGGGGTCGGCCGTCAGGTCGGCACCCGTCAAGGGGCGGTCCCTGAAGTGCGGAGGACGTGGAGGGCGGCGGTGAAAACCGCCGCCCTTCGCATTTCCGGGGCCGGTGCGATCCGATCGCGGCTGGGGGAGGCCCTGAGCTGCGTTGCGCGGCCGCGTAGTGGGTCCGGGCGGGGGTCAGGTGGCCCCGGGCGCCCGTGAGGGCTCGCCGCGTGCGTAGCCCTCGCAGGGCCCGCGGCCTCGGACTAGCGGGAGCCGCGTGGCCTGCGGTCGATGCCCGACCGGTCGCGGCTCATCGCATGCCTCGGAGGGGCTGATCGGCTACGCCGCGTACGAGTCGCGCACGGGCCAACGGCGACCGCAGTCGGGACCCGCGACTCTGCACTCCGCCGCAGTGCACACGCCGGGGCAGCACGCGGGGCCACCCGGACCTTCCGGCCGCGCTGCCTAGTTCTTCGAGGGCCGGTCTTCAGACCGGGAGGGGCGCTCACTGCGTGAGGCGCGCTCCTCGGAGCGGGGCGGGCGAGCGGGACGGCGGGGCGTACCGCCGCCCTCGGCGCTCTCGTTCGGGCGGGCGGCCGCCTCGGCGCCGCTCCGCTCGGAGCCACGTGGGCTGTCGGCCTCGCCGTTGTTGCTGGCCCGCGGACGCTCCGCCGGCTCCGTCTCAGTGTCCTTGTCGCTCGACTTGGCGTTGGCGCGCTCCGCTGCGCGCGGGTTCATCCGCTCGGTCTTGCGGGGCGTCTCGCGCTCGGCGTCAGCGGGCGTCTCGCGCACCATCTTGCGGGGCGTCTCGCGCTCGGCATTCGCCGGTGCTTCCCGCACGCGGTCACGCGGCGCCTCTCGTTCAGGGCTGCGCGGCGAGACCCGTGCGACGGTGCGAGTGCGGACGGTCGCTCGAGCCGTCGGTGCCGTCTCGCGGCGGACGCGAGGCGGGCTGTGGTCGCGTGGGCTCGGGCGGCTCGAGGAAGAGCTCGCGGCTCGTGGCGCCGTACGCGTAGTAGGCACTCGTGCGCGGGGTGGAGTCTCCGATGACCAGGAAGCCCGCCGGCGTGTAGGCGGTGCGCTCGAGCAGGTCGCGCATCATCTCGAAGTTGGCTCGGTTGGTGTTTCCGGGCTTGGTGACGACGATGATGCTGTCCACGTCGGCCACCACCCGCAGGGCGTCGCTGATCTCGCCGATCGGGGCGGTGTCGATCACCACGTAGTTGCAGAGCTCGCGGGCGTCGGCGATCAGCTCCGGAAGCCGGCGGCTGAGCGCCTCCACCAGGGCCACGTCGCCCTCGGCCACCGTGGTGGTGAGGACCGAGAGCGCGGGGAGCCCGGGAGCGGGCGAGAGCAGGTCGCGAAGCTGTGTGTCCGGCTGCAGGAGGCCGGTCAGCTCGGTGCCCGGCTGCACGCCGAGTGTCCGGCCCACGTCCGGCTTGCGGAGATCGAAGTCCAGAAGGATCACGGGGTCGCCGCTCGCGGCGGCGGCCGCGGCGAGGTTGACCGCCGAGGTGGTCTTGCCGTCGCCCGTGGAGGCGCTCGTGACCATGACCACGTGGGCGCGCCCCTCTGGGTGCGGCCCGAGCTGGATCATGAGCGTTCGGAACGCCTCGCGGACGGCCGGCAGCATGTGCCAGCCCGATGCCTGGCGGCCGCGCAGCTGGCTCGACTTGAGAAGCGGGATCCGCGCCAGGACGGGAAGCGGGTAGAGCGCGACCGCCTCGTCCTCGTTCCGGATTCGGCGCTCGGTGAGCTCGAGCAGCAGGGCGCCGCCCGAACCGAGGGTGAAGCCGGCCAGCCCCGCGAGGAGCACGATCGCGGCTGCTGGGGGTCCGCTCGGGGACTCGGGTACCTGTGCCCGCTCGGAGAACTGGAGGGTGGGATCGCCGTCGATCCGCACCTTCTCGAGCGCGTTGATGCGCTGCGTGACCGTGGCCTTCGCCTCGGTGTCGGCGCCGAGCTCGCCCTCACTCGCCTTGAGGCGCTCCACCTCCGTTGCGGCCTGCGTGGCGATGCTGGCGCGGCGCGCGTCGAGTGCGGACTGCGCGAAGGTGTTGGCCAGCTTCGCGGCCTCCTTGTCGCCGTCGGCCTTTCCGTTGATGGCAAGGATGTTGCTCTCGCCCTCCGGCGTGACGGTGATTGCGTCCAGCACCTTCTTGGAGGTCCAGTCGCCGCCCATCCGCACCGCCGTGCGCTGCGCCGCCTGCTGCGACTTGATCAGCGTTGCAGCGGTCTGAACCGTGCGGGTCGGATCGCCGGCCTCTCGCACCACCTGGAGCCCCAGGAAGGTTTGGTCGTCCTGAGCGAGGGGCGTGACGAGGATGTTCGCCGTGGCCGAATAGGTCGGCGGGCGCAGGGCGATCCAGGCGATGCTCGCGCCGACTGCGGCGAGCGTGACCACGATCACCAGCATGCGGTGAGCCCGGATCGCGCGGAGATAGGGCCCGAGGGCACCCTCTGCCGGACGGTTCGAAGCGGAGATGTCTGGGGCGGAGTTCAGAGGAGACCGGAGTGTAGTTCGGCTTTCTGGCTCATTCGTCGGCCGTGGCGCTCGATCCTTGAACGCGGGTCGCGCCGCTGCGGGCAGCTCCACATCCCCTGACCACCCACATGGTGGATGCGCGGCACAGCGGACGGTAGCGGGTTCTCACGGAGCCTTTCCCTCGGATCGTCGTACATGCGTCCAGCCGAGGCGTGCGGCGGGTGCCCTGGCGAGCGGGCTCCCGATACCGACGGTTGCACCCGAAACCAGTCGCGCCTCCCGACAAGGGCACCCTCGCCGCGAGGCGGTTCGCAAAGCCGTCCGAGGGAGGCTCGTAGTTGTCAAAGCGGTTCCTAGCCCTGTTCGTGACGCTCGCGGCCCTGGCTGCAGCACAGGCCCCGGGAGCAAGCGCTGCGACACACAAGCGGGTGTTCTCGCCCACGGCGGCGCGCAGCGACGTCCTGGTGTTCGCCGTGCGCGGGGTCTCGCCCCGCCGGGTACGGAGCGGCTACGTGGAGCGCCGGGACGAGCGCCGTCGCCTGAGTGCGGCCCGCATCCGGGTGGCCGCAGCCCGTGGCGTCCTCAGGGTTCGCATCCCGAGCCGGCCGGCGCGCGGATCGGGGGCCGGGCGGGCCCGGTTGGTCATCCTGCTCGGGGACGACGAGGGAACGGATCCGACCGGCTGTGCCTCGCCGAGCGTGGACCTGGGCCTCGGCGGCTTCGGCGTGGGCCGCTGGCCGGGTGCTTGCTGGCGCCCGTACGCGGACGACTCGCCGTTCAACCAGAGCCTGTCGCGCCGGCCGCGGCTGGATCCCCGCTCGGACGCGATCGTGCGTCGCCTGACCGGCTGGGGCGCGCCCGCGGAGCTGCGGGTGGGCGTGACCGGCACGACCTCCGACTGGCAGCATCCCATCTACTACCCGGACGCGAACGACCCGGTCTTCGAGGTCCACTGCACCGAGAGCTGGGGCACCTGCGAGGTGGAGGGCATGCGCGTTCGCATCCCGGACGCCGCCAGGCCGGCCGCCGGGTCCGACGGGCATCTGACCGTGGTGGACCAGCAGTCCGGCTGGGAGTACGACTTCTGGCAGGTGAAGCGCAAGCCGGGTGGCGGGGGCCGCCTCGTGGTTTCCTGGGGCGGTCGTACGCGCATCGACGGGGACGGCCTCGGGTCGGACGCGAACGCCGCGCACTACGGATCCCTCGCGGGGATCATCCGTGCCCAGGAGATGCGCCGCGGCCGCATCGACCACGCGCTCTTCATGCTCGTCCGCTGCGACTCCGGCCGCAAGGTCTACCCGGCGCAAGGACTGGGATTCGCGTGTGACAACGCGGCTGGTGCGCCCTCGCAGGGCACGCGGTTCCAGCTCGACTTGACGCCCGCCGAGATCGACGCCCTGAGGATTCCCGGCTGGAGGAAGACGATCCTGCGCGCCATGGCCGAGTACGGGCTCTACGTGGGCGACACCACCGGCAGCACGCCGTGGAACATCTGGTTCGAGTCCGGCGCGACCTATACGAGCTTCGGCCGGCAGGACCCGATGGTCGCCTTCGCGCGCCGCGCCGGGATCCCGCGCTCATCCGACGGCACGTGGTACCTCGACTGGGCGAGCGGGATCGATTGGCGCCGCCACCTGCGGGTGGTCGACGCCTGCGTGGCCGAGCGGAGCTGCGCTTAGCGGAAGCAGCCGGCTTGGCCGGCTGCGCACCGATGCCTTAGCGGAAGCAGCCGGCTTGGCCGGCTGCGCACCGATGCCTTAGCGGAAGCAGCCGGCTGCCGGCGTCGCCGGACGTGCGCCTGCGGCGCATGAGCACGGCGATGGCCGCACCGAGGGTCACGAGCCCCACCAGCGCCACGAGGCCCGGCAGCACCGGGTCGTTCCAGTCGGTCAGCGCATTGCCGACCGACGTGAGCGCCCCGTCGTCGTTGTCGTCGTCCGAGCCGCCGCCGCCCGCTGCGACCGCCGTCGTGGTCTCGGCGGAGTCATCCTGCTTGCTCTTCTTCGCCTTGCTCTTGTTCTTGCCGTCGTCGCTGCCGTTGCCGTCGTTGCTGCCGTTGCCGTCGTTGCCGCTGTCCGAACTGCCGCCGGTGATCCGGTCGAGCGCCTGGTCGTCCCCGGATCCCGAGTTCGTCGAGCCCTGGCTGGATCCGGTCTTCTTCTTGTCCTTGCCCGAGGCGCTCGGGGTGGACGGTACGTACTGGTCGGGACCTGGTGAGTCGCTCTGTGCCTGCGCGGCGGGCGCTGCCACGAGCACGAGCGCCGCAACCGCGGCGAGCGCACGCAGCGCCGCTATAGGCTGAAACGGGTGACGACGCAGGCCCTCCCGAGCAGACGCCTTCGACGCCGCCGGCTGAGCCTTCCGGTGGTCTCCAGTGGGCATTTGGTCACCGTAGCAGTTGCTTTGGGCACAGTCGCCACCAGCCTTCCGGACGGTTCGTACTCCGTCGAGGCGCGTGCGGTTCTCGCGATCGGCGTCTGGTGGATTGTGGTTCTCGGCCTGCTGCTGCGGCTGTTTCCGCGCGCTCCGGTTCCGAATGAGGCGATCCTCGCAGGCGGCTGCCTCGCGGCCTTGACGGCCTGGACGGCGCTCTCGATGGGCTGGGGGGTAGACGACGGCGGAGCCTTCGATGAGACCATGCGCGCCGCCGGATACGCGGGGGTGTTCGCGCTCGTCGTGGTGGCCTCGCCGGCCCGCAGCGCCCGAGCCTGGCTCGCCGGCCTGGCGATCGGGCTTGTGGCCGTGAGCGTGCTTGCGCTCGGCAGCCGGATGATCCCGTCGCTCTTCCCCACGCAGGACGTGGTCCAGGCGCTGCCGGAGGCACGCGGGCGTCTGAGCTATCCGCTCGGGTACTGGAACGGCCTCGGGGCCCTGCTCGCGCTCGGGAGCGTGCTGCTGCTCGCGATGGCCGGGCTCGCGCGCACCGTGCAGGGCAGGGCACTTGCCACGGCCGCCATCCCGCTCCCGACGCTCGGGGTCTTCCTCACGTCCTCGCGCGGCGGTGCCGTGTCCGGCGCCGTGGGGCTCGTGCTGCTGTTCCTGCTCAGCCCCTACCGCTTGCGCCTGGCGGTGTCGGCCGCGATCGCGGGGATCGGGAGCGCGGTGCTCGTGGAGGCCGCCGTGACCCGGGACCTCTTCACCGACGGGCGCACGGGTGCGCCGGGGTACGGAGCCGAGGCACATCCGATGCTGCTGCTCACCCTCGTCGTCGTGGGCGCCGTGCTGACGCTCCGGCCGATGGTCGATGACCTGGTGGAACGGACCCATGTGCCCCGTGCGGTGTCCGCTGTGGCCGCGACCGTCGCTGTGCTGGCGCTCGTGACCGGCCTCCTCGGGGCCGACCCGGTGGAGCGGTGGCACGAGCTCAAGGCCCCGCCGAACATCTCGGCACAGACGCAGGGACGAGGCCTCGTGACCCGGCACCTGACCAGCACCGAGGGCACGGGCCGGTACCAGTTCTGGAACGCGGGTTGGATGGCCTTCAAGGAACACCCATTCCACGGTGTGGGCGCCGCCGGCTACGAGCCGTGGTGGGCCCAGCACGGCTCGCTGGACTACTTCGTTCGCAACGCGCACTCCCTCTTCATCGAGACCGCGGCCGAGCTGGGTCTGGTGGGCCTCCTGCTGTTGCTCGGGTTCCTCGGTACCGCGGCGGTCACCGGCGTGCGGCGTCGATTCTCCGGCGGCGATGACGCGGCGCTCGCCGGCGTTCTGCTGGTGGTGTTCGCCTGCGGGATCGCCGCCGCGGCCGTGGAGTGGACCTGGGAGATCCCGGGTGCCTTCTTGCCTGTGGTGATCGTCACGGCGCTGCTCACCGGGCCGGCCCTGGGCGGCTGCCAGGCCGCGCGCCCGGCGTGCTCGACTGCTGCTGGGCGCCGGAGTGGTGGCGTTCGGGTGCGCGTGCATCGCCGTGGGAGCGATCTCGCTCACGAGCGACGCCATGGTGCGCCAGAGCCGCGAAGCGGCCGGGGAGGGCGACCTCGCGAGGGCCGCGGATGACGCGCGGGCCGCCGTCGCGATCCAGCCGTGGGCGGCGGGCCCCCGCCTGCAGCTCGCGCTCGCCGAGGAGCAGAGCGATCCGGTTGCAGCCCAGCGTGACCTGGAAAAGGCGCTCGAGCGAGCCCCTCAGGATTGGCGGATCTGGATGGTGCTGACCCGGATGCGCGCGAATGCGGGCGACCGCAGGGGCGCCGTGCGCGCCCTGCACCGCACACGTGAGCTCGCCCCGCCGGCGGCTCCGTTGCAGATCCTGCTCGGGTCCAACGCCGGCCGTAGTCCCGGGACTGACGCCCTCCCCGGTCGGGATCGCTAGCTTCAGCCGTCCGCCGAGTCATGTCGCCGTCCTCTGACATAGCCCATCCCAGCCGCACGCTGCAAGCCGCGCTGCTTACCGTGCTGGTGGCGCTCGGCCTGACCGCCGGCGCCGCGGAGGCCAAGGTTCCGCGCGCGTTCTACGGCGTGGAGGGGGATCCCGTCGGCTTCACCACGTCGCAGGCCGACTTCAATCGCATGCGCTCGGCACGAGTGGGCAACCTGCGGATCAACTTCCACTGGGCCTCGGTGGAGCCCACGCAGGGGGTTCCGCGCGACTGGAGCTACTACGACACGATCGTCGAGCGGGCGGCACGCGCGCGGGTGGGGATTCTGGCCGTGCTCGTCGGCAGCCCGCACTTCGCGGCCGAGTCCGAAGCCTATGCGCCGCTCACCGCCGCCGGGCGGGCGTCGTTCAAGCGCTTCGTTCGCGACGTAGTACGGCGCTACGGGCGCGGCGGGAGCTTCTGGCGCACCCACCCCAAGGTGCCGCGGCGGCCGATCCCGGCCTACCAGGTCTGGAACGAGCCGAACTACCCGCCCCACTGGGCAGCCGGCCCCGCGCGGTCGCGCGACGTGACGGACTACGCGTCGCTGCTGAAGCTGGCCGCGGCCACGATTCGGGCGAACGACCGTCACGCGAAGATCGGCACCGCCGGGCTGCTCGCCAGCTCCACCCGTGGCCCGGCCGGCTACCGCTACCTCGACGCGCTCTACCGCGTCAAGGGCATCAAGCGCTACTTCGACGCCGTGGCCATCCACCCGTACTCCGAGGACACCGCGGGCGTGAAGGGCGAGATCACCCGCATCCGCCAGGTGATGCGCCGTCACGGGGATTCGCGCACCCCGGTGTGGATCTCGGAGCTGGGCTGGGCCACCGGCGGCGGCAACCCATTCTTCTCGACCACCCCGGCCGGGCAGGCGCAGCGCCTGACCTCGGCCTTCAGGTTCGTGACCCGCAACCGCAGCCGGTACCGGGTCGGCAAGCTGATCTGGTTCAGCTTCCGCGACCGTACGACCCCGGTCCCGCGCGGCTGGGAGTTCTACTGCGGCCTGTTCGAGCTGAACGGACAGGCCAAGCCGGCCTGGGCGGCCTTCCGGCACTTCACCCGCGCGACGGGTTAGGACGCCCGCTCGAGCCGCTGCTCGAGCGCCGCAAGCTGGTCGCGCAGCGGCTGCGGCAGCCGGTCCCCGAAGGTGGCGAAATGCTCGTGGATGAGCGGCAGCTCGGCCTTCCACTCCTCGGGATCGACCGCCAGCAGGGCCTCCAGCTCCTCTGCCGACAGGTCGAGGCCCTCCGTCTCGATCCCCCCGGCATCGGGGACCAGGCCGATCGGCGTCTCGACACCATCGACGTCGTCGTCGCAGCGCCGGAAGATCCAGGCCAGCACCCGGCTGTTCTCGCCGAAGCCGGGCCAGAGGAAGTGGCCGGCTTCGTCCTTGCGAAACCAGTTCACGTAGAAGACGCGCGGAAGCCGGGCGCCCGGGCGCGTGCCCATCTCGACCCAGTGCTGGAAGTAGGCCGCCATGTCGTACCCGCAGAAGGGCAGCATTGCCATCGGGTCGCGGCGGAGCTTGCCCACGTCGCCGGCGGCGGCCGCGGTGGTCTCCGAGGACATGACCGAACCGAGGAACACACCGTGCTCCCAATCGAAGGCCTCGTGCACCAGCGGGACGACGGTAGAGCGCCGGCCACCGAACAGGAATGCGTCGATCGGCACCCCCGCGGGGTCCTGCCACTCGGGAGCCATGGAGGGGCACTGGGCGGCTGGAGTCGTGAAGCGGGCGTTCGGATGGGCCGCCGGCGCGTCCGACTCAGGCGTCCAGTCGTTCCCGCGCCAGTCCACCAGGTGGTCCGGGGCGTCCTTCGTCATGCCCTCCCACCACACGTCCCCGTCGTCCGTCCGGGCGCAGTTGGTGAAGATCGAGTTGGTGGCCACGGTGGCCATCGCGTTCGGATTCGTCCCTTCGCCGGTACCGGGCGCCACGCCGAAGAACCCAGCCTCGGGATTGATCGCGTAGAGCCGGCCGTCGGCACCGGGCTTCATCCACGCGATGTCATCGCCGAGCGTCTCGACCTTCCATCCCGGCAGGGTGGGGATGAGCATCGCGAGGTTCGTCTTCCCGCACGCGGACGGGAACGCGCCCGCCAGGTGCTTCGACACACCCTCGGGTGAGGTGACCTTGAGGATGAGCATGTGCTCCGCCATCCAGCCCTCGTCGCGGGCCATTACCGATGCGATGCGCAGGGCGAAGCACTTCTTGCCCAGCAGCGCGTTGCCGCCGTAGCCCGAGCCATACGACCAGATCTCGCGGGACTCGGGGAAGTGCACGATGTGCCTGTTGTCCGCGTCACAGGGCCACGGGACGTCCTCGACGCCGTCGTCGAGCGGCTTCCCGACCGAGTGGAGACAGGGAACGAACTCGCCGTCCTCGCCGAGCACGTCGAGCGCGCCGGCGCCCATGCGGGTCATGATCCGCATGCTCACCGCCACGTAGGGCGAGTCGGTGAGCTGTACGCCGATATGGGCGATGGGCGAGCCGAGTGGGCCCATCGAGAAGGGGACCACGTACATGGTGCGGCCGCGCATGGAGCCGCTGAAGAGCTCCGAGAGGGTGTCGCGCATCTCCGCGGGGTCGCGCCAGTTGTTGGTCGGGCCGGCGTCGGCCTCGCTCTCCGAGCAGATGAAAGTGCGGTCCTCGACACGTGCCACGTCGCCGGGATCGGAGCAGGCGAGATAGGACGCAGGGCGCTTTGCGTCGGCGAGCCGCTCGAAGGTGCCCGCCTCCACCAGCTCCGCGCAGAGGCGGTCATATTCCTCGGCCGATCCGTCGCACCAGTGCACGTGATCGGGCGTCGTCAGCTCGGCTATCTCCTCCACCCAGCGGAGGAGTCCTGGGTGCTCGGTCAGGGCCTTGGCGGCGGCCCAGCTCGTTCTTTCAGGCATGGAGGCACCCTACACTCAGTTTCGGGATGAGCGCCACAGCAGCACGGACGCGCAGCCCCCTTCGGGCAGTGCTGCGTTTCGTCGCGTCGGTGATGATCGTCAGCGGCCTGCTGCTGATCGGCGACGCCGGTGCGACGCTCGCGTGGCAGGAGCCGGTATCGGCCTTCCTGGCCCACAAGGAGCAGGTCGAGCTGAAGAAATCGCTGGATCATCCGCCCCCGCGGGTGATCGCCCGGCAACCGCTGCCGGGCGATGCGATCGGCGAGATCGTGCTGCCCACGATCGACAAGTCCGCCTATGTGGTCGAGGGCGTGGGCACCGACGATCTGCGCAAGGGCCCGGGCCACTACCCCGACACGCCCCTGCCCGGTGAGCACGGCACGGTGGCAATCGCCGGGCACCGGACGACCCACGGGGCGCCCTTCCGCAACGTCGACAAGCTGAAGCGCGGCGATCGGATCGTGCTCCAGATGCCTTACGGGGGCTTCGTCTACAGGGTGGAGCGCACCCAGATCGTCGATCCCACCGCGCTATGGGTGACGAAGAGGGTGAAATACGACCGGCTCGTGCTCAGCGCCTGCCACCCGCTGTACAGTGCGGCCCAGCGGATCATCGTGTTCGCCCGGTTCGTCAGGCGGGGGAATTCGAGAGTCGAACGCGGTTGACCGCATCGGCGCCGGCCCTGCCCGTGTTCGAGCACGAGCGCGGCGACCGAGGAACTACTGTCCGAGTGGCTCGAGTCGTCGAGGTCGGAGCTGTCGCGCGACTCGAAGAACAGGACGAGGAGCACGAGCAGCGCCAGCGAGATGACCAGGACGGCCAGCCAGTACAGCGCTTTAAAGACCAGAGTGCGGAACCGCAGCATCCTGACCGGGACGTTTTACAGCCTAAGATGGACGGCCGGGGATCCGGATCGCCGCCGATCCACGACTCAAGTCGTGCCGCCGAACGCCGAAAGGGGATAAAGAATGGGAAGGCGCGCAGTCATTCTCGCCGGCGGCAAGGGGTCGCGGCTCGGCCCCTACACCACCGTGCTACCGAAGCCGCTGCTGCCGGTCGGCGACCGCGCGATCCTCGACGTGGTGGTGCACCAGCTCCGCGACGCCGGCTTCGACGACCTGACCCTGGCGGTCGGCTACCTCTCGCACCTGGTGCGCGCCGTGATGGGCGACGGCTCCACCCACGGCGTGAACATCGACTACCACGAGGAGCTCGAGCCACTCGGGACCGTGGGTGCCCTGGCGACGATCGACCGCCTCGAGGACAGCTTCCTGATGATGAACGGCGACGTGCTCACGGCGCTCGACTACGCCCACCTCGTGGACGTCCACCGCGAGAGCGGCAATCTCCTGACCATCGCCTCCCACCGGCGTGTGGTGCGCACCGAGTACGGCGTGATCCACCTCGACGGCAAGGCCGGCGAGACCCGCGTGGTCACCGGCTTCGAGGAGAAGCCCGAGCTTCCCTACATCGTGAGCATGGGCGTCTACGTGCTCGAGCCGGGAGCGCTCGAGTACATCAAGCCCAACAAGCGCCTGGACCTGCCCGACCTCGTCACGCGCCTGCTGAAGGCGGACGCGCAGGTGGGCGCCTACGTATATGACGGCTACTGGCTCGACATCGGACGTCACGAGGACTACGAGAAGGCCATCCTCGAGTTCGAGCAGGTCAAGCCCCTCCTGATGGACGAGAAGGGCGCCAGGGACTCCGCTTCGGTTCCCTCGGGCCCCTCGGGCCATCCCGCAGGCCACGCCCCGGCCAACACGATCGCGCGATGAGCGTCACGGTCACCGGCGGCGCCGGGTACGTGGGCGCGCTCGTCGTGGACGAGCTGCTGGCCTCGGGACGCGAGGTCAAGGTCCTCGACGTGCTCCTGCACGGCCAGGAGGACGTGGCCGAGCATCTCGCCGAGCGCGGAGTGGAGCTGATCCGCGGGGACATCCGCGACGCGGACGCGCGCAAGCGCGCGCTCACGGGCGCCGAGGCCGTGGTCCACCTGGCTGCGATCGTCGGCGACCCGGCCTGCGCGCGCGACCCTGAGCTGTCCAACGACGTGAACGTGGAGGGCAGCCGCGCCCTCGTGAAGGACGCCCGCGAGCTCGGGGTGGAGCGCCTGGTGTTCGCCTCGACCTGCTCCAACTATGGACGAATGGACGATCCAACCGTCCCCATCGACGAGGGCGGCGAGCTGCGGCCGGTTTCGCTCTACGCCGAGCAGAAGGTCGGAATCGAGAAGGCACTGCTCGAGCCCGCGCAGGGCAACGGCAACGGCGGCGGTCATGGCCTGAGGCCCACCTGCCTGCGCTTCGCCACCGTCTACGGCGTCGGCGACCGCATGCGCTTCGACCTGACGGTCAACGAGTTCACCCGCGACCTCTGGGCCGACCGCTCGCTCGAGGTCTTCGGCGAGCGCTTCTGGCGGCCCTACATCCACGTCCGCGACGCCGCGCGCGCCGTGCGCGCCGTGCTCGATGCGCCGGCGGAGAAGGTAGCCGGCAAGGTCTTCAACGCCGGTCACTCCGACGAGAACTACCGCAAGCTCGATCTGGTCGAGATCATCACCGGAACGCTCGGCAAGGGAGACGTGGAATACGTGTCCCGGGACGAGGACCCGCGCGACTACAAGGTCTCCTTCGAGAAGATCCGCGCCGAGCTCGGCTTCGAGACGGTCCACCGGGTGCCCGACGGCATCGAGGAGATCGTCGGCGCGCTCGACCAGGAGCGGTTCGGCGACCCGTTCGACGGCCGCTACAGGAACTAGCCATGGCCGGTGAGCGCCTGATCCCGCTCTTCGACGTGGAGCTGGGCGACCGCGAGATCGCGGCCGTGGAGGCCACGCTGCGCTCCGGCTGGCTCACCATGGGTCCGCGTACGCAGGAGTTCGAGGCCGCCTTCGCCGAGCACATCGGCGTGAAGCATGCGGTGGCCCTCTCCAGCTGCACCGCCGCCCTCCACCTGGCGTACCTCGCCGCGGGGGTGGGGCCGGGCGACGAGGTGATCGCACCGGCGATCACGTTCGTGGCCACCGCCAACGCGGCCCGCTACTGCGGCGCCACGCCGGTCCTGGCCGACGTCGTGGGCCAGCACGACCTCGGGCTCGACCCCGACGACGTGGCCGCTCGCATCACCCCTCGCACCAAGGCGGTCTGCGCAGTGCACTACGGCGGCTATGCGGCCGACGTCGAGGCGCTCGGGCGGCTGTGCGAGGAGCACGGCCTGGCCTTCATCGAGGACGCGGCGCATACGCCGAGCGCGACTCCCGTGGGAAGCGATCGCAAGCTCGGGAGCTTCGGACTGGCCGGCTGCTTCAGCTTCTTCTCCAACAAGGTGCTGTCCTGTGGCGAGGGCGGGCTCCTCACGACCGACGACGATGGCGTGGCCGAGACGGCCCGCAGCCTTCGCTCGCACGCAATGACGTCCGGCACCTGGGACCGCCACCGCGGCCACTCGGCCGGGTACGACGTGATCGGGCTCGGCTTCAACTACCGGATGGACGAGCCGCGCGCAGCCCTGCTCACGGCGCGCCTCGAGGGCCTCGAGGAGGACATCGGCAAGCGCCGGGCGCTCGTGCACCGCTACCGGCGGCTGCTCGCCGACGTCGCAGGGCTCACCGTGCCCTACCGCGACGAAGAGGTGGACAGCTCCTCCTGCTACGTCATGCCCGTGATGCTCGATGACGGCGAGGTGCGCGAGCCGCTGCGGGCCAAGATGCTCGAGCAGCGCGTGCAGACCAGCGTGCTGTACCCGGCCGTCCACGAGTTCTCCGCCTACGAGGGATCCACCGAGGGGTCCCTGCCACGGGCGGAGCGGGCGGCACGCACCGAGCTGACCCTGCCGCTCTTCCCGACCCTGACCGAGCGCGACCAGGACCACGTGGTGAGCGTGCTGCGCGAGACCCTGGCCTCGCTCGAGCGCGAGCGGTCGCTCGCCTGACGCGGCGGCGACCATGAACGCCACCCAGCTTCCCGACGTGGACGTGGTGGTGCCCGCCTTCAACGAGGAGGGGCACGTGAACCGCTGCCTCGACGCCATCTTCGCCCAGGACTATCCCGGCGACCGCTATCGCGTGTGGGTGGTGGACGCGGGCTCGACGGACGCCACGGCGCGGGTGGTGCGCGAGCGCGCCGCGGACGACCGCCGGCTGGCGCTCGTGAACGGCCACGGGCGGCTCAACGCCGCTCAGGCCTGCAACCTGGGGATCCAGCAGGGCCGCTCCGAGCTCGTTGCCCGGGTGGACGCCCACACCTACCTCTATCCGGACTACCTGCGCAGGGCCGCCGAGCTGCTGACCGAGGAGGGCCCCGCCGTGTGCTGTGTCGGGGCCCAGCCGGAGCAGGTGGGTGAGACCCCCTTCGGGGAGGCCGTGGCGCTGGCGCGCGGCTCGAGCTTCGGCGTCGGCAGCAGCGTGTACGCCGACAACCGCGTTCGCGCCGACGTGGACACGATCCAGGCCGGCGTCTACCGGCGCGCCCCGCTCGAGGAAGTGGGTGGCTTCCGCACCGACATGCTCGTGGGGGAGGACGAGGAGCTGAACTGGCGCCTGAAGAAGGCCGGCTACCGGCTCGTGCTCGACACCAGCGTGCGCTTCATCTACACGACGCGGTCCTCGTGGCGTGCCGTATTCCGCCAGCACCGCAACTACGGCCAGTCGCGCGTGCGGGTGCTCGCCGCCCATCCGGACTTCCTGAGGGTGTATCACCTGGCCCCTCCGGGGCTGGTGGCCACCCTCGGAGGGCTGGCGCTGGCCGCTCCGGTCAGCCGTCGCGCCCGCCGCGGGCTGCTCGGCCTCGCCCTTGCCTACGGGACCGGGGCCGCGGCCGCCTCGATCTCCGCCTCGCGCTCGCGGCCCGAGCTGGCACCGCGCCTGTTCGCCTGCTTCCCCGCCATCCATCTCGGCTACGGGGTGGGCATGATCGAGGGCGTGGCACAGAAGCTGGGCTCCCGCCTCGGGGTGGGACAGCCGCCCACGGCCGTCCGCCAGCGCTGACATGGGTACCTAGACTGCGCCGGGACGCGACATGACGGCATTCGCACCCAGAATCCAGGCCGCGCCCGCCGCGCCCGCCGGCCCGCGACTGCCGCCGCTCAACCCGGCGCTCCTCACGGCGCTCACCTTCGTGGCGTGCGTCGGCGTGGGCGTGCTGATGGCGTACAACCTGTCGACCGGGATCGGGGTGCTGATCGCGCTCTGCTACCTGCCGCTCGTCCTGCTCAACCTCCCGCTCGGCATCGCCCTGTGGGTGCCCACCACCTTCCTGACCGCCCTGCCCGGGTTCGACACGGCATCCCACGCCGCGGGCATCCTGATCGCCGTCGCCTGGCTCGGGACGCTGCGGCGCCGCGCCCGCGAGTCGGACGCGCCGGTGCCGCGCAGGCTCCTGCTCGTGTTGGCGCTGTTCGTCGTCTGGCTGACGCTGTCGCTCCTCTGGGCCGAGCGGCCCGACCTCGCCTTCAAGGGGCTCCAGCCCTACGTGGCCGCGGCGCTGGTGTTCACCGTGCTCATGACGCTGGACCTCACCCGCCAGCAGATCAGGGTGCTCGCCTTCTCCTTTCTGGCCGGCGTGACGATCTCCGTGGCGCTCGGCCTCATCCTCGGGGTGCAGGCGCCGAGCTCGGAGACCGCCATCTTCAACGACGGCCGCCTGCGCGGGGGCCTCGACGACCCGAACTACCTCGCGGCGGGCATCGTGCCGTCGATCGCGCTGGCGGCGGGTCTCGTGCCGGGCGTGCGCAGCTTCCTCGGCCGGATCGGTCTCGCCGGCTCGGTGGTGATCCTCGTGCTCGGGCTCGCGGCCACGCAGTCACGCGGCGGCTTCATGGCGGCCGCCGTGGCCATCGCCGTGGCGCTCGTGGTTGCCAAGCGGGGCCGGATCGTGGTGGTGGCCTTCGTGGCGATCATCGTCGGCCTGGTGGCGATCTGGTTCGCCAGCTCGCCCACCGCCTGGAAGCGGGTGAGCCACACCGCCGACCAGGGCAACGGACGCGGGAGCCTGTGGACGGTCGCAATCAGGATCTTCAAGGACCATCCGGTCACCGGCGTGGGTGTGGAGAACTACAGCATCTACTCGCCGCGCTACGCGGGCGGCCCGGGGAAGCTCACCTTCGTGACCTTCATCGCGGAGAAGCCCCACGTCGTGCACAACGTGTACCTCCAGCTGGCCGTGGAGACGGGGCTGGTGGGCCTCGGCCTGTTCCTCACCATCGTGGCCAGCGCGCTCGCGGCCGCGATGCGCGCGGCGCGCCGGTACGAGCGGAGGGGGGACTACGAGGACGCGGCGTTGAGCCGCGCCGTGTTCGTCGCGGTGCTGGCGGGACTCGCCGCCTCGACCTTCATCTCCAATGCGAACGGCTTCCAGATCTGGGTGCTGCTGGCCTTCGGGCCCCTGCTGTGGCGTAACGCCCAGCGGGAGCCCGAGCCGGCGCCGGTCGCGAGTCCGCGCGCCGAGGCGCGGCTCATTCGCCCGGCGCCGGCCTGGCAGGCCTGAACCGCAGGACCACGCTGCGGGAGAGGGCCGCCACGTCACTCGGCCGCGGGATCAGGTCGCCCGCCCGGGCGGCGAATGAGCGCCCGAAGATCACCGCCACCGCCAGCCCGCCGAGCGTGTAGGACACCGCCGAGGCAATCGCGGCCCCGAGACCGCCGTGCGCGGGGATGAGCGCGAAGTCGAGCGCGAACACCGTGACGAACGCCACCGCCACCCCCGCGGTCTCGAGCAGCGGCCGGCGCTGGGCGGTGAGGGCGTTCCCGAGCAGCTTCAGCGTGGCGATCCCGAAGGACCCGAGGGCGAGCACCCGGAGCATCTCAACCGACCCCGCGAAGCTCTCGCCGAAGATCGTGGTGCAGAGGAACGGGGCGAGGACCACGATCCCGACGGTGCAGGCGAGGGTGAGCGCCAGCGCACCGCGCAGGACCTGGGTTGCGCGCTCCCGGGCCTCCTCGGGGCTTGCGCGTACGAGGTCCGGGCGCTGCACCGCGACGAGGGTGGTGGGGAGGAAGAAGAGCACCTCCGACCAGGCCACCGCCACGCTGTAGAGGCCGAGCTCCTTGGAGCTGGACATCACCCCGAGGATCCACTGGTCAGCGCGGTAGTTGCCGAACAGCATCGCCCGTCCCAGGTGGGCCTTGAGCCCGAACGCCAGCATCTGCCGTGCGAGAGCCGGCTCCGGCCGCCCGAAGCCGCCGAGGCGGCGGACCACAGCCCAGCCCATCACGAGCGTGCCGAGCGTCATCCCGCCGATCCACGTCGTGACCGCGGACTCGACGGTGAGCAGGCCGAACGCCGCGAGCGTGCCGTTCACCACCACGTTCGTGACCGGGGTGACCATCCACGACAGGTTCGTGACCCCGAAGGCGTAGTGCGCCTGCACCAGGTAGAGCATGTACTCCTGGAGGATCAGCATCGGGATCGAGGCCAGGACCAGCAGCAGGATTCCCGTGCTCGCGTCCCCGGAAAAGCTCGGGAAGACGGCCATCAGGGTGCCGAGGACCAGCACGGCCAAGCTTCCGTTGATGACAGCCAGTGCGACCGAGGTGCCGGCCAAGGCGGGGGTCAGGTGCGGCTCGCGCGCGGCCAGGTTGGCGTTGGCCTGCCCGACGCCCATGGTGCTGAGCTGCGCCGTGAGGAACGCCACCGTCGTCAGGAACGCGATATCGCCGCGCCCGACCGCGCCGAGTGCTCGGGCGGTGATCAGAACGCTGACGAACGACAGGAGCGCAGCCGAGAGGTTCGTGCCGTACGTGAGGAACGCCGAGCGGGCGAACGACGGACGCACCGGCGGCGAGCCGTGCGTCTCCCCTGTTGCACTCGGCCCCGGCACTCACTCGAACATAACCGCCTACGGCGGATGTTGAGCCTACGACTACCATGCCGCCGGGTGCGAATCGCCGCTTACAGCGACGTGGAGTACCGGCGTGACGGCGACTCCCTCTACGCGCCCGAGTCGTTCGTGGTTTTCATGGCCCGCCTCGGCGCCTACGTAGACCACCTGACGCTGGTGGGCCGCCTGGCCCCCGAGCCCGGGCGCTCCCACTACAGGATGCCGGCGGACGTGGGCTTCGTGGGGCTTCCCCACTACGCACAGCTGTCGCGTCCCTGGGCGGCCGTGGGCGCGATGGCCCGGTCGCTGCGCCGCTTCTGGAAGCTGCTCGGCGAGGTGGATGCGGTCTGGCTGCTCGGCCCGCACCCGCTCGCGCTTGCCTTCGCGGCCGAAGCGCGGCTGCGGCGCCGGCAGGTCGTGCTCGGCGTCCGCCAGGACTTCCCCAGCCACATGCGCACGCGCCACCCACGCCGGTACGACCTCAGGGCCGCAGCGTTTCTGCTCGAGGGCTCCTGGCGGGCTCTCGGACGGCTCTATCCCATGGTGGCGGTGGGTCCGGATCTGGCCCGCCGCTATCGAGCCGGCCGCGTACTGCCGATAGTCATATCGCTAGTGGACGAGGAGCACGTCACTCCGCGTGAAGAGGCTCTCGCCCGTCCGTACGACGGGGAGTTGACCGCGCTCAGCGTCGGCCGGCTCGACCCGGAGAAGAACCCGCTGCTCCTCGCCGACGTGCTCTCGAGGCTGCGGCGCGAGGACCCGCGGTGGCGGCTCGTCGTGTGCGGCGTCGGGACGATGAGCGACGAGCTGGCCGAGCGCCTCCGCGCCAACGGAGACGAGGACAACGCCGAGCTGCTCGGCTACGTGTCGCTCGACGGCGGGTTGAGGAAGCGCTACCGCGACAGCCACGTGTTCCTGCACGTGTCCTGGACCGAGGGAGTGCCGCAGGTGCTCTTCGAGTCCTTCGCCGCCGGGCTCCCGGTGGTGGCCACCGCCGTGGGCGGGGTGCCGGAGCTGGCCGCGGGCCGCTCGGTGCTGATCCCGCCCGGGGACGCCGGCGCGGCCACCGAGGCCGTGCTCCGGGTCGCCTCGGACCCCGGGCTGCGGGCGGAGCTCGTGGACGCGGGGCTCGAGAGCGTCAAGGTTCATTCGCTCGACTCGGAGGCCCGCCGCGTGGCGGCCCTCTTCGGAGCGGATGAGAGCGACCCCGCTGCCTGACCATGAGCGTCATTCAGCGACAGAGCTGGGTATGGGCAGTGCTGCCCGAAACAGCGGTCCGGGTGGACAGCCACGGGGACCCGGCGCTGGCCGAGGTGCTGCGCGACAGCGGCTACTCGGTGGCGGGCTCGCCGCCGGACCGGAGCGCCGTGGACGCGGTGCTGTATGACACCGCGGCGGTTCCGGACCGGGCCGAGGTGGCCGACGCGGTCGCCGAGCTCGCCGATGACGGAGTGATCTCGATCGCGGTCGCCGGTGGCAGCGTCACGCCGCCGCGAACGGTGCCCGCACCGGTGCGGATCGCCCAGCTCCTCCTCTCGCCGATCCAGACGGTGCGCGCCCTCGGGGGCGCGCGCAGGGCGGAGCGAGCCCTTCGCGCCGCAGGGCTGGAGAGCACACGGCTCGCGACCGGCGATCGCTCGCGCAGCCGTTACGGGCTCGGCCCGGGCGGCTGGGTGCGCCGTCTCCGCACGCCCGTCGGCTTCGTGCTCACGGGGAGCCGCGGGCCCCAGCCCGCGAGCCTGCTCGAGACCGCGATCGCGAGGGCCGAGGAGAGCGTGGGGGTAGCCGCTGAGGCGCCTGTCGGTGACCGTCTTCGAGAGCGGCAAGGTGGTGGCATCGCTGCGAGCGCCGGACGGGGAGGAATTCTTCATGCGCCTTGCGGCGGGACCCGCTCAGGGCCCGCTCGACGCCTCGCTCGTGGCTGTGGGGGCGGTGGCGGCGGACGGCGCGCCGGAAGTGGTCCGCGAGCGCCTCGTGGTCCCACGCGCAGAGGGCTCGGTGGGGCCGCTGAGCTACGCGCTCGAGCGCAACGCGGTCGGCTCCCACCCCTGGCGCATGTCGGCGGACCTGTACGAGCAGAGCCTCGAGTTCCTCGTCGCCCTGTTCCGGCTCGACCTCGAGGGCAGCGCGATGCCGCTGGAGGAGAGCTTTGCCGCGCAGGGCGAGCGGATGCTCGAGTACGTGCGGCCCGAGGAGCGCGATGCGATCCCGTCGATCGTCGCCAACCTCGAGCGGCGGCTCGCCGGCGTGCCGCGCGGCCAGAGCCACGGGGACTTCTGGGCCGAGAACTTCATGGTGCGAGATGGCCGGCTGGACACGGTGCTCGACTGGGAGTGGGCGGCGCGCGGGGCGCTGCCGCTGCTCGATCTGTTCGACCTGATCGCGCTCTCGCGCCGCCGGGTGCGGGACCTCACCCCGGGCGAGCGCTTCACGGAGGTGCTCTGGCCGCTGGTGCGGGCGGGCGGGGACGATCGCGTGGCGGATTACTGCCGGGCACTCGACGTGCCCACCGACCGGGAGACGCTCGAGAGCCTTGCCGTGGCCTACTGGCTGAGCCGAGTGGGGCGCCAGCTGCATCCGCTCTCGGTGTTTCTCCAGCGCGAAGGCTGGATGGAGTGCAACATCTCCGAGCCGATCCGGCAGCTGGTCGCGGAGGGGTGGTGACGCGGGCGCTACCGGGTGCTGGCGCGGGCGAGCAGGCGGTCGCCGCGCGGCAACCGGCCGAGCGCCCCGGCGGCGGCCACCGCGGGCCGCCCGAGCGAGCCGCGCCCGACCAACACGGTGTCCACGCCCGGATCCCCGTCGGCGAAGCGCCCCTTGTAGGCGTCGCCGCCGCGCAGGAAGCGGTACTCGAGCATCCCGTCCTCGAACGCCGAGCGGATCGTGTGGGCGAGCAGGACGAAGCCCACGGAATACTCGTCCCAGGCCGGGTCGCGTCCCGACTGGTAGAAGCATTCGCAGCCGGCGTAGCGCAGGCCGTACCAGGCCGCCACGGGCTCTCCGTCCACCTCGGCGAGCCAGAGGCGCAGCCAGCCGCGCTCGAGCGCCACGGACGCGAAGTCGCGATGGAAGGCCTCGAGCTCGGGGGAGAAGGCGGCCGAGGCGTCTTCCCAGCGCGCGGAGTGCAGCCTGAGGAGCGTGGTCATGTCGTCCTGAAGCCGGGCGGCGTCGCTGAGGCGGAAGGACAGCTCGTGGCGCTTGGCCAGCTTGCGCTCGCGGCGCCGCACCTGGTCGCGGAAGTTCTTGCTCTTGGAGGCGAGGAACTCGTCCCAGCTCTGCCCGCCGATCGCCAGCGTGGGGCTCGGCTCGGAGAGGAGGACGGTGGCGCCCGTCACCTCGGCCCAGCCGGCGGCACCGCCGAGGCGGTCTCCGACCAGCAGGTCGGCGCGCCAGCGCCGGTCGGCCAGCATGCATCGGAGCATGCACGCGACCCGGTCCACATCGGCCGCGCCGCACAGGGGGCCGAGCTGGTCGGCGGGGCCGTGGCCTACGAAGCGGAGCACCCGCAGCGGACGCGTGCGGTTCAGGTAGAGCGGGAGCAGCGCCACCATCGAGCCCCCGGGATCCCTGCCCGCGATCAGCCGGAGCTCGCGCCCGGCGCCGAAGTGCTCCCACCACACCCGCGCCCAGTCATAGGTGGAGAAGACGTTCCCCGAGGCCTCCGCCAGGCGGGTCCAGTCCTCCCCGGGGGACTCCAATCCGTCGAGGCGCTCGAACGTCAGCTCGGCCATGGCTTCTGTATCGGTAGGTTAGGTTCAGGGCGCAACACGCGGTCGGGCCCTACCGGACTCGTCTTTCCGCACCAATGAGGGACGTCCTCATTCTCTGTTACCACGCGGTCAGCGACAGCTGGCCGTGCGAGCTCGCGGTGAGCCCCGAGCTCCTCGACGAGCAGCTCACCGGGCTCGAGCGGCGCGGCTACCGGGCCGCCACGTTCTCCCGGGCGGTCACGGATCCGCCGCACCGCCGCACGGTTGCGCTCACCTTCGACGACGCCTACCGCTCGACGCTCGAGCTGGGGGCGCCCGTGCTCGCCCGCCACGGCGCGCCCGGCACCGTCTTCGCGCCAACCGACTGGATCGGGCGCGAAGAGCCCATGTCCTGGCCGGGCATCGAGGAGTGGGCGGACGGCCCGCATCGGGACGAGCTGCTCTGTCTCGGCTGGGACGGCCTCGGCGAGCTTGCGGATCAGGGCTGGGAGGTGGGGTCTCACACGCGCTCGCATCCGCGGCTGAGCCAGATCGACGACGCGGGTCTCGACTACGAGCTGGCCGGTTCCCGCGAGCTGCTCACCGAGGGGCTGGGACGACCGTGCGAGTCGATCGCCTACCCGTACGGCGACTACGACGAGCGCGTGGCCCGCGCGGCGGGCGCGAGCGGCTACCTCACGGCCGGGACGCTCAGCGGGCGTCCACACGCCGCCCGGCCGCTGAGCTGGCCGCGAGTGGGGGTGTACCCCGGGAACCGGCCGCTCTTCCTGCGCCTGAAGACGTCGGCCACGCTGCGTGCCCTCGCGGTTGCCGGCGGGCGTCTGACCGGCCGCTGACGCCCGGTGGCGTCCGCGGTGGCCGGGCTGACGACGGCGCTGCATGGTCTGCGCCGAGCGCTGTCTCGGCGCAAGTCGTGGAGGAGGGTGCGCCATAAAACTCGCCCATATGTTCGACGCGCCACGTCGGGCTGCTCAGCGAGACGACGGCCCGCCCGCTCGGAGGCGTCCCGGCCCGAGCCGCCGCTCGGCGACGCCGCCCCGGGCGCGGCGACTAGCAGGTCCGCTGGGTCACGCAGGGGTCCACGACCCGTAAGCGGCGTCTCCAGTCGATTCCCTCGGCCACGTCGAAGTGGTAGCGGCCGTCCTCGCGCTCGGGGCGGAGGCCCTGCTGCCGGGCGAAGGCCACGGTGGGGTCCGGGTAGCCGAAGCTCGTGTAGGTGGAGCCGGACTCGAACTCGAGGTCCCAGGGCGTGCCGCCGGTGTCGCCCACGAACATGCCGTAGCGGGCCATGGCCCGGAGGATGCCGCGCTTCCAGCGCGGCACTCCGAGCGCCCGGATCTCCGCGTTCGACATGTCGAGCTGGAAGCGTGCGCCCTGGGCCGGGGCGTCGGTGCGGTCGTCACACGGAGCCCCCCGGCCGCGAGCCGGGTAGACGAACTGGCCGGAGTCGCAGTCAGCCACGAGGAAGAGGGCGTGGTCGATGCGGCCGCTGCGCAGCTCCTGCGCGCGGATGATCCCCGCGAGGTTGCCGAAGTGCGCCGCGGTGGCGTCCGACCCGAGGCCGTCGCCGTCGATGCGCGTGCGCCCGCCGTACCCGATCGTGATCTCGCCCCCGCCGCGTGGCTTCGAGGACACCGTCCAGAGGTCGTACTCCCAGCCGGAGCGTTGGTCCACGACGGTGAGGTGGGCATCCGACCCGCCCGCCGGACGGGCGCGGTCGGGGATTCGCAAGCGCATGCCCTCGATCTCGCAGCGCCCGTAGGGGCGGGTGCAGTGCACGGTGAACAAGGGATCGGATGGGGTGGACCAGTAGGTGGGGTGCTGATAGTCCCCGTCGGTATCGGCCACGCCGGCTCGGAGGTCGGACGGCCCGCCGTCGGCGGTGAGCCGGGCCACCACCTTGCTGGAGTTCGGGAGCAGGCGGGGCTTGGCGGGCAGCTCCTGGTTGAACGGAGAGTCGTCTGCGTAGGGGCGCCAGCTCGCGGGCGGCCAATTGCCCACGCCGAAGCCGTCGGCGGGATTGCCGGGGGCCTGGGGCCCGCTGGGCTCATCGGAGCTGAAGAGGGCGATCGCCGCCACCGCGGCGGCGAGGAGGAGGGCGGCTGCTAGGCCCAGTCGCACGGGTTTCTTGCTGCGGACCATCGGCATTACCGGGTTCTGGGACGGAGCTCCGCCGCGGATTACGGCTTCGACCGACTGTAGTGAGCCGAGGCTGCGGACCCGTCCCTTCGGAGGGGGTTGGCGCTGGCGCACTCGAAAGCGTGGATGTACCTTCGAATCAGGGGTACGCGCTGGATCCGCCTCGCCGCCAAGGCCGCTCGCCCTCATCACGGATGATGACGCAAACCCCCTTCCCCTCCAGGCGCGTCTTGATGCTCGCGCTCGCGCTGCTCGGCCTCATGGCCGGAGCCACCTCCGTGATGGCCGCGCGCGGCAAGCCGGACAGAATCGCCCCGAAGGTGACCCTCACGAAGCCGGGGAACGGCTCGGCGACGACGGACACCACGCCGCGGCTCGCCGGCAAGGCCGGGCGCGCCGCCGGCGATCGGAGCACCGTCTCGATCCGGGTGTGGGCCGGCCCGAGGGCCACGGGCAAGGCCAGGCGGCTCATGACCGCCCGCCGCTCCCGCGGCGAGTGGGCCGTGACCGTGGCGCGCGCCCTGGCACCGGGGACCTACACCGCCAGGGCGGAGCAGTACGACGCCCGCGGCAACCGAGGCCGGAGCGCGGCGTCGACCTTCACGCTCAGCCGGCCGCCGCAGAGCGCCAAGCCACCGGTCGTGGTCACGCCGCCCGTCCAAGCCGAGCGTGCCGGTCGTGGTCACCCCTCCGCCTGTGATCCCGGATCCCGGGGTGGAGCTCAGCTCGCCGGCCGCGGGCAGCGACACGGCCGACACCACTCCGAGGTTCGTCGCGACGGCTGCGGGAGCCGGCGCTTCGGACACGGTGACGCTCAGGCTCTACGCCGGTACGTCCGCCGCGGGCAGCCCACTCACCACGATCGCGCTCGCCCGGGCCGGCGACACCTGGTCGGGTGAGCCCGGCGCTGAGCTCGACGATGGCACCTACACGGCCCAGGCCGAGCGGGTCGGCGCCGGCAAGGCCGTCAAGAGCGCGCCCGTGACCTTCAGGGTGGACACGACCGCCCCACAGGTGAGCCTCAGCACGCCCGGCATAGGAGGGAGCACCTCGGACAGCAGCCCCGTGTTCACCGGCTCGGCCGGGTCGGCCGCCGGGGACTCGCTGCAGGTCCGCGCCTTCGTCTACTCGGGGCTGACCGACACGGGCACTCCGGTGGGCACGTTCACGGGGAACCGCTCCGGCGCGTCGTTCGCCTTCAAGGCCGGCAGCACCCTGCCCGTGGGCACCTACACGGCTCGCGCCGAGCAGGTGGACGCCGCCGGGAACACCGGCCGCAGCATGGCCCGCACGTTCGCGGTCACCTCCACGGCCCCGGCCTCCAACCTCCGCGACACGATGATGGCGGACGCCCCGCGCGCCTACTGGCGCCTCGGTGAGGCGGGCGGCTCCACCGCCGCCGATCAGGCAGCGTTCGCGAACTCCGGCGCCTACCTCGGGGGTCTGGCTCTGGGCCAGGCCGGCGTGGTGCCCGTGGCCCAGAGCACCGCGATTGCGCTCGACGGCGCCGACGACACGGTGCGCGTGCCCAGCTCCGCCAGTCTCAACCCGACGGCGGCGCTCTCGCTCGAGGCGTGGATCAGGCCGTCCGCGCTTCCGTCCACCACCGCCACGCTCGTGCGGAAGGACCTTCAGTACCTGCTGCGGATCAGCTCCAGCGGCGCGGTCACGTTCCGGCTCTGGCACGGCGGCACCTCCTCCGAGCTCGCCACCCCGGCCGGCGCGGTCACGGCGGGTGCCTGGTACCACGTGGTCGCCTCCTTCGACGGCGCCTCGATGGCGATCTTCGTGAACGGCACGGTGCGCGCCACGCTTGCCATGAGCTCGCCCGTGGACAGCTCCGCCAACGTGCTCACGCTCGGCTCCGGAAACTCCTCCGACTGGTTCCGCGGACGCATGGATGAGGTGGCCGTCTACGGCGCCGCCCTTCCGGGCCCGCGGGTGCAGGCGCACTACGACAAGGCGAGCCCGGTGGAGGAGCCGGCGCCGACCGTGGTGCTCGAGTCGCCCGCCGGCGGCGCCACGGTGGGCCAGCGCCCGCTCTTCGCGGGCAGCGCGACCGGCGAGGCCCCGCTCGTGACCGTGAAGGTGTACGGCGGCTCGGCCGCCACGGGCACTCCCGTCCAGACGCTGGCGGCCACGCTTCAGTCCAGCGGCCTCTTCTCGGTGTCGCCCTCGACCAACCTGCCCGCCGGCACCTACACGGCGCGTGCCGAGCAGTCCACGGCCGCCGGCCTCGTCGGGCAGAGCGCGCCCGTCACGTTCACGGTGCAGGCCAGCTCCGGCGAGACGGCCACGATCGCCGCGGCCGGGGACATCGCCGACTGCTACGGAACCGACGACGAGGCCACCGCCAACCTGCTCGACGCGATCCCCGGAACGGTGATGACCTTGGGCGACAACGCCTACACCTACGGCACCGCGGCCGAGTTCCAGTGCTTCAACAGCAGCTGGGGCCGGCACAAGGCCCGGATCCACCCGATTCCCGGCGACCACGACTACGGCACTCCCAACGCGGGCAGCTACTTCGACTACTTCGGTGCCGCCGCCGGCCCGCGTCCCTCCGGCTTCTACAGCTACGACCTTGGCGCCTGGCACATCGTGGCGCTCAACTCGGGTTGCTATGTCCAGGAGCGGACGTGCAACGCCGCAGAGGACGAGTGGCTGAAGAACGACCTCGAGCAGAACAGCTCGCAGTGCGTGCTCGCCCAGGAGCACGAGCCACGCTTCAGCTCGGGTGAGATCCACGGCAACGTCGGCAGCGTGGAGCCGCTCTGGCAGATCCTCTACGACCACGGCGCCGACGTGGTGCTGAGCGGCAGCGAGCACATGTACGAGCGCTTCGCGCCCCAGACCCCGAAGGGCGCCGCCGACCCGGCGAACGGCATCCGCCAGTTCACGGTGGGCACCGGGGGCGAGAGCCACTACCAGGTGGGGACCATCAAGCCGAACAGCCAGGTGCGCGAGAGCAACACCTTCGGCGTCCTCAAGATGACGCTGCGACCCGACGGCTACGACTGGCAGTTCGTGCCCGTGGCGGGCAAGACGTTCACCGACGGCGGCAGCGGCTCCTGCCACTGATCCGCTTCCGGCCCCGGCTAGGCTAGGGCCATGAGCGTCACGGGAACGCGGACCGTTGCTTCCATCGTCGCGGGAGCCGCCCGTACGGACGGGCAGCGCGTGGAGTCGCGCAACCCAGCGGACCTGGATGAGGTGGTCTGCGAGGCGCTCCTCGGGGACGCCGGCACGTTCGTCGACGCCTGCCGGGCGGCCAGGGCCGCTCAGCCGGCCTGGGCGGCCACGCCCGTGCCGGTGCGCGGCAACGCCGTCAAGCAGATCGGCCGGCTGGTGGAGGACAACAAGGAGGCGCTCGCGCGCCTGGTCACGCGCGAGATCGGGAAGCCCTATCCGGAGTCACTCGGCGAGGTGCAGGAGGTGGTGGACACCTGCGACTTCTTCCTGTCGGAGGGGCGGCGCCTGTACGGGATGACCGTGCCGAGCGAGATGCCGGACAAGCAGCTCTTCACGTTCCGCACGCCCGTGGGCGTGGCGGCGATCGTCACTGCCGGGAACTTCCCGGTGGCGGTGCCCTCGTGGTACCTGGTGCCGGCCCTCCTGTGCGGCAACGCCGTGGTCTGGAAGCCCGCGGAGTACACGCCGGGACTCGGCGATGCGCTCACGCGCCTGTTCCTGGCGGCCGGGCTGCCCGACGGCGTGTTCAACCTCGTGCAGTGCGACGGACCGTCGGCCTTCGAGGGCCTCGAGCGCGCCCTCGAGGAGCGGCTCGTGGACAAGGTGGGCTTCACCGGCTCGTCCGCGGTGGGGTCGAGGATCGGCGAGCTCTGCGGCCGCCACGTGCAGTCCCCCTGCCTCGAGCTGGGCGGCAAGAACCCGCTCGTCGTGATGCCCGACGCCGATCTCGACCTGGCGGTGGAGGGGGCGCTGTTCAGCGGCTTCGGCACGGCGGGTCAGCGCTGCACCTCGCTCGGCACGGCCATCGTGCACCGCTCGGTGCATACGGACTTCGTGCAGCGACTCACGCGCGCCGTGGAGGAGGCTCCGATCGGCGATCCCTTCGCCGACGTGCTCTACGGACCGATGATCCACGAGCGCTTCCTCGAGCGCTTCCTCGAATGGCTCGAGCTGATCCGCGACCACCACTCCGTCACTGGCTCCACCGCCACCGGCCGGATCACCCCGGACAGCCCGCGCGCCGGCTTCGTCGGCGACCCGGACGCCGGGCTGTACTGCCATCCCACGATCGTCGACGGCGTGACCGCGGACGACGAGCTCTACGCCACCGAGACGTTCGGCCCGATCGTGGGCGTGGCCGAGTTCGAAGACTTCGATCAGGCGCTGGAGCTCGCGAACGGGCACGGCTACGGGCTGTCGTCGGCGATCTACACGAACGACCCGAAGTGGGCGTTCCGGTTCCGCGAGCGGGTGAGCTCGGGCATGGTGTCCGTGAACAACTCGACCTCCGGGGCCGAGGCGCACCTGCCGTTCGGCGGAAACGGCAAGTCGGGGAACGGCAGCCGCCAGTCGGGCGTCTGGGTGCTCGACCAGTTCACGCACTGGCAGGCCCTCAACTGGGACTACGCCGGCAAGCTCCAGAAGGCGCAGATGGACGTGCCCGAGCTGATCGGCGACCCGGGCTTCAGGCTCGACGAGGCCTGAGCCGCCGCGCCAGCCTGCTCGGCGTAGGCGCGCTTGAGCAGCGGCCGGGCCGTGGCGCGATACCTGTAGCTCAGGCTCCCGCGCAACCCGCGCTGGTACGCGTGGAAGCCCACGTGGCTGCGCTCCTCCGTCGCGAACTTCCGCTTCCACTCCGACTCGTCGCCCAGCAGCTCGTGAGCCTGCAGGCCGAGCTCGAAGCAGCGCTCGACGATCGACAGGCGCATCACCAGGCCCGGCGCCAGCCGGCGAAAGCGCTCGTCGTAGCCGGTCTTCAGCAGGTAGAGGCGCTCCCCGTGGAGCAGGCACAGGTCGAACGCCGCCCACTCGCCGTCGAGCACGATCCGCGACAGGCGCAGCTGATCGCGCTCCGCGAAGGAGCGCGCGATCTCGCGGTAGAACGTCAGGGTCCGCTCGTCCGAGACGATCGCGGTGCCGTTCTCGCCCTTCCAGCCGCTCGCCTCGACCGCGAACCCGCTGGCCAGCTCGGCGTCCAGGTCCGCCGGCGGCTCCACGATCGAGAGCTCGGCCTCGTGGTCGCGCGCCATCTTGCGCCGGAAGCGCTCGAGCGGAGCGCCCCAGCGGGGCTTCGAGGACGCACGCCAGTCCTCGAAGGTCCCTTCGGTGCTCACGATGGGCGACACGTGCTCGGCCGCCAGCACGTGGCGGCGGCCGGCGGCCGCCGAGGCCTCTGACAGGAACGAGAGGGCCGGATCGTCGGCCGGGAGGGCCGGCAGCTGAAGGTTGCCGGCCGCCTTGCCCAGTGCTGCCTCGACCACCGCCCGGATGGCCTGCGGGCTGCGGCCGACCGGGCGGAACACGGGACTGTGAACGTTCGCCATCCCGGCGAGCAGACGGCGGTTCGGCTCCACGAGCGGGAAGGCCGCCTGGATGCGGTCGCCCTCCCAGGCGAGGCAGACCCTCATGGCCGTGTCCTTGCCGAACGCCTGGTACCAGGCGGTGTACCAGTGATGGCAGTCGAACGGCCGGGCGTCGCCGGGAAGCATCCGGTCCCAGTCGGCGGCCAGGCGAGCGAAGCCCTCCGGCTCGCCGATCCACTCGATCCTCAGGCTCACCGCGGACCAAGGTACATCGGAGACAGGCCGAATGTCCCCCGATCGGTGGGCTCACACCCGTACGGGGACTACCGCGTCGTTCGGTACCAGCGCGGCGAGGTGTTCGGAGGCGGCCCGATCGCGGCTCGCGCGACGAGCACGGAGGGCTCGTCGCGCTCCACGTGTCGAGCCAGAGCGGCCGCGAACTCCGCGCCGAGGCCCTCGACCGCCTCGGCGCGTACGCCGAAGGAGCCGGCGAGGGAGACGAAGTCCGGCGTCACGAGGTCCACGCCCTCGTGCGGGTCACCGCGCCGGTCCTGGTCGAAGCGGAGCATCCCGTAGCCGCCGTCGTCCACGATCACCGCGGTCAGGGGGATCCGCTCCTGCGCGGCGGTGGCGAGGTCGCCGCAGGCGAACAGGAAGCCGCCGTCCCCCGACACGCTGACGGCCGGCCCACACCCGGCCAGCGCCGCGCCCAGCCCCTGCGGGAAGGCGCACCCGAGCGTCCCCCAGCCGAGCGGGTAGGAGAGCTTCCGCGGCGCGGCGGGAGTGCGAAAGCCGCCCAGCCAGTAGCCCGGGATGCACATGTCGCAGACCACGACCGTGTCGGCCGGAAGCGCGCCGTCGAGCGCCGACAGGAACTCCGCCGCCTCGGGGTCGCTGCGCTCGATACTTGCGAGCGCCGTCGCGCCGAGGGCCGCCAGGCGGCCGGCCAGTTCCTCGAGTCCGGTACGCCCGGCCACAGCCTCCGCAAGCCTCTGCGCTCCCGCCGCGGCGTCTGCCTCGATCACGAGGTCGGGTGTGTAGTTCTTGGTCGCGTCGTCGCGATCCACGTTCACGGCGACGAGACGCGGTGGCGCCGGCATCGCCCAGCCCTGGGTCATCATCCCGTCGAGATCGCTGCCGATCGCCAGGACGAGGTCGGCGCCGTCCCAGAGCGCGCCGGCCTCGGGAACATGGGGTGGCACCGCGACGAGGCAGGGATGGTCCGGCGGGAGGAGGCCGCGGGCGCCGTAGGTGAGGATCACCGGCGCGGCGATGCGCTCGGCCAGCCGCGCCACGGCCGGGCCCGCCCCGGCCTGCAGCGCCCCGCCGCCCACCCAGAGCAGCGGTCGCTCGGCCGCGTCGATCAGCTCGACCGCCTGCGCGAGTGCCGCCGCGTCGGGCGCCGCGGGCGGCACCGGCGGTGGCGCTTCGGCTGCCGCGCCCGCGCCGGCGTCGGCGTCGAGCAGGTCGGTGGGCACCTCCACGTAGACGGGGCGCCGCGGGGGAGCGAGGGCGATCGAGGCGGCGCGTGCCACGCGCCGGACCGAGCTCGTCGGCGGCGCTCACCCGGATGGCCGCCTTGACGACGGGCTCGAACATCGCCGCCTGGTCGGTCGCCTCGTGCAGGGCCCCGCGCCACCGCCCGGGGCGGCGGACGCCGGCGGGAATGTCGGTCGCGATGACGAGCACCGGCTGACGCGAGGCCCATGCCTCTCCCACGGCCGCCAGCGTGTTGGCGGCGCCGGGGCCGGTGGTGGTGAGGGCCACGCCGAGGCCGCCTCTGGCGCGGGCGTAGCCATCCGCCGCGTAGGCAGCCGTCTGCTCGTGGCGCACGCCCACAAGCCGGACGGGTGAGCGGCCGAGGGCACGCCACAGGCTCAGGTTGTGCACGCCCGGCAGTCCGAATGCCATCTCCACGCCCGCCCCCTCCAAGGCGGCCACGGCGGCGTGGGCCCCTGTCAGGATGCCGCGGGATGACGTCGTCACGAGACCTCCCGCCGCTCCGAGGCGTACGCGTGCTCGACCTCTCGCGCGTGCTCGCCGGCCCCTACTGCAGCATGGTGCTGGCGGACCTGGGCGCCGACGTGATCAAGGTGGAGCGGCCCGAGGGAGGCGACGAGACGCGCTCGTGGGGCCCGCCCTTCGCGGCAGGGGAGGCCGCGTACTTCCTCGCGGTGAACCGCGGGAAGCGCAGCGTCGCGATCGACCTCGCCGATCCCCAGGGCCGTGACCTGGCACTCGAGCTGTGCGCGGGCGCCCAGGTCGTGATCGAGAACTTCAGGGCCGGCGGCGCCGAGCGCCTCGGGCGTGGACTACGCGAGCGTGCGCGAGCGCAATCCGCGGGTGGTGTACTGCTCGGTCACAGGATTCGGCTCGCGCCGCGAGCCGGCCGGGCGGCCGGGATACGACTTCGTGGCCCAGGCCGAGAGCGGGCTGATGTCCGTGACAGGACCGGAGGACGGCTCGCCGTACAAGGTCGGCGTCGCGCTCGTGGACGTGCTCGCCGGCCTGCACGCCGCGGCCGGAATCCTGGCCGCGCTCAACGGCGGCGAGGGCGGGCGGATCGAGGTGCCCCTGCTGGACAGCGGTCTCGCCGGCTTGGTCAACGTGGCCCAGAACGCACTCATCACCGGTCTGGACCCCGAGCGGCACGGGAACGCGCATCCGAACATCGTGCCGTACCAGGACTTCGAGACGGCGTCCGGTCGGCTGGCGGTGGCGGCGGCGAACGACGGGCTCTTCCGCGCCCTCTGCCGCGCGATCGGGCTGGACGAGCTCGCCGCGGACGAGCGCTTCGCCACGAACGCGGGCCGGGTGGAGCATCGGACGGAGCTGGTGGCCCAGCTCGCGCGCCGCTTCCACGAGCGTTCGTCCGCCGAGTGGGTGGCCGTGCTCGACGCCGCCGGCGTGCCGGTCGGGCAGGTGCGCTCCGTTCCCGACGCGCTCGCGGCGGCGGCGGCGGCCGGCCGGCCGGCGACCGTGCGGGTGCAGCATCCAGCCGCCGGCGAGATCGAGCTCGTGGCCTCGCCGATCTGGACCGACGGCGCGGTGGACGCCCCCTCGGCTCCACCGCTCTTGGGTCAGCACACCGCCGAGGTGCTGCGTGAGCTGGGCCGCTCCGACGGCGAGATCGCGGCGCTGGCCGAGCGCGGGACCGTACGACTCGGCTAGCCGAAGCACGCGGCTCGGCCGCGTGCGCACGGACGGGATTAGCCGAAGCACGCGGCTCGGCCGCGTGCGCACGGACGGGATTAGCCGAAGCCGGGTCAGTGCTGTTCGTCGGAGCTCGACGCCGGCGGGCGCGACTCCTCGGCGAGCGATGTGATGGCGAGCGTGCCACGTGCGGCCTGCTCGAGCACCTCCGTGGCTTCCTCGGAGGAGCGCGAGTAGAGCTCGACGAGCATGTGCACGACGATCCGGTCGTCCTCGTGCTTGTGGAAGCGCACGTGGGTGAAGAACTCGCGCGTCCCGTGGTCGCCGAAGGCGGCGAAGGCGAGCGAGTCCGCGGCCTCGGGGCCCGAGCAGGACTCGACCTCCTCGGCGTCGACCGTCACGGTGCAAGAAGCCACCCACGGCGTGCCCGTGACCATTCGCTCCCAGCGGTCCTCGACCGGCTCGATGCGGGAGATGCGGCGGCCGTTCTCCTCGTAGAAGCTGAGGCTGAGGTGGGGCTGATCGTGCAGGCAGTCGAGGCACTGGACCACGGCCTCCTGCACCTCCTCCACGGGCTCCACCGCCTCCGCGGTCTCGGCGTCCACCTTGAGAATCCCCTCGTAATGGAGCTGGACCTCGAGGTTTCGCGACCAGCAGCGGTAGCACCGCAGCCAGCTGGACAGGGTGCCGACGGATTCCGGTGCGGAGCCTTCCATGCCCCCCATTATGCTCACCGCCGATGAGGTGGGCGGCGATTTGCGCCCTCGCGCTGCTGCCGGGCTGCTCGCTGGGAGGGGACGAGGAGCCCGAGCGGTCCAGCGGTGCCCGCGTGGAGATCGCCGCGCTCGTGCGGCAGCTCGAGCTCGCGACGCAGCGCCGCGACGCCGCGCAGGTGTGCCGCGACCTGCTCACCCGCGCCGCGCGCGAGCGGATGGGCGGAGAGCGTTGCGGCCGTCGTGTCGGACGGGCCCTGGCGGGCGTTCGGAGGCCGCGCGTGGAGCTCCGGGCGATCAAGTTGCGCGGGAACGGCGTGGCCACCGTCCGGCTCCGGACCGAGGCGGCGCGATCGCGGCCGCGTGACGAGCGCCTCGAGTTGCGCCGCGTCAGCAGGGAGTGGCGCGTGGAGGCGTTGCCCTAAGTCCGGTTACCGAATGGAAACCTCCTGCGTAGCATGGAGGTTCATGCCTTCTTGCAGTCGCGCCCTACGGTGGGCGCCGAGCGCATGATCACCTCGCACTCAACCCCAACTGCCTCGGGCACCCCTTACCGCACCGCGCGCCGCGGTCGTGATCCCGTGCTTCAACGACGGCCCGACCGTGACGGAGGCCGTGCGGTCCGCGCGCGAGCAGGAGAGCTGCGAGCTCGTGGTGGTGGACGACGGGTCCACCGATGCCTCGACGCTCGCCGTGCTCGCTGAGCTGGCGGCCTCGGGATGCGAGGTGATCCACCAGCGGAACCGCGGCACGTCGGCCGCGCGCATGGCCGGGGTCTGGGCAACGAGCGCCCCGTACATCCTGCCGCTGGACGCCGACGACGCGCTTCTTCCGGGGGCGGTGACCGCCCTGGCGGACGAGCTCGACGCGCGGCGCGACATCGCCGCGGTGTGGGGTGGGCTGACGCTGTTCGGCGAGGCGGAGGAGCCGCTGCTCCGGCGGGCGGCCAATCTCGATCCCTGGCGGATCACCTACTTCAACACCCTGCCCTACTCGGCGCTCTACCGGCGCGACGCCCTGCTCGCGGTGGGCGGGTGGAGCCTGCCGGGGTCGTTCCAGGACTGGGACCTCTGGATGGCGCTGGCGGAGGCCGGCTACGCCGCCGACGCGGTCGAGCAGCCCGTTCACCGCTATCGGCTCCACGGGCCGCGCCAGTTCGCGCGGGGCGCCGCGCGCCACGACGAGATCTACACGGAGCTGCGGCGCCGTCACCCGCGCCTGTTCGCCGACCGCCGCCGCAACTGGCTTCGCTCCTCCGACCCCTGGCGCGTACGGCTCGCCGTCCCGGTCGCAGCGTCTGTCCCGGGGCTCCCGCAGCGCTATCGTCACCGGCTGTTCACGCTCGCCGACAGCCCGCGCGAGGCCTTGCAGAGGGCGCGGCTTGAGCAGGCGGCGCCGGCGCTCGGCCGCGTAGGGCACTGTCCGAGCCCTACGCTGGGGCACGGTGATCGGCGTCGTGCTGGCAGGGGGCTCGGGAATCCGGCTCGGACGGGGTTCCAAGGCAGCCGTGAGCGTGGCCGGAAGGCCGCTCGTGACCTATCCCGCGGCCGCTCTCGCGGCGGCCTGCGGGCGGGTGGCCGTGGTGTGCAAGCCGGACACCGAGCTCCCCGAGCTCGCGGACGTGGAGCGCTGGGACGAGCCGGCCGAGCCGCGCCACCCGCTCACCGGCATCGTGCACGCGCTCGAGACCGCCGCGGCACCCGTGCTCGTGTGCGCCGTCGACATGCCGTTCGTGACCTCGGACGCCTGCCGGACGCTTCTCCAGGCCGCGGGGTCGGCGCCTGCTGTCGTGGCGTTCTCGGACGCGGTACTCCAGCCCACATTCGCCCTCTACGCCCCGGCGGCCCTCGAGGGCCTGCGCTCGGCGCCGCCGGACGCCCCGCTCACCCGCACCGTGGAGGCGCTGGGCCCGGTGCACGTGGCGCTTCCCGCCGCGATCGTGCGCAGCGTGAACACCCCGGAGGACCTGGCCGCCGCGGAGGCGTTGCTGGCACGTCCTTGAGCCGTGCCCGCCGCCTCAGGCGCGGGTCAGTATCGCCACGAGCGCGATGGCGAACACGATCTGGGCGATGCCCAGGGCCGTGCCGAGGTTGGCCGCGCCGGCAAGCTCCGCCACCACGGTGGTGACCGCGATAACCGCGACCAGCAGGGCGATCTGCCGTGCGAGCTTCACCCGCCGATCGCCTCCTCGAGCAACGCCACCAGCGCGGCCGTGCCGATGCTCGGGTCCTGTCCCGCGAGCAGGCGCTCTGCCTCGCGGCGCCCGCCGAGGCTGCGCACCGCGCGCTCGCCGTGCTCGGCCGCCAGCTCGCGAAGGGCGGAGAGGCGGCGTGCCCGCAGACGCCGCTCGGCCAGGTCCAACCGCTCGCGCTGCTCCTCGAGCGCGTCGGCCAGCTCCTCCACACCGCTTGCCGGTGCGATCGACGACACGGCCAGCACCGGCACGCCGCCGGAGCCCACCGCCGCCAGCGCCTGCTGCAGGTCGCGCCGCGCGCGGTCGGCCGGGGCGCCCACGTCCGCCTTGGTCACCACGAGCACGTCGGGCACCTCCATGATGCCCGCCTTCAGGAACTGGAGGACGTCGCCGGAGCCCGGCTGGACCACCACCGCCACCGTGTCGCACACCTCCTCCACGTCGGTCTCGGACTGTCCCACTCCCACCGTCTCCACGACCACCACGTCGAACGCCGCGGCCAGCGCCTCGGCCGCCTCGCGCGTGGGGGCCGCGAGCCCGCCGAGCCGCCCTCCGGCGGCCGTGGACCTGATCAGCACACCGTCGTCGTGGGGATCGTGCTCGATGCGCGCCCGGTCGCCCAGGAGCGCGCCGCCGGAGCGCTTCGACGACGGGTCCACGGCCAGCACGGCCACCGTTCGCCCGCGCGCCCGCCAGACGCCGACGAGGCGGGAGAGCAGGGACGACTTGCCGGAGCCGGGCGGCCCCGTGACGCCGACCAGGTGGGCCGGCGCCTCGCCGCCGAGCGCGGCGGGGGAGACCTCGGCGAGCAGCTCGCCGGTGGCCTGGCGGCCGCGCGGGGTCCTGTCCTCGATCAGGTTGAGCGCGGCGGGCGCCGCCGAGCGGTCACGCTCTCGCAGCCGACGACCGATCTCGTCCGGTGTCGCCCGCATCCGGCGGCAAGCTAGCAAGCGCCAGATGGTGCACGGCCACCAGGGAGAGACCGGCCACCAGCGCGAGCGACGCGGACGGCTCGATCCATTGCTCCACGCGCGGCACCGTCGGCCAGCTCGAGGCGCGGCTGCCGCCGCGAACAGCAGGATGCCCACGAACGCGAGGAACAGCCCCGGGGCGAGGCAGACAGCAGGTCGCGGTAGCGGACGAAGAAGGCGGTGACCGGCACGGCGTACAGCGCGAAGATCACGTCCTCCGGCGAGCCGACCCCCGGAATGTCAGCCAGGAAGTCGAGGTTGAAGCCGATGGTCTCGTGCACCCCGAGCTGCTCGTCCAGGGCGAGGAACCCCATCCCGACCGCGAGGAGCGCGAGAAAGCCGAACACGCGGCGAGGACCCCGCCGGCGGCGGGTGAGCGCCGCCGCCAGCGATGCCATGCCGGCCCCGGTCGCGAGGATCAGGCCGTTCAGCGCGTCCAGGGGAGATGGCGACTCGCGGTCGATCCAGAGCTCGGGACCGCCGAACACGCGCACGCGCTCGACCGTGCTCGACGTGTAGGGAAGTAGTTGGCCCCTGGCGAGCACGTGAGCGGTGGCCGCCGCCCCCAGGAGCGCGCAGACGACGCAGATGGCCACAGCCACCGGCAGGGCGCGCCGCAGGTTGACACGAGGCATGGGCTCAGGCGGCCGCGGCCACGCCGTGGTGCTGGGCCACCAGGTCCACGATGTCGCCCATGATCACGCTGACCTGGAAGTCCTTCGGCGTGTAGACGCGCGCCACGCCCGCCGCGAGCAACGCCTCCTCGTCCGCCTTGGGGATGATCCCGCCGACCACCACGGGCACGCTCGACCCCGCCTTTCGGAGCTCCTCCAGGACGCTCGGGATCAGCTCGGCGTGCGAGCCGGAGAGGATGGAAAGCCCGACCACGTGCACCCCCTCGTCCACCGCGGTGCGGGCGATGCGGGCCGGCGTGAGCCGAATGCCCTCGTAGACCACGTCCATGCCGGCGTCGCGGGCGCGGACCGCGATCTGCTCGGCGCCGTTCGAATGACCGTCGAGGCCCGGCTTGCCCACGAGGATCTTGATCCGCCGTCCCAGGGCCTCCGACACGCGCTCCACGCGGTCGCGCAGCTCGGTCAGGTCCTCGTCCGCCACCGCGGCCGCCGCGTCCGCCACGCCGGTGGGCGCCCTGTATTCACCGAACACCCCGCGCAGCGCGGCGGCCCACTCGCCGGTGGTGGCCCCGGCGCGTGCGGCCGTGAGCGTGGCCTCCATGACGTTCGCGGAGTCGTCGGCCGCGGCGGCGCGCAGCTCCTCGAGCGAGCGCTCCACCGCGGCCGTGTCGCGCTGCTCGCGCCAGCGCGCGAGCGCATCGATCGCGGCGCGCTCCACCGCCGGGTTCACCCGCATGATGCCGCCGTCCTCGCCCTCCTGGAGCGGCGACGGCTCGGCCTCGGTGTAGACGTTCTGGCCGATCACCTTGAGCTCGCCCGCCTCGATCCGGCGCACGCGCTCCCGGTGCGACTCGACCAGCTGCGTCTTCATGTAGGGGACCGCCGCCACGGCACCTCCGCGCTCGGACACCACGGCCATCTCGGCGCGCGCGCCCTCGGCCAGCTCGTCCACGAGGCCGTCCATGACCTTCGAGCCCTCGAAGATGTCCGGGTAGTCGAGGAGGTCGGTCTCGTAGGCGAGGATCTGCTGGATCCGCAGCGACCACTGCTGGTCCCACGGGCGCGGGAGGCCGAGGGCCTCGTTCCAGGCCGGTAGCTGGAGCGCGCGGGCGCGGGCGTCGCGGCCCATGGTCACGGCCAGCGCCTCCAGCACGATCCGGATGATGTTGTTCTCCGGCTGGGACTCCGTGAGGCCCAGCGAGTTCACCTGCACGCCGTAGCGGAAGAGCAGCAGCTTGGGGTCCTCGACGCCGTAGCGCTCACGGCCGATCTCCTCCCAGAGCCGGCCCATGGCCCTGAGCTTGGCGTGCTCCTCCACGAAGCGGATGCCGGCATTGACGAAGAAGGAGAGCCGCCCGAACACCCGCGGGAACGTCTCCTCCGGCACGCGCGTGCGCACGCGGTCCAGCACCGCCGTCGCCGTGGAGAGCGCGAAGGCGATCTCCTGGACCGGCGTGGCGCCGGCCTCCTGCAGGTGGTACGAGCAGATGTTGATGGGGTTCCACTTCGGCACCTCGTCGACCGTGAACGCGATCATGTCGGCGATCAGCCGCATCGAGGGCTCGGGCGGGAACGCGTAGGTGCCGCGCGAGAGGAACTCCTTGATGATGTCGTTCTGCGTGGTGCCCTGCGAGGGCGTGGCGGTCCACGCCGTTCTCCTCCGCCACGGTCATGTAGAGCGCGAGCAGCCACGCCGCCGTTGCGTTGATCGTCATCGACGTGTTCATCGCGTCCAGCGGGATGCCGTCGAGCAGGGCGTGCATGTCGCCCTTGTGGGCGATCGACACTCCCACCTTGCCCACCTCGCCGCGGGCGAGCTCGTGGTCGGGGTCGTAGCCCGTCTGCGTGGGCAGGTCGAACGCCACGGACAGGCCCGTCTGGCCCTTGGCGAGGTTGCGGCGGTACAGCTCGTTCGACTCGCGGGCGGACGAATGGCCCGCGTAGGTGCGCATGACCCAGGGCCGGTCACGCTCGGGCAGCCGATGTCCCGTCCCGCTCACACAGAGGATTGTATGGTCGAGGGCCCGTGAGCAGGCCGATCGATGTCATGCACCTCGGGCGCGACCGCGTGATCTGCGCCTACGAGCAGGACGGCGTGATCGTGGACCCGGGCCCGTCAACCGGCGTGGACACGCTGCTCGAGGCGCTCGGATCCGATGAGCCGCGGGTGCTCCTGCTCACCCACATCCACCTCGACCACGCGGGCGCCTCGGGCGTGCTCTGCAGGCGGTTCCCGGAGCTCGTGGTGTACGTGCACGAGCGCGGCGCCCCGCACCTGATCGACCCGTCCAAGCTCCTGAAGAGCGCGTCGCGGCTGTACGGGGACGACATGGAGCGGCTCTGGGGCGAGGTGGCGCCGGTCGACGAGGACCGCGTGCACACCCTGTCCGGAGGGGAGCTGGTGGAGGGCTTCCGCGTGGCCTACACACCGGGGCACGCCTCACACCACGTCGCCTACCTGCACGAGGACACCGGCGACGCCTACGTGGGCGACGTGGCCGGCGTGCGCGTGCCGCCGTACGGCTTCACCGTTCCGCCCACACCGCCGCCCGACATCGACCTGGAGCTGTGGGAGGAATCGCTGCGAACGCTCGAGGGGTGGGACCCCACGGCGCTCTGCCTCACCCATTTCGGCCGGCACGCCGACGTGGCCGAGCAGATCGCGAACGTCCGCGAGGGGCTTCGCGTTCAGGGCGAGCTGGCTCGCGACAACGACGAGCAGGGCTTCATCGCGTCGCTGCGGAAGCGCCTGTCGGAGAACATGAGCGCGGACGCCCAGGCGAGCTTCGAGCAGGCCGCGCCCCCCGACCAGCTCTACCAGGGGCTGGAGCGCTACTGGCGCAAGCGGCGAGAGGCGGACGCCGCATGAGCGGCGGCGCGACGATCGAGCTCCCGCGCGTGGGCGGGCCGGAGAGCGGGCTCGGCGGGCAACTGGCGCGTGATCGTGCTGAACGACGACCACAACACCTTCGAGGGCGTGGCCCAGGCGCTGTCGCGTGTGCTCCCGGGCGTCTCGCTACGACGGCGGCATGGCGATGGCGAACACCATCCACAACAGCGGCCGCGCCATCGTCTGGACGGGCCCCCGGGAGCCCGCCGAGCTCTACTGGGAGCAGCTCACGGACGCCGGGCTCACGATGGCCCCGCTGGAGCGGCGCCGGGTGAGCTCGGCCAGCCGCCCCGCTCCCACGATCTCGTGAAAGCGTCGGGCAGCAGCGGCACCTGGAACGTGCCCATGAGCCCGGCGCGGGCCTCGGCGATCTGCTCGGAGTACCAGTAGCGCTCGAAGTGGGCCTTTGACGGAAAGGTGGCGGTTTGCAGGAAGTCGAGCCGCCCGTCCTTCGCCCGGTAGAAGGCCCAGTCCACGGCGCCGTAGTCGAGCACGGCCTCGGCGGCGGGGGCCCAGCCCTCGGCGAACTTGTCGCCGCGGAACGGGTTGGCCACCCACTTGATGTGCACGGTGATCACGCGCCCACCTCCGCGTAGATCGCGCCCTCGCCCTCGGTGGTCTTGCCCGCGCCCTCCTCGTCGGCTCCCACCAGGATCGAGATCTTCCCGAGGTGCTTGTTGTCGCGCATGAGCTGATGAGCCTCCGGCACTCCCTCGAAGCCCATCGTGCGCCAGAGCACGGGCCGGATCTGGCCGGACTCGATCAGCTCGTTGGCCTTCATGCACTCGTACGCGTTCGCGAAGTGGGAGCCGAGGATCTCCTTCTGGCGCATCCACAGGTAGCGCACGTCGAAGTCGAGGTTGAAGCCGGTGGTGCCGGCGCAGATCACGACCTTGCCGAACGGCTTGACCACGAAGACCGAGGTGGGGAACGTGGCCTGCCCCACGTGCTCGAAGACGATGTCCGGGGAGTCGCCGAGGATCTCCTTGACGCGTTTGCCGAACGCGCGCGAGACCTTGAAGCGCTCCTTCTCCTCGTCGGCGGACTCGCCGCCGCGGCGCATCATGCCCTTGAACTCGGCCCGGTCGATGTAGTCCACCGCGCCCAGGCGTCTTGACCAGCTCGCCCTTCTCCGGCGAGGAGACCACGCCCACGGCGTGCGCCCCGGCGATCTTGCAGAGCTGGGTGGCGAAGACGCCGAGTCCGCCGGCGGCGCCCCAGATCAGGACGTTCTGCCCGGCCTGGATGTTGCAGCGGGTGATCAGCATCCGGTAGGCGGTGAAGTAGACGAGGCCGTAGGACGCGGCCTCCTCCCAGGTCAGGTTCTGGGGGCGGGGGATGAGCTGCTGGGCCTGGACCTTGGTGAACTGGGCGAAGGAGCCCCAGGTGGTCTCGTAGCCCCAGATCTTCTGGCTCGGGGCGGCGAGCGGATCCAGCCCGTGCACCTCGGGATCCTCGTAGGAGGCCTGGTTGCAGTGCACGATGACCTCGTCGCCGGGCTTCCAGCGGGTGACCCCCGGACCGACCTTCCAGACGACGCCCGGAGGCGTCCGAGCCCGCCGATGTGGTGGCCGTACTCCGGGTGGTCGCCGTAGCGCCACACCCCGACCGGCTCGCCGAGGGCGGCCCAGACGTTGTTGTAGTTCACGCCCGCGGCCATCACGCGCACGATCACCTCGAAGGCGCCGGGCTCCGGCACCTCGATCTCCTCGAGCTGGAAGGCGTCGCGCGGCTCTCCCTGGCGCTCCTCGCGGATCACCCACGCGGACATGGTCTCGGGGAGCGTTCCCGGCTCCACGGAGAGCTCGCTGGGCTTGGTCAGGTCGATCTGGGCCATCGGTCCTCTCGGTTGTTGTCATCGGTGCGCCGCCGAGCGAGCCGGCGGTCTCCGCACTGCGGCCGGATCGTACCGGCGGCCGGGCGCCGGTGAGGAGGACCCGGAGCTGCGCCGCCTACGCCCCCAGCGGCTCCGCTGCCTCCGCCGTCCGCGCCGGCTCCGGGCGCTCGGCCCGCTTCGGCGCCACGAGCCAGAACGCCAGGATGGCGCCTGTCGACGGCCACGCCGGTGGACAGCCACATGCCGCTCGAGAGCGCGTGGATGAACGCTTCCTTCGATGCCGTGCCCACCTTCGCGGCCAGCGCCGGGTCGAGGCCGTCGAGATGGCCGCCGCTGCCCGAGCCCAGGTTGTCCACCAGGTGCTCGCGCTGCGCGGCCGTGACCGGCAGCCCCGACGAGGGTGTCCTCCAGCCGGGCGCGGGCCAGGTGCTGGAAGAGGGCCCCGATGGCGGCGACGCCGAAGGTGCCGCCCACCATGCGGCTCATCGAGAGGATCCCCGAGGCCGCGCCCGCCTTTTCAGGGGTCACCGCGTTCATCGCGGCGGTGGACATCGGGCGACATCGTGAGCGCCATCCCCACGCCCATGATCACGAACGAGGGGAGCAGGAGCTCGTAGCCGGTGCCCACGCCGATCCTGCGTCTGGAGGAAGAGCGCGAACGCGCTCAGCGAGAGCCCCGTGACCATCAGCGGCCGCGACCCGACCCGGTCGGCCAGCCGGCCGGCCAGCGGCGCGATCAGCACGATCATCAGCGTGGAGGGCAGGAAGCGCACGCCCGCCTCGACGGCCGAGTACCCGAGCGAGTTCTGCATGTACAGCGCGAGGAAGAAGAACATCGCGAGCATCGCGAACGACACCACGAAGGCCACGAGGTTCGCGCCCAGGAAGGTCCGCGAGCGGAAATAGCGAGAAGTCCACCATCGGGTCGCGCACGCGCGGCTCCAGCAGCGCGAAGCCGCCCAGCCCCACCACGGCGGCTGGTGAGCAGGGCGATGATCTCGGGTGAGCCCCAGCCCCAGGAGTTGCCCTCGATCAGGGCGAGCACGAGCGTGGTCAGGCCGAGCGACAGAAGCCCGATCCCGGGCGCGTCCACGCGGTGGTTGGTGGTCTCGTCGCGCGACTCGCGCGTCGCGAACAGCGTGACCGCCACGGCGCCCGCCGCCACGGGAAGGTTCAGGAAGAAGATCGCCCGCCACGACACGTACTCGGTGAGCGCGCCGCCGACCACCGGGCCCAGCGCGAGAGCCAGCGCGGACACGCCCGCCCAGGTGCCGATCGCCTTGCCGCGCTCCTCCGGGGGGAAGGTGTTGGAGATGATCGAGAGGGTGCCCGGCATCATGAAGGCGGCGCCCACGCCCTGGACGGCGCGGCCGGCCACGAGCCAGGGCTGGTCGGGGGCCAGCCCGATCGCGGCGCTCGAGAGCGCGAACACCACCACGCCGAAGAGGAACATCTTGCGGCGGCCGAAGATGTCGCCCAGGCGGCCGCCGGTCACGAGCAGGACCGCGAACGTGAGCGTGTAGGCGTTGACCGTCCACTCGATCCCGGAGAGGGAGGCGTGCAGGTCGTCCTGGATGGACGGCAGCGCCACGTTCACGACGGTGTTGTCCAGCATGATCATGAAGAGGGCGAAGCACATGGCCGCGAGCGTCCACCAGCGGCGGTTGCCCTCGTTCAGCCGAATGCGCGCGGTCATGTCACGTACCTCTCGACGATCGGCCGTAGCGCTTCCGAGAGGGCGTCGCGGTCGGTGGGGTCGAGGCCCTCCACGAAGCGGCGCACCCCGGCGGCCCTGCGGGCCGCCAGCTGGTCGAAGGTGCGCCGCCCGCGGCGGTGAGGGTCACGCGCTTGCAGCGGCGGTCCAACTGGTCCTCCTCGCGTTTGACCTCGGCGCGCCGGACGAGCGACTCCACGGCGCGGCTGACCGCGGGGAGGGAGAGCCCGAGCCGGTCGGAGAGGTCCTTGACGGTCAGAGGCGATTCCGCATCGCGGAGCACGCCCAGCGTCTTCACCTGCGTGAACGAGAGCCCGAGCCGCTCCACCGTGGCCATGAACTCGCTGCTCGTGTCATCAGCAGATGCTTCATGAGCACGGTGAGGTCGGCGGTGAGGCCCTGTGTCGACCGATCCGCCTCCGTCAGTGAGGCAGATGCTTGCATGCAAGCAAGTATTGCAGATGCGTCGTGATCGACCGGTTCGCAGCGAACGCTGCCGGCGGCGCGCGGCTCATAGGATGCGCCGCCGTGCGCGCGACGCTCTTCGGTGTGCCCGGCTCCCACCCCGCCGCTCGCAGGCGAGCTCATGCTGGGGCAGAAGGGGGTGGAGGTGCGGCGCCTCGACCTGGTGGCGGGGGTGCACCGGGTGATCCTGCGCGCGCTGGGCTTCCCGCGGATGACGGTGCCCGCGGTGCGACTCGACGGTCAGCGCCTCCAGGGCACGCGGACGATCGCCCTGGCCCTGGACGCGCTGATCCCCGGCGACCCGCTCGTGCCCACCGAGCCGGGCTACCGCGAGGCGGTGATGGCCGCCGAGAGCTGGGGGGACGAGGTGCTCCAGCCCGTGCCGCGGCGGATCGTCTGGTCGGCGCTGAGGCGCGACCGCTCCACGCTCGAGACCTATCTGGAGGGCGCGCACCTCGGCATCCCCGCCGGCCTCGCGGCGCGCACCGCCCCACCCATCATCCGGCTCGCCGCGCGGCTCAACCACGCGAGCGATGACGCGGTGCGGCGTGACCTGCGCGCCGTGCCCGGGCTGCTCGACCGGGTGGATGGGCTGATCGCCGAGGGGGTGATCGGCGGCCACGACTACAACGTGGCCGACTTCCAGATCGCCACGAGCGTCCGGCTCTTGATGACGCTCGAGGACCTGCGCGGCGCGATCGAGCCCCGCCCCGCCGCCCGGCACGCCCGCGCCGTGGTGCCGCGCTTCCCGGGGCGCATCGGCCCGGTGTTCCCGGGCGACTGGCTCTAGCCGGCGCCCGGCTGGGCGTTCGCACCCGTTCCGTCAGGTCCCGCCCCTACGGTGGGACTGAACCCTCATGGAAGCAGCCACTCCCCTCAGACAGGCACGCGTAGGAATCGTCGGCGACCGCCTCGTGGTGCACGACCTGGACGTGCAGGACGAGTGCGCCGTCCGGCTGGTGCGCGAGCGCGACAAGGCCGGCGACGACCCGGTCAAGACGGTGCGGGACGCGATCGAGATCGGCGCCCGCGTGCTCGACCGCGAGCAGGCCGCGGCCAACTCCGAGTACGTGAAGACCGAGTTCGAGCGCGCGTCGCGGGAGCTGGAGCGCGAGTTCACGGACAAGGCGCGCACGGTTGCCGAGCACTTCGGCACCAAGGTCGACGAGGTGTTCGGGCCCGAGAGCGGGCGGCTGGCGCGCGACCTCGAGAAGCTCTTCGGCGAAGGCAGCTCCGCCTCGGTTCAGAACCGGGTGCGGGAGCTGGTGTCCGATGCGCTCGTGAAGTCGCGCGAGGACCTCGTGCGGCAGTTCTCAGCCGCGGACGGGTCGAATCCGCTGGCGGACTTCAAGGCCGGTGCGCTCGAGACCATCACGCAGGCGGCCAACCGCTCGCATGCGACCGAGCGCGCTCTCCTGCAGCAGCTCGGCGAGCTGCGCAAGGAGCTTCAGGGGCTGCGCGACGAGAAGGAGAAGCTCGAGGAGGTCACCGCCGAGCGCGAGCGCGGCACCGCCAAGGGCCGGACCTTCGAGGAGGCGGTGGCGGATTCGATCGACGCCCTGGCGCTGCGCCAGGGCGACGTGGCCGAGGCGGTGGGGGATCAGCCCGGCGCCGCCGGCAAGACCGGCGACGTGGTTGTGGACATCGATGCCTGCCACGGCCCGGCGCGCGGGCGGGTGGTGTTCGAGGCCAAGGACCGCCGGCTGTCGAAGCCGGCGGCGCTCGAGGAGCTCGACCGGGCCCTCGCCGGCCGCGACGCGGACTTCGCGGTGCTGGTGGTGCCCACCCCCGAGGAGCTGCCGGCCAAGCTCGAGCCCCTGCGCGAGTACAACGGGGACAAGCTGCTGGTGGCACTCGATCCGGACGATCCCGACGGGCTCGCCCTCGAGGTGGCCTACCGGCTGGCGCGCGCCCGGGTGCTGATGGCGCGAGGCGGGCAGGAAGGCGTCGACGGCGCAGCCGTGCACGACGTGGTGGAGCGGGCGCTCCACGCCATGGACGACGTTCGCAAGGTCAAGAGCCAGCTCACCGGCGCGAAGACCGGTATCGACCGGGCCTACGAGGTGGTCGAAGAGATGGCCGCACGCGTGCGAGGACGCCTCGCCGAGGTGGACGCGCTCGTGCTCGCGGGCTCGTCGGGGAATGAGCCGGACAGCCCGCCGGCGGAGGACGACGACCAGCTCGAGCTCTGAGAGCCCGGCTCAGGGCAGGGAGAGGTCGCCGCTCGAGCTGGCTCGCTCGGGACCCACCTGCAGCGTCGCGGGCTTGATCTCCTTCGGCACGGCCACCGCACTGCCCGCTGCCACCTCGTACACGCCGGGCTTGAGCGTGCGCTGGAAGGTGGTCGTGGTGGTCGGCGCCACCGGACCCACCTCGGAGGCGACCGAGCCGCCCTTGAGCGTGACCGAGTGCGGATCGTCGGTCTGGTTGGCCAGCGTGATGAGCACAGGTCCCGCGCCGAACTTCGCGGGCGACACGGTGACCCTGTCCGACTGGATCACGCCCGTGAGCTCGATGGGCACGGGCTGACGCGGCTTGTTCTCGAAATCGTCGTCGCCGCACGCCGCAAGCGATGCGGCGAGTGTGACCGCCAGCAGTGCCGCGGGGCCGCGTGGCGTCTTCCCTCTCGCGGTCATCCTCCGGACGCGAACCCTAACCGAACCAGACCGAGCCCCGCGCAGCCACGAGCGAGTCGAGCTCCGCCTGGATCCGCGACCGGACGTCCTCGGCGATCCCCTGCACGAGCGCCACGTCCTCGGCGGCGTCGGTCCCGTGTGCGGACAGGTCCACCGGCTCGAGGAAGCGGATCTTGAACTTCGCGGGCAGGTACATCCCCGCCGCGGCCAGGCCGAAATGGGGGAAGGCGTGGTTCACGGGGAAGTAGATCAGCCCGGTGAGGCGCTGGAGCAGCGGCACGTGGGCGAAGATCGGCATGGCCTCCTCGGCCCCGACCACGGCCACCGGCACGATCGGCACGCCGGCGCGGATCGCGGTGCGCACGAAGCCGCCGCGGCCGAAGCGGCGCAGCCGGTAGCGCTGCCAGTAGAGCTTGCGCGATCCCTTTTGGCCCTCCGGGAACACGAGCGCCAGGCGGCCCTCGTCGCGCAGCAGTCGCTGCGCGTTGGCCGGGTGGGCGCCCACCAGCCCGATCTTGTTGGTCAGCATGCCCACCCCGGGGTAGCCCTTGAACCAATCCTCGCCGAGCATGTAGAGCGGCCGTGGCCGCGGGTGCTCGTGGCGGATCGCCTGCATGATCATCGGGGCGTCCGGCGGGAGCGCGCCGGAGTGGTTGGCCACGATCAGCGCGCCGCCGTCGGCGGGCACGTTCTCCACGCCCTCCACCTCGACCCGGAACCAGTAGCGGTAGTAGAAGTCGAGCACGCGGCTCGAGTAGCCCGAACACGCGTTCCGAGCGTCCCCAGTCGTCGATCCGGCGTCCGCTCTCGGGCGGCGGGATCAGCGTTTGCAGCTCGCGCGCCTGCGGCTCGGGCGGCGGTGTTCCGTTCGGCAGGTCGAGCGTCCCGCTGCGGGCGTCATAGGCGGTAGCAGGAGGGCGCGGCTCCTCGGCACCCGCCTCGGCCGTGAGCGGGCCGCCGAGCAGTGCGCTGGCGCCGGACAGGCCGTGCCGACTGCGTGGGGCGCGCCGCTCAGGCACCGGTGAAGGGCAGGTCGACCACCGTGCCCGGCACGCCGGCCACCAGCACCTCGTCGCCCGGCCCCGCCTCGCGGCGAACCAGCGCCAGGGCGATCGGACCGAATCGCGGCGACTCGCACATCGACGCGACACGGCCCACCACGCGCTCGCCGAGCAGGATCTCGTCGCCGCGGCCCACCGGTCCGGCGAGACGCAGGCCGCGGAGGTGCCGATTCGGCTTGCCCCTGTAGTGGAGGCGGGCAACCGTCTCCTGACCCACGTAGCAGCCCTTCGTGAAGCTCACCGCGCGCTCGTTGATGCCCGCCTCCTGCGGGATCGTGTCCCCGTCCATGTCGAGCCCGAGACGCGGCCGGCCGGACTCGATGCGAAGGCACTCGAGCGCTTCCTCGCCGACCTCCTGGATGCCGAGCGCAGCACGGGCCACGTCCGCGTCCTCGCAGATGACGTCCACGCCGAGCGCCGTGCGCACGTAGATCCCGAGCTCGCCCTCCACGAAGGCGTGCTCATCCTCTGGCGGTGCGGCGTCGAGGGCGTCATCCGCGCCCGGGCCCACCAGCGCGAGAATCGAGCGTTCGGCCGTCAGGTCGGCGCACGACACGTCGCGGCCCAAGCTGTAGGTGCGGACCATGTGAAGCAGAACCGCGCCGCCGATCGGGTCGCAGTCGAGCCAGACCCAGTCTTCGCCGCGGAGGATCCGCAGGTCGGTGCGGAGCTTGCCCTTGTGGGTCAGGACCGCGGCGTAGCACCCACGCCCCGCGGTGAGCGCCTCCACGTCGTTCGTGACCTGGCCCTGGAGGAAGTCGAGCGTGTCGCCGCCGCGCAGGAGCAGCTTCGTCCGGTCCGAGCGGTCCACGAGGCCCGGCGCCCGTCGTCAGCAGCTCGTAGTCGGCGGTGGCGATCACCGCACCGATTCTAGGACCCCCCCGAAGTGGCGACGGAGCCGGCGGTGACGGTGCCGGAACACCGTCCGGTAGAGCGGTAGGAGCATGCGGCCGGGAACGGGGAGCCGGGGCTCGAACCGCACACGGTCTCGCAGCACGCAGCCGCCGTCGTCCGTCGCCTCGAGGGTCCGCTCGTGCTCCCAGGTGCGCATGCTCAGCATGGACGAGCGCTCGAGGAAGGCGCTCGGCGGGTCCAGGCTCACGAGCGTCAGGTCGTCCCAGTCGATCGGCACGAGCCCGAACAGGAGGATCCAGCAGCGGCCCACGGGCGTGCCGATCGGGATGGAGTCCGGATCCAGCCGGCTCACGCCGCGTGGGAGCGTCATCCGGACGATCGGCATCAGCTCTCCGTTCACCCCCTCCGGGGTCGTCACCCGGCTCCACACCTCGGCGCGCGGGGCGGCGAGGCGGGAAGCGATGCTGAACTCACCCTCGTTCATCGTGCAGAGAGCGGATTTGCAGGGATTTTAGTCACGCCTAAAATATGCTTCAATAGAGGGCGATGCGCAAGTTGTGGGAGCATAGACTTTCGCGTCGGCGGCTACTCGGGCGGGGCCGCCGCCGTGACCGCGGCTCCCGTGCTCCACGAGCTGATCCCGCACCAGGGCCTGCACGGCGGCAGTCCCTCCGCGGCCGCCGCCGTTGCCCATCACAAGGCCTCGCACCACGGCTCCGGTCACCGCGGCGCGGTAGGCCGCGTGGATCCCGCCGTGAACGGCTTCGACCCCCACGCGATCCTGCGCGACTTCGACCGCGGCACGCGCCGGGACGGAGTGCGCGAGTGGGAGATCGTGGCCGAGGACCGCGAGATCGAGGTCGCGCCGGGCGTGCGCTACGCCGCCTGGACCTACAACGGGCGGGTGCCGGGCCCCACGCTGCGCGCCCGTGAGGGCGAGCGGCTGCGCGTGCGCTTCACGAACGGCTCGAGCCACCCGCACACCATGCACTTCCACGGGATTCACCGGGACGTGATGGACGGTGTTCCGGGTCTCGGCGCGGGGAACGTCGAGCCGGGACATTCCACTGTCTACGAGTTCGACGCGGCCCCGTTCGGGCTCCACCTCTACCACTGCCACTCCACGCCGCTGGCGGAGCACATCGCGAAGGGTCTCTACGGCGCGTTCGTGATCGACCCCAAGGACGGGCGCGCCGACGCCGACGAGCTCGTGATGGTCATGAACGGCTTCGACACCAACTTCGACCGCTCGAACGAGGTGTACGCCGTCAACAGCGTCGCGTTCGCGTACATGAACGAGCCCGTGCGCGTGAAGCGTGGCGAGCTGGTCCGGATCTACCTCGTCAACGCGCTCGAGTTCGACCTCCTCAACTCGTTCCACATTCACGCCAACTTCTTCGACTACTACCCGACCGGCACCCGGCTCGAGCCGCGCGACTTCACCGACACCGTCGTCCAGGGTCAGGGCGAGCGCGGGATCCTCGAGCTGCGCTTCCCCTACGCCGGGAAGTTCATGTTCCACGCCCATGTGTCGGAGTTCGCGGAATTGGGCTGGATGGGCTTCTTCGAAGTGGTGGACTGATGGAGGCCGCCACCAGCTCCGTCCGCCGTCCAGCCTGGCTCGTGGCCCTCGGGCCGCTCGTGGCGCTCGCGGTGGCGATCGGCCTGTTCGTGCTGCTCGACGCGCCCGGGCTCGAGCGCGTGGGGGTGCCTCAGGAGGAGCTCGCCGTCGAGCGCGCCGTGCTGCGGCCGGGCGAGATCGAGCTGCACCTCCGCAACGACGGGGCGGATCCCGTTCGCGTTGCGCAGGCGATCGTGAACGACGGCTTCGCTGCGTTCAGCCAGAGCAACGCCGAGATCGGCCGGCTCGGGGCGTCCGAGGTGGTGGTCGAGTACCCGTGGATCGAGGGCGAGAGCTACGAGGTGAGGCTGCTCACCTCGACAGGCGCGACCGTCGATCACGCGATCGACGCGGCGGCGGAGTCCCCGGACGCCGATGTCGGCTTCTACGGGCTGATGGCGCTGATCGGCCTCTACGTGGGCGTGATCCCCGTGGCGATCGGAATGCTCTGGCTCCCGTGGGTGCGCACGATGGACCCACGCTGGATGCGCTTCGTGCTCGCCTTCACCGTCGGGCTGCTCGGGTTCCTCGCCGTCGATGCGCTGCTGGAGGGCACGGAGCTCGCCGGCGAGGGCGCCCAGGCGCTGGGCGGCGCCTCGCTCGTGTGGCTCGGCGCCGCGGGGGCCTACCTTGCGCTGGCGGGGGTGGACGCCTGGCTGCGCGAGCGCGGGGGAGGTGATGGCGCCGCCGCCCAGCTCGGCGAGCGTGCCGCGTTCCTGGTGGCGCTCGGGATCGGGCTGCACAACCTGGGGGAGGGGCTCGCGATCGGTTCGGCCTACGCGGTGGGGTCGCTCGCCCTCGGCGCCGCACTGGTCGTCGGCTTCGCGCTCCACAACACCACCGAGGGCCTCGCCATCGTCGCGCCGGTCGCCCGCTCGGGCACGCCGCGGGCGCGCACCCTGGTCCTCCTCGGCCTGCTCGCCGGCGGTCCCGCCATCGTGGGGGCCTGGATCGGCGCCTCGGCGTTCAATCCGAGCCTCGCCGCGCTCATGTTCGGCGTCGGCGCCGGCGCGATCGCCCAGGTGATCGTCCAGATAACGCGCCAGGCGCGCGGCGCCGACGGTCGCGCATTCTCGCCGGGGGTGGCGGCCGGGCTCGTGCTGGGCCTGTTCGTGATGTACGCGACCGGCTTGCTGGTGAGCGTCTGATGGCGGTGCGGCCCGAGATCTCGAACGCCGTACAGGACTACGCCAAGGCGATCTGGTCCCTGGCCAGGCGCAGCGACGAGCCGGTGTCCACGTCGGCGCTCGCCGACCGGCTCGAGGTGTCACCGGCGTCGGCGTCGGCGATGGTCAAGCGGCTCGAGTCGCTGGGGCTCGCCGCGCACGAGCCGTACCACGGCGTGAGCCTGACCCCGGCCGGAGAGCGCGTGGCGCTCGAGGTGCTGCGCCACCACCGCCTGCTCGAGCTCTACCTCGCCGAGGCGCTCGGGATGCCCTGGGACCGCGTGCACGAGGAGGCCGAGGTGCTGGAGCACGCGATCTCGCCGGAGCTGTCCGAGCTGATCGCCGAAAAGCTCGGCAACCCGACGCACGATCCCCACGGCGATCCGATCCCCACGCCGGAGGGCGAGATCAACGAGCCGCCCACCCGGGCGCTGGCCGACCTCGACCCGGGTGCGCGCGGGGTGTTCGTTCGCGTGTCCGACTCCGACCCCGAGATGCTGCGCTACCTGGCGGGGCGCGGGATCGCCCCGGGCGACTTCTTCGAGGTCCTCGAGCGCGAGCCGTTCGAGGGCCCCCTCACGGTCCGCTTCGACGAGTCCGAGCACGTGCTCGGCGGCACCCTCACCCGCGCGATGCGGGCGCTTGTCGCCTGATGGAGCCTGCCGCAGTCCGGTCCGACACGCTGTCCCCCGGCGATCCCGCGCTCGAGGGCGCGTCGGTCGTGTTCGAGCCGAGCCCGCTCGAGCTCCTGCGCGCCCAGGGGCGCATGCGCCACGGCCTGGCGCTGCTCGGCCCCGCGTTCGTGGCCGCCGTGGCCTACGTGGATCCGGGCAACTTCGCCACGAACATCGCCGGGGGCGCCAAGTTCGGCTACCTGCTGCTGTGGGTGATCCTCGCGGCCAACCTGATGGCCATGCTGATCCAGTACCTCTCGGCCAAGGTCGGGGTGGTCACCGGCCGCAACCTGCCCGAGCTCTGCCGCCAGCACTTCCCGCACAGGGTGAGCGTCGGCCTCTGGATCCAGGCCGAGCTGATCGCCATGGCCACCGACCTCGCGGAGTTCGTGGGCGCGGCGATCGCTCTCAACCTGCTCTTCGGCGTCCCGCTGTTCACCTCCGGGCTCATCACCGCAGTGGTTGCCTTCGGCATCCTCGGGCTCCAGACGCGCGGCTACCGCCGCTTCGAGACCACGATCGCGGGGCTCCTCGGCGTGATCCTGCTGGGATTCCTGTGGGAGGTGCTCCACGTGGACGCCGACCCGGGGGGGATCGCCGGCGGCTTCGTGCCGGCCTTCGCCGGCACGGAGAGCATCCTGCTGGCCACCGGGATCCTCGGGGCCACCGTGATGCCCCACGTGATCTACCTCCACTCGGCGCTCATTCAGAACCGCATCCAGCCCTGGAACGACGGCGAGCGCCGCGAGCTGCTGCGGTTCGAGCGCCTGGACGTGGGGCTCGCCATGGGCATCGCAGGGCTCGTGAACATCTCGATGCTGGTGGTGGCGGCCGCGCTCTTCCACGGCGTGATCGACGTGGACTCGATCGAGGAAGCCCACGCCGGGTTCAAGGCCGAGCTCGGCGGCGGCGCGGCCGTGGCTTTCGGGATCGCGCTGCTCGCCTCAGGGCTCTCCAGCTCGAGCGTCGGCACCTATGCCGGGCAGGTGGTCATGCAGGGCTTCATCCGTCGCTCGGTCCCGCTGCTGCTGCGCCGGCTGGTCACGATGGCGCCCGCCCTCGTGGTCCTGGCGATCGGGCTCGACCCGACGAAGTCGCTCGTCGCGAGCCAGGTGGTGCTGTGCTTCGGCATCCCCTTCGCGCTGGTGCCCCTGGTGATGCTCACCCGCCGGCGCGACATCATGGGCGACTTCGTGAACACCTGGCTCACCACGGCGATCGCGAGCGTGGTGGCCGGCCTGATCATCGCCCTCAACCTGTTCCTGGTGGTCAAGACGTTCGCGGGGTAGGGGCCGCCGGTAGCCTTTCGCCCACGTGGCACTCGCCGAGGACTTCCAATCCTTCGTCGACGCGCTCCCTCCCGACTGGACGCAGCTCGAGGCGGACCTGCGGATCGACGACGAGGAGCGCTACATCGAGGCGGCCACGCTGCTCGCGCAGATCAACGGGATGGGGTACTCGAAACACGACTGGCACTGGCGCCTCCGTTCCGCGCGCGAGTTCGGGCACGCAGCCGCACCCGAGACGGTCCGGGGCACGCTCGCGCTGCTCGACGATCAAGGCATCACCGGGGAGCTCGCGTTCCGCGAGGCTCGCTCCGGTCGGGTGGAGGTCGAGCCGATGTGGGGCCGGCCCGAGTCGGTGCGCCAGGAGTTCGCCCGCCGCCGGGCGCAGTAGCGGCGCCGTGGCGCGCGTGGCGCTGCTGTGTCCCGATCTGCTGTTCGGCTCGAAGCTCCGCGGGGCGCTGAGCGCGGCCGGCCACGAGGTGGTGGCGCCGGACGACCCGGCCGACGTGCAGGTGGTGGACCTGACCGCCGACCCCGAGGAGCGCCTGGGCGCGGCGCGTACGGGCGAGCTGCCCACGCTCGCCTTCTATTCCCACGTGGAGGTGGACGTGCGCCGGCAGGCCGAGGAGGCGGGCGTGGACCGCGTGGTGCCGCGCTCGCGCATGGCGCGCGAGGCGGCGGCGCTCGTCGAGGCGCTGCTCCGCTTAGGGCGTTGCGAACGCCCGCTCGAGGTCGGGCGGGCGCTGCAGGATCCCGAAGCGCACGTCGAAGCGGGCCCAGGCGGCCAGCGCCGTCCGGTTCAGGCGCAGCGGCGGCCGGAACGCCGCTTCCAGGGCCTTGAACTGCGCCGCCACGACCGGCTCCTGCTCACCCGATGCCTGCGCCACCTCGCTCACGGCGGTCGGCGGGTGTCCGAGCGCCTCGCGCGTTCCGTCTCGGAGTGCGTCGAGCGTGTTCCGCACGAGGTCGCGGCGCTCGTCGAGCGTGCGGCGCGTGGTGACCAGCACGAGCTCCGGGTAGCGCGGAGCCCCGTAGCGATCGACCCGGAACTCGCGCGTGTGCACGCCACGCCGGCGCAGGGTCACGCCCTCGGCGTTCCAGAACGCCACGACCGCGTCCACCCGTCCCGACACCAGGCTCGGGACCGCGGAGAAGCCGATCGTCACGCGACGGACGTCGGCGAGCGAGGCGCCGTCGTGCTTCAGCACCGCTCGGAGCACCGCATCGTCCGAGGGCAGCCCGGTCACACCGACCCGCCGCCCGGCGAGCTCACGCGGGCGGCGGATGCCGGCACGGGCGATCACGGCCGCGAGTGGGCGCTGCACGAGCGCGCCCACGCCCACCAGGTCGCTGCCGCGCTCGCGGGCCAGTGCGAGGTCGTGGATGTCCACGACCGCGAGGTCGGCGCGGCCGGCGGACAACAGCTTCAGCGAGTCCGTGGACGCCGAGGGCACCCGGATCTCGAGGTTCACGCCGTGCCGCTCGTCGGCCCCGTCCCTGACAGCCGTGTAGATGCCGGAGTGCACCGCGTTCGGCTGGAAGTCGAGCGCGAGCCGGACGTCCGTCGAGGCCCGGCCGCTCCTCGCTGCAGCCGGCCGCGAGTGCAAGCGCGGCTACAAGACCGATGGCGGTTAGGAGGCGAGACCGCAAGCGCGGCGAAGCCTACGTCTCAGAGACCGGGGAGCCAGCGGCTGGCTCCCGACAGCAAGAAGGAGGTCGTACGTTGCAGGAGCGCGGATCCGCCTCATATCTGGCCGAGTTCCTCGGCACGTTGATGCTCGTCCTCTTCATCTGCCTCGTCGTGTCGGAGTTCGTGCTGCTGCCCAGCCAGGCGCTACCGGTTCCGTTCGTCGACTGGTCCGTGATCGGTCTCGCGCACGTCTTCATCCTGTTCGTGCTGATCCAGTCGCTCGCAGTGGTCTCCGGCGCCCACTTCAACCCCGCCGTGACCGTGGCGATGGTCACGCTCCGGCAGATCAAGCCGGCGGATGCGGTCATCTACATCCTCGCCCAGCTCGCGGGCGCGGTCGCGGCGGCGCTGATCGTGAAGCTGCTCCTGAACCACTTCCCGAACGCGGAGCTCGTGAACTACGGCGCGGTGGGCATCAGCCCCCGCCTCGACGACAAGCTCCTTCTCGCGATGCTGGCGGAGTTCATCGGCACCTTCGCGCTCGTGTTCGCCATCATGGGCGCGGCGGTGGACCCGCGCACGGACCGCGCGCTGGGCCCGCTGGCGATCGGCGCGGTGCTCGGCGTGGGCGTGATGGTCATGGGACCGCTCACCGGCGCGGGCTTCAACCCCGCACGCGCGTTCGGGCCGGCGCTGGTGTCCGGCAGCTGGGGCGGCTTCGGGCACTTCGTGTTGCCCTACGTGGTCGCTCCCGCTGATCGGAGCGGTTGCGGCGGCGCTCGCCTACCTCCACCTCTTCATCACCCCGGGGGCCAAGGGCCCGGAGGGGCTCGAGCCGGTCGGCTAGGGCCGGTGCGGCGCGGGTCGTAGACTCGGGCGCGATGCGCCGGGTCACCTTCTCGCGCAACTTCACGCTGTCGCTGTCGCGCACGTGCAGGTGCTACTGCAAGTACTGCGCGTTCGCGACCCACCGGGCGCACCTGTACGCGCCCGGCGAGGTGGAGCGGATGCTCGACGACGCCTCGCGGCGGGGGGTGAAGGAGCTGCTCGTGCTGACCGGCGAGAAGCCGGAGGTCAATCCCGAGGTGGCAGCGCGGCTCGCGGAGTACGGCCACGCGGACTTCGTGGCGTACGTGGCCTGGGCCTGCGAGCGGGCGCTCGAGCGCGGCATGCTGCCGCATACGAACGTGGGCGTCTGTTCCCGCGACGAGCTCGAGCGCCTCCGTCAGGTGACCGCCTCGCAGGGGCTGATGCTCGAGTCCGTGAACCCCGATCTGGTCGCGCACCAGGGATCGCCCACGAAGCACCCCGCGCGGCGCCTGGAGACGATCCGGCTGGCGGGCGAGCTGCGCATCCCCTTCACCAGCGGCATCCTCGTGGGCATCGGGGAGGCGCCGGAGGAGCGCGTGCAGGCGCTCGAGGCGCTGGCCGAGCTCCACGCGGAGCACGGCCACCTCCAGGAGGTGATCCTCCAGAACTTCGTGCCGCACCCGCGCTACTACGGCGCCGAGCCGGCCCAGATCGCCGACGAGGCGCAGCGCACCGACACCCACGGCGAGGCGCTGCCGCTCCCGGGCTGGGCCACGCCGGTGACCCTCGACGACATGCGCGCGCTCGTGCGCGAGTCGCGCCGGCTGATGCCCGACGTGGGCGTGCAGATCCCGCCCAACCTCTCGGACTGGTGGCTGCCGCTCGTGGAGGAGGGCGCGACCGACCTGGGCGGCCTGTCCGCCAACGGCGACCACATCTCGCCCGAGCATCCCTTCCCGTCGGTCCACAGGATGCGCAAGCGCCTGGCGCCGGAGGGCTACGCGCTCACCGAGCGCCTCTGCGTGTACCCGCAGTACATGGACGCCGACTGGATCGACCAGGGCGTGCTCGACGTGATCAAGCTGAAGTACTGGAGCTTCATCCCGCGGCGCGGCTCGGGGCGCCGTGAGGAGCGCCCGATCCGGCGCGACCTCGTCACGGGCGCGATCGCGAAGGGACGCGAGGGCGCGCGGCTGGGGGAGGAGGAGCTGACCGCGCTCTTTGCCGAGACCCGGCCCGAGGCCGTGGAGGACATGCGCCAGGCGGCCGACGAGCTGCGCAGCGAGCTTGCCGGGGAGACGGTCACGTTCGTGGTGAACCGCAACATCAACGTGTCGAACGTCTGCACGGTCGGCTGCGCCTTCTGCGGCTTCGGCCAGGGCAAGCGCTCGCCGGACGCCTACGAGCACGACCGCGAGGAGCTGGAGCGGCGCGTGCGCGGGGCGGTGGCGTACGGCGCCACGGAGATCTGCATGCAGTCGGGCATCCACCCCGACTGGGGGCTCGAGGACTACGAGCACTGGCTGCGCGTGGTGAAGGAGGCGGCGCCCCACATCCACCTGCACGCCTACTCGCCGATGGAGGTGTCGCACATGTGCGACGTCTCCGGGCTCGCGCCGCGCGCCGTGTTCGAGCGGCTGCGCGAAGCGGGACTGGGCTCCACGCCGGGCACCGCCGCCGAGGTGCTCCACGACGGCGTGCGCGAGCGGATCTCGCCCAACAAGCTCCCCGTGGCGCGCTGGGTGGAGGTGATCGAGGCCTCGCACGCCGCCGGCCTGCGTTCCACCGTCACGGTGATGTTCGGCCACGTGGAGGAGCCCTGGGAGCTGGCCGAGCACATGCGCGTGGTGCGCGCGCTCCAGGAGCGCACCGGCGGCTTCACCGAGTTCGTGCCGCTGTCCTTCATCCCGTTCCACACGCTGCTCGGGCGCACGCACGGGATCGAGGAGATCTCGACGGAGGAGAACCTCAAGCACACCGCCGCGTTCCGCCTCGCGCTCGGTCGCAGCGTGCCGAGCCTCCAGGCCAGCTGGGTGAAGATGGGGCTGGAGGCGGCCACCGAGGCGCTGCGCTGGGGTGTCAACGACCTGGGCGGGACGCTGATGGAGGAGAACATCAGCCGGCTGGCCGGGTCCTACCACGGCGTGAAGCTCGACCCGGCCGACCTGATCGGGGCGGCGCACGCGGCCGGCAGGCCGGCCGCCGAGCGGGGCACGCTCTACGACATCCGCCGCCGCTTCGAGCTTCCGGTCGCGGCATAGGATCCCGCCATGAGCGACTACACCCTCAAGCGCATCGACGAGATGGAGACCTACTACCTCGGCGCCATGAAGCGGGCGCGGGCGGAGCTCGGGGTGACCTCGTTCGGCCTGCAGGTGATGGACCTGCCGGCCAACCTGACGTTCTATCCGGAGCACGACCACGCGGAGAGCGGGCAGGAGGAGGTCTACGTGATCGTCAGCGGCTCGGGCGAGATCGAGCTGGACGGCGAGCGCCACGCGCTCGATCCGGACGTGATGATCCGCGTGGGGCCGAACGTGAGGCGGAAGCTGTGGCCGGGCGAGGACGGCATGCGCGTGATCGGCCTCGGCGGCGTGCCCGGCGGCGTCTACGAGGTGCCGAGGATCACGGAGCTGGGCCAGCCGGACCCGATGGCGCAGTAGCCAAGAGCCTCTAGGCGCCGACCCAGCGGACCCGCGCGCCGGTGAGGCTCGAGCTCGAGGGGCTCGGCCGTCGTCGCGGGCACGGCTCCTCGGCCGCGGGCAGCTCGTCGAGCCGGCGCATGACCTCGGCGCGGGCGTCGTCGAGCTCGCGCAGGCGCAGGAGCAGCCCGTCGCGCACGTCCTCGAGCTGCCCGGCCGACAGCAGGGCGCCGCCGGCGGGCGTGCGCCGCGACGAGCCGTCCGCCTCGCTCGGCGGCGGCGGCCGGCGAGCGAGCTCGGCCTCCAGACGGGCGATCTGCCGCCTCAGCGCGCGGCGGGCGTCCAGCTCGCCGCCCGCGGCCGGGGTGGAGGCGCCGGCCTTGCGCACGAACGTGCCGCGGCCCTGCTCGCTCGACACCACGCCCTCGCGCTCGAGCCGGCCGTAGACGGCTCGGACGGTGTTCACGTTCACGCTCGCGGCGGTCGCCGCCTCGCGCACGCTGGGCAGGCGGTCTCCGGGCGACAGCTCGCCGGCCTCGATCAGGGAGCGCAGCTTCCAGGCCAGTTGGGTGCCGAGCGGAACCTCGGCGTCGCGGTCGACGCGCAGGTCCATGGCCTCATCCTAGCGCACAGTGTTGCTGTGCTGGCACTTACTGTGCTATACAAGCAGCACAGTCATGGTCCGAGCCGCTGCTGATCGCGTTTTTCTGCCGACTAAGTCCCTGTTGGAGCAGGTTGGGGACATGATGATTTTGACGGGGAAGACGTTGGTGTCGGCGGTGCGGCCGCCGTTTCCGTATGGGACGGAGTTCGTGCAGCAGTTTTTGTTCATGTTGCGGTTGTGTTGGTTGCCGTTGATGATCACGACGATCGCGTTTGGGTATGGGGCGCCGGGGTTGCAGGCGGGCAATTTCCTGATCTTGTTCGGGGCGATCGACCGGTTGGGCGGGTTTTTTGTGTTGGCGTCGATCCGCGAGTTCGCGCCGATTGCGTCGGCGATCATTTTGGCGGGGGTGGGCGGCACGGCGATCACGGCCGATTTGGGTGCGCGCAAGATTCGTGAGGAGCTCGACGCGTTGCAGGTGTTGGGCGTCGATCCGATCAAGAACCTGGTCGTGCCGAGGTTTTTGGCGTTGATGGTGGTGACGGGGCTGTTCAACATCTATGCGTTGATCTTCGGGATCTTCGGCGGCGTGTTGGCGACCTTGACCTTTGACGCGCCGTTGGGGCCGTTCTTCGCGACCTTGTTGAACAACGCGTCGACGACCGACCTCTGGGGGTCGGTCGTGAAGACGACGCTGTTCGGGGCGATCATCGCGATCGTCTCGTGTTACAAGGGCATGACCGCCTCCGGCGGCGCCGAAGGCGTCGGCCGCTCGGTCAACCAGGGCGTCGTGATCGCCTTCCTCGCGATCTTCGCCTTCAACTACGTCTTCACCCAAACCCTGCTCGCCACCCACCCCGAAATCTCCGTGATCAAGTGATGACGGAGGAGCTCCTCGAGCTGGGCGAGCGTGTGAGCCGAGCCGTTGCCGTGGCGCTGCTGGCCGTGGGCGTGGTCGTGGGGAGTGCCGTGCTCTGGATCGGCCTGCCCGCAGCCGGGCTGTGGGTGGCGGGGGAGGTCACCGACAGCGCGGACACGTTCCTCTTCGTCGTTCTCCTCGGCATCCCGTTGTCGATGGTGGCGTTCGGCTGGCTCCTGTACCGCCTCAACGCGCTGTACGAGGACATGCGGGGTGGCCCCGCCGGCCCGCCGCACCGCTCTGCGTGGCTCGCGAGCTCGAGCGCGGAGCGCGAGACGCTCCGCCGTGCGCGCGGCCCGCGCACGCTGATGGACGTGTCGATGACCGCGTCGGCGGTTGCCGCGCTCCTGCTGATCGCGATCTGGTTCTTCTTCTTCGCGGACAGCCCGCTCGCGCCGTCATGACCTGGCTCACGGTTCCCCGCGACCTGATCGCCTCGTTCGGCGAGATCGCCCGCTTCGCCGGGACCGTCGTGGCCGCCGTCTTCAGCGGTCGCGTGCTGCGCTTCACAGGCGAGACGCTGCGCCAGGCCGGGATCCTGATCCTGGGCTCGGCGATGGTGATCTGGGGGCTCGCCTTCCTGCTCGGGCTGCAGTGCGGGATCGAGGGGGCCTACTTCAGCCGCAGCGTCGGGGCGCCCGTCCAACTCCGGGGTCTTCGCCGCCTGGTGCGACCTGCGCGAGATCATGCCCTACGCCTTCGGCTACATGATGTCCGCCAAGGTCGGCACCGGACTGGTGGCCGAGATCGGCGCGATGCGGATCTCGGACGAGATCGACGCGCTCGAGGTGATGGGCATCAACTCGCTCGTGTTCCTCTGCGCAACGCGCCTGCTCGGCGCCTGGCTCGTGCTGCCGGCCATCTACATCGGCGCCGTGGGCGCCGGCTTCCTGGCCTCCTACGTCGCGGTGGTCCAGCAGATCGGCGAGGTGTCCTCGGGCGGCTACTTCCTGATCTTCTGGATGTTCCAGAACCCACCCGACCTGCTCTTCAGCCTGATCAAGGGCATGGCCATGGCCACCGTGATCGTGCTGGTGGGTTGCTACTACGGCTACAACGCCGGAGGCGGCCCGGTGGGTGTGGGCACGGCCACGGCGAAGTCGATGGTGCTCAACACCGTGCTCGTCCACATCGTGGGGATGGTGGGGACGCAGATCTTCTGGGGCTCCAACCCGCGGGCGCCGATCGGCGGATGATCGCCCAGGCCCCCCAGCCCGTCGCCGTTCCGCGTACCCGGCCCGCCATCGGCGAGGCGGCGGCCCGGCGTGCGCTCAGGACCCAGGTGGCGCGGCTGGAGCGCGAGCTCACCGAGCTGGGCGGCTCCGCGTGGCCGCGCGCCGACTGGTCGCCCGCCGGCGTGGCCGGCGGTCCGGCCAAGCTGCTTTCGCTGGGCGAGCTCGAGGCGCTCAGGGACGCGCTCGCCCACGCCCTGGCACGCTCGCGACGCGAGCTCGGCGAGCGCCTGGTGGCGGAGGAGCACAACCGGCGGCTGATGGAGGAGATGCTGGCCGACCCGGCGAGTCACCCCTGGGTGCGGGTCTCGCACGCGGACATCGGCGAGCCCGGCTGCCGCGACTGGCACGTCCGTCCGCGATTCGGGCTGCTCGGGATGCTCGCGGGCTGGTGGCGGGTGGTCGTCTCCTCCGGCTGTCCGTTACAACCTGAAGGGTGGCCGGTACTCGATTGACCCTGGTCGCGGTGGCCGCCGCGCTCACAGTCGCGGGCTGCGGCGGTGACGACGAGAAGACGGCGGACGTGCGCAGCGCTCCCGACGGCGCGAGGTCCACGACCACCGCGCCACCCGCCACGAGCGAGAGCCCGCAGCCGGCACCCGAGGGGCACGACGGGCGAGGCGAGGCGGCGGCCGCGACCGGCACCGCCGAGAGCAGCGCACCGCAGGTATCGCCCGGTCGCGGCTGCCTGAGGGGCGGCTACGTGAGCTCGTCGTTCGTGGGCAAGCGGAGCTTCGACTCACCCTTCGGACCGCTCGAGCTCTCCGGACGCGGCCGCGGGCTGGCGCTGGAGCTCACGGGCTCCAGGTGGACGATGCGCGGCGTCGGGCGCAGGCCCATGCGCGGCACGGCGATGGGCATCCAGGGCACCCTCAAGGTCGACGGCTCGGCGCGCGGCCGCCTGGTACGCGCCCGCGGCGAGCGCCTCAGGTTCCGCCAGACCGGCTCCCGCGGCAGCGTGACGCTGGCGGGACTCGGCCAGACCTTCGAGCTGCCGGTGTCCGTGGTGGCTCCGGCCGTGGTGCCCGATGGCCGGGCCACCGTCACCTGCAGCGGCGATCGGCTCACGATCGACAGCGCCTCGGGGGTGCTGCGCCTGACGCGCCGCTGAGGGGCGCGCGCTCTAGCTCTCGACGAAGTACGGCCCGCCGCCCTGGCCGCTCGAGAACCACCGGCTCGTGACCGTCTTCTTGCGGGTGAAGAACTCGACCGCGTCGGGGCCGTGCGCGTGCAGGTCGCCGAGGAAGGAGTCCTTCCAGCCCGAGAAGGGGAAGAACGCCACCGGCGCCGCGACGCCGATGTTCACGCCCACCATCCCCGCCTCCACGTCATGGCGGTAGCGGCGCACCGACGCGCCCGACTCGGTGAAGATCGAGGTGCCGTTGCCGAAGCGGCTGCCGTTGACCACGGCGATCGCCTCGTCGAGCGTGTCCACGTGCACGATCGACAACACCGGGCCGAAGATCTCCTCACGCGCGGCCTCCATGTCCGGCCGGACCCCGGCCAGGATCGTCGGGCCCACGAAGGCGCCCCCGGCGTCCTCGTCCATGGCCGCGCGCCCGTCCACGAGCGCCGTGGCGCCGTCGGCCAGGGCGCGGTCGATCGCCGCCAGGATCCGGTCGCGCGCAGCGGGTGAGACCACCGGGCCCACGTCCGTGGCCTCGTCGGCGCCGTCGCCCACCCGCAGCGCCTCCGTGGCCGCCCGCAACGGCTCGAGCAGGCGCTCGCTCGCCTCGCCCACCGTGACCACCACGGAGCCCGCCATGCAGCGCTGGCCCGCGGCGCCGAAGGCCGACCCGATGATGCCGCCCACGGTGCGGTCGATCACCGCGTCGGGCATGACGACCATGTGGTTCTTGGCGCCGCCGAGGGCCTGGACGCGCTTGCCGCTCGCCGCGGCGCGCTGGTAGACGATCCTCGCCACCGGCGCCGAGCCCACGAAGGAGACCGCGTCGATGCCGGGATGCTCCAGGATCCCCTCGACCACCTCGCGCCCGCCGTTCACCAGGTTCACGACGCCGGGAGGCAGCTCGAGCGAGTGGAGCACCTCGAAGGCGATCTGCTGGGTCAGCGGCACCTGTTCCGAGGGCTTGAGGATGAACGCGTTGCCGCAGGCGATCGCGAACGGCAGGAACCAGAACGGCACCATGGCCGGGAAGTTGAACGGCACGATCGCGGCGCACACGCCCACGGGCTGGCGCACCGTCTCGGCGTCCACGTTGCGCGCCACGTCCTCGAGGATCCGCCCCTGCATCGTGGTGGGCACGGCGCACGCGGCCTCGACCATCTCGATCATCCGGGCCACCTCCGCCCGCGCGTCTCCGATCGTCTTGCCCATCTCCGCCGTGACCGACTGTGCAAGCTCCTCGCGCCGGGCATCGAGCCCCTCGCGCAGCCCGAACAGGCGCCGGCCGCGCTCGATGACGCTCACGGCGCGCCACTCCGGGAGGGCGGCGCGAGCGGCGCTCACGGCGGCGTCCAGGTCCGCGGCGTTCGAGAGCGGCACGCGGGCGAGCGTCTCGCCGGTGGCCGGATTGGTCACGTCGAGGCGCTCGCTCGACGAGGCGGGCGTCCACCCGCCGCCGACGTAGTTCTCGAGTACCCGCGTCTCCTGCGCCGCTCCGGTGGCCACCGGCACCCACGCTACCCGCTTCCGGAGCCGCCGTCACCGCCCCGCCTCCCGCTAGCGGAACAGGTCCTCCGCGGCGGGGCGGCGGAGCGCCGCCGCGCCCGGGCCGTCGTCGGCGGTCACGAAGCGCTCGAGCCCCCGCACCACCACCACGGGCTGGCGGGAGTCCTTCGCGCGCACAAGGTCGGCGGCGGCCGCGGCGGCGTCCGCAACCGCGATCGCAGTGACCTGCAACGGGTGGCCGTGCTGGTCCAGCCGGCCGCTCCAGTCGTCCAGCGCGACCAAGCCGGCGGCGCCGATCGCCACGTCCGCTTGGCCGAGCCGCCAGGCCCGCCCGAAGGAGTCGGTCACGAGCACGGCCGGCCGCACGCCCAGGGCCGCCGCCACCCCGGCTCGCAGCCGGCGCGCAGAGGAGTCCGGGTCCTCCGGCAGGAGCACGACCGAGTCGTCGTCCGGCACGTTGGAGCGGTCCACTCCCGCGTTGGCGCACACGAACCCGTGGCGGGTCACGCACACGAGCACGCCGCGCTCGGAGCGCAGCAGCTCCACCGTCTCGTCCAGCACGGCCTGCACGACGCGGGGGTCCTTGCCGTGCGCATCCGCGAACTCCCGGGCGCGGTCCCCGGGATTCACGTCCGCGAGCCGGCGCACGCGCCCCTCGGCCTTCGATATCGCCTTGTGGGCGATCACGAGCACGTCGCCGTCGGCGAGGTCGGCGGGGGCGGCCGCCGCCACCAGTCCGGCCAGGTCGTCGCCGGGACGGACCTCGGGAAGCGGCGGCAGTGCGAAGACGGAGAGGCTCAGGCCGTCACCCTGAGTGGCCGGAGCGCCGCGCGGGTGGCGGGCGCCACGCTGTCCGGACGCTCGTCCAGCGCCTCCACCAGGCGGCGCAGGTCGTCGCCTGTGTCCACGTCGAGCACCAGTGTGCCCGGGCGCTCCACGCGGAGCCTCGAGCCGGCGGCCTCCACGGCCGCTCTGTGGCGCTCGAAGCTCCCCGCACCGAAGCCCGGGGCGATCGCGTCAGGCGGGTCGAGCAATAGGGCGTTCGTGCCGGTGCCATGGCGGTCGGGCACGATCGTGACGGAGGGCGCCGCGCCTGCCCCGCCGAGGAGTGCCGCCACCTCCTCGGGGTCGATCAGCGGCGTGTCGCCGGGCACGAGCAGAGCCCGGCCGAACCCGGTGGCCAGCGCGTGCCGGATCCCGATCAGCGCCGCCGCGGACTGCCCTGAGCGCTCGGTGTCCTCCAGGACCTCGGCGCCCAGGCCGAGCGCCACCTCGCGGGCACGCGGGTCGGCGGTGACCACCGCCACGGCGCCGAGGCCGGCCACCCGGCCGAGAGCGGCGAGCACGTCGGCCACCATCGCCTCGGCGAGCGACCGGCGGCCGCGGGGCGGAAGCGCCGGGACGAGCCGCTGCTTCGCGGCGCCGAACGTCTTGACGGGAAGGATCGCGAGGGTCTTCATCGGTCCGGCGAAGGGCGAGGATAACCATCGGTGCGCACCCGGCCGAGCCGGGTGCTTCCGCAACGGCCATCGCGCGCCGCCGGGGGCTACAGGCCACGCGCGAGCTCGAGGACGCTCGCCGCCACCCGCCGCCGGTCCGCCGGGGTGTCCATCAGCGTGTCGATCGCCAGCGACGGCAGGCCGGTCACCTCCTCGTCGGCCACGATCCCATCCAGGAGGTCGCCGTAGTGCGCCACGATCCCGGCGGCGCTCGCCTCGATGCCGGCCTGCGCGCAGAAGGACTCCGTGGGGCCCTTGACCGCATGCCCGCGCCACGAATGGGCTCACCGCCACCACCGGCGCCCCGGCCGCGGCCAGCGCGGCGCGCATCCCGGGCACCGCCAGGATCGGGCCGATGGAGATCACCGGGTTGGACGGCCCGAGCACGATCGCGTCCGCCTCGGCGATCGCGCCGAGCACCGCTTCCGTGGGCCGGGCCTCCTCGAGTCCCGCGCAACTCCACGCCCTCCACGGGCCCGGCGGCGCCGCCCACGATCATGAACTCCTGAAACGGCAGCCAGGCATCCCGTGAGCGCACCCAGGTGGACACCGGCTCGTCGCACATCGGCAGCACTCGCGCCCGCACGCCCATCGCCTCCACCACCGCGGCGTGCGCCTCCGTCAGCGGCCTGCCCGCCTTGAGCAGCTCCGTGCGGATCAGGCACATCGCCAGGTCGCGGTCACCGAGACGGAACCAAGTGGGGCGGCCGGCCGCGGCGAGGGCATCCAGCACCTCGAACGTGTCGTCGCGGATCCCGTAGCCGCGATCGTCGATCGCGTCGGCCAGCCAATAGGTCACGAGATCGGGATCGGGCGACACGTGGGCGCCGTAGGCCTCGGTGTCGTCGCCGGTGTTGGCGATCACCGCGAGGTCGTCGAGCTCCGCCAGGCCGCGCGCGAGCTTCGCGCCGCCCGTGCCGCCCGAGAGCAGCGCTACCAGCGGGGCTCCGGCAGGCCGGTCAGGCGCACGCCGGCGTGCGTCTTGTTGTTGATGTTCACCGAGATGAGCAGTGGAGTGAGCGCCTCGATATGGCGCGCCTGCTCGAGCCGGCCGGCGTTGACCGGCCGCAGGCCCGCGATGCGGCCGATCAGCTGGGCCACCCGGACCTTCGCGTCCTTCGAGTCGCCGGCGATGAGCACGTCCTCCTCGACCTCGCGCTCGAGGTCGCCGAGCACGGGGGCGCTCACGGTGTGCAGCGCCGACACGACGGTCACGCCCTCCGGCACCATCTCCTGGGCCTGCTCGGCGGCGGAGCCCTGGGGCACTCCGAGCAGGCGCGTGGCCTTGCCGGACACCGCCGCCGCCAGCGGCACCGTGGCGTCCACGAGAATCTGCCCCGGCGTAAGGGCCTGCTTCAGGTTCGTGAGGTTCTCCGACTGGGCGCGGAACGGCACGCAGAGGAGCACGATCGGGCCCTGCGCGGCGGCGTCGCCGTTCTCGGCGCCCGCGGCTGCGGCGCCCTGCACGCGCTCGCGGATCTTCGCGGCCGCCTCCTCGGCGCGGCCGGCGTCACGCGAGCCGATCACCACCGGCACCGCGGCCTGCGCGAGCCTGAGCGCCACCGCGAAGCCGAGCGCTCCGGTGCCGCCGATGACGGGAACCGTGTCCACCGGGCGGCCACCCTAACGGCTGTCGTAATCGGCGGCCGTGGGATCGGTAGGCTGACGGCGCCTTGCGACTCGCGGACCGCACAGCGCTCGTGACCGGCGGCGCGTCAGGAATCGGGGCGGCCACCTGCCGGAGGCTCGCTGCCGAGGGCGCGCGGGTGGCGGTGACGGACGTGAACCTCGACGGCGCCGGCGAGGTGGCCGGCGAGGTGGACGGCCGCGCCTACGAGCTCGACGTGCGCTCGCTCGAGTCGATCGCCGGCACCCTGGCCGCGGTCGAGGCGGACCTCGGACCGGTGGACGTGCTCGTGAACAACGCCGGCTACGACGAGTGGGGCTTCTTCACGAACACCGACGAGGCGCTCTGGCGGCGCGTGCTCGAGGTCAACCTCCTGGGCGTGCTCGGCGTGACCCACGCCGTCCTCCCCGGCATGCAGGAGCGCCGCCGCGGGAGGATCGTGAACGTGTCCTCGGAGGCCGGCCGGGTCGGGTCGAGTGGATCCGCGGCCTACTCAGCGGCCAAGGGCGGCGTGCTCGGGTTCACGAAGGCCATCGCCATCGAGAACGGCCGCTACGGCATCACCTGCAACGCGGTCGCGCCGGGGCCGATCGAGACCCCGCTGCTGATGGCCGCCCCCGAGGCCTTCGGCGACCTGGGCAAGCGGCTGGTGGAGAACATGATCGGATCGACCGTGCTCCGCCGCCTGGGCCAGCCCGACGAGGTGGCGGCGGTGATCACGTTTCTCGCCAGCGACGACGCGTCGTATGTGACGGGCCAGTCACTCGGCGCGAGCGGCGGTCTCGCACGACTGTAGGTGGCTAGCCTCGTGGCGATGGTCGCGATCCGCGAGGTGGGACCGCGCGACGGGTTCCAGAACGAGCCCGAAGTCATCGCCACCGACGACAAGGTGCGCCTCGTCGAGCTGCTCGCCCGCACCGGCGTTCCGCGACTGGAGGTCACGAGCTTCGTCCGTGCGGACGTGATCCCCCAGCTTGCGGACGGCGCCGAGGTACTGCGCCGGGCCGACATCCCGGAGTCGGTGGCGGTCACGGTGCTGATTCCGAACGAGCGCGGCCTCGAGAACGCGCTCGAGCTGCGCGACCACTTCCAGGAGGTGAACCTCTTCCTGTCCGCCTCGGAGACGCACAACCGGCGCAACGTCAATCGCTCGGTCGAGGAGTCGCTCACGGGGCTCGAGCGGGTGGTGGAGCGGGCCCGCGGCGAGGGGCTTCGCTGCGAGGGCGTGATCTCGGTGTCGTTCGGGTGCCCCTACGAGGGCGAGGTTCCGGAGGAGCGCGTGCTCGGGATCGCGCGCCGGCTGGCCGAGGCCGGCTGTGAGGAGGTGGCCTTCGGCGACACCACCGGCATGGCCAACCCGAGGCAGGTGAGGGCGTTCTTCGAGCGCGCCGCCTCGGAGCTGGACGTGCAGCTCACCGCTCACTTCCACAACACGCGCGGGCAGGGGCTTGCGAACGTGCTCGCCGCGCTCGAGGCGGGCGTGTGCTCATTCGAGTCGTCGTTCGGCGAGCTCGGCGGCTGCCCGGTGCCGCCGGGCGCCACGGGCAACGTCGCCACCGAGGATCTGGTCTCCATGCTCCACGAGATGGGGCACGACACCGGCATCGACCTCGCGGCACTGGTGGCCGCCGCCGGCGAGGCGCAACGGGTGCTCGGGCGCCCGCTCGGCAGCCACGTGCTCATCGCCGGGCCGGTGGACTGGGAGGGAGCGGGCGGATGACCGCCGTGGGTGCGAAAGCGACCGGCCTGCGCGCCGACGTGGAGGCGCTCGCCGGGATGACCCGCGACTCGGCCGGCGCCGGCGAGCGCGCGTCCGCGGAGTGGGCCGCGGGTCGCCTGCGCGAGCTCGGCGCGGAGGACGTGCGCGTGGAGGGCTTCCGCTACCAGCCGACCTTCGCGTACGCGCAGGGCGCTCACTTCGCCGCCGGCACGCTCGCGGCGCTCCGCGGGCGGCGGCTGCTCGCCGCGGCCACGCTGGCGTCGTTCGAGCTCGACTACAGCGGCCGGGCGCAGTGGTCGCGTTCCCTGCTTCCGGCCGGTGACGGCGCAAACGCCGTGGGGCGGCTGCCGGCGCGCGGCCCGCGCACGCGGACCGTCGTGCTCGTGGCCCATCACGACGCCGCCCGCACCGGCCTCATGTGGGACCCACGCTTCCTCGCGGCCGGGGACGCCGCGGCCGAGCGGAGCGGCCATCGCGCGTCGCTGGCGCTGCTTCCCGAGCTGGCCCTGCTCGGTGCCGTCGTGGGCGGCCGGCGCACGCGCCGAGTCGCGGCGGCGCTCCTGGCCGCAGCAACGGCGCTCACGGCCGACCAGGCCCGAAGCGCCACGGTTCCCGGAGCGAACGACAATGCCAGCGGGGTGGCCGGGGTGCTCGCCGTTGCGGCGCGCCTCGCGCGCGAGCGCCCGCCCGGTCTCGAGGTCATCCTGCTCGTATGCGGCTGTGAGGAGTCCGGGATGGGCGGCATGGCGGCCTGGATGCGCTCGGAGGGCGAGCGGCTCGATTCCGCCACCACGCTCGTCGTGGGCCTCGACACGATCGGATCCGGTGAGCCTGTGGTGCTGGAGGGGGAGGGTGGCATCTGGCCCGTCCGCTACCGGGAGCAGGACGTGGCCCTCGCCGAGCGCGCGGCCGACGGCGCCGGCGTGAGGCTCCGCCGCTGGCGGCTCGGCGCCTGGACGGACCCCGTGCTCGCCCGCCTCGGCGGCCTGCCGGCGGTCTCGATCCTCTCCGTTCGCGCGGGCGGCTTCCCGAACTACCACCTGCCGGGCGATACGCCCGATCGGGTGGACTACGGCTCCCTGGACGCTTGCGTGACCGCGGCCTGGGCGATCGCCGGCCACCCTGGCGCCTGACCCCCGCGGAGTAGTCCGCCCGTTCCCGGTGATGGTCATGGCCAGCGTCGTTGGGCTCGCCTGAGGCTTCGGTAGCCTCGGGGCGTGTCCAGGCTCGCGCGCGCTGCCGGCCTCTCGGTGGCGGTGGGAGCCGCGACCGTGCTCCCCGGATTCCTCGTCGGGGCGCTCGCGCTCCAGATGCGCGGCGACCTCGATGCGAGCGTGGGAGCGGTGGCGGGCGGGGTGACGGTGTTCTTCCTCGCCGGTGCGGTCGGGGCCGGGCCCGGTGGGCGCTTCGCCGAACGACTCGGCGCCCTCGCGGCGATGCGGACGTCTGTGCTCATCACCGCCGCGTGCCTGTTCGCCGTCGCTGCCGTGGGCAGCACGCTGGCGATCGTGTTCGCGCTGCTGGCCGTGGCCGGGCTCGCGAACGCGGTGAACCAGCCCGCGATCAACCTGTTCATGGCCGATCAGGTGCCGATCGACCGTCAGGGGCTCGCATTCGGGATCAAGCAGTCGGCCATACCCGGGGCGATCCTGGTGAGCGGCCTCGCCCTGCCCGCGATCGCCCTTCCGCTCGGGTGGCGCGCCACCTTCGCGATCTGCGGCGGCCTCGTGCTGGTGGTGGCGTTGGTGGCTCGCAGCGGCGGCGCACAGCTTCCATGCCCCCACCGAGCGAGCGCCCGCCCCGCGCGCCCCGCGCGAGCTGCTCTTCCTCGCCGTCGGGGCGGCGCTCGGAGGCGCCGGCGCCAATGCGGTGGGCACCTACCTCATCGCGTCGGCGGTGGACACCGGCATCGCCGAGGGCACGGCCGGCCTGCTGGCCGCACTGGCCAGCGCGGCCAGCCTCGCGGTGCGGCTCGCGCTCGGTGCCCGCGCCGACCGCCGGCGCGACTACGGCTACGGCACGGTGGCGGTGCTGCTCGTGCTCGGCTCGGCCGGGTTCCTGCTGATGACCACGGACGCGACGGCGCTCTTCGTCATCGGCGCGCTGGTCGCGTTCGCGCTGGGCTGGGGGTGGCCCGGGCTGTTCAACCTGGCCGTGGTGGAGAACCACCGCGAGGCGCCGGCCGCCGCCACCGGCATCACGCAGACGGGGATCTACGTGGGGGCGTCCGCCGGTCCGCTGCTCTACGGCCTCCTGTCGCACCGGCTCGGATATGGCCCCTCGTGGGCGGTGGTGGCAGGGGTCTCGCTGCTGGCGGCGCTCGTGATGGCCGCGGCCGGCCGCGCGGACGTGGCGGCCAACCGGCCCGCCCGCGAGCCGGCGACGAGCTAGCGGCCGGCGAACTGCGGGTCGCGCTTCTCGAAGAAGGCGCGCGCGCCCTCGGCGAAGTCCTCCGTGGCCGCGAGCCGCTCCTGCGCCGCCACCTCCTGCTCCAGCGTGGCCGACAGCGCGGGCTTGGCCGCCGCGTCCATGATCCGCTTGGCCAGCCCTACCGCCTTGGGCGCCGCCGCGAGCAGCTCGCCCACCAGCGCGTCGGTGGCCTCCGCGAGGCCGTCGGCCGGGGCGATCCGGTTGGCGAAGCCGATCCGGTGGGCCTCGTGGCCGTCGATCACCTTGCCGGTCATGATCAGCTCCTTCGCGCGGCCCACGCCGACCACGGCAGGGAGCCGGGAGCAGCCGCCCACGTCCGGGAGCAGGCCCACCCGCACCTCCAGGATCCCGGCCACGGCGTCCTCGGCCATCGTGCGGAAGTCGCAGGCGAGCGCCAGCTCGAACGCCCCGCCGAGCGCCGCGCCGTGGATCTGGCAGATCGTGGGCTTGGGCATCTCCTCGAGCAGGTTCCACCAGCCGAGGATCGCGCGCCGGAAGCCGCGCAGGCCCTCCGGCCGCTCGGAGAGGTCGCGCAGGTCGTTCAGGTCCATGCCGGAGGAGAACATGGCGCCCTCGCCGCGCACCACCACCACACGCACCGAGTCATCGTCCGCGGCGGCCTCGATCGCCCCGCCCAGCTCCCGGATCACCTCGCCGTTCAGCGCGTTGCGCTTGTTCGGCCGGTTGAGCACGAGGTGCCGGACGGATCCGCCGTCCTCGACGTTGACCAGTGACATGTAGGCTCCCCGCGCTCGACGATGGGATCGGTGCGCAGCCGGCCGCGCACCGCACTATTGAGACGGAGGCAGGCTAGTGGAGATAAGGAAGGTCGGAGTGCTCGGCTGTGGCCTCATGGGGCACGGCATCACGCAGGTCGCGGCGCAGGGCGGCTACGAGGTCGTGGTGCGCGAGGTCGAGCAGGCCAAGCTCGACAAGGGGCTCGGGAAGATCGAGAAGCAGCTCGCCCGCGCCGTCGAGAAGGGCCGGCTCGAGCAGGACGACGCCGACGCGGCGCGCGGCCGGATCCAGGGCACGCTCGACTACTCCGACCTCGCCGACTGCGACCTCGTGATCGAGGCGATCACCGAGGACCTCGACCTCAAGCTCGAGATGTGGCGCGAGGTGGATGCCGTCGTGAAGCCCGAGGCGGTGTTCGCGACCAATACGTCCTCCCTGCCGGTGATCAACCAGGCCGCCGCCACCTCGCGGCCCGAGCGCTTCCTCGGCCTGCACTACTTCAACCCGGCCCAGGTCATGAAGCTGGTCGAGGTGGTGCGCGGGATCACCACGTCTGACGAGGCCTTCGAGGTGGGGAAGGCGTTCGCAGCGTCGATCGGGAAGCTCGGCATCCCCACGCGCGACAAGGCCGGCTTCATCGTCAACCGCCTGCTGGTCCCCTACATGCTCGACGCGATCCGCGCCTACGAGGAGGGCGTTGGGTCGGTGGCCGAGATCGACGAGGCGATGAAGGCGGGCGCCGCGCACCCGATGGGACCGCTCACGCTCGCCGACTTCGTGGGGCTGGACACGCTGGGCTCGATCTGCGACGTGATGTTCGACGAGTTCCGCGAGCGCCGCTTCGCCCAGCCGCCGACCTTGCGCAAGATGCTCGCAGCCGGCTGGTACGGCCAGAAGAGCGGCACGGGCTTCTACGACTGGTCGGGCGAGGAGCCGGTGCCGAACCCTCAGCTCGGCTGAGCCCTCAGCGGCGGGAGATCGCCGACAGCGGCACCGTCGAGGCGCGGCCCTGCTTGAGCCAGAACACGGTCGCGGTGCCGGCCTTGGGGTCCACCTCCTGCACGCGCCCGAGCTCGCCCGTGGCCTTCTTGCGCACGTGGCCCGGTGGGAGCGGCCCGGCGGTCCTGACCGGCTCCGCAGCCGGCTTGCGTGGGCTGGGTGGCTTCGGCTCCTCGGACGCCCGCCGGGGGCGCCGGGGCGGTGACGCGGGCTTGGGCTCGGGCTTCCGGAGCACCTTCTCGAGCGGCACCACGTTGGCGCCGGTGCCCTTCGTCTCCGTGTCCAGTACCCAGGTTTTTCTTGCCATGGCCTCTCTCGATTTTAGTGCGCCTGAGTAAGGTGGCCGCCGGATGACGACCTTCGAAGAGGCCCTCGACCGGGCTCGGGCCGGCGGGCCGCAGCGCCACCACGACAAGTCCCTCGAGCAGGGCAAGCTGCCGGCGCGCGAGCGCGTGGCCCGGCTCGTGGACCCCGGCTCGCTCGTGGAGGACGCGCTGCTGGCGAACTGGGAGGAGGACGGCCTCGGAGCGGACGGGGTGATCACCGGCCTGGGCAGGGTGGCCGGCCGGCCGGTGGCGCTGATGGCCAACGACCCGACGGTCAAGGCGGGATCCTGGGGCCCCAAGACGGTCGAGAAGATCATCCGCGTGCAGGAGCAGGCGCTCGCCCAGCGGGTGCCCATGGTCTACCTCGTGGACTCCGCGGGAGCGCGCATCACGGAGCAGGTGCAGATGTTCCCGGGCAGGCGCGGCGCCGGGCGGATCTTCCACACCGAGGTGAAGCTCTCCGGCGTCGTCCCGCAGGTGTGCGTGCTCTTCGGGCCGAGCGCCGCCGGCGGCGCCTACATCCCGGCCTTCTGCGACGTGGTGATCATGCGCGACGGGAATGCCTCCATGTACCTGGGCTCGCCGCGGATGGCGGAGATGGTGATCGGCGAGAGCGTGTCCCTGGAGGAGATGGGCGGCGCTCGGATGCACACCGGCGTGTCGGGGTGCGGCCACTTCCTGGTGAAGTCCGACGAGGAGGGGATCGAGCTGGCCCAGCGCTACCTCGCCTACTTCCCGCGTCACTGGGAGGAGGACCCGCCGCCGGCTCCGCCCGCCGCGCCCGCGGCGCCGCTGCCGGCGATCCCGGTGGACGAGAACAAGCCCTTCGACATGCAGGAGCTGATCGTCGCGCTGGTGGACGAGGACTCCTTCCTCGAGGTGCATGCGCGCTGGGCAAAGGAGCTGATCGTGGGATACGCGCGGCTCGAGGGGCAGGTGGTGGGCATCGTGGCCAACCAGCCGCGCCAGCGGGGCGGCGTGCTCTTCGTGGACTCGGCCGACAAGGCGGCGCGCTTCATCTGGACCTGCAACGCCTTCAACGTGCCGCTGCTCTTCCTGGCGGACGTTCCCGGCTTCATGATCGGCACGCAGGTCGAGCGCCAGGGCATCATCCGCGCCGGCGCGAAGATGATCTCGGCGGTCTCCGAGGCCACCGTGCCGAAGATCTCGGTGATCGTCCGCAAGGCCTACGGAGCCGGCCTCTACGCGATGGCCGGCCCGGCCTACGAGCCCGACGCCTGCCTCGCCCTGCCGAACGCCAAGATCGCGGTGATGGGCCCGCAGGCCGCGATCAACGCGGTCTTCTACAACCAGCTCCAGTCGATCGAGGACGACGCGGAGCGGGCGCGGCGGACCGAGGAGCTGCGCGCCGAGTACGGCGAGGAGATCGACATCCTCCACCTGGCGTCCGAGCTGGTGGTGGACGCGGTGATCGCGCCGGAGGAGCTTCGGTCGGAGCTGGCCGCGCGTTTCGCCGCCTACGCGGGACGCCAGCGCTCCTGGCCCGCGAAGCGGAACGCGGTCACGCCCGTCTAGCGGCTCAGCGCTGGGTGAAGGTGGCCGTGTAGGTGGCCGGCGCGGGCGCCGTGATGGTGTGGGTGGCGAGCCCGCCGTCGGACCACGAGCCGAAGTCGTAGGTCTTTCCGGCGAGCGTCTGCGGGGATGGGGCGCCGAGCGTGTTCTGCGAGCCCTCGATCACCGTCCGCGAGAAGGGCGTGGTGTCACCTGCCCGTTCACCGCCAGCTGCAGGCCGCTGGGATTCGACCGGAGGGCGAGGGCCACGGTCTTCGGGTCCAGCCGTATGCTGCGCGTGTCCGTGAGCCCGCCGCTGTCGGTGGCGGTCAGCCGCAGCTCCAGGTAGGAGGGGTATTCGTGGTCGGGCCCCGGGATCGAGCCGTGGTCCGTGCCGGCGAAGCCCTGGAGCCCGTGCTCGTGGCAGTTGGAGGGGCAGTGGTGGAGCACGAGCGACCAGCTGAGCGCCGCCGGCGCCAGGGTGCCGTCCTGCTGGTCGCTTGCGCTGCCCACGAAGGAGATGGCCTGGCCGACCTTCCACGTGAAGCCGGTGGTGGGTGAGGTAATCACCGCCGTGGGCGGGGTGTTCCCGGCGGTGACGGTCACGGCGTCCGTGGCCGAGGCGCCACCGGCGTCGGTCACGCGCAGGCCGACCAGGTACGAGCCGCTCGTCGTGTAGGTAAAGGTGGGGCGCGGCGCCGACGAGTCGTCGTACGCGCCGTCGCCGTCGAGGTCCCAGTCATAGGTGAAGGTGTCGCCGTCCGGGTCGCTGGAGCCGGTGCCGTCGAAGCTCACGTCCAGCGGGATGTCGCCCGCGGTGGGCGTCGCCTTGGCGACGGCGCGGGGCGCCTGGTTGCCGAGCGTGTAGTGGATGCGCTGGATCCGGCCACCCATATACGTCGGCGTAGAGGAGGTCGCCGCCGGGCCCGAACTGGATGTCCACCGGCACCGACGCGCCGGAGCGGAACCACCTGACCTTCGTGGGATCGGGACCTGGTCCCGTGCCGCGCTCCATCGCCCAGATGCAGCCGCGGGCGGAGTCGGCGAAGAACAGGGCACCGTCGAACTCCGAGGGGAGGATCCCCATCGACGGGTTGAAGACCATGCCCGAGACCGCCGATCCGCCGACCGGACACGTGTCCTCGGGCGTGACCTTGGCCGAGTGGTCGTAGGTCAGCACGGCGTTGGACGCCCCACCGGCCGAGTAGAGGCTCTCGCACAGAGTTGAGGTTCGCGGCGTCGTAGCCACCCTGATGGACCGTCCCCTCCCAGCACGGCCAGCCGAGGTTCTCGACGTACGTGTCGGTGGTGGAGACCAAGCGGTTGATCTCCTCCGTGTTGTTCCAGCCCACGTCGCCGACCCAGAGCTCCCTCGTGCCCGGGCGGAACGCGAACCGGAACGGGTTGCGGAAGCCGTAGGCGATGATCCGGCGGGCGTTGGGATCGCTGCGGCCGGCGAGCGGGTTCGTAGGAAGCGCCTCGCCCGTGTCCGGGTTCACGCGCACGATGGTGCCGTCGAGGCTCGTCGGGTCCGCCGTCGTGCGGAGGTCCTGGCTGCGCAGCGCGCCGCCCTCGCTGGTCGGCGGGGACTGGGCGCCGCCCACGCCCGCGGGCGGGTCGCCGCAGGGGTTGCGCGGAATGCCGTTCTGGCCGTAGTCGACGAAGTCTGGGCTCGCTCCGTCGCCGCCGCTTGCGTAGAGGGCGCCGTCCGGCCCGAAGCGCAGGTCGCCGATGCTGTGCGTCGGCCCCTGCTGGCACCAGTCCTCGATCAGCACCTGCTCCGCGCCGACCATCTGGTCCCCCTGGGCCTGGAGGCGCGAGAGCCGGGCACTCACGACGCAGCCGTTCGTGCTCCCACCCGGAGGATCGGGGCAGGCGTCGTTCCATTTCGGCGCCGTGCCGCCGATCTCCGCGTCGTGGGTGTAGAGCACGTAGACGAACGGCTTGGCGGGGAAGTCGGGGTCGAGCGCGAGGCCGAGCAGTCCGCGGTCCCAGTAGTGGTTCACCTTCGTCCGCAGGTTGGCGAACGTCGTCGGCGTCGTGTCTCCGAGCCCGTCGAAGACCTTGATGCCGCCGGGCTTCTCCGCCACGAAGATGCGCCCGTCGGGCGCGACGCGCACGGCGGTCGGCGTCTCGAGGTTGCTGAAGGCGGTGGTCTCCTGGAAGCCGGGCAGAAGTCCCGGCGAGCCTGTGCGGAAGGTCGCCGTCGCCGCTGCAGCCCGAGCCGGCCGCGTTGGAGGCGCACGCCCGGTAGTGGTAGGTCGTGTCGGGGCTGAGGCCCTTCACCCGCTCCGACACGTTCTGCTGGGCGGTGGAGGTGCCGGCGGTGCGCTGGGGGGTCTTGGTGCCGTACGAGGTGGTCTTCCCGTACTCGAACCACCACTTGGTGGGGTTGTCGCCGCCGGTCTTGCCGTGCGCCCGCAGCGTGGCGGCCACGTCCGTGACCTCGGTGGCCGGGTCGACGGCACCGCTGGCGCAACCCGCCACGGCCACCATGCCCACCACGAGCAAGACCACGAGGGCTCGCGGTAAGCGCCTGTCTGTGTTGCCGTGGCGGGAGGTGAGCAGCAGGAGGACCCCGTTCTGATGGTGGGCGGCTGGGCCGGACGCCTCCCTGCAGGGCCCTCAGGACCAGATAAGTACTAAGGAAGTACCAAGAACGGACTATCGACGCCGCGCGTGCCGGTGTCAACCTCGCCCCTAGAATCCGGCACGTGGCGGAGGGGATGCGGCTCTGGGAGCCCACGGATGCGGGTGAGACGGAGATGGCGCGCTACCTGGACGAGCGCGGCCTCTCGACCTACGAGGAGCTGAGGCGCTGGTCGGTCGCCGACCTGGACGGCTTCTGGGGCTCGCTCTGGGAGCGCTTCGACATCCTCGCCTCCCAGCCCTACGAGCGAGTCCTCGCCGAGCGCTCCATGCCGGGCGCCGAGTGGTTTCCCGGCGCGCGCCTGAACTACGCGGAGCACGTGCTGCGGATGGCGCGGCCGGGCGCCACAGCCATCGTCTACGCGGGCGAGGACCGCGCCCCCGCCGAGCTCGGCTGGAATGAGCTGGCGGACCAGGTGGCGCGCTGCGCCGCCGGGCTGCGCCGGCTGGGGGTGGAGCGCGGCGACCGCGTCGCGGCCTACCTGCCGAACGCCCCCGAGACGGTGGTCGCGCTGCTCGCCACAGCCAGCATCGGGGCGATCTGGTCGAGCTGCGCGCCGGAGTTCGGCGCGCCCACCGTGATCGACCGCTTCGCGCAGATCGATCCCAAGGTCCTGCTGGCCACCGACGGGTACCGCTACGCCGGCAAGGACTTCGACCGCACGGAGCTCGTGCGCGAGATCGCCGCCGGGATCCCCGCGCTCGAGCACACGGTGATGGTCCCTTCCGGATGGGACGAGCTGCTGCGCGAGCCCGCCGAGCTCAGGTTCGAGCAGGTGCCCTTCGACCACCCGCTGTGGGTGCTCTACTCGTCCGGCACCACCGGACTGCCCAAGGCGATCGTGCAGGGGCAGGGCGGCATCCTCATCGAGCACCTGAAGAAGATGCGGCTGCACACGAACCTGACGCCGGAGGATCGCCTCTTCTGGTTCACCACCACCGGCTGGATGATGTGGAACTTCCTCGTCGGTGGCTTGCTCGCCGGCTCGACGATCGTCCTCTACGACGGCCGGCCGGACCTGCGTGGTCTCTGGCGACTGGCGGAGTCCACCGGCGTCACCTGCTTCGGGACGAGTGCGGGGTTCCTCACCTCATGCATGAAGGAGGGCGTGGAGCCCGCGCGCGAGGCGGACCTGTCGGCGCTCCGGAGCCTCGGCTCGACCGGGTCGCCGCTCCCGGCGGAGGGCTTCGAGTGGGCGTATGAGCACGTGAAGAGCGACATGTGGCTCTTCTCCACCAGCGGCGGCACCGATCTCTGCACCGCGTTCGTGGGCGGCTGCCCCGTGCTTCCGGTGTACTCCGGAGAGATCCAGGCGCGCTGCCTCGGCGCCGCCGTCGAGGCCTGGGACGAGGACGGACGGCCGCTCACCGGCAAGGTGGGGGAGCTCGTGATCACCGAGCCGATGCCCTCGATGCCGCTCTACTTCTGGAACGACCCCGCCGGCCGGCGCTACCGGGAGAGCTATTTCGAGACCTATCCCGGGGTGTGGCGCCACGGCGACTGGATCAAGATCAACGAGCGCGGCGGCGCCGTGATCTACGGCCGCTCCGACTCGACGATCAACCGGCAGGGCGTGCGCATGGGCACGAGTGAGCTCTACAGCGCCGTGGAGCGCATGCCGGAGGTGATCGACAGCCTGGTTGTGGACGTGCCGTCCGCCGACGGGGCCGACTCGACGATGTGGCTGTTCGCGGTGATGGCGGAGGGCGCCGAGCTGGACGACGAGCTCCAGGCGAGGATTCGCTCGCGCATGCGCGAGCACTGCTCGCCACGCCACGTGCCGGACCGCATCGTGGCCGTGGCCGAGGTGCCGCGCACGCTGTCCGGCAAGAAGCTCGAGGTGCCCGTGAAGAAGATCCTCATGGGCGGCGACCCCGGCCGCGCCGCGAGCCGTGACTCGCTCGCGAATCCGCAGGCACTCGACTTCTTCGTCGAGCTCGGCGCCACGCGCGGTTAGTCCAGCTCTGCGCCCACGCGGGCGTCGAGCCGCTCGATCAGCTCCACGCAAAAGGCTTCGGCGGCCGCCAGTGAGCGGCGCTCCAAGTACTCGGGCAGATCGCTGCGCCGGTGGTGGCGGGGCGCAAGCCCGAGCTCGTCCCGGCAGGTGACGGTGAGCGCGGCGTAGCCGGCCGAGCTCGCGGCGAAGCCGTCGCTGGGCGCGCGGTTGTCGAGCGCGCGCGGCCCATCGGGACCGGCCGCCGCGGCGATCTCGCCGGCGAGCGCGGCTACCTGCGGGTGTGAGCGCAGGGCGAGGAGCGGTCCCTCGCGGCGCGTGTAGCGGACCGTGCCCCCGCCGACCTCGTCGAGGTTGAGGACGATGGTCCGGTCGCGGGGCAGGTCGCCGCGGTGGCGGCGCAGGTAGGCGCGCATCCCGTCGGCCCCGCTCTCCTGGGCACCGGTGAGCAGGACGTTGACGCTGAAGTGGTCGAGGGCGCCGCCGAGCCGCTCGGCCAGCGCGAGCGCGAGCGCCACCCCGGACGCGTTGTCGCCTGCTCCCGGCACGGTGGGCGAGAGCCAGACGTCCACGAGCAGCAGCAGCGTGGCGATCAGCGCGACCGTGAGTACGAACTGCGCAGCGGCCAGGGCGGCGTCCTCGACGCCGGCAAGCCGCGCGAAGGAGCAGGCGAGCACAGCGGTCAGCAGCCACCCGAGTGGCTGGAGCGGCCCGCCGAGCAACCGGCGCGGGCGGGCGAGGCGCGCGTACATGCGCCGGACTCCCGGCCGGTGGATGAAGCCGGTGCGACCGGCATCGAGATGGGCCACCAGGAAGAGTGCTCCGGGGCGCTCGTCAGGCGACAGCGACACCACGTTCTGGGACGCCCTGCGTCCGAGAACTCGCCGCGCGCACGGGAACTGCGTGACCGCCTCCAGGACGAGGAGCACGAGGGCCCCCAGCGCAAGGCCGAGGCCGGCCGCCGGCGCCGACACCGAGACCGGTCCGGCTGCCGCGCCCAGGGTCGTGATCAAGGCCAGGCCGCCCACGGCCCGTGGCCAGGTGGAGAGCGACTCGATCTCCGCGGGGCGCCCAAGGCGCTCCAGCCGTCCGGCGAGGTGCCCTGCCGCAGCACGCTCGCCGTAGCTGCCCGGCGCTCGATCCGTGAACGCCGCCAGTGCCTCCACCTCCGCGATCGGGTCCAACCGTCCGCGCACTTCGCTTCGCTCACCGGCGGCCATGGGGTCACCGGGCAATCTAGAGTGCACGCTCCGTGGACCCGCGACGCCCACGTCCCGGCGAGCTCGTAGCGGGAGCGGGCGGGGCGCTGTTGCTCATCTCGACCTTCCTGCCCTGGTTCGGGCTCGACAGCGCGGTGCGCCTTCCGGGGCGCGCGGCCGTGACGGTCCGCGGCGACGGCGTCAGCGCATGGCACGCCTTCGCGTTCGTGGACATCGTGCTGCTGCTCGCCGCGCTGGCGGCCCTCGCGCTGCTGGCGCTCCGGCCGCTCGGGACGAGCCCGGCCCGGACGCCGCTGCCGCTGGTGGTGATCGGCGCGGGCCTCGTCTGCGCGCTCCTGATCGTGTACCGCCTGCTCGACCCGCCCGGGCTTGCGACAGCGGCCGACACTGCCGCCACTGAGACCGGCCGGCGCATCGGCCCGTTCTTTGCGCTCCTCGCCACGGCGGGCATGACCTGGGGCGCGTGGCGCGCGATCGAGGACGGCGCGATCGAGGACGAGCCGCTCGAGGTCGCGGAGGCTCCCACGGCGGAGCCCCCCACAGCTCCAGAGCCGGAGCCGGAGCCCCAGCCCGAGCCCGAGCCCGAGCCGAGCCGGCGCGCACCCGTGCCGTCTCCGAGTGGGCCGTCCGGCCCACCGATACGATCGGCCGGCGTGGCCGCGTTCGACGATGTGATCGCTCGGCTGGAGCCGCTCCTCACGGAGCTCTGGGATGCGCCCGCCGCTCCCCGCGGCGAGCAGGGGAGCATTCCCGACGGCGCCGGGCGTGTACCTCTTCACGCGCCACGACGAGCCGGTGCACGTGGGCCAGGCGCTCGACCTGCGCAGGCGGCTGGCCGAGCAATGCCGGCCGTCGTCCAGCCACACGAAGGCCACGCTGGCCTTCGACATCGCTCGGCGCGCCGCCTCCCGCGAGGGGATCGACGTGGACGGTCCGCCCGCGCGCCTCGCCACGAGCGACCCCTTCGTGCCCTATTTCGCCCGCGCGAAGGAGGCGGTGGCGAGCCTGCCGGTGCGCTTCCTCGAGGTGGAGTCCTCCGAGCTACGGGCGGTGTTCGAGGTGTACGCCGGGCTCGCTCTGGGCACCCGCGAGCACCCCGATTCGTCGCACTAGGCGCGAGGCGGAGCTTTGCAGTGCGGCGGGTGGGACTCGAACCCACACGCCCTCTCGGGCAATGGATTTTGAATCCATCGAGTCTGCCAATTCCTCCACCGCCGCCTGGAAGGAGTCTAAGGCTGGGCGGGCGTCAACTGGCCGCCCGACATCCCGCCGCCGTGGTAGCGGTCGGCCTCTTCCGGTGTGACCTCCACCTCCACGTTCCAATGCTGCTGGAACGCACTCATCGCGAAGGCCGCCAGCAGCAGCTGGACGGGCACGAGGCTGAGCGTGAGGATGCCGAGCAGCGACGGATCGAGGGCCGGGTTGTCGAAGCCGGCCTTGTCGCGCGCGAACCACGCCGGCCCGGCAACGGCCGCGATCACCGCGAACAGGATCGCCAGGGCCGCGGCCACGGGCAGCACGCCGCGGTTCCAGCGCGCGACCACCCAGGCCATCACCAGGTACACGAGCGCGTACGCGAACGAGATCGGCTGCGCTCCCTGCAGGTGCCCCCAGCCACCGATGGTGACGATCAGGATCAGCGCGGCGCTCACCACGAGGAGCACGATGACGATGGTCTTCGTTACCTGCGAGCTGCTCTTGTCCCGGTTCGGATGCACGAGCACCGTGTCGGCCATCGCGCGAGGACTCTACACCCGCTCGGGGCGCCACGGCGCCGATGCAAGGCAATGGCTGGGACCTAGAATCGGCATGTCCGCGCGGGCGTGCTGGAACTGGTAGACAGGCCGGGTTTAGGTCCCGGTGCTCGAGAGAGCTTGGGGGTTCGACTCCCTCCGCCCGCATCGCAGGTGCTCGCCGACCCCCGACGGCGGCTTCAGCGCGAGGGCGGAAGCGCTTCGTCGATCCACTCGCGCGCGAGCGGGAGATGTGCCGGGTCGATCTGGTGCGCGGCGTCGGACTCGTGGTAGCTCACGGGCAGCCCGCCGCCCTCGAGTAGCTCGCGGGCCTGGCGCGCGAACTCCACGTTCATCACGGGGTCGTTGCGACCGTGGGCGATGAACACCGGCGTGCCGGTGCGAGTGGCCAGGTCCGGCTGCCAGCCCTCCACCGTCGGGACGAACCCGCTGAAGGCGAGGATCCCGGCCGGTGCCGGACGGTCGGGACCGAGGCCCAGCGCGTAGCTCATCACCGATCCCATGGAGAAGCCCCCCAGCACCGTGCGGTCCGGGCCGACGCCGGTCCGCTCCCAGAGCTCGTCGTGCAGCGCCGCTGAGCTCGCGATACGAGGCTCGGAACGTGTCGGGGTCCGGATAGCCCACCCGCGGGACGACATACCAGTGATACCCGGGCCACCCCGGCAGCGAAAGCGGCGCGCGTGGGGACACGACATGGAGCCGCCGGACCGGGTCGAGCAGGTCGGCCAGGCCGAGCAGGTCGTGCTCGTCGCTTCCGCGCCCGTGGTGGAGCACGAGTAGCCCATCCGGAGCGCCCTCGCTCGAGCGCTCGACGTGCACGAGTGGCATGGGCGGTCAGACTACGCACCGCCAACGATGAGAGGAGCCGGGATGGAGGACGCGAGCACGTTGCGCCAGCGCCGCGAGGAGGTGGTGCTCGAGCACATGGAGTCGGAGAACCAGCACCGCTTCGACGTCTCGCTCGGCACCTTCGACCACCCTCGCTACGAGCTCGTGCCCACCGGCGAGGTGTTCGACGGCGTGGAGCAGGTGTCCGAGTACTACCGCAGGACCCGCGAGGCGTTCCCCGACCAGCGCAACGAGAACTCGGTCCTCCACCATGCCGACGACGCCGTGATCGTGGAGTTCGATCTCCTCGGCACCCATAAGGGCGAGCTGCGCGGCATCGCGCCGACGGGACGGAGCTTTCGCTGTCGCATGTGTGCCTTCTTCATCTTCGTGCCGGGCGGTGACCGCATCAGCTGCGAGCGCATCTACTTCGACCAGGCGACGATCGCCCAGCAGCTGTTGGGCGACGACGGCGTGCCCGCCTGAGGACGAGCAGACCCGACCGACGCCCTCAGGCGCCGAGCCACCCCTTCGGGTTCTCCACCATCATCTGGTCGAGCTGCGCGTCGGTCATCCCGGCCTTCTTCAAACCGGGGATGATCTGCTCGAACAAGAAGGTCATGCTCCAGTCCGGCACCTCGTTGGCGCGCAGGTACTCCGCCACCTCGGCGGGGAACCAGTCGAGGGTCGAGCAGAAGTCCTGAGAGAGGAACATCCGCTCCACGTGGCCGCGCTCCAGCAGCGCCAGCGTCGTGGCGTTGCGCTTGTCGGTGGGGAGGAAGAGGTCGAGGCCGTAGCGGTCCAGGCCGATCCAGCAGCCGGTGTCGAGCAGGCGCTCGATGTAGTCGAGATCGTCGGTGTCGCCGGTATGGGCGATCTGCACCTTTACCGGGTCAACGCCCTCCTCGGTGAAGACCCGCATCTGATCGATGCCGGTGCCCGACGCCGGGCGCGAGTGGGCCATGATCGGCCTGCCGGTCTGAATCGACGCGCGGGCCGCGGCACGATGGATCTTCTCAACGTTCGGGTTGACGCCCGGCTCGTCGGCGGCGCACTTTATGAACGCCGGCTTGATCCCGGTGTCCTGGATGCCGTTCTCGATCTCGTGCACGAACATCTCGGCGATCTGGTCCTCGTTGCGGTTGAGGAGCGGCTGTGGAAGGTGCTCGTAGGTGTAGACGCCCGTGGCAAGCAGGATTTGGAGGCCGCTCTCGTCGGCCACGCGCTTGCTGAAGGCGGCGTCGCGGGTGAGGAACATGGCACTCGGCTCGACCACCGTCTTGACCCCGTGGCCCTTGACCGCGCGCGCGTCCGAGATGGCGGCCTCCCACTCCGCCTCCTCGTCATAGAGGTGCGGGAACTGGAAGCGCATGGCCTCGTCGGCCGAACGGAAATGCTCGTGGATGAGCGTCAGGCCGAGCTGCTCCAGCTCGATGGGCCCGTTCACGGTCTCGACTGTGGCCATGCGTTGTCCTCCCAGGGTCGCGGTGGAAGGACCCTAACGTCGCTCCCGCGTCGGCTCTACGATGGACGGCCGAAGGGGCAGTAGTTCAGTTGGTCCAGAACGCCGGTCTCCAAAACCGGAGGTCCCAGGTTCGAATCCTGGCTGCCCCGCTTATGAAGCCCCCGCTAACGCGGGGGTTTCGCTTCTTGGGGAGGTGTGGCCAGCACGGGTGCGCGACAGTCAGACACCGATCGTGCGGTCCAAAGGGTGACTTCGATCGAGCCGGGCCCCCGGCCATGACGGTCGATCCGGGCCAACATGATGGGCGACGCCCTGAAGTTGATGTTCTCCTGCCCTACCTGTTCACGCTCCCGGCCCGCGCGGACACAGTCCTCTCGGTCCCTGTGGGTGGGGTGTTGGGGTGGCCCCCCAGGGTGCGTTTCCGGGGGGCTTGCTTGGTGGGTGTGGCGGGCGTAGGGTCGGTCGTACTGACAGCCGGGGGCGGCCGTTGCCCTCTGGCCCATGGACGGGAGCGAGCGCGGGACGCCTCCACGGATTGGAGGAGGACCCCCATGCTCCACAGGCTTCGTTGCCGTCTGACCTACGCGAACGTGATGTCGACGCTGGCGCTGTTCTTCGCGTTGGCGGGGGGCACTGCCGTCGCGTTGGACGGTTCCAACACCGTCTTCAACGACGACATCGTCAACGACCAGGTCACGACAGCCGACGTCCGCGACGACACCCTCGGTTTCGGCGGGCTCTACAGCCCGGACCTGGGGCCCGGCTCGGTCGGGTCCTCTGAGGTCATCAATAACTCGCTCAACGACGAGGACATCAGCCAGGGCACATTCGTCAACTTCTTGGCGAGCATCAACAGCGTCCCTGCGCATAACTGCGGGTACAACACGGTCACCGGCGTCAACGCCGCAGGTGATCATCTCGTGCTTACGCCAAGCTTCGACGCCTCGCCGGGCATCATCAACTACACGGCTGAGTACGCCGCCGACGGCACCGTGAAAATTAAGGCCTGCAACCCGACCGACTTCAACTACGGCGCCCATACGACGCGCTTCAACCTGCTCGTAATCGACGCCCAGTAGACCAAGCGACATACTCGGCGGGCGATGTCGCAGGAGAACGTGGAGATCGCGGCCGCCCCGCGTTGGGCCGGCTGGTCGCAGCCATGCGGGTAGCTGCAGCATGGGGTCGGGACGGTCTCTCCGGACGTCCGTCGTTCTGGCTAATGACGGCTACTGCGACAGCCCGGCGGCTGCGAGGGCCTCGGAGCGCTCTGTGAACTGGTCCATGCGGACGATCTTGTTGTCCCGGAGCGTGTAAACGTCGTAGAAGCGGGCGTCGATCTCAACCCCGCTTCCGCGACCGCGCCCTCCCAGGCGGACCGTCACGACGACGCGGTCGCCCATGTCCACGAACTCCTCTGGCATCAGCCGGTAGTCGTCCCATTCGGCTTTCCAATGCGCCAGGCTCGCCCGAACCGCATCGTGTCCTTGCGTGGGCAGCTCCTCAATCGGGTTCCAGACGATGCCGGGATCGGCGTGCGGCAGCGCCTCGTCGACCTCGACGCTCAAGAACCTGCGCACGATTTCCACGTTCGCCTGCGACATCGCTGCCGAGTATCCCCGAGGGGGGATGTCTCCGGTTCGGCGACCGCTCAAGCCGACCGGTCAACGAGCCTGTGGAGCACCCGGACGCTCAGGTCCGGGTTGGCCGGCAGCCGGTCGAACGCGTCAGCCGCACGGCGCAGGTCCTCGAACGTGGTGTAGGGCCGCTCGAGGCAGAAGCGCCCGAGCCAGCGCACCACCGCCCGGTCATAGCTGCCAGGCTCGCCGGCCCGAAGCAACAGGCAGATCTGCAACGCGTCGTCGAGTGGCGGGAGGTGGGGGAGCTCGGCGGCGGCTGCGCGGACCATGAACAGGTCGCCTTGGGCGAGCGCTCGCTTGAACCTGGCGTACGGACCCCCCTGCGGCGTCACACGAACACATGTTCGCACGACGGTCAAGCGGCCGGGTTCAGGAGGACTTGAAGAGGGCCTTGCATGGCGTTACATTCACCGGCGGCCGGCGAGCAGCTATCGCGAAAGAACTTTTCGAGACGCTTCGAGGATGTGACCGATGCCCTTCCTCAACTGCCCGGAGTGCGAGGCGACCGTGTACTTCAGAGCCGCGTCAGTGCTCGGCTCTCGCACCTGCACCCGCTGCGGCACAGGCCTCAGCAAGCCGGCGCGGCAACTCTCGACTGCAGAGTTGCGCATGCGTCGCAAGGCGAAGCTGCCCCCCTGGCTGCTCGAGTCCTCCGACAAGCGGCTACAGACGGGGTAGTAGGAAGGTCAGCCCGTCGGCGCCGACGCCGAGACGGGCTCAAGTTACGCGAGCCGTCTTCCGAAGGGAGGAGAGGCGATGCGGGGCCGATCGGCCCCTATCATCGATCCACCACGCGGGCGTGGTGTAGTGGTTGCACAAGAGCCTTCCAAGCTCTTAGTAAGGGTTCGATTCCCTTCGCCCGCTTCAGCTGTAGAGCGGTTTGCCGGCTGACTCAGGGGTGACCGCCGGCTCGACGTCCCGGCTGAACTGCGCTCCTGCGGGGCTTGCCCGGGTTAGGGTCGAGGCTATGAGGAGACGTTATCTCCGCTTCTTGAAGCGGCCTGCCCTGTGGGTCGCTGCCGCTGCCGCCGTGGGCGCGTGGTGCGCGCTCGGGCTGATCGGCACATCGACCGGATCGACACAGGCCGTGCCGGGGGACGCCGCCGCCGGACGTCCACCCGTGGTGATGATCGTCTTCGACGCGTTCCCGACCGTCTCCCTGCTCAACGCGCACAGCCGGATCGACGGCGTTCGCTACCCGACATTCGCTCGCCTCGCGGCCGACTCGACCTGGTTCCCGTACGCCACCACGTCCGTCGACGAGACCGGGCATGCGTTTCGAGAGATCTTCACGAGCCGGACATCGTGGCGCTTCGCCAAGCCCACCTACGCCAAGCACCCGAACAACCTGTTCACGTTGCTCGGTCGCCGGTACCACATAGAGGCCGGCGAGGAGGGAACGAGCTTCTGCCCGAAGCGGCTCTGCCCGAACGTGAGGCAGCAGACCAGAGACTCGATCCTGCGCGAGCTGGAAGCGGGCCGGCCGGAGCGCTTCATGGCCTGGCTCGAGCGCTTCAGCCCGTCGCGACGCCCGACGTTCTACTTCAAGCACGTGCTGCTGCCGCATCCGCCCTGGGTCTACCTGCCGTCGGGGCACACCTACTACGACGGGCCGAGCGAACACGGCTTGTCCAGGGACGATCCCGTGGCTCGTCCAGCAGAAGTATCAGCGACACCTGCTACAGGTCGAGTTCACCGATCGCCTGCTCGGGCGTGCGCTTGAGCAGCTGCACGCCACCGGGCTCTATGACCGCTCGCTGATCGTCGTCACCGCCGACCACGGCGAGAGCTTCGGCCGGCCGGGCAACGGCCGCGAGGTCGATCGCCGCAACGTCGGCGACATCGCCCTGAAGCCGCTCTTCGTGAAGCTGCCGTTCCAGCACGCGGGGCGGATCGACCGTCGCCACGTCCGCAACCTCGACATCCTGCCGACGATCGCGCGGGTCGCGCGACTCCGTCCTGGCTGGCGGGTCGAGGGGCGATCGGTGTTCGGGCCGGCGGCGCGGCGGATCCCGCGTTCGACCGTGATGGTCAAGCGCAACGGCGAGCGCATCCGGCTGAGCCCGAAATCGCTGCGCCGCCGCGCCGCGGATTCGCTGCGGCTGAAGCTGAAGCTGTTCGGCAGCTCCCGCGGTCCGTTCGGGATCGGACCGCACCGGGAACTGCATGGCACCCCTGCCGCGCGCTGGCCGGCGTTGCCGGCGGGCGCCGTCCGCGCTGAGGTCGACTACGCCGACTGGTTCCGCGGCGTCCGGCTCGACTCGCAGTCACTGCCGGTGAAGGTGACCGGCCGACTGGCCGGTCCCGGCAGCGGTGCCCCGCTCGACCTCGCGGTCGCGGTCAACGGGACGATCGCGGCGACCGCGCCCGCGATCGCCCAGGGTCAAAGCTCCAGCCGTCTTCACCATGATCATTCCCGAAAGCTCGCTCCGCGAGGGCGCGAACACGGTGCAGCTGTTCGCCATCGAGGGCGGCCGCCAGACGCCCGCTCTGCGCCCGCTCGGCGGAACGTGAGACACCGCTCAGCTAGGGCGGTAGCCGCCAGCGCCCACCGAGGGTTAGGCTCCCCCGACCAAACGCATGGGAGGCAGTGAAATGCAGGGGAAGAAGCGCAGGTTCCGGACGCCGTCACCGGCGACCGCCTTGAGTGTGGTCGCGTTGTTCGTCTCGCTCGGCGGGGTCAGCTATGCCGCCGCGACGATCGGCTCGTCGCAGATCAAGAACAACTCGGTGGCGAGCAAGGACATCAAGAACAAGACGATCAGCACGAAGGACATCTCCTCCAAGGCGCGCAAGGCGCTGAAGGGAGCGAAAGGCCCGGCCGGGGCAGCCGGGAAGGTCGGGCCCGCCGGGCCGGCCGGCCGGAGTGCGCTCTCCAGCCTGGCTTCCGGCGAGCGCATCTACGGGACCTACGGCCTCGAGGGGCTGGGGCCGAATCTCTGGACGGGCGTCACGTTCCCGATACCGGCCCCGACGCCGGTCGACAGCCTCCACGTGGTCATCGCCAATAACGACACCGTCACCGGCGACGGCTGCACCGGCACGGCCGACAACCCCGTCTCCTCACCGGGGTACGTGTGCCTCTATACGAACATCTCCGTGGGCACCACCAGCGGATACGGGTATGGTGCGCGCTGCAGCTGTGGGAGCTCCGTCGCGACGGGCGACGGGAGCCGCTACGGCTTCACGGTCCAGGCAAACGGTCCCGCCTCCACGGTCCTGACCGCCAATGGGGTCTGGGTCTACACGGCCCCGTAGTCACGCTTGACCAGCAGGTGCGTCCGCGCCGCGGGGCTACCCGCGGCGCGGACGCGCGCGCAGCGAATACATCAACGGCAGGCGCGGATGCCCCTCGGGCATCCGCCACGCGTCGTGCCCGGTGCGCACCAGGAACGGCCAGCGGGGGTAGAGCGTGTAGTCGTGCTCGTGCAGAAACTCCAGGTCGAGCCCTGCGTCCAGGAGCGCCGATACCACGGCGCCCAGCGCGTGCGGCCACTCCTCGGTCCGGTTGTTCACCGTTTGCGCCTGGAGGTCCGCGTACGTGCCGGGGTCGTCTGATGTGTACCTGCCGTCGAAGTAGTCGTACTCGACGCTCAGGTCCTCGTCCGCGAACACCCAGCTGAAGGGGTGAAACTCGCTCAGGTAGAGGAAGCCCCCGGGCGCGATCAGCCCGGCCACGGTGCGCGCCCACCGCCCGATGTCGGGCAGCCAGTTGATCGCGCCGAGGCCGGTGTAGACCACGTCGAAGCGACGTCCACCGAGCGCCTCGCCGGCGTCGTGCACATCGGCGGCCACGAAGTCGGCGTGCACGCCGGTCTCCGCGGCTATCCCGCGAGCGGCCTCCACGGCCGGCTCAGAGAAGTCCAGCCCGGTGACGCGCGCGCCCCGCCGCGCCCACGAGAGCGTGTCGAGGCCGAAGTGGCACTGGAGATGGACCAGGCTGCGTCCCTGGACGTCGCCCACCTCCTCAAGCTCGAAGGGGCGCAGCGTTCCCCTGCCGGCCTTGAAGGCATCGACGTCGTAGAACTCGCTCTCCACGTGCAGCGGAACCCGCTCGTCCCACCACGCGCGGTTGACTTGATTGGCTGGCTCGGACATCGTGGCGGCACGCAGCCTAACCAGGCCGCCCGGAAACCGGTCACGGCCGGGTCCGCAAGGCGCTCCCTCCGAGCAGTAGACTGCGCAACGCGGGCGGCAGCCCGCTTCGGGGCGTGGCGCAGCCTGGTAGCGCATTCGGCTGGGGGCCGAAAGGTCGCTGGTTCAAATCCAGTCGCCCCGATCTGCCGGAGGTCCTCGCTGCAAGTCCCCGCACTCCCGCCCCAAGAGCGGTGGGAGCGCGGAGACGATGGCGAACGGGCCCTAACCCAAGAAACAACGAGGCCCCGATTCCGTTCGGGGCCCCGCCGAGGAATCACGCCGCACGGGTAAACGCGGCCCCCGCTCGCGGTGACCTTAGCTGCGGAGGAGACCGTTCAGTACCCCCTGGGTGGGGGGTATCCCAACCCCCGCATCCACCCGGGGGACCGGAGAAGCTGTTCTCGGGAGAAAGGGCCCGAACCGGCGAGATCGGCCCTACGCTTCTTCGGCCTGTCCCCCGACAGCCCTACGGCCTCGAGGGCGTCCTCGACCGTCGCGTACTCGTGGATTTCGATGATGCGGCCGTCGGCGGCGAAGCGAAAGGCACCCGCATAGCGGATTTCCGTCGTAAGGCCTGTCTGCTTCTCCGTGCCCACAGCATGGAGGGAACAGACGAGGCAACCATCAGCAGTGGTCGCCACTTCGTCGCACGGCATCGCCTCGAAGTCGAATCCTTCCAACCAGTCGCTCATGTAAATGCGCGACCCGGCGTGACCTCGTCGCGTCCCGGAGTCCGGTGCCGATTCGATTGCCGTCCAGACAATCCCGGGATGCAGTAACTCAGGCACCAACCCGAGGTTTGCCGGAGCCCAGCAGTCGCTGTAGAGCCTTCGCACGACCTCCATGTTCTCCTGCGACATCGGCTGCCGAGTATCCCTCGCCGCGCACGCCGCGCGGCTAGTCGAGCTCGGCGGGCCGGGGAACGCCGGCTCGCTGCTCGACCGAAACCGAGTACGCCTGTGACCGGAACCGCGGAATCGGGTCGTCCGTGAGCTCGATGCCGTCGGTGACCCGCGTGGGGTCGAACACGAGGACGTCGCCGCCCGTGTCCCGTCCGGTCTCGAGCCCTGTGAGCTCGAGCGTGCCTACGACCAGGGTCTCGCGTTCCTCCGGCCACACCGCCGTCGGATCGGCGACCGGATCGCCCTCGCCGGCAAGCTGGACCTGGAGGGTGAAGCGGACGGGCTCGCGACCGAGATGCTCGACGATGTCCTCCCGGAGGTAGTCCGGGCCGGCATGCTTGGCCTCGCCGGTGGTGATCGTCGCCTCGCCCGCTTCGGGCAGCCAGCTGTAGCGGACGTTGCGCTCCCTGCCGTCGGCGTTGACCCAGCGGAACGCGTGTAGCCCGTTGTAGCGGACCCGGGCGTAGCCGGCCGGTGGCTTGAGCGCCAGGAAGGCGCGAACCGCCGGCAGCGCCTCGCGGTGGGTCGCCAGGTAGAGCGCGAGGCGGGGGCCGGGCTGGTTGATCACCGGCAGCCGCTTGGCTGCGCGAGTGAACTTGACGAAGTCCTCGGGAGTGCGCACGAAGAAGCACGGCAGGTTGAGCGCCACGATGTCCGTTCGCGAGCCATCGGGCAGATAGAACTTGGTCGCCATCCCGCGGCCGTCTTGCGCAAAGTCGCGACTCGCCGGGTTGCCGGAGCCGTTGGAGAAGCGTGTGATGACCGGCACCGGCCCGCCCTGCAGATGTGCCGCGCGTGTGAGGCTCGCCGCGCCCGGCGCCGGGGTGAACGTGCCCCTGCAAACCGTGCCCTTCGAGTGCACCGCGCGGTGGCCCTCGTGCCGCCCGTAGGTCTCGTGCAGGAGATCGACCGCTTCGCGTGCCAACGCGTCCATTGGGGGCGATCCTAAGGCCGTGGCGCGCTGTTGTATTCCTCGTCGGTCACGTGGTCGCCCCACGTGACGGCGCTGCCGGAGTCGTCGGCCTCGTGCATCGCGATGTGGGTCATGAAGCGGTCCGGCGCGGCACCGTGCCAGTGGTCCTCGCCGGGCTCGAAGAACACGCGGTCACCTGGGCGGATGACCTCGATCGGGCCGCCGCGCCGCTGGCAGAGCCCACTGCCCTCGGTGACGAAGATGGTCTGGCCGAGGGGGTGGGTGTGCCACGCAGTCCGCGCGCCGGGAGCGAAGTGGACGCTGGCGGCGCCCAGGCGGGACGGCGGGGACGGCGTCGCGACCGCGTCGATGTAGACGGCGCCGGTGAACCAGTCGGTCGGCCCGGACATGGTTTCGACGGAGTTGCGGGTGATCTGCATGCCGGCGGTGACTCAGCCGGATGGGGCAGCCGCTTGGGCCATGATGCGCCCGGCGTTCTCGGGCGCGAAGAACTCGGGCGCCGGGAGTGTGCCCGCCATGACGCTCACGAAGCCGTCCATCGCCTCCTGGTTGCCCCGCATCGCACCCATTAGCTGCTGCATCTCGGGCGGCGGGGGCTCGATCTTCGCGAAGTCGCAGGTGAACTCGTAGATCGGCAGCGCCTCCTCATCCCGGGCGCGCTGGAAGTCCGCCATCGCGTCGTCGTAGGGGCGTCGCTCGGCGAACGCGTCGTCGAGGGCGGACGCGACCGCCTCTGCGTCACGGAACGCGTCGGTGATCCCGAACGCCGTGATTGGATGCTTGTGATACCCGGCGTCACCGACGAGCGCCCACCCTGGGCCGTAGGGCTTTAGGAAGAAGCCGGGCAGGTCGGCCGTGCCCACGAAGCGCGTCGCCCGCTCGGCGCCCCGCATCCGCTCCGCGAACTCCGGCGCGAGGTCGAACGACTTCATGTAGCTGCCCTCCACGTCCTTGCGGTTGGCCTTGAACTGCGAAGGCGGCCAGCCGACGACCACGCAGGTGAGGTCGTCGTGTGTCCGGATGGCCGCCCAGCCACGGCCGTCTTCCGCGCGGATGTAGGTCTCGAAGCCTTCCACCGGCAGCCCGCTCCAGTAGGCGTAATAGACCGGGGCGAGCGCAGGCACCTCGTTGTATCGCTCGGGCTGCACGGCCTTCGCCACGAGCGAGTGCCTTCCGTCCGCTCCGACTACCACGCGGGCTCGCTCGGTAACCGTCGGGCCGCCCTTGGCGTGGCCGCGGATGCCCGTCACGCGCCCCTCATCGACCAGGATCTCCTCGACCGTGAAGGCTTCGCGCAGCTCCGCTCCCGCCGCCACGGCCTCCTCGACCAGCAGCGCATCGAGCACGATCCGCCGCGGGCAGTACGCCACCTCGCCGTCCGCCCGCCGAGGGTATCCCGAGATGGTGACGGGCCCGAAGTCGAACGAGTACGTCGTGATCGGCGGGCAGTTGGTGGCCTGTAGCCGCTCGAGGATGCCCCACCGCGCGAGCGCGGCCACCGCCGGGGGGTGGGCGAGGTGGGTTGACATCGTGTCGCTGGGAAACGTGGCCTTGTCGACCAGCAGCACCCGATAGCCGTTGCGCGCCAGCAGCATGGCCGTGGGCGATCCCCCACAGCGCGCCCCGACCACGATCGCGTCGTACTCCCGGCTCATCGCGACCCTCCTGTTTGCGGACGCGTAGACCGTCTCACCACGTCGGGCGCTCGTCAAGCCGGCGATGAGCTGGCTCTATTTCAACGGCAGGCGATAGGTCCTGCGTCGACCATCGAGCCCCGGCTCGAGCTCGCCCACACGAGCGAGCTGCTGAAACAGGGCGATGAGGGTCGGCTCGGCGAGCCCGGTGAGCTTGTGGAGTCGCGCCGCGAGCTCGCGCTGCTGGATGTACGGATGCTCCGCGACTTCCCCGAGGATGAGCTCGCGCGCGTGTGCACTGGGCCGCGAGCGCAGCGCTGTGGTCATGTTCTGTTGATCGGCCGTTTGCGGCAAAGGCTTGACATGCGCGCCCCCGCACGACGCCACTCAGCTCATGCGCCGGTAGCGCCACACGCAGAGCGGGATGAACAGCGCCAGCAGACCGCCGATCCAGGCCGCCGCAGCTCCCAACGAGGTCGGCGCCCCGGTGAGCGCATACGAGCGGGCGGCATCGGCCGTCACCGTGACGGGACTGACCTCCGCGAAGGCCTGGAGCCAGTCCGGCATGGTTGAGACGGGCACGAACACCGAGCTCGCGAAGACGAGCGGAAAGACCACCACGAATCCCGCCGACTGGGCCGCCTCGGCGCCCCGGACCGTCAGCGCCACGAAGGCGAAGATCCAGCTCAGCGCGAAGCCGAAGGCGGCCACGACGGCCACGCAGGCCAGCGCCCCCAGGACCCCTCCGTGGAAGCGGAAGCCGACCAGGTATCCCACCACGAACATCAGCGCGATGATCACGGTGTTGCGCAACAGGTCCGCGACGGTGCGGCCGAGCAGCACCGCCGAGCGCGCCATCGGCATGGAGCGGAAGCGGTCGACCACCCCGCGGTTCAGGTCCTCGGCCAGCCCGATGGCCGTCTGCGTCGCCCTGAAGGTCACCGACTGCACGAAGATGCCCGGCAGCAGGAAGTCCACGTACTCGACTCCCTCCGGGAGGGCGCCGCTGACCGCGCCTCCGAACACGTAGACGAACAGGATCACGAACATGACCGGCTGGATCGTCGAGAAGATCAGGAGCTGGGGCTGCCGGATGAAGTGGCGCAGGTTGCGGGCCGTGACCACGGCGGCGTCACCCGCCGCCGATCGCAGCTCCCGCGGCGAGACAAGGTGGGGCCGCGGGAGCGCCACGCCGGCGCCGGCCGCCCGCGCTGTCCACGTGCGCCGGCGCCCGCGCCCCGGCGCCGTCCTCGCTCGGCGGCGCGCCCGTGAGCTGCAGGAACACGTCGTCGAGCGTGGGCCGGCGCAGGCCCAGGTCGCTCACGGCGATCCCGGCACGACGTAGCTCCGCGGCTGCTTCCTCGATCAGCTCGAGCCCGTCACGCGGGGCCGGAAGCCGGAGCCGATCCGGGCGCTCGTCCGGCTCGGGCTCGCCGCAACCCACCCGGGCGAGCACCGCCCGCGCCTCGTCGCCCTGTGCCGGGCTGGACAACTCGACCTCGAGTATCTGGCCCCCGACACGATCCTTGAGCTCGTTGCCGGTTCCCTCCGCGATCACCCGCCCGTGGTCGACCACCGCGATCCTGTCGGCGAGCTCGTCGGCCTCCTCCAGGTACTGGGTGGTCAACAGGAGCGTCGTCCCCTCGCTCCGGAGCTGGCGCACGATCGCCCAGATCTCGTTGCGGCTGCGCGGGTCGAGGCCGGTGGTCGGCTCGTCCAGGAAGAGCATCCGCGGGTAGGTGAGCAAGCTCGAGGCGAGGTCGAGCCGGCGGCGCATTCCACCGGAATAGGTCCTCGCCGGGCGGTCGGCTGCCTCCGCGAGCTCGAAGCGCTCGAGCAACTCGTCGGCCCGGCGACGGGCCTCTTCGCGCGAGAGGTCGAACAGGCGCCCGAACATCTCCAGGTTCTCGCGCCCGGTCAGGATCTCGTCGACGGCCGCAAACTGGCCGGTCAGGCCGATCAGCTCGCGAACGGCGGCGGGCTCACGCACGACGTCGTGCCCGAGCACCTCCGCGCGGCCCGCATCGGGCCTGAGCAGCGTGGCGAGCACCCGGATCAGCGTGGTCTTGCCGGCCCCGTTGGGTCCGAGCAGCCCGAAGACCATCCCCTCCGGCACCTCCAGGTCCACTCCCGCGAGCGCCACCGTCGCGCCGAAGCGCTTGGCCACGCCCTCGACGCGAACGGCAGGGGCGGAGGAACGGACCGCGGCCATACGCTCGGCGACCATACTGGTCCCGGTGGTGCGGCTTGTCGGGCCGGGGTGGTCAGGGCCTGCCGGGCGCCCGCTCTTCCTCGCGCCTCAACGCTCCAGGGCGCCGGCGTCGGGTGCGGATCCGCGAAGCTTGGCCGCGAGGTCCGTGGCGACGTGGTCCGCCGGGTCGGCCGCGTTCATGGCCGGCGATCCGGCCGTCAGGCGGAAGTCGTTGGCGGCGGGATTGACCCAGCCAAACGGGGCCGTTTGGCTCTGAGTGCTGGCGGCCGGGGTCACGCGCTTGTCCGAGGTCGAGCACTTCTGGCCCACGTTGTGCGTGAACGTCATGCCCGGGATGCAGCTCCAGTCGCCGATGTTGCTCGACCCACCGTGACTTGCCGGTGGCTGTCTTCTCCCCTATCGCTGCCGCGATCTCGAAGGTGTTGTTGCGCACGGTCCAGTTCGACATCGTGCCGCCGCCATTGGCCGTGTTGGCGACGTAGAGGCTGTAGTAGTGCCACGAGCCGTCGTCCTTGTAGGTGTGCGCGAACACGTTGTTCTCGAGCGTCACGTTTCCGTACGCCGGGGGAAGCGGTGACCACCACGAGCCGTAGGTGAAGAACAGGTCCATCGTGGCGCAGTGATGGAAGAGGCTGTTCCGGACGCTCATGCCAGGTACCACGATCGCGTAGACGCACTCGTTGTGAACGGACGGATTGGTGACCCGGACGTCGTGGAACACGACGCGGTCGAACTTGAAGTTCGAGCCGCTGACGAGCGCGCCCTTCTCATCGGTCACGTTGCCGATGCGGCCATCTCGGAAGACGACATTGTCGCCGCTGCTGGAGAAGCCCGGGGTCTTGGCGAACGCCGCGTCCACGTCGAGGCCGACGAAGCCGATCCCGCTGGCGTTGTTGTCGATCGAGCGGACCTTCGCCCCCGGGTCCCCCCTGAAGACGACCGGCTTCGTTCCCTGCCGGCAGGGTCTGCTTGGGATAGACGCCCGGACGCACCACGACCGTCGTCTGCCTGTTGGGCGCGACCTGGTAAGCCCGCGCGAACGTGCGGCACGGCTGCTTCTGGGTGCAGTCTCCGGCGTCCGACCCGGTTGGCGACACGTACAGCGACTGGCAGCCGGCGAGGCATCCGGCCGCGATCGCTACCGCGGCCACTATCGGGCGCTTCACAGGGAGAGGGAGGACGGGAGCGACTCGGGACGTGCGAACGGCATGGACGTGATGACCACTTTCGTGTTCGGCGGCATGGGCGGCGACCGAAGTCGCGTGAACTGAGCCCGCTTCCCGCAGCCGGCGTCCGTGCCGGGCGGGAGGGACCAGGGCACTATGCCCGGTTCCGCCGAAAAATCAACCCCGCCTCGCCGGACGCAGCGTTCCCGTGCGACCGTCGGTGGCGGAGGGCCCCGTGGTTGTCCGTGACCTCGGGCCGACGTTGTACTTCCCTTCGCCGGTGGATCTCCGGCACCGCTAAGCACGCAGACCGGCCGAGTAGGGTCGGCCGCCAGCGTTCCCGGTGGAGGACTCGCACTAGCGCCTTCGGCGGCTGAGGTCTCGAGGAGGCTCCATGGCTATGATGGTCCCGAGGGCAACCAGGTGATCGTCGCGACAGCTCGCCCGGTCCTGCCCGCGCGCGGGCTCGCGGCTGAACGTACTGCGGGAGCTCCAGTACGAGTAATGATTAGGCCGTGCACTCGCTCGTAGTCGGATTCGGCCTCGGCTTCTTCGTCGCGCTGCAGCTCGGCCCGATGTCGCTCTTCCTGGTGCGCTCGACGCTCCGCGTGGGCTGGGCCGCGGGGCTCGCGATCGGTGCGGGAATCGCGACGGTCGATGCTCTCTACGCCGCCTGCGGCGCCGCCGGCGCGGCCCCCTTCCTCGCCATCGAGCCGGTGCGGCTGGGCCTCGGGCTTGCCGGCGCCGCGGTGCTCGTCGCGCTCGGGATCCGAACGCTCTACAGCGCGTTCCGGATCCGCCACGGCGGGGAGATCCGGGCGGAGGTGGCCACCCCTGGACGAGCCTTCCTGACGGCGCTCGCCGGCACGGCCTCCAATCCGGCGACGATCGCGTCCTGGGCTGCGATCTTCGCGGCCGCCAGCGCCGCCGGCGCGGCGGACAGCTCGGGCGGCGCGGTGCTGCTCGTGCTCGGGGTGGGGATCGGGAGCATCGCCTGGACCACCGCCCTGGCGTCCGGCACGGCCGTGGCTCGCCGCGCCATCGGCGAGCGGGCGATCAGGGTCGCTGATGCCGTGGCCGGGGTGGGACTGATCGGATTCGGCGGCGTGCTCGCGTACAACGCCACGCGCGAGGCCTGAGCCGCTCGGGAAGGCGACCGTGCGCTCGTTCGATCCCCGTGCAGTCGGCGGCCACGAGTGCCGTGCGTGGGAGACCTACTACCGCCGCAAGTGGGGCGCCTTCCTGGCGGCGTCCGTGCTGCTCGTCCGGTCGGCCTTCGGGATGAGCTGGCCGCGGACGCTCGTGGGCGCCTGGCTGGTGCTCCGGGCGAACCAGGTCTGGGCACCCTTCCCCGACAACGATCCGGACGCGGCCCGCCGGCTGATGACGCGCTTCTACCAGTTGCTCCGCAAGAGCGAGGGCGGGAGCTTCGATCCCGTTCAGGCGGCCCGCCTGGAGGTGGAGTGGTGGCGGGCTCACCGCGAGGCCCAGCACGCGGAGGGGTCGCAATCCGGTTCCGACCCGGCGCTGGTGGCCGCGCTCCGCGACCTCTACGCCTACTCGTACGGCGCTGAGCCCGCCGCCGTCGAGCGAGCGGCGGAGCTGCGCGCGGAGGCCATGGACCTCTCCGATCGCTGGGTGGAGGCGGGCTCCGACCCGGAGAACCCCATGCTCGCCGAGGAGCGTGCCCTGCTCGTGCGCTCCTACGCCGCGCTGCTCGCGGCGGTGCACCGCTGAGCACACCGCGCGGCGCGCGGTGGGCGTTCAGGCGGACGCGAGGACGCCGCGCCGCTCGAGCAACAGCGTGCCGAGCTCACGAGCACGACGGCCGGCGTCGCGGTCGCCCTCGCCGGCCGCGACGATCGAACCCTTCATGAGGATGTGCCACTGACGCGAGAAGGCGTCCACGTCCTCGATACCGGCTTCTCCGGCCAGCTCCTGGATCAGCCCGCGGATGTTCGCGAGGTGCTTGACGCTGGCCGCGCGCACCGGGTCATCGGCGTCGTCCTGCTCGAGCAGGACGTTGATGAACGTGCAGCCCTCGAAGTCCACGCGCCCGAACCAGTCGCTGAACACGTCGAAGATCGCGAGCAGCCGCTCCGCGGGGGAGTCCGCCCGCTGCGAGACCTCGTTCCACAGCCAAGCGCGCGTCCAGCGCTCCTCCCGCAGCTCCAGGAAGGCCAGCGCCAGGTCGTCCTTCGAAGGGAAGTTGCGGTACAGCGTCATCTTCGCCACGCCGGCCGCCTCGACGATCGTGTCCACGCCCACGGCTCGGATGCCGGAGCGGCTGAACAGCGGATAGGCCGCGTCCAGGATTCGCTCCCGGCCGCTCTTGGCCCGCTCGGGCTGGGTGTCACTGCCCGCCATGTCCCGCGACTATACGCCGCGTCGGGGTATCCGCACACCGGTGGCAGTGCGCGAGAATGCCCGGCATGTCGGATCGCGCGAAGCGCTTCCTCCTCGCCGCTGCCATGGCGCTGCTCGTGCTCAACCTGTGGACGGGGGGCCCACTGCTTGCACTCTGGATCGGCTCGCGCGTGCAGGGCGAGGGCCCGCCGACGATGGGCGCCATCTTCGTGGTGATCCTCGCGCTGGGCGTGATCAGCGCCGCGCTGTACAGGGGGCTGCAGGTCACGAGCCAGGCCTATGACGACCTGACCGGGGCCACTCCGACCATCCGCCAGCACGCTCCCTGGCTTCGCAGCATGCGCGGCGAGCGCCCTCAGTACGACGGGGAGCGGCCCGAGTTGTCGAGCGGCGAGCGGATTCTCGTGCTGGGGGTGATCGTCGCGTTCGCGGCGTTCGAGATCTGGTTCTTCTTCTTCTCGGGCTCCCCGATCGGCGCCGATTGAGCACCGGCGGCGAGCAGCGGGGGGAACTGGTTCTCGCTCGCCACGGCGAGACGGAGTGGAGCAGGACCGGGCGCCACACCGGCCGCACCGACGTTCCGCTGACCGAGGTGGGCCGGCGGCAGGCGAGTCTCCTCGCGGTCTCGCTCGCCGGCAGGCACTTCGAGCGCGTGCTCTCGAGCCCGTTGAGCCGGGCCCTCGAAACCTGCCGCCTCGCCGGCTTCGGTGACGCGGCCGAGACCCGCGACGAACTTCTCGAATGGGACTACGGGAAGTACGACGGGCTCACCACGCTGGAGATCCGCCAGCGAGCGTCCGGGCTGGTCGCTCTGGCGCGACGGCTGCCCCGGTGGGGAGACCGCGGCGGACGTGGGGGAGAGGGCGGACCGGCTGCTCGAGGAGCTGCGGGAGATCCCCGGTGACGTCGCCCTGTTCGCCCACGGCCACGTGCTGCGAGTGCTTGCCGCGCGCTGGATCGGCCTGCCCGCGGCCGGCCGGCGCGCTCCTGGCACTCGCGACCGCCACCGTTTCCACCCTCGGGTGGGAGCGCGAGACCGCTGTGGTGAGGCTGTGGAACGCCCCACCCGGGGTGCCCGTGCCCTAGACGGCCGCAGGGCGCCGCCGCGCCCAGGGGGAGTCCGGCTTGGCCGCCCGCACGGCGCCCACGAGGGCCACGAGCGGCACGAAGAGGCCGACGATGCCGGTCATCACCTTGCCCTTCACCAGGCAGACGATCGAGAGGCAGAGCCCGGCGACCTGCACGGGCACGACCGCGAAGGCGGTCTCGCTGCCGTCGAGGTGCTTGCCGCCCACGCCGAGCAGCGTCAGCACCGCCTCGTAGACGTCGATCCAGAACTGCAGGCCCAGCAGGCTGATCGCGAGCAGCGCCGTGGTCACGATCACGGCGTCGATCGACTGGCGGCCCTTCTCCGACCAGTACACGTCCTCCAGGTTGAGCCAGAGCGCGAACTCGTCGAGCGTGAGGCCCATCCCCACACCGAAGGCGATCGCGACGAGCTCGGCCCAGGGGCTGTCGTGCTCAAAGGCGATCCCCAGGTAGCCCATCGAGAGCAGCAGGAGGATCCCCCAGACGAGGTGGTGAACGTGGGTGCCGCCCTTGGTCTCGACGTTCCCCGGCCACCAGCTCACCTGGGCCTTGATCATGTGCGCGCTCGTGCGGATGAAGCCGAACGAGAGCACGAAGGCGATCAGGACGAGGAAGTGCAGCTCCTTGCCCGGCGCCTGGATGCCGCGGTCGTAGGCCCGCTCGATGTCGTCGAAGAAGCGCCCCATGGGGCCGTGAAACCTAGTCGCGGCCGGTGCAGGCGGGGCATGCGCCGCGAAGCGTCACGTCGTGCGCGTCGACGGAGTACGGCACGCGCCTGGCCAGGCGAGCGATCGCCTGCTCGAGCTCCACGTCCTCGAAGGCCACCACCTCACCGCAGCTATCGCAGACGAGATGGTGGTGGTGTGCGCCGCCCGGGTCCACGGGCTCGTAACGTGCCACGCCCTCGCCGGCGTCCACGCGCCGGGCGAGGCGCAGGCGCTCGAGCAGCTCGAGCGCCCGGTAGATGCTCGCCAGGCCCACGTCCTGACCGTCCTCCACCAGGTGGTCGGAGATCTCCTTGGCGGTGACGCTGCAGCCGAGCTCGGCGAGCGCAGCCACGACCGCGGCCCGCGGAGCGCTGGCGCGATGGCCGCTCCGCGCGAGCGTGCTCTGTGCGTGGCCGACCCAGTCGGCGGCGCGGATCATGTGCCAAGGATAGGCCCGGCGGCCGCGGCCGGGCTAGGGCAGGCAGCTCGGCCGGTACGCCGGGTCCGCGGGACCGGGGCGACCCAAGGCGTTCTTTATCCAGCGCAGCGCCACAGGGTCGTAGATGATCCCCAGGTGCTCGCTCAGGTCGAGTGGGCAGCGGTCCTGCAGGGTCACGTTCGTTACCTGCGCGGCCGGCGCCAGATACGCCGACCGGTAGGGCGTGACCACCTCGTCGTAGCGCGTGGTGACCACGGTGTAGGACGCGGCCCCGGGTGTCTCGTCACCGGCGTTCAGGTTCGTGATGAAGGTGGATCCGGCCGCCTGCTGCGCGCATGCGGGGCAGAGCACGCCGGCGGGCGGCGCGAGCGGGTTGGTGGTCCCGTGGTTCGACGGCACGAGGCCGATCAGATCGTCCACGAGCGCGGCCCCTCCGAGGAACTTCATGTAGTAGCGCGGCATCATCCCGCCCTGCGAATGGCCCACGATCGAGACCTTCGCGGCCTTCGTGGCGGCGCGCACCCTGGCGACGAAGTCGCGTAGCTGTGCCGCGGACTGCTCGATCGGCCCGGTGCCGCGATTCCCGTAGTCCAGGGCGAAGACGCAGTAGCCCGCGAGCTTGAGCGAGGGCGAGATGAGGTTCCAGGAGACCGTCATGTCGCCGAACGTGCCGTGCACCAGCACCACCGGACGGGGATGCGCGGCCGACGGCTTGCAGCCCCAGTCGTTGGCGCCCGGTGGCGAGACGCCCGGCTCGAGGGCGGCTTGCGCCGTCCCGGCCGAGGCCAGCGCGGCCACCACGGCCACGAGCATCGCCACGCACGTCCTCCTCACGGGCGGACAGGTTAGCCCGCCGCGCTTGCGCGCGGACGGGTGCCCGCCCGTCTGGCTCAGGAAACGGCGCTGAAGCCCTCGGCCACCTTGGACCAGTTCACGGTGTTCCACCAGGCGTCCAGGTAGTCGGGACGCTTGTTCTGGTACTTGAGGTAGTAGGCGTGCTCCCACACGTCCACGCCGAGGAGCGGCGTCTTGCCGTCGCTCAACGGGTTGTCCTGGTTGGCCGTGGACACGACCGCGAGGCCGGAGCCGTCGTGCACGAGCCAGGCCCAGCCGGAGCCGAACTGGCCCACGCCCGCGTCCTTCAGCTTGCCCTGGAAGTCGGAGAACGAGCCGAACGCCGCGTCGATCGCCGCGGCGAGGTCGCCATCGGGCTGTCCGCCGCCGTCCGGCGACATCCACTCCCAGAAGAGCGAGTGGTTGTAGTGGCCGCCGCCGTTGTTGCGGACCGCGGTGCGCTTGTCGTCGGGCACCTGGGAGAGGTCCCTGATCACGTCTTCGATGGGCTTGCCGGCAAGGTCGGTGCCCTCGAGGGCGGCGTTGACCTTGTCCACGTAGGCCTGGTGGTGCTTGTCGTGGTGCACGCGCATCGTGGCTTCGTCGATGTGCGGCTCGAGCGCGTTGTAGTCGTACGGAAGAGGCGGAACCTCGTACGCCATGTCGTTCCTTTCGCGATGTCTGAGCAGGAGACCCGAACTCTATTCCCGCGACACCGGCGGCTGGGGCCTCGGCTAAGGTTCGGGCCCGCCCGCGGCTGTGGCGGAATTTGGCAGACGCGCAGGCTTCAGGTGCCTGTGCCCTTCGGGGCGTGGAGGTTCGAGTCCTCTCAGCCGCATTGACCGCCGCGATGGAGTCCCCGGTCGTTACGCGAGTCGTCGACGGGCCGGCGGCAGGGCGCAGCTTCACCGACCGGCTGGCCGTTCGCTTTCCGAGGACGGCTCGAATGGTCCTGGCGCTCGGCATTCGGCTGTTCAGTCCACGCTCGGGCGTGCGGCGGGACGGGCTTCGGCGCGTGCTGCGCTCCGGCTGGGCTGCCGCGCCGCGAAAGGACTGGGAGCTGATGTTCGTCCGCTACTCGCCGGCGGTCGTCTGGGAGATCCCCGAGGAGTTCCAGACGCTCGGCTTCGCCGAGAGCTATCGCGGCCATGAGGGCTTGGTCCAGGGGCTCGAGCAGTTCTCGGAGGCGTTCGAGTCCTGGGAGATCCGGCCTGCTCGCGCGCTCGATTTCGGCGATCGGGTGCTGGCCCTCGGCAGCTTTCGCGGCAAGGCCCGTGCGAGCGGCGTGGAGTGGGAGCAGGAGTTCTCGCAGCTGGTCACGCTCGAGCGAGGGCTCGTGGTCCGCGATCGCTTCTTCTACTCCTGGGACCAGGGGCTGCGAGCCGCGGGCCTCGAACCGGAAGACTGGACCTAGCCGGGTGCGCCGCGGCGCTGCGAGGTCCCGAAGACCCGGTCCCAGAACGGTGCGCTCACGCCGAAGCCGCAGGTGTCGTCCTGGAAGTGGTGGCGCATGTGCAGCTCCCGCAGCAGCTTCCCGAGCCGCGTGCGCGGGCGGTGATGGTGCACGTGGTAGTGCAGCATGTCGTAGCCCAGGTAGCCGGTGAGGAACCCGGCCGCGAACAAGTTCGCGGAGGCGCTCGGCAGCACGGTCACGAACAGCCCGTAGAAGACGAGTGCCAGCGGCACGCTCACGGAGGGCGGCATGACCAGGCGCAGCGGGTCGTTCGGGTGGTCGTGGTGCACTCCGTGGATGATCCAGTGGAGCCGCGCGCCGATGCCGTCCTCGGGCTCGAAGTGGAACACGAGCCGGTGCATCCAGTACTCCGTGAGCGTCCAGAAGAAGTAGCCGCCGGTGGCGAGGGCCAGGCTGCCCAGCGTCGTCGACTCGCGCGCGCCGAGCGTGAACAGCACCACGATCGCCGGGACGAAGATGTAGAGCGGGACGGTGGGATGGACGCGCGAGAGCTTGTCGAGCAACGTCGACTCGAACATGCGCGGAGAGGCCTTCAGCACGTCGGTCCGGCGAGCTTCCACGCCCCGAATCTACCGCACTTAGCGCTCGATTCCAGGGCCTCCTAGAAGGTCTGCTCGCGACCGTGCCAGAGCGCGGGCCACGAAGCCATCACGAACTCGAGCCCGAACGCCGCCGTGAGCCCGTAAACGACGGCCTCGACAGCGCTCGCATCGCCCCCGAAGAGGCGGCCGAGCAGGTAGCAGGTGACGACTCCCACGAAGAGGATCCGACCTCGTTCGTCCATAACTCCAGTGTCGGCACGACTCGGGAGTCCCTTGTGATCGCCCGGTGAAGCGGACGTGAACGTGCCGTTATCGGCTCCCGCTAGCAGGGCCCGCGCGCCACGCAGGGGTCCACGACCTTCAGGTAGCGGGCCCAGTCCACGCCGCCGTCGACGTCGAAGAAGTACGCGCCGTCCCAGCGCTCGATGCGGGCCTGCTGGGCGAAGGTCACCCAGGGATCGGTGCGCCCGAAGCTCGTGTAGGTCGAGCCCGACACGGCCTGCAATCCCCAGGACACCTGTCCGCCGGTCGTGTCCCCGATGTAGGCGCCGTATCGGTGAAGGGCCCGCAGGATGGTCTTCTTCCAGGCCGGCACCGGGAGCGCGGCGATCTGGGCGTCGCTCATGCTGAACCAGAGGCGAGCTCCGAGGGGCGGGGCGTTGGCGGTATCCGGGCAAACGGACCCGGTGGTGCCGGCCGCCGCGGGGTAGACGCTTCGCCCGGAGGTGCAGCGCGTGTGGATGAAGAGGGCGTGGTCGATGTTGCCGGCCTTCATCTGCTCGCCCCAGATCACCCCGGCGGCAAGGCCGAACTCCGCGGCCGTGGCATCCGAGTTCAGCCCGTCCCCGTCGATGCGCGTACGCCCGCCGTGGCTCACGAGCAACGTGCCGCCACCGGCGGGCTTGCCCTGGACCTGCCAGAAGTCGTACTCCCAGCCGTCGGGCTGGATCACGGCCATGTGCCCGTCTCCGCCGCCGGCGGGCCGAGCGGCGCTCGGGATGCGCACCCGGTGCCCCTCGATCTCGCAGGAGCTGGTCCAGCGCAGGCAGTGAACCGTGTACACGGGGTCGCGGCCGCCTGCGGAGTAGACCGGGTGGAACCAGTCGCTCTGGGTGTCGGCGGTCCCGACCTCGAGCTGCTGCACGGGCCCCCAGCCGTGCAGCCGGTCCACGATCGCGGCCGAGTTCGAGAGGAGCTTGGGGTTGCTCGGCACGGCGCGGTTGAACGGGCTGGCCGGCGCGTAGGGGCTGGCCGGCCCGTACGGGCGGCACGAGGCCAGAGCGAGCGCGGCTGCAGAGCAGCGCGACGCAGACGGTGAGCTTGCGCATGGGCGGCGGTGAGGGGTCGGGGCGAAGGACTCTCCAACCACTCGGTGGGCCGTCCGTGACTCGGTCGGCAGCCGGAGGACCCGCGTTGTCCGCGCTCGGCGGGCGCCGCGGGGTTGCCCTTCCTATCGCAAAAGTCGCTAGGAGCGAGAACCCGGCGCCGATTTGTCCGCAAATTGCGACCTTTCCACGCTCCGCCTCGGGGCAGCCCGGGCGTCAACATGGGGCACATCGACGAGATCCGGCTCAGCTTTCCCGACGAGGTTGTGCGCGTGGTGGGGGTCTCGCATTACCAGGCGGCGCTGAGGCAGATAGCGCCGACGGGAGCGGGACGCGTGAGGCACCCGGTACCGGCGCGCCTCGAGCCAGAGCCCACGAATCCGCACGACGAGAACGCGATCCGCGTGCTCGTATACGACCAGCTCGTGGGCTATCTCTCACGTGACGACGCGCTGCGCTACGGGCCCGCAGTGCGGCTGCTCCGCGACAACGGTCGCGTGCTCGTATGCGAGGCGGTGATAGCCGGGCGGGGGCAGGACGCCGGCACCGCCAACCTCGGCGTGTTCCTCGAGCTCCCGCGCGCGCCGGAGGCGCTGCTCGAGGCGCAGACGCTCGTGGGCGATTAGACGGCGTGGCGCGCTCCGAACCCCCCGGTGGCGCGGCTGCGTATCCCCGGAGAGATGACGGTGAGCGACGCGAAGTTGATCGGACGGCTCGCCAGTGATCCCGACGGGCGCCGGCCTGCGGACTCTCTACCGCCGCTACGCGGGTGAGCTGTACGGCTTCGCGCTGAACTCGCTGCGCGACCGCGGCCTGGCCGAGGAGGTCGTGCAGGACGCCTTCACGAGCGTATGGCGCCACGCCGACCGCTTCGATCCCGACCAAGGCAGCTTCCGCACCTGGCTGTACGGGCTCGCCCGCAACCGCATCGTGGACATGCGACGCCGGGCGGCCGTTCGGCCCACCCTCACCGATGCGGAGCCGCGCGACGAGCCCGGCGAGCTGGACCGCTCCCTGGACGAGGCGATGCTGCGCTGGCAGGTGGCGGCCGCGCTCGCCCATCTCAGCCCCGCGCACCGCGAGGTGATCCGGCTGGCGCACTTCCAAGCGCTCAGCCTTCGCGAGATCGCCGAGGCCCTGGGCCTCCCGCTCGGGACCGTGAAGAGCCGGACCTACTACGCGCTGCGACACCTGCGGCTCGTCCTGGACGAGATGGAGGTGGGACAGTGACCGACTGCGCGGCGTACCGCGAACTGCTGGGCGGCTACGTCCTGGGCGCCCTCAGCGCCGAGGACACCGCGCTCGTGGAACGTCACATCGAGTCCTGCCCGCGCTGCGGGCGGGAGTACGGCGAGCTCGCCGGCCTCCCGGCGCTGCTCGACATGGCGGGCTCCGCCGACGCTGAGCTCGAGGCGCCGCCGCCCGCGCTCGAGGAGGCCGTGCTCGACCGTTTCGCGCGCGAGCGCCGCGGCCTGGCGCCCCCGTCCCGGAGACACCGCCGCGCTCTCCGAGTCGGCGCGGCGCTGGCCGCGGCAGCCGTCGCGGTGGCGATCGTGCTCGTCGCGACCGGGGCCTTCTCGTCGTCGCCGAGGAAATCGTACTTCGGTCACGCCCGCCTGACCGGCGAACGGGGGGCGGCCTACGCGAGCCTCCGGGCGGTGCGGGCGGGAACTCAGGTGCAGCTCCGCGTGCGCGACCTCGGTGACGCTTCCCCGGGCGTCTACGAGCTCTGGTGCATACCCGACCACGGCCAGTGGGTGAGCGGCGGCACCTTCAGGGTCGGCTCGGGCGGCAGCGCGGAGGTGGAGCTCACCTCGGCCGCTCGCCCCGGCGACTACGAGCGAGTGCTGGTCACGCGCAGGTCCGCGGACGATCGCCGAGTCGTGCTGGCCGGCCGCGTGGAGTATTGAGGCAGTCGAACCGGCCGCCGCGGGGCTGCGTATACCCCCAGGCCCACCGCCCCTTCCGGGGCCTCGACAACGGAGGCTTTGCATGTACCGAGCCCGACTTCCCATCGTGGCGCTGGTCACCGGGGTCCTGGCGCTCGCCGGCTGCGGCAGCGACGACAACGACGACGACAGCTCGGGCGCGGCCAAGCAGTCCACCGCCGCGGACACGAGCGCACAGTCCACGCCGGCAGCCGGGGCCCAGAGCGTGAAGCTCTCGGAGACCGAGTTCAAGATCACGCCGGCCGATCCCTCCGTGAAGAAGGCCGGGCCCGTGACCTTCGAGGTCACGAACGACGGCCAGACCGATCACGCGCTGGAGGTCGAGGGGCCGAGCGGAGAGGCGAAGACCGAGACGATCGCGCCCGGCAAGTCGGCCAGCCTGAACGTCGACCTCTCGAAGGCCGGCACGTACGAGATGTACTGCCCGATCGGCAACCACAAGGCCATGGGCATGAAGGGCGACGTGGTTGTGGCCGGCGGCGGGAGCGGCTCCGGCGCAAGCGGCGGCTCGAGCACCGACGACTCGGGCGGGGCGAGCGCCTACTGAGCGAGGCCTGCGAACCGCTAGCTGACCTGCCTGGACACCTTCCGAACGTTGGATAGGCATCCGGGCAGCTCCTGAGTCTTTGGGTTTGCCGACTCAAAGAAAGGGAGCGCCCGGATGCAGGATCAGCGTAGGTGGCTGCCCCGATGGCAGCGTGTGGAGCTCGTGGAGAAGTCTCTGCGTGAGGGGATGTCGCGTCGCCAGGCCGCGGCCTGGCGACGTGTGTCGCCGTCGACGGTGCAGTACTGGATCGACCGTTACCGCCAGGCGTCGGAGGATGAGCGGCGCACGGGCAGCTGGGCCCGCGAGCGCCCTTCGACGCCCAGGCGCCAGCCCAGGCTTACGAGTCCCGAGCTCCACGAACGTGTCTGCGCCGAGCGCAAGCGCACCGGCTGGGGACCGCGGCTAATCGCTTCCGAGCTCCAGATCCCGCACGCGACGGTCTCGCGCTGCCTCGAGCGCCGTGGCCTCTCGCGGCGGGCGAGGCCGCCCAAGGAGGAGGTGCGTCGCTTCGAGTGGCCCTGCCCGGGCGACCTGCTGCAAATGGACACCAAGCGCTTCGCCCGCTTCTCCTCACCAGGCCACGCCGTCACCGGCGATCGCCACCGCGGGTGCCGTGCGTCCAGTCGCGCATCGAGACGCGGTCGTCGTGGCCCGAGGCGCTCCCTGGCCCGAACGCGCCGGGGGCGCCTCCGTAGACCTTGCCGTAGGGGTGCTCGGCGATCCCGCTGCCGTCAACCGTGTAGTAGCCGTATACGACGGCGAAGAACATAACTACGCAAAAGATCACGATTTCCATGGCTCTTCCTTCGCTCGGACGCTGTGGGAGACAGCATCCCGCGCCGCGCTCGTCCGGTCTGTGAGGTGGCGCACGCTCAGGTGAGTGCCGCGTGCCCGATGCCGAGAGGCCGCACGAGGCTGTGCAGCTCGTGGACCTCGAGGCCGGTCCTGGTTTCGGCCTCTCCCACGATCGCAGCGACCGCGGGGTTCAGGCGGCTCGCGGCGAAGTGCTCGTGCGCCTCCCGGGAACTCCAGATGTCCACGATTCTCATGTGGCGGTCGTCGGTCACCGCGGCTGTGTGCATGATGAGCCCGGCCGGCAGGTCGTCGTGAAATCGGATTCTCGAGACGACGGCGTCGTATTCGGTCGGGCTGACGCTGGTCTCGTAGTAGACGACGACGGGCAACGGAATCCCCTGCCTGGAGGTTGGAGCTTCAATTGTTCCCGGGCAGATTCCCGCAAAACGTCCGCTTCCTAAGCGCGTTGACCAGCTCGTAAGAGCACGGGTGTTTGCGGATGTGGGGATGGCCTCTCCCCCGATCGGGGGAGGGGAGGTTTGGGTCCTCCCTTTGGACTATTCGACGGATGTGCGGGGTATCGCCATGCGTCGACGCCTAAGGCATGAGATCGCAAAGCCTCCGCTCAGTCCTTCGCTCGACAGCACGGATCGCGCTCGGCTCGCTGGTCCTGTCGATGGCGATTGCCGCTCCGGCCTACGCCGACGGCAGCCAGCCGGCCCGCGCCGCCCAGGCCGGTTGCGCGGGGGCCGACACGCCGACGACCAACATCCGCAGCATCCAGATGACGCTGCTCTGCCTGCACAACCTCGAGCGCCGCGCACACGGCCTGAGCCAGCTGCGCTGGAACCGCGACCTCACCGGTGTCGCCTCCAAGTACGCCCGCAGCATGGTCGCTCAGCGCCGCTTCGCCCACTACTCGAGCGGCCACCGCGACCACATGGACCGGATCGCCGCCAGCAACTACAAGCCCGCAGCGGGCTGCTGGACCGCCGGCGAGAACCTCTTCTCCTCGAAGTCGCACCGCGACCCCCAGGCAGCTGCTCTCGGCCTGGCTCGGCAGCCGCGCACACCGCCGCAACATCCTCCACTCGGGCTGGCACGACTTCGGACTCGGAGTCGTCACCACCTCACCCGGCGGCCGCAGCCACGGCCTCACCGTCGTCGCCCTCTTCGGCATCCGCACCCACCACCCCTGCAGCTAGAACCGATCGAGACGAAAGGGAAACCGTGCTCATCCTCACCGACACCACCGAAAGCCTTCGACTGGCATGCGAGTCGTGCGGCGCGGAGACACTGCGCCGCGATCCGCTCCTCGGCAAGCGGCCATGGGTGGAGTGCAACGTCTGCGCCGCTTGGGAGCGTGTCGAGCACTCAAGCCTCCCGCCGGCGCTTCCCCTGAGCCCCGTGCCCGCGCTCGCCCTGAGCGCCTGACGAAGCTGGGCGGCGCTCGACAGGTACCGGCGTGGACTCCCCCTCCCCCCTGGGGGATACTCGGCTCGCGATGTCGCAGGAGAACGTGGAGCTTGTCCTGCGGATGATCGAGATCTGGAACCGAACGGACTGGGACGCCGCCGAAGCTCTGATGCACGACGACGTGGTCATGGTCGGCCCAGAAGGATGGCCAGAGTCGGAGACCAGCTACGGCTGGGAGGCCTCTGCGGCGCAACTGAGGCGGATTGTCGAGCCTTGGGAGGTCCAAAGGCTCGACCTCGTCGAGTTGAAGGACCTGGGCGACCGAGTACTCGCTGAGGTTCGCTGGGTCACCCAGGGCAAGGACAGCGGGATTCCCCTCGAGACAGACGCGGCAGCGGTTTGCACCGTGAGAGAAGGCAAGCTCTCCCGGATTGAGTTCTACCTCGACCAGGGCGAAGCCCGGCAGGCGGCGGGGCTGTCGGAGTAGGCCGTGTTCGCCACCTCAAGAACTGCGGGGGCGGCGCCCGCCGTCTCCACCGTGACGCGCCAGTAGCCAGCGGACGATCGACACGATCAGCACGGCGACGATCAGCAGCGGCACGATGGCAGCCGTCCATCCGCTGGCGACCTGCCCTGTGTCACAACGCGGGTAGCAGTCGAACCCCGCGCTGTCGATCCAGTACCTGACGGCGACCACTTCCACGACGGCGGCAACCGCGGTCAGCAACAGAAAGCCTCGGAGCCGCATGTATCCCGTAATACCCCGGTGTGGCCCCCGCGAGACGAGTGCCGGCTTCAAGCCTGGCCTTCGCTTGTTTGGCGGGTCTGGGCGGCGTAGGGTCGCGGCTGTACTGACAAGCGGTGGTGCCGCGCCGACCTTTGGCCCAAGGACGGGAATGAACACCGGAGTGGAGCAGGCCTCCACCGACTACGGGGAGGACTCCGATGCTCCGCAAGCGTCTCACCTACGCCAACGTGATGTCGACGCTGGCGCTCTTCTTCGCACTGGCAGGCGGCACCGCCGTCGCGCTCACCGGCTCCAACACCGTGTTCAACGACGACATCGTCAACGATGAGGTCACGACAGCCGACGTCCGCGACGACACCCTCGCTTTCGGTGGGCTCTACAGCCCGGACCTGGGGCCCAGCTCGGTAGGTACTTCCGAGGCGGCCAACAACTCGCTCACCAGCGCCGACGTCGCAAACGGCAGCGTCCAAGGCATCGACATCACGGACGATTCGCTCACCGGCGACGACATCGATGCCGGCTCCGTTCTCGGCGGCGACATCGGCGACGGAACGCTCAACGACGAGGACGTCGGCCAAGGCACATTCGTCAACTTCGAGGCGGACATCGGCCTCGTGCCTCCGCAGAGCTGCGTGTACAAGGACATCACCGGGATCAACGCCCAGGGCGATCATCTCCTGCTCACCCCGAACAACGCCGACTCCTTCCTGATGTATGGCATCCAGTACCGCCCGGGGCAGGAGTTCGCAAGGCTCCAAATTTGCAACCCCTTCACCTTCACCGCCCAGGACGAGAAGACGCACTTCAACTTGCTCGTGATCGACGCCCAATAGGGGAGGCGGGATACTCGGCGGGCGATGTCGCAGGAGAACCTCCAGCGCGTCCACGAGCAGTACGCCCGCTACAACGCGGGCGAGCGGGCTCCCGGCCGCTGGTTCTGGCACGAGGATGCCGAGTACCACACCGCCCGAGAGGACCCGGACCACGCCGCGCATCGGGGGATCGATGCGATCGGCAAGCTGTTCGCCAGCTGGCTTGAGGCCTACCCCGACCTGAGACTCGACATTCAGCAGGCCGAAGCAAGGGGCGACAAGGTCTTCCTCTGGATTCGCTTCACCGGACATGGAGCAACGAGCGGAATCCCCCTCGAGATGGAGTTGGCTCACGTCTGCACGCTCCGCGACGGCAAGGCGACCAGCGTGGTCGAGTACACGGACCGCAACGAAGCCCTCGAAGCCCTGGGGCTGTCGGAGTAGCCCACGCCCCTGGCTCAGATGGCGGGCCTACTCCGACAGCCCAGCGGCTTCGAGGGCCTCATGCCAACTCGGGAACGCGCGAACGTCCCGGAACGTTCCATCACGGAAGCCCGAAACCACGAACCCGAGTCGCTGACTGATCTCCGCTCCCGAGTGCTTGATTCGCCCGGTCATGTCAACAAGCGCAACAACGCGATCTTGCGCGTCGCGGATGTCGTGGACCTCGTAGCGGAAGTCGTCGAAGTTCTCGGAGAAGGCCGCTTCGAGCCTTCGCATGCCGTCATGTCCGCGGTAGGCGGCGCCCTCCAACCATCGATCAGTCGGGTACCAGACGAGGTCGGGCGAGAAGAAGGAGAGCGCAGCATCGATTCCTTCCGCGCCAAAGGTCTGGAAGGCGTCTCGCACGATCTCCGCGTTCTCCTGCGACATCGCCCGCCGAGTATCCCGCAGGCGGGATTCCGGTCGGGGACGACGCGACGGCAGCGTTGGTCAGGCGCTCGCTGGCGGCTCCGCCCCGGCCGCGGCCGCAGCCGCCTCCTCAAGCGCCTCGTGGCTGAACGCGTGGACCTCCGAGAGACCGCCGAGTTCCGTGAGCTTCGCGTCGATCGACGGAGCTTCGTCGAAGTCGGCCAGTACACCGACCGCCGCCTTACCAAGCGCAAGCTCGGCGCTGATCCGCTCGCGGTCACGCTCGCTCAACCCAAGGCCCTTGTGGTGCAGCAGGCCGAGCGCGCCGCCCGCGGTCGCCCCGATCCCGACCCCGATGGGCCCAAGCAGCGCGAGGATGAAGCCGATGCCCGCGCCCTTGTAAACGCTGTGCGCGCCCAGCTTATGCGCCTTGAGGTCGCCGCGCTCGTCGAGCACCAGCACGCCGATGGCGTCGTGCTTTGCCATGCCCGAGTCCTTCAGGGCAACGGCCGCGGAATCAGCGGCCGCCTCGTTGTCGAATAGCGATATGACCACCCGCTTCGCCATCAGAGCTCCCCTCGTGCGAGTTGCGTAAGTCGTGCCAGATTCACGCCTCTCGCTCGTGGCCGCATCCCCTTGATCGGGTGAAATCTGCCGGGCGGAGCGATCTCGGCTGAGTAGCCGATGTCGCAGGAGAGCGTGGAGAGCGTGCTACGGGTGGCGTTTGCGCTGTATGCCGGGCGGCTCAAGGACGACGTGCGGGCGGACGGAGCGAGCACTCAGGGCTTGGCCAGGTCGTCACGGATGATTTGCAGCGGGAAGGCTTTGTCAAAGCGGCTGACGGGCTTGCCGCAGATGATCCCGTTGGCGTTGGAATCATGCCCAGCGAAGGCGGCTCTGATCTCCTCCTCGGTGAAGGAGCCTCCGTACCGTACGAGGACCTCCTCCAGGGTCTGGGCGCTGAAGCCGAGCGGACAGCGCTCGGGCGGCCCATTTGGGTCCGCCTGCGCCGCCGATGCCGTTGAGCCGAGCAGGACAGCGCACGTCGCGGCGACCAATCCGTAACGCGCTCGTGACCGTCGGAACGGACGACAGCACGGCAACCTCCAGACTCGAAGGGCGAGAAACGATCCTACTCCCACACGGACAACCTGGAGCGCGGCCTGTTGAGTGGGCAGCCGATTCTGTGCGCGGAGTTCGGGTCATTGGTCCGCACATTGGCCCACGGCCGCCCCGAGAAACGACGAAAACCCCGCGATTAGCAGGGCTTCCTGAAGTACCGCCACGGGGATTCGAACCCCGGTTTCCGCCGTGAGAGGGCGGCGTCCTAGTCCCCTAGACGATGGCGGCTCGGCGCGTGATTGTAGCGCCGGTCTTATGGCGTCCCTTAGGGCTTGCCGCTACTTTCAGACGATGGCTCTTCGGCCTCGCACGCTCCTGCTTGCCGCCTGCTGGGTCGCGGTCGCGTTCCTGATTCTTGTGGCCGTGGCGTACGGGTCGGCGGACGCCCGCTCGCTTGACGCTCGGGCGCTTCACGGCTTCATCGATCTGCAGAACCCGGACACCGAGCACCGCATCTACCGGATCGCGGTGCTCTGCAACGCGGTGCCGGTGGGCATCATGGGCGCCGTCCTTGCGTTTATCGGCCTTGTGCGCGGGCGCCCGCGCCTGTCCCTCGCGGTGGTCGGGCTACTCGCCGCCACGAGCGTCTCGAGCCAGGTCCTCAAGTCGCTGCTGGCCTACCCGCGCTACGACGGCGTGGTGGACGGCGCTCACGTGGATCCGGCTGCCTTCCCAAGCGGCCACGCCACGGCCGCCATGTCCCTCGCCCTCGCCTTCGTGTTGGTGGTGCCGCCGCGCGCGCGGCCGTTCGCGACGGTGCTGGGCATGGCGTTCGCCATCACCATCGCCTTCTGCGTGATCACGCTCGGCTGGCACTTCCCCAGCGACGTGGTGGGCGGGTTCCTGCTCGCCACCGGCTGGACGCTCGTCATCGCCGCGGGGCTCCGCGCCGCCAACGAACGCTGGCCCGAGCGAGCGGGCCGAACACGCTTGACGGCGTCGCTCCAGAAGGCCGTCGATGGCGTGGCGACGTTGGGGATCGCCGCCCTGGGGATGGTCGTGGCCGCGGCGGTGGCTCTTGCCGGCGCGACGCTGATCGTCGATCGCCCGGCAGACGTGGTGGACTTCGCGGGCGGGCACACGGTGCTCGTGGCGGTAGGCGGAGCGATCGCCCTTGCGGCGGCCGCCCTGGTCGGCGGGGTGACCGCCGTGCTCCGGCGCACCTGAGCGCGCTCTCCCCGAGCGGATATGCTGCCCGCGCAGCCGGTGGTCCAGGGAAGTCCGGTGCAATACCGGCGCGGTCCCGCCACTGTGAGCGAGCGCTGAGGCGTCGCACGAGCCACTGGGAAGCCACGGCTTCTCGGGAAGGCGCGGCGCGGAGCTCCGAGCCAGGAGACCTGGCCTCCGGCCCCCGTCAAACGACCCTCGTGGAAAGGGTGACGCATGAACGCATCTCGTCTCAACCCGGGCCGGGTCCTGGTGGTCGCGGCCGCAACGGCCGCGGTCCTCGTACCGGCCACCGCAACCGCCGCCGAGCAGGGTGACCTCCGGGTGGAGGGGGCCGGCCGTTCGCTCGGCGCGGCCACCTACCTGACCGACACGGCGCGCATCAAGACCACCAAGAGCTCGTCCTGCAAGGGCTCCGGTGAGGTCAAGACCGTTCAGGGCCCGACCGCGCTCGGCCTCCTCTGGTCTGGCGCGGCGGCAACCAAGGCGCTCCGGCCGCTGGCGGTGAGCGACGAGTTCGACTTCGGGCTGTTCGTCTGCGGCGTGTCGAGCTTCGTTGGCGGCGACACCGCCTACTGGCTCTACAAGGTCGATCACAAGACGCCCGAGGTGGGCGCCGACCAGTTCCCGCTGAAGGGCGGGGAGGAGGTGCTCTGGTACTTCAGCGACACGGTCGCGGGCAAGAACACCGGGGACGAGCTCGTGCTCCAGGCGCCGGCGCGCGCCAAGCCCGACTCCACCGTCGCGGTGCGCGTGTGGTCGTACGACTCGGCCGGCAAGCGCAAGCCCGCAGCGGGTGCTGTGGTGCAGGGCGAGGGCGATGCCACGACCGACGCCCAGGGACGGGCAACCGTGAAGACGCCCAAGCGCGGAACGCTCCGACTGCGGGCTGAGCGCGGCGCGGACGTCGCGTCCCAGACCCTGTCGGTGTGCATCACCGCCAAGCCACGCTGCGCGTCGCGGCGGGGCAAGCGAATCATCGGCACCGCCAAGGCCGACCGAATCGCGGGCACCAAGGGGCCGGACACGGTGTCGAGCGGCGGGGGCGCCGACCGCCTGAGCTTCAAGGGCGGCGGCCGCGACACCGTGAGCTGCGGGAGCGGGCGGGATCGTGTGAGTGCCGATGCCTCCGATCGCTTGGCGCGCGACTGCGAGGTCGTCAAGCGCGGATGAGGCGGTGAGCCTGTGACCGACCGGGCCGGCCGGCGACGGGGCCTTCGCGCTCCCGCCGGCCGTGCCCGCGGTCGCGGGCGGCGTGCCGCGCTCGCGGCCCTCGCCTGCGCCGCCTTCGCCGCGGGTTGCGGCTTCGGCGCCGGGGAGGAGCTGAAGGGCGACGGCGCCCGGCTCCGCGTGACGCGGGACTTCGGCCACACCGCGCTCGGGTCCGAGCAGGTGGCGCACGTGCGCGAGGACCAGACCGTGATGCGACTGCTGCGCTCCAAGTTCGACGTGGACACCCGCTACGGCGGTCGCTTCGTGCAGTCCATCGACGGCCTGAAGGGCGCCGGCGCCGGCGGGCGGCACGACTGGTTCTTCTTCGTGAACGGCGTGGAGTCCGACAAGGGCGCCGCCGAGTACGTCCTGTCCCCGGGCGACCGGGTGCAGTGGGACTACCGGCCTTGGAACGAGGCGGCGAGCGTGCCGGCGATCGTGGGCGCCTATCCCGAGCCGTTCCTGCACGGGCTCGAGGGCAAGCGCCGCCCGGTACGGGTGGAGTGCGCCGACGCGGCGTCCGGGCGCCTGCCAGGAGGCAAAGGCCAGGCTGGATGCCGCGGGAGTGCCCACCTCGGGCGCCACCGTGGGCGCCCCCGCCACCCAGAAGGTGATCCGGCTGGTGGTGGCGCCCTGGCCGAAGGCGCGCATCGTGCGCGGGGCGGCGGACCTCGAGCGTGGACCGAGGGCAACCGGCGTGTTCGCGCGCTTCGCGGCGGACGGGCGAGCGTTGGAGCTGCTCGACGACTCCGGCAGGGTGGCGCGCACCGTGCGGCCCGGCGACGGCACCGCACTCGTGGCGGCGCTGCGCCCGCGCTCCGACGAGCTCGTCTGGCTCGTGACCGGGCTGGACGCGAACGCCCTCGAGGCGGGGGTCGCGGGCGCTCACGCAGCGGCGGCTGCGCGACGCCTTCGCCGTGGCCGTGACCGGCGACAGGGTGGAGAAGCTGCCCCTGGAGGGCCGGTGAAGTTCGTGCCGACCTACCGTCCGCGCCCGAGCGCCCTGCACTCGGCGCGCGCCGGCGTGGCCGCCTTCTTCTGCTGCTCGCTCGCCTTCGCGGGCGCGATCTACCAGCATCCGCTGGTGCTCGCTGCAGCGCTCACCGGCATCGGGCTCGCCGCGGCCGGCGCGGGCGTGGGTCGCGAGGTGCTGAACGCCGCCCGCGTGGCGCTGCCCTTCGCCCTGCTCGTGACGCTCATCAACCCGCTCGTGTACCAGGAGGGCGACACCCTGCTGTTCCGCGGCGGCGAGCTGCTCGGCCGCCGCTTCGACATCACGCTCGAGGCGACGGTGGCCGGGGCGCTGGCCGGCGTGCGCGTGGTGGTCATCATCGTGGCGCTCTGGCTCATGTCGGTGGCCGTGGACCCGGACGCGCTGCTGCGCCTCTTCCGCCGCATCTCCTATCGCTCGGCGCTCACCGCCTCGCTCGCCACGCGGCTGGTGCCGGTCCTGGCCCGCGACGCCTCGCGGATGAGCGAGGCCGCACGCTGCCGGCCGCAGCCGGTCGGCCGCTTGGCGGTCGCGCGCTCGGCGCTTGCCGGGGCGCTCGACCGCTCGGTGGACCTGGCCGCCGCGCTCGAGCTGCGCGGCTACGCGCTTGCGGGACGCCCGGCGCGGCGCCACGTGCCCTGGTCCCGCCACGACCTTCGGCTCGCCGCCGCCGGCGCGGGCATCGTGCTGGTGGCCGTGGCGGGGCGCATGGCGGGCGTGGCCGAGGTGGAGGCCTATCCGCGGCTGAGCCTCGAGCTGGGCGCCCCGGAGCTGGCGCTCGCCGCCGCCATCGTGCTGCTGAGCGCGGCTCCGTTCCTGGGACGCGCGCGCGCGGCTGGGGGTGGCGCGTGCCTGAGCCGCTCGTGGCCGCGGAGAGCTTCTCGTACTCCTACCCCGAGTCGCGCGAGCCGGCCCTGCGCGACCTGAACCTCGCGCTCGAGCCGGGGACCTTCACCGTGCTGGCCGGGCTCTCCGGCTCCGGCAAGTCCACCCTCCTGCGTGCGCTGTGCGGCCTCGTGCCCCACTTCCACGGCGGCCACGCGGAGGGCGAGCTCACCGTGGCCGGGCATGCGCGTGCGCGACCACGGCCCGGGCGACCTTGCGGCGAGCTGCGGCACGGTGCTTCAGGAGCCGGAGGCGCAGGTGGTGATGGGCGGGGTGCGGGCGGAGCTCGAGCTGCCGCTGGAGCACGGCGGCGCGTCGGCGGCAGCGATCGCCAGGGGCGTGGAGGAGACGGCGCTCGCCCTGGGCGTGGGCCACCTGCTCGACCGGCGCACCGACACCCTCTCCGGCGGCGAGCTCCAGCGCGTGGCCATCGCCGCCGCGATGGTGCGCCGCCCGGCGCTCCTCCTGCTCGACGAGCCCACCTCTCAGCTCGACCCGGTGGCGGGCGACGAGCTCGTCTGGCTGCTGCGGCGCCTGAACGAGGACTGGGGCACCGCCGTGGTGATGGCCGAGCACCGGCTGGAGCGCTGCCTCCCGGCCGCCGACCGCGTGGTGGCGCTGGTGGACTCGCGCGTGGCCTGCGACGCCCCGCCGCGCGACTTCCTCGCCTGGGCGGCCGAGTCCGCGCCCGGGCTGGCCACCCCGGCGGCGCGGCTCTTCTCGCTCGCCGGGCTGAGCCCGCCGCCCGACCTCGGTCCGCGAGGCGCGCGCGGGGCTGCGGAGCGCGGCGCTCACGCCCGCCGCGGCGCCGGCTCGTCCCGTGGCGGCCGCCGACTCGGAGCCGGCGCTCCGAGTGCGCGACGTGTGGCTCGAGCTGGACGACGGCCCCACCGTGCTGCGCGGCATGACGCTCGCGCTGCGCCGCGGGGAGCGCGTGGCCCTGATGGGCCGCAACGGCGCGGGCAAGAGCACGCTGCTGAGGCTGATGAAGGGCCTGGTTGACCCCACGCGCGGGCGCGTGGATTGCAACGGCGCGGTGGCCCTGCTGCTGCAGAACCCCGGCGACTACCTGCTGCATGAGCACGCCGAGCAGGAGGCGGGGCCCGAGGCCCTGACGCGGGCGGGACTGGCCGGCCGGGGCGCGGCGAACCCGCGCGATCTCTCCGGCGGCGAGCGCCAGCGGCTGGCGCTCGAGGTGGTCCTCGCCGGGGAGCCCTGCGCGGTGGTGCTGCTCGACGAGCCCACCAGGGGAATGGACCGCGCGCACCGGGACGCGCTCGCGGACCGCTGCTCCGAGCTCGCCGGCGCGGGTGCCGCCGTGATGGTGGCCACGCACGACACCGAGTTCGCCGCCACCTTCGCCGATCGGGTCGTGCTGCTCGGCCAGGGCGTGGTGATCGCGGACGCGTCGCCGGCCGAGGTGCTCGGCGGGGGCTGGCACTTCTCGACGGACGTGGCGCGGATCACCGACGGCGCCGCGCTGACGCCAGAGGAGGGAGCCGGGCTGCTGCGGGACCGGCTCGAGGAGGCGCTGGCGTGAGCTGGGCGCTCTCCTCGTTCGCGCTGCTCGCGCTGGCCGTGGCGGTCGGGCTCGCGTGGTACGAGCGCGAGCGCCCGTCCTCGCGCGTGCTCGCGCTGGTGGCGGCGCTGGCCGCGCTGGCCGTGGTGGGGCGGCTCGCCTTCGCCGCGATCCCCAACGTCAAGCCCACCACCGACATCGTGCTGTTCGGCGGCTACGCCCTGGGCGCGGCTCCGGGGTTCGCCGTGGGGGCGATCACGGCGCTCGTGTCGAACGTGTTCCTCTCGCAGGGCCCCTGGACGGTCTGGCAGATGGCCGGTTGGGGGGCCGTGGGGGTGGGGGGCGCGCTCCTCGCGCGGACCATGAGGGGCCGCGAGCCCGGGCGACTCCAGCTCGCCGCGGTCTGCGGGCTGGCGGGATTGGCGTTCGGGGCCTGGATGGACCTCTACCAGTGGACGCTCGCCGCGCGGCAGGACCTCGACTCCTACCTCGCCGTGTCCGCCAGCTCGTTGCCGTACAACCTCGCGCACGCGATCGGCAACGTGGCCTTCTCGCTCCTCATCGGGCCCGCCTTCATCCGCGCCCTCGCCCGCTACCGGCGCCGCTTCGAGGTGAGCTGGCCGGCCCCCGCGGGCGTGACCGCAGCGATGGTGGCGGCGCTCATCCTCGGGCGTGGCGGCCGCGCCGGCCCTCGCCGCCGGCGGCTCGCCGGCGGCCAAGGCCGAGCGCTATCTGCGGAGCGCGCAGAACCGCGACGGCGGCTTTGGCACCGCGGCGGACGGGGAATCGAGCACGCTCTACAGCGGCTGGGCGGCGCTCGGCCTCGCCGGGTCGGGGACCAACCCGCGCGACGTGAGTCGCCACGGGCGCAGCCTCGCGGCCTACGTGGCCCGCGCGGGCCGCTCCGAGCGCGAGATCGGGGAGGTGGAGCGCACGGTGATGGTGCTTCGTGCCGCCGGGCTCTCGCCGCGGCGGTTCGGCGGGCGGAACCTCGTGCGAGAGATCCGTGCGCGCCGCCGCGCCGACGGCTCGATCGCGGGCTATGTGAGCTACACCGCCTTCGGGATCCTGGCGCTCAGGTCGGCCGGCGAGAGCGCGGGCGCCGGCACGATCGCCTGGCTCGCCGGGTCGCAGAACGCCGACGGCGGCTTCGGCGTCGCCCGCTCCACGCAGAGCGACACCGACATGACCGGCGCCACCCTGCAGGCGCTCGCGGTCACAGGACGCGCCCGCGGCGCGTCCGCTCGACGGGCGGTGGCCTACCTGCGCCGCGCGGCAGAACCGCGACGGTGGCTTCCCCCAGCAGGCCGGCCGCGACTCCAACTCGCAGTCCACGGCCTATGCCGTGCAGGGCCTCCTGGCCGTGCACGCGGCCGGCGGCGCCGTCAGCCGGGCGCTCGCCTACCTGCGGCGCCGCCAGCAGGGCGACGGGAGCGTGGCGTACTCCACGTCGAGCACCCAGACGCCGGTGTGGGTCACGGCCCAGGCGCTGATGGCGCTCCGCCGCGTGTCGCTGCCGATCGCGACCGTGGCCCGCGCGCCGCAGCCGAAGCCGAAGGCCTCGCCGGCACCATCCGGCGCGGCGGCCGCGCCCGCCGGGCAGGAGAAGAAGCCGGCCCCTGCGCACCCGGCGCGGAAGCGCAAGACGCCGGCCGGGCAGGGAATCGGCGGCGGCGCCGGCTCCCCGCGGGCGGGGAGCACCGGGGTGCCGAGCGCCGCGGAGCCCGGAAAGCCGACCGGCATCGTCGTGGACCGGGAGCGCGACGATTCCGGCGGCGGCGTCTCACCGTGGCTCGTCGTGGCCGCAGTGGTTGCGGTGCTGGCCCTGCTCGTGCCGTTCAGGCGGCGGCTGCTTGGCCTCGCCCGCCGGCCCTCAACTGATTGAGTACGCAACATGGGTCCGGACCCGTCGCGGCTCTCGGCCCAGGCGGAGGCGCTGCGAGCGCTCCACCTGGGGGAGGACCTGCTCGTTCTCGCCAACGTCTGGGACGTGGCCTCGGCGCGCCTCGTGGCCGGGCTCGGCCATCCGGCGATCGCCACGGCGAGCGCGGCGGTCACGGCGTCGCTCGGCTACCCGGACGAGGACTCGATCCCAGCGGACGAGATGTTCGCGGCGGTGGGGCGGATCGCGGCGGCCGTGGAGGTGCCCGTCACCGCCGACCTGGAGGCCGGCTACGGGCTCGAGCCCGAGGAGCTCGCCGGACGCCTGCTGGGCGCCGGAGCCGTGGGGCTCAACCTCGAGGACACCGATCACCACGGCGAGAACGAGCTCGTGGACGAGCACATGCACGCGAAGTGGCTCCGCGCCGTGAAGGACGCCGCGCGCGCCGCCGGCGTCGACGTGGTGCTGAACGCCCGCGTGGACGCGCCCGGCCTCGACGAGGCGCTTCACCGCGCCCTCCTCTATCGCGCCGCGGGCGCCGACTGCGTCTACCCGATCAAGCTCTCCGAGCGCGACGACCTGCATGCCTTCGTGGCGGAGGTGGACGCACCGGTGAACGTGCTCGTGCGGCCCGGATCGCCGTCGCTCGGCGAGCTCCGCGAGCTGGGCGTGGCACGCGTCAGCTTCGGGCCCGGGCTCCAGCTAGTCGCACTCTCGGCTCTGGAGCGCTTCCTCGCCGGCATCGGCCCGGACGAGCCCGTGTACCGCGCCGGCTAGCGCATCGCGCGCGCGATCAGGCTGTCCATCGCGCGATCCGGGATCCGCTTCGCGACCGCCCATCTCGACTTCGCTTCGCGGCCCACGAGGTAGCGCGTCTTCGGGCGGCTCGCCGTCATCGCCGTGCCGATCACCTTCGCCACCTCGCTCGCGTCGATTCCCGTGCGCTCGCCGATCTTCACCGTCTCGGCCCGGAGGAAATCCATCATCGGCCCGTAGAGCTGCTCCGCCTCCGGGGGCATGTCGGCGGCCATCTCGTCGGCGAGCGCGCTGCCCTTCTTCCAGATCGGGGTCTTCACGCCGCCGGGCTCGATCAGGATCACGTCCACGCCCAAGTGGCGCAGCTCGCGCCGCAGCGAGTCGCTCACGCCCTCGAGCGCGAACTTCGACGCCGAATACGGGCTCACGAGCGGCAGCGCGATCCGGCCGCCGATGGAGCTCACGTTCACGATCCGCCCGCGCGCCCGGCGCAGGGCTGGGAGCGCGGCCTGGGTCACGGCCACCTGGCCGATCAGGTTGACCTCGAGCTGCTGGCGCAGACTGTCGATCGGAAGGAACTCGAGCGGCCCGGCCACGGCCATGCCGGCGTTGTTCACGAGGCCCGCGAGGCCGCCGTCGCGGAATCGCGCGCGCAGGGCATCGACGTGGGCCGCATCGGTCACGTCGAGCTTCACCGTCTGCAGGCCGGCTGCGCCCAGGCGCTCGGCGTCCTCGTCCTTGCGCACGCCCGCCACGACGTCGAAGCCGAGCTCGCGCAGGTGGCGCGCGGTGGACTCGCCGATCCCGGTGGAGGCGCCGGTCACGAGCACCGTTCCCGCGGGCATCAGGTCATCACCGCCCCGTTTGCGCCCGGGCCGGCGATGCTTGCTCCGTCATGCCCCTCTCCTTTCGAATCGCGAGTCCGGGGCCAACCTATCCGGTAGCGTCGGTCGCGTGGACGTGGAAACGGCCATCCGCACGCGGCGCACCCACAAGGCCTATGGGCCCGAGCCGGTGGAGCGCGGCACGCTCGAAGAGCTGCTGGAGCTGGCGCGCTGGGCTCCGAATCACCATCTCACCAATCCCTGGCGCTTCCGCGTGCTCGGCCCCGCGGCGCTCGGGCGCCTGAAGGAGGCGGCCGGCCCCGAGGCCGCCGCGAAGCTCGACCGAGCACCCACGCTGGTCGTGGTGTCGGCCACCCAGTCGGGCGATCCCGTGCAGGACGACGAGGACCTCTGCGCCACCGCCGTGGCCACCTACATCGTGCTCGTGGCGGCTCACGGCCGCGGGCTGGCCGGGTACTGGCGCACTCCGGCGGTGCTCCGCTCCCCGGAGGGACGCGAGGCGGTGGGCGTCGCAGACGGGCGAGCGGATCCTCGGGCTGATCCACCTCGGCCGGCCGCGGCAGGAGAAGGACCCGCCCGAGCGCCTGCCTCCCGGCGAGTTCGTAACGTTCCTGCCGTGATCGCGCGCGCCGATGCCCTGGCGGCCCTGGAGCGCGACTCCTATGACCTCGTGGTGATCGGCGGCGGCATCACCGGGGCGGGCGTGGCGCTCGACGCGGCGTCGCGCGGGTACAGCGTGGCCCTCGTCGAGCGGACCGACTTCGCGGCGGGCACCTCGAGCCGCTCGTCGAAGCTCATCCACGGCGGGCTGCGCTACCTCCAGAACTTCGACCTCGGGCTCGTGCGCGAAGCCCTGCTCGAGCGCTCACAGCTCGTGAAGCTCGCGCCCCACCTGGTCAAGCCGCTGCCCTTCCTCGTCCCGAGCTTCGGCGGCAAGCGCCCCGACCGGCTGCTCGGGATGGGCCTGAACATGTACGACGCGATGAGCTGGCGCCGCGGGCGCGACGAGGACACCGAATGGAGCCCGGCGCGCCACCGCACCATCGACGGCGCCGAGACGATCCAGATGCTGCCGGCGCTCGCCGCGCGCGAGCCCACGGCGGCCTACCTCTTCTACGACTGCCAGACCGACGACGTCCGCCTGGTGCTCACCGTGATGGGCGAGGCCGAGCGCTTCGGCGCCGTGCTCGCCAACGGCTGCGAGGTCACGGGGCTCGTGGAGCGCGGACGGGCGCGCGGCCGGGGTGCTCGTCCGCGACGTGGCCGGCGGGCGGCGAGTTCGAGGTCAGGGCCACCAACGTCGTGAACGCCACCGGGGTCTGGGCCGACCGCATCCGGCCCGACGAGCTCTACCGCGAGGAGGAGATGCCGCGCATCCGCCCGAGCCGCGGCACGCACGTGATCCTCGCGCGCGAGTCGCTCGCGGTGGACGCCGGTGTGATCGTGCCCGCGGCCGGCGGGCCGAACCGTGTTCGTGCTCCCGTGGCTGGGCCGGACGCTCGTGGGCACCACCGACAACGACTACGAGGGGAGCCTCGACCACGTTCCGACGCTCCGACGACGACGTGGACTACCTGCTCGACGCGGTCAACGCCTTCTTCGCCACCGATCTCGGGCCGGGCGACCTGGTGGGGGCCTACGCCGGGCGTGCGGCCGCTCATCTCCACCGGCGACCCGAAGAAGTCGGTGGACATCTCGCGCCGCGCCGAGCTGTACGAGACGAGCTCCGGTCTCGTCACGATCACCGGCGGCAAGCTCACCACCTGGCGGCGGATGGCCAGGATGGCGGTGGACCGGCTGGTGGAGCGCGAGGGCCGCGAGGCGCCCTGCCGCACGCACGAGATACCGCTCGGGCTGCCGGTGGAGCCGGATGCGCTGCCCGCGGTCGCCGGCGTGGACGACGCGAGCCGCCGCCACCTGGCCGCGCGCTACGGGCACGCGGCGCACGAGGTCATGGAGCTGGCCGGCACCGCTCCGCGCTTGCGGAGCGCGTGAGCCCGAGCCTGCCCGACCTCGTGGCCGAGGCGGCCTTCGCGGCGCGGCGTGAGCAGGTGCTGTCGCTGGCGGACGTGCTGCTGCGCCGTACCCGGCTCGGCCTCCTCGCCGCGCGCGAGCTCGCGGCGCCGGACTCGGGCGGGGCCGTTCGTGTGGCGCTCGCGCTGGCCGGCGAGCTCGACTGGAGCGACGAGCGCGTGCAGAGGGAGCTCTCGGGCTGGCGCGCGGTGGCCCAGGCCGAGGGCTTGGTGCCCTCCGGGCCCGTCGCGGCGCCAGCGGTGCGCGACACGGTCGAGGCCACTGCCGCGCCCGAGGAGGCGGCGTGAGCGCCACCTCGGTGTCGCTGCGTGGACGCACGCTCTCCGTGGAGGAGCCCGTGCTCATGGGCATCGTCAACGCCACGCCCGACTCCTTCTCGGACGTGCAGCGCCCGAAGGCCCTGGACGAGCTGGTCGGGCTGGCCGAGCGGCTGGCAGAGGACGGAGCGGAGCTGATCGACGTGGGCGGCGAGTCCGGGCGGACCGATCGCCCGGTGGTGGCCGTGGACGAGGAGATCGCCCGTGTGCTGCCGCTCGTGGAGCGGCTCGTGGCGGCCGGCCTCGCGGTGTCGGTGGACACCTGGCGCGCGCCCGTGGCGCGGGCGGCGCTGGACGCGGGCGCGGCAATGATCAACGACGTGAGCGGCCTCTCCGAGCCCGAGCTGGCCGACGCCTGCGCTGCCAGCGGCGCCGCGCTCGTGGTCACGCACACGCGCTCGGCGCCCAAGCAGAAGGCCTACCCGGACTACGAAGACGTGGTGGACGATGTGATCGGCCTCCTCGCCGAGCGCTCCGCCGAGGCGCATCGCCGCGGGGTGGGCCGACGACCAGCTCGTGCTCGACCCCGGGGTGGACCTCGCGAAGACGCCCGCCGAGTCCGTCGAGGTCCTGCGCCGGCTGGACGAGGTGCGTGCGCTGGGCCGGCCGCTGCTGCTGGCCCTCTCGCGCAAGGACTTCATCGGCGTGATCACCGGGCGCCCCCCGTCCGAGCGGCTGGCCGGCACCCTGGCCGCAGTGGGCTCGGTGGTGGACGGGGGCGGATCGATCCTGCGGGTGCACGACGTGGCCGCCGCGCGCGACTACCTGGCGGTGCGCGCGACGCTCTGCGGAGAGCGAGAGCTGGGGCAGGAGCTGCGCCTGGCCGAGGCGCTGCGGCGGGAGCCGGCGGCGTGAACCCGTTCCGGATCGCCCAGCTCTCCGACATCCACTGCGGCTCGCCGCACTTCGTGCCCGAGCTGCTCGACCGGGCGATCGAGGAGCTGAACGAGCTCTGCCCGGACGTCGTGGTGGTCTCGGGCGACCTCACGAACGACGGCTTCCGCGGCGAATACGAGCTCGCGGCGGAGTACCTGGATCGCATCGACTGCGAGCGGATGATCGTGATCCCGGGCAACCACGACTCCCGGAACGTCGGCTACGTCCATTTCGAGGAGCTGTTCGGCGAGCGGCGCTCCGAGCTGCACCGGGACGGCGTGTCGATCGTGGCGGTGGACTCCACCGAGCCCGACCTCGACCACGGGGTGATCGGGCGTGGCCGCTACGACTGGATCCGCGAGCGCTTCGGGGCCAACGAGGCGTATCTGCGCGTGTTCGTGCTCCATCACCATCTCCTGCCGGTTCCGGGCACGGGGCGCGAGCGCAACATCGTCCACGACGCCGGCGACACGCTCGAGACGCTTCAGCGCGCCGACGTGCACCTGGTCCTCTCGGGGCACAAGCACGTGCCCTATGCGTGGCGGCTCGAGGACGTGTTCGTGGTCAACGCCGGGACGGTGTCCACCACGCGCCTGCGGGGCAAGACCAAGCCCTGTTACAACCTGGTGGAGGCCACTCCGGAGCGCGTGCGCGTGCTGCGCAGGTACCCCGGCGAGGCGGAGGACCTGCTGCTCGCCTTCGACCCGCGCAGCTACGAGTACGAGAAGGACTCCTCGCTGCTGGGCGAGACGGCGCGCGGCTGAGAGCCTGAGCGGCCACAATGCCGCGGGTGGCGGAAGGCCCTGTGATCGCGCTGATCGACGGCGAGCACCATCCCGCGGCGGTCCGCGACGTGCTCACCGGCCTCGATTCGAGTCGCGGGCTGGCGGGGGTCGTCTTCTGCGGCGGCGAGGAGAAGCTCGGAGCGGGCGCGCTCGCCGAGCACTACGGCCGGGCCGTCGAGACCGATCCGGAGCACGGCCTGCGCCGGCTGGCGCCCAGCGCTGCGGCCGTGGTCGACCTCGCCGACGAACCCGTGGTGCCGGCGAGTCGCAAGCTGGCCCTGGCCGCTCTCTCCCTCCACCTGGGGCTGGCCTACGAGGCGCCGGGGCTGAGGCTCACCCCTCCGCATTACGCGGAGGCGCCGGGGGATGCGCCGAAGCTCGCCGTGATCGGCACCGGCAAGCGGACGGGCAAGACCGCCGTGGCGGGCCACTGGGCGGCGCTGCTGCGCGAGCGCGGGGTCGATCCCGTGATCGTGTGCATGGGCCGCGGCGGGCCGGCCGAGCCGCGCGCGGCCGCTGCGGGGATCGGTCTCGAGGCGCTGCTCGAGGTCCACGCCCGCGGCGAGCACGCGGCGTCGGACTACCTCGAGGGCGCGGCGCTCGCCGGCGTGCGCACGGTCGGCTGCCGGCGGGTGGGAGGGGGCCTTGCGGGCGCGCCCGCCGAGTCGAACGTGCCCCAGGGCGCCGCACTTGCGGCGTCCATGGAACCCGGCGCGATCCTGTTCGAGGGCTCCGGGGCCTGCATCCCGCCCGTGGCGGTGGACCGGACCGTCTGCGTGCTCGGAGCGGGCACGCCCGAGCCCTTCGCGGAGTACCGGCTGCTCCGGGCGGACGTCGTGCTGGCCGCCGAGGGCGCGCCCGCGACCCCCGAAGCCGTGCCCTTCGAGCTGCTACCCGAGCCGGCCGAGCCGCTGCCGGCCGGCGCCCGCGTGGCCCTGTTCACGACCGGCGCCGAGCACTGCGACGGAGTGGAGCCCGTCGTGGTCTCCACCAATCTCGCCAGGCGCGGGGCGCTGGCGGAGGACCTGGAGCGGGCGGCGGGGGAGGGGTGCGACCTGTATCTCACGGAGCTGAAGGCGGCCGCCATCGACACAGTCGCGCGACGGGCGGTCGACGAGGGGGCGCGGGTGGCGTTCGTGCGCAACCGGCCGGTCGGGATCGATGACGCGCTGCTATCGGTGTGGGGCAGTGGCTGAGACGATCGTCGTCCACAAGGGCCACGGCCTGCCCTACTCCAAGGGCCTCATGGCGCAGAGCCTCTCCGCCATCGGGCTCCTGCCCGAGCGCTCGTTCGAGCTGGCCCGCGCGGTGGAGCGCAGATTGGCCGAGACCCAGCGCACCGAGGTCGACGTGGCGACCCTCAACGCGGTCTGCGAGGACGTGCTCCTCGAGGAGGAGGGCGCCGTGGCGGTGAGCCGCTTCCGCGCCTGGAGCCGCCTGGGTCGGCTCGAGCGGCCGCTTGTGGTCCTGATCGGCGGCACCACCGGTGTCGGCAAGTCCACGCTCGCGACGATGCTGGCCGCCCGACTCGGGATCACCCGCGTGATCGCCACGGACGTGATCCGGCAGGTGCTCCGTGCGTTCTTCACTGCCGAGGCGATGCCGTCGGTGCACCACTCGGCCTTCGATGCGGGCGGCCTCGAGGGCTACGCGGAGCAGGCCGGCCATGTGGCCACAGCCACGGAGGCGATGGTCGACCGGGCCGCCGACGAGGCCAAGCCGATGGTGCTCGAGGGGGTGCACGTGTTGCCCGGCGCCCTGGGGGCGGACGTGCGGCGCCGCTGCGTGCTCGTCGAGGCCCTGCTCGTGGTGGAGGACGAGGAGCTGCACCGTGGCCACTTCTCGCACCGTCCGGGAACGCGGCCGGCGGAGCGCTACCTGGCCGCCTTCGACGATATCCGCCTGCTCCAGGCGCATCTGGCGGAGCGTGCCCGCGCCGAGCGCGTGGCGGTGATCGACAACGCCAGTGTGGACGTGGCGCTGGGCCGGCTGATGCAACTGGTGCTCGGCGCGGTGGACGAGACGGGCTCGGAATCGTCCGCCCGGCGTGGCGCCCGCGCCTCGGAGTAGGGTTCCTCGCCGCGTGCCCGTCCTCCAGCGCAAAGAGCTCGAGAAGAGCCCCCTCGCCGATCTCCACGCAATCGCGTCGGAGCTGGGCGTGGAGGGGTTCCGCGCCAAGCGCAAGGCCGATCTCGTCGACGCGATCCTGCGCGCCCAGGGTGGCGACGAGGCCGTCGAGGAGGAGCGCGAGCCGGATGAGCTGCCGGAGGAGGAGGCGCCAGAGCCGCCGAGCGCCGCCGACGAGGAGCCGGAGCCGGACCGCTACGAAGAGGACGATCTGGACGACGACGAGGACGAGCCCGACGACGACCGGTCGGCGTTCGAGGACGACGAGGAGGACGAGGACGAGGTCGAGACGGAGCCCGAGGGCGAGCCGGGAGCCCGAAGGCGAGACCGTCACCGGGGTGCTCGACATCCTGCCGAACGGCAGCGCGTTCCTGCGCGCCGACCCGGCGGTGCATTCGCGCGAGGACGTGTACGTCTCGCCCGCCCAGATCCGCCGCTGCGAGCTGCGCTCGGGCGACGAGGTGAGCGGCCCGGTGCGACCCCCGCGGCGGAACGAGCGCCACCCATCGCTCGTGCACGTCGAGACCGTGAACGGCGGGCCCGCGGAGCCGCCCGCCGAGCGCCCCCACTTCCGTGACCTCACCGCCGTGTTCCCCTCCGAGCGGCTCGCCGCGCCGCCGTCGCTCGACGGCATCGGCCTGGGGCTGGGCTCCCGCGTGGCGATCTCGGGCCCGCCCGGCTCGGGGGCCACCTCGCTCCTGCGCGAAATCGTCTCCGGTCTCGGCGAGGCCCGCTCCGACCTGGGCGTGCAGGTGGCGCTCGTGAGCGTGCGCCCCGAGGAAGTGGCCGAGTGGACCGGCACCGGCGCCGACGTGGTCGGCGGAAGCTTCGATCGCTCGCCCGAGCCTCAGGCGCAGGCCGCCGAGCTGGCGGTGGAGCGGGCCAAGCGCCGGGTGGAGCAGGGCGGCCACGCGGTCCTGGTGGTCGACTCGCTCGATGCGCTCCCGGCGGGTGCCCGCCGGCGCGTGTTCGGCGCCGGCCGGAGCCTCGAGGAGGGCGGCTCACTGACCGTGATCGCCGTGACGGGCGAGGACTCGGACGCTCTGCGCCTGGCCACCACTCGCATCGTGCTCGAGCCCGGCGGGCCCGACTCGCGCGCCCCCAAGGTGGATAGCGCGCGGAGCGGGACCCTCAGGTCGGACCGCCTGCTACTTGACGACCAGCGTCTCCGCCATCGACGTGGGGTGGACGAGGCAGACCAGGCGGTAGGTGCCCTTCACCTTCGGCGTGACGGTGTACGTGCCACGGGTCGAGCCCCAGTAGATCGACGAGAACCCGCGCGGCCCGTTGGCCACCGTCACCGAGTGCGGCTTCTGCCCGGAGAAGCGCCACGTGACGGGCTGGCCGACCTTCGCCGTGATCCTTCCGGGTCGGAAGAAGTCGTCGCCCACCGTGAGGTCGTTGCCGTCGAAGGCGCTGAACGCGCCCTGCGGCTTCGACAGCTGTGGCACCTTCAGGTCGTAGTCCGGCGTGTGGTCGTAGCGCTTGGGCTTGTTGATCTCGACGATGTCGTTCGGGATCTTGCCGCACTCCTTGACGGAGTCGTCCTTGACGAACCACGTGGCCCAGAAGCCCATCGAGGCGACATGCAGGTTGTGGTTGTCGTGGACGGCGACCCGCTGGAGCACCTCGCCCTTCTTGATCGGGATCCCCTTGTAGCTGGCGTAGGCGCCGTTCCCGATCGGTCCCGGCTCGTGCAGGATCGGCCGGATCGTCCGGTACACGTGGTCGTTCGGGGCGTTGTAGACCGGCGCCTTGAACAAGCGCCGCTTGCATGTGAGGCTCGACAGCGCCTGGTACTTCGCACCGCCGTGGTTGTGCGACGAGGCCATCAGCATCCGCCCGTTGAAGGGCGCGACCCAGTCGCTCTTGTCCACGAAGTTCGAGCCCTTCTTCCCCCCGCCGGGCACGTCGTAGGACATCCCGTTCAGAAGCTGCGAGCACTTGCCGATCACCAGCGGCTGCACCGACGTGCGCTTCTCGGTCGTGTACCAGACGCGCGTGCGGACCATGAAGTCCTTGGGGCGCTTGTAGTGGTTCATCACCATCGCGGTGAGGCTCCACGCGGGCGCCTTGCCGTCAGGGGTGCTGTTGTTGATGCCGTACTTCGCGCGGAACTTCGGTGACGAGCTCAGCTGCGGGCCGCCCAGCGGGTGCTCCTCACCGCGACCGCCGATGAACCCCGCTCCGCTCCAGCATCCGCCCGGCGCCTCGTCCACCCGGCCGCGGGCGAAGTAGAGGAAGTGGTGGACCATCATCTTCGCGATCGGAAGCGGCTTGGCGTTCGGGTCCTTGCTGTCCACGAGGGCCTGCTCCGCGAAGCCGGTGATGTAGCCGGGGCCGGCGGGCGCCTGCTTCCCGTCGGGCTTGAGCGTGACGCTGTGCGTGTCGTGCACGTACGGCAGCGAGTGGATCTTGGGCGAGTAGAACGTGAGCAGCTTCTCCTTCGCGCTCGCAGCGGGCGCGAGCACCGTCGCGCACGTCACGAGGACCGCAAGGCCGACCAGCAGGCTCCGCTTCACTCTCTCCCTCTCCTCCGTCGACGGGCCGGTGCCGCAGGATGTTGCAGCACGGGTGCACAAACCTTATGCCCGAACACGGACGCGCGTCAAGCCGCGAACGCCGGCGCGCCGCCCTACCGGCGGTAGGCGACCCGGCGCCACGAGGGCTCGGGCGAGAGCTCGATGAGCTCGAAGTTGCGCTCCGGCTGGGCGTAGCCGAAGGAGTGGTCCGTCTCGTCGAACACGATCTCCAGCTCGCCCTCGAGCACGCGCTGGTCGAGCCAAGCGCCGCGGAACACGAGGCGCCGGATCCAGTGGACGAGCGAGCGCTCGGAGGGACCGTGCAGGTCGCCCCAGCAGAGGTTGATGTGCTCGCCGAGCTCGGAGTGCGGCTCGTGCACCTCGCCGTTCACCGCGAGGTTCACGAGGTCCTCGCGCTCGTCGCGGCCCAGAGGCCCGTCCACGAAGCCCAGCTTGGTGGCCGCCTGCTCCACGCGCTCGGTGAAATCGCGCTCGTTGAACGTGAAGCGCAGCTCGCCGTACTCGAGCACGTAGTCCGCTCCGGACTCGTAGTTTCCGCGTCGCGTGGTGTCCATATTCGGGAGGGGCCCCGCAGGGCCGGGCAGGCGTCGCCATCATAAGTCCGATTCCTTCCCCAGGCCCCCTTTGCAACCGGGGTTGCAGCGGGGGGCGAGTTCCCAACCCGGATGGCCTCCATCGAGCGTGGACGACGCCCGCTCGATACTGCTCGTGGAAGACGACGAAGCCACCCGCGGCTTCCTCCTGGACAACCTCGCGGCGGACGGCTTTCGCGTCTTCGCCGCGGCCGGCGCAAACGAGGCGCTGCGGGCAATCGAAGCGCGCGCGCCGAACCTGCTCCTGCTGGACCTGGCGCTCGCGGACGGCAACGGCCTCGAGCTGCTCGACCGCGTGCGCGCGGCCGACGGGCTCGCCACCCGCGTGGACCCGCAGCTGCCGGTGATCGTCCTGACCGGGCGTGCCGGCGAGTCCGATCGCGTGCGGAGCTTCGCCCGCGGGGCCGACGACCACGTGTGCAAGCCGTTCCTCTACCCGGAGCTGGTCGCCCGGGTTCGCGCGCTGTTGCGCCGCGTCGAGGGGCGCGGCCGCCGCGGCGTGCTGCGCGTGGCCGAGCTCACGGTGGATCCGCTCACGCGCGCGGTCACGCTGGGGGACCGGCGCGTGGAGCTGTCGGCGAAGGAGTTCGCGCTGCTGCGCGCCCTCGCCGAGGAGCCCACGCGCGTGTACGGGAAGCACGAGCTCCTGCGCGACGTCTGGGGCTTCCGCTCCATCGGCAACACCCGCACCCTGGACGCGCACGCGTGCCGGCTGCGCAAGAAGCTGCGCAGCTCCTCGCGTGGCTGGGTCCTGAACGTGCGCGGGGTCGGCTACCGGCTCACGGATTCGCTGTGAGCCAGGCGGGCGTGGCGATGCTTGCGCTGGCGGCGCTCGGCCTGCTTCTCGCGCGCACGCGCCGGCTCTATCGCCGGCTCGACCGGGTGGCCTCGGCGGAGCACGAGCTTCGCGGCGCCGCCACCGCGATCGCGCTCGTCTGCCAGGCGTGGCGGCGCAGTCCGGACGAGGGCGCGCCGCCTCCGGTCGAGGCGCTGGAGGTGCAACTCGACCGGCTCGCTGCCGGGCTGGCCGACCTCGGCGAGGCACGCGGCGAGCATTCCCTGGCACAGGGGCAGACCGGCGTGGACCTGTGGCGCTTCGTGGACGCCTCGCTCGCGCCGTGGCGCTCCACGGTCGCGCCTCTGGGCGGCGCGGCGCCGGCGCTCGAGCTGTCCGCCGACCGCGGCCGGCTCGCCCAGGCGCTCGGCAATCTGATCGCCAACGCGGCCGAGCACGGACGCGGACCTGCCGAGCTCCGCGCGCTGTCCATTCCCGCGGGGGTCCGGCTCGAGCTGCGCAACCGGCGTGGCCCGGCGCGCGCGGCCGATCCCGGTCGCGGGCGCGGGCTCGCGATCGCGGACCGCGCCGCACGCGATCTCGGCGGGCGGCTCCAGGTCCGCGTGGAGGGCGACGAGGTGGTGGCCGCGCTCGAGCTGCCCGCCGACCCCGCCTCCGCGGCGCGCGCCGCGTGAGCGCCCGCCGGCGCGGGCTGGTTCTGCTCGCGCTGGCGCTCGCCTGCGGCGGGCTCGCGGCCTCCCGCGTCAGCGAGCACGAGCGCGAGGTGGAGGCACGGGTGGGCCCGTCGCTGCCGGTCGTGGTGGCGGCGCGCGACCTGCAGCCCGATGCCCCCATCCCGCGCGCGGCGCTCGCGGTCGTGCGGGTGCCGTCCCGCTACGTGCCGCCGGATGCGCTCGCCACGGTGGCGGAGGCCGCGGGTGCGCGCACGGCCACCGCGCTGCCGCGCGGCAGCCAGGTCACGGCCAGCCGTCTCCAGGGCGCACGGCGCGACCGGCCGGCCGGGGCCCTCCGCGGGGGCGAGCGCGCGATCGAGCTGGCGGTGTCCGGCGGGGAAGCGCTGGCGGCGGCCCCGCCGGGCGCCCGCGTCGACGTGATCGTCTCGAGCGAGCGCGCCTCGTCGGGCGGCCGCAGCGTGCTCGCGCTCGAGGGGGTGGAGCTGCTCGGGGTGAGGCCGCTCGACGGCGGGGGCGGGGATGGGGGCGAGGGCGCCGCGGCGGCGGCCACGGCGCTTGCCACGCTGAGGGTGAGCGTGCGCCAGGCGGTCTACCTGGCCACGGCGGAGAGCTTTGCGAGCGAGGTGCGGCTGCTGGTTCGGCCGCCCGGAGACCGCGTCCGCGTCGGGGCAGCCGCGGTGGCCGCCGGCGAGCTGTGAGGGCGCCGCCGCTAGCCGGATGCCTCGAGCACGTCCACGCCGCCGTCGGGGCGGCCCAGGAGCGCCCGCTCGGCCATACCGAGGAAGAGGCCGTGCTCGACCACCCCTGGCTCCTGCTCCAGGCCGAGCGCCGAGCGCGCCGGGATCGGCGGTCGCCGGGATCGGGCAGTCGAGGATCAGGTGGCCCTCGTCGGTCAGGTAGGGCTGGCCGGCGTCGTCGGTGCGCAGCTCCGGGTCGGGCAGGAGCGCGGTCAGCCGCCGGCGCGTGTCGCGCCAGCCGAAGCGCACCACCTCCACGGGGAGGCGGGTGTGCTGGCCAAGGCGCTCCACCCGCTTCGGCGCCTCCGCCACCACCACGAACCTGCGCGCGGCGGTGATCACGATCTTCTCGCGCAGGAGGGCGCCGCCGCCGCCCTTGATCAGCCCCAGCTGCGGGTCCACCTCGTCGGCGCCGTCCAGGGCGAGGTCGAGCGGCGCCTCCCCGTTCAGCTCCACCACCTCGATGCCTGCCGCGGCCGCGAGCTCGCGCGTGCGCTCGGAGGCCACCGCGGCGCGGATGCCGTCCCGCTCTGCCAGCAGGTCGAGCAGGGCCCACACCGCGCGGCCCGACCCCAGGCCGAGCGTCATCCCCGGCTCGATGAGCGCCGCTGCCGCTGCGGCGGCCGCGCGCCGGGCTCGCAGCTCGCCTTCGCCGCTCACGCGGGCAGCATCGCAGGCGGCGGGGTCGCGGGCCAAGTCGCGAGCAGTCGGACGGTGTCGCCGCCGCTAGACTCTTACGAAACGTAAGTAGGAGGGCCGGGGTGCCTCCGCAAGAAGCCGGATGGAGAACAAGCTGATGCAGACACTCGTACTGATACCGGTTGACGACTCAGTCGTCTTCCCGAACATGTCGGTCACCCTCGCCGTCGACGTCGGCGACGAGGAGCGGGTCGTGCTGGTGCCGCGCAAGGGCGACGAGTTCGCCAGCGTGGGCACGATCGTCGACGTCGGCGAGCGGATCAAGCTGCCCGGCGGCGCCCGGGCCGCGCTGCTGAACGGCGTGGAGCGTGCCCAGATCGGTGCGGCGTCGAGCGACGCCATGGGCGTCCTGCGGGTCGAGGTGACCCCGCATCCCGACGACGAGCCGGTGGACGGCCGCACCCGGAACCTCGAGCGCGAGTACCGCGCGGTCGTGGAGGAGCTCTTGGAGCTCCGCGGCGACGACGGCCGCGTCGCGGCCTTCGTTCGCTCCATCACCGAGCCGGGGGCCCTGGCGGACACCGCCGGGTACTCACCCGAGCTGAGCTACGACCAGAAGGTCGAGCTGCTCGAGGCCCTGGACGTGACCGATCGGCTGGAGAAGGCCGTTGAGATGCAGCGTGAGCGCCTGGCGGAGATGCAGGTGCGCGCCCGCATCCGCGACGACGTGCAGTCGGGCGCCGAGAAGCAGCAGCGCGAGTACTTCCTGCGCAAGCAGATGGAGTCGATTCGCAAGGAGCTCGGCGAGGACGAGGGCTCGGTCGTCGAGGAGTACCGCACGAAGATCGAGGAAGGCGGCATGCCGGACGAGGTGCGCGAGCAGGCCGAGCGCGAGCTCGATCGGCTGGAGCGCATGGGCGACGCCTCGGGCGAGGCCTCGATGATCCGCACCTACCTCGATTGGCTCGTGTCCGTGCCGTGGTCAGAGCGCTCGGATGAGCGCCTCGACCCCGTGAACGCACGCGAGGTGCTGGACGCCGACCACGCCGGGCTGGATGACGTGAAGGACCGCATCGTCGAGTACATCGCCGTGCGCAAGCTGCGCAAGGAGCGCGGCATCGCCGAGGACAAGCGCTCCGGCGCGATCCTCACCCTGATCGGGCCGCCCGGCACGGGCAAGACCTCGATCGGCGAGTCGATCGCGCGCGCCACGGGCCGTGAGTTCGTGCGCATGTCGCTCGGCGGCGTGCGCGACGAGGCGGAGATCCGCGGCCACCGGCGGACCTACATCGGGGCCCTGCCGGGCCGGCTCGTCCGCGCCCTGCGAGACGCCGGGACGATGAACCCGGTGATCATGCTCGACGAGGTCGACAAGGTCGGAGCCGACTGGCGCGGGGACCCGAGTGCGGCGTTGCTCGAGGTGCTCGACCCGGCCCAGAACCACTCGTTCCGCGACCACTACCTGGACGTGGAGCTGGACCTCTCCGAGGTCGTGTTCATCGCCACTGCCAACGTGGCGGAGACGATCCCGGCGCCGCTGCTCGACCGCATGGAGGTCGTGCGCTTCGACGGGTACACCACCGAGGAGAAGGCGAGTATCGCCCGCGGGTACCTCTGGCCGCGTCAGCGCGAGCGCAACGGCCTGCGCGAGGACGAGGTGGAGATCGCCGACGACGTGCTGCGCACGATCGTGACGGAGTACACCCACGAGGCGGGCGTCCGCGGGCTCGAGCGCGAGCTGGGCACCCTGCTGCGGAAGACCGCCACCCGGCTGGCGTCGGGACAGGTCGAGGCACCGGTCACGGTGGACCTCGAGCTGGTGCGCGACGCCCTCGGCCGGCAGCGCGTCTTCCACGAAGCGGCGGAGCGCACGGCGGTGCCCGGCGTGGCCACCGGCCTGTCGGTCACCGGCGCGGGCGGGGACGTCCTGTTCATCGAGGCCACCTCGATGAAGGGAAAGGACGACCTCGTGCTCACCGGCCAGCTGGGCGACGTCATGAAGGAGTCCGCTCGGATCGCGCTGTCGTACGTGCGCGGGCACGCGGGCGAGCTGGGAGTGGACGAGGACTCGTTCGACTCCCGCGAGTTCCACGTGCACGTGCCGGCCGGCGCGATCCCGAAGGACGGGCCGAGTGCCGGGGTCACGATGACCACGGCGCTGGCGTCGCTCCTCAGCGGGCGCCCCGTGCGACACACGGTCGGCATGACCGGCGAGGTGACCCTGCAGGGTCGCGTGTTGCCGATCGGCGGGCTCAAGCAGAAGGTGCTCGCGGCACACGCGGCCGGCCTGACCGACGTGATCCTGCCGGAGCGCAACCGGGGTGATCTGGACGACGTCCCGGAGGAGGTGCGCGAGCAGCTCACCTTCCACCCGGTGATGACCGTGAGCGAGGTACTGGAGCTGGCGCTCGAGCCCGAGCGGCAGCCACTGGCCGCGTAGCGAGCCCCGGTAGACCGGGTGCGCACCGATGCCACCGATGCCTACACGGACTGCGTGAGCCCGCCGTCCACGAGCAGCGCGACTCCGGTCACGTAGCTCGCGGGCTCCGAGCAGAGGAACGCGGCGACCGCCGCGATCTCCTCCACCCGGCCGAGGCGGCCGCGGGGCACTTGCCCGGCGGCCGCCTCCTCCGCGGCCTCGATCGAGCCGAACGTCTCCTTGAGCCGATCCGTCGCGATGCGGCCGGGAAGCAGTGAGTTCACGGTCACGCCGTCGCCGGCCACCTCGCGGGCGAGCTGCTTGAAGGCCGCGAGCATGCCGCTGCGATGGGCGGTGGAGAGCATCAGGCCGGGGATCGGCTCACGCACGCTGCTGGAGGAGACCGCGAGGATCCGGCCGAACCTGCGCTCGCGCATCCCCTCGACCGCCGGCGTGATCAGCGCGACGGGGGCGAGCACGAGCTCCCGATAGGCCTGCTCCCACTGGTCGCGCCCGAGCGCGAGCGAGTCGGCGCTCGCGGGCGGCCCGCCGGTGTTCACCACGAGCACGTCGATCGGCCCTACGTCCTCCTGGACCTGCTCGATCAGCACCGGCGCCGCGTCCAGGTCCGCCGAGTCGTGCACGTAGCCGCGCGCGCCGATCGCTTCCGCGGCGGCCTCGATCCGCTCGCGCGAGCGCGAGCTCATCGCCACCTGAGCGCCCTCCGCGGCGAGCGCACGCGCGATGCCGAGCCCGATGCCGCGCGAAGCGCCCGTAACTAGCGCGATCTTTCGCTCGAGGCCCAGGTCCACGCCGCCAGGCTATCCGGCGTCGGCCTTATGGTCCGCTCGATGCCGTCGCTGAGGCGCTTGCTGTTGCTGCTCGTGGCCGCCGGGCTGGCGGGCGTCTGGCTTCGCCGCCTCTTGGACGCGCCGGAACCGCAGGTCCTCGCGGCGTCTCCCGAACCGCTTCGGCTGGAATCGGTCCCCGAGATCCCACCGGCACCCGAGCCGCCGCCGCCTGCGGCCGAGCCCGTCACCGTGGAATCGGACGCCGTCGTCTCCCCGCTCGAAGCCGGCCCCGTGACCGACGAGATGAATGCGATCCCGCTTCCGCTCGAGGAGGAGCTCGCCTTCGTCGACGCCGCCGAGCCGGACGCGTCCACCCCGGACGCGGACGCGGCGGAGCCCGAGATCGCGGAGGAGTGGGTGTCGCCGGAGCCCGAGCAGGACGCCGGCGAAGAGCCCGAGCCCGATCCGCTCGACGCTGTCGTGACCGAGGAAGAGGCTGCCACCACCGACCCGGACGAGGAGCTCGCCTCGGTCGAGGCCGCGGAGCTCGAGGTCCGGCAGGTCGATCCCGCCGACGAGGAGGCGGGGGACGACGAGGACGCCGGCGCGGACGCGTCTGTGGACATCGTCGACGTGGTCGACGACCTCCTCGAGCAGCCAAGCGCGCAAAAGCCCGCCACTCAGAAGCGCTGAGCCGCCCGCCGCGCCAGCGGTCGTTGCGAATGCCACGAGGGCGGGCCGCACGCGGCCGCCCGATCTGCTTCCATAGCCCTTCGAAGTCGAATCGCCGAATTCCGGTCGTCCCGATGACCGGAAACGGGGGAACCAACGCGGCCAGCCGGCCGCCGGGGCGAATCGCCGCGCATCGAGCGGCGTAGCGCACTTTCCAGCGCGAGCCCGTCAGCTCACCTCGTAGGCCCGGGAAAGGGGAACGTCAGCTTGCGAAGTCCAGCCGGTGCTGCTTGCCGTCCGCTGTGGATGGCCACGATGATCGTCGTTGCGCTGCTTGCGATGGGCGGGGCCGCTACGGCGGCGGGTCCCTCGGGAGCATCGAGCGCGTATTCCCCCGACAAGCCGGTCGTCGCGAAGCGCGGCGACCGCGGAGCGGCGGTCAAGCGGATCCAGAGAAGGCTCCGAGTGAGGCCGGTGGACGGTGTCTTCGGCCGTATTACCGAGCGTGCCGTCAGGCGCTTCCAGCGCCGCAACGGCCTTACGGCCGACGGGGTCGTGGGCGCGGCCACGCGCGCGGCGATGGGGCTGGCGCCGGCGAGGAGCGCCTCCGATGGCGACGCGCCCGCGATTCGCCTGCCGCGCGTGCTGCGGCGCATCGCCGAGTGCGAGTCAGGCGGCGACCCGGCGATCGTGTCGCCCGACGGCCGCTATCGCGGGAAGTACCAGTTCACCCGCTCGACCTGGCGGGCCCTCGGCGGAAGCGGTGATCCCGCGGCGGCGTCGGAGGGGACGCAGGACCGCCTGGCCGCTCAAGCTGTACCGCCGCAGCGGCACCGCTCCCTGGCCCGCCTGCGCCTAACCGGTGGCCGGCGCTCGCCGGGGGATGCGCATGAGCGCGGCCAGTGTGAGCGCGCACGCAAGTCCGAGTAACGCGTAGGGAAGGGCGTCCACGGTCGCGTCGGCGAGCGCCGCGCCGCCGGCGCTGCCGGCCATGTGGCCGGACGCCCAGGCCAGGTTGGAGAGCCCGAAGGCCAGGGCCAGGTCCAGACCGGCCGTCTCCGAGGCATCCGAGAGCAGCGCCATCGCCGGTGCCCAGAACGCCCCGAGCGACGCGACGGCCACGAGCATCGCCAGGCCCATGAGCGCAACCGTGTCGGGCAGCGGAAGGATCCCGGCCATCACGATCGCTCCCGCCAGGCCCACGCGGATGGGAGCCAGGCGTCCGTGGCGGTCCGAGAGCCGGCCGCTCCACGGGCTGAGCACGGCCTCCGCTCCCGCGACCACCAGGAAGATGCCGCCGATGACCGCGCCGGAGGCACCGAGCTCGTCCAGCCGCAGCGGCGCGAGGACCTCCAGCACGCCCGCGAAGATCGCGGGGAGGGTGAAGAGCCAGAACGCCACGATCACCGACCGGCTCCGCAGCGCCCGGCCCACCGCCCGCATCCCCGCACTCGGCTCGGCTGGGATCCCGGGCATGCTCCAGGCCCAGGCCGCGAGTCCGGCCGCGAGCACGGCCACGCCGCTGAACACGATCTTCGGGCTGAGCAGCGTGGCAAGGCCGCCGAGGGCCGGGCCCAGCAGCACCCCGACGATCGCCGCGCCGAGCGCCGAGCCGATCACGGTCCCGCGCTGGTCTGCCGGCGACGCGCTCACGAGCCAGGCGAGGCCTCCCGCCCACGAGCAGGCCCCGCCCACTCCCTGCGCGAAGCGCGCGATGTCCAGCAGGAGCACGCTCTGGGCGAAGCCGAACACCAGGCTCGTGACGGCGAGCAATGCCAGCCCGAGGAGCACGGTCGGCTTGACGCCCACGCGGGCGGCGAGCCAGCCCGCCGGCAGCGACCCCACGAGCGTTCCCGCGGGGTAGGCGGCCGCGAGCACGCCGGCGGCCGACTTGGAGAGCCCGAGCTCGTCGCTGTAGTGCGGCAGCAGGGGCGCCACCGCGGCGAAGAACATCGTGTCCACGAGCACCACGGCCGCGACGAGGAGGAAGAGGCGGCGCATGGCGGACAAGGCTACGCGCTGGCGTGCGGCAGAATCCACGCCCGTGCCGGCCATCCTCGACGAGCTGAACGAGTTGCTGCGCATCCCCTCGGTTTCCACCGGGGGCGGCGACGCGCAGGCGCTACGCGCCGCGGCCGAGTGGATGTGCGAGCGGATCGAAGGGGCGGGCGGCGAGGCGGGGCTCGTGACGCTCGACGGGGGTCACCCGATGGCCGTGGGCGAGCTCCGCTCCGGCAGCGCCAATGCCCCGACGGTGCTCGCGTACGGGCACCACGACGTTCAGGACCCGGGGCCGCTCGACGCCTGGGAAAGCCCGCCCTTCGAGCCGGCCGTGCGCGACGGCCGCCTGTACGCGCGCGGCGCCTCCGACGACAAGGGCAACTTCCTGCCGCTGCTGCACGCCGCCTGCGAGCTGGCGCGCGCGGGCGAGCTGCCGGTCCATGTGCGCTTCCTCGTGGAAGGGGAAGAGGAGGTGGGATCCGCCTCGGCGATGCGCTGGATACGCGAGGACGAGCGCGGGGCCGACGCCGCGCTCGTGTTCGACTCCGGGATGCTGAACGAGCGCACGCCTGCCATCGCGCTGGCCACGCGCGGGCTCGTGGGCGCCTCGGTGGAGGTGCGAACCGGCGCTCGCGACGTGCATTCGGGGTCGTACGGCGGCACGGTCCTGAACGCGGCGCACGTACTCGTGGACATGCTCGCCGAGGTCACGCCTGACCCGGACGGGCGCGTGCGCGAGGAGCTCGCCGCCGGACTGCTTTCGCCGCGCCCCGAGGAGCTCGAGTCCTGGTCGGCGCTCCCGCCGGGAGACGAGGTGATCGCAAGCGTGGAGGCGCGGCCGGTGTCGCCGCGCGCCGGCGCCGAGTTCTACGAGCGAACCGGCTCACGGACGTCGCTCGACGTGAACGAGATCAAGGTGGGGGAGCCGCGCACGATCATCCCCGCCGTCGCGCGAGCCCACCTGACCGCGCGGCTGGCCGCGGGCCAGAGTGCGGAGGCGATCGCGGCCGAGCTGGAGCGCATCCTCCGCGCCGCCGCGCCCCCGGGTGCCGAGGTGTCGATCTCGCTCGAGCTCGCCGAGCCGGCCGGCTTCGACGTGTCGCGCCCGGTGTTCGGCATCTCGGCCGCTGCGATGGAGCGCGTTTGCGGAGCCGCGCCGGTGTTCATCCGCGAGGGCGGCACCATTCCGGTGCTCGCCGAGCTCTCGGCGCGCGGCATCGACAGCGTGGTGACCGGCTTCGCGCTCGACGACGACGCCATTCACGCCCCGAACGAGAGCTACCGCCTCGAGAGCCTCCGGCTCGGGGAGGCCTGCGCGCGCGAGCTCTACCGCGCGCTGGCGGACCTGCCGCGCAGCCGGTGAATCGCCACTCGCGGGAAGCGGGTGCTCATGATCGTGGTCACCTCGAAGTCGAGGCGAGCACTCGCCAGGAAGCGCTCGGCGGGAGCCCTCCCGGGATCGGCCAGGAGGATGCGCCCGCGCTCGCCCACGAGGCGCGGCAGCAGGTCGAGGAGCTGGTCGACGTTGCGTTGCTCGTAGAGCACGTCGGATGCCAGCACCAGCTGGAACGGAGCGCGGGCCAGGAGCGGGGCCGGGGCCGCCCAATCGCAGACCATCGTCTCGACCTGGGCGCCGTTGCGGCGGGCGTTCCCCGCCGCGGCGGCCACGGCGTCGGCCGACCAGTCCGTGGCGAGCACGCGCCCGCCGGCACGCGCCGCCGCGATGCTGGGCAGCGCCAGGCCGCAGCCGAGCTCGAGTGTGTGCGCGCCGCGCAGCGAGCGCCGCGCCACGTCGTGGGCCAGCGCCACGCCGCTCGACCACAGCTCGGCCCAGTAGGGGAGGAACTCCTCGTGCTCGAAGGCCTCCTCCGAGAGCAGCGCCTCCGGGTCGCGCGGACGAGCCAGCTCCACCTCTCCACCCGGGAGCGCCACCCGCTCCTCCACGAGGTCTGTCACGCCCGCCCTGCCTCGGCTGCGGCCGCCTCCGCGGCCTCGAGCTGGCGCTCGATCAGGTCGAGGCCCGAGGCCCAGAAGCCGGGATCGGAGAGGTCGACGCCCACGATGGCGCCCAGCTCCTCCGGGGGCAGCGAGCCGCCCGCTCGCAGCAGGTCGAGGTAGGACGGCACGAAGCCCTCTCCGGCCTCCTCGTAGCGGCGGTAGACGGAGAGCGCGAGGAGGTGGCCGTATGGGTACGCGTAGACGTAGCCCGGGGTGTCCACGAAGTGCCAGACGTAGGACCACCAGAGGCCGTAGTCGTCGGACACCTCCACCGAGTCCCCGAGGAGCTCGGACTGGCTCTCGAGCCACAGCTCGCCGAAGCGGTCGGTGGCCAGCTCGCCGCGCTCGCGACGCTCGCGGTGAACCGAGTCCTCGAAGCGGTTCATGGCGATCTGGCGGAACACCGCGGCCACGGCGCCGTCGAGCGCGCCGGCGAGCAGATCGAGCCTGGCCGCGGCATCGGGCGCGCGCTCCAGGAGGCGCTCGAGCACGATCGTCTCGCCGAAGATCGAGGCCGTCTCGGCGAGCGTGAGCGGCGTCGTGAACTGGAAGATGCCCTGCGGGCGCGCGAGCGCGGCGTGCACACCGTGGCCGAGCTCGTGCGCCATCGTGAGCACGTCGTCGGGACGCGAGGTGTAGTTGAGCATCACGTACGGGTGGGCGCTTGGCACGGTGTACGAGCAGAAGGCACCGCCGCGCTTGCCGGGCCGGGGCGGGGCGTCGATGTACCCGGCTGCGAAGAACTCCCCCGCCGCCTCCCCGAGCTCGGGGGAGAACTCGGAGTAGCAGTCGAGCACGATCGAGCGCGCCTCCTCATAGGGGATGCGCTCGTCCGACTCGCCGATGGGCGCCATGCGGTCCCAGTGCGCGAGCCGGTCCAGGCCGAGCAGCCTCGCCTTCAGCCGGTACCAGCGGCGCGCCAGCTCGTAGCGCGACTGCACGGCGTCGATCAGGGCGGTCACGGACTCGTCGCTCGCCTCGTTCGCGAGGTTGCGCGAGGCCAGCCAGTGGGGGTACGAGCGCAGCCGGTCCTTCACCGCCTTGTCCTGGAGGAGGGTGTTGAACACGTACGCGCGCGTTCGCAGGCCGGGCCGCAGCGCCGTGGTCACGGCTGCCGCCGCATCCTCCCTGCTCGTGCGATCCGGGTGGTGCAGCCGGCTCAGCGCCTCCTCGAGCGGCACGGGCGCTTCCGTGCCCGGCAGCTCCACCTCGATGGCCGCGGTCTGCTCGGTGAAGAGGCGCCGGAAGGCGGACACCCCGGTCACGCCGGTCTCCGTGAGCACGCGCTCCTCGGGCTCGGAGAGCTGGTGGGGGCGGTAGCGGCGCAGGGTGCCCAGGTAGTGGCGGCAGAAGGAGAGCTCCTCGTTGGCGAGCAGCTCGTCGGCGCGCTCGTCCGGCAGCTCGTTCCACTCGAGGTCGAAGAACAGGAGGAGCGTCTCGATCTCGGCGCCGAGCTCGCGGCCGCGCTGGAGAAGCGCCCCGCGCTCGGGGTCGGCGGTGTCGAGCGAGAACGCGAGCCCCGCATAGGAGCCCGCGCGACCGGCCAGGTCGGAGATCTCGCCCAGCTCGCGCATGGCCTCGGCGAGCTCGCCGCCGTCGAGCTCGGCGACCCGGCCGCGATAGTGCTCGGCGAAGGCCTCCCCGCGGTCGCGGGCCTCTGCGAGCAGCGCCTCGACGCCGTCCGCGCCACGGGCATCCACGAGGGGCTCGAGGTCCCAGGTGGCCGCTTCGAGGGCTTCGTCACGGACTGCGCTCACGGTCCGTGACCTTAGAGCCTGACGGGCCTCGCCTGGGAAGGCGAGGCCCGCGGGGTCAGCAGGACACGATCAGGTGGAACGAGCGGTTGGCCGGCGCCCCGGAGCTGTCGCGAGTGAGGATGCGCACGCCGTTCACGCTGCTCGCCAGCGAGGTCACCGACACCTGACCGGTGCCCGGCGCCGACGCCGACTCGTCGCCGAGCGTGGCCACGTACACGCAGTTGCGCACGTCCCGGTCGAAGATGGCCTGGTACTGGCCGGTGCCGGTGCGGGCCGTTGAGGTGGCGCCGTGGCCGCGGACGGTCGCACCGGTGTCCGCAACGACCACACCGTGGGCCACCCCCTGGGCCGCGGCGGCGTTCACCACCAGCCCGAGCTTCAGCGAGTCGAGCGCCTCCTCCTTGACGGCGTTCGGCCCGACGCTGTTCGGCCCGATGTCCTCGCCGCGCAGGCCGCGGTTCTTCACGTCACGGCTGGTGATGGACCCGTTGTGGATCTCGCGACTGCCGATCGAGCCGGTGGCGAAGGCGTACGACACGCCGCCCAGTGCGACGAACAGCGAGGCGCAGGCCACGACCATGGCCGGCGATGGCAGGCGCACGAAGCGCTTCATATTGAGATCGACCTCCCGTCGAGTTTGCTAGCGGAAGCAGCCGGCTTGGCCGGCTGCGCACCGATCCTGTCTTCCAGCTGAGACAACACGATGGACCCCCGGAACGTTGCGGGCCCCGGCCGTGGCGGATCGGAGATGATGCGCCGCGATGGGCGAGCTGACCGTGCGCTGGGAGGACCCCGCTGCCCTGGCCGAGCGGGCGCGTGGGATGGCCGGTCTGGCGTTCCTCGAGGCGATCCGCGACGGCGAGCTGCCGGCGGCTCCGATCCAGAGCCCTGATGGGCTTCCGGCTGGTGGAGGTCGAGGAGGGGCGAGTGGCCTTCAGCGCCGAGCCCGGCGAGCAGCACTACAACCCGATTGGCGTGGTCCACGGCGGCCTGGCCGCCACGCTCCTGGACAGCGCGATGGGGGCGTCGGTGCACAGCACGCTGCCGCTCGGCTCCGGCTACTCGACCCTCGAGACCAAGTTCAACCTGGTGCGTGCGATCACGGCCGAGAGCGGGACGATCGTGGCCGAGGGCCGCGTGGTGCACCGCGGAAGCCGCGTGGCGACGGCGGAGGGCAGGGTGGTGCGCGGCGCGGACGGCAAGCTGCTGGCGCACGGGAGCTCGACCTGTCTGGTTCTGTCGGGCTGACCGGGTCGCGCTCGAGCTAAGGGGGCGGGGTCGGGCGCGTCGGGCCTTTCCTCTTCATGGAGGCGCTCGATGAGCTGGCGCTGGCGCTGCGTGGGCGGCTGATCGAGCGTGCGCGGGCGGGCGAGGCGGGGGAGGGGCTCGAGCGCGAGGTGCTGGAGGTGGTGGAGGCGGAAGCGGGGTCGCTGCCGGAGGCGGACCGGGCCGCGCTGCGCGAGCGGGTGCTGTTGCTCGCCACCGGGCTGGGGCCGCTCGAGCCGCTGCTGTCGGACCCGTCCGTGGACGAGGTGATGGTGAACGGGCCGGGCGAGGTCTACGTGGAGCGTGGCGGGCGCATCGAGCCGACCGGCGTGGGCTTCTCCGGCGAGGCCGAGCTGATGCACGCGATCGAGCGTGTGCTGGCGCCGCTGGGACGGCGGGTGGACGAGGCGGCGCCGCTGTGCGACGCGCGGCTGGCCGACGGCTCGCGTGTGAACGTCGTGATCCCGCCGCTGTCGCTGTCGGGCCCTTGCATGACGATCCGGCGCTTCCGGCGCCAGGGGTTCTCGCTGCGCGACCTGGTGCGTGGCGGCACGCTCGCGGCGGAGGTTGCGGAGCTGTTGGCCGCGTGCGTGGCCGCACGCGCCTCGGTGCTTGTGTCCGGGGGCACCGGCTCCGGGCAAGACCACCACGCTCAACGCGCTCTCGGGGGCGATCCCGGGCGCCGAGCGGATCGTGACGATCGAGGACGCGGCCGAGCTGCGGCTGCGCCAGCGCCACGTGGTGCGGCTCGAGGCTCGGCCGGCGAACCTGGAAGGGCGCGGCGAGGTGACGATCCGCCAGCTCGTACGCAACGCGCTCCGCATGCGCCCTGACCGGATCGTCGTCGGCGAGGTGCGCGGCCCCGAGGCACTCGACATGCTGCAGGCGCTCAACACCGGGCACGACGGCTCGCTCACCACGGTGCACGCCAACTCGCCGGCCGACGCGCTCCGCCGGGTGGAGACGCTCGCGCTCATGGCGGGCGTCGGGCTTCCGCACGCGGCGGTGCGCGACCAGGTGGCCAGCGCCCTGGACGTGGTGGTCCATCAGGCCAGGCTCCCGGCTGGGGAGCGCGTGGTGGAGTCCGTGACGGAGGTGGTGCGCGTGGCGGGCGGCGCCGGCACGCGCGAGCTCTACACCCGCGGGGGCAGCCCGCGACCGCCGCGCGACGGCGCGCTCGCGGAGCGGCTCGCACGCCTGCGCGCGGCGGGGTCGCGGGTGGAGGCGGCGCGTGGGGCCTAGCCGCGGAGCGTCATGCTGGCGTTCTTCGCCGCCGCCTGCGCGGTTCTCGGCGCGCCTCGCAGCTGGCGGACGCGGGGCTGAGCCGCGCCCGGGCGCGCGGCACGCGGTTGCTTGCGGGCGTGGGTGCGCTCGTCGACGTGCTGGCTCGCCAGGGACGCGAGGGGCGCGACCCCGGCGCCGCCGAGCGCAGGCGTCTGCTGCTCGCCGGCGCAGTGGTCGCGTTCTGCGCGGGAGCGGCGCTGGCGGGTCCGGTGCCGGGTCTGGCCGTTGGGGCGGCGGGTCCCTGGCTCGTTGCGCGCGCGCTCAGGGCGCGGCGCGAGCGCTACCGCCGTGCGGTGGACGCGGGCTGTGCCCAGATGGCCGTGGCGGTGGCGGACGCCGTGGGCGGCGGCCATTCACTCCGCGCCGCGCTGTGTGAGGCAGCGCCGGCCACCAGCGGTGCGGCAGGGCACGAGCTGCGACGCGTCGCGGCGGAGCTGTCCGCCGGGGCACGCACGGAGGAGGCGCTCCACGCCATGCGCGCCAGGACGCGATCGGAGCGTGTGGGCGTGTTCGTGGCGGCGTGCGTGCTCCAGCGGCGGGCGGGCGGCGATCTGGCTCGCCTGCTCCGCGACTGCGCTGCGGCCATGGAGGAGCAGGGCCGGCTGGAGGGTGAGCTTCGGGCCGCCACGGCGCAGGCACGCTTCACCGGCGCGCTCGTGGTGCTCCTGCCCGCCGGCGGGGCGCTCCTCGCGGAGCTGGCGAGCCCCGGATGGCTCGCCGGGCTGGCCGGCTCGCTGCTCACGGCCTGGCTCGTGGGGCTGGCGCTCGGGCTCCAGGTGCTCGCTGCGGTGCTCATCCAGCGCCTGGGACGACCGCTCCGGTGATCGCGGCCGCGCTGGCCTTCCTCGCGGCCGGGCTGGCCGTGGCGGGCACGGGGCTCCTCTTGCCCACGCGGCCGCGCGCCCGCCGCGAGGGCCGCGCGCTTCGCCGTCTCGCCGCCGCCGGGACGCGCCTGCGCGAGGTGCCGGCCCCGCGGGACCTCGACGCCCGCCTCGACGCCGCGGGAAGGCCCGGCGGCCTCGGCACCAGGGAGGTGATGGCGGCAAAGCTGGCCGCCGCGCTCGCCGCCACCGCTGCCGGTCTGGTGCTGGGCGCCGGCGCACCCGGGCGGCTGGGCCTCCTGGTCGCCACGCTCGCGCCCGCTGCCGGGTTCCTCGCGCCCGACCTGTGGCTCGCCCGCACGGCCGCCGCCAGGGCGCGTGCCGCGCGCCGCGAGCTGCCGCCCATGTTGGACCTGCTGCGCGTGACCGTGGAGGCGGGCGCCTCACTGCCCGAGGCGCTGCGCGCGGTGGGGCGAGAAGGGCGCGGGCCGCTCGCGGCGGAGTGGCGCGCGGCCGGGCGGCGAGTGGGGCTCGGGGAGCCGCTCGGCCCGGCGCTCCGCGACGTGCAGCGCCGGTTGCCGCTCCCGGAGCTGCAGGCGCTCGTGGGTGCGCTGGAGCGCTCGCGGCGGCACGGGGTGCCGCTGGCCGACACGCTCACCGCGCAGTCGCGCGAGGCCCGGGCGGCGCTGGCGCGCGCCTCGCGCGAGCACGCCGCACGGGCGGGACCGAAGATCCAGCTCGTGGTGGCGCTGCTGCTGGTGCCCTCGGTGCTGCTGCTGGTGGCCGCCGCGCTGGTGTCGGCGCTGCTCGGCTCCGGCACGACGCTGCTGCCCGCGTAGCTGTAGTTCCTGAGACGTTGTTTATCCGCGGCCGCCTGGTCTCGGACGTTTACCGCGGCGGGGTAAGCGGTGCTGTTCCGTCGCCGTGCCGTCACATTCGTGCGCTCGTCTGTCAGCCGGAGTTGATCCGGCTACGTTGAGCCGCTATATGCGGCTCAACGTGACCCGGTGCTGGGTGGGGCCGGCCGCACCGGTGGGCAATGCGCCGGCACACCACGCCCGCGTAACGGGACGCGCACGAACGCGCCCAGGCGCTTTGCGCCAGCAAACCCCTACCCCGCCGCCGTAGACGCCCGCACACCGGCCCGGCGCCCTGCACGGGGGCTTGCAGCAGGCGCGTCTGCACGCACGATTGCGCCCAATCGGCCGCGCTGGGCGCGCGTGTGCGGCCGCTCGGGCCGCTCAGCCCACCTCCGCCCACCGCGCCCATACGGCTCTACGAAGAGCCACAGCGGCGATGGCAGCAGCCCCCGCATGCCCGGACGCGGCGGCCAGGTGGGGCGTTGTGTTGCATAGTGGGAGCCAGTGGGGTACTGTGGCGCCCATCAAGCGACCGGAGTGGCGGGGCTCCTCCCACTCCGCCACTCCGGTCCGACTCTTCACCATGAGTCTTGGCAGCTTTCCGAGGTCACTACGAGCACTCGCTGGACGCGAAGAACCGGCTCAGCATTCCGGCGCGCTTTCGTGCGCCCTTCTCGAGCGGAGTTGTTCTCGCCAAGGATCCGGAGACCTGCGTGGCGGTGTGGACGCCCGAGACCCACGAGGCGATCATCGAGCGGGCCCTCGGGGGCCTGAACCCGATGGGATCCGAGTACCGGAAGCTCTCGCGCTTCTACCAGGGCAACTCGTTCGAGATCGAGCTCGACGCGGCCGGCCGGGTGACGCTCCCACCGCCGCTCCTGGGGCACGCCGCGATCGAGAAGGAAGTTGTCGTCGTGGGCGTAGGGGACCATCTCGAGGTGTGGGGACGCCCCCGGTGGGAGGACGAGCAGCGCAGCCTCGACGCCGAGATCGAGGAGGTGACGGAACGCCTTGGCCATGCTTCTTGACATGACCCGCACGCACGTACCGGTGCTGGCCGGCGAGCTGATCGACATCACCGGACCCACCCCCGGCGAGACCGCCGTGGACTGCACCTTCGGCGCCGGCGGCCACGCCCGGCTGGTGGCGGAGCGGCTGGGGCCGGCGGGCACGCTCGTGTGCATCGACCGCGACCCGGCCGCCGAGGAGCGCTTCCACGAGCTGGCCCGCGATGTGGCCTGCGACACCCGCTTCCTGCGCATGGACTACGGGGACGGGCTCCGGCTGCTGGGCGAAGAGCGCCTACTGGCCGATCTCGTCTACCTCGACCTCGGAATCTCGTCGATGCAGGTGGACGCCCGCGAGCGCGGCTTCTCCTACTCGTACGACGCCCCGCTCGACATGCGGATGGATCCGGACCAGGACGTGGACGCGCGCGAGATCGTGAACGGCTGGGACGAGCGGCGTCTCGCGCAGCTCTTCCGGCGCTACGGGGAGGAGCCCTCCGCCCGCCGGATCGCGCACGAGATCGTCCGCCGGCGCGAGGGCTCCCCGATCGAGACGACGGGCGAGCTGGTGGCGGCCGTGGAGACGGCGCTGCCCGCCGCCGTGCGCCGCCGCTTCGGGGGCGGGCATCCGGCCAAGCGCGTGTTCCAGGCGGTTCGGATCGCGGTGAACGACGAGCTCGAGGCGCTCGACCGGGCGCTGCCGCTCGCGTGGGAGCTCCTACGCGAGGGGGGCCGGCTCGCGGCGATCTCCTTCCACTCGCTCGAGGACCGGCGCGTCAAGCACTTCCTCGGCGATCGTGCGCGCGGCTGCGTGTGCCCGCCCGACTTCCCCGTGTGCGTCTGCGGGCGCGAGCCCGAGGCGGAGCTGCTCACGAGGCGTGCGGTCGTGCCCTCGGCGGGCGAGGTGGCGGACAACCCGCGCTCGCGCTCCGGGAAGCTGCGCGCCGCCCGCAAGCTCGCGACCGGCGGGGCGTCCTGATGGCGCGTGCCGCCGCCACCGCCGCCGCACGCCCCGCGCCGGCCACTCGCGCGGCTGGAGCGAGGCCCGCGACGAGGTCGCGGCCCGCTCCGGCGCGCCGAGCCCCGGCCCGGCCCGTCCGCCGCTCGCGGCGCATGTCCGGTCCCGCCGCGCCGGCGCGCGGGGGCTCGCGGAGCGCGCCGCTGCCGATCCGCGTTCGAGACGCGCCCGTCTCGCGCGCGCTCCGGGCCCGGACGAGCGGGATACTCGACGCACTGCTCGCCGGTCGCGGCTGGATCGTGCTCGTGGGCGTGCTGCTGGCCGGGATCGTCTTCTTCAACGTCGACCTGCTGCGCATGAACCGCGAGATCGCGGTGACCGCGGAGAAGAGCAGCGCGCTCAAGCGCGACAACGCCAGGCTGCGCGAGCGGGCCGCGCTGCTGGGCTCGAGCGAGCGCATCCAGGAGGCGGCCGCCGAGCTCGGCATGGTGCTTCCCGGCGCGGGCGACGTTCGCTACCTCAAGGCCCACCCCGCCTTCGATCCCCGGAACGCCGCGCGCCGGATCACGGAGCCCAACGACCTCGCGGCGCTGCCGGCGCCCGCGGTCACGACGCCGGACCCCACGGCGCCCGTGGCCGCCACCGCCGCGCAAGGCGCCGTCACCCAGGGCACGGCCACACCGGATCCCGCCTTGGCGGCTGCGGCCGGCACGGCCACCGCGCAGCCCACCACCGACACGTCCACCGCGGCGCCTGCCACAACTCCCGTTGTGCCCGCGGAGCCCGAACAGGCCACGACGGCTGTGCCGACGGGCTAGTGCGGCTGGTCGAACGCAGGATCGGCCTGCTCTTCGCCGTCTTCCTGGCCCTACTCGCGCTGGCGGCCGTCAGGGCGATCTGGATCGGCACGGTGCGCGCCGGGGCGCTCAAGGAGCGCGCTGCGACGCAGCAGCGAGAGGACCTCGAGGTCACGGCCAAGCGCGGCACGATCTTCGATCGCAACGGGCTCGAGCTCGCGGTATCCGAGGACGCGGTCACCGTCTTCGCCAACCCCTTCCTGATCCACAACCCCGGCAAGGTGGCGGCGAAGCTGGCGCCGCTCCTGCAGTTGCCCGAGAGCGGCCTGCTGCGCAAGCTGAGCGACCGCGAGCGCGGCTTCGTGTACCTGCGCCGGAAGATGGACTCGTGGGCCGGCCACAAGATCCAGGAGCTCAAGATCGAGGGGATCGGAACGGTCGTCGAGTCGAAGCGCAGCTATCCGCAGGGATGGCTGGCGGCGCAGGTGCTGGGCACGGTGGGCACCGACAACTACGGCCTCTCGGGACTGGAGTACTCGCAGGACGAGGGCCTGCGCGGCCAGGACGGGCGCCGCCGGGTCGTGAAGGACGCCCTGGGGCAGCCGGTGAGCATGGTCGAGACCAAGCGCGACTCGCCGGGCGAGGACCTGCACCTGACGATCGACGCCGCCATCCAGGAGCGCACCGAGCAGGTGCTCGGGCAGGTGGGCTCCACCTGGCGCCCGAAGGGTGCGACCGCGCTCGTCCTGGACCCGCGGACCGGGGCGGTGCTGGCGCTGGCCAACTGGCCGCGCGTGAACGCCAACGACGTGAGCGGCGCCCCCGCGTGGGCACGCCAGAACCGCGCCGTGGCGGTGAGCTACGAGCCAGGCTCCACCTTCAAGGCCTTCACCGTGGCCGGCGCGCTCGAGGAGAAGCGGATCGAGCCGAGCACGTCGTTCGTCCTGCCGCCGAAGATCCACGTGGCGGACCGCGTGATCGGCGAGGCGCACGACCGCGGGACGGTGACGCTCAAGGTGTCGGACATCCTCGCCCAGTCCTCGAACGTGGGCTCGGTGATGATCGGCGAGCGGCTGGGGGCGCGGCATTTCGACCGCTGGGTCCACCGGTTCGGATTCGGGAACCCGACCCGGATCGAGCTTCCCGGCGAGCAGCAGGGGATCGTGCCGCGCTGGAAGGACTACTCGGGCTCCTCGATCGGCAACCTGCCGATCGGGCAGGGCCTCGCGGTCACGCCGATGCAGATGGCGGCTGCGTACACCGCGATCGCGAACGGCGGCGTGATGCGGCCCCCGTACATCCTGGCCGGTGACCGGCGGCCAGGCAGGCGCGTGCTCTCGCGCCGCACCGCCGACGAGGTGTCGACGATGCTCGAGGGCGTGCTGGGCCCGGAGGGCACGGCGCCCGAGGCGCAGGTGGCGGGGTACAAGCTGGCCGGCAAGACCGGCACCGCGGAGAAGCCCGACGCCACCGGCGGCTATTCGAAGACGAAGTTCGTGGCCTCGTTCATCGGCTATGCCCCAGCCCGCAACCCGCGGCTCTGGTCGCGGTGATGGTGGACGAGCCGCAGGGCGACATCTACGGCGGCACGGTGGCCGCCCCCGCGTTCGAGAGCATCGCGGAGTTCGCCCTGCCCTACCTGCGGATCCCGCCGGGCTAGTCGTCGGGCTTGCTGAGCAGCCCGCGCAGGCGCAGCTGGGCCTGGCGCAGCTCCTGGGCCGTGCGTTCGGCCGCGAACACCTCGGCCTCGAACTTGGCGAGGCGATCCTCGAGCAGGCGCCGGCGCCGCTCCTCGCTCTCCGCCTGCGCCCGCAGCGCACGGGCTTCGCGCGCCGAGTGCTCGGCCTCGGCCCGCGCGCGGACCGCGTCGGACTCCACGTCGGTGAGCTTCGTGCGGAGCACCTCGAGCTCGACCGTCCTCGCCTCCACCTCCATCCGCGCCGTGGCGAGCTCACGGTGGTGCTCGCGCGAGCGCACCCGGCTTCCTCGAGCCGCGCCTCCGCTCGCGACAGCCGGGCCCTCAGCTCGTACTCCTCCTCGGCGGAGGCGGTCGTGTCCTCGGCGGTGGGCTCGGGCACGTCCGCGTCCGCCGCGGCCGGCTCCGGGGCGGCGGTGCGGCTCCTCCGCGTCGCTCACGGCCGCCAGCTCGCCGGCGGGCGGCTCGGGCAGCGGGAGCCGGTCGATCAGAGCGTCGATGGCGGCCGCGGTGGCCACGGCGGGCAGGAGCTTGTGCTGGGCGAGCCCGGTGAGAGCGCCCGCGCCCGGCGCGTCCGCCGGGTCGACGACGGCGAGGATCACCCGCGACCCGGCGAATCCGACCGGCACGCAGCGGTGCTGGCGAGCGGCTCCGGGGGCCAGGAGGTTGGCCGCCTTGGGGTCGACCCCGTACGCGTCGAGGTCGACGTAGAGGAGCCCGTGGCGCTCCGCCCGGGCGTGCGCAAGCTGCTCCTCGGTGATCGCGCCCATCTCCACGAGCACGCCGGCCATGGTGGCACCCGGGCTGCGCGCCGCCCGCACGGCCTGCTCCACGGTCGCCCGGTCGGCGAAGCCGAGCTCCACGATCACGTCGCTCAGGAAGCCCGCTCTGCCCGCGGGGCGTGCCGGGGGCGTGATCCCCTTCGCGGGAGTCCCGATGGAGGTCACGGGCAGCGCGGTCACGCCCCGACCGACCCGGTCACGGCGGGGCCGGCGCCGAATAGGCGCAGCGCTCCGCGCTCGGCTGACTCAGCCAGCGCGCCGGACACGAGGGCGCACATGCTGTTCAGCATCGGCCGCTCGGGCTCGAAGGCTGAGCATTTGGCCCCGGGAGACGACGGAATGCGCAGCTACACTGCGCGCGCACCATGACCCTTCGCGAGCTGATGGGGAATGGGGCACCCGAGGTGGAGGTCTCGGGGCTCGCCTACTCGAGCCAGAGCGTCACTCCGGGGACGCTCTTTTTCTGCGTTCCCGGGTTCCGGGCCGACGGCCACGACTTCGCGCCCCAGGCGGTCGAGCGAGGGGCGGTCGCGCTCGTCTGCCAGCGCCCGCTGGGGCTCGCCGTCCCCGAGCTGTTGGTGCCGGACGTGCGCGCGGCGATGGGGCCGGCGGCGGCGCGCTTCCACGGGGACCCCACGGCCGAGCTCGACGTAGTGGGCATCACGGGCACCAACGGCAAGACCACCACGGCGTTCCTCGTGCGCCACCTCCTCGAGGCGCACGGCCGCCACACCGGGCTGCTCGGCACGGTCAAGCGGGTCGTGGGCGGCGTCGAGGAGGACGTGGAGCGCACGACGCCCGAGGCGATCGACCTGCAGGCCACCTTCCGGCGCATGCTGGACGCAGGCGACAGCGCCTGCGTGATGGAGGTCTCGTCACACGCGCTCGAGCTCGGCCGGGCCACCGGAATCCGCTTCGCCTGCCGCGTGTTCACGAACCTGACGCAGGACCACCTCGACTTCCACCCCTCGATGGACGCCTACTTCGCGGCCAAACGGCGGCTGTTCGAGGGACCCGGAGCCGCCGTGGTGAATCGCGACGACCCCTGGGGGGCGCGGCTCGCGGATCAGGTGGAGTGCGTGACCTTCGCCATCGAGGCCGAGGCGGACTATCGGGCCCGGGAGGTGCGCTTCGACCTCGCCGGCTCGGCCTTCGTCTGCGACACGCCCGAGGGTCCCCGCGAGCTGCGCTCCCCGCTTCCCGGCGTGTTCAACGTCCAGAACGTGCTCGCCGCCGTGGCCGCCGCCCGCTCGCTGGGCGTGCCGCTCGACGCGATCGCGGCCGCCCTCCCGCGCTTCGACCGCGTGCCGGGTCGCTTCGAGCCGGTGAACGAGGGCCAGGACTTCGGCCTGCTCGTGGACTACGCCCACACCCCGGATTCGCTCGAGAACGTGTTGCGCGCCGCCCGTGAGCTCACGAACGGCCGGCTCGTGGCCGTGATCGGAGCAGGCGGCGACCGCGACCGGTCGAAGCGCCCGCTGATGGGCGACGCGGCCCGGCGCCTCGCCGACCGCGTGATCGTCACCTCCGACAACCCCCGCAGCGAGGATCCGGAGCGGATCATCGACGAGGTCATGGCCGGGGCGGGCGAGGATGCCGAGCGGGAGGCGGACAGGCGGCGCGCGATCGCCCTGGCCGTGGCCGGCGCCGCGACCGGTGACGTGATCGTCGTGGCCGGCAAGGGCCACGAGCAGGGCCAGGAGTTCGAGGATGGGCGCAAGGAGCCGTTCGACGACGTGACAGTGGCGCGCGAGGCGCTCCGCTCGCGCGCGGAGGGCGAGCGATGATCGACCTCGATGCCGGCCGCGGTGGCGGCCGCCGCCGGGGCCGCCCTCGTGGCCGGCGATCCGGGCGCCGCCGGGCCCGCGCGGGTGGTGGTGGACACCCGTGACCTGCGGCCCGGGGACCTGTTCGTGGGCCTCACGGGTGAGCACGCCGACGGCGGCGAGTTCGCCGCCGGCGCGGTGGAGGCCGGGGCCTGGGGGGTGCTCGTGGCTCCCCGGCACGCGCCGGCGAGCGGAACGGTGCTCGTGGCGGACGATCCGCTGGCCGCACTCGGGGCGCTGGCCCGCGCCTGGCGCCGCGAGCTCGGCTGCCGCGTGGTCGGGATCACGGGCTCGACCGGCAAGACCTCGACCAAGGACATCCTCGCCGCGCTTCTGCGGCCCGGGGTGCGGACCCACGCGAGCCGCGAGAACCTGAACACGGAGATCGGGCTGCCGCTGTCGCTGCTCGAGGCGCCGCGCGGCACCGAGGCGGTGGTGCTCGAGATGGCGATGCGCGGCGAGGGCCAGATCGCCGAGCTGGTCGCCATCGCCGAGCCCGACGTGGGCGTGATCGTGAACGTCGGCCCGGTGCACCTGGAGTTGCTCGGCACGGTGGAGCGGGTGGCCGCGGCGAAGGCCGAGCTGATCCGCGACCTGCGCCCCGGCGCGGCGTGCGTGGTTCCCGCCACCGAGCCGCTGCTCGACGCCCACCGGCGCGCGGACCTCGACACCTGGACCTTCGGCCCCGGGGGCGAGGTGATGCTCCTCTCCTACGACGCCGGCCGGGCGGAGGTCGAGGCGCGCGGGCGCCTGATCGAGCTCGACCTCCCGTTCTCGGAGCCCTACAACCTGCTCAACACGCTCGCGGCGGTGGCCGCGGCGAGTGCGCTGGGTGCACCGTTGGGGGGCGCCGTGGACGTGCGCTTCTCCTCGCTGCGCGGCCAGGTCGTGGAGCTTCCGGGAGGCGTTGTGGTCGTGAACGACTGCTACAACGCCAACCCGATGTCGATGCGCGCAGCCCTCGACCACCTCGCCGACAGTCCGGCAGAACGCCGAATCGCGGTGCTCGGGACGATGGCCGAGCTGGGCGAGGGGTCGGCCGGGTACCACCGCGAGCTCGGTGAGCACGCCGCCGCGCGGGGGATCGACGTGCTGGTGCCGGTGGGCGCCGGCGCGCTCGCCTACCTCGAGGGATACGACGGCGAGGCGCATGCCGTGTCCAGCCCCGAGGAAGCCGGGGCGCTGCTCGAGGAGCTGGCCCGGCCCGGCGACCGGGTGCTCGTCAAGGGCTCGCGCTCGGCGGGCCTCGAACGAGTGCTGGCCGTGGCCTGATGCTCGGCGAGATCATGATCGGGGGCACGGCCTCCCTGTTCATCTGCATGTTCGTGGGGCCGCGCTTCATCGACTTCCTGCGCGCGCAGGAGTTCGGGCAGCACATCCGGGAGGAGGGGCCCGCCGGCCACCTCGGCAAGGCCGGCACGCCGACCATGGGCGGGATCGCGATCCTCGTGTCGGTCTGCGTGCCGTTCCTGATCCTGTCCGACTACCGCGCGCAGAGCCTCGCGGTGCTCGGCACCATGCTGGCGATGGCGGCGCTCGGGTTTGCCGACGACGTGATCAAGCTGCGCCGCCGGCGCTCGCTGGGCGTGTCGGGGCGCACGAAGCTGCTGGTGCAGGGGCTCACCGCGATCGCCCTCTGGCTGACGGTGACGGAGTGGGTCGGCATCACGGACACGCTGCGCCTGCGCGTGGTGGACGCCTCGATCGATCTCGGGCTGCTCTACCCGGTGCTGATCTTCCTGGTGCTGGCGGGGGCCACCAACGGCGTGAACCTCACCGACGGGCTCGACGGCCTGGCCGCGGGCTGCTGCGCCATCGTGTTCCTCGCGTTCACCGCGATGACCTTCATCACGAAGGGGGAGGAGGACCTGGCGCTCCTGTGCGCGTGCCTCGTGGGCGGTTGCGTGGGCTTCCTCTGGTTCAACTCGTTCCCGGCGTCGGTGTTCATGGGCGACACGGGGGCGTTAGGCCTGGGCGGCGCCATCGCCGCCCTCGCGGTGCTCACCAAGACGGAGGTCCTGCTGCTCCTGATCGGCGGGATCTTCGTGATCGAGGCGCTGTCGGTGGCCATCCAGGTGGTGGCCTTCCAGCGCTTCCGAAAACGGGTGTTCCTCATGGCGCCGATCCATCACCACTTCGAGCTGATGGCCTGGTCCGAGACGAAGATCATCCTGCGCTTCTGGATCGTGGCCGCGATCTGCTCGGCGATCGGCTTCACCCTCTACCAGCAGTCGATCCCGTGACCCGCGGCGAGCCGCGGCCGTGACTGCGGCGCGGCCCCCGCTTCCCGAGGGGCCGTATCTCGTCGTGGGGCTGGCCCGATCCGGCCGGGCCGCCGCCGCGATGCTGGGCGGGCACGGCGAGGTGATTGCGTGCGACAGCGGGCGTCCCGAGGCGCCGCCGGGCGTGGAGGTGCACCTGGAGACCGACGGCGTGGCACTGCTCGACCGTGTGGCCTGCGTCGTGAAGAGCCCGGGCGTGCCGCGCGACGCCCCCGTGGTGACGGAGGCGCTCGCGCGCGGCCTCCCGGTGCATGGCGAGCTCGAGCTCGCCTGGCGGCTCCTGCCCAACCGCTTCCTCGCCGTGACCGGGACCAACGGCAAGACCACCACCGCCGAGCTGCTGGGCGCCGTTCATCGCGCCGCGGGCCTGGCGGTCGCGGTGGCCGGGAACGTGGGCACCCCGCTCTCGTCGCTCGTCGGGTCGCTCGACCCGGACGCCGTGGTCGTGTGCGAGGCCTCGAGCTTCCAGCTCGAGGACGCGACTGCGTTCGCGCCCGACACCGCGCTGCTGCTCAACCTGGAGGAGGACCACCTCGACCGCCACGGGACCGTCGCGGCCTACAGGGACGCGAAGCTGCGCATCTTCGCCCGCCAGGGCGAGGCCGACGTGGCGGTGGCGCCGCCCGGCATCGAACCCGCCGGCAGGGCGCGGCGCGTGAGCTTCGGCCCGCCGGGCTCGGACCTCGAGCTTCGCGACGGTGCGCTCGGCTGGCGCGGCGAGCCGCTCATCCACACGCGCGAGATCCGGCTGCGCGGCGCCCACAACCTCGAGAACGCCATGGGCGCCGCGGCGGCGGCCCTGGCCTCCGGAGTGTCCGCGGAGGCGGTGTCGGAGGCACTGAGGACGTTCGCCGGCGTGCCGCACCGCCTGGAGGAGGTGGCTGAGACCGGTGGGGTGCTCTACGTGAACGACTCCAAGGCCACGAACGTGGCGGCCGCACGGCGCGGCATCGAGGCGTTCGAGGGCGGCGTGCACGCGATCCTCGGCGGCAGCCTGAAGGGTGGGGGATTCGAGGGGCTCCGTGACGCCGTCAGCGACCGCTGCCGCGCCTGCTACCTGATCGGCGAGGCCGCAGACCGGCTCGAGCAGGACCTCGCCGGCGCCGCGCCGCTGCAGCGCTCGGGCGATCTCGAGACCGCGGTGGCGGCGGCTGCCGCGGCCGCCCGGGCGGGGGAGGTGGTGTTGCTCTCCCCGGCGTGCGCGAGCTACGACCAGTACCGGGACTTCGAGGAGCGCGGAGAGCATTTCCGTCGGCTGGTGCCACGAGCATGAATCCGACTGTCGGCGTCGAAGGAAATCCGGATGCCTGCGCGTGCCGCCCGCAAGCGACCGATCGAGTACTCGATCCTGTACACGGCCACGCTGTGCCTGCTCGCGTACGGCGCGGTGATGGTCTACTCGGCCAGCTCCGCCGAGTCGCTCCTCAACGGGAGCAACGACCCGTCGATGTACCTGAAGCGCTACCTGGTCTTCGCGCTACTCGGCCTCGGCGTGCTGCATCTGGCCTCGCGCCACGGGCTGGGGGTCGTCAAGGCGATCACCCCGCTGCTCCTCATCGGGTCCTTCGTCCTGACCATGGCGGTGATGCTCCCGGGCGTGGGCGTGGAGGTGAACGGCGCCACCCGCTGGCTCGGTGCCGGACCGGTCCAGTTCCAGCCGTCCGAGCTGCTGAAGCTCGCGCTCGTGCTCTACGGCGCCCAGCTGCTCGCGGCGCGGCCGCGCCGGACGAAGACCCTCGGCGGCCTCGTGAAGCCGCTGCTCCTCGTGGTGGCCCTCGCCTGCGCGCTGCTGCTGAAGCAGCCGGACATGGGCACGGCCATGGTCATCTGCTTCACGATGGGGGCGCTGCTCCTGGCCGCCGGCACGCCCAACCGGCACCTCGCCACAATCGGCTCTGCGGTCGCGGGCGCGGCGCTCCTGATGGCCATGGTGGAGCCCTACCGGCGCGCCCGGCTCACGTCCTTCCTGGACCCGTTCGCGGACGCCGGCCACAGCGGCTTCCAGGCGGTGCAGGCGCTCACCGCGCTCGGCTCCGGCGGGCTGTTCGGGGTGGGGCTCGGCGAGTCCGTGCAGAAGATCTTCTACCTGCCCGAGGCCCACACGGACATGATCCTCGCGATCATCGGCGAGGAGCTGGGGCTGGTCGGGATCCTCGCGGTGATCTTCCTCTACGGGATGATCGCCTATGCCGGGCTCCGGACGGCGAAGCTCGCGCGCGACCTTCACTCGCGGCTGCTCGCGGCGGGCATCACGTCCCTGATCCTCTGCCAGGCCACGCTCAACTTCTTCGCCGTGCTCGGCATGGCGCCGCTCACGGGGGTGCCGCTTCCGTTCCTCTCCTACGGCAGCAGCAACCTGGTCGTGCTGATGGGCGGGATGGGGCTGCTCCTGAACATCGCCGCCACGGGCGGCAGGGCCGCCGGCGCCAAGCCGCGCCTGCAGGCGATCGAGGGAGGTCTCGATGCCGACGGTCGTGATCGCGGCCGGGGGCACGGCCGGGCACGTCGTGCCGGCGCTCGCGGTCGCTGAGGCGCTGAGGGATCGCGGGGCGGAGGTCGAGTTCGTAGGCGGGGAGCGCGCCGAGGCCGAGCTCGTGCCCGCGGCCGGGTACCCCTTCCACCGCGTACGGGTCCGCGGGCTCGATCGCCGCAACCCGCTGAAGGCGGCGTACGCGCTCGTCCTCGCCCTGCGCGCGACCGGACGGGCGCGCCGCTTGTTGCGCGCCAGCGGCGCCGACGTGGTGCTCGGGGGCGGCGGCTACGTGGCCGGGCCGGTGGGGCTCGCGGCCCGCTCGCTGCGAGTCCCGCTCGCGCTGACGGAGGCCGACAGCCACCTCGGTGTGGCCAACCGCCTGCTGGCCCCGCTCGCCAAGCGGGTCTTCCTGTCCTTCCCGATCGCCGGTCGCAACGGGCGGCGATACGAGCTCACCGGGCGGCCGGTGCCGAGCCGGACGGGGGCGATCGAGAAGGCCGGAGCCCGCCGCCACTTCGAGCTCCCCGAGGACCAGCCGTGCGTGCTCGTGTTCGGGGGCTCGCTGGGTGCCCGGCGGCTGAACGAGGCCGCGCTGGAGGCCTTCGGCCCGGCGGCGCCGTGCTCGATCCTGCACGTCTGCGGGCGTCGCGACCACGCGGAGCTGCGCCGTCGCCTCGACGTGCTCGGCTCACCGCCGCACTACCGCCTGCTGCCCTACGTCGAGCCGTTCGCCGAGGCGATAGCGGCCGCCGACCTCGCCGTGGCCCGCGCCGGCGGCTCCGTGCTCGAGCTTGCGGCGGCCGGGCTGCCCGCGGTGCTGGTGCCGTATCCGCACGCCACGGCCGACCACCAGACGGCGAACGCCCGCTTCATGGAGGAGGCGGGCGCGGCCGTGGTGGTACCCGATTCCGAGCTCGACGGCCCGCGCCTGGCGCGCGAGACGGGAACGCTCCTCGGCGCGCCGCAGCGACTGGCCGCCATGTCCAACGCCGCACGGGCAGTGGCCAGGCCGGACGCCGCCGAGCGAATCGCCGCCGCCCTGCTCGAGCTTGCGCGGTGAGCTAGCTCGGTTCGCCGAGCCGGCGCAGCGTCGCGTCGAGATCGCGCTCGGCCGCCCTCACGCTGGCGACCGCGCGCCGGTACGCCGCCCGGTTCCCGTTGCGAGCCGAGCGCCCGAGACGGTCGTAGGCGTTCTCGGCGCGGCGAAGCGCGCTCGCCGCAGCGGCCGCCCGCGGCACGGACGCCGGTGGGTTGCCCACCGCGCGCCTGGCCCCTGCGTAGGAGCGCGACAGCCGCGTGGCGGCTGCTGCCTGGTCGCCCGGAGTGCCGGCACTCGAGAGACGGCGCCTACCGGTGGCGCGACCGGCAGCGAGAGCCGTCATGGCGTCGTTGGTGGATCCGAGCCAGGCCACCCGCTCCTGCTCGGCCGTGGCAGCCGCCTTGGCGCGCGCGCGGGCCTGGCGCTCCGCCTTGAGCGTGCCCGCGTCGACCTGCGGCTGCGAGCTCGTATCGCCGCTGCCGAGGCTCCAGCCGGCGAACCCGGCTCCGGCCATGGCCACCACCAGCGCGGCGAGAAGGACCGCCGCCGGCGCCTTCCGCCCACGGCCGCTGTGCATCCGCCCCCGTGGGGGGAGCGTCTCGAGCGGGCTGGTGGGAAGTGCGGGCTCCGCAGCCGGGGCACGGCGGGCGGGCCCGGGCACGGGGAGCGGCAGCACCGGCGTGTGGGGCTGGGCGCCGTTGAGGGCCACGGGCACCTGGTTGCGGACCGGAACGCGGGTCGGCTGTGGCGGACGACGGCGGAAGCGCCCGCTGCCCTTGCGGCGGTTCGCGTCCATGTCCACCACGCCGAGGGCCTCGCCCACGTCGCGCACCAGTGCCCCGGCCGACTTCGTGCGCTTGTCGGGCGTCTTCGCAAGCGCCGAGGCGAGCACCGCGTCGATGGCGGGCGGGAGCTCCGGGCGCACCTTGGCGAGCTTCGGCGGGTCCTCGTGCAGCTGCGCCTGCATCGCGGCCCGGCTCGACGGGCGCGCGAACGGCGCCGCGCCGGAGAGGCACGCGTAGACGATGCAGGCGAGGGAGTAGACGTTGCTCTCGGGCACCGGCGGCTCGCCGCGCAGCTCCTCCGGCGACCGGTAGCCCGCGCGGGCGAATGCCAGCGGCGGGCGGTTGTGTGCGATCCCGAAGTCGGTCAGCCACGCCCAGTCGCGCGGGCCCGGCTCCACGAACAGCGCGCGCGGCGTGAGGTCCGTGTGGATCAGCCAGCGCGTGTGCGCGGCGTCCAGTGCGTCCGCCACTCCGGTCAGGAGCCTGTGCGTGCGCGCCGGGTCCATCGGCCCCTCGGCGATCAGCCCGGAGAGCGGCCGCGCCCGTGGCAGGGACACCACCACGTACGGGCCGCGCGGGCTCTCGCCGCCGTCGACGATGGAGGCCAGGTGCGGATGGAGCAGCGAGGCCCGTGCGCGGAGCTGGCGGTGGAAGGTGATCCTCGAGGCGCTCTCCTGCCCCTTCCGGGCGCGTCCGAGCACGAGCAGCTGGATGCGGGCCGGATCGTCGCTCGGGATCTCCCAGGTCGCGTGGCTCCCCTCGAGCGGGCGCAGCAGCTGGTGGCCCGCGACCTTGGTCGGAGCGCGCCGGCGCCGCGGCGGCGTCTTGGTGGGCGTGTGCTCGCTCATCGGCTCAGCCGGAGTCGTCGAAGCTCTGGCCCGGATTGCTCGGCGGCGAGGGCTTCGGGGCCGGGGCGCTCGGGGCCGGGGTGCTGACGGGTGGTGGGGTGGCCACCGGCGGCGTGATGACCGGCTCTTCGGGAGGCGTCTCGGTGACCGTCGTGGGGGCGGCCGGCTGGGGGGCGGGCTTCGGCTTCTTGCGGATGCGCATGGCGGGCAGCGGCTCCGCCCGGCCGAGGTCGGCGACGCTCACCGCGGCGGCGGTCGGCGCCGCCACGTGCACCGGAGCGGGTCTGGGCTTTGGCTTGGAGCTCGACTCGCTGTCAGCTCGCGCCGCGGCGAAGAAGGCGCCGAAGGACGCCAGGGCGAGTACCACCAGGAGGAGCAGTTGCCGGACGCCAGTCATGCCTAGCACTTCTTCGGTCGAGTATCTCCAGGGAAGAGGCACAACATACGCCGCAGCGGCTTTTTCCGCTTGCGCAGCACGATCTTCTCGTACCGTCCGATCGTGCCCGGCACGGTCACCGATACGTAGATCCGCGTGCCGGTCCGCAGCCGGCGCTCGAGCCAGCGCAGCCGAACGAGCTTGCCGCGTGCGCGCGTGCTCACCGCGCCCTTCCGGGGGCAGCCCCTGCCGCTGCAGCGGACTATGACGCTCGAGCCCCGGACGGTGCGGACCGTGAGGAGGTCGACTCGCACGCGCTTGCGGCCTGCGAACCCGACGATGCGGATCTTGGGCCACGGGCTGATCTTCTTCGGCGGCGCGCGACCGGCGCGTTGGTCACGGCCACGTTCGCCGACGCTGCGGCCGTGCGGCCGCGCGAATCGGTGACACGCAGGCGAACCGTGTGCGCGCCCGCGGTCGAGAAGGATCGCGAGGCCGTGGCTCCGCTGGCGTCGTCGTACTGGCCGTCGCCGTCGAGGTCCCAGGCCTGCGCGACGATCGGGTCGTCAGGGTCCGCCGAGACGGAGGTGAAGTCGATGCGTCTCGCTCACCTGTCGGTGCGCTCGGGGTGTACACGAAGTTCGCCACCGGCGGCCGGTTCACGTGTACGACGGCGGTGACGGTGTCCGTCCTGTTCAAGGAGTCCGTCACGCGGAGGCGCACGGTCTTGTCGCCGTCCGACGCGAAGGTGTGCGGCATCACCTTGCCGACTGCCTCATAGCTGCCGTTGTTGTCGAAGTCCCACTCGAAGGCGCTGTTCGCGAGCGTCTCGTCGTCCGTCGTGGTGCCGGCATCGAAGAGCACCGAGTCGCCCACGTTGGGCACGGTGGGCGCGAAGGTGAAGCCGGCCTGGGGCGCGGCGTTGATCCTGATCTGCTTCTGCACGAACCTCGTGGTCACCCACGAGCGGCTCGATCGCCATGCTTATCGTCTTGACCCCGCGGTCGTGTATGTGTGCTTGGCGGCGGCAAATGGGGCCATCGTGTCCATCACGGGGGTTTCGTTCTCGAACTGGAAGCCGACTGCGCCGATGAGCGCCTCCTCCACCGGCGTGAACACCGGGGTGACCGTTATCTCCTCGTTCGGGTTGGCCACGGGAGGCACGATCGTGAAGTCCTCCGCCGACGCGGCGCTCGCCAGCGAGAGCGCGAGCACCAAGCCCAGAGGTATGGAGAGTGCGCGCCGTCCCAGCCTCATCAGGGGCACTGGATGGCGCGGGTGGTCCCGACCCGGAGGCACAGGTCCCGTCGCGACGGGTGCTTGGAGCGCCGGATGAGCAGCGACGTGTAGGAGCCGATCTTGCCCTTCGCCGTCACGTAGATCCGGATGCGGGTGCCGGCCGGCAGGCGGCGCTCGAGCCAGTGGAGGCGCATTGCCTTGCCGCGCGAGCGGGTGCTGGATGCGCGCGGGCGCGGACAGCCCTTGCCCTTGCACACGGCCTTGACCATTGCGCCCTTCTCGGCCCGGATGCCCAGGCGCGTGATGCGCGTCGAGCTCTTGCCCGGGCGGCTCGTGATCCGCACGGTCGGGTCCAGCTGCTCGGGCGGCGGCGGCGGCGCGACCGGGCGGGCGCGAACGTTCAGCGTCACGGCCTGGACCGCCTCTGCCCCGGAGCCGTCCACCGCCCGCAGCCGCACCGTGTGGGCTCCCGCCGTGGTGAACGCCCTGGACGCCAGCTTGCCGCCGGCGTCGTCGTACTGGCCGTCACCGTCGAGATCCCAGGTCTCGGAGGCGAGATAGCCGTCCGGGTCGCCCGACAGGGACGCGAACTGCACCACGTCGCCCGTGTAGGGCTGCGCGGGCGAAAAGCGCATCAGGGCTGTGGGAAGGGCGTTGACCACGATGTCGGCGGTGGCGACGTCGACTCCGCCGGAGTTCTCGGTCACCTTGATCTGCACGGTATGCACTCCCGCGGTGGGAAACGCGTACGTGACCACGCTTCCCTGCTGCAGAAATCCGCTAATAGCGTCGAAATCCCACTCGATCTTGGTGATCGCGGACCCCGGCGGAAGCCACCGAGGTGGACGTGAAGGTCACCGTCTGTCCGGGCACCGGCGCGGCGGGCGAGAACCGTGAGCCCCGCATCCGGGATCTTGTCGGCCACCACGAAGCGGCGCTCCCGCACGCTGGTCCCGCCCGCGCTGTCCGTCACCCTCAGGCGCACGACCTTCTCGCCCTCGCTGGCGTAGGCGCTCGTGGGAGCGGCCACGGTCGAGTCGTCGAACTGGCCGTCGCCGTCGAGGTCCCACGCGTAGGCCCGTGAACGCCTGCCCGTCGTCGGCGTCGGTGGAGGTGGAGGTGAAGGTCACGGTCTCGTTCAGGCGCGGCGTCTGAGGGTCGAGCGTGAAGTCGGCCACCGGAAGCGGTGTTCACGTTCACCGTCTTGGCGACCGTCGTGGCGGAGCCGCCGCTGTCGGTCACGCGGACCCGGACGGTCTTCGCGCCGGCCGTGGCAAAGCTCGTCGTGGCGGTGGCTCCCGTGAACGCCGTCGTCGAACGGCCGTCGTTGTCCAGATCCCACGTGTAGGCCGCGGCGGGGAGGGCCACGTCGTCGGTCGCGGTCGCCGTGAACGTGACCGTCTGGCCCTTCAGCGGCGCGGCCGGCGTGAACGTGAAGTCGACCGTGGGCGCGCGCGTTCACGGTCACCGTGACGGTGGCCGTGCCGGTCGCGCCGTCGGCGTCCGTCACCTGAAGGCCGACGGTCTTGGCGCCCGCCGTGGCGAACGAGCCCGTGGCGGGCACGCCCGGTGGCGTCGTCGAACTGGCCGTCGTTGTCGAAGTCCCAGGCGTAGCCGGTCGCGGGGATCGGCTCGTCGTCCGTGGATCCGGCCGCGCTGTAGGTGATCACCTGGCCCGGGTTCGGCCGCGCGGGCGTGGATGTGAACACGGCCGCTGGGCGGCGGGTTGGCGGCCACCGGGATGGTCTGGTGGCCACGCCGGTGGAGCCGCCGGAGTCGGTCACCTGCAGCCGCACCGATCTTGCTGCCGGCGGTCGTGAACGCCGTCGTGGTCGTCTGGCCCAGCGCGTCGTCGAACTGGCCGTCGTTGTCGAGGTCCCACGCATAGCCGCTGTTGGGCAGCGCCAGGTCGTCGCGTGGACCCGGAGGCGTTGAGGCTCACGGTGTCGCCCACGTCCGGGTTCGCCGGCGTGAAGTTGAAGGCCGCGACCGGCGGCGCGTTGACGGTCAGGGTGCGGGTCGTGGTCGCGGGCGCGCCGGCGGCGTCGGTCACGCGCAGGCTCACGGTCCGGCCGCCGGAGCTCGAGAAGGAGTGGTTCGACCTCGCGTCCGGTGGCGTCGGTGCTGCCGTCGCCGTCGAAGTCCCAGTCGAACCCGTCGTTCGCGATCGTCGCGTCGTCGGTCGTGGCCGAGGCGTCGAAGGTCACCGACTGCGCCGACGTTGGGGCGCGCGGGCGCGAATGTGAAGGAGGGCACCGGCGGGGTGTTCAGCGCGCTGACCGTCAGGTTCCGGGTGGTGGACGTGGCGAGCCCGCCGGAGTCGGTGACCTGGAGCCGCACGGTCTTTCCGCCCGCGGTGGCGAAGTCGTGCTGGACCTGTTCGCCGGTCGGCGTCGATCGACCCGTTGTTGTCGAAGTCCCAGCCGATAGGCGCCGCTCGGCAGCGGGCAGGTCGTCGCCCGAGGCGCCGGCGTCGAAGCCCACCGTCTCGCCCACCTCAGGGGCGGCTGGGCTGAAGGTGAAGGACGCGGAGGGCGGGGCGTTCACGGTCACGGTGTGGGAGGCGGTGTCGGAGACGCCGAGCACGTCGGTGACCCGGAGGGACACGGTCCTCGTGCCCGACGGGTAGGAGGTCGTGGGCGTGACGCCGAGCGCGTCGTCGTACTGGCCGTCGCCGTCGAGGTCCCAGGCGTAGTCGGTGGGGAGAAGCGGCCCGTCGTCGGTGGTGCCGCCGCGCGTCGAAGGTCACGCCCTGGTTCGGGTTCGGGCGCGGCGGGGCTGAAGTGAACGCCGCGCTCGGAGCGGAGTTGGCACGGCCGACGGACACGCTGTCGCTGGTCGTGGACTGCTCGCCCTCCGAGTCGGTGACCCGCAGCCGCACGGTCTTCGTGCCGGGGGTGGAGAACGCGTGGCTCGACCTGGCGCCCGGTCGCGTCGTCGTAGCCACCGTCGTTGTCGAGGTCCCAGTCGAAGCCGCCGCTCGGAGAGCGCGGCGTCGTCGGTCGAGCCCGAGGCGTCGAAGCTGACGCTCTCGCCGACCGTGGGATTCGCGGGCGAGTGGTCGAATGCCGCGTTGGGCGGGGAGTTGACGCGGATGGTGTGGTCCACCACGGCCGTCTCGTTGGTCGCGTCGGTGACGGTCATCCGGACGGTCCGGGTGCCCGAGCTCGAGTAGGTGTGCTGGACGTTGGTCCCGCTTGCGTCGACGCTGCCGTCGTTCTCGAAGTCCCAGTCCACCGAGACGATGTCGTCGTCCTGGTCGCTGGCCGTGGCGCTGAAGCTCACCGCCTGCCCGACCCTGCCCACGCTCGGGGAAAGTCGAAGTCGGCGGTGGGCGCGGCGGCCAGCACGAGCTGGCTGCCGAAGAGGATGAGGCCGGCCACCGCCACGGGCACCAGCGCCTTCGCGGTGGCGAAATGGATGTGCGCCAGAAGGCGCGACATGATGGCCGCGAGGCTCTTGAACATGGAGGGTTCTGACCGCATGCGCGCTTCGCGCGACACGGGATTCGGGGCGTAAGGCCAGCGTAACCCGGATATTGCGCCGAGCCAACGTTCCGCGGCCCTAACCTCACCGGAGGTCCAGGAAATGGAGGTTCCGAGGCCGGGTCTAAGGTCCGGCGGCATGGAGGCGGGACCCTTCGCCGGACGCAGGCTGCACTTCGTGGGCATCGGCGGCGCCGGCATGAGCGGCCTCGCGCTGGTGGCCCGCGAGCTCGGCGCCGAGGTCACCGGCTCGGACCGCGCCGAGTCCCCGTACTCGGCGCGCCTGCGCGCAGGCGGGCATCGAGCCGCGCGCCGGCCACGACGCAGCCGCCGCCCGCAGGGCGCCGAGCTGGTGGTGTCCACCGCCATCGCCGACGACAACCCCGAGCTGGTCCGCGGCGCGCGCCGCCGGCGCGCCGGTGCTCCACCGCGGCGACCTCCTCGGCGAGGTCAGCGCGCTCAAGCGCACGATCGCGGTGGCCGGCACCCACGGCAAGACCACCACCGGCGTCGATGGCCGCCCTCGTGCTGCTGGAGCCGGCCGCGACCCGGCGTTCCTGATCGGCGGCGAGCTGCGCGCCGCTGGGCACCAACGCCGCGCTGGGGCGCGCGGCGACTGGGCGTGGTCGAGGCCGACGAGTCGGACCGCTCCTTCCTGAAGCTCGTCGCGCGAGGTGGCGGTGGTGACCGGGTCGAGCTCGACCATCACGCCACCTACCGCTCGCTCGGCGAGCTGGAGCGCGCCTTCGAGAGCTTCGCCGGCCCCGGCGCGAGCTGCCGTGCTCGGCCCGGGCGTGCAGCTGCGCCGCGGCGGGCGACGCGCTCAGCTACGGGATCGACGCGGGCGACCTCCGCGCCGAGGCCGTGGAGCTGCTGCCGCTCGGCTCGCGCTTCGCGGTGGAGGGCGTGGCGGTCGAGCTGGCGGTGCCCGGCCGCCACAACGTGCTGAACGCGCTCGCCGCGCTCGCGGCCTGCCGCGCGGCCGGCGTGGAGCCGGCGCGAGGCGGCGCCGGCGCTGGCGCGCTTCACCGGGGCGGGGCGCCGCTTCGAGGATCACGGGCGGACGGACGCCGGGCGCGCGGGTGTTCGACGACTACGCCCACCACCCGACCGAGGTGCGGGCCACGCTCGAGGCGGCCCGCACGCTGAGCCCGCGGCGCCTCGTGGCCTGCTTCCAGCCGCATCTCTACTCGCGCACGCGCCTGCTCGCGCGGGAGTTCGGGCGGGCGCTCGCGCTCGCCGACCTCGTGGTGGTGCTCGACGTCTACCCCGCGCGCGAGCGCGCCGAGGACTTCCCGGGCGTGAGCGGGCTGCTCGTGGCCGCGGCCGCCGCCGACGCCGCCGGCGGGCGCCCGGTGTGGTGGCTGCCGGGACTGGACGACGCCGAGCGCCTGCTCGCGCGAGGAGCTCGCGCGAGGGCGACCTGCTCCTGACGATGGGCGCGGGCGACGTGGACGAGCTCGGCCGCGGAGGCTCGGCTCGTGAGCGCCCCCGCCGGGCGTGGAGCGCGACTACCCGCTCACCCGTCTCACCACGATCCGCACGGGCGGGAGCGGCGGACTGGTTCGCCCGTCCCGACACGCGACGAGCGCCTGGTGGCGCTGCTTGCGCTGGGCCGCGGATGAGCGACTGGCGGTAGGAGTGGTGGGCTCCGGATCGAACCTCCTCGTATCGGATGCGGGATTCCGAGGACTTGTCATGAAGCTGGACGGAGCGCTCGCCACGATCGAGCAGAGCGGCGACCGCCTCGTCTGCGGGGGTGGCGCGCGGCTTCCCCAGGCCGCCGCGCGCGCCGCGCGGGCCGGCCTGCGCGGCCTCGAGTTCGGCGTGAACATCCCCGGGACGGTGGGCGGCGCGGTGAAGATGAACGCCAACGCGTACGGCGGCGACCTCTCGCGCGTGCTCGAGTGGGTGGACGTGGCCGGGCCCGCCGGGCATCGAGCGGCGCGAGCCCGACCAGCTCGGCTTCTCGTACCGGCAGCTCGAACCTCGGCGCCGCCGAGGTGGTGGCGCGCGCGTCGTTCGCGCTCGCGCCGGCGCCGCCCGAGGAGGTGAAGGCCACGCTGGCGGAGCATGCGCGCCGCCCGCCACGAGGCGCAGCCGTCCGGCATCAAGACCTTCGGCTCGACCTTCAAGAACCCGGAGGACCCGCGCGCCGGCGGGCGCAGCGCCGGGGTGCTGCTCGACGAGGCGGGCTGCCGCGGCCTGGCGGTGGGCGGCGCCAGGTTCTCCGAGAAGCACGCGAACTTCGTGGAGAACATCGGCGCACGCCACCACGGCCGACGTGGTCGCGCTCATGGCCGAGGGCCGCCGGCGCGTCCACGAGCGCTTCGGCGTGGAGCTCGAGCCCGAGGTGCAGTTCCTCGGCGACGTGGACGTCTCCGCCCTGCGGGGCGCCCCGACGCGGGCGGCCCGCGGGAGCGCGCGTGAGGCCCGCCGCCACCACGGGTGGCGGTGGGCCGCCGGGCTGCGCGCGGCCGCGGCGCGCGCGCCACCGCCGCGGGCGGGGCGCGCCGGCGCGCGCTGCCTGTGGTCCGCGCGCTGCCCCGCCCCGGCCCGCGCGCCGCCGGCCCTGCTGATCGCCCTGCTCGCGACGTTGGTGCTCGGCGCCACCTACCGGCTCTGGCTGCGCGACGCACCGTTCGTGAGCGTCGATCGCGTGACCGTCACCGGGCTGAGCACGGACGACGCCAAGCGCGTCCGAGACCGCGCTCGTGTCCACGGCGCGCACGATGACCACCCTCCACGTGGAGCGGGATCGCCTCGACGAGATCGTGGCCGGCTACCCCGTCGTGCGCGCGCTCGAGGTGCGCACCGACTTCCCGCACGCCATGACCATCCGCGTGGTCGAGCACGAGCCGGCCGCGATCGCGGTGACCGCCGCGGCCGCGTGCCCGTGGCGGCCGACGGCACCGTGCTCGAGGGCCTGCCGGTGACCGGGCCGCTGCCCATGGTGAGGGCACGGGCGGGCTCAAGGGCGCCAGGCTCGCCGAGGGCAGCGCCCGCGGGGCGCGCCCGTATCGCCGGCGCCGCCCCGGCGCCGCTGCGCCGGCGGGTGCGCGAGATCCAGCGCGACGGCGACCGCGGCTACGTGGCCCAGCTGCGCGAGGGGCCGGAGCTCGTCTTCGGCAGCGCGGCGCACCTGCGCGCCAAGTGGATCGCCGCGGCGCGGGTGCTCGCCGACCCCGAGACCGGCGGGGCCACCTACGTGGACCTGCGGCTGCCCGGACGCCCGGCGGTGGGCGGCCTTCCGGTCGCGGAGCTCACGCCGGCGCCCACGATCACCCCGCCCGCGGCCCTGGGCGACGGGGGCGCACCAGCGGGCGCCGCTGACGGCGCAACCCGGCGCCACGGCGGCCGACCAGCCGCTGCCGGTCGACCCCGCGCCGAGCAGGCACCCGCCACCGAGCCGCCGGCGACCACGGCTCCGGCCACGCCTCAGGCGCCCGCCGCGCCCGCCGCCGAGGCGGGCGGAGGGGCGGCCGCGGCGCCCGCTCCCTGACGCCTCGAGCGCGTCGGAGCGGGTGCGACAACCCTCGACCTGGGGCTGAGGGTGATGAACAACCCTCAACTACGGTTGAGATTAGCTTGCACGATAAGTTGCGGGAGCCATTGACATTTCGGCCGATAGCCACCTACAGTCCGCACTTTCACGCGGTCGCTGACCCTCGACGACCGCCTTAGACGCACAGGTAGAAGGGACCTCAGAGCCCCAATGGACACCGGAAGCTATCTGGCTGTCATCAAGGTCGTCGGCATCGGCGGCGGTGGCACCAACGCCGTGAATCGCATGGTCGACGCCGGCCTCAAGGGCGTCGAGTTCATCGCGGTCAACACGGACGCCCAGGCGCTGCAGATGTGCGACGCCGACATCAAGCTGCAGATCGGCGACCAGCTCACGCGCGGCCTCGGCGCGGGCGCGAGCCCCGACGTGGGCTACGGCGCGGCGAACGAGAGCCGCGACGAGATCAAGGAGGCCCTGAAGGGCGCGGACATGGTCTTCGTCACCGCCGGCGAAGGCGGCGGCACCGGCACCGGCGCCGCCCCGGTGATCGCCGAGGTGGCCAAGCAGGAGGTGGGCGCGCTCACCGTGGGCACCGTCACCAAGCCGTTCGACTTCGAGGGCACCCAGCGCATGCGCCAGGCCGTGGAGGGCATCGAGCGCCTCCGCGAGCAGGTGGACACGCTGATCGTGATCCCCAACGAGAAGCTGCTCGCCGTGGTCGAGCGCCGCACCAGCATCCTCGACGCCTTCCGCGAGGCCGACAACGTCCTGCGCCAGGGAGTGCAGGGCATCACCGACCTGATCACCACGCCCGGGACTCATCAATCTCGACTTCGCCGACGTCCGCACGATCATGCAGGACGCCGGCTCCGCGCTCATGGGCATCGGCGAGGCCGCCGGCGAGCAACGCGCCGCCGAGGCGGCGAAGAACGCGATCTCCAGCCCGCTCCTCGAGCAGTCGGTGGAGGGCGCCACCGGGATCCTGCTCAACATCACCGGCGGCAGCGACCTCGGCCTGTTCGAGGTGAACGAGGCCGCGGAGATCATCCAGAGCGCGGCGGACTCGAACTCGAACATCATCTTCGGAGCCGTGGTGGACGACGCGATGGGCGACGGGGTGCGCGTCACCGTCGTCGCCACCGGCTTCGAGCGCCCCGGGCGGCTCCCGCTGTTCACCGAGGACTCCACGGGCCGCCGCCGCGAGCCGCGCCGGCGCGACGTGTCGCTGGACGACCGCCAGCGCAAGTCGCTCGAGATCTCGGACGACGAGATCGACGTTCCGTCGTTCCTGAAGGACTAGGAGCCATCGGCGCGCAGCCGGCCGAGCCGGGTGCTTCCGCTGAGGCATCCGCAGCCGATGCGATGCTGCGGGAGATCCTCCCGCCGGACACGGCGCTCGCCTTCGAGGCGATGCGCGCGCTGCGCACGCACCACGGCGACGAGGCGGAGTTCGTCCGCCGCGTGGACGAGGAGCAGCGCCCGCAGGGCTACCGGATCGTGGGCGCCGTGGAGGGCGACCGCGTGGTGGCGGTGGCCGGGTTCCGCGTGCTCCACAACCTCGCCGGGGCGACGCGCTCTACGTGGACGACCTCTCGACGCTGGCCGGAGGCCCGCGGGCGCGGGCACGGGCGCGGCGCTGCTCGACTGGTGCGCCGAGGAGGGCGAGCGGCTCGGCTGCCACCAGCTGCATCTCGACTCCGGGTGGGGCCGGAGCGCGAGGAGGCCCACCGCCTCTACCTGAACACCCGGCTGCGGATCACGGCCTACCACTTCTCGGGCTGGCGGCGCACCGCTCGTAGCTAGCCTCTCGGCCCTGTCCGCAGCCGCGGCACTCTCCGACGCACGCCCCTCTTCGAGCGCCACGAGCGGGCCGGCGCGCGCCTCGTGCCGTTCGCCGGCTGGGAGATGCCGGTGCAGTACGAGGGCATCCGGCGGAGCACCAGGCGGTGCGCACGGGCGCCGGGATGTTCGACGTCTCGCACATGGGCGAGATCGAGACCCGCGGGCCGCGGCGCCGAGGCACCTGCTCCAGCGGCTGCTCTCGAACGACGTGAGCGCAATCGCCGAGCGCGGCGCGCAGTACTCGGTCCTCTGCCGCGACGACGGCGGCGTGCTCGACGACCTGTTCACCTACCGGCTCGGGCCGGACCGGTTCCTGACCGTCACGAACGCCGCCAACCACGAGAAGGACCTGGCCTGGTTTCGCGACCACGCGGGCGGCTTCGACGCCGAGGTGGCGGACGCCCAGGCGGACTGGGCGATGATCGCCGTGCAGGGCCCCGCGCGCGCGAAGCGCGCTGGAGGCGCTCGCCGACGGCCCGCTCCCGGCTCGCATGCGCACCGCCGACGTGCACGGTCGCGGGCGTGGACTGCCTCGTCTGCGGCACCGGCTACACGGGCGAGGACGGCGCCGAGCTGCTCGTGCCGCCCGATGGCGCGGCCGCCGTCTGGGACGCGCTCGCCGAGCGGGGCGTGGTGCCCGCCGGGCTCGGCGCGCGCGACACGCTGCGGCTCGAGGTCTGCTTCCACCTCTACGGCAACGACCTGTCCGAGGACCGCAACCCGCTCGAGGCCGGCCTCGGCTGGTGCTGCAAGCTCGACACGGGCTTCATCGGGGCCGACGCGCTGCGCGGGCTGGAGCCAGAGCAGGCGCTCGTGCCGTTCGCCTTCACCGGCCCGGGGATACCGCGCGCCGGGCAATCCGGTGCGCACCGCCGCCGGCGACGGCGTGGTCACGAGTGGTTCGCTCTCGCCCTGTCTGGAGAAGGGGATAGGAATGGCCTACCTGCCCGTCGCGGCGGCGTCGCCCGGGCACCGCGATCGAGGTGGACGTGCGCGGCAAGCCGCGAGCGGCCGAGGTCGCCGAGAAGCCGCTGTACCGGAAGGCCCCGTAGGGGCTCCCGCACCTCGAACAGGAGCGAAATTGGCAGCGTCCTACCCCGACGACCTCAAGTACCACCCCGAGCACGACTGGGCCCGCGTCGAGGGCGACGAGGCCACCTTCGGCATCACCTGGTACGCCCAGGACGCGCTCGGCGAGGTGGTGTTCTTCGACCCGCCCGAGGTGGGCGCGCAGCTGACGAAGGACCAGGTCTACGCCGAGGTGGAGTCGGTGAAGGCGGTGTCCGACGTGTTCGCGCCGCTGTCCGGGGAGATCGTGGCCGTGAACGAGGCCCTGGCGGACACGCCCGGAGCAGATCAACCAGGACCCCTACGGGGAGGGCTGGATGGTGCGGGTGAAGCTCTCCGACCCGTCCGAGCTCGACGCCTGCTCGACGTGAGCGCCTATCGCGATCTGCTGCAATCAGGGAGCTGATGTCCCGCTACACCTCCGTCACCGACCAGGACCTGAAGGCGATGCTCGCCGCCATCGGCGCGGAATCGCTCGACGACCTGTTCGCCGACGTCCCGGCCGGCCTGCGGCTCGAGCGGCCGCTCGACCTTCCCGACGGCCGCTCCGAGCAGGAGGTGCACGAGGAGCTCTCCGCGCTGGCGGCGCGCAACCGCCACGCGGACGCCGAGACGAGCTTCCTCGGGGCGGGCATGTACGACCACTACGTGCCGTCGCTGGTGGACGCGCTCGCCGAGCCGCTCCGAGTTCCTCACCCCCTACACGCCCTACCAGCCCGAGATCTCCCAGGGCGGCCTCCAGGTGATGTTCGAGTTCCAGACGGCGATCTCGGAGCTCACCGGCCTGCCCGTGGCCAACGCCTCGGTGTACGAGGGCCCGAGCGCCGTGGCCGCCGCCGGGCTACCTGGCGAAGCTCGAGACGGGCCGCTCGCGGCTCGTGGCCAGCCGCGGCCTTCATCCGCACTCGCGCGCCGCGCTCCGCACGCACGCCGCGGGCTACGGCATGGAGGTCGTGGAGGTGCCGCTCGACCGACGACGGCGCCACCGACGTCGCGCGCCGCTGGCCGCCGCGGTGGACGACGACACCGCTGCCGTGTTCGTCCAGCAGCCGAACTTCCTCGGCACCGTGGAGGACCTCGGCGAGCTGGCCGAGGCCGGCAAGCGCACGGGCGCGCTGTTCGTGGTCGCCGCGGACCCGCTTCCGCTGGGCATCCTGCGGCCGCCGGGCGAGCTCGGCGCGGACATCTGCGTGGGCGAGGGCCAGACGCTCGGCAACCGGCTGGACTACGGCGGCCCGAGCTTCGGCTTCTTCGCCGCGGCCGAGCGCTTCATCCGGCGCATGCCGGGCCGGATCGCGGGCGAGACGCGCGACGTGGACGGGCGCCGCGGCTTCGTGCTCACGCTCCAGACGCGCGAGCAGCACATCAGGCGCGAGAAGGCCACGCACAACATCTGCACCGCGCAGGCGCTGAACGCGCTCGCCGGCGTGGTCTACCTCTCCTGGCTGGGCAAGCGCGGGCTCGTGGAGCTGGCGGAGCTGATGCTCCGCCGCACCCACTACGCCCGCGAGGCGCTCGGGCTGGAGGCGATCAACCCGGGCCCCGTGGTCCGCGAGTTCGCCGTGCGCGTGCCGGACCTCGACGGGCTGTTCGAGCGCGCCCGCGCCGCCGGCGATCAACCCGGGCTACCGCCTCGGGCGCGACTACCCCGAGTACGCGGACGGCCTGCTGGTGGCGATCACCGAGCGCCGCACCCGCGGGGACATCGACCGGCTGGCCGAGCTCGTGGGCGCCGGCACGCCGGGTCGCCGAGCGGAGGCGGTCCGATGAGCGCGCCGCCTCTCGACCCGCGCCGCGACGAGGACACGGTCACGATCTTCGAGCGCTCGCGCGCCGGCCGCAGGGCCTTCGTGGCGCCCGAGCTCGACGTGCCCGAGGTGGCGGTGGAGGAGCTGCTCCCGGCGCACGCCCTCCGCGAGCGGCCCGCCGAGCTGCCGGAGGTGTCCGAGCCCGAGATCGTGCGCCACTACACGACGCTCTCGTCGAAGAACTTCCACCTCGACGAGGGCTTCTACCCGCTCGGCTCGTGCACGATGAAGCACAACCCGAAGCTGCACGAGCGGCTGGCCGCGCTGCCGGGCCACGCGCGGCTTCACCCGCTTCAGGACCCCGAGTACGCCCAGGGCGCGCTCGACCTGATGTGGCGCCTCCAGGGCGCGCTCGCCGAGATCGCCGGGCTGCCGCACGTGTCGCTCCAGCCGTCGGCCGGCTCGCAGGGCGAGCTGGCCGGCCTGCTGCTCACCCGCGCCTACCACGAGGACCGCGGCGAGCAGCGCCACCAAGGTGCTCACCCCGGACACCGCGCACGGCACCAACCCGGCGACGGTGACGATGGCGGGGTACGAGGTGGTGAAGGTGGGCACCGGCCGCGGACGGCGGCGTGGACCTCGACGACCTGCGCGAGAAGGCCGACGACGACGTGGCCTGCCTGATGCTCACCAACCCGAACACCCTCGGGCTGTTCGACCGCAACATCGAGGAGATCGCCCGCATCGTCCACGACGCGGGGGCCACGCTCTACTACGACGGGGCGAACCTGAACGCCGTGATGGGCATCGTCCGGCCCGGCGACATGGGCTTCGACATCGTGCACTTCAACCTGCACAAGACCTTCACGCAGCCGCATGGCGGCGGCGGCCCGGGCGCCGGGCCGATCGCCGTGTCCGACCGGATCGAGCCCTTCCTGCCCGCGCCCCAGGTGGTGCGGCGCGAGGGCGACAACGGCTCGGGGCCGCGCTTCGACCTGGACTTCGACCGGCCGAAGTCGATCGGCAAGCTGCGCGGCTTCCAGGGCAACTTCGGGGTGTTCGTGCGCTCCTACGCGTACATCCGCTCGCTGGGCGGCGACGGCCTGCACGAGGCCTCCGAGGTGGCGGTGCTGAACGCGAACTACCTGAAGGCGCGGCTCGCCGAGGCGGGCGTGGCCGAGTACCTGCCCGTGGCCTACGACCGCACCTGCATGCACGAGTTCGTGCTCTCGGGCCGAGGCGCGCGCGACGAGCTGGGCGTGAAGACGCTCGACCTGGCCAAGCGGCTGCTCGACCACGGCGTGCACCCGCCCACCGTCTACTTCCCGCTGCTGGTGGAGGAGGCGCTGATGATCGAGCCCACCGAGACGGAGACGAAGGAGCGGCTGGACCACTTCGCCGACGCCCTCCGCTCGATCCTCGAGGAGGCCGCGCGAGGACCCGGAGATCGCGCGCGGCGCCCCGTACACCACCCCGGTGCGCCGCCTCGACGAGGCCGGCGCGGCCAAGCGGCCGGTGGTGCGCAGGGCATGGGGGAACCCGGGATCCTGAGCGGCCGCGGCGCGCGGCGAGTCCTCGGGCGCTCTCCGCCCCGTGCGCATCTTCAGCGGCATCCAGCCCACCGGCCGCAAGCACCTCGGCAACTACCTCGGGGCCATCCGCCAGTACGTGGAGGGCCAGGACCGCGGCGACCCGGCCATCTACTGCATCGTGGACCTCCACGCCACGAGCGTGGCCTACGAGCCGGAGGCGCTCCCCGGCTACGTGCTCGACACCACGGCCACGCTGCTGGCCGCGGGCCTCGACCCGGCGCGCTGCATCCTCTTCCGCCAGTCCGACGTTCACGAGCACTCGGAGCTCTGCTGGCTGCTCAGCTCGGTCACGCCCTACGGCGACCTCCAGCGCATGCACCAGTTCAAGGAGAAGTCCGCGCGCGAGCAGGAACTGGTGCGCACGAGCCTGTTCCTGTACCCGGTGCTGCAGGCGGCCGACATCCTGCTCTACCGCACCGACGAGGTGCCGGTGGGCGACGACCAGCGCCAGCACGTCGAGCTGGCCCGCGAGATCGCCCGGCGCTTCAACGCCACCTACGGCGAGGTGCTCGTGGAGCCGGCCCACCGGATTCCCCGAGGTCGGGGCCCGGATCATGGACCTGCAGGACCCCGTCGTCGAAGATGTCCACGACCTACGGCACCGAGGCCGGCCTCGTGTACATCGACGACGAGCCGGACGCCATCCGGCGCAAGTTCAAGCGCGCCCAGACCGACTCGGGCAGCGAGGTGGTGCGCGGCGACGACAAGCCGGGCATCGCGAACCTCATCGAGATCCTCGCCGTCACGCGCGGCGTGGCGCCGGAGGAGGTGGAGCGCGAGTTCGCCGGGCAGGGCTACGGCGCCTTCAAGGAGGCGGTGGGGGAGGCCGTGGTGGAGCTGCTCGCGCCCGTGCGCGAGCGCTACCTCGAGCTTCGCGCCGACGAGCCCGCCCTCGAGGCCACGCTTCGCGAGGGGGCCGACCGGGCGCGCTCGATCGCCACGGGCGTGATGGCCGACGTCCACGCCGCGATGGGCGTCGGACCGCGCGTCTAGGCTGCCCGCTGTGTCCGTAGCCGCGCTCGACCTCGACCTCGAGGTCTTCCAGGGCCCGTTCGACCTGCTCCTGACGCTGGTGCTGAACGAGGAGATCGACCTCCTCGAGGTGGACCTGGCCGACGTGGTGCTCGCCTACGTGGAGCACCTCGAGCGCGCCGGCGAGCTCGACCTCGAGGCCGCCACCGAGTTCCTCGTGCTGATCGCGGCCCTGCTGGAGCTCAAGTCGCGTCTGATGCTGCCCTCCGACGGCGACGAGGAGGCGCTCGACCTGGTGCCCGGCGAGGCGGCGGACGAGCTGCTCGCGCGGATGGTCGAGTACCACCGCTACCGCGGCGCGGCCGCGCACCTGCGCGAGCGGCTCGAGGCCGAGCACGGGCACCGCTACCGCTCGGCGCCGCTGCCGCCGCAGCTGCGCCGCGTGGCGCTCGAGACCGCCGAGCCGGCCTACGCGCCCGGCCGCAGCTGGGCGAGGCGATCGGCGAGCTGCTGCGGATCCCGCCGCCCCTCGACCTCCGCCACGTGCGGCGGCCCGCGGTGTCGGTGGAGCAGCGCCTGCGCCACCTGCGCGACCTGCTCGGCACGCGCAGGAGCTTCTCGTTCGACGACGCCGTGCGCGGGAGCCGACCGGCTCACCGAGGCGGTCACCCTGTTCGCGCTGCTCGAGCTCTACAAGGCCGGCGAGGCCAGGTGGGAGCAGGAGGTGCCCTTCGGCCCGATCACGGTGAGGGCGGCCACGGAGTGAGCGAGCTGGCCCGCATCGTCGAGGCGCTCCTGTTCCTCTCCCCCGAGCCCGTGTCCGTCGAGCGGCTCGCCGAGGCCTGCGAGGTGTCCGAGGGCGAGGTGGTGGAGGCCCTCGCGCGCCTGCGCGAGCACTACGCGGAGGGCTGGCGCGGCGTGGTGCTCCGCGAGGTGGCCGGCGGGTTCACGCTCGCCACCGACCCGGTGGCAGAGCGGGCGGCGCGCCGCCTGCTGGCGCGCCCGCGCACCCCGCCGCTCACGCAGGCCCAGGCCGAGTGCCTCGCCATCGTCGCCTACCTCCAGCCGGTGTCGCGCCCCGAGCTGGCCCGCATCCGCGGCGTGGGCTCCGAGTCGGCGGTGGGCACCCTGCTCGAGCGCGGCTTGGTGGAGGAGTCCGGCAGGTCGCGCTTCGGAGCGGTGCTCTACCGGACCACGGAGCTCTTCGAGAAGCTGTTCGGCCTCGCCGGCCTCGACTCCCTGCCGGATCCCGCCGGCTTCGACCCGACGCCCGAGGAGCAGGGCGAGCTGCGCGAGCGGCTGCTGCGGGCCGGCGAGCAGCGCGCGCAGGGCTGAGGCGCGAGCCGCGGGCGCGGGCGCTGCCCGGCCCGCGCGTACCCCATCCGGGTGATGCGCGCGCTAACGCGTCGCCTTGGGGATGCCGATAACGGAGGTGAGGCCTACGTCGCGAATGGCGTCTCTCGATTCGATACCGGGCAGGCTGCCGCGCGCCGGCGGCCTCGGCCCCTCCCTTACCCAGGGTCAGGCCGAGCGCCTCTGCCGCGCTCACCCCGGTGCTGCTGGCCGTGGCGGACAGCCGGATGCGGCTCACCTTCACCAGCCCGGCGCTCCAGCGCGCGCTCGGGTGGAGCGGAGAGGAGCTGGCCGGGCGCAACTGGCTCGAGCTCCTCCACGCCGAGGATCTCGCGGATGCCGGCACGCGCGCTCGGGCGAGCGCGCGAGACGCACGGGATCGAGCTGACCTTCGAGGCCCGCACCGCCACCCGGGCGGGCGACTGGCGCTGGCTCGCGTGGACCGTGGCCTTCGGCGAAGGATCGTTCTACTGCGCGGCGGAGGACGTGAGCGAGCGCAGGCGCGCCGAGCACGCGCTCGCCTCGGGGGACAGGCGCCTCGGCGCCCTGATCGAGCAGGTGCCGGCGATCGTCTACACGGCCGCCTTCGGCGCCGAGGGCCACTGGTCGTTCGTGAGCGCCCAGGTGGAGCGGATGCTCGGCTGGACGCCCGACGAGTGGACTGGCGGACCCACGGGCCTGGATCAAGTCGATCCACCCGGACGACCACCAGCGCGTGCTGGCCGACGAGGACCTGCTGCAGGGGCCGGGGGACCAGCTGCGCTCCGAGTACCGGATGCTCGCCCGCGACGGCCGCGTGCTCTGGGTGCGCGACGTGGCCACCGTGATCGTGGGCGAGGACGGCGAGCTCCTGATGCAGGGCCTGATGCTCGACGTGACCGACCTCAAGCAGGCCGAGGGCGCCGTGCTCGACGAGCGAGCAGAAGTACCGCACGATCGTTGAGACCTCCCAGGACATGATCTGGGCCATCGACATGGACAACCGCTTCACGTTCGTGAACGACGCCGTGAAGCAGATCCACGGGTACGAGCCCGAGGAGATGATCGGCCGGCCGTTCACCGACTTCCAGAGCCCGGAGATCGCCGCGCCGCGACCTCGAGACGGCGGCGAAGGCCCTCGACGGCGCGACCTACGACCAGTACGAGACCGAGCATCTGCGCAAGGACGGCACCCCGGTGACTGCTGAGCTTCAACACGGCGACGCTGCGCGACGGGGAGGGCAAGATCATCGGCGTCACGGGCAGCGCCCGCGACGTGACCGAGCAGCGAGCGGATGGAGGAGGCGGTGGCCGCGAAGCACCTGCCAGCTGCAGTCGATCATCGACAACTCGCCGCTCGTGATCTACGCGAAGGACGCCGACCACCGCTACGTGATCGCCAACCACGAGCTGGAGGCTCAGCTCTCCCTCCCCGCCGGCGGAGCCGTGGGCCGGATGGACGACGAGCTCCTGGCGGCCGAGGCGGCCGCGCAGCGCCGCGCGGCGGACCAGCGCGTGCTCGACTCCGGCCGCGCGTTCGAGGCGGAGGAGGTGCTCACCGTCGGCGACCGCGAGCGCGCCTACCTGCTGCACCGGTTCCCGCTCCGCGGGACCGACGGCAGCGTCTACGGCGTCTGCGGCATCGGCACCGACATCACCGAGCGCCGCGAGCGCGAGGACACGCTGCGGGCGAAGCTCGAGTGGTCCCTGCGCATCCGCCGCGCCATCGACGAGGACCGGCTCGTGCTGCTACGCCCAGCCGATCGTCGAGATCGCCTCCGGGCGCCAGGTCCAGCAGGAGCTGCTCGTGCGGATGCGGGGAGAGGACGGGCAGCTGATCATGCCCGGCGAGTTCCTGCCCCCGGCCGAGCGCTTCAACCTCGCGCCGGCGATCGACCGCTGGGTCATCGCCCGTGCCGCGCGGCTGGCCGCGAAGGGCCGCGTGGAGGTGAACCTCTCCGGCCAGAGCGTCGGCGACGTGGATCTCCCGGAGTACATAGAGGCCCAGCTCGCCGCGGCGGGCGCCGATCCGAGCAACGTCGTGTTCGAGATCACCGAGACGGCCCTGGCGCGCGACATCGGCCAGGCCACGCTGCTGGCCGAGCGGCTCTCAGCGCTCGGCTGCGGCTTCGCGCTGGACGACTTCGGCACCGGCTACGGCAGCTTCACCTACCTGAAGCACCTGCCGGTGGACTACCTGAAGATCGACATGGAGTTCGTGCGCCACCTGAAGGCCGGGTCGCCGGACGTGCAGGTCGTGAGCGCCATAATCGACGTGGCCCGCAAGTTCGACATCGAGACGGTGGCGGAGGGCGTGGAGAGCCAGGAGACGCTCGACCTGCTGCGGGAGCTCGGCGCGGACTACGCCCAGGGCTACCACCTCGGCTTCCCCGCCCCGATCGAGTGATGCCATCGGTGCGCAGCCGACCGAGCCGGCTGCTTCCGCTAGGACGCGGCCAGCTCCAGCCGCGTCTCGGTGAACTCCTCGGCCACGTCGCCGAGGATCTGGAGCATTGCCTCGCTGGCGGGAGAGCGGTAGGCGGTCTCGAGGCGGGCGGCCCAGACCTTGCGGCGCGGCCGGTCGGTCAGCTCGCGCGCCGCCACGCCGGGGTGGATCGACGTGAGCGCGAGGCGCGGCATCAGCGTGACGCCCACGCCGGAGGCAACCAGCGCCTGAGAGGCCATCGTGTCGTCGGCCTCGAACGCCACGCGCGGCTCGAACCCCGCCTGCCTGCACACCTCCTCGGTGATGCGGCGGCAGCCGTTGGCGAGCGTGGAGGCGATCCACGGCTCGTCGGCCAGGTCGGCGAGCGAGAGCTTGCTCCGCTTGGCGAGCGGATGGCGCGGCGGGGAGGATCACGTCGTAGCTGTCCTCGACGAGCGGCGTGAGCTCCACCTCCGGCTGGACCGGTGCCGGCACGGAGTCGTGGTCGTAGACCAGCGCGAGGTCGATCTCGCCGCTGCGCAGCAGCCCGTAGGCCTCCTCGGGCTCCGCATGCACCATGCCCAGCTCCACCTGGGGGTGGCGGCTGTGGAAGACGGCCACGGCCTGCGGTACCAGCGTGGCGCCGGCGCTCTGGAAGCAGGCCAGGCGCAGGCGGCCTCCGCGCAGGCCGGCGATCGCGGCGAGCTCATCCTCGGCAGCGTCGATGCGGCAGAGGATCGCCTCGGTGTGCGCCACGAGCGCGCGGCCGGCGTCCGTGAGGCGGATGCCGCGCGCGCCGCGCTCCACGAGCCGGGCGCCCGTCTCGCGCTCGAGGGCGGCCACGTGCTGGCTGATGGCCGACTGCGTGAAGTTGAGGGCCTCTGCGGCGGCAGAGAACGAGCCCTGTGTGGCGACCTCCCGCAGCACCTTCATCCGCCGTACGTCGAGCATTAGCCCAGCTTATCGCGTAGGGAAGACCTCTTCATTGCGGCTGATGCAGCCGGCTGCGATCCTCGGAGGCCGATGCCGCGCCGGGCACTGATCCAGTTCGCGCTGCTCGCCGCCTTCTGGGGCGCCTCGTACCTGTTCATCAAGGTCGCCCTCGACGACGGCGTCGGCCCCCTCCCGATCGTCTTCGCGCGCACCGGCCTGGCGGCGCTCGTGCTGCTGCCGCTGGCGCTGTCCGGCGGGCACCTCCGCGGCATCCGCGCCCATGCCGGACCGATCGTCCTGCTCGCGCTCATGCAGATCGTGGCGCCGTTCACGCTGATCAGCGTCGGCGAGCGCCACCTGCCTTCGTCCCTCACCGGGATCCTCGTGGCCACCGCGCCGATCTTCACCTTCCTGCTCGCCTTCGCGCTTTCCGGCGAGGAGCGCGCCGGCCGCCTCAGCCTGCTGGGAGTGGGCATCGGCGTGGCCGGCGTGGGACTCCTCCTCGGCGTGGACGCCCCGAGCGGCGGCGCGGCGCTCGTGGGCGGCCTGATGGTGGTGGTGGCCAGCATGGGTTACGCGCTCGGCGCGTGGTACTCGAAGCGAGCGATGACGGAGGTGCATCCCATCGGCGTGGTGGCCGGGCACGATGGCCGCCGCCGCGCTGATCGTCTCGCCGCTCGCCGCCCTCGACGCTCCGGCACACGCGCCGAGCATCGCGGCGGCGGCGTCGCTCACCGCTTTGGGCGTGCTGGGCACCGGGGTGTCGTTCGTGTTCGTCCACTCCCTGATCGCGACCATCGGGCCGGCGCGCATGTCGCTGGTGGCCTACGTGGCGCCCGCCTTCTCGGTGGTCTACGGCGTGACCCTGCTCGACGAGGCCTTCACGGCGGCCACCGCCGCCGGTCTGCTGCTGATCGTGGGCGGCTCGTGGCTGGCGGCAGAGGGTCGCCCGCCCTGGCGCAGGGCCGCCTCACGCCGCGCGACCCCGGCCGAGGCGGCCGCGTAGTGACCTAGCTGAGTGCCCGCGCGGCCAGCTGGCCGCACGCGGCGTCGATGTCGCGTCCGCGCGTGAGCCGCACCGTGGCGCGCACCCCGTTCGCCTCCAGCGCCGCCTTGAACGCATGCACCGCCTGCCGGCTCGAGCCGCGGAAGCCGGAGTCCGTGGGGTTGTAGGGGATCAGGTTGACCTTGAAGGCGCGCCGCGGCTGGAGCAGCTCGGCGAGGGCGAGCGCCTGCTCGCGCCGGTCGTTCACGCCGTCGAGCATGAGGTACTCCACGAACACGTCCCGGCGGCGCCGCTCGTGCCAGCGCAGGCAGGCGTCGAGCACCTCGCGCAGCGGGTAGCGCTCGTTCACCGGCATGAGCTCCGACCGCAGGGCATCCTCGGGGGCGTGCAGCGACAGCGCCAGGCGCACGGGCGGGCCCTCGCCCGCCATGCGCTCGATCCCCGGCAGCCAGCCCACCGTGGAGATCGCCGTGCTCGACCAGGGAATGCCCACGTCCGGGAGCCGCTCGCAGGCGGCCAGCACCGCGTCCAGGTTCAGGAGCGGCTCGCCCATGCCCATGAACACCGCATTCGTCACGGGGGTGGAGCGGCGGAAGTGGAGCGCCTGGTCGAGGATCTCGGAGCTGGTGAGGTTGCGGCCGAAGCGCATCCGCCCCGTGGCGCAGAAGGTGCACGTGAGCGGGCAGCCCGACTGGCTCGAGAGGCAGAGCGAGCGGCGTCCGTCGCGATAGGTCATGAGCACGGCCTCGAGCGGGCGCCCGTCCCCGGTGCGGAAGAGGGTCTTGCGCGTGCCGTCCGACGCCAGCGCCTCGTGCTCGACCGCGAGCGCGGAGAACGGCACCTCGCCAGCGAGTGCCTCGCGGAGCGCCCGCGGCAGGTTGGTCATGGCCTCGTAGGAGCCGGCGCCGCGCGCGGCCCACTCCCACACCTGCGCGGCGCGGAAGCCCGGCTCGTCGCGGGCCGCGAGGCGCTCGTCGAGCAGCTTCAGGTCCACGCTGCCGAGTCTGGCAGCCTTGGGTGCATGCGACTCGGCAAGTTCCTCGCGCACGCCGGCGTAGCGTCGCGCCGCGGCGCCGAGCAGCTCGTGGCCACCGGCCGCGTGGCCGTGGACGGCGAGCCGGTCACCGACCCGGCCCGTGACGTGGACGAGACGAGCGGGGTCACCGTGGACGGCCGCCCGGTGGCGCCCGAGCCGCTGGAGGTGCACCTGCTCAACAAGCCCGCCGGCGTGGTGTCCACCGCGCGCGACACCCACGGGCGCCCCACCGTGGTCTCGCTCGTGCGCTCTCACCGGCGGCTCTATCCCGTCGGCCGGCTCGACGCCGACTCCACCGGGCTGATCCTGCTCACGAACGACGGTGCGCTGGCCGAGCGGCTCACCCACCCGCGCTACGGGGTCGAGAAGGTCTACCGCGCGCGCATCGCGCCGGGCCGCCTGGCGCCGCGTGCGCTCCGGGCGCTGCGCGAGGGAGTGGAGCTCGAGGACGGCATGACCGCGCCGGCCCGCGTGCGCCAGGTGGGGGCCGGGTCGGTGGAGATCGTCCTGCGCGAGGGTCGCAAGCGCCAGGTGCGGCGCATGTGCGAGGCGGTGGGGCACCGGGTCACGGCCCTCGAGCGGGTGGCGTTCGGTCCGCTCGGCCTGCGCGGCCTCGGCCTCGGCGAGAGCCGCCGGCTGTCGCGACGCGAGGTGGAGCGGCTGCGCCGGGCGGCGGAGCCGAAGCCGCCACGTCGGGGTGGGCGCCGCGGGCCCGGCAAGGCACGGGGCCCGGGGCGCGCGGCCGCCTGATGGAAGAATGCCGCCGCGTGAGGCTCAGGGCGCTCAGGGGCGCGATAACCGTGGACCGCAACGACGCCGACGCAATCGTCGGCGCGACGGAGGAGCTCATGCACGAGGTCATGGAGCGCAACGAGCTGGAGGCGGACGACCTGGTGAGCTGCATCTTCACCTGCACGAACGATCTCGACGCCGAGTTCCCCGCCCTCGCCGCGCGGCGGCTCGGGCTGGACCGGGTGCCGCTCCTGTGTGCGCGAGAGATCGACGTTCCCAGCGCGCTCCCACGAGTGATCAGGCTGCTCGTGCACTGCTACGCCGAGCCCGCGTCGCCGGCCCGCCACGTGTATCTCCGCGAGGCGGTGGCGCTGCGGCGCGACCTGGAGGGAGCTCAGTGACGCTCGAGTTCAACACCCGCGTGGCGGACATCCCGATCTATCCGGCCGCCGCCACCTACTCCTACGACGGCCAGCTCGTGAAGCTCGCCTCCAACGAGACGCCATGGCCGCCGCACCCGCGGGTGCTCGAGGCCGTGGAGGCGGCGATGGGCGGTCTCAACCGCTACCCCGACCCGGCGAAGGCGCTGCTCCGGCAGCGGATCGCAGAGCGCACCGGTGTGCCGGTCGGGCGCGTTTCCGTTGGGAACGGCTCTTGCGAGATCCTGCTGGCCGCGGCCGACGCGATGCTGGAGCCCGGCGCCGAGATCGTCTACGCCTGGCCATCGTTCTCGATGTACCCGCACCTCGCCGCCATGACCGGCGCCCGTGCGGTCACGGTGCCGCTCGACGCGGACGGGCGCCACGACCTGGACGCGATGGCTCGCGAGGTCACCGCCGCCACCCGGATCGTGATCGTGTGCAACCCGAACAACCCCACCGCCACCGCGCTGCCGCTGCCTGCGCTGGACGCCTTCGTCGCCGGGCTGCCCCGGCACGTGGCCGTGATCGTCGACGAGGCGTACGTGGAGTTCTCGACCCTCCAGGACCCGGACGCCTCGCTCGACCTGCTTGGCCGGCACCCGAATCTCGTGCTGCTGCGGACCTTCTCCAAGGTGTATGGCCTCTGCGGCCTGCGAGCCGGCTATGCCCTCGGCTCGGAGGACTTCCGCCTGGCGGTGGACCGGGTGCGCCAGCCGTTCTCGGTGAACGCCCTGGCCCAGGCGGCGGCGGCCGAGGCGCTGAGCCACCAGGACGAGGTGGAGCGGCGCGTGGAGCGCACCGCGGTCGAACGGCTGCACGTGGAGACGGCGCTGGCGGAGCGCGGCCTCGAGACCACCGACAGCGAGGCGAACTTCTCCTGGGTATCGCTCGGCGATCGCGACGAGGCCGAGGTGGTTCGCGGGCTTGCCGAGCGCGGCGTGATCGTGCGCGAGGGCGCGGCCCTCGGGCAGGCGGGGTGGCTCCGAGTGACCTACGGCACCCGGACGGAGAACGACCGCTTCCTGTCCGCGCTGGACGAGGTGCTCTGAGCCGCCGGCCCTTGCCGTCGAGGAGATGCGCTGCTAGAAACTGGTGGAGATGTCCGCGTCCGCGCCGATCCAGAGCCACACCGCCGTCCCCGGCGGGCCTCGGCGCGCGCACCTCTATCCGCGATTTAGCTAGGCGTCCGGCCGCGGCCGGCAGGACCCGGGGCCGCCAGAAAGCGAATGCTTCAGCCGCTGGGCGCCGAAGAGCTTACGAGCATGTACTGGACTCGAGAGGACGTCTGAAAGGCTTGGAATTCGATGATCGCCATAGAGAGAGGGCCGGGCGGTGAGGCCGCCATGACCCTGCCCCGTCGCCCCGATCAGGTCCGCGACCAGCGCATCGAGCAGATCGTTCCGCTCCTCACGCCCGCGGAGATCCTCGGCGAGCTGCCGCTGGCCGCCGAGCAGGCTGAGGTCGTGCTCCGCGGCCGAGCGGAGATCGGAAGCATCCTCGACCACGCAGGCCGACCGGCTGCTCGTAGTCGTGGGCCCCTGCAGCGTGCACGACCTGGACGCGGCCCGCGAGTACGCCGGTCGCCTCGCCGAGGCCGCCGACGAGCTGCGCGACGACCTCTGCATCGCCATGCGCGTGTACTTCGAGAAGCCGCGCACGACGACGGGCTGGAAGGGCATGATCAACGACCCCCACCTCGACGGGTCGGGAGACGTGAACAGCGGTCTGCGCATGGCGCGCGGCCTGCTCCTCGAGGTCCTCGGCCTCGGTCTGCCGGTGGGCTGCGAGTTCCTCGACCCGATCATCCCGCAGTACATCTCCGACGCGGTGGCCTGGGGCGCGATCGGCGCGCGCACCACCGAGAGCCAGACGCACCGCCAGCTCGGCTCCGGTCTCTCGATGCCGGTGGGCTTCAAGAACCGCACCGACGGCAACGTGCAGGTCGCCGTCGACGCGGTGCGCGCCGCTGCGGTGCCTCACGCGTTCACGGGCGTCGACGAGAGCGGCCGGCCGGCGATCCTCTACACCACCGGCAACCTGGATTGCCACGTGATCCTGCGCGGTGGGCGAGACGCGCCCAACTACCCGGCGAGCGCCGTGGAGGACGCCCTCGAGCAGCTGCGCGCGGCGCGGCTGCCGGAGCGGCTCGTGATCGACGCATCGCACGACAACAGCGGCAAGGATCACACGCGCCAGCCGGCCGCCGCGGCCGACGTTGCGGGTCAGGTGGCGGACGGCAACAACGCGATCGTGGGTCTGATGCTGGAGTCCTTCCTGGTCGCCGGGCGCCAGGAGATCGGCACCGACGGGGAGCTCGCCTACGGGCAGTCGATCACCGACGCGTGCATGGACTGGGACACCACCGCCGGCGTGCTCGCGGAGCTGGCCCAGGCGGTGCGGGCGCGGCGCGCCGCATGAGGATCGCGGTCCTCGGGGTCGGCCTGATCGGCGGCTCCGTCGGACTGGCGGCCAAGCGCTTCGTGCCCGGCGCCGAGGTGGTGGGCTTCGGCCGCGATCGGGGCAGGCTGGAGCGCGCGCGCGAGCTCGGCGCCATCGACGCGGCGGCGAGCTCGCTCGAGGAGGCGCTCCGAGGCGCCTCGGCCTGCTTCGCCTGCGCGCCCGTGGGCGCGCTGCCCGACCAGGTGGGCGCGGCGCTGGCCGCGGCTCCCGAGGACTGCGTGGTCACCGACGTGGGCTCGACGAAACGGCAGCTGCTCGGCCGGATCGACGATCCGCGCTTCGTGGGCGGCCACCCGATCGCCGGCGCGGAGACGAGCGGGGTGGAGAACGCGCGGGCCGAGCTGTTCCAGGGGGCCGTCTGGTACCTCACGCCCACGGAGCGCTCCTCCGGGCTGCTCTACGAGCGCCTTCACCGCCTCCTGAAGGACATCGGCGCCCACCCCGTGGCCGTGGATCCGGAGACCCACGACCGGCTCGTGGCCGTGTTCAGCCATCTGCCGCACGTGCTTGCCAACGTGCTCGTCCGGCAGGCGGCCGGGCGGCTGCTCGACCAGGGGGAGGCACTCAGGCAGGTGGGCCCGAGCTTTCGCGACGGCGCGCGCGTGGCCGGGGCCAACACGGCCATGTGGGCGGACGTGTACCGCTCGAACCGGGAGGCGATCGTGGAGGAGGTCCGTGGCTTTGCCCGCTCGCTCGACGAGGTGGCCGAGCTGCTCGAAGCCGGCGGCGACGTGGCCGGGTGGAACGACGCAGCCCGCGAGGACCGCCGGCGGCTGCTCGAGGCGGACCTGACGGGAGCGCCCGTCCACGAGCTGCGCCTGACGGTCCCGAACCGGCCCGGTATCGTCGCCAGCGTGGCGCTGGCGCTCGGAAAGGCGGGGGTGAACATCGTGGACCTGGCGCTCGCGCCGGCGTCCGACATGCGGACCGGCGCCATGACGCTCTGGATCGCCGGTGACGGTGAGGCCGCGCGAGCCACCCGGCTGATCGGCGAGCTCGGCTTCCCCGTAGCCGAGCTGTGACCCGCCGCGCGCGCTTCACTCCCTCGGGACCGCTACAGGGCACCTACACGCCGCCCGCGGACAAGTCGATCTCGCACCGGGCCGCGCTGTTCGCCGCCATGTCGGACGAGCCGGTGGCGGTGCGCAACTACCTGGAGTCGGCCGACACCGCGTCCACGCTGAGCGCCATACAGAGCCTCGGGGCAGGCGTGGACGAGAACGGCGACGGGTCGGTGCTGATCCGCGGCGTGGGGCTGCACGCGCCGCTCGAGGCCACCGGCGGGCTGATCGACGTGGGCAACTGCGGCACGCTGATGCGCCTGTTGCCCGGCTGGCTCGCCGGGCAACCCGGGAGGGTGTGGACGCTGGACGGCGACGAGTCGATCCGCGGCCGGCCGGTGGACCGGGTGGCCGAGCCGCTCGCAGCCATGGGGGCCGGCGTGGAGGCCCGCGACGGGCGCTATCCGCCGTTCACCGTGAGCGGCGCCGAGCTCGCCGGCATCGAGTACCGCCTGCCGGTGGCGAGCGCCCAGGTCAAGTCCTGCGTGCTCATGGCAGGCATGCTGGCCGACGGCTCCACCACGGTGGTCGAGGCGGCGCCGAGCCGCGACCACACCGAGCGGATGATGCGTCGCGCGCGCGTGCCGTTCCGCGCGGAGGGAGGCCGCCTGACGGTGTCCCAGGTGGACGAGATCGAGCTCGACGAGATCGTCGTTCCCGGCGATCCCTCGTCGGCGGCGTTCGTGGTGGCCGCGGCCACCCTCGTGCCCGGCTCGCGGGTCGTGGTCTCCGGCATGGGCCTCAACTGGACGCGCACGGCGTTCTTCCGCATCGCCGAGCGCATGGGCGCCGTGATCGTCGGCCAGCTGGAGGAGGCCGGGACAGAGGCGGACGCGGAGCCGCTGGGCGAACTGGACGTGGCCTCCGCGCCGCTGGAAGGCACCGAGGTGGGCGCCGACGAGGTGCCCCTGGCCATCGACGAGCTCACGCTCGTGGCGCTGCTCGGCGCGTTCGCCGACGGCGAGACCGTGGTCCGCGGCGCGGGCGAGCTGCGGCTGAAGGAGTCGGACCGGATCGCGGCCGTGGTCGAGGGCCTGCGCGGCCTGGGCGCGGACATCGAGGAGACCGACGACGGCTTCGCCGTCCGCGGCGACGGCTCCCCGCTCCGGGGCGGAGCGCTCGACTCCCACGGCGACCACCGCCTGGCGATGCTCGGCGCCGTGGCGGGGCTGGCGTCCGAGGACGGCGTGGAGGTGGAGGGAATGGACGCGGCCGCGGTGTCCTACCCGGGCTTCGAGCGCGATCTCGCAGCGCTGCTCGGCTGAGGCCGGGCTAGCCTCTCGCCTGCATGGTGGTAGCGATCGACGGGCCCGCCGGGGCGGGCAAGAGCACGGTGGCGCGCGCGCTCGCGCGCGCGCTGGGCTTCGGCTACCTCAACTCCGGGGCCATGTACCGCGCGGTGGGGCTGATGACGCTGAAGCACGGCGGTGCGGCATCGGAGCAGGCCGAGCGGCTGCAGCTCGAGCTCGGCGACCGGGTGCTGGCCAACGGGGAGGACGTGACGGACTCGCTCGGCTCCCCCGATGTGAGCGAGGCCGCCTCGAAGGTGGCCACGAACCCGCGGGTGCGGGAGGCGCTCGTGCGCAAGCAGCGGGAGCTGCTGTCAGAGGGCGACTGGGTGGCCGAGGGCCGCGACATCGGGACGGTGGTGGCGCCGGAGGCCCCGGTCAAGATCTTCCTGACCGCCGATCCCGCGGAGCGGGCGCGCCGACGCGCGCTCGAGCTGGGCGGAGACGCGGACACCGTGCAGCGCGACCAGGCCATCCGCGACGCTCAGGACGCGAGCCGTGAGCACTCGCCGCTCGAGCTCGCACCGGGGGCGGTCGAGCTCGACACCACCGGTCTGAGCGTGGACGAGGTGGTGGAGCGGATCGTCGGCATGGTGCGCTCCGTAGCGCGATGAGACGGCCGAAGGTGGCCGTGGTGGGCTACCCGAACGTGGGGAAGTCGACCCTGGTCAACCGCCTCTCCGCCACGCGCGCGGCCGTGGTGCACGAGCAGGCCGGCGTCACGCGCGACCGGAAGGAGGTGGAGGCCGACTGGAACGGCGTTGGCTTCACCCTGGTGGACACGGGCGGCGTGGACCAATCCGACGAGGACGTGCTCGCCGACGCCGTGCGCCGGCAGGCCCGCGCCGCGCTCGCCGACGCGGACCTGGGAGTCCTGGTGGTGGACGCGCGCGCCGGCCTGCGCCCGGGCGACGCGGAGCTGGCCGCGGAGCTGCGCGGCGGCCCGCTGCCCGTGCTCGTGGTGGCCAACAAGGTCGACGACGTCGGCCAGGCCGGGCTGGCGTCCGAGTTCTACGGACTCGGTCTCGGCGACCCGCTGCCGGTATCGGCCACGCAGGGGCTCGGCACCGGGGACCTCCTCGACCTGATCGCGGAGCGGCTGCCGGCCGGCGGGGAGGAGGACGAGGAGCGCGCGGTGCGCCTCGCGCTGATCGGGCGCCCCAACGTGGGCAAGTCGTCGCTCGTGAACCGCCTGCTGGGGCAGGAGCGGGTGATCGTGGACGCGCGCGCGGGGACCACGCGCGACGCGATCGACACGCCGATCGAGGTCGACGGCCGCCCGCTCGTCCTGGTGGACACCGCGGGACTCCGTCGGCGCGCCAAGGTCGCGGGCACCGTGGACTACTACGCCCAGCTGCGCTCCGAGCAGGCGGCCGAGCGGGCCGACGTGGCGATCGTGGTGTGCGACGCCTCCGAAGGCCTGACGAGCGAGGACCTGCGCGTGGCGGAGATGGCGATGCAGAAGCACTGCGCGACCGTGATCGCGCTCAACAAGTGGGACGTGACCCGCACCGACCTCGAGGACGCCAAGGCGCGCGTGACCCAGAAGCTGCGCCAGCGCCCGCCGGTGCTGGCGGTGTCCGCCGAGCAGCGGCCGCGGGCTCACCCGGCTCATCGCCGCGGCGCTCGCCCGCGTGGACCGCTCCAGGGAGCAGATCCAGACCGCCCAGCTCAACCGCTTCCTCAGCGACATCCAGAGCGCCAAGCAGCCTCCGGCCAAACGCGGCAAGCGGCTGCGGATGTACTACATGGCGCAGTTCGAGAGCGGGCCTCCGCGCTTCGCGGTCCAGGTGAACGACCGGAACCTCGTGACCCGCTCGTACGCCTATTTCCTCGAGAACCGGCTGCGCGCCCAGTGGGAGCTCGACGGCGTGCCGCTCATCATCGACTTCAAGGGGAAGGACCGCGGGTGACCGACGCCGTGGTGTTCGACCTCGACGGGGTGCTGCTCGAGTCCGAGCAGGTCTGGAACCGGGCGAAGGAGGAGCTGGTGGACGAGCGCGGCGGTCGCTGGAGCGAGCGGGCGCCGCGCGACATGATGGGGATGAGCTCGCCCGAGTGGTCGCGCTACGTCCGCGACGAGCTCGGCGTGGCGCTCGATCCCGGGGAGATCTCCGCCGACGTGGTCGCGCGCCTCGAGCGCATCTACCGCGAGCGGCTGCCGTGGATCGAGGGGGCGAGGGAGGCGGTGGAGCGGCTCTCCCGGCGCTGGCCGCTCGGCCTCGCCTCCTCTTCCAACCGGGAGATCATCGACCTCTTCCTGGAGCTCTCCGGGCTCGCGGACCGGTTCGCGGTGACGGTGTCGTCCGAGGAGGTGGCGCGCGGGAAGCCCGCGCCCGACGTCTACCTCGAGGCCGCAGGCCGGCTCGGGGTCGCGCCCGGCGCCTGCACCGCGGTCGAGGACTCGGAGAACGGGATCCGGGCGGCCAAGGCGGCGGGGATGCGGGTGATCGCCCTGCCCAACCCGGAGTGGCCGCCCGGCGGCGGACGCGCTCGGCCTGGCGGACGCGGTGATCGAGTCGCCCGCGGAAGCTGGTCCCCGACGCGTCGGTTGCGCGCCGAATCCCAGACCCGGTCTGTACCCTTTCGCGACCGATGAGCACTCCAGAGCTGTCAGACCACGAGTTCCTGTTCACCTCCGAGTCGGTCACGGAGGGCCACCCGGACAAGATCGCCGACCAGATCTCCGACGGCGTCCTGGACGCGGTCATGAGGGACGATCCCACGGGTCGGGTGGCGTGCGAGACGCTCGTGAACACCGGGCTCGTGGTGGTGTCGGGCGAGATCTCCACCGACACCTACGTGGACATCCAGGAGATCGCGCGCGAGACGATCCGCGAAGATCGGCTACACGGACGCGGACCTCGGCTTCTCCGCCGACAGCGCGGCCGTGATCAACGCGATCGACAAGCAGTCGCCCGACATCGCGCAGGGCGTGGACAACGCCCTCGAGTCGCGCACCGACCCGGCCGACGACGATCGAGCTCGACGTGGCCGGCGCGGGCGACCAGGGCATGATGTTCGGCTACGCCAGCCGCGAGACGCCGGAGCTCATGCCGCTGCCGATCTCGCTGGCGCACAAGCTGGCCCACCGGCTCGCCGAGGTGCGCAAGGCCGGACGTGATGCCCTACCTGCGGCCGGACGGCAAGACGCAGGTCACGATTCGCTACGAGAACGGCCGTCCGATCGAGATCGAGAAGCTCCTGATCTCGACCCAGCACAAGGACGGGGTGGACATCGACACGCTGATCCGGCCCGACCTCTGGGAGCACGTGGTGCACCCGATCCTCCCGGCCGAGCTCTACGACGAGCGCAAGCTGAACACCAACAAGAACTTCCTGGTCAACCCCACCGGCCGCTTCGTGATCGGCGGTCCCGTGGGCGACTGCGGGCTGACCGGCCGGAAGATCATCGTGGACACCTATGGCGGGATGGCCCGTCACGGCGGCGGCGCGTTCTCCGGAAAGGACCCGTCGAAGGTGGACCGCTCGGCGGCCTACGCGGCGCGCTACGTGGCCAAGAACGTGGTGGCGGCCGGCCTGGCCGATCGCTGCGAGGTGCAGGTGGCCTACGCGATCGGCGTGGCGCACCCGGTGTCCGTGATGGTGGAGACCTTCGGGACGGAGAAGGTCTCGCGCTCCACCATCGCGCAGCTGGTCCGCGACCACTTCGACCTGCGTCCGGGCGCGTTCCGCGAGTACCTCAACCTGCACAGGCCGATCTTCCAGAAGACCGCGGCCTACGGCCACTTCGGCCGCGAGGACCACGACTTCACCTGGGAGAAGACCGACAAGGCCGACGAGCTGCGCCAGGCGGCCGGCCTGGGCGAGCGCGAGGGCGCCTCCGCCACTGCCTAGGTCGGGCGGCTCCCTCGGGCGGCGGCGGGCGCCGCACCCGGTAGAGCGACACCGGCTCGGCCAGGCCCTTGAGCCGGCGCCTGCCCGCGAACGACCACGCGTAGTCGGCGGTTGCCGCCTCGCGCACCTCCTCGGCCGCCAGCACGCTGCCCGGCCGGGCGAACTGGGCGATTCGGCTGGCCTTGTTCACGGCCGCTCCGTACACGTCGCCGCCGCGGCCCAGCGCGGGGCCGCGGGCCGTGCCGGCGTGGATGGCGGGCAGGCCGCTGTCCCCGGCCTCGGCGGCGTCGTTCAGCTCGAGGAGCATCGAGAGCAGCGCATCGGTGTCGGGCGACACGAGCATCACGGCGTCGCCCACCGTCTTCACCAGCCGCACGGGCGGCTCGACGAGGTCGCTGGCCAGCTCGGCGAAGCGTTCCGCCAGCGCGCCCAGCTCGACCGCGTCGACGCTCTCGCCGAGCCGCGTGAAGCCGGTGAGGTCGGCGAAGGCGACCGACTGGTCGGTCGCGCCCGGCAGCCGTCCGCTGGCCCGCTCGCTCTCGCCCACCGCCACCTGGCGCATCACCGCGCGGAGGTGGAGCCGGAGCGCCTGGCCCAAGGCGGGCTCGAGCAGGGGGAGGAGCTCCCTCGTCTCCTTGGCGTAGCGCGCCGACAGGTCGTACTCCGTGTCCCCGGCCCGGATGAACGCCGAGCCGAAGACGGTGGACACGGTTGCCGCGAGGTTGGCGGCGCCCTGCCCCAGGACGCGCGCGATCTCGAGGATGCCCTCGTCCGGCAGTCCCGCCGCGCGGATCCGGGCGACATTGGCCGCCTGGCGCACGTCGTTCTCGTCGAAGACCCGCGCAGCGGGGTCCGGGCGCGGGCCGCCCAGTGCGCGGTTCAGGCGCTCGAAGAACTCGAGCCCGAGCCCGGAGCGCTCCGCCACCTCCTCCATCGTGTAGCGCTCGCTGCTCTCGGAGAGCGCCAGCTCCACCGGGAGGAGCACGAGCTGGTTGAGCGCCACCGCACGCTGCAGCTCGTCATCCGGCACTCCCGCCGCGCGGAGGTCGCGCAGGAGGGCCAGCCGGGCCTCGCGCTCGCGCTCGCCGTCCACGTCCTGGAGCAGGCCCAGCGCCTCGAAGTCGTCGCCCACGAGCGGGCATGTTCACACGTCCGGCCGCCCCGGCGGGCGTCCGGCCCTCCGCGTAGGTTCGAGGCGTGATCGCCAAGGTCGAGCCGCTGACCCCCGCCCGCTCGCTGCGCGGCCCGTTCGACTACCGGCTCGGCGTGGACCTGTCGGCGGTCGCGGTGGGAAGCATGCTCGTGGTGCCGTTCGGCCGCCGCCGCCTGCTCGGCGTGGTGGTGGACCTGGCGGACGAGAGCGAGCTGCCGCCCGAGCGGCTCGCGGAGCCTCTGAGCGCGCTGGAGGCGAACGTCCCGGCCCCGCTGGTGCGCCTCGGCCTGTGGCTGGCGCGCGAGTACTGCTCGGCGCCGGCGCGCGGGCTCGCGCTGGTGCTCCCGCCCGGCACCGGCACCGGATCGGGGCGGCCGCTGACGCGCCGGAGCTCGCTCCGCGCGAGCCTCACCGAGGCCGGCAGCGTCGCGGACGGCGGCGGGCTCGGGGAGCGCCAGCTCGCCGCGCTGAGGGCGCTCGCCGATGGGCCCCTGGGCGTTGCCGACCTCGCTCGCCGCGCGGGCATCGATCACGCGGTCCTGCGTCGCCTCGAGCGGCGCGGCCTCGTGGACCTCACGCAGGCCGCGGCGCCGTCACGGCGGCCGCACCTCGAGCGCGTGGGGGCGCCCGCGGGCGGCCCGCCTCCGAGCCACTCCGGAGCAGACGGCGGCACTCGCGGCGGTCGCGGCGCGGATGGACACGGACGGCGGCGGGCAACCGCTGTTGCTCCACGGGGTCACCGGCAGCGGCAAGACCGAGGTCTACCTCCGGTCCGTCGAGATGGCGCTCGAGCGCGGCCGCTCGGCGATCGTGCTCGTGCCCGAGATCGCGCTGACGCCGCAGACCGCCGGGCGCTTCGTAGAGCGCTTCGGCGACCTCGTGGCGGTGGTCCACTCCCGTCTCGCCGCGCGCGAGCGGTACGACGAGTGGTGGCGAATGCGCAGTGGCGAGGCGCAGGGTCTGCGTGGGGCCGCGCTCGGCGGTGTTCGCCCCGTTCGACGACCTCGGCCTGATCGTGATCGACGAGGAGCACGACAGCTCGTACAAGCAGGAGGGCGACCCCCGCTACGACGCCCGCGTGGTTGCCGAGCGCCGGGCGGCCGAGGAGGGTGCGGTGCTGCTCGCCGGCAGCGCCACGCCGAGGCCGGAGAGCGTGGTGCGCCACGAGCGCGTCCGGCTCGCGAGCCGCGTGGACGGCCGGTCCGCTGCCGCCGGTGGAGCTCCTGGGCATGCTGGGGGTTGCCGGCGCGCTTCACGAGCGCACCCGCGTGGCCCTGGACGACGTGCGGCGCGGCGAGGAGAAGGCGATCGTCCTCCTCAACCGGCGTGGCTGGTCGAACTTCCTCTCGTGCCGCGTGCTGCGGCCGGGTGTGGGAGTGCCCCGACTGCGACGTGACGCTCGTCCTGCACCGCGCCGCCGCCGAGGTGGCCTGCCACCACTGCGGGCACCGTGAGCCGGTTCCGCCGGTGTGCGGCGACTGCGGGTCCGCGTCGGTGGCGCGCCACGGGGCGGGCACGGAGCAGCTCGAGCGGGAGCTCGAGGAGCTGATGAGGCCGCTGCCCGTGTTCCGGCTCGACGCCGACGTGACCGCCGCGGGCGCGGGCGGCGCGGTGCTGGGCCGCTTCGACGCCGCGCCCGCCGGTGTGCTCGTGGGCACCCAGATGGTGGCCAAGGGCCACGACTTCCCGGCCGTCACGCTGGCCGTGGTCCTCGATGCCGACGCCACGCTGCGCTTCCCGGACTTCCGCGCGGAGGAGCGCACCTTCGCGCTCGTGGCCCAGCTCGCCGGCCGCAGCGGACGCGGGGAGCGGGGCGGGAGGGTGATCGTCCAGGCGCTCGACCCGTCGGCGCGCGCGCTGCGTCACGCGGCCGCTCACGACGCCGACGGCTTCGTGGCCGGCGAGCTGGAGCGGCGCGAGGCGTTCGGCTATCCGCCCTATGGGCACCTGGTCCGGTCGGTGTGCTCGTCGGTGGAGCCCGGCCCCGAGCTCGCGGCGGCGGAGGCGGTCAGGGACCTGGTGGCCGCGCGCGGGGGTGCCGGTGCTCGGCCCGGCGCCGCTCTTCCGGCGACGCGGGCGCCACCGGGCGCAGCTGGTCGTCCGCTCTCCGGAGCGGCTGCCCGCCATCGACGCGGTACGCGCGGCCGTGGACGAGGTGGCGGCCGCGCGGGGACACGCCGGCGTGGCCTTCGCGGTGGACGTCGATCCTCAGTAGCCGCACCCTGTCCGTGCCGGCGCCCGGCGTTAAACTCGAAGCCGTGGCAGAGGAGGTTGTGCAGCCGGAGGTGGAGGACGAGCGCGAGGAGGCTCCGCTCGATCCCGAGGTGGCGGCCCGGCGGGCCGCCGCGATGTCGTTCATCCGCCGGCTCGGCGACCCCGTGCTCAAGTCCCGCGCCATGCCGGTGGACCGCTTCGACGATCCCGCTGCGCTCCCAGGTGGAGCGCATGGCGGGCATCATGCGCGACGCCTTCGGAATGGGCCTGGCAGCGCCGCAGCTGGGGATCTCCCAGCGCCTGCTCGTGTACACGGTCGGCGCCGACGCGCCGCTGATCGTGCTCGCCAACCCGGAGATCGAGTGGTCGAGCCGTGAGCAGGAGACCCTCGACGAGGGCTGCCTGTCGATCCCCGGCATCACCCTCGACGTGGAGCGCCCGGTGCACGTGCGCGTGCGGGCGCTGGACGAGGAGGGCGAGCGAGCGCCTGGTCGAGGCCTCGGGCCTCGAGGCCCGCGTCATCCAGCACGAGATCGACCACCTGGACGGCGTGCTGATCCTGGAACGCACCTCCCGCGAGAGCCGCAAGGCGGCCCTCCGCGAGCTCCGCGAGGCGGAGCGCAACGCCGAAGCGGCCTAGTCCGGGGCCACGTGCCAGCGTTCGGCGAAGTGCACGTCGCGCTGGGCCTAGTCCTCCAGCCGCTCGTACGCCGGCAGCGTCAGGAACTCCACGAACTCGTCCGCGAGCGCCACGCTCTCGAACAGCTCCCGCGACAGGTCGGGGCGGCCCTGCGACTGGAACCAGTCGTCGTCGCCGATCTCCCCGCGGATGCGCTCGAGCTCGTCCGCCTCGAGCTCGCGCACCAGCTCGGAGGTGACCACGCGGCCGTCGTCGAGCGACACCCCGTGGCGGATCCACTGCCACACCTGGGCGCGCGCGATCTCCGCGGTGGCCGCGTCCTCCATCAGGCCGTAGATGGCGGCCGCGCCGTTCCCGCGCAGCCACGAGGAGATGTACTGGATGCCCACGTTCACGTTCGAGCGGAGCCCGGCCTCGGTCACCTCGCCGGGCGTGTCGGGGATGGCGAGCAGCTCGCCGGTCTCCACCTCCACGTCGTCGCGGGTGCGGTCCACCTGGTTCGGGCGGCTGCCGAGCACGGCGTCGAAGGCCTCCGTGGCCACGGGCACCGAGTCGGGGTGCGCCACCCAGGTGCCGTCGAAGCCGTCGCCCGCCTCGCGCTCCTTGTCGGAGCGCACCGCCTCGAAGGCCTTCTTGTTGGCCTCCTCGTCCTTGCTGCTCGGGATCACGGCGGACATCCCGCCCATCGCGTGCGCGCCGCGCCGGTGGCAGCTCTTCACGAGCAGCTCCGTGTAGGCGCGCATGAACGGCACGGTCATGGTCACCGCCGAGCGGTCGGGAAGCACGAACTTGGGGCGCGTCCGGAAGCGCTTGATGGCGGAGAAGATGTAGTCCCAGCGGCCGGCGTTGAGGCCGGCGGCGTGGTCGCGCAGCTCGTAGAGGATCGCGTCCATCTCGAAGGCGGCCGGGATCGTCTCGATGAGGACGGTGGCCTTGATCGTGCCGCGCTCGAGGTCGAGCGCGTCCTCTGCGATCCGGAAGGCGTCGCGCCAGAGGCGGGCCTCCACGTGGGACTCGAGCTTGGGCAGGTAGAAGTAGGGCCCGGCGCCGCGGTCGAGCAGCTCGTGGGCGTTGCGGTGAACGAACAGGGCGAAGTCCGTGAAGGCGCCGGCCACCGGCTCGCCTCCGATCCTCAGGTGGCGCTCGGGCAGGTGGAGCCCGCGCGGGCGCACGAGCAACACGGCGGGATCATCGCCCAGCTCGTAGCCCTTCCCGTCCTCCTCGTGCTCGATCTCGCCCCGGACCGCGTCGGCCAGGTTCACCTGGCCGACGACCATGTTGCTCCAGGTGGGCGAGTTGGCGTCCTCGAAGTCCGCCATGAACCCGCGCGCGCCGGAGTTGAGCGCGTTGATGACCATCTTGCGGCTGGTCGGGCCCGGTGATCTCCACGCGCCGGTCCTGGAGCGCGTCCGGAACCGGCGCGACGCTGAAGTCCTCGGGCGCCTCCACGAAGTCGAGCGAGCCGCCCGCGTCGAGCTCGGCCTGGCGCTCGGCGCGCCGTGCGAGCAGCTCCCGCCGCGTGCCGTCGAGCTCGCCGTGGAGCCGCATGAGCAGCTCGAGCGCGCCCTCGGTCAGCACCTCGTCCTGTCGCTCCTGCGCCGGTCCGGCTATGTCGATCCCGCTCGCTCCGATCATGTCCTCAGCCTTCCCGGAAGCGGGCGTCCCTATTCCGCCGCGGCGATCGAGCGCGCCAGCAGCTCCAGCGGGTGGTACACGGGCAGCGGGTGCCGCGGCGCCCCGTGTGGGAGGTGATCTGGAGCGCGCAGCCCGGATTGGCCGCCGCCACCGCCTCGGCGCCCGTGGCCAGCAGGCTGTCCGCCTTGCGGCGGCCCAGCTCGGCCGCCGGCTCGGGCTGGAGCAGGTTGTAGACCCCGGCCGAGCCGCAGCAGATCTCCCAGTCCGCGGGCTCCAGGAGCTCGAGCTCCGGGATCCCGCGCAGCAGCGCCCGCGGCTGGGAGCGAACGCCCTGCGCGTGGGCCAGGTGACAGGCGTCGTGGTAGGCCAGGCGCATGGGGAGGGGGCCGCGCGGCGCGCGCGGCTCGACCTCCGCGAGCAGCTCCGTCACGTCGCGCACCTTCGCGGCGAAGCGCTCGGCGCGCTCGGCCCATCCTGGCTCGTCGCGCAGCACGTGCCCGTAGTCCTTCATCGCCGAGCCGCAGCCGGCCGAGTTGACCACGATCGTCTCGTAGCCCTCGAGCGCCTCGATCGTCGCCTTCGCGAGGGCGCGCGCCCCGGCATCGCCCGCATGCAGCTGCAGCGCTCCGCAGCAGCGCGGCAGACGAGGGACGTGCGACCTCGAAGCCCTCCGCGGCAAGCACCCGTGCCGTGGCCTCGTTCACGTGGCCGAAGAACACTCGCTGCACGCAGCCCTGGAGGAGCGCCACCTCGCCGCGGCGCTCGCCGCGCGCCGCGAAGCGCTCGGGCAGCCGCCGCAGCGCCCGCCGTGCGGATGCGTCGGGAGAGAGGGCGAGGAGCGTGGAGAGCCGCGGAGCCAGCCGCCGGGCCCGCGGACGGCCGGCGAGCTTGGTGAGCCGCAGCCGCTGCGCCAGCGCGATCAGCGGCGCCGCCACGCGCAGGCGCCCGGGATGGGTGAACAGCTCGAACACGAGCCGGCGGTAGGCGCGCTCACCGGGCGGCCGCGTCACGTTGCGCTCGATCTGCGCCCGCGTGTCCTCGATCAGCTTGTCGTACTGCACGCCGGAGGGACAGGCGGTCACGCAGGCCATGCATCCAAGGCAGTTGTCCAGGTGTTGCACGAGCGGGGCCGAGATCTCGTCGTGGCCCTGCTTCATCAGCACGATCCGCCCGCGCGGGGAGTCCATCTCCTCTCCCCAGAGCCGGTAGGTCGGGCAGGTCGGGAGGCAGAAGCCGCAATGCACGCAGTCGTCGATCAGGTCGAGCGACGGCGGGCGCGTCGCGTCGAAGGCGCTCACAGGAGCACCCCCGGGGCGCACACGCGCGCTCGGGTCGAAGCCCGCCTTCACGCGCCGCATGAGCGCGAGTGCGGCCTCGTCCCGCGGGCCCCACGGGTCCACGCGCTCGCGCACGTCGGCGGGTGCGTCCAGCACCACGGCGCCGGCGTGACGGCGGAGGCCGGCCACCGCCTCGGGCGCCGCATCGCGGTCCTCGCAGCCGCAGCCAGGAGAGACCCAGCCCGGCGCGGCCCACGAGCAGGGCCGAATGCCGCGAAGCGGCGGCGAGCAGCGCCGGCAGGTCGGTCTGGAGCGCGGCCACGCGCACGATCGTGTCGGGCTCGCCGGGGCGTGCTCGCTGGCCATCGCGCTGGGCGTCCCAGAGCCCGTCGTCCTGCTCGACCAGCTCGACGTCGAGCCCCGCATCGGTCATCACGCGGGCGGCCGCCTCGGCCTGGGGGCCGGGGGCGGCGCCGCCGAAGCGCGCCAGTGCCGACCCCGTGTCGGCCTCCCAGCGCACGTCGAGGCCCATGTGCTCGAGCGGCGCGTGGGTGAGGGCGGACGCGGCCGCTGGCGAGCTTGCCGGCGTCGCTCGTGCGACCGAGCGCCGTGGCGGTCGCGGGCGGCAGCGGATGGAGGCGCACGGCCACCTCCACGATGGCGCCGAGCGTGCCGAAGGACCCCGCGAACAGCTTCGCCAGGTCGTACCCGGCCACGTTCTTGATCACCTTGCCGCCCGTCTTCGCGATGACCCCGTCCGAGAGCGCCACCGTCATCCCCACCACCAGGTCGCGCACGCCGCCGTAGCGGGCCCGCAGCGGACCGGAGTCCGCGGAGGCCACCACGCCGCCCACGGTGGCGCCGCCGCCCGGCGGGTCGAGCGCGAGCATCTGGCCGGCCTCGGCGAAGGCGCGCTGCGCGTCCGCGAGGGGCATGCCGGCCTCGAGGATCGCGGTGAGATCGCCGGCGTTGTGCTCGATCAGCTCGCCCAGCCCTGCCGTCGAGATCTCGACCGCGGGCTCCAGCGCCGCCAGGCCCGCCCACGAGAGCTTGGTGCCGGCGCCGCGGACGCGCACCGGCAGACCCGCCTCGGCGGCCCCGCGAAGCTCGGCCGCCAGCTCGTCGCGCGAGTTCGGAGTGGCGAGCCGCGCGGTCTCGGTGGCCATCAGAAGCGCTCCGCGAGTCCGGCCTGCTCGAGCGGGTGGCGGCGGTAGGGGCCGGGCACCTCGCCGCACAGCCGCGGCGTGGGCATCACCTTGCCCGGATTCGCGAGCTGGTCGGGGTCGAACGCGCAGCGCAGCCGCTGGAAGGCGCCGAGATCGGCGTCGTTGAACATCGCCGGCATGTAGCGCTTCTTGTCCACGCCCACGCCGTGCTCGCCGGTGATCGAGCCGCCGGCGTCCACGCACGCCCGCACGATCAGGCCGGCCAGCTCCTCGGCCTTCTCCGCCTCGCCCTCGCGGGCGCCGTCGTAACAGACGAGCGGATGGAGGTTGCCGTCGCCGGCGTGGAACACGTTCGCAACCTGGAGGTCGTGCTCCGCCGCCAGCTCGTCGATCCGGCCGAGCACCTCGACGAGCCGGGTGCGGGGAATCACGCTGTCCTGCACGTAGTAGTTGGGCGCGATGCGGCCCATCGCCGCGAACGCGGCCTTGCGCGCGGTCCAGATCACGGTGCGCTCGGCCTCGTCCTTCGCGACGCGGATCGAGGTGGCGCCCGCCTCCTCGCACATCGACACGACCTGTTCGAAGCGCGTCTCGCATTCCGCCTCCGAGCCGTCCAGCTCCACCACGAGCGCCGCGCCGGCGTCGGTGGGGTAGCCGGCGCCGGTGTAGCCCTCGGCGGCGCGGATCGAGAGGTTGTCCATCATCTCGACCGCTCCCGGCACGATGCCGCCGGCCACGATCTCGGACACCACCTCGCCTGCCTCCGTGGTGGAGCCGAAGAAGGCCACGAGGGTCCGCACCGCCTCGGGGACGGGCACCACGCGCAGCCAGATCTTCGTGGCCACGCCGAGCGTGCCCTCGGAGCCCACGAACGCCCCGAGGAGGTCCAGCCCGGGCGAGTCGAGCTCCTTGCCGCCCAGCCGTACCAGCGAGCCGTCGGGGAGCACCAGCTCCAGCCCGGTCACGTAGTTGGTGGTGAAGCCGTACTTGAAGCAGTGCGCGCCGCCGGAGTTCTCGGCCACGTTGCCGCCGATCGTGCAGACGATCTGGCTGGAGGGGTCGGGCGGGTAGAAGTGCGTGGGGCCGACCGCCTGCGAGACGGCCACGTTCGTCACCCCCGGCTCGACCACCACCCGCTGGTTCGCGAGATCCACCTCGAGCACGTGGCGCATCCGCGTGAGCGAGATCAGCACGCCGTCCGCGACCGGCGTCGCGCCCCCGGACAGGCCGGATCCGGCGCCGCGGGCCACCCACGGCACACCCTCGCGGTGGCACGAGCGGACCACGGCCTGGACCTCCGCGGCCGAGCCGGGCAGCACCACCGCGCCGGGGGTCACCGCGTACTGGAGGAGGCCGTCGGACTCGTAGGTGCGCAGCTGATGCTCGTGGGTCACCACGTGCTCGGCCCCCAGGGCCGCCCGCCATTCGGCCACGAGCGGCCCCAGGTCCACCGGTGTGGGATCGGGTGCGTCCTGTGGCGGCGGGCCCTCGCCCCAGGCGGGCCCGGCGCCTGGGCTCACTACACGACCATCCAGTCGAGGACCGCGGTGGACTGCAGGTATACGAGCGCGCACATGAGCAGGACGAGCACGAGGCTCCAGCCCAGGACCTTACGGAAGAGGTCGCCCTCCTGGCCCGCCATGCCCACCGCCGCGGCGCCGATCGCCAGGTTCTGGGGCGAGATCATCTTCCCGAGCACTCCGCCGGAGCTGTTCGCGGCCGCGAGCAGCGTCTCCGAGATGCCCGCGTCCTTGGCCGCGGTCACCTGCAGCGCCCCGAAGAGGGCGTTGGAGGAGGTGTCCGAGCCGGTCACGGCCACGCCGAGCCAGCCGATCAGCGCGGACAGGAACGCGAAGGCCCCGCCGGCTCCGGCGGCCCAGAGCCCGAGCGTCACCGTCTGCCCCGACTGGTTCATCACGTACGCCAGCGCGAGCACGGTGGCGACGGTGAGGATCGCCCACTTGAGCTGGTCGATGGTCTTCCCCAACGTGGCAAGCGCGCGCCCGGGCGAGACGCCGAGAACGGCCATCGTGATCAGGCCCGAGATCGCCATCAGCGTGCCCGTGGCGGGAAGCCAGTTGAGGTTGAACGTCAGGCTCGAGATGGCCTCGCCGTCCGGGGTCGCCACGTCCAGTCCCGGCCACTGGAAGGTGGTCGTCCAGGGCGACTCGGCGAGGGCGTCCTTGACCGCCGGGATCTGCGCGATCGAGAAGACGGCGATGACGATCGCGTAGGGCGCGTAGGCGCGGACCACGTCGGCGGTCGAGTCGCGCTCGCCGTCGTCGCGACGGGCGATCTCGCGCTCGAGCGTCGGCGAGTGAGACCGAGCCTCCCGCCACGGCCGGCCGGGTGAAGCGTCCCGCGTCGTCGCCCAGGAGCGGCTCGGACGGCGACCAGACGCGCAGGAACGCCACGATCGAGGCGGTGGCGAGCAGCGAGGCCACGATGTCCGTGAGCTCGACCGAGAAGTAGTTGGCGCAGAGGAACTGGCCGACCGCGAACGCCGTGCCGCCGAGCAGGGCCACCGGCCACACCTGGCGCAGGCCGCGCCTGCCGTCGACCATGTACACGAGGATCAGCGGCACGATCAGCGCCAGGATCGGCGTCTGGCGGCCGACCATCGCGCCGAGGTCGTCCTTGGGCAGCTCGGTCACGTCGCTGAGCGTGATGATCGGGCGTGGCGATCGCGCCGAACGCCACCGGGGCGGTGTTGGCCACGAGCGCCACCGAGGCGGCCTTGATCGGCTGGAAGCCGAGCGCGATCAGCATCACCGCGGTGATCGCCACGGGAGTCCCGAAGCCGGCGAGCGCCTCGAGCAGCGCGCCGAAGCAGAACGCCACGATCACGGCCTGCACGCGCTGGTCGTCGGAGATCGCCCCGAACGAGCGCCGGAGCACGGCGAAGTGGCCGGTCTCGACGGTCATGTTGTAGACCCAGATCGCCGCGATGACGATCCACATGATCGGGAAGATCCCGAAGGTCGCTCCCTCGGATGCCGACAGCAGCGTCTGGTCCGCGGGCATCCCGTAGACGATCAGCGCCACGAGCATCGCCACGCCCAGCGAGATCAGCGCGGCCCACTGCGCCTTCATGCGGAGCCCGCCGAGCAGCACGAACAGCGTTACCACCGGCAGGGCGGCGAAGATCGCGGTCAGGCCGAGCGAATCCGAAACCGGATTGAAGTCCTGGGTGTACACGTGTTCCTCCCTCGTCGCTCGCCGATTGTTTGCCCGGGTCGGGGCCCGGGAAAACCGAGGAAGACGGCGTGAAAACGCCGCGTACCGTGCTGCGTCTAGTCTCGCGCCGATGCGCACCGTGTACCTCGGGACATCGGAGTTCGCGGCCGAGGTGCTCGCCCGCCTCGCACTGAGCCCGCACCGGCCGCAGCTCGTGGTCACGCGCCCCGACCGGCCGGCGGGAAGGGGCCGGAAGGTCGCCTCTCCGCCGGTGGCCGAGGCCGCCCGGAGGCTCGGGATCGCGACGACGCAACCCGAGGACGTGAACGGCGCCGAGGCGCGTGCCGCGATCGCCGCGGTCGAGCCCGAGGTGGTGTGCATCTGTGCCTACGGCGCGCTGATCAAGGAGCCGCTCCTCTCCGAGCACGACCTGCTGAACGTGCATCCCTCGCTCTTGCCGCGCTGGCGCGGCGCCGCCCCGATCGAGCGGGCGATCGAGGCGGGTGACGAGGAGACCGGCGTGACGATCATGCGCCCCACCGCCGAGCTGGACGCGGGGCCGATGTGCCTGCAGCGCGGCGAGCCGATCACCCCGGACGACGACTACGGCAGCGCTCGCCGCGCGGCTGGCCACGCTCGGCGGCGAGCTGCTGGTGCAGGCGCTGGACGACCCACAGCCGTGTCGCGAGCAGCCGGACCAGGGCGTGACCTACGCCGAGAAGATCACCCGTGACGACCGCCGCCTCGACCCCGCACGCCCGGCCCAGGAGCTGGAGCGGCGGATACGCGCCCTCACGCCGCACATCGGCGTGTTCGTGGACCTCCCCTCCGGCCAGCGGCTGGGCGTGCGCCGAGCGGCGCTGGCCGCGGAGCACGCGGAGCTGGACCAGGGCGCGCTCGAGGCGGACGGGCAGCGTCTCCTGCTGGGCACCGCGTCGGGCGCGCTCGAGCTGCTCGAGGTGCAGCCGCCCGGGGGGCGGCCGATGGCGGCGGCCGACTACCTGCGCGGGCGCGGGGCCGCGATCAGGGGCTGAGCCGGCGACCGGCTACCGTTTCCGGCGAGCTGAGATGCCCGCGGCCGTCGACCACAGCGCCCCCGCGGGGCCGCAGTGCCCCGCCTGTGGCGAGCCTGCCCTGCACGGAACGAACCTTGCGGGGCGGTACCGCTGCCTGCGCTGCCTGGGTCGCTTCGAGCTGAGATCGGGCTGCCCCAACTGCGGCGCCCACTCGACCATTGCGCGGATGTCGCACACCGCCGACGTGGTCTGCCGGAGCTGCGGCGGGTCGATGCTGCAGGCGATCTAGGCGGTCGCGGCGCGGGCGCCGCGGCGGCCCCGGCGCGTACGGCGGCGGGGTGCGAGGGGGTTGTGGCGAGTTATGCATCGCATAGATGTAAAAGGCGCCACATCCGCCTGGACGCTCGACTCGCTCCGGCGGCTCAGGGGCCGCCACCCAGCCCAGGACGCGTGACAGCGCGACGCCTCGCGAGAGCTAGGCGGTCGCGGCCGCCGCCGGCACGGACCGCCGGCACGACCTCGACGGGGATCCCGTTCAGGATCGCGTTGCCGGAGAGCGGCTCCACGAGCGTCTCGTCCGCCAGGAGGTTGCTGTTCACGCCGGCGTGCTCGCTCGCCACCCCGAGCTGGGCGCCCGGCGCGGCGTGGCCCCAGCCGTGGGGAATGGACACCACTCCCGGCATCACCTCGTCGGTGAGCTCCACCGGCGCCTCGATCTCGCCCGCGGCAGAGCGAACGCGCGCGCTGCCCCCGTCCACGAGGCCGAGCCGGCTCGCGTCGTCGGGATGCACCAGCATCGTGCAGCGATCCTTCCCCTTGACCAGCGCGGGGAGGTTGTGCATCCACGAGTTGTTGGAGCGCAGCTGCCGGCGCCCGATCAGGACGAGCCCGCCGTTCCGGCGCCGCTCCATCGCGGCGGCCAGGCGCGGGAGGTCGGCCACGATCGCCTCCGGGGCCAGCTCGATCTTCCCGGAAGCGGTACGCAGCACCTCCGGGATCCGCGGCCGGTGCGGGCCGAGGTCCACGCCGTGCGGGTTGCGCTCCAGCAGGTCCAGGGTCAGGCCGTCCGGATCGGCCCCGAAGCCGTCGCCGAACGGCCCCACGCGCAGCAGGAGGTCGAGCACGCGCTCGGGGCCGCGGCGCGGCTCCAGCTCCTCGATCAGCTCATGCGCCTCGCGGCCCGCCGACGCGCGAGTGCGGATCGTGGAGCTCGCGGGCGATGAGCGTGTCGATCACGAGCCGGTCGAGCGCCTCCACGTCGGCGTCGGGCCCCTGCCCGGACACCACCCCGGCCAGTCTCAGCAGGACCTCCCACTCGGCGGGGCCCTCGTGCTCCAGCGCGGGCGGCGAGTAGTTCGCCACGCTGCGGGCGGCCAGCTGGTAGAGCGCCAGGTCGTAGTGCGATTTCGCGAGCGGCTCCGGAGCAGGGAGGATCACATCGGCGTGGCGAGTCGTCTCGTTCACGTAGATGTCCAGCGAGAGCATGAAGTCGAGACCCTCGATCGCCCGCTCCAGCCGGCCGCTGTTCGGCGTCGAGACCACGGGGTTCCCGGCCATCGTGATCAGCGCGCGGACCTGCCCGTCGCCCGGCGTGTCGATCTCCTCCGCGAGACAGGCCACCGGCAGCTCGCCGAACAGCTCGTCGAGCCCGCGCACCCGGCTCTGCCAGCGACCCAGGTTGACGCCGCGGCCCTGCGCCGGGCGCTCCGCTCGCGTTCCGCTGCCCCGCCGCGGCCAGCGGGAACATCGCGCCGCCCTCGCGGTCGAGGTTGCCCGTGAGCACGTTGACCACGTCCACGAGCCAGCTCGCGTGTGTCCCGAACTCCTGGGTGGTCGTGCCGATGCGCGCGTACACAGCGGCGCGCTCCGCCGCCGCGAGCTCGCGTGCCATCCGCCGGATGTCGGGGGCCGCGATACCGGTGGCGGGGGCCACCGACTCGGGCGTGTAGTCGCGCATCAGCTCGCAGACCTCGGCCAGGCCCTCGCAGTGCTCGGCGAGCGGCCCGGGATCCACGAGCGCCTCCTCCACGAGCGTGCAGGCGATCGCGGCCAGCAGCAGCGCGTCGCTGCCGGGGCGGATGAAGTGGTGCTCGTCGGCCTCCTCCGCGGTGCGGGTGCGGCGCGGGTCCACGACCACGACCTTCCCGCCACGCTCCCGGATGCCGCGCAGTCGCCCGCGCATGTTCGGGGCGGTGAGCAGGCTGCCGTTCGACACGAGCGGGTTGGCCCCGAGCACCAGCAGGTGGTCGCAGCGATCCACGTCCGGCACGGGGACGCTCAGCAGGTGGCCGAACATGAGCCCGGCGGCCACCTGCTTGGGCATCTGGTCCACCGTGCTCGCGGTGAAGATGTTGTGCGAGCCGAGCGCCCGCAGCATGACCGGCCCGAAGGTGAGGAATGAGAGGTTGTGGGCGCTCGGGTTGCCTACGTAGGCGGCCACCGCGTTGCGCCCGTGGCTCGCCAGGATCGGCGAGAGGCGGCGATCGATCTCGGCGAAGGCCTCGTCCCAGCCGGCCTCGCGCAGCTCGCCGTCGCGACGGACCAGGGGGGTGGTGAGCCGGTCCGCGTCCTCGTGCAGCTCCTTCAGCCCGTGGGCCTTGGGACAGATGAAGCCGCGGCTGAACACGTCGTCGCGGTCGCCGCGCACGGAGGTCACGCGATCGCCGTCCAGCCTGACCTCCAGCCCGCACGTGGCTTCGCAGAAGGGACAGGTGCGGTGGTGGACGCGCTCGCTCACGACGAGCCGCGCATGTTACATACAGGCTGTATGTAGCTGCAAGCGCTCACGCGGAGGCCGGCTCGCGCAACTCGATCCAGAGCGCGCTGGAGGCGCATAGCAAGCGGCCGGCCTCGTCGAACAGGGCGCAGGCGGCCTGGCGCTTGCGCCCGTCCACCTCGAGCGGCCACGAGACCAGCGAGTGGCGCTCGCCCACGCGGACGGCGCACCCGAGCCGCGCCGTGAGCCGGGCAAGCACCATCGGGGGGCCCTCGCCGTAGTTGGCCACGGGTGCGCTCGTGGGGCAGTCGAGCGCACCCCACAGGCACTCCGGGCGCACGTGGCCGTCGTCGTCCGCCAGCGAGGCGTCGGGCGTCCACTCGGCGGCGAAGAGGCCGTGCTCGCCGGCCAGCGGCCCCGGGAAGATGCGGTAGCCGTCGCCCGGGTCGCGGTCGGGACCGCACACGACGCAGCCGGGGAACGGGTGCTCGGCCGTCCACTGCTCGCGACCCGCCCGCGACGCGGACTCGGCGTGGTCGGGGTGAACGGCGTCAGGCACGCCGAGCAGGAGCTCCGAGCCCTCGCCCTCGGCCACGAGCGTGCCGCCGTCGTGAAGCTCCACGCGCCCCTCGCCGCGGGTCACCGACAGGGGCTGCCCGATCGGCGGCGGCGTACGCAAGGACACCCGGGCCACATCGGCGCCGAGCAGCGATGCCACGACACCGCACGTGTAGCCGCCGTTGGCGCTCGCGGGGGGACCGTTGAAGCGGGCGGGGATCACCACGAACTCGGCCATGGCTCAGGCGCGACGGTACAAGCGTGTAGAGGAGGGCGCACAGGACCGCCGCGCCGGCGAGCAGGCCCACCTCGACGGAGAGCACCGGATCGTCCACCGGCGACACGAACAGGAGCGCCACGAAGCCCGCGGCCGACCCGACCCAGCACGTCGCCGCCTGGCGGGCGCGCCCCTGCGCCAGGAGGGCCTGGTTGATCGTGGCCGCCGACAGGTAGAGACCCATCGCCACCGACACCAGGACGAGTCCACCGCGCTCGTACTCGAAGTTGCCGCCGAAGACCAGGTCCATCAGCCACGGCCCGGCCACGAGCATCGCCAGGGCGACGGAGCCGGCGAAGGCGGCGATGGCCGCGAGCGTGAGGTTCACGCTGCGGCGGAAGGGGTCGGCCTCGCCGTCGTCGGGCGCGCCCCCTGCGCCGACCCAGAGGCGGGTCAGGTGCGGAAGGATCGACGTCTGCACGGCCTGGAACAGCACGAGCGGCGCCCGTGCGAGCAGCAGCACGTTGAAGGCGAACCCGGCCACCGCTGCGCCGCGCTCGCCCTCGGTCGCGCGAACGAGCAGCGGTCCGGCGTTCAGGAAGGTCTGCTCCGCCAGCATGATGGCGAGCACCGCCACGGCGAACCCGGTGCCCTGCGAGAGGGTGAACTCCGGCTCTCCAGGGGGCGCGGCAGCCGCCTCTGCCTCGGCCTCCGCCTCCGGCGGCGGCGCCGAGACCCGCCGGCTGAGGTGGCTGCCCAGCGCCGGCGCGACCACGGTCAGCGACACGATCGGCGCGGCGGCCATGCCGAGCGCCACGGCCGTCTGACCGTGCGCGATCCCCACGGCCACGGCGAGCGCGAACAGGAAGCGCGAGGTGGACTCCATCAGCACGAGCCCGCCGTAGAGGCCGAAGCGGCGGTGGCCCGCGAGGAAGCCACGCGCGAAGTAGCTGGCGGCGTACGCCAGCACCGCCACGATCAGGATCCAGTAGAGGGCCGCGGAGCCATCGAACAGGTCGTCCTGGAGCGGCTGCCGGAGGAGGAGCGCCACGACCGCGAAGAGGATCCCCAGCCCGAGCTGGATGGTGGCGGCCACGCGGAGGTGCTCGCTGCCGCCGACGCCGCGCACGTCGCGGTCCGCGATCGTGCGTGAGAGGAGCTGCTCCACCGGCCGGTACAGCACCGAGACGGTGATGAAGATCGCCGACCACAGGAGCGCCACCTGGCCGTACTGCTCCGCCGGCAACACGTGGCTGGCGACCGAGAAGTAGGCGAACGTGATGACACCCGTCGCGCCGATCGCCACCGACAGGATCGCCGCGCCCCGGCCGTAGCCGCGGGCTGCGGAGGCCGCCTTGGGCACCTGCTACCCGACTCGGACGAGCAGCATCGTCCACGGGAACGGCGAGCGCACCTGCTCCACCGTCCCGTAGCGCGACAGCAGCGCGGCGAACGACCGCTTGGACCAGTGGTTCACGTGGCCCGGCGTGTTGCCGAGGGCGCCCAGGTAGGCCCCGCGGGCCACGTTGAGGCCGCGCCAGAGCGGCTCGCGCGGCACGGACACGAGCAGCCGCCGGCGCGCGACGCGCGCCATCTCCGCGAGCGTGGCCTCAGGCTCCGGTACGTGCTCCAGCACCTCGATGGCCGCCGCCAGGTCGAACTCGCCGTCCGCGAAATCGAGCGCCGTGGCCTCGGCTGCGCGGAACTCCAGGTTCGGCCGCCGTCGCCGCTCCCACTCCGCGGCCAGCTTCGGGTCGTCCAGGTCGATTCCCACCACGGGGCGGTCGCCGAGCCGCGCCGCCCACTCAGCGGTGAGCACGCCCTCGCCGCAGCCCACGTCGAGCACCGACTCGGGCGCGGCTGCCGCCCAGAGCTCGTCGAGCCGTGCGTGGAAGCCGGCCATCAGCCGCTTGACCACGGGGTTCGTGGAGCCGTACTTGTCGAACGTGTTCCCGGTGGGCACATCGGCGCTCGGGGCCGCCGCACCGCCGCTCACAGCTTGACCGCCTCGCGCTCTGCGTCGCCGGGGTCGGGATCGGACGAGCCCGCCTTGCCGGTGGCGCGGCCCGACTGCGCGCCGGTCGTGGCCTCGCGCACGCTCTCGCCGGCGCCCGGCTCGTAATGCGAGGGCTCCACGCCCAGCTGCAGCTCCACGCGCCGCACGCGCTCGAGGATCCGCTGCTGGAGCACGCGGCTGCCGGCGAGGATGTCCCCGACCACCGCGAGCGCGGCGAGCTGGACCGCGACGACGAACAGCGTGGATCCAAGGATCAGCGACTGGACGTGGCCGGCGCCCTCTCCGGACAGGAAGAACCAGGCGAACCGCACCCAGATCACGGCGCCCACCAGCGCCACCAGCGCGGCGGCCGCCAGGAACAGCCGCAGCGGCTCGTAGAGCGCGTAGATGCGGAAGATCGAGATGCCGTTGCGCCGCACGTACGCCCACATCGAGGGGAACAGACGCGAGGGGCGCGTCTGCTCGTTCGTCCGCACCGGCACGTGATCGACCGCCACCAGCATCTTGCCCGCCTGGATCAGCGACTCGAGCGTGTAGGTGAACTTGGATACCACCTGCAGCTGGAGAGCGGCCTCGCGGTTGTACGCGCGGAAGCCGGACGTGGTGTCCGGGACGCGGGTGCCCGAGGCTCCCCTGACCACGGCGCTGCCGAGGCGCTGGAGCAGCTTCTTGAGCGGCGAGAAGTGCTCGATGGTGTCCGTCTTCCGGTCGCCGATCACCATGTCCGCGCGGCCGCCCACGATCGGCTCGACGAGCCGGTCGATGTCGCCGCCGTGGTACTGGTTGTCGGCATCGGTGTTCACGATCACGTCGGCCCCGAGCTTGAGGCAGGCGTCGAGCCCTGCCTGGAACGCCGCCGCGAGCCCGCGGTTGTTGGTCAGCCGGACGATGTGGTCGACGCCGTGCTCGCGCGCGACCGCCACGGTGCGGTCGGTCGAGCCGTCGTCGATCACGAGCCACTCCACCGCGTCCATCCCCGGAACCTCGCGGGGGAGGTCGGCGAGCGTGCCCGGGAGGGTCTTCTCCTCGTTGAAGCACGGGATCTGGACGATGAGCTTCATCGGTGTGCGGGTAGCGTAAAGACCGAGCGGGCGGCCGGCCCCGGGTTGACCCCTGAACGGGGGACGTGGTGGCCCTCGGGACCACGGGTCGGGCCCCTCGTTTACGGCGTTTTTGCAGGGATTTCACATGGCGGGGTGTGCGTGCCCCGAACGGGCGCAACGTCGTCACAACTTGGCAACACTCTGCTAGCCTCCTGCGTTTCCCGACCCCTGGAGCTCGACGAACCAGATGACCACCGTTCTCGCATACCTGGATCCCGGCAGCGGGAGCATGATCCTCCAGATTCTCGCCGGCGGCGTAGCCGCCGTGGCCGTGACCGCCAAGCTCTACTGGAACCGCGTGCTTCGCTTCCTGCGGATCAAGAAGGACGAGCCGGAAACGGCCGAGCCCCGTTCCGCCGACGGAACCGACTCGGCCTAGCGCCGCCCGGCCGCCCGCGCGGCGATCCGGCTCGCTCTACTATTCGGCGCCGTTGCGGAAGCACCCGGCTCGGCCGGGTGCGCGTGCCGATCCTCTCTCCCGTGCGGCCGCCCGCCCACACCAGCGCTGACGCACGCCTCGAGCCGGGGAGCTTTCGCGACCCCGAGAGCCGGGTCTTCTATGCCGACGGCGAGGTGTACCGCGCGCTGTCTGCTGACGGGCTGAGCGACTTCCAGGCCGTCGAGGAGGCGGGCCTGCTCGACGACGAGCGGCTGGTCCGGACGGAGCGAGCGGCGGGCACGGAAGCGCTCCAGGGGCTCCTCGTGCACGAGCCCGCCGGGGTGCTGCGCCACGAGCGCATCCCGTTCGTGTCCTATCCCTACGAGTGGACGTTCTCGATGCTGAAGGACGCCGCGCTCGTGCAGTTGGACCTGCTGCTCGCGGCCCTCGAGCGGGACCTGGTGCTGAAGGACTCGACGCCGTACAACGTCCAGTTCCGCGGCTCGCGACCGGTGTTCGTGGACATCGGCTCGTTCGAGCGCCTGCGCGAGGGCGAGCCCTGGGTCGGCTACCGCCAGTTCTGCATGCTCTACCTCTATCCGCTGCTGCTCCAGGCGGTGAAGGACGTGCCGTTCCAGCCCTGGCTCCGCGGCTCGATCGACGGGATCCGGCCGGCCGAGATGGCGTCGCTGCTGTCCTTCCGCAACCGCTTTCACCGTGGTCTGTTCACCAACGTCTTCCTGCACGCCCGGCTCGAGAAGCGCTACGCCGACCGGCCACAGGAGGTCAAGGCGCAGGTCAAGCGCGCGGGGCTCAAGAAGGAGATCGTGATGGCCAACGTGCGCAAGATGCGCAAGCTGGTGTCGCGGCTCGAGTGGGACCCGCCGAAGGGCGTGTGGACGGCGTACGGGGAGCGCAACACCTACACCGACGACGATGCCGCCCGCAAGGACGAGTTCGTCCGCTCGGTCGCCACATCGCGTCATTGGGACCTGGTCTGGGACATCGGCGCGAACAACGGCCGCTACTCGCGCATCGCCGCCGAGGGCGCCTCCACGGTGATCGCGCTCGACGCCGACCAGGGCCCGGTCGAGCTCCTCTATCGCGACCTGCGCGGCGAGGGCAACGAGAAGATCCTCACGCTCGCGATGAACCTTGCCGATCCGTCCCCCGGCTTGGGCTGGCGCGGGCTCGAGCGCAAGGCCATGCCGGACCGGGGCAAGCCCGATCTGGTCCTGGCACTCGCGCTCGTCCACCACGTGGCCATCAGCGCCAACGTGCCGGTCAAGGAATTCGTGGACTGGCTCGCGAGCCTCGGCTCGGCGCTCGTCATCGAATTCCCCACGCGCGAGGACCCGATGGTCCAGAAGCTGCTCGCGCCCAAGCGCGACGGGCTGCATCCCGACTACGAGCTCGGCTTCTTCGAGCGCTGCCTCGGCGAGGCGTTCGAGATCGAGGGCTCCGAGCGGCTCGAGTCGGACACCCGCGTGCTGTACCACGCCCGTCCGAAAGGCTGATGGCCACCGAGGGAGCGGCTCAGCCGCGCCCGCAGACGACGATCGCGAGGGAGGCGCTCTGGCACCTCGCGAACTTGGCGGTGCTCTGGACCTTCGCCGTGGCGCAGCCGCTGTTCGACCTGCTCGGGGACAACCCCGAGTTCTTCGCGGCCCGCGGCTCGTCGGGCTTCGACATCATCTCCTTCTCGGTCCTGCTGGTGCTGCTGCCGCCGCTCGTGCTGCTGGCGATCGAACTGCTGCTTCGCCCGCTCGGGCGGCCGTTCTTCAAAGGCGCGCACATGGTGTTCATCGCCGCGCTCGTGGCGCTCATCGCCGCGCAGGCGCTGAAGAAGTCGATCGACACCTCGGACGGCGTGCTGATCGGCCTCGCGGTGGCGATCGGCGTGGCCGTTGCCGCGCTCTGGGCGCGCGCCGAGCCGGTGCGCTCGTTCCTGAACGTGCTCACGCCCGCGCCGCTCGTGTTCCTCCTGCTGTTCCTGCTCGGGTCGCCGGTCCACAAGCTCGCCTTCCCCGAGGAGGCCGGGGCGCGCACCGTGGGCGGCGTGACGCAGGCGCCGGTCGTGGTGGTGCTGCTCGACGAGCTTCCGTCCAACACGCTGGTCGACGAGCAGGACCGGCTCGACACCAAGCGCTACCCCGGCTTCGCCGAGCTGGCGCGCAACGCGACCTGGTTCAAGAACGCGTACACCGTCTACGACTCGACGGAGCGGGCCCAGCCGGCGATCATGGACGGCGACCTTCCGGCGGAGGACCGCCTGCCGATCTCCGCGGACCACCCGAACAGCATCTTCTCGCTGTTCGCGAAGACCCACCGGCTGAACGTGTCGGAGGAGGCCACGTCGGTCTGCTCGCGCGACCTCTGCAGCGACGAGCGCGCCGACGAGCCGTACGGCGACCGGATCTCGTCGATGAGCGAGGACCTCGGGCTCGTCTGGCTGCACGTGGTGTCGCCGCCGGGAATCGAGTCCGACCTCACGTCGGTCTCCGAGAACTGGGGCGACTTCGGCGGGAGCGGCGGCGGTGGTCCGGGGCCGAAGGGCGGAAGCGGCAAGTCCGTGAACACGAGGGCCAACCTGAACTCCGGCCGCCGGGCGCGCTTCGAGGAGTGGGTCGCCAACATCCGGAAGGGCCGCCGGCCGTCGCTGAACTTCAAGCACACGCTCATGCCGCACGTGCCGTACCAGTTCATGCCGTCGGGGCGGCGCTACCGGCGCCAGCCGAACGACGTGATCCCGGGCCTCTCGAACCAGTCGTACAACGACCAGGGCCAGGTGGACGTGTCGATCCAGCGGCACTTCCTCCAGACCGGCTTCGCCGACCTCCTCCTGCGTGAGCTCTGGCGCCACCTGAAGCGCGAGGGCATGTGGGACGACTCGCTGATCGTCGTGGCCGCCGATCACGGCATCGCGTTCATCAAGGGGAGGCGCGACCGCCGCCGGCTGGATCGCGGGAACTACGGCGAGATCGCCCCGATCCCGCTCTTCATCAAGGCGCCGGGGCAGAAGAAGGGCAAGGTGAACGACGCCTACGTGGAGACGATCGACATCCTGCCGACGATCTTCGACATCCTGAACATCAATCCGAAGGTGAAGATGGACGGCCGCTCGGCGTACAGCCCGACCGTTCGGCACCGCCGCGCCCTACGGATCCTCGAGCGCAACACCTTCAAGGTGCTCCGCTTCCCGGCGGCCGACTTCGAGCGCAAGAAGGCGCTGGTCCGCGAGCGCGACCAGCGGCTCTTCGGGACGGGCGGCGACGGACCCGCGCGGATGTTCCGCATCGGCCCGCACCAGGAACTGATCGGCCGCCGCGTACCGGCGGGCGGTGGCCGCGGGTCGGTGGAGATCTTCAGCGCGGGCGACTGGGCGGACGTGGACCCGGGCTCCGACTTCGTGCCCACGCATCCCGTCGGGCGGATCGACGGTGACGGCCCCGGCGGGCGCGACATCGCCGTGGCGGTGAACGGCCGGATCGAGGCCGTGGGCAACACCTTTCACCTCGCCGAGGGCGAGAAGGGTGAGCTGTTCGCCGTGATGGTGCCCGAGTCGTCGCTGCGGCGCGGGCGCAACCGGATCGACGTGTTCGAGGTCGGAGCGGACGGCTCGCTCAAGCGCCTCGGCGGTATCTGACGCGCACTCCTACAAGTCGTTGAGGCAACGCTCGATCTTCTCGAGCTCGTCGTCGGTCCCGTCGCGGACGAACAGGAGCGCGCTGCTGATCTGCTCGGCGCCCTCGCCCTGGCCCTCGAACTGGGCGGCCTCCGCCTGGCCGCTCGTGAGGTAGAAGACGATCCGAGGGCCCGTGCGGGGGTCGTCGACGGTGACCGCCGCCTTGCCCTGCTCGCGCGCCTCGAGACCCTTGCCGGTGATGCATGCGATCGCGGCGCCGCGCTTGTCGGCGTCGTTGTCGCCGGACGACCCGCTGTCCGAGCTGAGCGAGCATCCCGCGAGCGCGACGACGCCGAGTGCGGCGAGGGAGAGCAGAGCCTTCACGGCGGCGCAGCGTAGTGGCCCGCTCAACCGAGCGGCCTCGTGCGCCGCCAGCGCTTGCGCAGCTCGAAGTACACGGGCTTCCTCTGGTTCGTCTGCTCGATCAGGCTCTTGTTGTTCCAGGGGGCGGTCGCGTACTCGAGCGGGGCGCCGCCCTGCCAGCCGGCCTCGACCCTGAAGTCGCGCAGCGCCCACGCGATCGACCCGGCCACGTAGGCCTTCGAGGCGTGAATGCGCAGGTGGGCGATCGCGTACCTCGTCTGGAACTCGTAGGTGCCGCGCTGAGTCGCGGCCCCGTGACGGGACGCCTCGGCGCCGAACTCGGTGATGACCAGGGGGAGTGACGGGTTGGCGCGGTGGAGCTCGTCCAGGTACGGCCCCAGTTGCTCCGTGGTGCTGGACCCGGGCAGGTCCTCGCGCACCGAGTCGTACCAGCCGAAGTACTCGTTCACCCCGAGCGCGTCGAGGTAGCGATACGCGGGGCTCCATAGCGGCTCGCCGATCCGGGAGTGGCGGTCGATGGCGATCAGGCGCGTGTCGTCGATCTGCCGCGCCGCGGTGGCCGCCTCGCGGATATAGGTCTGGAGGCCCGGCCCGATCTGGCCGAGCTCGGGCCGGCTGCTGGCCGGCTCGTTCACGAGCGACCACGCCAAGACCGACGGGTGGCTCACGTTGTTCGCGACGGTGAGCTTCACCGCTCGGGTGGCCGCGCTGCGCACGCCCGGCAGGTCGAACAGGGCGTTAGGCAGCTGGTACACCGGAGCCTGAGCCCAGTAGAGGATCCCGAGCCGGTCGAAGGCCTCGAGGAACGCGGGGTGGAGCGGGTAGTGCGCCCGGGTGACGGTGGCGCCCAGGTCGCGAAGCCTGCTCACCAGCAGCGAGCGGCTGCCCGGGGTCAGCGCGGCCCCCGTCCTGATGTCGTCCTCGTGGATGCTCGCGCCGCGCAGCCGCAGCTTGCGGCCGTTGAGGTAGAGCACCCCGCTCCGGGTCTCGAGCTTGCGCACGCCGAAGCTGAGGCGGTAGGTGGACAGCGCCTTCTCGCCTTTCTCCGTGGCGGCCGACAGCGACAACGAGTAGAGCACGGGTCGCCCCGGCTGCCACAGCCGCGGGTGCTTGATGGTCACGCGCGCTGCCGATCTCGTGGCGGGTGTGCCCCGCGAGCTTCTGCGGCTTCAGCTCGATCCGCTCGTCGAGCGCCTGGGCCGCGCACGTGCAGCGTCAGCGCCAGCTCGCGCGCTTTGGGGGTGAGGTTGCGCACCTGCGCGCGCACCGCCACGCGCGCGGGGCAGCGCAGGCAGCGGAGCCGCGGCAGCGCCGTCACGTCCTCCACGTCGATCGTGTCGATCGGGCGCACGTAGACCTCTCGCAGGAGCCCGCCCGAGTTCCACCAGCCGCCCACGCCGTAGCCGTTGAACGGAGCCGGGCGCCAGTGCGTCAGGTCCGTGCGCCCGCGCAGCGTGGACACCTTCACCACGAGCGTGTTGCGCTCGCGCCGCAGCCCGGTCAGGTCCAGCTCGAAGGGGAAGTAGCCCGTGAAGCTCCCCAGCGGCCGGCCGTTCAGCCAGACCGTGCTGCGGTAGTTGTTGCCCTCGAAGCGCACCTTCCAGTAACGGCGCACTCCCTTCGGTGCCTCGGGGAGCGAGAACTCCTTGCGGTACCAGCCGACCGTGCCCTTGTTCTCGGTGAGGTCCGTGGCGTTCCAGCTGCTCGGCACGCCCACCGGGCTCCAGCCGCTCAGGTCGCGCTGCGCGAACCAGCGCTGCGCCTCACCCACGAACTCGTCGTCCTGGCGGAAGTACCAGCGGCCGCCGAGCAGGAGGCGCCCGTCCTGGCCCTCCCGGATCAGCACCTTCTTGGTGGGTCGCTGCACCTTCAGAGCGGGCGGCGGCGGAGGCTCGTCGGTGCTCGGCGGCGGCGCCCCCACCTGCGCGCTCGCCGACGCGGGCAACGCCGCGCTAAGGACCAGCAGGGCCAGTGTGGTTGGAAGTGCACGCACGGCGGGGGAAAGCGGCGCCGAGCCTAGCGGGAGCGGCAGCGGAAACCGGCGCCCGAAGGCCTCCTGCAGCGGATCCTGCTGCTACCGTGAAGCCCGCCGAACGGCTTCCCTCGGCCCGTGGCGGCTGCGCACACGTCCGCCCTGTCTGGACGCTTCGAGCGCGCCGAGTCATTCATGAACCGACGCTTCGCGCTAATCCAAGCCATCTTCTCGCTGGTCGCGCTCGCCGCCGTTGTTTGGTGGGCGTCGAGGCAGGAGCCCCCGGAGTTCCCGAGCGACGCCGGCTCGTACCTGTGGCTGGGCGCGGCGCTGCTGCTCTACGCGGTCGCGACCCTGCTGCGCGGCGAGCGCTGGCAACGCATCCTGCGGTCTCACCGGCGTTCACGCCTCGCGCACCGACACCTACGCGCTCACGGTCGTCGGCTACATGGGGAACAACGTGCTTCCCGCTCGCGCCGGAGAGGCGCTCAAGGTCGTGCTGCTCTCGCCGCGCTGCGACGCGAGCAAGCGCACAGTGCTCGGGTCGGTGGTGGCCGAGCGAATCCTCGACCTGCTCGCGCTGGCCGTGATCTTCGTGGTCGTCGTCTATGGCGCGCTCAGCTCGAGCGTGCTCCCCACCGACCGGCCGCTGATCATGGCCGGAGCCGGCGTGGTGCTGCTGGTGGGCGCGGCCATCGCGCTTTGGTTCATGCGCAGCCACCACATCTTCGATCGCGCACGAGACTGGCTGAGGCCGCTCGCCGACGCTCCGCGCGCCCTGCTCGGGCGCGGAGGGGCGCTGCTGCTGGCCGGCACCTTCGTGCTGTGGGCGTTCGAGGCGGCCGTGTACCTGGCCGTCGCTCACTCGGTCGATCTCGATTTCAGCGTCACGGGTGCGCTCTACCTCGTCGCGTTGACCAACTTCGTCGCGGCGCTTCCCGCCGCCCCGGGGTCGATCGGCACCTTCGACGCCGCCGTCGCCTTCGGGGCCCGCCGGCTCGGGGCCAGCGGCTCGATGGCGGTGACGTACATGCTGCTGCTGCGCTTCGTCCTCTACATCCCGATCACGATCCTCGGGCTGGTGATCCTGGTCGTTCGCTACGGCGGCTGGTCGCGCCTTCGCTCGGTCTTCCGTTTCGATTCGAGCGGCGTCGGCGAGGTCGCGGACCCCACGGCACCCCGCGCCCGCGCGGCCACGGACACACCGGTCTAGCCCACCCTGATGCGGGCGCCCGCCGCACAGCTCCGTCCGCTGCGCCGGCGGGACTCGGATCCCGCCCGGTCGCGGCCGGACGCCGCCGAGCGCGGGCCGGCTCTCGTCCGCGAGCTCGTGCGCCTGGCCGGCTCGATGCCGGTCATCATCGCCGCCTGCCTGATCGTCGCGGCGATCTCGCTCGTGGAGCCCTCCTCGCCCACCTACGACCCGTGGGCCTGGATCATGTGGGGGCGCGAGATCGCGCACCTCGACCTGGTGACCGAGGGCGGCCCCTCCTGGAAGCCCCTGCCGATCCTCTTCACCGTTCCGTTCTCGGTCTTCGGCGACCACGCCGCGCCCTACCTCTGGCTGGTGATAGCGCGCGCCGGAGGACTGCTCGCTTGCGTGATGACCTACCGGATAGCCCGCCGGCTGATCGGCGGCGGCTGGTACGGCGCCCTCGCCGGGGTGTTCGCGGCGCTGGCCCTGTTCTCGAGCTTCAAGTTCGTGCGCGATGCCTCCCTCGGCAACTCGGAGGCGCTGCTCGCGGCGCTCGTCCTGTGGGCGTTCGAGCGCCACATCGACGGGCGGCGCGACCACGCCCTCTACCTGGCCTTCGCCGGAGCGCTGCTCCGGCCGGAGGTCTGGCCCTTCCTGGGGCTGTACGGACTCTGGCTGTGGTTCGCCGAGCCGCGCCTGCGAGTCCGCCTCGTGGTGCTCGGTGCGCTCGTGCCGGCGCTCTGGTTCCTGCCTGAGTGGTGGGGCTCGGGGGAGCCCTTCCGGGCCGGGGCCCGCGCGAACAACCCGAACCCCGGGAGCGCGGCGTTCGCCGACCATCCCGCCCTCGAGCTGGTCAGCCGCTTCCGCAAGGTCGTGATCGCCCCGGTCAAGGCGGGAATCATCATCGGCTTCGTCTATGCCCTCGTGATGTGGGTGCGCCACCGGCGCGAGCGATTGACGCTCGTCGTGGCGTTCGGCGGCCTCGCCTGGTTCGTGGTCGTGGCGGGGATGACCGAGGCGGGGTTCGCCGGCAACCAGCGCTACCTCATCGTGTCGACCGCGTCCGCCTGCGTGATCGGCGGACTGGGCGCCGCGCGGGTGCTCCAGGGGGTCGGCTGGCTCGGGACCCGTGTCTTCGGCGACGCGCGCGCGGGAGCTCTCACTGCTGCCGGCGCCTTCATCGTGTCGCTGCTGATCTTCTCGCCGTTCATCGCCGAGAAGGCGAACAACAGCGGCAGGGTCTCGGGCGGCCTGCGACACGAGGCCCAGCTGTGGCACGACCTCAAGGGCCTGATCAAGGAGGCCGGCGGGCGCGAGCGCATCGTGTCCTGCGGCACGGTGTTCAGCGGGCCCTTCCAAACCCAGATGGTGGCCTACGAGCTGCACCTGCACGGCATCCAGGTGGGGTGGACCGCCACGCCGCCGCCGGGCGCGGTCTTCCGCACCCGGACGGTGCCGGACGGCCCGCTCGTGGTCAAGCCCAGCGACGACCGCTTCCGGCTCGTCGCGACCAACGGAAAGTGGCGGCTCCTCACGGTGCCGCCGGACCGCGGCGGCGGCGACTGCCCGCGAGCGAGCCGTGATGCGCCCACGGCCCCGCGGCCGCCGTCCTGATCACTAGGATCGCCCGGTGGCAAGCGTCGCCTCCCGCGCCCGCGCCCTCCCCAGGGTTGGCCCGCTTCCCGCCGGCCTGCTCGTCCCTGCCTGCGTGCTCGTGGTGCTGTTCGCCGTGTCGGTGTACCTCCGCACGAAGTCGCTCGGCGAGTCGCTCTGGATGGACGAGGGGCTCTCGATCGGGATCGCCTCCCAGCCGCTCTTCGACATCCCGCACGTGCTCCAGGGGGACGGCTCGCCGCCGCTCTACTACATGCTGCTCTCGGTGTGGATCGACGTGTTCGGCGATGGTCCGGCGGACACGCAGAGCCTCTCGATGGTCATCGCGCTGCTCGCGATCCCCGGCGGGCTGTGGGCCGGCTGGAGCCTCTTCGGCCGCCGCGCGGGCCTGATCTGCGCGGCGCTCTGCGCCGTCAACCCGTTCCTCACGAACTACGCGCAGGAGACGCGCATGTACTCGCTCATGCTGCTGCTCTCGCTGCTCACCTCAGCGGCGTTCCTGCACGTGTTCGCCCTGCGGAACCGGTCGTACCTGCCGGCGTTCGTGGTGTTCCTGGCGCTCCTCGTGTACACCCACAACTGGGGCCTCTTCATGGCGGTGGGCTCGTTCGTCGGGCTCGCGCCGTGCTGGTACGTCTCAGACGACCGGCGCGCCCTCGTGCGCGACGCCCTGCTCGCCTTCGGCGGCGTGGCACTCCTCTACCTGCCGTGGGTCCCCACGCTCCTGCACCAGATCAAGCACACCGGCGCGCCGTGGCTCAACTCGCCGAACTTCGGGGCGCCCGTGCAGATCTCGAAGGGCCTCCTGGGCGGCGGCACGCCCACCGTCGCGCTGCTGCTCGCCGGCGGCTCCGGGCTCGCGGCGATCCTGCAGCGCCGGGTCGACGACAAGGAGCGCACCGCCGTCGTGGCCGGTCTCCTCGTCCCGCTGGCCACGCTGGCCGTGGCCTGGCTCGTGTCGCAGGTCTCGCCCGCCTGGACCACGCGCTACCTCGGCGTGATCCTCGGACCGCTGCTGCTGGTGAGCGCGGTCGGGCTGGCGCGTGCCGGGAAGCTCGGGCTGGTCGCGCTCGTGATCGTGCTCGGCATCTGGGCGATCCCGCGGACGTTCGGCCTGACGAACAAGTCGAACGCGGCCGACCTGCGCGACGCCTCGGTGCCCCTGCTTCACAAGAACGACCTCGTGCTGTCCATGCAGCCCGAGCAGGGACCGCTGCTCGCCTACCACCTCGAGCGCCTCGGCGGCGCGCCGGATCTGACCTTCGCGAACGCCATGGGGAAGGTGAAGAACGACGAGGTGATGGACTGGACCGACGGCTACGACAGGATGAAAGCCGCCACTCCCGCGAAGGATCTGGAGCCCCTGCTTGCTAGCCTCCCTGACGGCGGTCGGGTTCTCATCGTTCATCCCGTGACCACTCGGGTGGACGACTGGGACGCTCCGTGGACCGAGCTCGTGAGGCGGCGTTCGGCCCAGTGGGGCGGAGCGCTCGCCACCGACAAGCGCTTCAAGCGCGTCGCGGTGGTGCCTCCGTTCTACCGCCGCGCCACGCGCATCGGAGTGCGCGGAGTCATCTACGAGAAGACCGGATGAACGATCAGAGCCCACAGCCCCAGCCCGCGCGTCCCGAGTTGCGGGAGAAGCCCACGGTCATCCTCGGCGGCGGCCCGGCCGGCCTCACGGCCGGCTACCTGCTCAGCAAGCGGGGGCTCCCGGTAATCGTCCTCGAGGCCGAGGACCAGGTCGGCGGGATCGCCAAGACCGCCGTTCGCGACGGCTACCGCTTCGACCTCGGCGGCCACCGCTTCTTCACCAAGGTCCAGGAGGTCGACGACCTCTGGCACGAGATCATGAAGGAGGACTTCCTCAAGCGCCCGCGCATGTCGCGCATCTACTGGCGCGATCGCCACGGGGAGGCGAAGTTCCTCGACTACCCGCTGCGCGGCCCCGACGTGATCAAGAAGCTCGGTCCGGTCGACCTCATGAAGGCGCTCATGTCGTACATCTGGGCGGCCGTCAAGCCCAAGGGCAAGGAGGAGACCTACGAGGACTGGGTCTCGAACCGCTTCGGCCGCTACCTGTTCAACCAGTTCTTCAAGTCGTACACCGAGAAGGTCTGGGGCGTGCCCACGTCCGAGATCCGCGCCGACTGGGCCGCGCAGCGGATCAAGAACCTGTCGTTCTTCCGGGCGGCCTGGTCCGCGTTCTTCGGCAACCGGGGCGACAAGGTCACGAGCCTCATCTCGGAGTTCAACTATCCGCGCTACGGCCCCGGCCAGATGTGGGAGCAGATGACCGCGGACATCGAGAAGCTCGGCGGCAAGGTCCTCCTGAACCACAAGGTCACGAAGCTCGAGTTCGCCGGTGACCGCTGCACGCGGGTGCACGTGGGCGACCAGGTGTTCGAGCCGTCGGCGGTCATCTCGTCGCTGCCGCTCCGGAACACCGTGGGCATGGCCGACCCGCATCCGCGCAGCGAGGTGATGGCGGCCGCCCGCGGCCTCCGTTACCGCGACTTCCTCACCGTGGCCGTGGTGCTCGACGGCGAGGACCTGTTTCCCGACAACTGGATCTACATCCACGACCCGAACGTGAACGTGGGACGCATCCAGAACTTCCGCTCGTGGAGCCCGTGGATGGTCCCCGATCCCAACAAGGCCTGCGTGGGACTCGAGTTCTTCTGCTTCGCCGGCGACAAGATGTGGGAGATGGACGACGACGCTCTCGTCCAGCTCGGCATGCGCGAGCTCGAGCAGCTCGGCCTGGCGCGCCGCGACCAGCTCGAGTTCGGGTTCGTGGAGCGCGTGCCGAAGGCCTATCCGATGTACGACGCCGACTACTCCGAGCGGGTCCACGCGATCCGCTCCTGGCTCGACGGCCTCGACAACTTCATCCAGGTCGGCCGCAACGGCCTGCACCGCTACAACAACTCGGACCACTCCATGCTCACCGCGATGCGAGCGGTGGACAACCTCGTGAAGGGCACGGAGCACGACATCTGGGCCGTGAACGCCGAGTCGTCGTACCACGAGGAGGAGGGCCAGGACGAGCAGCAGCCCTATATCGAGGCTCCGGAGACGGAGTCGATGAAGGAACCGCTGCACTCCTGATTGCCGTTGCTTCTGGCGCCGCGGGCGTCGGCCTTGCGCTCCGGCGTCGGTCACCGTTCGAGCTCGCACGCTCACTCGTCCGGTAACCGACAGCCGTCGCCGGCCTCGGATGGGCGCCGCCGTTCACGGCCTCACTCGTTGGCTCGGCTTGGCGGCGCCTAGTGCGTGCCGGCGCAGCCTTGCCGTGAACCCTGAGTCGCCCTGGGTGTAGCGGGCCAGCAGGTTCAGTGTGGTCTTGCTTCGGAGGCGGCTTGGCAGGCGGAGCTTCCAGCGCTCGCCGTCGTCGTCCAGGCGCTTCGGCTTGAGCTTTCTGCTGCTTCCGAGCCAGGCGTGGAGCTCGAGCGTGGGCATGCGCATGTCGATCTTGACCACGCCGCCGCGGCGGACCCGCAGCTTCTTCGTCGTCGTCCTCGGCGGCGCCAGGTCGCCGCAGATGGAAGTGCCGATGCCGTCGCGGAGTAGGTCGTCCAGCAGCTGCTCCCGCGCGCGGCTCGAATGCGCTGCCCGCCGCTCGCGAGCATCGGGCGGGCGGGCGGTCGTACTGGCCGCGTCCGCGAGGCTGCGCGGCAGGCTGCCGTGCGAGCGCGAGCGCCACCGCGCAGGTCGCGAGGACCACGAGCGTCGCCGGCGATCAGAGCGTCCAGTGCGCACGGTGAGCACCGGTCAGATGCTCTCGAGCAGGCGGCCACGGCGCCCTTCGTGCGATGCTCCGCGCATGACCAAGCGGCGCTTCGCCACGGGGCTCGCCAAGTACGCGTTCAACCCGATCGTACGGACGCTGTTCCGGCTCGGGGTCCCCGTTCCGGGCACGGCGATTCTCGAGACGGTCGGGCGCCGATCCGGGCAGGCACGACGGACGCCGGTGACGGACGGGCTCGACGGCCAGACGTTCTGGATCGTGGCCGAGCACGGGCCGGCGCGGCCTACGTGCGGAACATCGAGGCCAACCCAAGAGTGCGGGTGAGGATCGGCCGCAAGTGGCGCACGGGCACCGCACGTGCGCTCCCCGAGGATGACCCGCAGGCCCGGCTGAAGGCGATCAGGCGCACGCGGAGGCGGTCCACCGTGAACGCCGCGACCGTTGCCCTGATGCAGACCGACCTGCTGACCCTGCGCGTGGACCTCGATCCCGAGGCCTGACGGGGTCAGCTGCGAGCGGGCGCGGTCGCGTGGCCCTCGTAGTAGGGCAGCGGGCCGCCGGCCGACTCGAGCACCTGCTGGTAGAGCTCCTCGCTCACCTTGGGGTTGTCCTTCACCACGTCGAAGAACTCGTGCGGGTCCTGCTTCAGGTCGTACAGGGAGCGCTCCTCGCCGCGGTTGTCGCCGATGAGCAGCCACTCGTCGGTGCGGATGTAGAACCGGTTGTACATGCCGCCGTAGTGGAACGGCCTCCCGTCGGCCGGCTGGTCGCCGTCGAGCAGGGGGGAGAGGTCGAGCCCCTCCATCCAGCTGGGCCGGTCGATGTCCACCAGCGACAGCAGCGTGGGCCCGACGTCGTGGGTGGACGCGAACTGCGAGCTCACCTCGCCCGCCCTGCGGCCGTCGGGGTGGACGACGATGAACGGCACCTGGGCGAGCTCGGGGTGGAGCTGCGAGGGCACCTTGCCGGTGAGTCCGCGCTCGCCGAGGAGGTAGCCGTGATCGCTCAGGAGGAGGATGACCGTGTTCTCGTGGAGCTCTCGCTCGCGGAAGGCGTCGAGGAACTTGCCGAGCCAGTGGTCGGTCATCGTCACCTCGGCGGCGTAGACGGCGTGGAGCCGACGCAGCTGCTCAGGGGTGAGATAGCTCGAGTTCCCGTAGCGGGTAACGCCGATCTCCGGTCCCTCGTAGCCGGGGTCCCCGTACATGTCGATGTACTTGCTCGGCGGGCTCCACGGCTCGTGCGGATCGAAGGAGTCGACCGTCATGCAGAAGGGCTGGCGCAGGACGGCGTCGTCCAGCACGTCGATCGCCTTCTTGTAGACGCGGGCGGCGCAGGTCTGCTCCTCGTCCACGCCGCGCGCCGTTGTTGGCCAGGTACGCGCGCATGCCCGTCGTGTAGCGCTTGTCGCGCAGCACCGGCGGGAGCCAGTGATCCACCGTCTTGAGGGAGACCGATTCCGGCGGGTTTCGCTCCGTCGACTGGCCGACGATCCCCTCCCAGCGATCGAAGGTCTCGCGGAACGGTTCGTACACCTTGGTGAAGGCGAGGAAGGGGTTGTCGCTGATCTGCGCGGTCCAGTAGCCGGCCCGCTTGAACTCGGAGGTGAACGTGGTCCGATCCGGGTCCTTGATCGGCTCCCAGCCGGGGCTGATGCCGAGCTCCTTGTTCGGCACGAAGTTGCGGAAGGGGAAGATCCTCCGGCTCGTGAAGATCGAGCGGCGGGCGGGGAGGGTCACCATCGCCTCGGGGAAGGCGCGATTGAAGCGCAGGCCGCGCGCCGCGAGCGAGTCGATGTTGGGGGTCTGCACCTGGGGGGAGCCGTAGGCGCCGATGTGGTCGGGCCGCAGGCTGTCGATGATCAGGAGCAGGACGTTCGTCTGCTCCGTGGAAGCCTCGCCCGGCACGTCGCAGCCGGTGCCCGAGAGGAGCGTTGCGCCCGCCGCGCCCGCGGCTCCGGCCTGGAGGAAGCCGCGCCGGCTCAGGCGCATGCGCAGCCGAGGGGGAACGGCGCTGTCGGGCGGTTCGAGCTCATCTGAGGAGACGGTGAGAGAGGTCCACCGGTTCCCTACGCTCGGTGGTCGGTCGAGGCGTTCGCGACGAGGCCGGAGCGGCCGGAGCGTAGCGGACGCGCCAGGTTGGTCCGTAATCGCGCCTCGTGCTCAACCCTCAACCCGGTATGCCGATGAAAATAGCGATGCCCATCCGCCGTCCACTGCTGCTCGCGCTCGTGCTCGGGCTTCTCTTCCCCGCCGGCGCGGCCGCCCAGCTACCGGCGCCGGGGCGGCTGCTCCCGTTCGACTTCGCCCAGGAGCCAGCGCAGGTTCCGCGGGCCCCGCAGGGCAAGTACTCGGACGACTGGCTGGACTGCCTGGCCCAGCACCCGTCACGGCCGATCGTGCCCGCGGGGATCGACCCGCGCGGCGTCGATCCAAACTCGCCCGATCCGCTGCTCGGGCTGCGCTTCTTCGTCGACCGCATGGAGCCCGCTTACACGCAGTGGGTGCGGTACAAGCGGGCCGGGGAGGACCACAAGGCGAGCCTGGTGTGGCGCCTCGCGCGCGAGCCCCGCTTCCGCTGGTTCGGCCGCTTCACCCGCCCGCGGATGGTCATGAAGGTGCGCGGCTTCCTCGCCCGTGTGCAGTGCGACCAGCCGGGTTCGGTGCCGCAGATGATGGTCATGCGCCATCAGGGCGTCGGCTGCTCGAGCAGCTACCAGGGCGGCGGACCCGCCGAGGACAAGCGCACGCGCGACTGGTACGACGACTTCGCTCGCGCGATCGGCGACGCGCGCGTGGTGATCGGATTCGAGCCCGACTCGCTCGGAACCGTGGACTGCCTCGCGCGGAGCCGCCGCAGCGCGCGCCTGCGCACCCTGCGCTACGGCGTGGACGTGCTCTCGAAGCTGCCGAACGCAACCATCTACCTCGAGGCGGGCGCCTCCGACTGGGAGCCGGCCAAGCGCACGGCCAAGCAGTTGCGCTTCATCGGCGTCAGCAAGGTGCGCGGCTTCATGCTCAACGTCACCCACCACGACTGGACGCGGGCGAACGTGCTGCACGGCCTCGACATCTCGCGCCGCGTGGGCGGCAAGCCCTTCGTGATCAACACCTCGTACAACGGGCGCGGAGCGGTGCATTACCGCAGGTGGATCTCCCACAGCCGTCACCTCTGGCGGACGATCAACGTCTGGTGCCACCCGAACCTTCGCGGCCTCGGCCCGCCGCCGAGCACGGTCACGAGCAACTCGAAGGTGGACGCATACCTGTACCTGAACCGCCCGGGCTACTCGGCGGGCGCCTGTAACGGCGGCCCCACGCCGGTGGGCACCTGGTGGCCGGAGCGGGCGCTCATGTACGCGAAGTACGCGACCACCTGGACCTCGCCGCCGCGCGGGACGCGCTACGGCTTCCGCCGGCACCTGTCGCTGCGGGCGCTCGGCGGGCCGTGCGACCGTCTAGGTCTCCTCGCCCGAGACGCCCTCGTCGCGCGGCGCGAACGGCGGCAGCTCCCTCACCTTCGGTATCCGGATCAGCGGCGGCCCGTAGCCCTGTTGGCAGTCCTTGAGCCGGTACAGACGTACGGTCGGCCCCGGCCGGTGATAGGCGCGCGGGTAGTAGTTGTAGGAGAGGTCGAAGCTGAAGGGCACGGGATCCGCGCCGCGATCGTAGGGGCTGAACTCGCGCACGAGCCGTGAGTCCCGGTCCAGGCGGCGGTAGTAGGCCCGCACGTCCGGGTCACCGGTCTCGAGCGCCCGCTCGCGCACGACGTTCAGCGTCATCACGAGACAGAAGCCGTAGCGCCGGTAGTCGTCGATCACCGACGACGACAGCACCAGGTGGTACGACGACGCCCGAACGCCGCCGTCGGGGCGCGCGAACTGGCCCGGCTTGAACCGGACGCAGACGCGACGTCCGCCCGCGCCGCGATAGGAGAACCCCGGGTCCGGCCAGCCGTCGCGCGCCGGGCAGCGAGTGAGCCAGGCCGGCGAGCGCGCGTCGGGGTCGGAGCGGAAGTAGCGACCCGGCACCGCCGGCTCGATCGCCACCCGCAGCTCGGGCGGGTAGTGCTCCACGAGCCAGTCGCGCGCCTCCACGCGCGTGTCCTCCCGCCCGAGCACGAGCGCGCTGCGCACGTCCGCGGCCACGGGCTGGACGAGCACCACCGCGCACAGGGCCGCCAGGGCCAGGCCGCGCAGCGGCAGGCGCCCGCGCCGCGCCGGCAGCGCCTCCACCGCTCGCACGAGCGCCGCGGCCGCCAGCATCGCGAGCGCCGGGTACGCGGGCAGCAGCCAGCGACCGAAGTAGCGGGCCTGAAAGCTCAGGTAGGCGAAGAGCGCCACGGGCAGCGCCACGAGGATCAGCCCGCGCACCAGGTCGCGGCGCAGCTCGAGCGCGGCGCCCGCGAGCGCCGCCAGGGCGGCGGCCCAGCCGAGGCCCCAGGTGAGGCTCTCCAGGTAGTACGCGGCGCCGCCGCTTTCCTGGCCCGGCTTCGACTGGCCCGACGCCACCTCGGCCTGGTCGCGCAGGTCGTTCCACCAGGCGTCGAACGAGCCGAGCAGGTAGGGGTTGAGCACCACGAACACGAGCGCCGCCACGGCCGCGGCGAGCGGCGACCCCGGCGACGGCGCGGAGCCCGGTCCGCGCGCAGCCTGGCGAGCGCGGCCACGGCCAGCGGGAGCAGCGCGAGCCCGGCCGTGTACTTGAAGGCGGCGGCCAGCCCGGCCGCGGCGCCCGCCAGCGCGTAGTCCCGCAACCTGCCGCGCTCGTGCGCGCGCACCGACGGCGTAGAGGGCCACGGCCACGCCGGCCAGCGCGCCCACGTCGGTGACGGCCACGCGCGAGTACGCCACGGGCAGGAACGCGAAGCTGAGCACGGCCGCGGCCACGAGGCCCTCGCGGGTGCCCCAGAGCCGGCGTGCCGACCAGTACGTGGCCGCCACGCCGGCCATGCAGAGCGCGGCCGCCAGCGTGCGCGCGGCGATCCAGATCTGCGTCGGGTCCTTGGCGAACTGCTCGGTGACGTTCGCGAAGCGGAGGTCGAAGAGCGAGCCGAGGGGCCCGTACATCACCCGCAGGAGGCCGTAGAGAAGGTAGGTGTACGCGGAGGGGTTCTCGTAGTAGCCCGGATCGAGGTCCTGCCAGAACATCTCGACCGCGTGGCTCGTGAAGTGGGAGGCCTCGTCGATGCTCCACACGTAGGGCAGGCCGTAGTCGTTGTGCCAGATCCGCAGGGCGAATCCGGCCACCAGGATCAGGCCGAGGAGCAGGCGGGGCACGCGGGGCAGCGTAGTGGCCGAAGGCGCGGCGCCCGAGCGCGCCGCTGGTACTGTTGACTCGCGAGTCAACCGGGCTCGCGGGCCGTTGCGGAAGCACCGACTCGATACTCGCGAAATGCCCGATACAGCGGCCACACAGCGCGACGAGCGCCACCTCCTCAGGAGCATCGAGCTCGCGGCGGAGGCGCGTGGGCACACGAGTCCCAACCCGCTCGTCGGCGCGGTGGTCGTGCAGCAGGGCCGGGTGATCGGCGAGGGCTTCCACACCGGCCCTGGCGAGGCCCACGCCGAGCGCGTGGCGCTCTCGGCCTGCGCCGAGGATCCGGCCGGGGCCACGCTCTATGTGTCGCTCGAGCCCTGCGCGCACCACGGCCGCACCGCGCCGTGCACCGAGGCGATCATCGAGGCCGGCATCGCGCGCGTGGTCGTGGCCTCCGACGACCCGACTCCCAAGGCCTCCGGGCGCGGCCTCGGGATGCTCCGCGACGAGGGCGTGGCGGTGGATCTCGTGGACGGCGCCGTGCTCTCGGCGGCGCGGCTGCTCAATCAGCCCTTCCGAAAGCACGCGCGCACCGGGCGCCCGCTCGTGCTCTTCAAGTCGGCGATGACGCTCGACGGCAAGGTCGCCACGCGCACCGGCGACTCCCAGTGGATCTCGGGCGAGACGAGCCGCGCCCGTTCCCACCGCTGGCGCGCCGAGTCGGACGCGGTGGCGGTGGGGATCGGCACTGCGCTCGCGGACGACCCGGAGCTCACGGCCCGGATCGAGGGCGTGTCGCGCCAGCCGCGCCGCGTCGTGTTCGACAGCGAAGCCCGGCTGCCGGTGTCGAGCCGGCTCGTCCGCGGAGTGGCAGAGGTGCCCGTCACGGTCGTGACCTCGCGTGCCGCGTCGCGCACCGCGGTGGAGGCGCTCCAGAGCGCAGGCGCGGACGTGATCGTGGCCACGGGCGAGAACGAGTCCGCGCGCGTGGCCCACGCGCTCGACGAGCTCGGCGCGCGCGAGGTTCAGTCGCTGCTGCTCGAGGGCGGGCCGCACCTGTCGGGCGCCTTTCTCGAGGCCGGCGAGATCGACGAGGCGCGGATTTTCATCGCACCCGTCCTGGCCGGCGGGCGCGAGGCCCGTACCGTGGTGGAGGGGCTCGGCGCGGAGGCGATCGCCGGCGCCGCTCACGCGCTCGCGATGGACACCGAGCGGATCGACGACGACGTGCTGATCGTGGCGAGGCTGAACGAGTGGTGAGCCGCTGATGTTCACCGGGCTGGTGGCCGACAAGGGCACGGTGCGAGGCGGTGGAGCGCGCCGGAACGGGCGCGCGCCTGCGTGTGCGCACGCAGCTCGCGGCGGAGCTCGCCGCGGGCGAGTCGATCGCGGTCAACGGCGTCTGCCTCACGGCGCGTGACCCGGACACCGGGTCGTTCGCCGCCGATCTGATGGCGGAGACGCTCGAGCGAAGCTCGCTGGGGCCGCTCGCCGAGGGCGACGAGGTGAACCTCGAGCTGCCGCTCCGGGCGACCGATCGACTCGGCGGGCACGTGGTCCAGGGGCATGTGGACGGCATCGGAGAGGTCGAGCGCGTGGACGCAGCCGGCTTCGCCCGCGTGGTGCGCGTGGCCGCGCCGCCCGCCCTGCTGCGCTACGTCGTCGAGAAGGGGTCTATCGCCGTGGACGGGGTCTCGCTGACCGTGATGGAGGTCGACGACGCGGGCTTCTCGGTATCGCTCATCCCCGAGACGCTGGAACGCACCACACTCGGCGCCGCCGAGCCCGGCCGAACCGTGAACCTGGAGGTGGACGTGTTGGCGAAGTACGCGGAGAAGGCGGCTCGGGCGCGGTCCGGGAACGGGGGCACGCCGTGAGCTCCCCCTTCAGCACCATCGAGGAGGCGATCGAGGATGTCCGCGACGGTCGGATGGTCGTGGTCTGCGACGCGGAGGACCGTGAGAACGAGGGCGACCTCACCCTCGCGGCCCAGTTCGCCACGCCGGAGGCGATCAACTTCATGGCCAAGCACGGGCGCGGCCTCATCTGCCTGGCGCTCACCCCCGGGCCGCTGCGACGAGCTGGGCCTGGACCTGATGGCGGCGAAGAACGAGTCACCCTTCCAGACCGCGTTCACCGTCTCCGTGGAGGCGCGCGAGGGCATCACCACGGGCATCTCGGCCCACGACCGGGCGCACACGATCCAGGTGGCCATCGACCCGAACACGCGCCCGATCGACCTGGTGCAGCCCGGACACATCTTCCCGCTGAAGGCCAAGGCCGGCGGCGTTCTCGAGCGCACCGGACAGACGGAGGCCGCGGTGGACCTCGCTCGGCTGGCGGGGCTCAACCCGTCGGGCGTGATCTGCGAGGTGATGAACGACGACGGCACGATGGCGCGCGTGGACGACCTCGTGGGGTACTGCGGCGAGCACGGGCTGAAGATGATCACCGTGTCCGACCTGATCGCCTACCGGCGTCGCAACGACAAGCTCGTGGAGCGGGTGGTGGAGACGCGACTGCCGACGAAGTTCGGCGAGTTCAACGTGGTCGGCTACCGCTCGCTCGTGGACGACAAGCACCACGTCGCGATGGTCCGCGGCGAGGTGGCGGGCCAGGACGACGTGCTCGTGCGCGTGCACTCCGAGTGCCTCACGGGCGACGTGTTCCACTCGCTGCGCTGCGACTGCGGGCAGCAGCTCGAGGACGCGATGCTGCGGATCCACGACGAGGGCCGCGGCGTGCTGCTCTACCTGGCCCAGGAGGGTCGCGGGATCGGCCTGCTGAACAAGCTGCGCGCCTACCGCCTGCAGGAGGACGGGCTCGACACGGTCGACGCCAACGTGCGGCTCGGCCTGCCCGCCGACCTGCGCGACTACGGCATCGGGGCCCAGATCCTCGTGGACCTCGGGCTGAGCTCGATCCGGCTGCTCACCAACAACCCGAAGAAGATCGTGGGCCTGGAGGGGTACGGCCTCACCGTCACCGACCAGGTGCCGATCGAGCACCCGCCGGGCGACCACAACCGCGACTACCTGCGCGCGAAGAAGGAGCGCATGGGCCACCTGCTCCACCACCAGGGGCTGGCGCTCGACGAGGAGATGATCCTCGGGGAGCGCATCCAGGACCGCGAGCGGGCGAACGAGGAGGCGGACCTCTACGGCCAGGGCCCGGCGCCACGGCCGCACGAATGACTCCCTGCGCAGCCGGCCGAGCCGGCTGCTTCCGCTGTGAGCGACCTCTACGCCGCCTGCGTGGGCCGCTTCTACGAGGACCTCGCCGCGCGGCTCGTGGACGGCGCGCGCCGGGTGTTCGAGGAGGCCGGGCGCGGAGCTGGAGGTGCACGACGTGCCCGGGGCCTTCGAGCTCCCGCTCGCGGCCAAGTACTGCGCCGAGTCGGGCCGCTTCGCCGGCGTCGCGTGCCTCGGGGCCGTGATACGCGGCGAGACCGACCACTACGACTACGTCTGCGCGGAGACCGCCCGCGGCATCGCGCGCGTGGCGCTCGACACGGGCGTGCCCTGCGCCTTCGGCGTGCTCACCGTGGATTCGATGGAGCAGGCGCTGGCGCGCGTCGGCGGCGGCAAGCGCCACCAGGGCGAGGATGCGGCCCGTGCCGTGCTGCGCATGGCGGCGCTGCGCCGTGAGCTCGGCGGCTGAGCCAACCCGGGCCCAGGCCGTGCCGGCGCTAGCCTCCACCGCCGTGCCGGTCTCGGTCAACCTCTACAGCGACACGCAGACGCGCCCGACCGACGGCATGCGCCAGGCGATCGCCGGGGCGGAGGTGGGGGACGAGCAGCGCAAGGAGGACCCGAGCGTCAACCGCCTGCAGGAACGCGTGGCCGAGCTGCTCGGCCACGAGGCGGGGCTATTCCTGCCGAGCGGCACGATGTGCAACGGGATCGGGTTCCGCCTCCACATCCGCCCCGGCGGCGACGAGGTGCTCCTGCACCGCTGGTCGCATCCGATCGTGGCCGAGGCCGGCGGACCGGCCGAGCTGGCGGGGGCGATGGTCAACCGCCTCGACGGGGACGGCGGGATGTTCACCGCCGAGCAGGTGAAGGAGGCGCTCTGGCCGGAGGACCGCTACATGCCGCGCTCGCGCCTCGTGTCGGTGGAGCAGACCACCAACATGGGCGGCGGCCGGGTGTGGCCGCTGGAGCAGCTCGGTGAGGTGCTCGACGTGGCCCGGTCACATGGGCTGCGCGCGCATCTCGACGGCGCCCGCCTTCTGAACGCCGTGGTGGCGTCGGGCGTTCCCGCCGCGGACTACGCGGCCGGCTTCGACACCGCGTGGCTCGACTTCTCGAAGGGGCTGGGCGCGCCCGTGGGAGCCGTTCTCTGCGGCTCGCGCGAGTTGATCGCCGATGCCTGGCGCTGGAAGCAGATGCTCGGTGGAGCGATGCGCCAGGCCGGGGTGCTGGCCGCGGGTTGCCTGTACGCGCTCGACCACCACGTGGAGCGGCTCGCGGAGGACCACGAGAACGCGCGCGTGCTCGCGGACGGGCTGCGCGCCCTGGGCGTGGACGTGCTCCCGCAGGAGACCAACATCGTGATCGGAGCAGTGCCCGACCCGGCCGCCGTGATCGAGGCGATGGCGGCGGCGGGCGTGCGGATCAGCTCGGCGGGGCGCGGGCGCATCCGCTGCGTCACCCATCTCGACGTGGGCCGCGAAGACGTGGACACGGCGCTGGCGGCGTTCGGGAAGGTCCTGGCTCCCGGCGCTTCCGTGCGCGCGACGGCGGCGCCCGGTTAGAGTCGCGCCCATGGGGACGATCAAGGGCGACCGCAAGGTGGAGATCGAAGCGCCGATCGAGCGCTGCTACGAGATCGCCGCGGACATCGAGAACGCGGTGGACTGGCAGGGCTCGCTGAAGGACGTGGAGGTGCTCGAGCGCGATGCCGAGAAGCGACCGGCGCTCGTGGAGACCAAGTCCGACGCCAAGGTCAAGACCGTCAAAGCGATCCTGCGCTTCTCGTACGAGCCGCCGACCGGCGTCCGCTGGGTCCAGGAGAAGGGGGACACCAAGTCCCTGACCGGATCGTGGACCTTCGACGACCTCGGCTCCGGCCGCACCCGCGCGACGTACGCACTCGAGGCCGACCCCGGGCGCATGCTCGGCCTGCTGCTGCGCGGCCCGGCCGAGACGGCCGTACGCGACTTCCTGCTCGGGAACGCGGCCGACGGCTTGAAGGAGAAAGCCGAGGCGGAGTAGTCCCTTGCGCAGCCGGCCGAGCCGGCTGCTTCCGCTAGGGAGAACGTCGGTGCGCAGCCGGCCGAGCCGGCTGCTTCCGCTAGGGAGAACGTCGGTGCGCAGCCGGCCGAGCCGGCTGCTTCCGCTAGGGCGTGCAGGTAGCCGGCCGCGGATGCGAGCGCAGCACGCGCTCGTAGGCCCGCGGCTTCGATGTCATCGTGCCGTCCACGCACATGTCGATCAGGCGCCGCCAGGTGCTCGGTGCGTCGGCGTCGTCATTCGAGAACCAGTTCTGCCAGGCGTAGCCCTCGCTGTGAGCGAGTGCCACGTTCTCCGCCGTGGTGATCTGCAGCACCATCCCGCTGAGCGTGTAGGTGATCGGCACCTGGAAGGCGGCCACGCCCGGGCCGGGTGAGCCGCGGGCCAGGATCCACTCCGCGGCCCCGGCGATCCCCGGAGCCACGTCGATGCCGGGCACGAGCTTGTGGAAGCGATCCACCGCCGGCTGCTGGAAGGAGACGACGATCAGATCGCGTCGCTTCGTGCCCTTCAGCAGCTTGGCGAGCACGTCGGCGTTCCGGAGGTACTCGGAGGTGGCCTCCTTGGGCGTGCGACCCTTGATCTCCACGTTGATCGGGGTCTTGGGGAAGGCGCGCATCACCTCGCGCAGGGTGGGCACGCGGAAGTCCGCGGCTTTGAAGCCCTTCGGCGGCTTCCGGCGCCCCGTGGCCACGCCGCGGAACTTGTAGGCCGAGCGTGCGAGGTCGTGGCTGTAGTGCGAGTCGCCCTTTGGCGCGAACCAATAGGCGGCATCGAGGCGCTTGATCTGCGCGAGCGTCTTCGAGGCGACCGTGCCGTGGCCGTTCGTCTTGCCGTCGACGGTGGTGTCGTGCATGACGATGACCTTGTTGTCCTTGGTCACGCCGATGTCGAGCTCGAGCATGTCGGCACCCGTCCGCACCGCCTTGCGAAAGGCGTAGATCGTGTTCGACGGGAACTCGTCCTCGCCGCCCTGGTGGGCGATGTTGAGCGGGGCCTTCTTCTGGATCCAGCGGTTGGCCGCGTGCGCGGGCGCCGCCGGGACGACGAGCAGGGCGGCGGCCACCGCCGCGATGAGCCTCCGCATGTGGCTCAGGTATCTCGGTGCGCAGCCGGCCGAGCCGGCTGCTCGCGAGGCGGTCGTGCGCAGCCGGTCAGCCGGCTGCTTCGGCAGAGGCGGCCCGCTCAGCCTGCGGCGGCCTCCGCGCGCGCCCACAGCTGCAGGTAGGCCTCGGCGCCGTTGGCCATGTCGTCCACGATCTGCTGGCCGCCGACCTTGCGCAGATCCTCGATCCAGTCCGGATAGAGGCCGTAGTGGTCCACGCCGTCGGTGTTGATGTCGTAGACGCGCGTGCCCGAGTGCTGGCGGTCGATGACGCTGCCGCCGTCGAACGAGCGGAACGGGTACGTGACCGGGTTCTGCGCGGCGTTCGCGCGCGGCACGGGCTGCGCGTGGAGGCCGTTGATGTCGGAGCCGAACGCCGTGCCGAAGAAGAAGCGCGTGTCGCGGTTCGCCCGGGCCACGCGCCACTCGTCGACGAACTGGTGGCCACGCTCGAGATCGGGCCGACGAGGCCGCCGAGCTTCTGGAGGCGCTTCTGGCTGCCCGGGTCGCCCCAGGAGTGGCTCGAGATCACGCCCGGGTACTTCGACGCCTCGAGGATCGAGAGCGTCTGCCGGCGCGCCTTCATGCTCATGTGGTCGGTCTCGACGATCATGCCCTTCTTCATCATCGAGCGGATCACGTACTCGCCCAGCGCGCTGAGGCCCTTCGGGTTGCAGTGCGGGCCGGGCGGATACACCGGCAGCTGGCCCTGGAACAGCGGCTGCGTGAGCACCGGGCCGAACAGCGTGTAGACGAGCTGGGCCTGCTCGTTCCCGATCGGGGTCGGCGTGTTGTCGTGGTCCGGGTCGTCGCAGTGGTCGGCGGCCCAGAACTGGCCCGGTCACGTACTTGTTGCCGGTGTTGACGAGCACGCCCGTGGCGCCGCTGTCGAACTTCGTGCCGCCGAGCGCGTTGTCGAACTTGTGGACGGGGAACATCGAGCGCACGCCGATGCCGTAGAGCTTGTCGAGCTCGACGTCGATCTTGGCGTCGTGTTGCAGTTGGGCGTCCCGTTGCAGCTGCCCGCAGTTGAGCACCTCGGACACCTCGATCCCGAGCACCACGGCGAGCTTGCCCTCGTTGATGACCTTGCGCGCCTCGGCCGAGCTCTTGACGAGCCGGAAGAAGCCCTTGCCCGGGCCGCCGTACTGGGCGTCGATGTAGTCCTGCAGCGCGTGCATGTCCTCGGCCTGCTTGTAGGCGCTCGCCATGTCGTTGCAGTTGTTCTTCTTGTAGCGGGTAGAGCTCGCAGAGGGCGCGGTTCTCGACCAGGTCGTTGACCATGATCCGCAGCCCCGAGCGCCAGGCGCGCTCGATCCACTTCCAGTAGGTGCCCTCGTGCGTCTGCGACTCGTCGCGCGGCCAGCCGGCGAAGCTCGGCCAGCCCTCCGTGGCTGTGCGTGCCGACGGGGCTGCCGTTGCTGATGAAGTTCTCGACCACCGCGCCTGCGCCGTTGGGCTGGTGGTCCGACGCAGTCCACGAGGGCGACGGTCACGCCGTACGGGCTCCACGGCCGGCCGCAGTGGAAGCGCCCGCCGAGGAACTCGAAGGCGCCGAGGTGGATGTGGTCGTCGAGGAAGCCGCGCACCTTCGCGGTCGGGCTCGAGCCCTTGAGGGGCGTGCCGGTCACGTTGACCTCGACCTCGGGGAACTTGGCGCAGCCCGTGGCGGCCGCGAACGTGAAGCCGCTGGGCGCTCGCGCCCGGCCACGAGGCCGAGCTTGCCGCCCGCGCTCGACGGCCACGCCCTGGCCGGTAGAGACGCTCACGAGCATGAATCCCCCGGCTCCCTGCTCCACGCGTCCAGTCGGCCGTCGGGCCGGGCGTGGGGGTGGGGCTGACCTGGTTCAGGAGCCCGACGGACGGCATCGCGCGTCCGGTCCGTAGAGGAGGTAGCGGCCGAGGGCGGTGGCCTGCATGCGGAAGGGCGTGGCGCCGGCGAGCGTCGTGCCGGTCGCGTAGTAGCCGGTGGCGTTCTTGACGACGTACTTGCCGCCGGCCGACCGTGCGCAGGGCGTAGCAGCCGTTCGCGAGGCTGTAGCGGGTGGTGTGCGGCCATGGCGCTCGCGGGGGCGAGGGCAACGAAGGCGATGCAGAGGGCGGTGGCGGCGAGTGCCGCCCTGGCGACCAGGCGAGTCTTCATGCGAGCGTGTCCTCCCAGTTGGCACGGACCGCGGCGCCAGACCGGCGCCGTGATGGCACCGTGTACCCTCCGTACACCATTTCCAAACCTGAGCCCTCGGATGTGGCCCCGCGGCCTGCTGGTACCCTCACCGCCGTGTCCAAGGTCTGCTACTCCTGCGGAAAAGGCCCAGCGTTCGGCCACAGTCGCAGCCACTCGATGGTCGCCAGCAAGCGCCGCTTCAACCCGAATCTGCAGAAGGTCCGGATCTCCGTGAACGGAACGCCGCGCCGCGAGTACGTCTGCACCCGATGCCTCAAGGCATCGAAAGTCACGAAGGCGCTCTGACCCAGCCCCCGGGTCTGCGATCGCTCGCCTGCGCCGCGGGCGTCACTCGCTGTGTTGCAAGAACCCAACCCCGCCGCCGGAGGCGGTAACACCGCCGCCCGGCGGTGTACAAAGCTGACGTGCCCGAGGAGAGTCTCGTCCGGTTCCGCCGCGTAGTCGCGGCTGCGCTCGCCGAGTTGGAGAACCGCAGGCAGGAGGTCAACGACCTCAACGTGTTCCCCGTGGCCGACGGCGACACCGGGGACAACATGGCGCTGACCATGCGCGCCGTGCTCGACGAGCTCAACCAGATGAACGGCCGGCCGCTCGACCGGCAGGGCCGCGACGAGATCGTGGCGGCGGTTGCCCGGGCCGCGCTGCTGGGCGCGCGCGGCAACAGCGGCGTGATCCTCTCCCAGATCGTCCGCGGCGCGGCGGAGGAGCTCGCGAGCCGCCAGGGTGAGCTGGTGGATCCGGTGCTCGTGTCCGCGGCGCTCGCGCGCGCGGCCGACGCCGCCTACGCGTCGGTGCGCGACCCGGCCGAGGGCACGATGCTCTCGGCGATCCGCGCAATGTCCGGCCGCGTGGCGCACGACCTCGCGCACATGGACCAGCAGCGGCTCGGCCCCGAGTCGAGCTCGGAGGAGCAGGACGAGCTGCTCGCCCAGGTGCTCGAGAACGCGCTCGAGGCGGGCACGGAGGCCGTGGAGCGGGGACCCGATCAGCTCGCCGTGCTGCGGGACGCCGGCGTGGTCGACGCCGGCGCCTACGGCCTGACCGTGATCGTGGCGGGGTGCCTCGCCGCGCTCCGGGGCAGCGCCGCGCCCGAGCTCGAGCACCAGATCGCGCCCGCGGCGCTGCACCGCCCCGAGCACGAGTCGTCGAGCTTCCGCTACTGCACGAACTTCGCCGTGACCGGCGCCGGGCTCGAGGCCAGCTCCTTCGTGCCCGGGCTCGAGACGATCGGGGACTCCGTCCTCGTGGTCGGCGACGAGCGCACCCTCCGGGTGCACCTGCATACGGACGAGCCCGAGCAGGCGGTCGCGATCTTCGACGCGATCGGCGAGGTCTCGCGCTTCGACGTGGCCGACATGCACGAGCAGGTGGCCGAGCGCAGCGCGCGCCTGGCGGACCGGGCCCCGGCGCCCGACGCGACATGCACGGTCGTGGCGGTGGCCAGCGGCGCGGGCGTTCGGCGTCTCTACGAGGAGCTCGGCGTGCTGGTGGTGGACGGCGGCGCGACGATGAACCCGTCCACCTACGAGCTGCTCGCGGGCATGCACGCGGCGGGCGGCGAGGAGGTGCTCGTCCTCCCGAACAGCCCCAACGTGATCCTGGCCGCCGAGCGCGCCGCCGAGCTGTCCGAGAAGCCCGCCCGCGTGGTGCCCACCACGGCGCCGCAGGAGGGCCTTGCCGCGCTGCTCGCCTTCGACCCGACCGCGGGCGCCGAGGTGAACGCCGAGGCCGTGGGCCGCGCAGCGGATGCACTGCGCGTGGGCGGGGTGGCCCCCGCCGCGCGCGACGACGTTCGCGGGCGCTTCGCCGCCGGGGAGGCCGTGGGCTACGCCGGCGGCGAGCTGGTGGCCTGGGGCGATCCCGAGCGCACCCTCGCGGAGACGCTCGAGCGCCTCGCAGGCGGGACCGAGCTGGTCACCTGCCTCGCCGGCGCGGGGGCGCCGCTCGATCGGGAGTGGGTCGAGACCCACATGCCCGATGGGGTGGAGGTCGAGTACCACGAGGGCGGTCAACCCGCCTGGTGGTGGCTGCTCTGCGCGGAGTGACCCGCTTCGCATCGACGGCAGCGCTGACCGCCGAGGAGATCAGCTCAGCACCCATACGGTCGTATCCCCGCCCCGACGCGCTGCGCGAGGGCGTGGCGCTGGCCGGGGCCCCGGGCAAGGCGCTCGCGAGCCTGGGGATCGAGACCTTCGGCGACCTGGTCGAGCACCTGCCGCACTCGCACCGCGACCGGCGCGACGTCCGCCGGGTGGCGGATCTCGCCCTGGGCGAGGACGCCACCATCGCCGTGGCCGTTCGCTCGGTGAGCATCCGGCCGATGCGCGACCGGCGCCGCAAGCGCGTGGAGGCGCGGGCGGCCGACGAGAGCGGGCCGCTCCTCGCCGTGTGGTTCAACCAGCCGTGGATCGCCCGCCAGCTCGGAGAGGGGTCGAGTGTGCTGCTCCACGGCAGGCTGCGCCGGCGCGGCGAGTTCTGGGTGTCCGAGCACGAGCCGCTCGGCGAAGACGCGCCCGTGCACACGGTCGGTCTCGTGCCGGTGCACCCCGCCACGGAGGGTCTCAGCGCAGGGCGTCTGCGCGCGCTGGTCTGGGACGCGCGCGGCCGCTTCCTGCTCACCCCGGAGCCGCTCCCGGCGACGCTGCGCGTGAGCGAGGCGCTGCCGGAGCGTGCGGCCGCCCTCGCGGGCGCGCACTTCCCGGACAGCGAGGAGGACGAGAACGGGGCCCGGCGGCGGCTCGCCTTCGAGGAGCTCCTGCTGCTTCAGCTGGCGGTGGCCGGGCGGCGGCGCTCGCGCAGGCAGGCGCGCAGCGCCCGCCCGCTCGATGCCCGTGGCGTGGTGGTGGACCGCTGGCGCTGGTCGCTGCCCTTCGAGCTCACGGGGGACCAGAAGGGCGCGCTGGCGGAGATCGACGAGGATCTCGCCCGCGACCGGCCGATGCAGCGCCTCCTGATGGGAGAGGTCGGCGCGGGGAAGACCGTCGTTGCGCTGCACGCGATGCTGCGGGCCGTGGAGAACGGCGCCCAGGCCGCGCTGATGGCGCCCACCGAGACGCTGGCGGAGCAGCACCACCGGACGCTCGACCGGCTCCTGGGCGGCGCCCTGCCGCTCGAGCTGCTCACGGGCTCCACGCCGGCCGCGCGGCGCCGCGATCTACTCGGGGCGCTCGGCTCGGGCGCGCTCCAACTCGTGGTCGGCACGCACGCCCTGATCGAGGAGCCCGTGGAGTTCCGCGACCTGGCGGTCGTCGTCGTGGACGAGCAGCACCGCTTCGGCGTGCGCCAGCGGGCCGCGATGGACGCCAAGGCCCCCGACGGCCTCACGCCGCACGCGCTTCACATGACGGCCACGCCGATCCCGCGCACCCTGTCCCTCACCGCCTACGGGGACCTCGACGCGAGCGTCCTTCGCGAGCTGCCCGCGGGGCGCCGGCCGGTCGAGACCTTCGTGGTGGACGGCGCCCGAGCGCGGCGGCGCGCGTACGAGCGGATCCGCGAGGAGATCGCCGCCGGCCGCCAGTGCTTCGTCGTCTGCCCGCTGGTCGAGGAGTCCGAGGCGCTGCAGGCCACGGCGGCCACCGCCGAATTCGAGCGGCTGCGCTCCACGGAGTTTCGCGACCAGCGAGTCGAGCTGATTCACGGCCAGCTCCCGTCGAAGGCAAAGCAGGCTGCGATGGAGGCGTTCGCCGAGGGCAAGGCCGACGTGCTCGTGGCCACCAGCGTGATCGAGGTCGGGATCGACGTGCCGAACGCGACGGTGATGCTGATCGAGGCCGCGGAGCGCTACGGGCTCTCGCAGCTCCACCAGCTCCGCGGCCGGGTGGGCCGCGGGGGACACGGCTCGGTCTGCATCCTGTTCGGCGACGCCAAGCTGCCGCGTCTCGACGCGATCGCCGGCGAGGACGACGGCTTCCGCCTCGCGGAGGTGGACCTCGAGCTCCGCGGCGCCGGTGACGTGCTCGGCACTCGCCAGCACGGGCTGCCCGAGCTGCGGGTGGCGCGGCTGCCCGAGGACACCGAGCTGCTCGTGCGCGCGCGCGACCGCGCCGACGAGCTCCTGCGTGGCGATCCCGACCTGAGCGCCCCCGAGCACGCGCTGCTGCGCGACGCAGTGGCGGCGCGCTTCGGCTCGGAGCTGGACCCGATCCCGGCGTGAGGATCGTCGCCGGGGAGTTCGGAGGCAGGCGGCTCCGGGCACCGCGCGGGCGTGCCACGCGGCCGACCGCCGACCGCGTTCGCGAGGCGCTGTTCTCGATGCTCGGCGAGGTCCGCGGCGCGCGCGTGCTCGACCTCTACGCCGGCTCCGGCGCGCTTGGCATCGAGGCGCTCTCGCGCGGCGCCGAGTCGGCGGTGTTCGTGGAGCGCGACGCGGCTGCGGTGGACGCGATCCGGCGCAACCTCGAGGCGCTGGGGGTCGCCGGAGCGGACGTGCGCAGGCAGGACGCCCTGCGTTTCCTGGCCGCGTCAGAGGGCCCGTTCGACCTCGTGTTCGTCGACCCCCCGTATGATTCCGCCTCCCGCCTGAGCGAGCCGCTGTCCGCGGCCCTCCCGGCGGTGCTCACCGAGGACGCCCTGATCGTGACCGAATCAAGCACGCGGACGCCGCTGGAGCTCTCGCTCCCGCTCATCCGCGAACGCGCATACGGCGACACCCGGATCGCGATCCATGGCTGAGCGAAACGGGGGCACGGCGGTCCTGCCGGGGTCGTACGACCCCGTCACGATGGGGCACCTCGACATCATCGGCCGGGCCGCTGCCGTGTTCGATCACGTGATCGTCGGGGTCGTGAACCAGCCGGTACGCAAGAGCAAGACCCTGTTCTCGGCCGAGGAGCGCGTTGCGTTCATCCGCGAGGGCACGGCGGATTTGCCCAATGTGCAGGTAAAACCCTTTGATAACCTCCTCGTCGATTTCGCCCGCGAGCACGGGGCCAAGGCCATCGTCAAGGGGTTGCGGGCGATCTCGGACTTCGAATACGAGTTCGAGATGAACCAGCTCAACCGGAAGATGGCGCCCGACATCGAGAGCACCTACCTGATGGCCGCGCCACAGTTCAGCTTCCTGTCCTCGAGTGGGATCAAGGAGCTGGCGATGTTCGGCGGCGATATCAGCGGGCTCGTGCCCGACGCCGTGGCCGTCCGATTGCAGGAAGAGCTCAAGCGCTGAAGAACTGGGGGATCTGAGAACGTGACGTCAATGCCGATCAACCGGAGCGCGTGGCCCGCGGGCCCGCGGAGGTAGAGAGCCCATGGACGTCCTGGTCCTGATCGACAAGCTCGACGACACGATCCACAACGCGAAGGTCGTCCCGCTCACCGACACGGTGCGCGTGGACAAGGAGGAGGTCTACGACATCCTCGACCAGATGCGCGCCACGATCCCCGAGGAGATCAAGCAGGCGCGCTGGATCGTGAAGGAGCGGCAGGAGATGCTCGCCGAGGCCAAGCGCGAGGCGGAGCGAGTCGTCCGCGAGGCGCGCGAGGAGCAGGTCCGGCTCATCGGCGAGGAGGAGATCGTCAAGCAGGCCGAGCGCCAGGCGGAGGAGATCATCGAGGACGCCCGTGCGCGCGAGCGTGAGATCCGGCTCGGCGCCGAGGACTACGCCGACGACATCCTGAACACGCTCGAGGTCAACCTCACGAAGTTCATCGCGGCCGTCCAGCGCGGACGCGACCGGCTCCAGGGCCGCGAGGAGGCCGAGGTCTCGTAGGGCGGAAGCAGCCGGCTCGGCCGGCTGCGCACCGATGGGGTCTGCGGAAGCAGCCGGCTCGGCCGGCTGCGCACCGCACGCGGTCCAGCCGCCAGCGCGGCTTAGCGCCGGTGTAACCGCCCGTGTAACCGGCGATCCGGCTGTGAATCGAGGCGGGAGAGGCGCCGCTTCCACGGAGCGTGCGCGCCACCGCGAGCCGTGCTGGCGCCGAGCGTCGGCTCGGACCCCTATGCTCCCCGCCGTCGGGACGCACCGGCAGCCGCCTTGTAAGCCGTGCATCGAGAGTGTTTTGCTCGCAATTTGGGAGCTTTCGTTCTGGTTCCCGGGGGAAAACATCCGAGGTTGCTGTTTCACTCGTCCAGTCCGTGGGGCCAGCCGGGTGGGTTCGGCCGGGTCCCTCTTTGCCGCCTACGCAACCCGCGAAGGGAGAATCTATGCACCTTTCCGAGCCGAGTGCCGCTGGCACGAGGCGGGGGCTTCTTTGGCTCTCCGCCCTTGCCATCGCACTTTGGCTCTCCTTGGTGAGCGCCGGTGACGCATTCGCCGGCGGCAGCCACTCGTCTCAGGGCCAGTCGGGGTCCGACCACGGAAGTTCCTGGTCGGGCCATGACAGCTCCGGGTCGGACCACGGGAAGTCCGAGTCCGACCATGGATGGGACCACGGTGATACCGGGTCCGATCACGGAGATTCCGGAAGCGACCACGGTGATACCGGGTCCGATCACGGAAGCCCTGGCTGGAATGGCCCGGAAGGGACTCCGCCGTCCGAGGGACACACCCCGGGCGGAGGGAAGCCACCGACGGAAGGATCCGGCGGTAAGCAACCCTGCGAGGAAGAGCAGCCCCCCGGCGGCGAGAAGCCTCCGGGTGGCGGTCACAACCAGCCACCGCCGGGCGGCGAGAAGCCTCCCACCGGTGGAGAGACGCCTCCGGGCGGAGAGAAGCCTCCGCCCGGTGGGGAGAAGCCCCCGACGGGCGAGACCCCGCCCACGGGCGAGACCCCGCCGACTGGTGAGACCCCGCCCACGGGCGAGACTCCGCCGACTGGCGAGACCCCGCCCACGGGCGAGACTCCGCCGACCGGTGAGACCCCGCCCACGGGCGAGACTCCGCCGACTGGCGAGACCCCGCCCACGGGCGAGACTCCGCCGACTGGCGAGACCCCGCCCACGGGCGAGACTCCGCCGACCGGTGAGACCCCGCCCACGGGCGAGACTCCGCCGACCGGTGAGACCCCGCCCACGGGCGAGACTCCGCCGACCGGCGAGACCCCGCCCACGGGCGAGACTCCGCCGACCGGTGAGACCCCGCCCACGGGCGAGACTCCGCCGACCGGCGAGACCCCGCCCACGGGCGAGAGCCCGCCGACCGGCGAAACTCCCACCGGCGGCGAGCAGGGTGAAGTTCTCCCCGAGTCCGAAGCGGGCCAGGAAGTGCCAGGCGGTGGGGGCTCCGGCCTTCCCACCGGTGGCGTTGCCGGGACCGCCGAGGCGTCCACAGCAGGGACCCTGCCGTTCACCGGCAGCAACGTCCCCCTGCTTCTGGTCGTCGCAGCCGGACTCATGGGCCTCGGCGTTGGTCTACGGAGGGTGGCCACGGACAGAGGCTGAGCAGGCCAGCTCACCTGAGAGCTAACGACGTACCGCGGAGCCACGCTCTTCCAAGGGGAAGGGCGTGGCTCTAGTGGTTTCCGGGGCGGTAGCCTGCGCGGCGTGCCCGCATACCTCCACACCTGCTACCGGATCGGCGACATCGATCGCTCGGTCGCCTTCTACGAGAAGCTCGGCTTCGAGGAAGTGGCCCGGATGCCCATCGGCGACGAGGCGATCAACGTCTTCATGGGCCTGCCCGGCGAGGATCCCCGGCTCGAGCTGACCTACAACCACGGCGTGGACTCGTACGAGCTCGGCACCGGCTACAACCACATCGCCATCGCGGTGGACGACCTCGAGGAAACCCTGGGCGCGCTCGGCAGCGAGGGCATCGAGCCGGAGAAGCCGCCCTACCGTCCCGGCGGACGCACCGAAGGCCCGATGATCTGCTTCGTCCGCGATCCCGACGGCTACCGGATCGAGCTGATCGGGGTCAAGCAGTAGGGCGACGGCTGCCCCTGATCGCGGCCGCGCGGCGCTAATCTCGGAAGCATGAGCCAGCGGACCGAGATCTTCGACCTCGGACGGCTCCAACTGTCGTCCGGAGAGGGCCGCCGGCTGCAGCTCCGCGTGCCGGTGGCGGGCTTCGACTTCGGCGGTCAGCACTACGGCGTCCGCGATCAGGAGGTGGACGCGCTGGTGGACGTGGCGCACACCACGAGCGGGTACTCGCTGCGCCTGCGCTTCGAGGCCGGGCTGGAAGGCCCGTGCATGCGCTGCCTCGAGCCCGCGAAGCACGCGGTCGCCGTCGATGCGCGCGAGGTCGACCAGCCGGGCGACGTGGAGGAGCTCAGCTCCCCGTACCTCGAGGGGGACGAGCTCGACGTGGCGGCCTGGGTCCGGGACGCCCTCGCGCTCGCCCTCCCCACCCAGATCGTCTGCGCCGAGGACTGCCTGGGCCTCTGCGTCGTGTGCGGCGAGAACCTGAACACGGCCGCTCCCGGCCACGCCCACGAGCGCGAGCCCGATCCGCGCTGGGCCGCCCTCAGCGAGCTTCACTTCGAGTAGTCGCAGTCGGCTAGGGACAGCGGCCCGGCCGGGCCGGCGGACGACCTGGTCGAGGCCCTCCGCAGGCCCGGCGCTAGACTGCCTCGCTCCATGGCCGTCCCCAAGCAGAGACAGTCCCACTCGCGGACCAACAAGCGCCGGTCGCAGCACAAGATCGAAGCGCCGCACCTGCGCCACTGCCCGCGCTGCCACGAGCCGCGGCTCCCGCACCGCGTCTGCCCCAACTGCGGTACCTACGCCGGGCGTGAGGTCGTCGTGCGGCGCCCGGACGACACCGACGATTCGTAGGCCGTGATCGCGGTCGACGCGAACGGCGCCGACCAGGGGCCGGCCGCCGTCGCCGAGGGTGCGCGCCGCTCCGGGGTGGGGGTGCTGCTCTTCGGTCCCGCTTCCGCCGTCGGCGCGGACGCCGGGCTGGTGGAGGTGGTGGACGCTCCGCTCTCCATCGGCGGCCACGAGGAGCCCGCCCAAGCCGTCAGATCGAAGCCGGACGCATCGATCGTCCTCGCCGCACGGGCCGTGGCCGACGGGCGCGCCGACGCGCTCGTGTCCGCCGGCAGCACCGGCCCGACGCTGGCCGCCGCAACCCTGCAGATCAAGCGCCTGCGCGGGGTACACCGGCCCGCGCTGGCCGTGCTGCTCCCGATCCCGGGCGGTCCCGTGCTCCTCCTCGACGCAGGCGCCAGCGTCGAGGCCCGGCCCGAGCACCTCGTGCAGTTCGCGTACATGGGCGCCTGCTTCATGGAGGCCGTGTACGGCCAGGAGCGGCCGCGGGTGGGCCTCCTGTCGGTGGGCGAGGAGTCGGGCAAGGGCACGCCCCAGGTGCTCGCCGCACGGGAGCGCATCGAGGAGTCGGGCGGCCTCAACTTCGTCGGCAACGTCGAGGGCTTCGACCTGCCGGGCGCCGGCGCCGACGTGGTGGTCACGGACGGCTTCACCGGCAACGTGGCCCTCAAGGTGCTCGAAGGCACCTCGCGCCTCGTGCGCGACGCCATTGCGAGCGCGGTCCGCTCGAGCCCGGTGTCCGCGCTCGGCGGTCTCCTGATCCGCGGCCGGGTGGGCCGGCTGCGCGACGAGCTCGACCCCGAGGCGGTCGGGGGGGCGATCCTGCTCGGCCTCCGCAAGCCGGTGGTGGTGGCCCACGGCAGCTTCGGTCCGCGCGGCATCGCCAGCGCTGTCGGCCTGGCCCGGCGCGCCGTGGACGAGGACATGGTCGGGCGCACCGCCGCGGCGCTCGAAGCCGCCGGGGCATTGCGATCCGCGCGCGCTGGTAGCGTCGCCGAGATGACGCCCGACACCCACGGCAGCGCCTAGGCGGGGACCGGTTTGGAACGCGACGAGGTACTCGAGCGCATTCGCGGGCACCTGTCCGCGGAGCTCGAGGTGGACCCCGGGCGGATCGCCGAGGGCACCCGCTTCCGGGAGGACCTGGAGGCGGACTCCCTCGACCTCGTCGAGCTGGTGGTCGAGCTAGAGGACAGCTACGGGATCCGGATCCCCGACGAGGAGGCGGCCAAGATCCTCACGGTCGGTCAGGCCGCGGACTTCGTAGCCGCCCATGCTGCAGAGGCGTGAGACCCTTCGCGAGCTCCTCGACGCGCTGCCGGAGACTCTCCGGCGGCAGGTCTTCACGCATGCCTCGTGGGTCGATCACCGGGCCGAGTCCTACGAGCGCCTGGCCTTCCTGGGGGACGTGGTCCTGAGCCTCGCCGTGTCCACGCACCTGTTCCCGCGCTTCGAGCGCCACGGGGCCGGCCGGCTCACCAAGGTCAGGGCACAGGCGGTCAGCGGCGCGTCGTGCGCCCGGGTGGCACACGAGCTGGGCGTGGCCGACGCGCTCCGCGACGCGGCGCCCGCACGGCGGGGCCGGGCGCGGCGCGCAGACGCTGGTGGAGTCGGAGCGTGTGCTGGCCTCGGTCTGCGAGGCGATCATCGGGGCGGCCTACCTCGAGTTCGGCTTCGAGCGAACCGGCCCGGCGGTCGTCGCGTCGTTCGCCGAGGAGATCGACGAGGCGCTGGAACACCCCGTGGACTACAAGTCGGTGCTCCAGGAGCGGCTGGCACGGCGCGCGGAGCTGGTGGACTACCGCACCGTCGCCGAGCAGGGCCCGGCGCACGAGCGCAGCTTCGTCGTGGTGGCCGAGGTCGCCGGGCAGGAGCTGGGCCGCGGGGAGGGAAAGACGAAGAAGGGCGCGGAGCAGGAGGCTGCGCTCCACGCGCTCACCGCCCTCGAAGAAGGGGCAGTCGGCTGATGCACCTCAGGTCGATCGCGATGAAGGGCTTCAAGTCCTTCCCGTCCCGGACCAAGCTCGAGTTCGGGCCGGGGGTGTCCGTGATCGTCGGCCCGAACGGCTCGGGCAAGTCGAACATCACGGACGGCGTGCTCTGGGCGCTCGGCGAGCAGAGCCCGCTCGCGATCCGGGGGCAGACGATGAAGGACGTGATCTTCGCCGGCGGGCACGGGGTGGGCGGCTCAGGGGCCGCCGAGGTGGAGGTCGTGATCGACAACTCGGACGGCGCGCTGCCCACCGACTTCTCCGAGATCTCGATCGTCCGCAAGCTCGGGCGTGACGGCGAGGGCGAGTACCGGCTCAACGGTGCGCGCTGCCGGCTCGTGGACGTGCTCGAGGTGCTCTCGGACTCCGGTCTCGGCAAGGAGATGCATTCCGTCGTCTCCCAGGGCAAGGTCGAGCAGATCGTCCTCTCGCGGCCACGGGAGCGGCGCCTGATGATCGAGGAGGCGGCGGGGCTCGGGAAGCACCGCAAGCGCCGCCGCCGCGCCCAGCTGAAGCTGGAGCGGACCGAGGAGAACCTGTCGCGAGCGCTGGACGTGGAGCGCGAGGCGCGCTCGCGGCTGCGCCCGCTGAAGCGCCAGGCTGAGGCCGCCGAGCTGCACGAGCGGATCGAGCGCCAGTCGCTCGAGGCCCGCATGGCGCTGGCGGCCGACGCTGCGCGCGCGGCACGGGCCGCGCTCGCCGAGGCGGAGGCGCGTGCCCTCGCCGCCGGCGCCGAGCGCGACGAGGCCGAGCGGCTGCTCGCCGCGGTCGCCGCCCGGCGCGAGGAGGCCGAGCGCGCGTTCGCCGACCAGAGCCGGCAGCGCGAGCGGATCCAGGCCAGGCGCTACGACGCCGGCTCCGCGGCGGAGCGCATCCGGATGCGGCTCGAGCGGGTACGCGACCAGGCCACCGCCGCGCAGGAGCGCCGCGGGCGGCGCGAGGAGCAGCTGGCGGTCTTCGAGCGCGAGGCCACGATGGCCGCGGGCGCGCGCGCCGAGCTCCCTGACCACGAGCTGCCGCGGCCACCCGAGGACGGCGACCACGCCGCGCGGACCGCCTGGGACGCGCTCGAGCGCGGGCGAGCGGATACGCGCGCTCGAGGCCGAGCTCGGCCGTCTCGACTCCGACGCCGAGGAGCGTCGCGGGCGCGAGCTCGCCGGGCTCGAGTCCACCCTCGCCGCAGCGCGTTCGCGCGCCGCGGAGCTCGAGTCCCAGGTCGGCGACCGCCGTGGCGCCCTCGACGCCGCCGAACGGACCGCGGACGAGGCCCGGCACGCCCGCCGCGAGGCCGAGCGCGTGCTGGAGGCGGCGCGCTCGCGGGCAGCCGACGCCGGCGCCGAGCTCGCGGCTCTGAACCGGCTCGTGCGCGGCGCCGGGTCCGCCCCCGGCCAGGCGCCCGCACTCGTGGAGGGCCTCAAGGCGGAGTCCGGGTACGAGCCCGCCCTGTCCGCGGCGCTGGGCGCCCGCCTCACGGCATCGGTCGTGGAAGACCTCGCGGCTGGGGAGCAGTTGCTCGACCAGGCGGACGGCGGCGGCGCCACCGCGCTCATCGCCTCGCGCGCACACGGGCGCCCGGTGGGGCAGGCGCCCGTGGCCGGGGCCACGCGCCTGCTGGCGCACGTGACGCCCGAGCCGGGCGTCGCGCGGCTGGCCGAGCGGCTGCTCGGCGACGTCTGGGTGGTGGAGTCCCTGCGGTCGGTGTCCGGCTCGTTCCGCGGCGTGGCGGTCACGCGCGCCGGGCGCCTGCTCGACGCCTCCACGGGCGAGCTCTCGCAAGCGCCCGCGGGTGGCGGTGAGCAACTGCTCGAGGAGGTGGCCCGTCGTGAGGCGCTCGTGTCGGCATCCGAGCAGGCCGCGGCCGACGAGAAGCGGGCGCGCGCGGACATCGAGACGGCTGCCGCGGCCGTGGCCGGCGCCGACGCGGGGCGCGAGGAGGCCGAGGTAGCCCTGCGCCAGGCCGCGCGCGAGCACGCAGAGGCCGGCGACGAGGCCGAGCGGGCGCGCTGGCTTCTGGAGCGCCGGCGCGAGAGCGCGGACGAAGGACCAGAGAGCGCCCGCCGCGCCGGCCTGAGCGCCGACCTGCGTGGGGAGCAGCGCCTCGCCGAGCGCGCCGCGCGCGAGCGGGCGGAGCGCGCCGGCGCACTGGATGCGCTTCACGCCGGCGTCCAGACCGACATCGAGCTGAGCGCCGCGGCCGAGCGCGTGGCAGCGGCGCTGGCCGGCGCGCTTGCGGCCGTCGAGGCCCGTCGTGACGTGCTGGGCCGCGAGCTCGACGCAGGAGCCGCGGCCGGCGAGGAGACCGCCGCGGCCCTGCGGGCCTGCGCCCATGAGGAGTCGGAGCTCCAGGCACGGCTCAAGCAGGCGAGCGACGCGGTCACCGCCACCGAGGTCGGCGCCCAGCAGGCGCGTGACTCCGCGACCGAGGTGCAGCGTGAGCTCGGCGAGCTGGCCGGCAGGCTGGGGCTCGAGCCCGAGCCCGCGACCGAGGCGCTGCCCGACGAGGAGCGCGCCGCCCTCGCGGCTCGGGTGGAGCGGCTGCGCATGCGCCGCGAGCAGCTCGGCCCGGTCAACCCGCTCGCCGGGCGCGAGTACGAGGAGGCGGTCACGCACGTGGACGAGCTCGAGGCCCAGCGCCGTGACCTCGAGGGTGCGCTGGCCGAGCTCGAGGGCCTCATCAAGGAGACCGACCGGCGCATCAAGGAGAGCTTCGAGCAGACCTTCGCCGCGGCCGCGCGGAACTTCGAGGATGTGGTGGAGCACCTCTTCCCCGGCGGCCGCGGGCGACTGCGCCTGGTACGCGCCGATCAGGTGCCGCGCTCCGTCGTCGGCGGCGAGACGCCGGAGGGCGAGGCCTCCGCCCACGAGGAGCCCGAGGAGGACGAGGCGCCCGAGATGGGGGTGGAGATCGAGGTCACGCCGCCGGGCAAGTCCACGAAGCGCCTGTCGCTGCTCTCGGGCGGCGAGAAGTCGCTCGTGGCGCTCGCCTTCATGTTCGCCGTCTTCCTCGCCCGCCCTTGCCCGTTCTACATCCTCGACGAGGTGGAGGCGGCGCTCGACGACATCAACATCGATCGCTTCCTCGAGCTGGTGCGCCGTTACTCGGATCGTGCGCAGTTCATCGTCGTCACGCACCAGAAGCGCACGATGGACGCCGCCGACACGCTCTACGGGGTGAGCATGGGCGGCGACGGCGTGTCCCGCGTGGTCTCGCGCAAGCTGGGCGGGCGCAGCGCGGAAGAAGCCGTGGCCTGACCGCGCCATGGCCCGAAGCTGGCAGGAGCTGTTCGCCACCGGCGAGGAACCGGAGGCCGCCGCCCCGGAGGAGGAGGAGCAGCGCGGCGGCTTCTTCCGCCGTCTCCGCGACAACATGTCGAAGACGCGCCAGGCGCTCGGAGCGGAGCTCCAGGCCACGATGTTCCAGTCGCTCGACGAGGAGGCGTTCGAGCGCCTCGAGGAGACGCTCATCTACGCCGACGTGGGCGCCCCCACCACGGCACGGATCGTCGAGCGGCTGGAGGGCGAGGCCGCCGGCGGCGAGCTGACCGGCGGCGAGGACCTCACGCGGCGCCTCACGGAGCTGCTCGCCGACACCGCGCGGCTCGAGGGCGACACCATCCCGCTGAACGGCAAGCCCACGGTGATCCTCATGACCGGGGTGAACGGCAGCGGCAAGACCACCACGATCGGCAAGATGGCCTGGCACCTCCAGAAGGAGCTGGGCCGCTCGGTGCTGCTCGCCGCCGGCGACACCTTCCGAGCCGCCGCCGCAGAGCAGCTCACCACCTGGGCGGAGCGCGCCGGCAGCGAGATCGTGCGCGGCGACTCGGGCTCGGATCCGGGCGCCGTGGTCTACGACGCCCTCGACGCGGCCGAGTCGCGTGGGCACGACGTGGTCATCGTGGACACGGCCGGCCGCCTGCACACCCAGCAGCACCTGATGGACGAGCTGCGCAAGATCCGCAAGGTGATCGCCGGGCGGGTACCCGGCGCGCCCCACGAGACCCTCCTCACCATCGACGCCACGACCGGGCAGAACGGCTTGCGTCAGGCGCTCCTGTTCAAGGACGCGGTGGACGTGACCGGCATTGCGCTCACGAAGCTGGACGGGACCGCGAAGGGCGGGATCGCGCTGGCGATCGCGGAGGAGCTCGGGGTGCCGGTGAAGCTGATCGGCATCGGCGAGGCGCTCGAGGATCTGCGCCCCTTCGACCCTGACGACTTCGCGAAGGCGATCCTCGCGCCGTAGGTCCGATGGGCCCGCTCCTCGTCACCGGCGGGACCGGATACCTCGGCGGCGAGCTGCTGCGCCAGGCGGCCGGCCGCCCGCTCGCCGCCACGTATCTCTCGAGTACTCCTCGCGGCGAAGCCGGCGTGGACTGGATCGAGCTCGACGTGCGCGACGCGGGCGCCGTGAGCGCCCTGCTGGAGCGCGTGCGGCCGAGTGCTGTGGTGCACACCGCCTACCGGCAGGAGGGCGAGGGCGCGCGCGAGACCACGGTGGACGGGGCGGCCGCGATGGCCGCAGCCGCGGCGGCGGTGGGCGCCCGGCTCGTCCACCTCTCGAGCGACGTCATCTTCGACGGCACGAAGCCCTCGCCCTACGACGAGTCCGACGCTCCGTCCCCGATCACCGAGTACGGCCGGGCAAAGGCGGACGCCGAGCTGGCGGTCGCGGAGGCGCACCCCGAGGCGCTGCTCGCGCGGACGTCGCTGATCTACGGAGGCGGGGGTGCGAGCCGCCACGAGCGGCTCGCAATCGAGGCGGCGCGCGGCGAGGGCGACCTCGGCTTCTTCGACGACGAGCTGCGCTGCCCGGTGCTGGTGCACGAGCTGGCGGCGGCCCTGCTCGAGCTCCTCGAGCGTCCCGAGCGGGGTGTCCTGAACCTCGCCGGAGCCGAGGTGGTGAGCCGCTACGAGTTCGCGTGCCTGGTGGCCGGCGCGGCGGGGCTTCCCACCGCGCGGATCCGGCGCACGTCGATCGCGGCGGCCCGGCTCACGCGCCCGCGCAACTGCGCGCTCGACAGCGGACGCGCCGCCGCGCTGCTGCGCACGCGGCTGCGGGGCGCCCGCGAGCGGCTGGCCGCCGGGCCGGTCAGGAGCCTGTCTCAGAACCCTGCCGGGTCCGAGAGCGGCCATTACCGTCGCAGGATCGCCGTTCACGATGCTCGCCTAGCCACCGGCTGACTGCTCGTGTCCGGCGCCCTGCTCGGTCCTGACCGCTCTGGCCATCGCGCAGGTTTCGAACAGCTCTTAAGCGTTCTGGCGGGGCCCGCGCTCCGCAACCGTCAGAATGGACTGAGCATGGACGACTGGGTGCTCTGGGTGATCGCCGCCGGCGCGCTGGCCGTGGGCGAGATCTTCACGCTAAGCCTGTTCCTGGGGCCGATCGCCGCGGCCGCGCTGGTTGCGGCAGCCGTGGCGCTCGTGGGTGCCGGGGCAGCGCTTCAGCTCGTGGTCTTCACGCTGGTTGCGGCGTCGTCGATCGTGATCCTGCGCCCGATAGCCCGCCGTCACCTGAACACGCCCGCCCGGCTACGAACCGGGGTAGCCGCGCTCGTCGGGTCGCGCGCCGTCGTGATCGAGCGAGTGGACGGCAACGGCGGCTGCGTCAAGATCGGCGGCGAGGTCTGGTCGGCCCGCGCCTACGATGAGGACGAGGTCATGGAGCCCGGCGCCCGCGTGGACGTGCTCAAGATCGACGGCGCCACGGCGCTCGTCTCGGAATAGGAGGTAGTGGCCCGTGGCAACCCTGATCGTGGTTGGTGTGCTGGCCTTGGTGGTGCTGGTCACGCTGTCGCGCGGGATCCGGATCGTGCCCCAGGCGCGCGCCGGGATCGTGGAGCGGCTGGGCCGCTATCACCGCACCCTCGACGCCGGGCTCACGCTCGTGGTGCCCTACGTGGACCGGGTCAAGCCGCTCATCGACCTCCGCGAGACGGTGGTCTCCTTCCCGCCTCAGCCGGTGATCACCGAGGACAACCTCGTGATCCAGATCGACACGGTCATCTACTTCCAGGTGACCGACCCGAAGGCGGCCACGTACGAGATCGCGGACTACATCGCCGCGATCGAGCAGCTCACGGTCACCACGCTCCGCAACGTGATCGGCGGGATGACGCTCGAGGAGACGCTCACCTCCCGCGACAAGGTCAGCGCCGCCCTGCGCATCGTGCTCGACGAGGCCACCGGGAAGTGGGGGATCCGGGTGAACCGGGTGGAGCTGAAGGCCGTCGACCCACCGATCTCGATCCAGGAGGCGATGGAGAAGCAGATGCGCGCCGAGCGCGACCGCCGGGCCACGATCCTCACCGCCGAGGGCGTGAAGCAGTCCCAGATCCTCACCGCCGAGGGAGAGAAGCAGAGCGCCATCCTGAGGGCGGAGGGGCGGCGCGAGTCCCAGATCCTCGAGGCCGAGGGGCAGTCGAAGGCGATCGAGACCGTCTTCGACGCGATCCACCGCGGCGATGCCGACCCCAAGCTGCTCGCCTACTCGTACCTGCAGGTGCTCCCCCAGATCGCCCAGGGCGAGTCCAACAAGGTCTGGATCATCCCGAGCGAGATCACCCAGGCGCTCGGCAACCTCGGCTCGATGCTCCCGTCGTCGGGCCCGCCGAAGCCACCGGAGCCTTCCGAGCCGGGCCCGCCGCCAAGGCCGGAAGAGCTCGAGCCGTAGCCGCCTGGCGGTGCCGCGCTCGAAGACCGAGGTCTTGACCGAGCTGGCCGAGGACTGGCGCCGCGGCGACCTCGAGGCGATCCGGCGCAACGTGGACCCCGACGTAGAGGTGGATGCGACGGTCCGCGTGCTGAACCCGGCCGTCTACCGCGGCTACGACGGGCTCATCGAGTTCGGGGAGGAGGTGGACGAGCTCTGGGAGATCACGGACTCGGAGGTGCACCGCGTCCTCGAAAGCGACGACGAGGCGCTGATCATCCTCACCAACACGATGCGCGCTCGCGGCAGCGGCGTGGAGCTCGCCGAGCCCGTGGCGCAGCGCTATCTCTTCAGAGGCGACAGGGTGCTCCGGATGACCCTCCTCACGGACGTGAAGCGGGCGATCGCCGACTTCGAGGCGGGCCGTCCGCCGCAGCCCGTCCTCTGAGCGCGCACCCGTCCCGGTCCGCGGCCAGTCTGTAGCCTCAGCCGGGCATGTTCGACACCCTCTCCGACCGCCTCCAGGAGGCCCTCGGCGACGTCCGCTCCCGCGGCAAGCTGACCGAGGACGACGTGAACAAGGCGATGCGCCAGGTGCGCCTCGCGCTGCTCGAGGCCGACGTGAACTTCAAGGTCGTCAAGGAGTTCACCGCCGGGGTGAAGGAGCGCGCGCTCGGCCAGGAGGTCCTCGACTCCCTGAACCCCGGGCAGCAGGTGGTGAAGATCGTCTCCGAGGAGCTCACCACCCTGATGGGAGGGTCGGGTCGGGAGCTCGCCTTCGCGAAGCCCGGGCCCACGGTGATCCTGATGGCGGGCCTCCAGGGCTCCGGCAAGACCACGGCCTGCGGCAAGCTCGCCGTGCACCTGCGCGAGGAGCACGGCATGGACGTGGCCGTGGCCGCCTGCGACGTGTACCGCCCGGCCGCCGTGGAGCAGCTCGTGAAGGTCGCGGGCCAGGCGGGCGCGGCCGTGTACGAGCAGGGCACCGGGCGCGACCCCGTGGACATCGCCGAGTGGGCGCTCGACCAGGCGCGCCAGGATCGCCGCGACGCCCTGATCGTGGATACGAGCGGCCGGCTGCACGTGGACGAGGAGCTCATGAAGGAGCTCGCCCAGGTCAAGAAGCGCACCAAGCCGCACAACGTGCTCCTGGTCGTGGATGCCATGACCGGCCAGGACGCGGTGAACGTGGCAGAGCAGTTCGCGGAGACCGCCGACTTCGACGGCGTCGTGCTGACGAAGCTGGACGGCGACTCCCGCGGCGGCGCGGCCCTGTCCGTCAAGGCGATCACCGGCAAGCCGATCATCTACGCCTCCACGGGGGAGAAGCTGGGGGACTTCGAGCGCTTCCACCCCGACCGGATGGCCCAGCGGATCCTCGGGATGGGCGACGTCATGACGCTCGTGGAGAAGGCCGAGCGGCAGATGGACGAGCGCCAGGCCCAGGAGCTCGAGCGGAAGATTCGCAAGGAGCAGTTCACGCTCGACGACTTCCTGGACCAGATGAAGCAGGTGCGCCAGATGGGGCCGCTGCAGAACCTGCTCCGGATGATGCCGGGCGTGGGTAAGCAGCTCGGCCAGCTGCAGGTGAGCGAGAAGGAGCTGGACCGGCTCGAGGCGATCATCCTGTCGATGACGCCCCAGGAGCGGGCGAATCCACAGATCATCGACGGTTCGCGCAGGCGGCGGATCGCCCACGGATCGGGAACCTCCGTCCAGGCGGTGTCGCAGCTCGTGAAGCAGTTCGCCCAGATGAAGAAGGTCATGCGCCAGCTCTCCCAGGGGAAGATGCCCTCGCTGCAGCAGCTGGCGGGCGGTCGCTAACCTCTCCCGCCTCATGTCCGTCCGAGTAAGACTCACCCGCGTAGGCAGCAAGAAGAACCCGATCTGGCGCGTGGTGGTGGCCGACCAGCGCTCGCCCCGGGACGGACGCTTCATCGAGACGATCGGGCAGTACAACCCGCAGACGCACCCGTCCACGATCCGCATCGACGAGGAGCGGCTCCAGCACTGGCTCGCCCGTGGCGCCCAGGCCAGCAACACGGTCAAGCAGCTGATGAAGGCGCAGGTGAAGAGCGGCGGCCCAACGCCCGAGATCGTGCCGGCGCCGGCCGCGCCGGCGGAGCCCGCCGAGGCCCCGGTCGCCGAGGATTCGGCCGCCTCCGCGCCCGACGCCGACGCGGCGGACGCCCCCGAGGCGGAGGCCGAGGCCGCTCCGGCGGAACCCGCAGCAGCGGACGACGCACCCGCGGACGAGCCGCCGGCGGACGACCCCGACTCCTAGTGGAGCAGCTGCTCGAGTACCTCGCTCGCTCGCTGGTCGACCAGCCGGACGAGGTCTCGGTCGAGGCATTCGAGGAGGACGACGGCACCGTGGTGCTGGAGTTGCGGGTGGCCGAGGACGACGCCGGTCAGGTGATCGGCCGTGGGGGCCGCACCGTCGCGGCGTTGCGCTCCGTGGTGAAGGCCGCGGCGGTGCGCCACGACCGGCGTGTGCTGGTCGACGTGGTGGATTGACCCTCGTCACCGCCGGACGCGTCGGACGGTCGCACGGGTGGGACGGCAGCTTCTGGGTCGAGGCCGCCGGACACGATCTTCCCGAGGGCACCGCGCTGACCGTGGCCGGGCGGCAGGTGCGGGTGGAGCGCCGTGCCGGGACGAGGGAGCGACCCCTGATCCGGCTCAGCGACGTGGAGGACGCGCGGCCGCTGCGCGGTGAATGCCTGCTCGTCGACGCCGAGCTGGAGGAGGGCGAGTGGCTCGCGGCGCGATCTCGTGGGCTGCGAGGTGCCCGGTCGCGGCCGCGTGGGCCGGGTGCTCGACGGCCCGTCCTGCTCGCTGCTGGAGCTCGAGGACGGGACGCTGGTGCCGCTCGTCTCGGATGCGGTTCGCTCGGTGGACTTCGCCGCACGGCGCATCGAGATCGACGAGGAGTTCCTCGGGCTCTGATGGAGATCGACGTCTTCACGCTCTTTCCGGGCTGGTTCGCGTGGTTCGCCGAGCAGCGTCACGTCCGCAACGCCGAGACCCTGGGGCACTCGCTGTCCTTTCTCGACCTCCGCGCCACCACGCCGCTCAAAGCGGGCCAGGTGGACGACGCGCCCTACGGCGGCGGCGCGGGAATGGTGATCCGGGCCGACGTGGTGGAGGCCGCCCTGAGCGCGCGCTACGACGTGGACCCGCTGGGGCTCCCGGCTCACCGCCGCGTGATCGCGCTCGCCGCGGGTGGGCGGCGCTTCGACGACTCGCTCGCCACGGAGCTCGCCGGGGAGCCGGCGCTCACGATTCTGTGCGGCCGCTACGAGGGCTTCGACGAGCGGGTGCATGAGCACCTGGCAAGCGACGTCGTGTCGATCGGGCCGTACGTCCTGTCGGGTGGCGAGCTGGCGGCCATGGTCATCTGCGACGCGGTGATCCGCAAGCTCCCGGGCGCGCTCGGCCACGAGGAGAGCGCGGTCGAGGAATCGTTCAGCGAGGCGCTCGAGGGCGCGCCCGAGTACCCGCACTACACGCGCCCGCCGGACTGGCACGGACACCAGGTCCCGGACGTTCTCCTCTCGGGAGACCACGGCCGGATCAAGCGCTGGCGCCTCGAGGAGAGCCGCCGGCGCGGCGGCGGCGACTGAACGAGCCGCCGCGGAGACGGGGGGTTGCTTCGCTACCATGCGGCCGTGCGCGAAGCCTCCCGGGGAGCTCGCGCCTCTCTTGTGCCCCCGGTCCGGCCCAGGGGGCCAACCCCACTCTCTATGTCAGGCGTCATCGACAGCATCGAGCGCGCTCAGCTGCGCCGCGTCCCTGCCTTCCAGGCCGGTGACCGCGTGCGGGTGCACTTCCAGGTGGTCGAGGGCACGCGGCGCCGCACCCAGGTCTTCGAGGGCGTGGTGATCAAGCGCCAGGGGAGCGGGCTGCGCGAGACGTTCACGGTCCGCAAGCAGTCCTTTGGCGTAGGGGTGGAGCGGACGTTTCCGGTCCACTCGCCCAAGATCGAGCGCATCGAGGTGGCGGCTCGCGGGGACGTCCGGCGGGCGAAGCTCTACTACCTTCGCGACCGGGTGGGCCGCCGTGCGCGGGTGCGCGAACGTCGCTGGACGGGTCCGGCGGAGGAGTCTTACGCGATCGGTGCCATGCCGCCCGACGACGCTCCGCGCCCCGGCGAGGACGAGCTTGCAGAGGCGCGCGTGGAGTCCGACGAGGCCGAGGCGGCTGAGACGGACGCGCCGGTGCAGGTGGCCGCCGCCGAGGAGCCGCTCGCCGAGGGCGATGCCACGGCAGCGGAAGAACGCGCCGACGAGGACGCCGGCGCGGGCGACGCCGAGGATGCCGACAAGCCGGACGACGCCGACGAGGAGCCCGGGACCGAGTCCACGGGCTAGGCCCGGTCGCGGATCGCCGTGGCGGGCACAAAGGAGAAGAGCGCCGGTGGCTCGCTGGTCGAGCTCGTCACGATCGTGGCGGTTGCGCTCGGCCTCGCGCTCGGGATCCAGGCCTTCCTCGTCAAGCCGTTTCGCATCCCGAGCGAGTCGATGGTGCCCACCCTCGAGATCGGGCAGCGCGTGCTCGTGGACCGGGTCAGCTTCCGCTTCCGCGATCCCCACCGGGGGGACATCGTGGTCTTCAAGCCGCCCAGCCGGCGCCGACTCCAACACCTGCGGAGTCGAGCACGCGCCCGACTCGCCCTGCCCGCGGGCGACCAGGGGACGCTCCGACACGAACTTCATCAAGCGCGTGGTGGCTGTCGGCGGAGACCGCGTGAAGATCATCGACGGGGCCGTCTACCTCAACGGCAAGCGCCAGAAGGAACCGTTCGCGCGACTCGACTCCGAGTGCGGGCTGTGCGACCTGCCCAAGGAGATCGTCATTCCGAAGGGCGAGTACTACATGATGGGCGACAACAGGGGCGAGAGCGCGGACAGCCGCGAGTGGGGGCCGATCACGAAGGACGCCATGATCGGCAAGGCGTTCGCCACCTACTGGCCCCCGAACCGCATCGGCACGCTCTAGCTCCACTTCCGCCGTGGGGATACCTATGATCGCCCGAGCGTGGGGAGACGGGGCACCGCCGACACCGATCCGGACCGAGGCGCCAGCGCCAGGGCCACCCGCCGGACCGCCCGCGCGCGCACGCGGGCCGGCAGCGGACGCAGGCTGTTCGCGTTCGATCGTGAGCTGGGCTGCCGATATGTGGCCGGCGCCGACGAGGCAGGCCGCGGCTCCCTCGCCGGGCCACTCGTGGCGGCGGCGGTGCTGTTCGACCTCGAGCGACTCACGCTCGGGGACCGCCGCGCCCTCAGCCGGCTGAACGACTCCAAGCAGCACACGGCCGAGACGCGGGAGGAGCTGTATCCGCTCGTCCTGCGCTCCGCGGCACGTTCGGTCATCGTTTCCCGTTGCGTGCGGGGAATCGACTCCCGTGGCCTGCACGTGACGAACCTCGACGCCCTGCGGACCGCCCTGCTCGGCGTGGCGAAGGAGGGCACCGTCTGCCTGGTCGACGGGTTCGGCGTGCCGGAGTTCGGCTTCGAGCAGCGCGCCGTCGTGGACGGCGACTGCCGCAGCGCGGCGATCGCCGCGGCGTCCGTTCTCGCGAAGGTCAGCCGTGACCGCTTCATGCACAAGGCCGCCGAGCGCCACCCCGGCTGGGACTTCCAGACCAACGTGGGCTACTCGACCCCGGAGCACCGGGCGGCGATAGCGGCCAACGGCGTCTCCCCGCTGCACCGGATGTCGTTCCAGTCGATCGCCTACCAGCAGCTGGCGCTCGGCTAGAGGGTCGGTACCGCGGCCAGCGGCCATCGCACAGGTTTCGAGACAGGCCATTAGAACGCCTGTTCCACGTGCTCGAGGGCTACGAGCGCGCCAGCCGGGTCGAGGATGACCCCGATGGCATCGAAGCGGAGCTCCGGCGGGTGCGGGCCGTTGCGGTCCCGTCCCGCGAGCCACTCGCGCGCCATGCTCCGGAGCCGGCGGCGCTTGCGCCAGTCGACCGACGCCAGCGGGTCGAGCGGCTGCGGCACACCGCGCGGACCGCGCGCCAAGCGCGCTTTGACCTCGCAGAAGACGAGGTAGCGCTCGTCGGCAGCGACCAGGTCCAGCTCGCCGTAGCGGGTGCGGAAGTTGCGGTCGATGAGCCGGAAGCCGCGCGCCTCCAGGTGGGCTGCGGCGAGGCGCTCTCCGGCTGCGCCGAGCGCGCGACGTGCGTCTTCGTGGGTCACGCGATCCAAGCTACGGATGCCCTCGTGATCCGTGTGCAACGAGCGTGACGACTTCGCGACAACCGGTCCGGGAGTTGGTACTGAACCGTCACTCGCGCGTCCCCACCGGTATGCCGGCGCCGCCTAGCTTCTCCGGCGATGCTCGCCAGCGTCTCCACGTTCGCGCTCGAAGGGGTCCGTAGCCACGGCGTGACCGTGGAAGTGGACGTGCGCCCCGGCCTGCCCGCGTTCACCCTCGTGGGGCTCCCGGATCGCGCGGTTCGCGAGTCGCGCGAGCGTGTTCGCGCCGCGGTTCAGAACTCCGGGCTGGCGTTCCCGCTCAAGCGGCTCACCGTCAACCTCGCGCCTGCGCATGTTCGCAAGGCCGGGCCGGGCTTCGACCTCGCGATTGCGGTCGGGCTGCTGGCAGCGAGCGGCCAGCTGCCGCCCGAGTCGCTCGAGCGGACGTCGCTCTGCGGCGAGCTCTCCCTGAGCGGGGAGCTGCGAACCGTGCGCGGCGCGCTCGCCGCCGCGCTGGGCGCCCGGGGGGCCGGCCACCAGCGGCTGATCGTGCCGCCCGAGAACGCCGGCGAGGCGGCCCTGGTCGGCGAGGTGGAGGTAATCGGGGCCACGACGCTGGCCGAGATCGCGAGCCTCCTTCGCGGCGAGGCCGCCCCCGTCCGCGCCGAGCCCGATCGTGGCGATGTGGGCGCGGCCGCGGGCGGACCGGACCTGCTCGACGTGCGCGGCCAGCAGGACGCGAAGCGGGCCCTCGAGATAGCCGCGGCGGGTGGCCACAACCTCCTGATGGTGGGGCCGCCCGGGGTGGGGAAGACGATGCTCGCCCGCAGGCTTCCCGGGCTCCTGCCGCCCCCGGATCTCGACGAGGCACTCGAGATCACCCAGATGCACAGCGCCGCCGGGCTCGCCTCGGGACGGTTGATCCGCGAGCGTCCGTTCCGGGCGCCCCACCACACCATCTCGGCGCAGGGGCTCGTGGGAGGTGGTGCGGTGCCGCGACCGGGTGAGCTGACGCTGGCCCATCGCGGCGTCCTCTTCCTCGACGAGCTCGCGGAGTTCGGCCGGATCGCGCTCGACGCTCTCCGCCAGCCGCTCGAGGAGGGCCGTGTCGAGATCATGCGGGCGCAGCGCACGCTCGAGTTCCCCGCCAACGCGATCCTCGTCGCCGCCTGCAACCGTTGTCCCTGCGGGCGCTCGGCCGACCGTTGCCGGTGCGCGACGGGCGAGCGCGACCGCTACCTCCGCCGGCTGAGCGGGCCGCTGCTCGATCGCCTGGACCTCGTCTGCGAGGTGCGCCCCGTGCCCACGCTCGAGTTGGTGGGGGCGGCGGGGGAGGGACCCTCCAGCGCCGCCGTGAGGGCGCGCGTCGCGCGCGCGCGACAGGCCCAGCGGCGGCGGCTCGCAGGGACCGGCGCGCTCTGCAACGGCGACATGGACGGCCGGCTCACCCGCCGCCGCGTGCCGCTGGAGGAGGACGTCGCGGCGGGACTGCTGACGGCACGAGAGCGCGCCGACCTGAGCGGCCGCGGCCACGACCGGGTGCTCCGGGTGGCGCGCACGATCGCGGATCTCGCCGGCCGGGAGCGGGTGGCGGCGGCGGACGTCGAGGAGGCGCTCTCCTATCGCCTCGACGGCTGGGAGCGGCTCGCCGCATGAGGCCCCCGGAGACGGCCCTCGCGTGCGACACGTGTCTGCGGCGGTCGCGACTCATCGCCGACCTGGCGCCGCGCATCACCGGGCTCCTCGGCTCCCGGGCGGGCCGTGCACCCGGGCTCCTCGCCCTCGCGGACGAGGACTTGATCGCCGTGGCTGGGGGCCGGGGGAAGCAGGCGGCGCGAGACCGTCTCGCCCGCTTCGACGCGTCCGCCGAGCGCGCGCGCCTGAATGACGCCCGCGTGTCGGCCGTCTGCCGCCACGCCGGGCACTATCCACCGCAGCTCACCGAGCTTCCAGACCCGCCGGCGGTCCTCTTCTGCGTGGGCCGGGCCGGCACGCTACGCCTCCTGTGCGAACAGCCGGCGGTCGCGATCGTCGGCACCCGCAGGCCGTCCCCGTACGGGGACGAGGTGGCCTACGCGTTCGGCCGCGGGCTGGGTGCGGCCGGCGTGACGGTCGTCAGCGGGCTCGCCCTGGGCATCGACGCGACCGCGCACCGCGGCTGTCTCGACGGCTGGGGAACGCCGGCGGCGGTCCTCGCCTGCGGGCCCGAGCGGGCCTACCCGCGCCGGCATCGTCGCCTGCACGAGCGCGTGGCAGAGCGCGGCGTCGTGCTCTCGGAGCTGCCTCCGGGCACGGGTGCCCAGCGGTGGAGCTTCCCCGCGCGAAACCGGATCATGGCCGGGCTCGCACGGCTGACGCTCGTGGTCGAGGCGGCCGACCCGAGCGGCAGCCTCATCACCGCGGCGTTCGCCCGTGATCTCGGCAGGGCCGTCGCCGCCGTGCCCGGGAGGGTCACAGCGCGGATGGCCGCCGGGACCAACGGCCTGCTGCGCGATGGCGCGATCCCGGTCACCTCCACCGAGGACGTGCTGGACGAGCTCTACGGCGTCGGTCTGCGGCCTGGGCGTCCTGTCGGTGCCGGGCGCGCCGCCGGCGGACCCCGCCCTGCTGGATGTGCTCGACGCGGTCGAGGGGGGCTCGGGCGTCGACGAGATCGTGGGGCGCACCGGGTCCTCCCCCGCGGAGGTGCGTGCGGCTCTGGGGCGACTCGAGGCGGAGGGGCACGTCGTGCGCGGCATGCTCGGTGGCTGGGAGCGTGCGGCCATGTGAGCGGCCAAGGTCCGCCGAACCGGCGCCTATCCTCTCGGCCCCGATGATGCCTCCGTCCCGCATGCCGCCGCGCCTGCTCTCGATCGCCGGGTCGGACTCCGGCGGCGGCGCGGGGATCCAGGCCGACCTGAAGGCCTTTGCCGCCTGCGGCGCGCACGGGATGACGGCGATCACCGCGATCACCGCACAGAACACCGAGCGTGTGAGCGCGGTCTATCCGCTGCCGCCCGAGGCGATCGTCGAGCAGGTCAGGGCGGTGGCCGAGGACATCGGCGTGGACGCGGTCAAGATCGGGATGGTGGGCACCGCCGAGGCAATCGCTGCCGTGTGTCGCGCGCTCGACCTGCTCCCGGGCGTTCCCGTCGTGCTCGACCCGGTCATGGTGGCCGAGAGCGGCGGACGGCTGCTCGACCCGGACGCCGAGCGCTCGCTGCGCGAGCGCCTTGTTCCGCGCGCCACCGTGGTCACGCCGAACCTGATGGAGGCGGGCGTGCTGACCGGTCGTGACCGGGACACGGATCCGGGTGAGCTCGCCCGCGCCGTGCATGCGCTCGGGCCCGCCGCGGTGGTGGTCACCGGCGGCCATCGCCCGGCCGGCGGGGACGTGTTCTACGACGGCGAGCGGCTCGTGGAGATTCCCGGCGAGCGTCACCCCGACGGGGCCGCCCACGGATCGGGGTGCACCCACTCCTCCGTGCTCGCGGCGCAGCTTGCGCTCGGGCTCGAGCCCCTCGAGGCGGCGCGGCGGGCGCAGGCGATGGCCGCGGCCGCCGTCGAGGGCGGTTGGCGTGACCTGGGCGCCGGGGCCGGGCCCGTGGACGTGCTCGGGATCGGCCGGCGGTCCTCCTGACCGGCCGGCGTGTGGCAGAGCACGTGAGCGGCGCAGGCAGCGCCGGCGCGCCGCTCGCCCGCGCGCCAGGCCGGCCGCCCGGCGTCGCGCCCGTGACATAATCGAAGTTCGCCACCGCGGCGCGCGCCGCGGGCATCGACCGCCACCTTCGACTGGAGCCGAGATCAGATTCCTTCGCATGAAGCCGGGTCACGGTGAGGTGCTGCTCGCCGAGGGGGATCCGCGCGTGCGTGAGGACGAGGAGCGGCTGGTCGAGGCGTTCCGCCGCCAGCTGGACGAGGGGATGTGGGCCGCGGTGCCCACCACCAGCCCCGGCAACGGCCGTCGCGAGGCATTGATGGTCAAGGACTACACGGACATCCCGGGCGGCGCCGAGCGGGTCATCTTCTTCCCGCGCGCGTCGGGCGGCTGAGGGACGCGATGCTGCTCGCTCTGCTGGTCCTCGCGCTCGTGGCCGCGGTGCTCGCCACTCCCCTCCTGATGCCGGCCTTCGTTCGCTGGCGGGAGCGCCGGGCTGCGCGGGCCGCGGCGCGCCTCGACCCGACGGACCTGTCGCTCTACGACCCCGGGCGCGAGCGGCGCGCCGAGCTCCGTGCCCGCGAGCTCCTGCGCTCGTGTGTCAACGCCGAGGAGTGGGGGATGTACCGCGATCTCGGCTTCATCCGCGTCGCGGGCCGGCACACGCGGCGCGGCAGCGACCGCGGCGGCCGCACCGCCTACGCGTACCTCGTGTACCCGCACAAGCCGATCGTGGCCTACCTGCCCTCCACCGGGCGCTTGCTCAGCGAGTACTGCGTCGAGTTCCCTGACATGAGCGACGCCGGCGGACCGGCGCGACTGCCGGCCTCCGACGACGTGCTCGCCAAGTGGATGGCCCTCACCTCCGACGAGGACCGCGTGATCCGCCGGGCGAACATGCACCTCGTGGGCCGCCAGCTCGATCCCGTGCGCGTGCGCCGAGACCTGTGGCGCCTCGCGGAGTGGGAGCGGCGGCGCCAGCGCCGCGGCGAGTTGTCCTCAGGCGCTCAGTGAGCCGCGATCTCCGCAGTCGGAGCCGGGTGATCCTCGATGGCCCGGATCGCGCACAGGCGCGCTCGTACCTGAAGGGGGTGGGCTTCGACGACGAGGCGCTCAAGCGGCCGATCGTCGGCATCGCCAACACCTGGACCGAGACGATGCCCTGCAACTTCCACCTGCGCCGGCTGGCGGAACGGGTGAAGGAGGGCGTGCGCGAGGCGGGCGGCACGCCGATGGAGTTCAACACCGTCGCGATCTCGGACGGCATCACGATGGGCACCGAGGGCATGCGCGCCTCGCTCGTGAGCCGGGAAGTGATCGCCGACTCGATCGAGCTGGTGGCGCGCGGCCACATGTTCGACGCGGTGATCGCCCTCTCCGGCTGCGACAAGACGATTCCCGGCTGCGTGATGGCGCTGGCGCGGCTCGACGTGCCGAGCCTCATGCTCTACGGCGGCTCGATCGCGCCCGGGCGCTGGCGCGGCAAGGACGTGACGATCCAGGATGTGTTCGAAGGCATCGGCGCGCACGCCGCCGGTGACCTCAGCGATGAGGAGCTGACCGACCTGGAGGACCACGCCTCACCGGGCGCGGGCGCGTGTGGCGGCCAGTTCACCGCGAACACGATGGCGATGGCCTTCGAGGTGCTCGGCATCTCGCCGGCCGGGAGCTCGATGGTGCCCGCCGAGGACGGCAAGAAGGGCGCGGTCGCGGCCGACTGCGGACGGCTGGTCATGGACGTGCTCGCGCGCGACCTGAGGCCCAGCCGGCTGATAACCCGCGAGAGCCTCGAGAACGCGATCGCGGCCGGCGCGATGTCGGGTGGCTCCACGAACCTCGTGCTGCATCTGCTTGCCGTGGCGCACGAAGCGGGCGTGCCGCTCGAGCTCGAGGACTTCGACCGAATCGCCTGGGGCACGCCGCTCTTGGCGGACCTGAAGCCGGGTGGCCGGTTCGTGGCCACCGACCTCTATCGCGCCGGCGGCGTGCCGCTCGTGATCCGGCGGCTCAAGGAGGCGGGGCTGCTCCACGAGGAGGCCATGACGGTGACCGGGCAGACACTGGGCGAGATCGCCGACAGCGCCGAGGAGACCGAGGGGCAGGAGGTGATCCGACCGGTGTCGGACGCGATCAAGCCGAACGGCGGGTTCGCGATCCTGCGCGGCAACCTGGCTCCCGACGGCTGCGTGGTGAAGCTCTCCGGGCATGACCGGATGGAGCACAGCGGGCCGGCGCGGGTGTTCGAGCGCGAGGAGGACGCGTTCGCAGCCGTCGTCGGGAAGTCCATCCAGCCGGGCGAGGTGGTGGTGATCCGCAACGAGGGTCCGTCCGGGGGCCCCGGGATGCGGGAGATGCTGCACGTGACCGCCGCGCTCGTGGGGGAGGGCCTCGGCGACTCGGTGGCGCTGTTGACCGACGGGCGCTTCTCGGGCGCCACCCATGGCTTCATGGCGGGCCACGTGGCGCCCGAGGCGCGCCACGGCGGGCCGATCGCCGCGGTTCGGGACGGCGACACGATCGTGTTCGACGTCGCGCGCCGTGAGCTGAACGTGGAGCTCTCCCCGGAGGAGATCGCGGAGCGCGTGGCTGCGTACGAGGTTCCGGCCGCGCTCTACAACGGCGGCGTGCTCGGCAAGTACGCGCGCCACGTCGGATCGGCCGCGCAGGGCGCGGTCACCGGCTAGCTAACCGGCCCAGAAGTCCTTGACCGTCTCGGCGTCGCCGTCGTGGCGCGGGCCGAACACGAGCAGCTCCAGACCCTCGTCACCGGCCTCGAAGGCGCGTGTGACGCTCGGGGCCACGCGGATGGCGTCCATGGTCTCCAGCTCCACGATCTCGTCGTCGAGCTTCACCCGGCCGCCACCGGACAGCACCACGTAGATCTCCTCCGCCTTCTCGTGGCGGTGGGCGAAGGGCTGCTGCTTGCCGGGGCGCACCACCAGATAGGCGAGGCCGATGCTCTCGGCGTTCAGGTCCCCGCGCGGAAAGCGCGCCTCCTGTGTGTCCGAGAACCCGTGCTTGGCGGCCAGGTCCTCGACCTGACGCAGGTTCTTGACGTCGAAGCTCATCGCGGGGATGAGCCTACCCGGAAGGGGCGGCTATGCCACCTGGGTCGCGCCCGGCACCGGCTCGAGCGCCTCGGCCGGCCCGCTCTCGGCGAGGAAGTCGATCAGGCTGTCGTTGAACGCTCCGGGCCGCTCCAGCTGCGGCACGTGGCCCGTATCCCGCATCAGCAGCTTGCGCGCGTCGGGGATCAGGCGCTCGAATTCCTGGGCGTCCGCGGCCGGGAGCACCGCATCGTTCTCGCCCCACATGATCAGCGTCGGGCAGGCGATGTCCGGGAGCCGCTCGCGGAAGTCGTACTCCAGGCAGGCGCGCAGGGCGCTTTCGAAGCCGGGCTTGCCGGCGCCCTTGATGATCCCCTCCCAGGCGAGGTCCGGCGCGAGCCGGCTTGGATGTCGCGCCACCAGGGCGAGCGCCAGGTGGCGCGAGATCGGCCTGCGCGCGACCTGGCGGTGGCGCGCCGCGGTGTAGGCCATAAGCGCGGTTGCGGCGCGCCCGAGCGTGAGCACCGGTGTGCGGTACAGGTTCGATGTCGTGATGCCCGCGGCGGACACGAGCACGAGCCGCTCCACGCGCTGCGGGAAGCGGATCGCGACCTCGGCGCTGATGAAGCCGCCCATCGAGTTGCCCACCAGCGCCACGGGGCCGAGCCCGAGGTCGTTGCAGAGGGCCTCCACCGTGCGGGCGTAGTTCGGAGATGGTGATGCGCTCGGCGGGCATGGGGGAGATGCCGTGCCCGGGAAGGTCGAGCGCCACCGTACGACGCTCGAGCGCCAGGCGCGGGATGTTCTGGATCCAGTTCTGCCACTGACCGCCGAGGCCGTGGACGAAGACCACCGGCGTGCGGTGGTGCGCGGCGGAGTCCTCGGGCATGAGATCGATGTAGTTGATCTCGTCGCCGCCGAAGGTGTGCGTGCGCAGGAGGGCCGGCCAGTCGACCTCGCGCCAGCTCGGGCTCGCAGTCTCGCCGTAGTCGTCGCCGGCCTTACGAGCACGGCGTGGAGAGGCCGGGACCGCGTGAGATGCGAGGACGCGGGGCATCCGCCTACTGTAATGCCCCGGTGGCCCGCATCGCCCTGGACATCGACTCCACGCTCCACCCCTACTGGGATCTGCTCCAGCGGGTGGTTCGAGACCGGTACGGCGTGCACCTGCCCTACGAGGACCAGCACGACTGGGGGATCACGGCCCTGGAGCGGGACGCGCTCGTCCACTGCGTCGAGGAGACGCACACGGACGAGAACATCGCCGCCGGCGAGCCCTACCCGGACGCTGTGAGCACGGTGGCCGCCTGGCACGAGAGCGGCCACTGGATCCACGTGACGAGCCATCGGCGGGTGAGCGCCGAGCCCGCCACCGAGCGCTGGCTGCAGAAGATCGGGATGCCCTACGACGACCTGCACTGCTCCTTCGACAAGGTCACGCGCTGCGTGGAGCTCGGCATCGACGTGCTGGTGGACGACAGCCCGGTGAACATCAGGCGCGCCCGCGAGGCGGGGATCCTCGCGGCCACCATCGTCCACCCCTGGAACGTCGAGCTCGTGGGCAACGACGGAGTGATCGGGGCGCCGGACTGGCCCGCGCTCCGGGCGGAGCTCGACCCCGTGCTCGACCGGATCGGCTGACGTGGCGCTGCCACGGGGTCTGCGCGACAGAGCGCCGGAGCGACTGCGCCGCAGTCGCGGGCTGCGCCGGCTGGCGCTCCGCACCGGCCTTGTGCCGCCGCGCACCACCCATTCGGCGGCCGAGTCGGCACTGCTGCACCGCATGGCCGCCGGACGCCGCCGCGCGGTACTGATCGGGGTGCACGAGGGCTCGTCCTCGCTCGTGCTGGTGGCCGCCCTTCCGCAGGGTGCGGACCTGCACCTCGTGGACCCGTTCGCCGAGGGTGGCGACCCGTGGGAGCCCGCCGACTCGAGCGCCGTCAAGGCGCTGGTGGGCCGCGCCGCCAAGCGGCGCGGGGGCCCGCTGCTCCACTGGCACATGGGGACCTCCGAGTCCGTCGCCCGCGGCTGGAGCGCCCCGCTCGACCTGGTGGTCATCGACGGTGACCATTCCCGCGCGGCGTGCCGGCGTGACTGGGACCTCTGGAGCCCGCATCTGCGCGGCGCCGGGCTGGTGGCGTTCCACGGCGCCCGCGGCGGTGCCGCCGGGCCGACGGCCGTGGTTACCGAGCTGTTCGGCGCCGGCGACCCGCCCGGGTGGCGAGTCGTGGCCGAGCGCGACACGATGGTCGCCGCCGAGCGGCTTGCGGGCGACTAGCCCGCGTAGCCGAACCGCTCCAGCACCGGGATCTCATGGATCTGCGGCGGCTGGAGGTGGTCCCAGATCACCCCTGGAGGACGCGGGTAGGCCCCGTCCACCTCGATCACCGCGCGTGCGGTGGCGATCAGGGTCACCGGGATGTCGTGCGCCGTCATCAGGAGGTTCTCGCGCAGGATCTGCATCGGGTGCACGGTGGTCGCGACCACGGTGTGCCGGTCGATCTTGCCCGCTTCCGAGAGCAGCCCGTACTCGAGATCGGAGAAGCCGCCGCCCTTGCCGAGCCTCGCCCCCTTCAGGTTCACCGCCACCGATCCGCTCAGCACCAGGTCGAGCTCCGGCACCTGGTCCAGGTCGATCACGGTGCCGTGGCGGAGCGCCCCCTTGATGGTGGCCGCCTCGCGACGCTTCTCCTCCGAGAGGCGGCGCGGGTCGAGCAGCCTGAACGGGTGCTGATCGCGTAGGCGCGGCACCGCCATCACGAGAACCTTGCCCTGGGCGAGCGCGAGCCGGCGGGCATGCGTCTGAGGCGAGTCGGGGTTGGCCTTGACCGTCTCGGCGGCGACCCAGGCCGCATGCCTTCCGAGCCGCTCGGCCGCGGCCTTCGCGCCCGCGAAGTTCGGGATCCTGCCCTCGGCTCCGGGGAAGCGGGCAACCCCCTCGCGCTCCATGGCGCGCCAGACGTCGCCGCGGACCTCGTCCTTGGAGCGCATGGAGCCGTGATCGTAACGTCGGGGCCGCTCGCGCCCTGACACAATCGGCTGATGCCCGAGGCCACGCGCACACCACTCTCGATGGGCGAGCAGGAACCCGGGCGGGGGGCCGACGCGAACCTTCCCGCGGTACGCAAGGAGGAGCTACGGCGCCACCTTCCCGGTGTCGAGCCCGAGCGGCGGCTCACCGACTGGGGGCGCTCCGAGCGCGTGGAGGGCCTGATGGACCGGACGCTCTACGACTTCTTCTACCGCTACTGGTTCCGCGCCGAGGTCGAGGGGATCGAGAACGTGCCGGCCGCCGGCGGGGCGCTGCTCGTGTCGAACCACTCGGGCGCACTCCCGCCCGACGCCGCCATGATCGCGAAGGCCATCCGCGAGGAGCATCCGCATTCGCGCCCGCTGAACATCACCGTCGAGCACTTCTTCAAGGGCTATCCGGGCTTTTCGATGCTGATTCCCAAGATCGGCTGCGTGCCGGCCCATCCTGCGAACGTCCACCGCCTGCTCTTCGACGAGGAGCAGCTCGTGCTCGTGTTCCCGGAGGGGCGCAAGGGCACCGAGAAGCTCTACAAGGACCGCTACCGGCTGCGGCGCTTCGGGCGCGGCGGCTTCGTGGAAGCGGCCATGCGCGCCCAGGTCCCCATCGTCCCGGTTTGCGTGGTCGGGGCGGAGGAGGCAGCACCGGTGTTCGCGCAGGCGGGCCTGCTGAAGCGACTCACCGGCCTCCTGTATTTCCCGATCACCCCCACCTTCCCGCTCCTCGGCCCGCTCGGGATGCTCGGGTACCTGCCCGCCAAGTTCCGGCTTCGCTTCCTCGAGCCGATCCGCTTCGACGAGGAGGGGCTGCACGAGGACAAGGCCCTCGTGCAGAGCACGGCCCACGAGGTGCGCGCGGAGATCCAGGAGAACCTCTGGGACATGCTCGCCAAGCGCAAGTCGGTGTGGCTCGGATGAGTGAGGGATCGCGCCGCATCCTCGTCACCGGGCTGTCCACCTACTGGGGCGGGCGGCTGGCCCAGGCGCTCGAGGCGTTCCCGAGCGTCGAGGCGGTGGTGGGGGTGGACAACGAGGAGCCCCAGGTCGAGCTCGAGCGCACCGAGTACGTGAAGGTCGGGACCCAGCACGCGCTGTTGCGCAGGGTCGTCGAGGCCGCCGAGATCGACACCGTGGTGGACACGCGGTTGGTGGTGGACTCGGCCACCACCTCGCCCGCGAAGGCCCACGAGAACAACGTGATCGGGACGATGAACATCCTCGCGGCCTGCAGCGGCGCGGGGTCGCCCGTCCGCAAGGTCGTCTTCAAGTCCTCCGCCCACTTCTACGGCTGCGAGCAGGACGACCCGGCGTTCTTCGACGAGACCATGGGACGATCCAACCGGCCGCGCACGCCCATCGAGCGCGACGTGGTGGAGGCCGAGGCCTCGGTGGCCGAGTTCGCCGAGAAGAATCCCGAGGTGGCGGTGACCGTGCTCCGCTTCGCGAACGTGCTCGGCCCGAGCATCCGCACGTCCCACGTCAACCTCTTCTCGCTGCCCGCGGTGCCGATGATCCTGGGCTTCGACCCGCGCTACCAGTTCGTGCACGAGGACGAAGTGGTTCACGCGCTCGAGCACGCCGTGACCCGTGAGGCTCCCGGCGTCTACAACGTGGCGGGAGACGGCGTGCTCGCCCTCAGCGAGGTGGCGGGGCTCCTCGGCAAGCCCTACGCGCCGATCCTGCCGCCCTGGGGCACGGGGCTCGCCGCGGCGGCGCTCCGCCGCGTGGGCGTGCGGATCCCGCCCGAGGCGATGAACCAGCTGCGCTTCGGCCGCGGCCTCGACAACCGGCGCTACAAGGTGGCCGGCTTCCACTACCAGCACACGAGCCGCGAGACAGTGCTGAAGCTGGGCGAGCACCTGCGCCTGAGCCCGGTGGTGCGCGGCGCGAATGAGCCCTACCGCTACGAGCGCGAGGTGGAGGAGTTCCTCCGTTGGAGCCCGCACGTACGCAACTCCCGCGGCTCCCGGGGGCATGCGCTCAGCCGCGACCAGCTGGTGGAGCTGGAGCGACTGCTCGTGAGCGTCGAGGCCGGGGCCGACCTCGAGGTAGAGGCGGAGGAGCGCGAACGGCGCCAGGTTCTGGTCGAGGAGCAGGCCGAGGCCGCCCGCCGCGAGGCGGCCGAGGCCATCGGGCGCGCCGCCCAGGCCGAGCGCCGTGCGGAGGCCCTCGAGCAGGCGAGAGCGGCCGCGCTGGCCGAGGCGGAGGCCCCGATCGAGGCGGAGCCGGTCACGGCGCCCCCAGCGGAGGCGCCGGCCCCGGTCGAGCACTACGACGACCTGGCCGCCGAGGAGGTGATCGCGCTGCTCGGCTCGCTCGAGGCCGACGATCTCGCGGCCCTGCGTGAGCACGAGCGCGAGCACGCTCGCCGTGACGGGGTGCTTGCCGCCATCGACTCGGTCCTGGAGCGCGCCGGCGGCTCGGTTGGCGCCGGCGCAAGCGGCGCTGCACAGGGATCGGATCCGCCGCCAGGCCCGTAGACTCATAGTGTGCGGCATCGACGCCGCCCGAGTCGCATGAGGCAGAGGTCGTTCATCTTCGTTGCCGTAGTTATCGTGGCCCTCCTTGCGGGCACGGTCGCCGCGGTCGCCTACGACAGCTCCCGCGACGACCTGATCGCGTCGGGCGTGACCGTGGCGGGCGTGGACGTGGGCGGCATGCATGCCGCCGAGGCGCGCCGGATCGTGGCGCGCGAGCTGCGAAAGCCGCTGAGTCGCCCGGTGGCCGTGATGCACGGCACCTGGAAGTTCGAGCTGACCGCGCGCGAGGCCGGCGTGCACGCCGACGTGGACGGCATGGTCGACGAGGCGCTGGCGGCCAGTCGCAACGGCAACATCGTCACCCGCGTGGCGCGCGACCTCACGGGAGGCGAGGAGGACGCTCAGGTGCCGCCACGCGTCACCTACTCGCGTGCCGCGGTCAGGCGGCTGGTGGAGCGCGTCAAGACGAAGGTCGACCGGCCGGCGCGCGACGCCAAGGTGGACTTCCCGTCGCTCGACCGGGTCAAGGAGCAGCCCGGGTTCAAGGTGAACGCCGCCTCCCTGGAGCAGCGGGTGGAGCAGGCGCTGAGCGTTCCCGGAGTGGATCGCCGGGTGGCGGCACCGGTCGACCGCATCCAGCCGAAGGTCACGCGCGCGCAACTCGCCAAGCGCTACCCGGTGCTCCTCGTGGCCGATCGCGACAACTTCCAGCTGCGGCTCTACAAGAAGCTGCGCCTTGTGCACTCATACACCGTGGCCGTGGGCGCCGTGGGCTTCGACACCCCCGCGGGCATGTACCACATCCAGAACAAGGCGGTGGACCCCGCCTGGACGGTCCCGCACAGCGACTGGGCGGGCGATCTCGCCGGAACGGTCGTCCCGGGCGGCGTGCCGGACAACCCGCTCAAGGCGCGCTGGCTCGGCATCTTCAACGGGGCGGGCATACACGGCACCGACGAGACCTACTCGCTCGGCCACGCCGCCTCGCACGGGTGCATCCGCATGGCGATCCCCGACGTGATCGCCCTGTACGACCAGGTCCCGGTCGGCGCTCCGATCTACATCGCCTGACGGCTCAGCCGCCGGCGGGGGCGCCGTTCACGCCGATCTCGGCGACCGGCACCTCCTCCCAGCCTTGTTCCTCCAAGAGGGTCTGGCGGCCGGTGTGTCGAATGCAGAGCGAGCCTATGAATATCCCCCGCACCGGCTTACGCAGCACCGCGTACCACATGGTCGAGGCGTCGCTCGGACCCTGGATCGGGTGCCAAGGCGGAACGGCCTTGTCATACGAGTCCGTGAGCCCCGCGTCGGCGAGCTGAGTTCGCGTCGCCACCCGTCCGTCCCGCGTGTTGACGAAGAACGATCCCACCCCCGCAGAGGCTAGTTGGGTCGCCGCCCTGGGCGGCTTCGACGCCTGGCAGCGCACCCGTGGGATGGGCGAGCGCACCCGCCGCGCATACGGCGTCGATCTCGCTCAGCTCGCGGAGTGGGCGGGCGCCCAGGGGGTCGCGCCCGACGAGCTGGGCCACCGCGAGCTGCGCCGCTTCGCCGGCGTGCTCTCCGAGCGTGGCGCCTCGCGCGCCACCGTGGGCCGCAAGCTCGCGGCGATCCGCGCCTTCTACCGCCACCTCGTGGAACGCGGTGCGCTCGCGGCCAACCCGGGCGACCTGGTGGCCTCGCCGCGGCGCGACTCGTACCTTCCGCGCGTCCTGCGCAGCGGCGAGGTGGCCGAGCTCCTGGAGGGCATCCCCGCGACCGGGCCGCTGGAGCTGCGCGACCGCGCGCTGCTCGAGCTCGCTTACTCCGCAGGCCTCCGGGCACAGGAGCTCGTGGACCTGGACGTGGAGGCCATCGATCCGGACGGCGAGGAGGTACGCGTGGAGGGCAAGGGGGGCAGGACGCGGGTGATCCCCGCCGGCGAGCCGGCCTGGCGGGCGCTCGAGCGCTACCTGGAGCGCGGGCGACCGGCGCTCACCGGCACCGGGGATCCGGAGCGCGCCCTGTTCCTGTCGAAGACCGGGCGGCGCCTGTCCACCTCGGACGTGCGGCGCCGGCTCGGGCTCCAGACGCGGCGCGCCGCCCTGCAGGGCGGCGTCTCGCCGCATACGCTGCGCCACTCGTTCGCCACTCACCTGCTGGAGGGGGGTGCGGACCTCCGCACCATCCAGGAGCTGCTCGGCCACGCCTCCGTGAGCACGACCCAGACCTACACTCGGGTAGAGTCGAAGCGCCTCAAGTCGGTGTACTCGCGCGCCCACCCACGCGCCTGACCTGAAAGACCGTCGTGGAGACGAACCTCAAGGCGATCGAGCTAAGAGACCTGTGGCGCCGTTACAAGGACGAGCGCGACGAGAAGGCGCGCGAGCGCCTCGTGATCGCCTACTCGCCGCTCGTGAAGTACGTGGCGGGCCGCATGTCGAGCGGGCTGCCCTCCCACGTCGAGGAGTCCGACCTCATCTCGTACGGCCTGCTCGGGCTGATCTCCGCGATCGAGCGCTTCGAGCCCGAGCGCGAGATCAAGTTCGAGACCTTCGCGGTCACGCGTATCAAGGGCTCGATCATCGACGAGCTGCGCTCGCTCGACTGGGTGCCGCGCTCGGTCCGCACCAAGGCGCGCGAGATCGAGCGCGCGAACGCCAAGCTCGAGCACGAGCTCCACCGGGCGCCAACCGACAAGGAGATGGCGGGGGCGCTGGACACCACGGTGGAGGAGTTCCAGGAATCCCTGGTGCGCATCTCGAACTCCTCTGTCGTGGCACTCGACGAGCTCTGGACCGTCTCCGACGCCTCGGGCGACCAGGTGTCCCTGCTGGACACGATTCAGGATCCGCACGCCGCCGATCCCGCGCAGGAGATGGACACGACGGAGATGAAGGACCGGCTCGCGGACGCCATCGCGCGCCTGCCCGAGCGCGAGAAGCTCGTTGTGGCCCTCTACTACTACGAGAACCTGACGCTCCGAGAGATCGGCGAGGTGCTCGGCGTGACCGAGTCGCGGGTCTCGCAGCTGCACACCAAGGCGGTGCTCCGCCTGAAGTCCCGCCTCCAGGGCGACCCGCTGACCGACCCGGACTAGGTGGTCCAGGGCCTTCCGGATACGCTGCCTCCGAACTCGAGGGAAGGAGCCGGATGGCGCACGAATCGCCGAAGAGGATCCGCAACGTGGCCTTGCTGGGCCACCGGGGCAGCGGCAAGACGTCCGTGAACGAGGCTCTCTTGTTCGAGGCGGGCGCCATCAACCGGCTTGGCTCGGTGGCAGACGGCACCACGGTCTCGGACTCCGCGCCGGACGAGAAGACGCGGGAGATGTCGATCTCGGCCAGTCTCTCGTCGTTCCGCTGGGATGACCGCAAGATCAATCTCGTGGACACCCCGGGCGAGCCGAGCTTCCTGGCCGACGCGCTCGCCTCGCTGCGCGTGTGCGAGGGCGCCGTGTTCGTGGTCAACGGCGTCATGGGCGTGGAGGTCACGACCGAGCGACTCTGGGAGCGCGCGCACGAGCTGGGCCTCGCTCGCCTCATCTTCGTGAACATGCTCGACCGCGAGCGCGCGGACTTCTTTCGAAGCCTCGACTCCCTCAAGCAGGCGTTCGGCCAGCACGTCGTGGCCACCGAGATCCCGATCGGCGCCGAGCACGAGCTTCAGGGCGTGGTGGACCTCGTGGACATGAAGGCCTACCGCTACGACGGCACGGGCCCCGCGGCCGCCGAGGAGATCGAGATCCCCGAGGACCTGCTCCCGCGCGCCCAGGAGTATCGCGAGAAGCTGATGGACGAGGTGGCCGAGGTGTCCGACGCGCTGATGGAGCGCTACCTGGAGGGCGAGGAGATCTCGCACGAGGAGACCGTGGGCGCGCTCAAGACGGGGGTCACCGAGGGCCGGATCTTCCCGGTCACCTGCGGCGCCGCCACGCGCAACCTGGGTATCAACCGGCTGCTCGACGCCTTCGTCGAGGACCTGCCGTCCCCCGGCAAGCGAGGGCCGGTCGAGCTCGACGGCATGACGCTCGAGCCGGACGAGTCGAAGGACATGGTGGCCTTCGTGTTCAAGACGCTCGCCGATCCCTTCGCCGGGCGGCTCAACCTCTTCCGTGTCTACCAGGGCGTGATCTCGCACGACAGCCAGGTGCACAACTGCCGGGCGCACGTGAAGGAGCGCGTCGGGCAGCTGCTCGTGCCCCAGGGCAAGGAGTCGGAGCACGCGGACGAGTTCGGCCCCGGGGACATCGGGGCGGTGGCCAAGCTCAAGGAGACCCGCGCGGGTGACGTGCTGTCCTCGAAGGACGCCGACATCCCGTTGTCGATGCCGGCGATGCCGAAGCCGGTGATGGCGTTCGCGATCGAGGCGAAGGCCAAGGGCGACGAGGAGAAGATGGGCACCGCGTTGCGCCGCCTGCAGGAGGAGGACCCGACGATCGACTTCCACCGCGACCTCCAGACCGGAGAGCAGATCGTGGCGGGGCTGACGCAGATCCACGTCGAGGTGATCGTGGATCGGATGAAGGAGCGCTTCGGCGCGGAGGTGGAGCTGCACCCACCGCGGGTTCCCTACAGGGAGATGATCAAGGGCACGGCGAAAGCCCACGCGCGCTACAAGAAGCAGACCGGTGGCCGCGGCCAGTTCGCCGACTGCCACATCGAGATCGAACCGGCCGGCCACGAGGACGATCTCGACTTCGTGAACGCGATCAAGGGCGGCGTGATCCCGGGCGGGTTCATCCCGGCGGTGGAGAAGGGCGTGCAAGAGGCCATGCAGGCGGGCGTGGTGGCCGGGTACCCGGTGAAGGGTGTGAGGGTCCGGCTCTTCGACGGCCAGCACCACTCCGTGGACTCCTCGGAGATGGCGTTCAAGATCGCGGGCTCGATGGCGTTCAAGGACGCGATGGAGCGCGCCCAGCCCGCCCTGATGGAGCCGATCATGACCGTCAGCGTGCTGGTGCCCGAGGACTGCGTGGGCGACGTGATCGGGGATCTGAACTCGCGTCGCGGGCGCCCGCTCGGGATGGAGCCGAAGGGCACCATGACCGAGATCAAGGCCGAGGTGCCCATGGCCGAGATGCTCGAGTACGCACCCGATCTGCGCGCCATCACCGGCGGTCGCGGCGAGTACTCGATGGACCTGGCGCGCTACGAGGAGATGCCGGGCCACGTGTCGCAGCAGGTGGTGGCCCGCGCCCAAGAGGCGCGCGAGGCCGTTAAGGCCTGAAGCGCCACGTATCATCGGTGGTTCGTGAAGAAGGAGCTTCGACCCGTCCACGACGCGCTCAGCTGCGAGGTGTGCGGTCGCACGATCCTCAAGGGCGAGCGCACCGAGAGCTACCTCGCGCCCGGCGGGCACCGCAACCTGGTCTGCGAGCTCTGCTCCGGTCGCGCCGAGCATGCCGGCTGGATCCGCGAGTCCGCGGCCGGGACGGTGCCCTCGCGTTTCCCCCGGGAGGAGCAGCGGCGGTCGCTCCTGCAACGCCTGCGGCGCAGGCGGCCCGAGCCCCCGCACGAGCCGCCGCGACCGGTGGTCCAGCCCGAGGTGGCCCAAGCGGCGCCCAACGGCGACGAGCCGCCGACCCCCGAGGATGTGCCCGTGGCGCGGGTGCGCAGCCGGCCGAAGGATCCTCGCCGCGTCCACGCCGTTCCCACCACTGCCGAGGTGAAGGTGGAGCGGGCGCTCGAGCTCTTCAACGAGTCGGACCACCAGCGCACCATCGCCGGGCTACAGCGGACTCTCGGCGACCCCTGGATCAGCGCGCTGCCGGATGAGGACCAGGCGAGCGCCGTGTCCGTGGTCGTGGCCTGGGAGCTGTCCTGGTATCGCTACCGGGTCGACCTCGGCGACGAGTCGGATCCGGTGATGATGCTCGACAAGGGGGAGGAGATCGAGCAGATCGACGAATACCTACGCGAGTGGAACGCGGCACTCGACCAGAGCGGGCGGTTGCTCGCGGGAAACACCGCGAGCGATGGAGGTTCGGAAGGTTGATCTACTGCGTCGTGCCACAAGCCTTGGCCGGCGAGCTGTACGACAAGCTCGCCGACTACTACCGGGATGACCCCCACGTGGAGGTCATCATCGACCGTCGCGCCCAGGGCGGGAAGCTGGGCGACCATCCCTCGCACGCCGATCGCCGCCGCCGGCGCCCGAAGGGCAGCTTCCCGGTGATCGAAGCGCCGGCGGCCGACTAGCCCCTCCACGTGGACAAGGTCGTGGTCCACGTGGACGGGGGATCCCGAGGCAACCCCGGACCCGCCGCTGTGGCCGCGGTGGCCACCACGCCCGGGGGTGACGAGCTGGCCGAGCGGAATGCCTACATCGGCGAGGCCACCAACAACGTGGCCGAGTACCGGGCGCTCCTGCTGGGGCTGGAGCTCGCGCGCGAGCTCGGGGCCCGGGAGGTGGAGGTCGTGAACGACTCGGAGCTCGTCGCGCGGCAGGTGGGCGGCGAGTACAAGGTCAAGCACGCCGGCCTGAAGCCGCTGTTCCTCGAGGCGATGCGCGCGCTACGCGAGTTCGACGGCTGGGCCGTCCGCTCGGTGCGGCGCGATCAGAACGAGCGCGCCGACGAGCTCGTGAACGAGGCGCTGGACGCCCAGGGTGCCTAGGGCGTGAAGTACATCGGGTTGGGCAGCTTGTAGCGCTTGAGCGAGTAGCCGCCCTTCAGGTCGCTCTGCTGGTCGCCCAGGTTCGCGAGGATCCGGTAGCCCTTGCGCTCGATGGCCTTCCGGGCACCCGACTTGTAGCCCACCACCGACGGGTCTCGTGTAGCTCGCCGGCTTCAGGTCCAGGTTCAGCTTGCCCGTGTACCCGGCGTTCCTCAGCGCCGTGACCGTTATGGTCTCGCAGCCCCTCCGGCCGGCCGGTGATGAAGAACACGGCGACCTTCTGCCTGCGCGCCCAGCGGTAGAGCGAGCGGACCTGGCGGATCGCGGGGAGGTCGGTCTCGCACCGCGCACAGCGACGGCGTCCTCGAAGTTCCTCGCCTTCGCACAGGCGTAGAGCGACAGTGAGGTGTCGTCGATGTCGAGCACGATCGCCGGCTTGCGCGGCCGCGGATCGCTTGTGGGCCTTGAGCCAGCTGCTTGACGAACTTCTTTGCCTTGCCGACCTGCTTCGTCGTGTCGGCGTTCCACTCGCCGGAGTCGTGGTAGGCCACGATCTGCGCAGGCGTGGCAGGCGCCTTGGGCTCCGTCGCCCCCGAGGTGGCGGCCGCCACCAGTGCCGCCACGGCGAGAAGGCAGGTGAGCACGACACTGGCGCGGGTGGGAAGCACGGGGCGAGACTCTACGACATGGACGCGGGCTTCAGGGGGCGCTGCGCATCCGACCTGAGGGAGAAAGCCGGACGCGGAATCTTGGACAGGGGGATAATGCCCGGCATCCGGGGGCCGGATTAACTTTGAGCCGTCCGCCTGTAATCCGGTCGACCCTGCGTGCTTCGCATGCACGCTTCCGTAGGAGGCCCGTCTCGACATATGGCAACCTTTCGTCAGAAGAACGTCACCGCCGCCCAGTGGAGCCCGAACGGCGGCGCGATCGGCACCGCCGACCTCTCGCAGCCCGCCAACAACCCGTTCGGAGCCAATGTCTTCTCGCTGGCCGCGCAGCGCCAGCGCCTTCCGAAGGACGTCTTCACGCGGCTTCAGCGGACGCTCGAGAAGGGCGAGGCCATCGACCCGTCCCTCGCCGACGCCGTGGCCGCGGCCATGAAGGACTGGGCGCTCGAGAAGGGCGCCACGCACTTCACGCACTGGTTCCAGCCGCTCACCGGCCTCACGGCCGAGAAGCACGACTCGTTCTTCAACCCCGCTGCTGAGGGCACCGCGCTCGCCGACTTCTCGGGCAAGGAGCTGATCCAGGGCGAGCCGGACGCCTCGTCGTTCCCCACCGGCGGCGTGCGCGCCACCTTCGAGGCGCGTGGCTATACCGCGTGGGATCCCACCAGCCCGGCGTTCATCCTCGAGAACCCGAACGGGGCGCTGCTCTGCATCCCCACGGCGTTCGCCTCGTGGACCGGTGAGGCGCTCGACGCGAAGATCCCCCTGCTGCGCTCCATGGATGCCCTCTCGCGCTCCGCCATCCGAGCGCTGCGGCTGCTCGGCGACGCTCATGCCGAGCGCGTCTTCACGACGGTTGGGCCCGAGCAGGAGTACTTCCTGATCGACGAGCAGTACTACTTCGAGCGGCCCGACCTGGTGACCACCGGCCGCACGCTCTTCGGCGCTCAGCCGCCCAAGGGCCACGAGCTCGACGACCACTACTTCGGCTCGATCCCCGAGCGGGTGCTCGCCTACATGATGGAGTGCGAGCTCGAGCTCGGGAAGCTCGGTGTGCCTGTCAAGACGCGCCACAACGAGGTGGCGCCGGGCCAGTACGAGCTGGCGCCTGTGTTCGAGAACTCGAACGTAGGCTCGGATCACCAGCAGCTGACGATGCAGTTCATGATGACCGTGGCCCGCAAGTACGGCCTGGTCTGCCTGCTGCACGAGAAGCCCTTCGCCGGCGTCAACGGCTCCGGGAAGCACAACAACTGGTCGATGGGGACCGACACCGGCGGGAACCTGCTGGACCCCGGCGACAGCCCGTCGCAGAACATCAACTTCCTGTTCTTCTGCGCGGCCGTGATCCAGGCCGTGAACAAGCACCAGGGACTGCTCCGGGCGTCGGTCGCGGCCATCGGCCAGGACCACCGCCTGGGCGCGAACGAGGCGCCTCCGGCGATCATCTCGATCTTCTTGGGCGCCGAGCTGGAGAAGGTCTTCAACGCGATCGCATCGGGCGAGGGCGACCCGCACACCCCGGGGTCGTTCCTCGGGCTCGGCACGCCGGTGCTGCCGCCGCTCCCGCTCCACGGCGGCGACCGCAACCGCACTTCGCCGTTCGCGTTCACCGGGAACAAGTTCGAGTTCCGTGCCCTCGGGTCGAGCATGTCGCTCGCCTTCCCGAACACGGTCCTGAACACGATCGTCGCGGAGGCGATCGACGAGCTCGCGGACGATCTCGAGGCGGCCCCGGGCGCCGACATCGCGGAGAAGGTCTCCGCGGTGGTCAAGGACGCCTACCTGGCGAACAAGGCGGTGCTGTTCGGCGGCGACAACTACTCGGATGATTGGCACGCAGAGGCCGAGCAGCGCGGGCTCAAGAACCTCCGCACCACGCCCGACGCGCTACCCGAGGTGCTCGCAGAGCCGACCATTGCCGCGTTCGGCAAGTACGAGGTGCTCTCGGAGCGCGAGCTCGAGTCCCGCTACGAGGTGTGGGTGGAGCAGTACGTGATCCGGGCCAACATCGAGGCCGAGACCACGGCCGCGATCGCGCGCACCATGCTGCTCCCCGCCGTACTCCGCCACCTCGCCCTGATCGAATCGGCCGAGCTGCCGGGTCTGGTCGAGGAGGCGCGCCCGCTCGCCGAGGGGCTGGTGGAGGCGCTCAGGGCGCTCGAGGCCGCGAACGTCTACCCCGACGGAGTCGAGGGCCTGGAGCTCGCGATCTACGCCCGCGACAACCAGATCGCCGCAATGGGGAAGGTCCGCCAGGTGGCGGATCGGCTCGAGAAGCTCGTGGCGGACGATCTCTGGCCGCTGCCGAAGTACAGCGAGATCCTCTTCGTTCGTTAGCCCACGGCGTCCGAAATTGGCGCTCCCGCCGCCGTCCGTGGCGGCGGAAGCGCCTGTCGGTGTCAGTGGTGGCCGTCGAGGTCGAGCTGGGCGCGGATCTCGCCGGTCGGCCGTCCCGTCGTGTGCACGTTCACGTAAGTTGCGCCGGCGCGGATCGCGTCGACGAGTTCGCCGAACTCGCCAGGCGCGATCCCCTGCGCCTGAGCCCCCGGTCCGACGTCGGCGGGCCGCAGCGTGCCGGTCACGGTGCCGCCGTCCGCCGGACAGGCGGGCGGCGAGGTGCCGGCCGGCGCGTTGCCGAGGTTGGTGCACAGGAACACGACTATCCCTCCGTTGTTCGTCGCGTTCTCGAAGTGGATGTGGGCCTGGGTCGCGGGGGATTCCAGGTCCCCGTAGGTCAACCGGTAGCGGATCTCCTGACCCGACCGGTTCACGAACGCGCGGAACTCGCCCGTCCCGGGGGTCGAGAGCGCCGGCACCTCCTGGTACCCGGTCAGCGTCTCCTTGAGCTTGTGGTCGCCGGTCGCGATCGCGGCGGCCCCCACCGTCAGGGCGCCCACCACCGCGGCGGTGACAGCGAGCTTCACGCGAGCATTCCTCACAGGGCTCCTCCTCGCCAGGGGACTGGTAGGAGGGTCTACGCACCGGCCGGGTCTCCGGTTCGATCAGACGAGTCGGCCGCGGCTGTAGTGTCGGGACGATGGACATCGGGATCATCGGAGCCGGCAACATCGGCTCGGCGCTCGCCCGGCAGTTCGCCAAGGCGGGGCACCGGGTGGCGCTCTCCAACTCGCGCGGGCCAGAGACGCTCGCCGAGCTGGTCGAGACCATCCCCGGTGACGTCCGCGCGACGGACGCCGCGGGCGCTGCGGACTTCGGGGAGATCGTGGTCGAGACCGTGCCGCTGAAGAACGTAAGCGACCTGCCGACCGACCACCTCGCGGGCAAGGTCGTGATCGACACCGCCAACTACTACCCGGGCCGCGACGGCGAGATCGACTTCGGCGGGCGCAGCACGAGCGCGTGGGTCGCAGAGCAGCTCGGCAGCCCGGCCATGGTGAAGGCCTTCAACACGATCTACGCCGGGTCACTCGCCGGCGACGACCGTTCCGATCTGCCGGTCGAGGAGCGCCTCGTGATCCCGATCGCGGGCGACGACGAGCCCGCGAAGGCGACCGTCGCCGGGCTGATCGAGGAGATCGGCTTCGGGCCGCTCGACACCGGCTCCCTGGCCGACAGCGCCAACCAGGAGCCCGGGACCCCGATCTACGGAAACATGATCACGCTCCGCGAGGCGAGCGAGCTGCTCGGGCGGTAGGCCGCGTTGGAGGTCGTTGCAGCGCATCCGACCGATGCCGGCAGTCTCGCCGCCATCTTCGTGGCGGCGCGGCGGGAGGCGATGCCGTGGCTGCCCGTGCTGCACGGCGAGGCCGATGTGCGCCATTACATCGCTGAGCGAGTGATCGGCGAATGCGAGGTGCTGGTGGTCAGGCGACGACGTGAACCGGTCGCGTTCCTCGCGCTGAGGGACGACCTGGTCGAGCACCTCTATGTTCGGCCCGACGCACAACGGCGCGGCATCGGGACAGCCCTGCTCGAGGCGGCGAAGGCTCGCCGCCCTGCCGGACTCCGGCTATGGGCCTTCCAGCGCAACCGTGGCGCCCGGACGTTCTATGCGCGGCACGGGTTCGTCGAGCTGGAGCTGACCGACGGCGCCGACAACGAGGAGCGCGAGCCCGATGTTCTGCTCGTCAGTCAGCCGCGACGGGGGCGCCGCTCAGCTCTTCGGCCAGCGCCTCCGACGACATCACGTTCGAGAACATCGGGTAGTCGAAGCTGATCGCGTTCTCGTGCTCCTCCGCGGAGGTGGCCGCGACGCAGTCCGACAGCGTGATGACCTCGTAGCCCTTCTCGTAGCCGGTGCGCATCGTCGACTCGACGCAGCAGTTGGTGAGGAACCCGCCCAGCGCGATCGTGGTGATCCCGCGCGCGCGCAGGATGAAGTCGAGGTTCGTGGTCGCGAAGGTGTCCAGCCCACGCTTGCCCTCGACCACCACATCGCCCTCCTGCGGCGACAGCGTGTCGACGATCTCGGCGCCCCACTCGCCCTTGACGAAGGCGGTCGAGTCGACCACTCCCTTCAGGATCCCGTAGGGGTGCTCGGACAGCTCGCCGTATCCGGGGGCAAAGGTGATCGGCGCGTGGACGATCGTGGCCCCGGCCGCCCGCGCGGCGTCCACGAGCGCGCGCGTGTTCGCGAGCATGCCGGTCGACTCCATCACGTCGCTGACCGCGCCGTGCAGCGCGCCGCCCTCCGAGGTGAAGTCGTTCTGGAACTCGATCAGCACAACCGCAGTGCGCTTCGGGTCGACCGCCATGGAGGCTCCTTCGGTCGGGTGTCAGAGGCCCAGGGGCGACTCTACCGCTGCTCGCGCCCCGGCCGTTGCCGTCATGCGCGGTACTGGAGCGGGCGACGT
>CAVXAD010000003.1:0-88114 GCA_963759625.1 uncultured Thermoleophilaceae bacterium | reverse complement strand
GGGGCGGGACCGCCGGGGGCTTCGGCGTGGCCGACTGGTCCGCTCCCTGAGCCGCCGGCGCCGGCTGCAGCGCGCCGGGGGTGGCCGCCGCCGGCTTCGGCAGGGGCTGGGGCTGGGCCACCACGCGCTGCGGCACGGCGGGCTGCGCGGGCTGGGCCGCCCGCTCGGGAGCCCTGCCCGCCCACTCGCGCAGGCGCTTGACGTCGCGAGCCTGCGAGAAGTAGAGGGCGGACAGCACCGCCAGCCCGACGATCGCAGCGAGCCCGGCGTACGAGCCGATCTCCTGAATGATCTCCATGGAGGAGGAGAGAACCTTAGTGGTAGAGGGAGCGGGATCCTCCCCGCCGCGGCCCGGTCAGAGGACGGACTGGGATCCGCCCGAGGCTGCGAGCGCCCGCTCGGTGGACAGCTGGGCGACCGCCCCGGCGAGCACGGCGGCGTCGCCGTCGTACACGAGCTCCTCGATGCGAGCGAAGGCGCTCTCCACCCATTCGGGGTCGAGCGGCGGCTGCACGGCGCTCACGATCTTCTCCGCGTGCGTGGGCTGCGGCCGCTCTCCCGGGTTGAAGAGCTCCTCGTGGATCTTCTCGCCCGGCCGCCGGCCCACCGTCTCGATGGCGATGTCCACGTCCGGCTCGAGCCCGGCGAGCCGGATCATGTTCCGGGCCAGCTCCACGATCTTCACGGGATCCCCCATCTCGAGCACGAACACCTCGCCACCCACGGCGAGCTCGCCCGAGCGGATGATCAGCTGAACCGCCTCCGGGATGGTCATGAAGTAGCGGCTCATCTTCTCGTCGGTGACCGTGACCGGGCCTCCCTTGGCTATCTGGCGCCGGAAGATCGGGACCACGGAACCGGACGAGCCGAGCACGTTCCCGAACCGGACGGCCGCGTAGCGGGTGCCCTTGTAGCGGTTCTGGGCCGCCTCGACCGCCCATTCCGCCAGCGCCTTCGAGGCCCCCATCACGGTGGCGGGACTCACCGCCTTGTCGGTGGACACGAGCACGAATCGCTCCACGCCGGCCTCGCCGGCCGCCGCCGCCACGATGCGGGTGGCCACGGCGTTGTTGCGTACCGCCTCCACCGGGTTCTCCTCCATGAGCAGCACGTGCTTGTAGGCCGCCGCGTGGAATACGACCGAAGGACGCTGCTCGTCGAACACCTCGCGCATGCGCGTGGCGTCCTTGCAATCGGCGAGCACCGCCACGGCACGCGCGAAGTGGCGCTCCTCCTCGAGCTCGCGTCGAATCTCGAAGAGACCGTTCTCTGCGTTCTCCACCAGCACCAGCCGGCTCGGGCCCACGCGCGCGATCTGGCGCGAGAGCTCGGCGCCGATGGACCCGCCGGCGCCGGTGACCAGGACAACCCGCCCGCGCAGGTAGGCGCCCACGCGGTCGATCTCGACGCGCACCGGCTCGCGGCCCAGCACGTCCTCCACGCGCACCTCGCGCACCTGGCGCATCAGGTTCACCCCGCCGGCGAGGAGCTCGAAGGTCGTCGGGAGCGTCCGCACCGGGATGTTGCGCTCGCGGCACGCCATCACGACCTTCTGGCGCAGGATCCCCGACGCGGAGGGGATCGCGATGATCACCTCGTCGGGCTGGACGTCGTCGAGCACGCGCTGGAGCTCGTCGGTGGTGCCGAGCACCTTGTGGCCGGCCACGCGCATGCCCTGCTTGCGCGGGTCGTCGTCCAGGAACCCCACCGGCGCGGAGCGGAGGCCCGGGTTCCGGCGGAGCTCGAAGGCCACCTGCTGGCCGCCGTTGCCCGCCCCGACGATGAGCACCTCGCGCGCCGCCCGCCCGAGGAGCGGGCCGCGAAGGGGTCGTTCCACGAGCCCGCGCCACAGGAAGCGCGAGCCCGTCACGAACGCCAGCGTCAGGAGGAAGTCGAGCGCGATCACGCCGCGCGGCGGGTCGGTGCGCTCCAGCGAGAGCAGGAAGAGCGCCGCTATCAGCACCACCGTGGCGACGACGACCGCCTTGACGATCGCCTCCACGTCCTTCTGGTCGACGAAACGCCAGAGCTTCGAGTAGAGGCCGAACGCCGCGAACACCACCAGCTTCATCGCGATGACGAAGCCGATCGTGTGCATCAGGAGATCCTCGTAGCGGCCGGGGATCCCGCTGTCGAAGCGCAGGACGTAGGAGAGGTAGTAGGCGAGGGCGAGCAGCCCTGCGTCCACCCCGATCTGTCCGACGCGCCGGACGTTGACGGAGGAGCGGATGGTTCTCATGAGGTTCGGGTGGCCGAGAGGAGAAGTGTGACGAGTTCGCGCGGGTCGCGGCGGGTCCGCAAGGCGGCCTGCGCCGGGCGCCGCTCCAGGACGATGTCGTCCGGGTCGGTCAACTTTCGCAGGCGCCCCTCCCCGAGCAGCCGCTCGTCCACCGCGCCGAGGCGTCCCTCGAAGGTGGTGTAGACCGGAGTGCCGAGGGCCACGGCCTCCCTGTTCATCGTGCCGCCGGCGGAGATCACGAGATCGGCGTAGGCCACGAGGCTCTGGGCGTCGATCGCGTGATCGGGCACGACGAAGGACCCGGCGCGGAGCACCTCCTCGCGCTGCGTGGGGGTGCGCGGGAGTACTACGGTCTGCGCCGTCCCGGCCGCCAGGCGGTCGAGCACGCGACCGAAGAGCGGGTTCTCGAAGCGGTGATAGAGCGACACGTCGGGCGGCGTGCGCACCACCACGAGCAGGCGGCCGCGGTCAAGGGAGAGCTCGCTGAGCACGCCCTCGTCCGGCTCGAAGTCGGCCAGGTAGTACTCCTCCTTCAGCCCGGGATAGCGGCGGAGCTTGCCGCGCGCGCCGTAGCGGTAGAGCCGCTCGGGCGGGATCGCGTCGGGCACCACGACAGCCCGGGCGAGCCGGCAGTTCACGTTGTGCTGGGCGACGGCGAACTCGTAGTCGAACGCCGTGGCGCTGGGCACGCGGAGCAGCGCCGCGGCCACGCTCACGTCGTTGGATCCATGGCCGAGCGCGACGTCGAAGCCCCTTCCCCGGCGCCCAGCGGGTGAGCGCGAGGCTCCGGGACACGAGGCCGACCGCCTTGCCCCCGCGGCCGCCGCCCCGGTGGTGGCCGACCGCCGTGTGCTCGATCCCGAAGCGCTCGCAGAGCTCCAGCGTCTGCGCGAAGTCGCGCGCCGTGACCTCCACCTCGTGCCCGTCCGCGCGCATCGCCTCGATCAGCGGCCGCAGCACGAGCACGTGTGGGCTGTTGGTCAAATCGACCCAGACGCGCAAGATCGCAGCTACCCTACTTCGCTCTCATGCCGCTGATCGCCTCGATCACGGACCCCATCGTCAATGCCGCCGTGGACGTAGTGGATGCGCTGGGGCTTCCGGGTGTCTTCCTGCTGATGGTGGCGGAGAGCGCCTGCATACCCATTCCGAGCGAGGCCACGATGCTGTTCGCGGGCTTCAACGTGTCGAACGGCGAGTACAGCCTCGCCGCCGCCGTGGCCGCCGGGTCGATCGGGAACCTCGTGGGCTCGTGGATCGCCTACTGGGTTGGCTACGCCGGTCGCGTGGACCTGCTGGAGAAGCACGGCAGGAAGCTGCACGTGAAGAAGAGCCACCTCGAGTGGGCGGATCGCTGGTTCGAGCGTCACGGCGACGCCACAGTGTTCTTCTCGCGGATGCTCCCGATCATCCGCACCTTCATCTCGCTCCCAGCCGGAGTGGCGCGCATGCCGTTCTGGCGCTTCAGCCTGCTGACGATCGCGGGCTGCGTGCCCTGGGTCCTGATGCTGACCTTCATCGGCAAGCAGGCCGGGGACAACTGGGAGGACTGGAAGGAGCACCTCCACTACGTGGACTACGCGGTGGCCGCGCTGATCGTGGCGGGCGTGGCCTACCTGATCGTCCGCAACCGCCGCCGGCGCGGCGCGGCGGACGCCGCGCCAGAGACCACCTGAGCGAGCGCCTGCCCCTCCGCGAGGCCGTGGCCCTCGGACTGCTTCAGGGGGTGACGGAGCTCGTACCGGTATCGAGCTCGGCGCACCTGAGCCTCGTCCCGCGGCTCCTCGGCTGGCGCTACGCGCGGCTCGGGCCGGCCGAGCGCAAGTCATTCGAGGTGGCCCTGCACCTCGGTTCGGCGCCGGCGCTCGCGCTCGCGGCCGCCACCGTGGCAGCCCGCTCCGCGCCCTCTGCCGCTGGCCCTCACCGTGCTTCCGCCCGCGCTCGCGGGCTTCGCGCTCGAGCGGCCGATCGAGCGCCATCTGGGAGGACCGCGCACGGTGGCGCGTCGCGCAGTTGGCGGGCGGTGCGGCGCTCTGGCTGGCCGACCGCGCTCCCGGCGCTCGCTCGGAGCCCGACGCCGCGGACCACCTGGCGGTCGGCGCAGGGCAGGCACTCGCGCTGGCCCCGGGGGTCTCGCGCGCCGGCGCGGCGCTCACCGCTGCCCGGCTCCGAGGCCTCTCCCGTCCGGCCGCGGCGGGGCTGGCGCTCCAGGCCGCCCTCCCGGTCACGGCGGGCGCGGCGGCGCTGAAGGGCTTCCGCCTCGCCCGGACCGGCCTTCCCGAAGGCCTTCCCGTGGCCATGGTTGCCGGAGCGGCGGCGGCTTTCGTGGCCGGGCTCGCTGCACGGGGGGTCTTCATGCGGGTGGCCGGCGGCGCCTCGTATGCGCCGCTCGCCGCGTACCGGGTGACGTTCGGGGCCGCCGCGCTCGCCGCCGCCGCCGGCCGTCGCTGACGCCGTTCGCCCTGGCGTCCCCCGATGATGCCCCTTACAGTGATGGATGGGTGGGGGCCTCGAGGTAGCGCTGAGAACCCGTGACATCCAGCACTCTTCCACCTCCTGCGCCCAGTCGTGAGCCGAATGGCTGGACGGAGCGCACCTCCGCCCGCCTCGTTGAGGACGTGCGGGCGCTCCTGCGCGTGGACGCCGTGGCCTTCGTGACGGTGGACGAGGAGCGTGGTCAGCTCACGCGCGCCGCCGGCTGGTTCGCCAGCCCCGAGCTGAGCGAGGCCCTCCAGCCACTCGAGGCGCGGCCGCTCACCCGCGGCCGCCGCGGGCTCGTGGAGGCGGCCCTCGAGCGCGCCCGCCCGCTGCTGCTTCCGCGAGTGGAGGCGTGGGAGGCCGCGCCGGACCTCCTGGCCGAGCTTGTCGACGTGCTCGGCGAGAAGCGCGCCCACCACGTATGGGGCTCATTCAGCGCGGCCTCGGTGATCGCCTGGCGGCTGCGGAACACGGTGGGACAGCCGCTCGGGGTGATCCTGCTGGCCTCGCTCGATCCTGCTGAGCCGCTCGGCACCGCCGACCTCCGGAGCGTCGAGGTGGTGGCCGACCTCACGGCGATGGCCATGGAGCGGGCCGCGCTGCTCGAGGCGGAGACCAAGCGGGCCCGCCACGAGCTCCGGCTCAAGCGCGCCGCCGAGGCCGTGGCCGGCTCGCTCGAGCCCGACGAGGTGCACCGCCGGGTGGTCGACCACGCCGCCAGCGTGACCGGGGCGAGCAAGGCCCTCCTGACCAGGCTCGACTCGCGCGCCGGGGAGCTGCGGGTGGCCGCCAGTGTGGACTTCACCCTCGGCGGCGACGAGGGACGCCTCTCGCTCGAGGGCGGCGCCGTAGGCAACGTGGCCCGCTCGCGCACCGCGGTGCTGCAACGCAGCGGCGAGACGGGCGGGCCGGACGGCCGGATGATGGACGCCCAGGGCATCGGCTGCTTCATGCACGCCCCGCTCGAGCTGGGCCCGCGGTTCTACGGCGTGCTCAGCGTCGCGCACGAGGACGCCGACCGCTTCGGGCAGGACGACCTCGAGCTGCTCGTGCAGCTGGCGCGCTCCTCCACGGCGGCGATCGCCAACGCCATCGACTTCGAGCGCGAGCGGCGCATCGCCCGCGCGCTGACCCTCGGCTTCGTGCCGGAGTCGCTCCCGGAGCTGCCCGGGTACGAGACCGGGCTGCTGTACTCGCCCGCGGCCGGGGAGCCCACCGGCGGCGACGTGTACGGGGTCTGGCGCCTGCCGAGCGGAGAGGTGGCGCTGCTGGTGGGCGACGTGGCCGGCAAGGGAGTCGAGACCGCTGCCCTCAGCGCGATGGTCCGGTTCTTCGTGGAAGCCCGCAGCTGGGACGAGAGCTCTCCGGCAGCCGTGCTCACCCAGGCCAACGCGATGCTGGAAGGGCGCCTGCCGAGCGACAGCTTCGTGACCGCGTTCCTCGGCGTGCTCTCGGAGGGCTCGCTGCGCTACGCCAACGCCGGTCACCTCCCGCCGCTGATCGTGTCGGGCGGGGAGATCACGGCGGCTCGCGGCCAGGGACCTCCCGCTCGGGGTGGCCGTGCCCGCCGAGTACGAGGAGTCGCAGCTCGCGCTCGAGCACGGTGAGCTGCTCTTCGCCTACACCGACGGCCTGATCGAGGCGCGCCGCGCCGGCGAGGTGTATGGACACGCGCGGCTGGCCGAGCTCCTGGGCAGGCGCGCGCCCGCTCACCCGCCCGCGGAGCTCGTGCACGCGATCCACGGCGAGATCGCCGACTGGGCCGGCGGCCTCACGGACGACACCGTGGCCCTTGCGCTGCGCCGCCGTCCCTGATCTCGCCCGCCGCATCCGCTTGAATGGCCTCGATGCCTGACGGGGCCTACGCGCGCTCGGGAGTGGACCAGTCGCGCTCCGCGGACGCGGTGAGCGCGCTCGTCGGGGCACTCGCGGGGATAAGCACCGGGCGGCCCTCGCGCGCCGCCCTGGGCTCCGGCCATTACGCCAACGTGCTCAGCCTGGGCGATGGCCGCGGCCTGGCGCTGTCGTGCGACGGCGTGGGCACCAAGGTGATCGTCTGCGAGGAGCTGGGGCGCTTCGACACCGTAGGGATCGACCTCGTGGCGATGAACGCCAACGACGTGGTGTGCGTGGGCGCCGAGCCGATCGCGCTGCTCGACTACATCGCGGTGGAAGAGGCCGACCCCGAGACGCTGGAGCAGATCGGCGTGGGACTGCGGCGCGGCGCCGAGCTCGCCGGGGTGGAGATCCCAGGCGGTGAGCTGGCCGTGCTGCCCGAGCTGATCCGCGGCCACCCCTCGCCGCACGGGTTCGACCTGGCCGGCTTCTGCGTCGGGCTCGTGGACCTGGACGGGATCGTGACCGGCGCGCGCGTGGAGCCGGGGGACGCGATCGTGGGCCTGCCGTCGAGCGGGATCCACTCGAACGGGTTCACGCTCGCCCGCTCGGTGCTGCCGGACCTCGACGAGCGGCCTCCGGAGCTGGCTGGTGCGAGCGTGGGCGAGACGCTGCTCGAGCCCACCGTGATCTACGTCCGCGCCGTGCGCGAGCTGCTCGAGTCCAAGGTCGACGTGCGCGGGCTGGCGCACATCACGGGCGAGGGCTTTCTCAACCTGCTCCGGCTCGGGGCGGAGGTGGGCTACCGGCTGGACGCGCTGCCCGACCCGCCCGCGCTGTTTCGCCTGATCGCCGAGCGCGGGCCGGTGGAGGCCGCCGAGCTCTACGAGGTCTTCAACATGGGCTGCGGCTTCTGCTGCATCGTCCCCGCCCCGGCCGCGGGCGCGGCCGTGGAGCTGCTGGGCGCCCACCACGAGGGCGCCGCGGTGGTCGGGGAGGTCACGGCGAACGCGGGTGTGGTCGAGCTGCCGGCGCAGGGGCTGGTGGGCGGGCGCGGCGGCTTCCGGGCCGCGTGACGCGCCCGGGCTAAGCCAGCTCCCAGAGCTCCCCGGTGAGGACCCGCAGCGGCCGCGCCCGCCCCTCGGCCGCAAGCCGCCAGAGCTCGCCCTCCGCGGCCTGCGCCGAGAGGTCGCAGACCGCCTCGACCTCCACGGTGGCCAGCCGCCCGAAGCGGCGCAGCGCGGCCAGCGCGTCGGGGCGCGGCTCCTCGGAAGGACGGGCGCCGGCTGCGATCGCGGCCGCGCGCCACTCCTCGTAGGGCGCATCGCCGAAGACGTAGGTGGGCTCGGGGGCCTCGCCTTCGAAGCGCACGGATGGGAACACGAAGCGCTCACCGCCCTGGCCCTCCGCCACGCCGTCGCGCTCGCGCGCTGCCTCGGGGGGAGAGCGTGTCTCCTCGAGATCCGCGCCGAAGGCCTCCACGATCGCGTTCGACTGGAGGTCGACGCGGAAGCGGCGCACGTCGAGGCCGGCCTCGCGGCCCACCTCCACGAGCGGCTCGGGCGAGTCGAGCTTGCGGCGGAAGCACATCAGGCCCTCGCGCACCGCCCGCAGGTAGCGGTCCTGTGCGTCGGATCCCTGTTCCAGCGCGGCCTTGACCGCCATGCAGGCGGGAAAGGTGGACCGGATCGGCCCCTCGGCCCACGACCGCGGGTCGAACGGCATCCGCGAGTCGGCGGCGTGGTCGAGCCAGTTGAGCAGGAGGCTCTCGTAGGTGTCCGGGTGCCCCTCCTCGTAGTCTCGGGCCAGACCACCCATCACGTAGGTGAATGACAGGTCATTGCCGAACTCCACGAGGAGGGCGCGGCGCTTCGGCTCCGCGGCCCACGATGCCGAGCAGGCGGGGTCGGTGTAACAACGGGCACGCAGGGGCATCGGGAAGCCAAAATAGATGACGGTGACACGTACGCACATAGGCGACCGGTACCGGCTCGACAAGAAAGTCGGGTCCGGTGGGATGTCCAGCGTGTACCGCGCCTTCGACCCCACCCTCGAGCGCTGGGTCGCGATCAAGATGATGCACCGGGACATCTCGACCGACCCGGACCAGCTCGAGCGCTTCCGCCGCGAGGCGCGGGCGGTGGCGCAGCTCAGCCACCCGCACGTCGTCACCGTGATCGACGCCGGCGAGGACGACGGCACGCCGTACATCGTGCTCGAGTTCGTGGAGGGCGAGACGCTCAAGGACCGGATCCGGCGCGAGGTGCGGCTGCCCGTGTCCGAGGCGGTCGCGTACGCCATCGAGATCGGCCGCGCGCTCTCGTGTGCGCACGCGCACAAGCTGGTGCACCGCGACGTCAAGCCCCAGAACGTGCTCATCGACCCGGACGGGCGCGCCAAGCTCACCGACTTCGGGATCTCGCGATCGCTCGAGTCCCAGGGCCTCACCGCCACCGGGCGGGTGCTCGGCACCACCGACTACGTCTCGCCCGAGCAGGCGCTCGGCTACGAGGTGACGGAGCAGTCGGACATCTACTCGCTCGGCATCGTGCTCTACGAGATGCTCGTGGGCGAGGCGCCGTTCCGAGCCGACACCCAGGTCGCCGTGGCAATGAAGCACGTGAAGGAGCCGCTGCCGGACGTGCAGCGGCTGCGGCCGGAGATCTCGGCCGCCCTCGCGGCCGTGGTGGAGCGCGCAACCGCCAAGGAGACCGGCAACCGCTACGCCACCGTCGAGGAGATGGTGCACGACCTCGAGCAGGTGCTCGGGATCGAGGCGGCGAGGACCGGCGAAGCGACCGGTGAGGCCACGACCATCCTGCGCTCGCTCCCGGGGGACACGGGCGACTTCGCTCCCGAGCGGCTCCGCCATCCGCGCCGGGTGCTGGCGGTGGGCGTGCTCGCCCTCGCACTGGCGGCCGGCGTGATCGCGTTCCTCGCGACACGGACGGAGAAGGGCCCCGGCGGCACCGTGACTCCCCAGGCCAAGGGACTGAGCGAGGTACGGCTGGGACAGGACGCCGCCGACGACTACGACCCGGAGGGCGACGACGGCGAGGAGTATCCGGAGGCCGCGCGGAACGCCATCGACGGGCAGCTACCCACCAACTGGGAGACGGAGACCTACCAGGGAGGTCAGTGGCCGGGCGGGAAGCACGGCGTGGGCCTGTACGTGAACGCCGGATCCCCCATCACGGCCCGCCGGCTCGACCTGGTGACCTCCACCCCGGGCTTCCAGGCCGCCGTGTACGGGGCCCCGAATGGCGTGCCCAACTCGATCGGGGGCTGGACCAAGCTGAGCGGCAACAAGACGGTCAAGGAGAACCAGCGCTTCCCGCTCGACGCCGCGCAGCGCCGCTTCCGCTACTACCTCGTCTGGATCACGACGCTCCCGCCCGAGGGCAAGGCGCGCATCCAGGAGCTGAGCCTTAAACGGTAGGCAGCCGGGGGCTCGCGCCCCCGGACCCCCGCTGCACCTGGCAGGATAGCCGGGGTCGCCCGCTAGCACCGCGCATCAATATCGATACCGCCGCTGCTCGCGGTACCGCTCCAGTGCCAGCGCCACCAGCCGGTCGAGGAGCTCGGAGTACGAGATGCCGTCGGCCTCGAGCAGCTTCGCGTACACGCTCGTGGGAGTGAATCCCGGGATGGTGTTGAGCTCGTTCACCAGCACCCGGTCGTCCTCGACGAAGAAGTCCACCCGCGCCATGCCCGAGCAGCCGACCATCGTGAAGACCTCCACGGCCAAGCCGGCGCACGGTGTCGAGCAGCGGCTCGGGTAGCCGCGCCGGGACGATCAGCTCCATCCCGCCGGCCTCGTACTTCGCCTCGAAGTCGTACCAGCCGTCGCCGCTGCGCAGGACGATCTCGCCGGGGCGCGACGCGCGCGGCTCCGAGTGACCGAGTACCGAGCACTCCACCTCCATGCCGTCCACGAGGCGCTCCACCAGCACGATGGGGTCGTGCTCGAACGCCCGCCGCAGGGCGTCGTCGAGCTCGGCCTCGGACCAGGCCTTGGATATCCCGACCGAGGACCCGAGCCGCGCCGGCTTGACGAACAGCGGCGGGCGCAGCCCGCCCAGGTCGAGCGGCGCGCCGTCTCGTGCCACGGCATAGTCCACCTGCGGCACTCCGTGCGCGGCCAGCAGGTCCTTGAACAGGGACTTGTCCATAGCGAGCGCCGACGCGGCAACGCCGGCCCCCACGTAGGGCACGTCGAGCAACTCGAACAGTCCCTGGACCGTGCCGTCCTCGCCGAACGGCCCGTGCAGCGCCGGGAAGGCCACATCGGCCCCGAGGAGCCCGCCGGCCGGCTCCAGCGTGACCGGCGCGCCCGCGGAGGTCCACCGCCCTCGGGATCGATCAGCACCTCCAGGGGCTCGTGGCCCGCCGCCGCCAGGCCCGCCCGAACCGACTCGGCCGACGTGAGTGAGATCTGATGCTCGCTCGAGCGGCCGCCGCCGAGCACAGCCACCCTCACGGCGAGGACGGCTCCTGTTCTAAGCGTGTCGGTGGGCTCGAACCGGCCGACGAAGATGACCACCGGGCTGTCCTTGTCGGCCTTGATCCCCGTGGCGGGTGACTGTTCCACCACGAGGCCGTCCTGCGCTTCGTCGTCCACCGGCGAATCGCGCTCCACTGCCTTGAGGCCGGCGTCCTTCAGCGCGCTGCGCGCCTCGCCGGGGGCGAGTCCGATCACGTCCGGCACGGACACCTGCTCGGGGCCCGTGGACACGGTCATGGTGACGCGCGAGCCGGCGTCGACTTGCTGGCCGGCCACGGGATCCTGCGCGATCACCTCGTCCGCCCGCTTGTCCGAGGGCTCCTCGCGCACCGCCACCTTGAGGCCCTCCGCGCGCAGGCTGTCCAGCGCCGACTCGCGCGACAGGCCCACGACGTCGGGCACGGTCACCTGCTCGGGGCCGGAGCTGACGAACAGGGTCACTCGACTGCCCTTGACCACGGACTTGCCCGCGCCGGGGACGGTGCGGATGGCGTAGCCCTCGCGCACCTCGTCGGAGGGGCTCTCCTCCCAGCTCACCTTGACGCCCGCCTTCTCCAGCTCGTTGATCGCCTGCTCGCGCGGCCGGTTGGCCACCGAGGGCAGGAGGACGTTCCCCGGACCGCGCGAGACCTCGAGCGTCACCGTCGATCCCGTCTCGACCTCGTCGCCGGCGTTCGGATCCTGGTCGACCACGGCGTCGAAGGCCACGCGGCTCACCACCCTCTCGGTGCGCACCTCGAAGCCGGAGCGCTCCAGCTGAGCACGCGCCTGGATCAGCTGCTTGCCCACGACGTTCGGGACCTCCTTCTTCTCCGGCGCCAGCAAGCCGCTGAGCGCCAGGAAGCCGAGCAGCACGAGCAACAGCAGCGCCAGGAGCCCGATCGTGAACCAGGGCCAGCGGCGCTCCCGCTCCTCGCGCGGGGCGGGCGGGCGATCGCCGTTCGCCACGGGCACGGCGACCGGGGCCGGCACGAACTCGGCCGTGTCCCTTCCCACCGGCGCGCCAGACTCGATGTGGGCGCGCGCCGCGCGCAGTCCCTCGGCGAAGTCCTCGGCCGTCTGCCAGCGCTGCGCGGGATCCTTGGCCAGCGCGGCCATGACCACCGACTCCAGCGCCGGGTGAACGTCGGGACGGAGGTGCGAGACGGGGGCGGGCATCTCGTTGAGGTGCTTGAGCGCCACCGACACCGCGCTGTCTCCCTCGAAGGGCAGGCGGCCGCAGAGCATCTCGTAGAGCATCACCCCGATCGAGTAGAGGTCGCTCGTCGCGGCCACCCCGTGCCCCTGCGCCTGCTCCGGGGACAGGTACTGGGCGGTGCCCATGATCGAGCCGGTCTCCGTCATCTCGGACGCCCCGGCGCGCGCGATGCCGAAGTCGGTGACCTTGGCGTGCCAGGCGTCGTCCACGATCACGTTGTGCGGCTTGAAGTCCCTGTGGATCACGGAATGCCGGTGCGCGAAGCCCGCGGCGGCCAGGATCTGGAGGCCGAGGGCGATCACCAGCTCCTGCGACAGCGGCGCCTCGGCGGCCAGGACCTCCTTGAGCGAGCGCCCGGGCAGGTGCTCCATCGCGATGTAGTAGGTGCCGTCGTACTCGCCCCGGTCGAACACGCCTACGACATTGGGGTGCTGCAGACCGGCGGCGGCCTGGGCCTCGCGCCGGAAGCGCTCCACGAACTCCTGGTCCTGGGCGAAGCGGCGGTGCAGCACCTTGAGCGCCACGTCGCGCCCGAGGTGGATGTCCTCCGCGCAGTACACGTCGGCCATCCCGCCGGAGCCGATGCGGCGGACGATCCGGTAGCGGCCGTCGACGAGCGTGTTGTCGGCCACCTCGGTCATCCGCCGAGCAGGCTCTCCAGCACCTGGCGTGCGATCGGGGCGGCCACGGTGCCGCCCTCCCCCGTGGTGCGCTCGACCGTGACCGCCACCGCCATGCGCGGATCGTCGATCGGAGCGAAGGCGATGAACCAGGGCTGGGTGAACTCGCGGTTGGCGCCCACCTCGGCCGTGCCGCTCTTGCCCGCCACCTGCACGCCCTCGAGGGCCGCCTGGGTGCCGGTGCCCTCCTCCACCACGCGGCCCATCATCGCCGTGAGCGCCTTCGCGGTGCTCGGCTTCATGACGGTGGCCTGGAGGTCCGGCTCGATGCGCTGCTTCACGCGCCCGTCCTTGCGCAGGACGCGGTCGGTGAGGCGCGGCTTCATCAGGCGGCCACCGTTGGCGATGGTGGCGGCCACCTCGGCCATCTGCAGGGGTGTGGCCCTGATCTCGCCCTCCGCGCCGCCCTGCCCGATGGCCACGCGCCCGACGTCGAAGCCGGTGTCCACCAGGTCTCCGCTGGCCCTGCGAACGCCGCTCGCGATCATCTCGTCGTCGGGAAAGTCGAGCTTCGGGTCCTCGAAGAAGCCGAACCGCTGCATGTAATCGACGAGCGTCGAGCGGCCGACCTTCTCGCCGATCTGGGCGAATACGGTGTTGACCGAGTTCGTGAGCGCGTCGGTCACGGTGATGGGGCCGAAGTCCGTGCCGCCGAAGTTCTGGAGCGGCACGCCGCTGACGGTGCGCGGCGACGACCCGTCGATGACGGTGTCGGGAGTGACCTTCCCGGTGTCGATCGCCGCCGTGGCGGTGACCACCTTGAAGGTGGATCCGGGCGGGTATGCCTCCTGCGTCGTGCGGTTCAGGATCGGCTTGTCGGGATCGTTGTTGAGCGCCGAGAACTCGTCGGGGATGCGGTTGGGGTCGTACTCGGGCACCGATGCCATCACCCGGACCTTGCCGGTCTTCGGCTCGATCGCCACCACCGCGCCCTTGCGCCCCTGGAGCGCCGCGTAGGCGGTCCGCTGGGCGGCCGCGTCCAGGTTGGTGACCACGTCGAAGCCCTCACGCGTCCGATCCTGCAGGCCGGTGAGGATGGACTGGAACTCGTCCTCCTCGCCCGTGAGCTCTTCGTTGCGGGACCGCTCGAGGGCGCGCCTCCCGTTGAGCAGGAACGAGTAGCCCACGGGGTGGGCGAACAGGCCGCGCTGGGGGTAAACGCGCGAGTACACGCGGTTCTCCCCGCGTCCGTGCGGCACGCTGCGCGCCAGCACGGTGCGGTTGTCGCTGGCGAGGATCCGTCCGCGCGGGACCTTCTGCTCCTGGAGCAGCGGCCGGCGGTTGTTCGGATTGTCCTGGAGCTCGCTCGCGTCGAGCACGGACCAGTAGGACGTGAACCCCACGAGCAGCGCGAAGAGCAGCGCCACCAGCCCGAACAGCTGTGCGATCTGGTGGTTCACTCAGACCAGCCCGCCCCGCCGCAGGCGCTCGGCGCGCGCATGGTCGGACACGATGAGCAGCAGCGCGAGCAGGACCATGTTGGCCACGATCGAGCTGCCGCCGTACGACACGAACGGCATCGTGACGCCGGTGAGCGGGATCACCCGGGTCACACCGCCCACGATGACGAACACCTGGAGCGCCAGCACGGACGTGAGCCCGGCCGCCAGGAGTTTCGAGAAGCCGTCGTTGGCGAGCATCGCGGTCTTGAATCCACGGTAGGCGAAGAGCAGATACGCCCCGATCAGCCCGGCAGCGCCGAAGAGCCCGGCCTCGTTCGTGATCACCGCGTAGATGAGGTCCGTGTGCGGGGCGGGGATCAGAGTCTGACCACTGGGCGAGGACAGCATGGCGCGGCCGAACCCCTCGCCGAACAGCCCGCCGTCGGCCTGGGCGAACAGCGATTGGGCCACCTGGTACCCCTGGCAGTTCACGAACTCCGTCACCTGGCCGTTCGTCGGACAGACGACGCGCTTCGTGGAGAACGTGTCGAGCCAGATCTCCACGCGGTCGTGGACGTGCGCGACGTTGTTCGCGAAGAAGGCGGCGCCGCCGAGGAACATCGTGGCCCCCACGCTCACGAGCGACAGACGGCCGGTGGCCACGTAGAGCAGCGCAAGGAAGCCGCCGAAGAACATGAGCGAGCTGCCGAGGTCGCGGATGAAGATGAGCATCAGCATCGCCAGCCCCCATACGAGGAGGAGCGGCCCGAAGTGCTTGAGCGACGGGCGCTCGCGGATCACCGCCACGAGCGATGCGACGAATACGGCGAGCAGCACGATCTCGACCGTGGTGAGGTCGAGCACCAGCACGATCAGCAGGGCGATCGCCGCCGGTATCCCGTAGAGCAGCAGCTGGCTCTGAATCGGGAGCGGCCGTAGGCGCGGCCGCACCAGGATGTCGCCCGTCTCGCGCAGGTAGCTCGCGAGGAAGATGATGATGCCCAGCTTCGCGAACTCCGCGGGCTGGAACTGGATCGAACCCAGCTTGATCGCCAGGAAGGCTCCGTTCACCTGAGCGCCGATGCCCGGCAGCCGCGGCAACAGCAGGAGGACGATCGCCGCCGCCGCGATCGTGTACCGGTAGCGCTCCAGCACGTGGTGGTCGCGCAGGAACATGATCGTCCCGCAGAAGAACAGGAGGCCCACCACGAACCACTGGGCCTGCTCACGCGCAAGCTCCGGGTCGATCCGGTAGATGACCACGAGCCCGACCGCGGCGAGCAGGGCGCTGATCGGGAAGATGTACGGGTCGGCGTCCGGGAGGCGCGCCCTGATGAACAGATGCGCCATCACGCAGAGGCCGAGGAACACCGCCCCGTAGGTGAGCGTGGCGTTGCTGACGTCCTTGGTGCGGGTGGCCAGCACGGCCGCAAACCCGGCCGCCACGATCAGGGATACGGGGATCAGGCCGAAGAGCTCGCGCGAGCGTGCGGACATCAGCCGGCGCCACCGGGGTCGAGCCGCCCCCGCTCGAGCGTGCGCACGAGGTCGGTCGCATCCTCCTTGCTGCGCCAGGAGTGGTCCAGCACGGTCGCTCGCCGCGCCGGCGGGATTGCGTGGGCGGGCACCCCGCTCGCGTATTCCTGCTCGTAGAGGTGGATGCCGAACGGCAGGTCGTACGGGACGCCGCGGTAGAGCGTCACCAGGCCGCCGTCGTTGGTGGCCACGAAGTAGACCTGCCGGCTGAGTGCATAGAGACCGGCACCCAGCGCGCCGAGCACCAGGATCCCCACCACCACCCGCGCGACCACCGCTGCGCGTATCCGGCGGCGGCGCGGCGGCGCGGGTAGAGGGGGAATCGGCCTGATCGCGGTGATGTCCGAGGGAAGATCCTTCGGCGGCGCGTCCGCGGGCGGCCCGGCCGGCGGGCCCGGGTCTGATGATGGGGTCGCGGTGGCGGCAGCGGCCCGCACCTCGTCGGCGCTGACCGTGCCGGCGATCGTGTCCTCGTCCGCGGCGTCCGCGGAGGCGGCGGCCGTGTCCGCCCCGCCCTCCTCGCCCAGGCGGAACAGCACGACCGTGATGTTGTCCCTGCCGCCGCTCTGGTTTGCCGCCAGGATCAACTCGGCCGCGGTCTCGTCCAGCGAGGTGGAGGAGCGGAGAATGGCGCGCCAGTTCGTCGTCGCCGACCATGCTCGTCAGGCCGTCCGAGCAGATGATGAAGAGGTCGCCGTCGCGGCCGGTGACCGTGTAGGTGTCCACGTCCACCTGCGGCTCCGGGCCCAGCGCGCGCGTGATGATCGAGCGCTGCGGGTGGTGCTCGGCGGCCTCCGGCGTGATCTGTCCCGTGCGCTCGAGCTCGGCGACCAGCGAGTGGTCGCGCGTGAGCTGCTCGAGCACCCCGTCGCGCAGCAGGTAGGCCCGGCTGTCCCCGACGTGCCCGAGGCTCACCTGGTCGTCGTGAACCTTCGCCGCGGTGAGCGTGGTACCCATGCCGCGATGCGACTCGTCGGTGGCGGCAAGCTCGAAGATCCGCCTGTTGGCCTCCTGCGCGATGCGCGTGAGCTGCGCCTCGGGCGCCTCGGGGGACTCACTTTCGTCGCCGAACGCACCGGCTGCGAGCGACGACGCCACCTCGCCTGCCCGCGCTCCGCCCATGCCGTCCGCGACGGCGAAGAACGGGGGCGCCAGCACGAGTGCATCCTCGTTTGCGCTGCGCTGGCGGCCGACATCGGTACGACCGGCCTGATCGACGATCCGAAGCGCCATGACGGCTACTCCCGGTAGCGGTACTCGGTGTCGCCGATGCGTATCACGTCGGCCATCTTGAGTCGCTCCGCGGTCTTGAGCTGGCGGCCATTCAAGTAGGTGCCGTTGGTGGACGCCATGTCCTCCACGTACATGAACTCACCGCGGGCGAAGATTCTCGCGTGCGCGGAGGACGCGAAGGGGTCGTCCACCAGGATGTCGGCGCCGTCCGAGCGCCCCAGGGTGGCTCCGTTGCGGACGGCGAAGGTCGTGCCCGGCTCGTAGCCCATGGCGGCTACCACCTCCAACTCGGGATCGACCCCGGCCGCGAGGTCGGGTAGTGCGGACCGGCGCCGGGCCCCGGGCGCCTGCGCGGGCTCGGCCGCCGCGGCTCCTTCGAAACGGGCGAGGTCGCGCATGGAGCTGCGGGCGATCCACAGGAGGAACAAGTAGAGGACTGCAAGGAAGCCGAATTTCAGCGCGACGGCGAGCGGCTCGTCCACCGGGATGCCTTACTCGAGCTCGAAGGTCAGGTCTGTGACGCCGATCGTGATGCGATCGGCGGACCGAAGCGGGGAGCGCTCGACGCGCCGCCCGTTCACCCTCACGCCGTTGGTGGAGCCGAGGTCGGCCACCATCCAGCCCTCGTCCTCGCGACGAAGCTCGATGTGCCGGCGTGACACGTTGGGATCGTCCACCACCACGTCGCAGTCGCGGCTGCGCCCGACCACGACCCGCCGGCCGCTCAGCACGTTGCGCCGGCCATCGCTCACCAGCAGTGCCTGGTGGCGGCCGTCCGTGGGCTCGAGGAGCCGCGACTCGCCTGCGGGCGTGTAGACCATGGTGTGACCGAAGTCGCCCGCAGACGGGGCAGCCGGCGCCGACGGGGCCTGCTCTTCCGCTTCGGGAGGCGAAAGCAGTTGTGCCTGGATACCGAACTCGCCGAGCTCGAGGCGCTCGTCGGTATGGAACTCGACCTGCGGGCGGCTGGTAAGGGCGAGCCGCTCCTGCCGCGAGTGCTCGAGCAGGTAATCGGAGAGCTCCTTGCGGAGCGCCGGCTCGTAGCTCGCGAACTGCTCACGGTCGGCCGGTGACAGGAACACGCGGTAATGGTTGGGCACATAGACGCGGGACACGGAGGCCATCTGGTTCTCCTCCATCTCCTTTGCCAGCTTGTGCGCCAGCTCGACCGGTTGGACGTTGGCCTTGAAAGCCCGTCCGAAGGCCCCCTCCACCAGTCCGCCGAGCTTCGCCTCGAGGTTGCGCAGAACGCTCATGTCCGTGCGGAGGGTAGACCTAAGCGGTGGTCACCGGCTGTGCCCGCCAGCCCTCCGTCGGGGGTGCAGTCTGCGAGATCGCCACCGCCACGACCGCGCCCACGAGCGCTCCGGCCACCGCCCCGCGCGGCTGGTCCAGAGCGGCCATGCCGGCGGTCAGGTCGCCCACGGCCGCCATGGCGGTCATGAGCCCGGCGGCCCAGATGGCGGCGCCCACGCAGTCCACCCCAAGCCGCCGGCCGCGAAGCGCAAAGGGGAGCACCAGCGCCAGCGCCGCCCAGACGAGCAGCGTGAACAACTCCGGCGAGGAGAGGACGGGCCCCACGGCGCCGCTCGCCGCCTCGGTGAGCGAGCCCTCCCACGCCGACCGCGGGGCACCCGCATCCGGTGTCCCGAACAGGAGCGCCTGCCCGGTCAGCGCCTCCGCCGCGAACAGCCAGCCCGCGCCCGCGGCCGCGAGGCCGGCCCGCCGCAGCGGAGTCGGCGCGAGCGCGGCGATGCCCACAAAGGCAGGGGCGAGTGCCACGGTGCCGAGCAGGGGCGCGAGCGCGGGAAGGGACCAGAGCAGCCCCGCGCGCGGAAGCAGCAGCGGCACGAGGAGCACCGCCACCAGGACAACGAGCGCGCTCCCCGGGCGATCACCGGCGGTGGCGAGCCAGCCGCAGAAGGCGAGCGCGGAAGCGAGCCAGCCGAGCCGGGGCAGCAGGGCCGTGGCCAGCGCCGCCGCCGCGGCGAGCATGGGAGCAGATGCGGGCTCCGCGTCGCCGAGGAAGTGAAGACCCGCCAGCACGAGGCCGCCGAGCGCGCCGCCCGCGAGCACGCGCGCGGCCACGCGGCTCCCCAGCGGTGCGCGCACGCCGTAGGGCCGCCGGGCCCGGCCGAGCGCGCCGAGCCCCGCGGTGGGATCGGGGCGCGGCGGCGCCTCGCGGTCCTCGTACGGCGCCCCGACGGGGAGGGGCGGATCCTCCACCCGGCCTCTCCGCCCGAAGCGACCTCGTCTTCGAGCGGGCGGGAGCCCCACGCGGCGCAACGTGGCGGGCTCCACGAGGCCGCCCTCGTCGCTCAGCTCCCGCTCGGCGAGGGCGAGGGCGGCGCGCAGCTGGTCCGGCAGCGGCCGCTCCGCGGGCTCGGGCGCCAGCGCGGCGTCCACCATGTCGCAGAGCTCCAGCGGCAGGTCGCGCCGGCGCCCCGACAGCGAGGGCAGCGGTCGCCCGAGCCGGCGCGCCGTGGCCGCCATCCCACCGGCACGCACCGGGTTGCCACCGGTCCACGCCTCATACAGCGTCAGCGCCAGGGAGTAGACGTCGCTGGCCGGCGTGACCGGCGAGCCCTCGGCCTGCTCGGGAGCCATGTAGGCGAGCGTGCCGATCACGTCCCCGGTGCGAGTCAGCGGATCGCCGCTAGCCATGTGCGCCACGCCGAAGTCGGCCAATTTCGCGAATCCCGCCCCGGCGGCCGGCTCCGCCACCACCATCACGTTCTGAGGCTTCACGTCGCGGTGGACCACCCCGCGCGCGTGGGCGTGGGCGAGCGCCTCGCAGAGCAGCACCCCGATGCGGGCCACGTCCCGGTCCGACACCGCGCCGGCGTGGAGCAGCTCGGCGAGGGTCCTCCCCCGCACCAGCTCGGAAACGAGGTAGACCTCGTGGTCGTCGAAGGCCAACTCGTACACGGCCACGATGCCCGGGTGGTTCAGCCGCGCCGCCGCGCGCGCCTCACGCTCCACCCGCTCGCCGCTCCCGCGCTCGTGCGGCATCGCCTTGACGGCCACCTCGCGCTCGAGCTTCTCGTCCCAGGCCAGCCAGACCACCCCGAAGCCGCCCGCGCCCAGCCTGCGATCCAGGCGATAGCGGCCGAGCACCACGCGCGCCTCAGGGAGCCGCTCGGTGGATTCGGAGGCTGTGCGGTGCTCTGCGGTCAAGACGCTCTCGGGACGACCCATCTCGAATGCGTGTTCGGTCCGCATCCGGCGCGTCCTGCCCCCCGGTCATACTCCGACGGCACCTGGGGGAGATCTCCCCTTGGATCCGCGGAGTTGACCGTGTCCTTCCTCGACGAACCGGAAGAGCCCGTAGGACGTTCCAGCCGCCGCCCGAGCGGAGGCGCGGCCGATCGGCAAACCATGATGGTGCGCCGGACGATAGCCGTGGGCGCAGCACTGGTCGTCCTGATCCTCTTGGTGCTGTTCGTCCGGGGCTGCCTCGACGCGCGCAAGGAGCGGGCACTCCAGGACTACGCGGACAACGCGGCCGTGCTCGTGCGCGAGTCGAACGGACAGAGCAAGGAGCTGTTCGCGCTGCTCGAGGGGTCTGGCACGCCGAACCAGACGGTGGACGCCCAGAACAAGGTGAACGGCTTCCGCGTCCAGTCGGCGTCGATCGTGGACCGGGCGCGCGACCTCGACGTGCCGGACCAGGCGTCCCAGGCCCAGCGCTACCTGCTCGAGACGCTCGAGTTCCGGCGCGACGGCCTGGCGAAGATCGCGGAGGACCTTCCGGATGCGCTCGGTGACGAGTCCCGTCGCCAGGGCTCCGAGGGTGTGGCACGCCAGATGCAGGTCTTCCTCGCGAGCGACGTGATCTACGCGGGTCGCTACAAGCCCGGCCTCGAGAAGGTGGTGGCGGACGAGAACGTCTCCGGCGCCACGGTCCCGGCGAGCGCCTTCATACCGGACATCGAATGGCTGCAGCCGAGCTTTGTGGCGGATGCCATCAGTAGCGTGCGCACAGGCGAGACGGGAAGCGGGCAGACCACCGGCGGGCTCCATGGGAACGGCCTCGTCGGTGTGACCCTTTCAGGGGTGGCGCTGGTGCCCGGCGACTCGGTGACCGTCCCGCTGGCCTCGGACCTGACCTTCGAGGTGCAGGTGGCGAACCAGGGCGACAGCACCGAGACGGACGTCAACGTGAAGGTGACCGTCGGCGAGGGCGCCGACGCCCTCAAGGCCGATGGCACGATCGACACGATCGCCGCGGGCGAGACCAAGTCGCTGGCGATCAAGCTCACCGGGCGGCCTGCCACCGGTCAGAACGTGCCGATCCGGGTGGAGGTAGCGGCGGTCCCGGGCGAGGAGAAGACCGACAACAACGCCCAGACCTACAGCGTGATCTTCACGCGCTGAGCCGAAGCACGCGGCTGGCCGCGTGCGCCCGGATGCCATCCCTTGCCGAAGCACGCGGGCCATTGGCTGGCGCTACGCTGCCGCGGTGGACGATCTGACCACCACTCAGGGCATCGTCGCTCTGGGCGCGGCGGGCGTGGCGGTGGTCGCGCTGCTCTGGACGATCGTCAATTCCGTGCGGCTGCGCCGCCTCCGCGCCGCCCAGAAGACCGTCCTCGGCGACGGCGGCGCCGACCTGGTGGATCACGCAGCCACGCTGCAGGAGGCCTTCATCCAGCTCCGCGACTGGCTGGAGGAGACGGCGCAGCGGCTCGATCAGCGAATGATCGCCGCCGAGCGGCGCATCGACGGGTCGGTCACCCAGACCGCGGTGGTGCGCTACGACGCCTATGGCGAGATGTCCGGCCGCCAATCGAGCAGCCTGGCGTTGCTCGACTCCCGCCGCAGCGGCGTGGTCGTATCGGCCATCCACCACCGCGATCAGGCGCGCGTGTATGTGAAGCACCTGCACGAAGGCACCTCCGAGGTCGAGCTCTCCCCAGAGGAGATCGAGGCCGTGGAGACGGCGATGGCCGGCGTGCCCAGCGGCGCCTGATGCGCGTCGGTTTTCTCGGCCCAGCCGGCACTTACAGCGAGGAGGCGCTCCGCGCTTCTGCGCCGGACGGTGTCGAGGAGGTGCCGTGTGCAACGGTCTACGAGACGGTGATGGCCGTCCAGGACGGGATCGTGGACCGGGCCGTGGTTCCGATCGAGAACGCGCTCGAGGGCGGTGTGGCCGCGACCCTCGACGCGCTCGCAGGCGAAGCCGACCGCGTCCGCATAGCCGGCGAGGTCGTGCATCCGATCCATCACTGCCTGGTGGCGGCCGGCGAGCTCGCCCTCGATGAGATCACACGGGTGGTTTCGCACCCACAGGCGAGCGCCCAGTGCGCACGCTTCCTGCGCGAGCGCCTTCCCCGGGCCGTCCGGGTCACGGCGCCGTCCACCGCCGACGCGGTCCTCTCCATCAAGAATGGCGACGGGAGCTCTGCGGCCCTCGGATCCCGCCTCGCGGCGGACCTGTACGAATGCCGCGTGCTCGCCGCGAACGTGGAGGACCGACCGGACAACGTCACGCGCTTCGTATGGCTCGCGGCCGCCGGTGAGAGCGAGGACCCGGGGCCGCGGGCCAAGACCTCGATCGTGTTCTGGGGCGCCGGCGACGAGTCGCCGGGGTGGCTCGTGGAGGTGCTGCGTCAGTTCGCGGACCGCGGCGTGAACCTCACGCGGATCGAGTCGCGGCCGCGCAGGGTGCGCCTTGGCCACTACATGTTCTTCGTCGACCTCGACGGAGCGGCCGAGCGGCCGCCCGTCAGCGACGCCCTCGAGGCGCTGCGCGGCCGGGTCGCGGAGATCCGCGTGCTCGGCTCCTATCCGTCGGCGACCGGCGAGCCGCCGGAGGGGCCTGGCTAGACTCACCGCTAAGTTGGCGGCACGTGCAGAACCGCTGATCGCAGCCGGGCCGGGTGACTCGGAACCAGGCCCTGTGCGCGCGCTGCCGGGCCACGGCCGGCCTGGGCAGCGCGGCCGCTCATCGGGCCGAGTCCTTGTCTTGAACGCCTCTTTCGAGCCGATAAACGTTTGCACCGTGCGCCGAGCCGCCGTCCTGATCCTGAAGAATCGCGCCGAGATGCTCGAGCACGGCGACTGGGCGCTGCACGCCGAGAGCGTGAGCCTGCCCCGCCCGGTCGTGATTCGCCTCCTCACCTACGTGCGCATCCCGCGCGACGCGCACCGCCGCAAGATCACTCGCCGAGCGGTCTTCGCACGCGACCGCTGGACCTGCCAGTACTGCGGCCACGAACGCGGGAGCCTCACCGTGGACCACGTGATTCCGCGCTCCAAGGGGGGGTCCTCGACCTGGGACAACATCGTCACCTGCTGCGCGCCCTGCAATCGGCGCAAGGGCGATCGGCTCCCGGGCCAGGCGAGCATGGTCCCGGCCCGCAAGCCGCGAGCGCCCAGCTCCACGGTCTTCATCCACGTGGCCACCCCGACGATCCCAGCCGCGTGGGAGCAGTACCTGGTGGCCGCCTGATGGCGCGCTGGCCCCTCAGCGGGCGGCGCCGGCGCCGCCCGGTCCTGCCGTCCCGGCATCCCGCTCCCCCGGCGGTGCCACCACCACCTTCGTCGCTCCCCGGGGGGCCGCCTCCGCCCCCGGCCACTCATCTCTCCCAGAGTCCTCAACCGCCGGGCCCGGCCAATTCAGATAGCCGGCAGCCGCCCCCTCCGGCCGCCGCGCCTGTGGCGGCCCCGCCGCGACGCGCTCCAAGCTCCACGCCGCGACCGCAGGTTCCGCCTCCCGCCTCTGCAGCCGCCTCCCGCCGCTGTGGCAGCCCCGCCGCCTCGCCGCTGTGGCAACCCCGCCGGCGGCAGCTCCGCTGGACGGCGCGTCCGGCGCCCCGCCCGGGCCCCCTCCGGCCGGCGCGCCGACCTCGGACGATCCCGACCGCGCCGCGACGCGCGCCGAGCTTCGCAGCCTGCGCCGGTGGCTGGCGTGGCCGGCCTCTGGGCCGTGGCCGCCACGGTCATCGCCGTGCTCGCGTTCCTCACCGCCAGTGACAACGACGCGAAGCGAATCGCCGACTCGAGCATCCAGTCGCCGAGCGCTCAGCGCCGGCTGATTCGGGAGGTCAACCGGCTCCAGGCGCGGCTGGCGACCGTCCGCGCCAGGCAGCCAGGTCAGGGCCGTGGGCCGGCAGCTGCAGCAACTCGCAGAGGTGGCCAGCCGGCAGGACAAACAGTTGGCCTCCGTGGGCAGGCAGCTGAAACAGATCGACCGAGCGCCTCGACCAGATCGAGGCCATCGCGAGCAGCAGAGCACCAGCACGACGCCCACGCCCTAGCCGGCCTGGACCGCCTGGAAGCACGAGGGGCGCCCCGCAGGGCGCCCCTCGAAGGTTGCTGGACTGGATCGGCGACGAGTCAGCGGCCGGAGGGACCACTCCCGGCCACGCCGCCGACGATGTCCCGGTTGGACTCCGCTAAACCTGTCGGTGCACCGCCGGCGAGCCGACGGGTTCCGCACAGACGGGGCCCAGCTCCGGTCTAGCGGCCGGACACCTCCAGGGTCCCAAGAAATCTGTCACTCAAAGCTCGGACCACCTCCTTTCCCTGGTAGGACCAATTGAATCAAACCGGGGGGTCGGGAGTAGCGGTCGGTGCTCCTCCGTCCTTCTTGGGCCGTGGCGCGCGGGGCCTGTCTCCGTCGCGTGTTCCCGTTTCTGACCTGGGACGGTCAGATCCGGGAACTCGCAACGTCGCCACCCGCGCGATGGGAGCGTCGGTGCACCGACCACTGTCCCTTGGGGCGAAGCGGCGTACTGCCGGCGGCGCTATTCGTCCGCGTCGTCCGCGTCGTCGAGCTCAGGCGGTTCGGCGGGCTCCACCGTCTCGTCCGCGTCGTCCTCGAGCGCCGGTGCTTCGATGGGCGGCAGCTCTTCGGCCACCTCCGCGCTCGTGTCCGCGGCCGCCTCCATGACCAGCGCCACGGCGCTGACCTGGTCGTCCTCGCGCAGGTTCATCAGCCGCACGCCCTGGGCCGGGCGCCCCTGCTTCGAGACCCCCCTGACACCGGTGCGCTGCACCATGCCGTTCTGGGAGATGAACACGAGGTCGTGGTGGTCGCGCACGATCAGGGCGGCGGCCACGCCACCCTTCTTCTCCGTCAGCCCGATCGTCTTCACCCCCATGGTCCCGCGTCCCTTGACCGGATACTCCTCGATGGCGGTGCGCTTGCCGTAGCCGGCGTCGGTCACGACCAGCAGCTGCGTGTCGGGCCTGACGACGTCCATGGCGAGGACGCAGTTGTCCCCGCGTGCGACGTTCATCCCGCGCACGCCCTCGGTGTCACGGCCCATGGGCCGTGCGTCGTCCTCGTTGAAGCGCGCGGCCTGGCCGGAGCGCGACACCATGATGATGTCGTCGGTGCCGCTGGTGCGGCGGACCGCAACGAGCTCGTCGTCGTCGCGGATCTTGATCGCGATGATCCCGTCGGCCTTGATCGGCGTGTTGTAGGCCAGGAACTCGGTCTTCTTGATCTGGCCCTTGCGGGTGGCGAAGACGAGGTACTTGCCCTCGGTGAAGTCGCGCGTGGCCTGGACCGCCTGCACGCGCTCGCCCTCGCGCAGGGGCAGCAGGTTCACGAGCGCCCTGCCCTTGGCGGTGCGCTGGGCCTCGGGCAGCTCGTAGACCTTCTGCCGGTAGACCTTGCCCCGGTTCGTGAAGAACAGGAGGTAGTCGTGGGTCGAGCACACGAAGAGGTGCTCGATGTAGTCCTCGTCCTTCATGTCCATGCCCATCACGCCGAGTCCGCCCCGCTTCTGCTGGCGGTAGGTGGCGAGCGGGAGCGACTTGATGTAGCCCGAGTGCGTGATCGAGATGACCATCTGCTGATCGGCGATCAGGTCCTCGATGTCGATCTCGTCCTCGGAGTGGGTGATCTGCGTGCGCCGATCGTCGCCGTAGCGCTCGCGGATCTCGAGCAGCTCCTCCTTGATGAGGCCCATGACCTTGGCCTCGTCGCCCAGCAGCTCGCGCAGCTCCTTGATCCGCTCGAGCGTGTCGGCGTGCTCCTGCCTCACCTTGTCGGCCTCGAGCGCGGTCAGACGGGCCAGGCGCATGTCGAGGATCGCCTGGGCCTGGATTCGCGAGAGCTCGAACTGCTCCATCAAGCCGTCGCGAGCGGCATCGGGGTCGGTGGAGGCGCGGATCAGGTTGATCACCGCGTCGATGTCGGCTATCGCGACGAGCAGCCCCTCGAGGATGTGCAGGCGGGCCTCGCGCTCCCGCAGCTCGTGCTGGGTGCGCCGCACGATCACCTCGCGCTGGTGGTCGACGTAGTTCTTGACGATCGGCAGCAGGCCGATCGTGCGCGGCACGCCGTCGACGAGGGCGACCATGTTCACGCCGAAGGTCGTCTGGAGCGGCGTGTGCTTGTAGAGCTTGTTGAGAGCGACCTTCGGCAGGACGTCGCGCTTGAGCTCGATCACCAGGCGGATGCCCGACCGGTCCGACTCGTCGCGGAGGTCGGAGATCTCCTTGATGCGCTCGTTCTGGACCTGCTCGGCGATCTTCTTGATCAGGCCGCTGCCGTCCCCGCGCCCGTCCCCCTTGGGCACCTGGTACGGCATCTCGGTGACGATGATGCGCTCCTTGCCGCGTTCCATCGGCTCGATGTGCGCCTTGCCGCGTATCACCACGCGGCCGCGGCCGGTCTCGTAGGCCTCCCGGATCCCGCCGTGGCCGACGATGATGCCGCCGGTCGGGAAGTCCGGGCCCTTGATGTGCTTCATCAGCCCGTCGACGGCGATGTCGGGATCGTCGATGTAGGCCACCACGGCGTCGATCGACTCGCGGAGGTTGTGCGGCGGGATGTTGGTGGCCATGCCGACCGCGATCCCGGACGCGCCGTTGACGAGGAGGTTCGGGAAGCGCGACGGGAGCACGAGCGGCTCCTGGCGCGACTCGTCGTAGTTGGGCCCGAAGTCGACGGTGTCGGCGTCGATGTCGCGGAGCATCTCCGTGGCGAGGCGCGAGAGGCGCGCCTCGGTGTAGCGCATGGCCGCCGCCGGGTCGTTGTCGATCGAGCCGAAGTTGCCCTGCGGCTCGATGAGCGGGTAGCGCATCGCGAAGTCCTGCCCGAGGCGCACCAGCGTGTCGTAGATGGCCGAGTCGCCGTGCGGGTGAAACTGGCCCATCACGTCGCCCACCACGCGTGACGCCTTGCGGAACGGCCGGTTCGGCTGCAGGCCGGCCTCGTGCATCGAGAACAGCACCCGCCGGTGCACCGGCTTGAGGCCGTCGCGAACATCCGGCAGCGCCCGCCCGACGATCACGCTCATCGCGTAATCGAGGTACGAGGAGCGCATCTCCTCCTCGAGCCCGCGCGGCTCGATGTTCCCGCCGGTCAGCTGATCAATGGACATCAGTTACTTCCCTTCACGTACTGAGTGCCTAGGTGACGCCGATCAATCTCGATTCTGTGCGAGAACCGAGCAATCCAAGGACGCAGGGAGCGACGCGTGCTCCGCACGCGAGCGACCGAGGACGCCGGAGTGCGACGGTTCGCAGCCTCAGACATCGAGATTGATCACTTCGGTGGCATGAGCCTCGATAAACGCCCTGCGCGGCTCGACGGCGTCGCCCATCAGCATCGAGAAGATCTGGTCGGCGCCGCTGGCGTCGTCGATGGTCACGAGCTGCAGGGTGCGCTGCTCGGGGTCCATGGTGGTGTCGGCGAGCTGGTCGGCGTTCATCTCGCCGAGTCCCTTGAAGCGCTGGAGCGGGACGCCGTCGCGGGCGACCTCGAGGACGCGCGAGCGCAGCTCCTCGAACGACAGCGCCCTGGCGTCGCGCTTCCCGAGCACGACGTCGAACGGCGGGGTGCCGGCCATCGCCTTGAGCTCGGCATGCACCTTCACGAAGCCGGCGTACTCGGGCGCCTCGAACATCGTGCGCAGCAGCCGGTAGCTCTGGGCCGTGCCGGTCTGGCGCTCGATCACCCGCGCGACGATCTCGGTGGGGCTCTCGGAGGCGAGCGACGTCTCGTGGGGCTCGCCCTCGGGATCGGGGCCGTTGAGCAGACCGATCAGGCCCTCCAGGTCGGTGATGCCGTCGTCGAGGATGTTGGACTCCTCGAGGAAGGTGACGGTGTCGTGGCCGTACTCGGCCCGCAGCGCGGATGCCCAGCCCTCGTACTGCTTCAGCAGGCGGCCGTACCGCTGCCAGCGCGCGTGGGTGAGGTCGAACTTCGCGCCCTCGCGGTCGTGCACCTCCATGATCTCGAGCTTGTCGCGGAGGAGGACCTCCTCGAGCTCGGACTCCTTCTCGATGTACACGTCCTGCTTGCCCGACTTGACCTTGTAGAGCGGCGGCTTCGCGATGTACACGTAGCCTGCGTCGATCAGCTCGGGCATCTCGCGGTAGAGGAAGGTCAGCACCAGCGTCCGGATGTGCGCTCCGTCCACGTCGGCGTCGGTCATGAGGATCACCTTGTGGTAGCGGGCCTTCTCGAGGTCGAACTCCTCGCGGATCCCGGTCCCGATGGCCGTGATCAGCGCCTGGATCTCCTTGTTGGAGAGGACCTTGTCGATGCGATTCTTCTCGACGTTGATGATCTTGCCTCGCAGCGGCAGGATCGCCTGGGTGTTCCGGTTGCGCCCGGCCTTCGCGGAACCGCCGGCGGAGTCGCCCTCGACGATGAAGATCTCCGCCAGCGCGGGGTCGCGCACCGAGCAGTCGGCGAGCTTGCCCGGGAGGGTGGAGTTCTCGAGCGCCGACTTGCGTCGCGTGAGGTCGCGCGCCTTGCGTGCGGCGTCCCGGGCGTGGGCGGACTCGACCGACTTGCGGATGACCGTGCGGGCGTCGGTGGGGTTCTCCTCGAGGAACTCCGCCAGACCCCTGTTGACGGCGGCCTGCACGAAGCCCGCTATCGGCGGGTTGCCGAGCTTGGTCTTCGTCTGCCCTTCGAACTGCGGCTCGCGGAGCTTCACCGAGATGATGGCCGTGAGCCCCTCGCGGACGTCCTCGCCCTGGAGGTTCTGGTCCTTCTCCCTGAGCTCACCGGTCTGCCGGGCGTAGTTGTTGATCGTGCTCGTGAGCGCCGAGCGAAAGCCCGACAGGTGCGTGCCGCCCTCGTGCGTGTTGATGTTGTTGGCGAACGAGAGGAGCGCCTCCTGGTAGGAGTTGTTCCACTGGAGCGCCACCTCGACCTCGCCCACGTCGCTGGTCTCCTCGACGTAGACGATCTTCGGATGGAGCGGCTCGCGGGTGCCCTGCGAGTGGAGGTACTTGACGAAGTCGACGATGCCGCCCTCGTACTGGAAGCTCGTCTCGAAGCGCTCGCCGCGCTCGTCGCGGAAGTCGATCTTCAGCCCTCTCGTGAGGAAGGCCATCTCGCGGAAGCGCTGCTCGAGAACGGTCCGGTCGTAGTCGATCGTCTCGAAGATCTCGAGGTCGGGCAGGAAGGTGATCCGGGTCCCGTGCCGATCCGACGCCGGGCCCTTCTCGAGCGCGCCCATCGGCGTGCCGCGCTCATATGGCTGCGTCCACTCGTGACCCTCGCGCCAGATGGTGAGGGCCAGCTGCTCGGAGAGCGCGTTCACCACCGAGACGCCCACGCCGTGAAGGCCGCCTGAGACCTTGTAGCCGCCGCCCTCGCCGAACTTGCCGCCCGCGTGGAGGACCGTGAGCACCACCTCGGCGGCGGGACGGCCCTCCTTCTCCATGTTCCCGACGGGAATGCCGCGGCCGTTGTCGGTGACGGTCACGCTGTTGTCGGGGTGGATGACGATCTCGACGGCGTCCGCCTCCCCCGCCAGGGCCTCGTCCACGGCGTTGTCGACCACCTCGTAGATCAGGTGGTGAAGTCCGCGGGCGCCGGTGGACCCGATGTACATGCCCGGGGCGCTTGCGGACCGCCTCGAGTCCCTCGAGGACGGTGATGTCCTGTGCGCCATAGCTCGAGTCGCCCCCCGTGGGCGACCCGTCCTTCTTCGCGGGCTTCTTCGCCAAGCCGTGCCTTCCGTCTGCCGATTGCGTGAAAAGGCCCCGGCCCGTCGCCACTCGCGGACGCGTGCCGGGGCGCTACATAAGACCGCTCTGAATATTAGCAGGCTACCCCCCTCGCCGGACGCTCCCGAGCGTTACAAAATCCCCGCAAATGGGCGAAAAAAGTGGCCTGCCTGGGACGTTCGCGAGACGCGGCGCGCGGGTGGGACCTCAGGGATGGTTCGGAAGCGAACCCACGGTGAAGCGCAATCGCTCGACCGACCCCTCGCCGGAGGCCTCGAGCCGCTCCGCCAGGCGGTCGAGGAGATCGCGCTGGAGGAGCTCCAGCTCGTGCGCCCAGAGCGCCGACTCGCAGGCGATCGTGACCACGCCCTCGCGTTCCGCCACGGGCGCCGTGGCCGTCGCGAGCGGCCGGCCCGCGACCTCCGGCCACGCCGCCTGGACGCGCGCGAGCAAGGTGGCCGGCCGCGCGCCGGCGAGCGCGCCGGCGAGGGCGTTGGACAGCGGCCGTGGCCCCGGTCTCCTCACGCCGCGAGCGCTCCGCTGGGCCCGAGGATGCGACCGGCATCGACGGCCACGGCCATTGCGTCGGCTCCCGGCACGTGGCTCCGCTCGGTCGCAGTGACCACGGCCTGCCCGTCCGCGCGAAGGAGCTCGCCGAGGAGCGCGCGCCGCTCGGCGTCGAGCTCCGACATCACGTCGTCGAGGAGCATCAGCGGTGCGCGGCCGCGGCGCTCCGCGAGAAGCGCGCGCTCCGCGAACAGGAGCGCGAGAAGGGACGTGCGCTGCTGTCCCTGCGAGCCATACGAGCGCAGCGACACGCCGCCGAGGAGAAGCTGGAGCTCGTCGCGGTGGGGGCCGTGAGCAGTGAAGCCGCGCTCGAGGTCCGCGGCACGCCGCTCGCCGAGCTCCGCCGCGAGCTCGCCGGCGTCGGTTGCCTGCGAGCGCGGCCGGTAGCGGAGCTCCGCGTCGGCCGGGGAGCCCGAGCCTGCCCGCCAGCTCGGCGAAGAGCGGACGCAGCCCCTGGACGGCCTCGGCGCGGTCTTCCATGAGCTGAAGTCCCTGGCGGGCCAGCTCGCGGTCCCACGCCCCGAGGCCGTCGGCTGCCGCGGCGCCTGCGCGCACCCGCGCGAGCAATGCGTTCCGCTGGGCCAGCGCTCGCGAGTACGCGGCCCGCGTGGCGGCGCGAGCCGGCCACAGCGCCGCCACCAGCTGGTCGAGATGCGCCCGGCGCCCCGCCGGCGCCCCCTTGACGAGCTCCAGGCGCTCGGGCAGGAAGACGCTCACCGGGGGCCGCGCGTCGAGGCCGGCCGGGCCCTCGAGCGGGCTGCCGTCGAGCGTGATGCGCTTCGCCTCCCCGGGCTCGAACCCGATCTCGAGCCGGTGCCCGCTGTCCGCGTCGACGAGATCCAGCGCCACGCGCGCCACGCGCGCGCCCCGCCGCACCACCTCACGCTCGTTCGCGGTGCGCGGCGAGCGGGCCGTGCAGCCGAAGTAGACGGCCTCCAGCAGGTTGGTCTTGCCTGCCCCGTTGGCCCCGCAGATGACCGTGAGCCCGTCCGGCAGATCCACCGCCGCCCGGTCGTAGTTGCGGAAGTCCCGCAACTCAACGCGGGCGACGCGCACCGGCGCCTACACGTTCAGGCGGATCGGCATCACGAGGTAGCGAAAGCCGGCTCCGTCGTCGCCCGACTCGATGAGCCCGGGCCGCAGGGGACTGATCAGCTTGAGCGTGAGCTCGTCCGACTCGGCGCTCTCGAGCCCCTCGCGGAAGAACTCCGGGTTGAACCCGATCTCGAGCTCCTCGCCGGCGAAGGGCACGGGAAGCGACTCCGTGGCCTCGCCCACGTCCGGTGTCTGAGCGGAAACGTCGAGGCTGCCCTCCGTGAAGCGCAACCGCAGCGGTGCGTTCTTCTGCGCGAGCAGCCCCACCCGGCGCACGACCTCGAGCAGCTCGTCGCGGCTCACGCGCAGCTCGTGCTCGTAGGCGTCGGGGAGCAGCTGCTGATAATTCGGAAAGCGGCCCTCGACAAGACGCGAGGACAGCACGACCCCGTCTGCCGTGAAGATCACCTGGTTCTCGAGCGCGGCGACGCCGATCGTGTCCGCCGCGCCCGCGCCGGCGATCCGGCCGAGCTCCTGGAGCGTTCGCGCCGGCACGTTCGCCTCGAGCGAGCCCTCGAGCTCCTCCGAAAGGGTCGTCTCCTTGACGCCGAGCCGGTAGGAGTCGGTGGCGACCATGCGGAGCTCACGGCCACTGGCCGTGACCAGAACGCCGGTGAGGTGGGGCCGCGTCTCGTCGCGCGACGCCGCCCGCGCCACGCGGTTGATCGTGTCCACGAAGGCCTGTGTGGGAACGCTCAGCACGCCAGTGGTCGGCGCCTCCGGCAGCTTCGGAAAGTCCTCCGGTGGCAGCGTGCGCAGGTGAAAGCGCGCTTGCCCAGAGGTGACCTCCACGTCCTGCTGGGCGCTCCGATACTCGAGCGTGAGGTCGTCCTTCGGCAATGAGCGGACGACGTCGAGCAGAAGCCGGCCGGGCACGACGGCCTCACCCGCCGTGGAGGACTGGGGATCGATCGTGACGCGGAGCCCGAGCTCCATGTCGGTCGCCTGCAGCTCGGCGTGGTCGTCCTCGACCCGGAGCAGGACGCCCGCCAGCGTCTGGATGGCACTGCGCGTGGACGCGGCCCTCACGGCGACGCCGAGCCGGGCGAGGAACGTTTCACGGGAAACGGTGAGCTTCAAGTTCTTCCTAACTGGACTTGTAGTTGTTGGGGGTGTCCAGAAGTGGACAAAGGCAGCCGATCCCGGTTCCCACGCGGTTGAGGCCTGTGGACGGAAGCGGTGGGCAGTGTTGATTGTCGCAGTCCGTGCGGCCGTCAAGCAGGGCGCCCGAGCTCCCTGCGCAGGTTGTCGACGGCGGTGCGCATGGGTGGGATCGGTGCGCAGGGCGGAGCTGACGCGATTGATGGCGTGGATCACGGTGGCGTGGTTGCGTCCGCCGACGGAACGGCCGATCTCGGGGAGGCTGTGGTCGGTCAGCTCGCGAGCGAGGTACATGGCGACCTGGCGCGCGACGGATACGGCGGGGCGCCGGTCGCGGGCCACGAGGGCAGCTCGTTCGACCCCGAACTCTCGAGCGGCCGCGTCGAGGATGTCGGGGATTCCGCAGGGGCCCTGGCGGGGGCGGCCCGCGAGGCGGCCCAGCACGTGCCGGGCCAGGGCCGGCGTGGGCTCCTGCCCGCGGAGCGAGGAATAGGCCACCACGCGGATCAGCGCGCCCTCGAGCGCACGGACGCTGCTCGTGACCGTGGCGGCGATCTCGGTGAGGACCTCGGGATGGAGCTCCACGCCGTCGAGCTGCGCACGTTTGGAGAGGATGGCCTCCCTCACGTCCGCTCCGGGGGGGTCGAGCTCCACCACGAGCCCGGAGCGGAAGCGCTCGGACAAGCGGTCCTCGAGGTCGGGCAGCTGCTCGGGTGGCCGGTCGGAGGTGAGCACGAGCTGGCGGCCCGAGTCGAGCAGCGCGTTGAAGGTGTGGAAGAACTCCTCACGCGTGGCCGTGCGCCCGGCGAGGAACTGGACGTCGTCGATCAGCACGACGTCCGCGCTGCGGAAGCTCTCCTTGAAACCCTCGGTGCGGTGCTCTCGGATGGCGCCCACGAACGCGCTGGTGAACTCCTCGATCGTGGCGTAGCGGACCCGCAGCCCGCCACCGAAGCGCTGTACGTACCTGCCGATGGCATGGAGAAGATGCGTCTTCCCGAGGCCAGGTGCGCCGTGGAGGAAGAGCGGGTTGTAGGCCTGGGCCGGGAGCTCCGCCGCAGCGAGCGCGGCGGCGTGGGCGAAGCGGTTGCCCTCGCCGATCACGAACTGCTCGAAGCTGTACTTGGGGTTCAGGCCCGCATCGTCGTCGGCCGGGCGCGTGGGGGTCGCGCTCTCGCCCTGCCCCGGGTGCCAGTCGCCGTCGGCCACCTCCACGGCGAGCGGGTTGCCGGCGCGCGCGCTCGCGACCTTCCGCAGCAGGGGGAGGTAGCGCTCGGCCACGGAGGTCCTTATGTGCTCGGGCGCCCGCACGTACAGCGTCCCGCCGACGATCCCGGCCGCCTCGAGCGGCTCCAGCCAGATCTGGTACTTGAAGTCGGGGACCTGCACGCGGAGCTCGTCGCGGATCTCCTGCCAGAGCATCTCGAGCTGGTCCCGCCACGGGCAGTTGCAACCCTCCTTGCTAGGGCCGTATTCCGACTCTGTCGTAAGAGGAGGGACGGGCGATTCGGAGTCCGCTGCCCTCGGCGCGAGCGAGTGTACACGCGCTCCAAGAGGGGGTCAGCGGGCCCTTTCGGTACAGCCCCGCAAAACGCGCGAAAAGCCGTGGCCGGTCTCCGGCGAGCGCCCACAGCGCGTCCGCGAGCCGCGCCGCGAGGTTGTCCACAGGGCCGTGCCCGTGGGACCGCCGCGGCGATCTTGTACCCTGGCCTGCGCGCGGCCCCACAGCCCTCCTGCCGTGTTCCCGAGATGAAGCGCACCTACCAGCCCAAGAAACGCAAGCGCGCACGCAGCCACGGCTTTCGCGGCCGCATGCGCACGCGCGCGGGCCGCCGGGTGCTGAAGCGCCGCCGGGACAAGGGCCGCACGCGGCTGACGCCCTAGGCGTCTGATGGCCGACCGCGCGCGTCGCAAGCGCCGCAGGCTGTCCCGCAGCGGCGAGTTCGAGCGCGTCTACCGCGAGGGCCGCTCGCACGCCAGCCGGCATCTCGTGGTCTACGCGTTCCCGCGCGCGGACGCCGACTCACCGCGCCTCGGCGTCTCGGTCGGCCGCAAGCTCGGGGGAGCGGTCGAGCGGAACAAGGTCAAGCGGCTTCTGCGCGAGGCCTTCTGGGCACGGGCCGAGGGCCTTCCCGACGGGCTCGACTTCGTGATCGTGGCGCGGCCCCCGGCCGGCGAGCTCGCCCGCGATGGTGGAGGCCGGGCGATCGAGGAGGCGCTCGGGACGGTTCTGGAGGAGGCCGGCCTGGCCCCCGGGGGCAAATCTCCATGAACGTCGCCCGTGTGCTCGCGACGCTCCCGATCCGGTTCTACCGGCGAGCGATCTCGCCGGTTTTCCCGAGTCGCTGCAAGTACCATCCCTCCTGCTCGGCTTACGCCATGGAGGCAATCCGGCGCCATGGTGTGGTCCGGGGAGGCGTGCTGGCGGGGTGGCGCCTGATCCGCTGCAACCCTTGGAGCCACGGCGGAGTGGACTTCGTCGAGGATCAGAAGCTGTTCCGTCCGCGACCGAGCGTCTAGCCCATGCGCAGCAGCCCCATCGCCAACTTCGTGCAGCCGCTGATCGACGTATGTCAGTCGGTGCTCGAGTTCTGGCACGACCTGATCGGGAACTTTCCGAACAGCTGGGGATGGTCGATCATCCTCCTGACCTTCACGGTCCGCCTGTTCATCCTGCCGCTCACGTTCAAGGGCGTGAAGTCGATGCAGCGGCTCCAGCAGCTCCAGCCGGAGATCAAGGAGATCCAGGCCCGCTACAAGGACGACCGCCAGCGGATGAACCAGGAGGTCATGGCCTTCTACCAGCGCGAGAAGGTCAACCCGCTGGGGTCGTGCCTGCCGCTGCTACTGCAGCTCCCGTTCTTCTTCGCGCTCTTCTCCCTCCTGCGCTCCTCGACCTTCCAGCAGGACATCGCCGGCAATCCGGGCTTCTACGCCATCGACGACCTGTCCGAGAAGGTCACCGAGCCTGTCCTCCTGGGCTTCTTGATCGTTCTCTACGTCGGCACGCAGCTCGCCGCCAGCCTCGTCACGGCCATGAGCGCCGACCCGACCCAGCGCCGCATCATGCTCGCGCTGCCGTTCGTGTTCGCGGTCTTCATCGTGAACTTCCCGGCAGGGCTGATCGTCTACTGGATCACGACCAACGTGTGGACCGTCGGGCAGCAGCTGATGGTCAAGAAGCTGTATCCGAAGCCGGAGCCGCGCCAGCCGTCGGCCGACGGCGGGGAGCCTCGGCCGGCTCGCGGCAAGCCACCGCCTACGGACGGCGCCGGCGCGGCCAAGCCGAAGGCGCCCGTGGCCAAGGCCGGCGCGACCAAGACCCGCTCGAAGCGCCGCCGCCGGCAACGGTGCCGGCGCCAAGGCCGGCGCCAAGCCGCCCCCCAACCCGCGCAAGAAGAAGAAGCGCTCGGGGCGGCGGCGGTGAGCCGAGGAGGATCGTGATGGCGTCGATCGAGGAGCCGCAGGATTTGGTGGCGGAGGCCTCCGGCGCGAGCCTGGGCGAGGCCAAGTGGCAGGCGATGAAGGAGCTGGAGCCGCGCTTTCCGGGGGTCACGGCCGAATGCGTGACCTTCGACGTGCTCGACGAGCCGGGCGACGGGCGAGCCCGTCCGGGTGCGCGCGGAGGTGGATCCGGACGCCTGGCGCGCTGCGGCGGAGGAGATCCCCGACGAACCGGCCGAGCGCGTGCGCGCCGTGGTGTCGCGAACCGTGCACGCGCTGGGGCTGCGCGCGACGGTGGACGTGGAGGAGCGGGACGACGAGATCCGCGCGAACGTGAACGGCGACGATCTCGGGCTGCTGATCGGAAAGCATGGGACGACCATCGACGCCCTTCAGCACATCGCCTACCGGGCGGCCTTCCGCGGCGCGCAGGAGCGCAAGCAGGTGACCGTGGACGCGTCGGGCTACCGCGAGCGCCGGGAGACGGCGCTGCAGCGGATGGCCGACCGCGCCGCCGCCGACGCCGTGCGCTATGACCGGCCGGTCGAGCTGGAGCCGATGCGCGCGCCCGAGCGCAAGATCGTCCACGGCTACCTGAGCGAGCGCGGCGACGTGGAGACGCACAGCGAGGGCGACGAGCCCGATCGCCGGCTCGTGATCAGCCCGCTGGGCGCGTTCCGCGACGCTTGACCCGCGGCCGTGAGCGTTTCGCGTGAAACGCTCCCTTCGCTCGCACAGCGCCACGGGCTCCCCGCCGAGGCGGTCGACCGCCTCGATCGGCTGCTGACGGCGCTCGCCGCGGAGCCTGACCCGCCCACGACGGAGCGCTCGCGGGCGGACGCCCTGCGCGCGCACGTGGCCGATGCGCTCTCGGCGCTCGAGCTGGAGGACCTGCGCGACGCCGGCCGGATCGCCGACGTGGGGGCGGGGGCGGGCTTCCCCGGGCTCGCGCTGGCAGCGGCCATGCCGGCGGCGGAGGTGGATCTCGTTGAAGCGGCCGCGCGCAAGTGCGCGGTGATCGAGCGGCTGATCCACGCCGCGGGGATCGCCAACGCGCGGGCGGTACGGGCACGGGCCGAGGAATGGGGCGCGCTGCCCGCGGTGGCGGGAGGCGGCGCGCTGGGCTACGACGTGGTCACCGCCCGCGCGATCGGCCCGCTCGCGCTGCTCGCCGAGTATGCGGCGCCGCTGCTGAGAGAGGGGGGCCTGCTCGTCGCCTGGAAGGGCGCGCGCGACGCGGAAGAGGAGCGCGCCGGGGCCGCCGCGGCGGCGGCGCTGGGACTGGAGCCGGAGGCGGTGCGCCGGGTGGTCCCGTTCGAGGGAGCCCGGGACCGGCATCTGCACGTGATCCGGAAGGTGGCCGCCACGCCGGCGGGCTTTCCGCGCCGGCCTGGGATCGCGCGCAAGCGGCCACTCGGCTGATCGCCCCCGAACCATCACCCCGGGGCTGTTCGTTCGCCCCCGAACGACCACCCTCCGAGCGGCTTCCGACCGGGCCGGGACCTAGTCTCGCTCGCACATGGGCAACGTGGTGGCCATCGCCAACCAGAAGGGTGGAGTCGGCAAGACCACCACCGCGGTGAACCTCGGCGCGAGCGTGGCCGATGCGGGCTATCCAACGCTCCTGGTGGACATGGATCCGCAGTGCAACGCCACGGTCGCGCTGGGCCTGCCGAAGGACAGCACCCCCAACGTCTACGACTGCCTCGCGGGGGAGGTGATGCTCGACGCCGCCGCCCGCCCCGGGGGGCTCGAGCGGCTCGACGTGGTGCCCTCCACGCCGGAGCTTGCGGGCGCGAACGTGGAGCTTCCCCGGATCGCGGGGTCGGAGACGTGCCTCCGGGACCGGCTGGGCGAGGTCAGGCAGCGCTACCTGCTCACCCTGCTGGACTGCCCGCCGTCGCTCGGGCCGCTCACGGTGAACGCGCTCGTCGCCGCGGACAGCGTGATCGTGCCGGTCCAGACCGAGTATTTCGCCCTCGAGGGCCTGGCCGGCCTGCTCGACACGCTCGGGCTGATCCAGCGCGAGCTCAACCCGCGGCTCACCGTCTCGGGGATGATCCTCACGATGCACGACGGGCGGACGCGGCTGGCGCGCGACGTAGAGCGCGAGGTCCGCGAGCACTTCCCCGAGCTCGTCTTCGACACCGTCATTCCGCGCAACATCCGCTTGGGCGAAGCCCCCAGCTTCGGCATCCCCGTCCTCCAGCACGCTCCGCACAGTGCCGGCTCGGCCGCGTACCTGCGGCTGGCGAAGGAGTTCGCCGCGCGTGGCTGAGCGCCCGTCGCCCGACTGGCCCGGAATCGACGTACCGGAACCCGGCCAGGACGGGGGCGAGCCGACCGTCCGCTCGACTCAGCGCCGTGGGATGGGGCGCGGCCTGGCGGCCATACTCCCGCGCGGGCAGGACGGCGGCGAGGGCCTCCGCCAGATTCCCCTCGAGCTGGTCGAGCCCAATCCTCACCAGCCGCGACACACGTTCGACGAGAGCTCGCTCGAGGAGCTGGCCGAGTCGATGCGCACTCGCGGCGTCCTCCAGCCGGTTGTGGTCCGGCCGCTCGCCGGCGGCAGGTATCAGCTCGTCGCGGGCGAGCGCCGCCTCCGCGCCGCGCGCATTGCCGAGCTCGGCCTGATCCCGGCCGTGGTCAGGCACACGGAGGACTGGGAGGGGCTCGACCTCGCGCTCGCCGAGAACATGTCGCGGGTGGACCTCAACCCGGTCGAGGAGGCGCGCGCCTGCGCGATGCTCGTCGAGGACCTCGGGCTCACGAAGGAGGAGGTCGGCCGCCGCGTCGGCCGCAGCCGCGTGGCCATCTCGAACCTCATTCGCCTCCTCTCCCTGCCGGAGGACGTGCTCGAGATGATCGAGGCGGGCGAGCTCACCGAAGGGCATGGCCGCGCGATCCTGATCTGCAAGGACCACGGCCGCCGCCGCGACCTGGCCCGGTCGGCTCGCGACGAGGGCTGGTCGGTCCGGGAGGCCGAGCGGCGCGCGCGCGAGCAGGCGGGCGTCCCGCCACGCCCGGAGCGGAAGCCGGTGGTCGTGCACCCGGACCTCGCCGAGGGCCTGGCGGCCGCCGAGGACGCGCTCGCGGCCGCCTTCGGGCGCGACGTCAAGGTGCGCCGGCGCGGCGAGGGCTGCGTCGTGGAACTGGCCTTCGCCGCCCCAGCGGACGCAATCGAGTTCGCGCGGCGGACCCTCGGCCGGGGCGCCTGAGAGCGGCCTCGGCGGCCGCCGAGGCGCCGCTACAATCGGCGCCCGCGGGCGATTAGCTCAGCCGGTTAGAGCGCGTCTCTGATAAGGACGAGGTCCCTGGTTCGAGTCCAGGATCGCCCATCGCGACTTCCCTCTGAGAGCTTTCGCCCCCGCTTCCCAGCGCGTCTAGACTGTCCCGAGGGCATGCAGGAGATGGTTATCTACGGCGTGAGCTTCGACATGGTCGGCAAGCAGCCGATCGTGCTCCTGAAGACGCGCGACGGCAACAAGTTCCTCCCGATCTGGATCGGGCACCCCGAGGCAGCCGCGATCCTGATGAAGCTCCAGGGCGCCAACACGCCGCGGCCGATGACGCACGACCTGATCAGCGAGGTGCTCTCGGAGCTGGAGGTCACCTGCACCCGGGTGGCCGTCACGGAGCTGCGTGAGAACACCTTCTACGCGGAGGTCACGCTCCAGTTGAACGGCCGCGAGATCCCGATCGACTCGCGCCCCTCCGATGCCCTGGCCCTCGCGGTCCGCACCGGCGCGCCGATCTTTGCCGCCGAGGACGTGATCACCGAGTCCGCGATCGAGTTCGAGCACGAGGTCGAGGACACCGAGGAGGTCGTCGAGAAGTTCAAGGACTTCCTCGACAACGTGACCCCGGAGGACTTCGCGAGCGACGATTAAGGCATCGCTGCGCGGCCGGCCGGCCGCGCGCTAGCGCGGGTCGCGCGGCGGTCGCCGGCTCCGCGCGCCAGCTCCAGGATCCGCGCCACCAGCGCATCGAAGCCGATGCCCGCTGCGCCGGCCGCCTGAGGTAGGAGGCTCGTGCTGGTGAGGCCGGGGATCGGGTTCGCCTCGAGCACGGTGAGCTCTCCGTCGCCGCCCAGCATCAGGTCCACACGCCCGAAGTCGCGGCAGCCCAGCAGGTGGTAGGTGGCGAGGGCGAGCTCGTGCGCTCGCTCGGTCACCTTCGCCGGGAGCTCGGCGGGGCAGACGAAGTCGGTGCGGCCGATCTCGTAGCGGGCCTCGAAGTCATAGAAGGCGTGGTCGCGCGGCACCGCCTCCACGATCGGGAGCGCCTCCCCGTCGAGGATCGACACGGCCAGGTCGCGCCCCTCGACGTAGCGCTCGAGCAGCACCTTGGAGTCGTAGGAGAAGGCCGCCACGAGCGCAGCGGGCACGTCCTGGGCGCCGCGCGCGAACTTGATGCCGAGCGCCGAGCCCCCGCTAGCGGGCTTGACCACGATCGGGAAGTCGAGCCGCTCCTCGATGGCGGGCAGCGCGTCGGCCGCGCCGAGCTCGCGGAAGGCCGTCTCGCTGAAGGCGAAGAAGGGGGGCGTCGGAATGCCGGCGTCCAGCAACAGGTGCTTTGCCACCACCTTGTCGGTGGCGCGCGCGCACGCCGCCGGCCCCGACCCCGTGTAGGGCACGCCGGCGATCTCGAGCAGCTCCTGGACGGTGCCGTCCTCGCCGTCGCGCCCGTGCATCGCCACGAACGCCACGTCCGGCTGCGCCGCGCGCAGGCGCGGCATCAGGTCGGTGGACACGTCGATGGGCACCACCTCGTGCCCCAGCCGGACCAGGGCGTCCTCCACGCGCGCGCCGGAGCGAAGGGAGACGGTCCGCTCGAGCGAGCGGCCGCCCTTGAGCACCACCACGCGGCTCACGTGCGCCTGGCGCGCAGCGCGCGGTCCCCGGCGGACGGGAGGGGAAGCACGCGCGCTCCCTCACCGCCGGTCTCGTCCCTGGCCGGGGGCTCGGCCACGCGCGGCCGCTCTCCCGTGAGCGTCCCGTAGAGCGCCACCTGCTCGGTCACCACCTCGCCGATGCGGCGGATGCCCTCGCGGATCTCGTCGTGGTCGCACGCGGAGAAGCTCAGCCGCAGCGAGTTGCGGCCGCGGCCGTCGAGGTAGGCGGCCTCGCCGGGCACGAAGGCCACGTTCTCGCGGAGCACCCGGGCCAGCAGGTCGGTGGTGTCGATGAAGTCGGGCAGCGTCGCCCACACGAAGAGGCCACCCGCCGGCCTCGTCCATTCCGCCTGCGGCGGGAAGTGCTCGGCCAGGGCGTCGAGCATGGTGTCGCGCCGCCCGCGGTAGAGGTCCACCAGCGAGGCCACGTAGTCGCGCCAGCGCCCTTGCTCGAAGTAGGCCTGCACCATCAGCTGCGACAGCGTGGAAGTGCACAGGTCGGCAGCCTGCTTGCCGAGGTTGATCTTCTCGAGCACGGGCGCCGGAGCGGCCACCCAGCCCAGCCGGATGCCGGGCGAGAGCGTCTTCGAGAAGGTGCCCAGGTACATCACGTAGACGCCGCCGTCGAGCGAGTAGAGGGTCTCGGGTGCGGGCCCCTCGAAGCGCAGCATCCCGTAAGGGTTGTCCTCGAGCACGAGCAGCTCGCGCTCGCGCGCCACCTCCACGAGCCGGCGCCGGCGCGGCGGCGACATCGTCACGCCGGCCGGGTTCTGGAAGCTCGGGACGGTGTACACGAACTTCGGCCGGCGCCCCTCGCGCTCGAGCCGGTCGAGCGTGGTCTCGAGGAGGTCCACGCGCATTCCGTCGGCGTCCATGTCCACCTGCACCACGTCGGCCTCATACGAGGAGAACACCGGCACCGCGCCGGGATAGGTGGGGCCCTCGGCGATGACCACGTCCCCCGGATCGATCAGGACCTTGGTCACGAGATCGATCACCTGCTGGCCGCCGGTGGTCACAATCAGGTCCTCGCCGTCCACGCTCATGCCCTCGGCGGCCATCGCCTCGGCGATGCAGACCTTGGTCTCGTCGAGCCCCTCGGTGGGGCCGTACTGGAGGGCGCGGGCGCACGATTCCTCCGCGATGCGGCGCGTGGCGGCCGCGAAGGACTCCGGCGGGAAGGTGCTCGTGTCGGGAAGCCCGCCCGCGAGCGAGATCACCTCCGGCCGGGCGGTGATCGCCATCAGGTCGCGCATGGCGGACGACTTCATGACCTTCGTGCGGGACGCGAAGAGGCCCGCGTACCGCTCGAGGTCGCGGGAGAAGCTCACGCCGACCCGTTCGCCGCAGGCCGACCGTGCCCTGCCTTTGCGGAAGCAGCCGGCTTGGCCGGCTGCGCCCCGATGTCTCCTTCGCGGAAGCAACCGGCTTGGCCGGCTGCGCCCCGATGCCGTTCTCTATCGTCATGCGCCCGCAGGGTACCGCCCTGCCGAGCTGCCCATGAGCCTCTTCCTCGACATCGGCACCGGCTCAGGTCTCGCCTCCGCGAGCGGCGTGAGGCCCTTTTTGCCGCCGCTTCTCGCCGGGGCCCTCGCGCGCGGTGACGTGGGCATCGATTTCGAGCGGAACCGACTGGAGCTTCCTCGAGTCGCCCGCGTTCCTGGCGGCCGTGCTCGCGGTGGGCCTCGCGTCCTACGCGGTGGACCGCTCCGAGGCCGGGCAGGACGTCCAGGGGCGCTCGCCGGCGGCCCTCGGGCTGCTGCTCCTCGGCGCCGTGCTCGGAGCGCTGCTCTTCGCCGGTACGCTGGCCGACGGCGGCTACGCGGCCGGCATCGGGCTCGTGGCCGGGCCGCTGTGCGCGCTCCTCGCGGGAGTGGCGGTGGGCGGCGTGCTGGAGCGCGCCCGGCGCCGCCTCGACGCCGGCGCCGCCGGGCTCCTCACGGCGTACGCGGACACCGCCGCGCTCGTGCTCGCCGCCGTCGCGGTGTTCGTTCCTCCGCTCTCCTTCGTAGCGCTGATCGGCTTCGTCGTGTTGCTCCTCGGCAGCAGGCGCCGCGAGGGCGAGAAGTACGCCGGCCTGCGGATACTGCGCTAGAAGTCGGCTGGTGGCGGAGCCGAAGAAGCTGGTCCTGGCGGTCATCGACTCGCTCAAGCCGGACATGCTCGACCTCGCCATCGAGGAGGGTCGCGCGCCGGCCTTGGCGGCGCTCCTGGAGCGGGGCACCTATGTCCGCGACTGCGTCTCCACGTTCCCGTCGGTGACGCCGGTGGCCTCGGCTGCGATCGCAACCGGCGCGGGCCCGGGGGAGCACCACATCCCCTCGATGAACTGGTACCACCGCGGGGAGGAGCGCTACATCGAGTACGGCTCGTCCTTCCAGGCAACGCGCGCGTTCGGCGTGGTCCGCTCGCTCTTCGACACGGTCTACAACATGAACATGGCGCACCTGAGCAGAGGCCGCAAGACGGTGTTCGAGCACCTTGACGATGCCGGGCTGAGGACCGCCTGCACCACGTGGCTGATCTACCGTGGCCGTACCCGTCACGAGCCCTCGGGGGCGAGCGTCTACCGCCGGATCGCCGAGGCGGCCCAGTTCCGCCACGCGGTCTACGGCGCCCGCGAGCTCTTCTATGCGGATCTCTTCGACTCTCGCGACACGGGTTGCACGTCGGCGCTGGGGATGCCCGGCCAGCGTGACCGGCATACCGGCTGCGTGGGGGCGTATCTGGTCGAGCACGGCCTGTTCGACTTCATGCTCTTCTCGCTTCCCGACAACGACACCTATTCCCACAAGGCGGGGCCGGAAGGCCAGGTTCGCTCGATAGCGGAGGCCGACCGGGCCCTCGAGCGCATTCTGCACGTGGCGGGAGGGGCGGATGCGTTCCTGGAAGAGCACGCCGTGATCGTGATGTCGGACCACTCCCAGACCAAGGTGGAGTCGCGGATCAATCTCGCCGAGGCGTTCGACGCGTGGCGGGTGCTCACTCCGGCCGATCCGGCGCCCACGGAGGCGGAGCTGGCGGTGTGCCCCGCTGCGCGCTCGGCGATGGTGTACGTGCTCGACGAGTCTCGCCGCGGCGAGCTCGTGCCGCGGGCGGTGGAGGTGCTCGAGGAGCTCGACGGGGTGGATCTCGTCGATCAGCCGGGAGCAGGGGGGCGCGGCGGTGCACTCCGATCGCGGGCGCCTCTGGTTCCGCCCGGAGGGGGAGCTCACCGACCGGCGCGGCGCGGACTGGACGGTGCGCGGAGAGCTCGCGGCGCTGCGCCTGGAGGCGGAAGGCGGGACCGTGACGAGCAGCGAGTACCCGGACGCGCTGGGCCGGCTCTGGTCGGCGCTCGAGTGCCCGCACGCCGGCGACGTGCTCGTCTCGGCCTCGCCTTCCTTCGAGTTCATGGACTGGGGCGGCTCCGATCACGTCGGCGGCGGAAGCCACGGCTCCCTGCACCGCGACGACTCGCGAAGGGGTCCTCCTGCTCTGCGGGGTGGACGTGCCGGCCCGCGACGAGTGGTCGCTGGCCGACGTGACCCCCCTGGTCCTCGACCACTTCCGTGTACGGTGAACGAATGAGTGACGAGGGCGAGGCGACCGTCGCGCGGCGCCCGCACGCCGCGCACGTCCGCGTGCGCGCGGGAATGAGCAAGCCGCACAACTGGGTGCAGCTCGCGAAGTTCTGTGCGGTCGGCGGGTCGGGGTACGTGGTGAACCTGTGCGTCTTCGCGCTGTTCGTGGAGCTGCTCGGCACGCACCACCTCGTGGCCGCGACGGCGGCCTTCGCGGTCGCCGTGGTCAACAACTTCTGGTGGAACCGGCACTGGACCTTCGATGCCCGCGGGGGGCGGGCCGGCTTCCAGGCGCCGCGCTTCTTCGCGGTGAGCATCGGCGCTTTCCTCGTGGCCGCTACGGTGCTGGAAGTGCTCGTGAGCGTGGCCGGCATGCCGGATCTGCTCGCGCAGGCGATTGCCATCGCGGTGTCCATGCCGCTCAACTTCGTCGGGAACAAGATTTGGAGCTTCGCGATCGAGGTGTCGCGGGACTGAGGGCGGCGCTGGCAGCGGCGCTGTGCGCCCTGCTGCTCGGGGCCGCCCCGGCGACCGCGGCCGAGCTGCGCCAGCCGGCCTCACAGACGGAGCCGCCGCGCTTCTTCGACCGGAGCGCGGAGCAGGTGATCGGCTTCGCGGAGCGGGGCGAGAAGGTCATCCGCGAGGAGCGGCGGGTCGGCCGCCTGCAGCCGACCGCCTACATCAAGGGCCCGGGCCTCTGGCAGGTGAGCTTCTTCCGCGACGGCCGCCAGCTTGCGCAGGTGCAGGTGGACGACCGCAGCGGGGCCCTGCTCGAGCAGTGGACCGGCGACCAGGTCGCATGGACGATGGCGCGCGGCTACGAGGGGGCGTTCGGCCGCAAGCTCAACGCCCCATACGTCTGGCTGCCGCTCTGCGTGCTCTTCCTCGCGCCGTTCGTGGACCCACGACGGCCGTTTCGCCTGCTGCACCTCGACCTGCTCGTCCTCCTCGGCTTCGGCGTCTCGCACGTGTACTTCAACCGCGGCGACATCGAGACCTCGGTGCCGCTCGTGTACCCGGTGCTCCTCTATCTCCTGGTGCGCACCGCGCTTGCCGGCCTGAGGCCGCGCGAGCGGCCGCGCAGGTTGGTTCCGCTCGCGCCGGCCTGGCTCTTGGTGGTGGGTCTCGTGTTCCTCCTGTCGTTCCGGATCGGGCTGAACGTGGTCGACTCGAACGTGATCGACGTGGGCTACGCGGGCGTGATCGGGGCCGATCGGGTGGTGGACGGCGACCAGCTCTACGGGGAGGGGTTCTCGCGCGACGTCGAGCGCGGCGACACCTACGGACCGCTCAACTACCTGGCCTACGTGCCGTTCGAGCAGGCGCTTCCCTGGAGCGGCCGCTGGGACGAGCTCCCCGCCGCGCACGGCGCCGCGATCGCGTTCGACCTGCTGGTGGTGGCCGGGCTGCTACTGCTGGGCCGCGAGGCTCCGCCCGGGGCGGGAAGGACGAGCGTTCGGGTTGGCGCTGGCCTACGCCTGGGCCGCCTATCCCTACACCGCCTTCGCGCTCGAGACGAACTCCGACGACGCGCTGGTGGCGCTGACCTGCGTGGCGGCGCTGCTCGCGCTCACGATCCGGCCCGCGCGCTCGCGGCTCGCCGCCGCCGCGAGGGGGGCGGCGGTGGCGGCCGGCGCGGCAGTCAAGTTCGCGCCGATCGTGCTCGCTCCGCTGTTCGCCGTCTATCCGGCGCGCGGGCGCTCGCGCGCGGTCGTGTTCGCGCTGGCGCTGGCCGCCGTGCTGGTGCTGTCGGTCATCCCGTTCGTTCCGGACGGCGGGCTCAGGGAGCTCTACGACCGGACCATCGGCTACCAGGGGTCCCGCCCCTCGCCGTTCAGCATCTGGGACCGCACCTCGATGGAGTGGCTGCATACGGTGGCCAAGGCGCTCGTGGTGGCCATGGCGCTCGGAGTCGCGTTCGTCCCGCGCGAGCGCGGACCGCGGCAGATGGCCGCCCTCGGGGTGGCGGTGCTGATCGCGCTCCAGTTGGTGGCGACGTACTGGTTCTACCTCTATGTGGTCTGGCTCGTCCCGTTCGTGCTGGTGACCTGCCTCGGCGCCTACCGGAGCCCCGACGAGCCGGAGCCGGTGTCGTTCGAGGAGCGCGAGCGGGAGGTCGCCCTCGCTTGAGGCGCCTGGTCGCGCCCGCGCTCGCGCTGCTGGCACTCGGGTGGGCGGCCACGCTGTGGGTGCCGCCCTTCTCGGACGACAGCGTGAACGATCTCTACGTCTACCGCACCTTTGCCCGGCCGGTGCTCGACGGCGAGTTGCCCTACCGGGATGCGTTCTTCGAGTACCCGCCGCTCGCGGCTCCGGTGATCGCGCTCCCGGGCCTCCTCGGCACCGGCGACCACGCCTTCCGGCTCGCATTCGCAGGTTGGACCCTCCTGCTCGCGGGCGCCGTGGTCGTGCTCTGCGGCGCCCTGGCCGCGCGCACGGGCGGCCGTGTGCGCCGGGCGCTTCTGGCGTCCGCGGCGATGCCCCTGCTGTGTGGCGCCATGCTGCGCACGCACTTCGACCTGGCGCCGATGGCGCTCCTCCTGGTCGCGCTGCTCCTGGTGGTGGAGGAGCGGCCCCGGCTCGGCCTCACCGTGCTGGGACTGGCGGCGATGACCAAGGGCTTCCCGATCGTGGCCGCCGCCCCCGTGCTCGCCTGGCTCGCCGTCCGCCACGGCCGCCGGGTGGCGGTCGAGGGCGGCCTCGCCCTGGTGGGCACGATCGCGGTCATCAGCGCGATCGCGATCGCCATCTCCGCCGAGGGCTTCCGCGATTCGATCCGCTACCAGGTGGATCGACCGGTCCAGGTGGAGAGCACGGCGGCCGCCTTCCTCTACGCGTTGGACGGTATCGGCCTTGGCGAGGCGCGCCGGGTCGAGGGCCACCGCTCGGACGGCCTGGCGCACCCCGCCGCCGACGCCGTGGCCGGCTTCCTGGCCGCAGCCCTGCTGGCGCTGGTGATGCTGTTCGCCCTTCAGGCCGCCGCGCGGCCCGGCGACCCGCGAGCCGTGGTCCTCGCGTCGCTCGGCGCGGTGGCGGCGTTCGCGTGCCTGGGCAGGGTCCTGTCCCCGCAGTTCCTCGTCTGGACGGTGCCGCTCGGCGCGCTTGCCTTCGCCTGGCGCATGCCTGCGCTTGCCCTGGCGGTGGCGCTCGCCACCGCGCTGACCCAGATCGAGTTTCCGGGCCTGTACGTCGAGCTCGTGGACCGCCACCCGTTGCCCATCGCCATCGTCTGCCTGCGCGACGCGGCGCTGCTCGCCGTCGTCGCGCTCGTCTCCCTTGCGCTAGAGCCGCGCGGGCAGGAGCAGCTGCTCGATCCGCGTCGCGCGGCCCTCGCCGTCCGCCTCGACTAGCACCGCGTTCAGCCAGGGGTCCTCCCGCGAGGTCTCGAAGCGCACCTGGGTGAGCGTCAGGAACCGCTCGATCGCCTGCTCGCGCTTGACGCCGATCACGCCGCCGCGCGGGCCCGTCATGCCCACGTCGGTGATGTAGGCCGTCCGCCCGGGCAGCACCCGGGCATCGGCGGTCGGCACGTGCGTGTGGGTCCCCACGCAGGCGGTCACGCGGCCGTCGAGGTACCAGCCCATCGCCACCTTCTCGCTGGTGGCCTCGGCGTGCATGTCCACCAGCACGTGATCGGTCGCTCCGCGCAGGTCGGCGAGCAGCGCGTCGGCCTCGCTGAAGGGCGAGCGCACGGCCTCCAGGTACAGCTGACCCGAGAGGTTGATCACGCCGAGCCGCTGCCCGCCCGACTCGACCACCGTGTGACCGCGGCCCGGGCTCCCCTTGGGGAAGTTGGCCGGCCGCACGATCCGCTCCTCGCGGTCGAGAAAGCCGTAGACCTCGCGGTGGCGGTACGCATGGTTGCCGAGGGTGATGGCGTCAGCGCCCATCTCCAGCAGGTCGCGCGCCGTCTTCTCGGTGACCCCGACGCCGCCTGCCGAGTTCTCCCCGTTCACCACCACGAAGTCGAGCTCGTGGGTCTTGCGCAGGTCGGGCAGCAGGGAGGCGAGCGTGCGCCGCCCAAGGCCACCCACGACGTCGCCGACGAAGAGGAGCTTCACCATGGCGATTCTGCCAAGCCGGGCCGCCGTGGAGACGGCCGCCCTTACACTCCACGCGATGGCCTTTCCCGCCACCCGGATGCGGCGTCTGCGCAAGAGCGGGGTGCTGCGCGGCATGGTCCGGGAGACCGAGCTGAGCCCCGCACACCTCGTCCTGCCCCTGTTCGTGCAGCTCGGAGAGGACGAGCGCACCCCGGTGGAGGCGATGCCCGGAGTCGACCGGCTGTCGATCTCCCACGCGGTGGAGGAGGCCGGCGAAGCGCACGGGCTCGGCATCCCGGCGGTGCTCCTGTTCGGCCTGCCTGCCGGGAAGGATCTCCAGGGCTCCGGCGCCTACGACGACGAGGGCGTGGTGCAGCTCGCGGTCCGCGCGCTGAAGGACGCCCATCCCGAGCTGGTGGTGATGACCGACGTGTGCCTCTGCTCGTACACCTCGCATGGGCACTGCGGCGTGGTGACCGACGACGGGGCGATCGACAACGACGTGACGCTCGAGCTCCTCGCCAAGACCGCGCTGTCACACGCCGCGGCGGGCGCCGACGCCGTGGCGCCCAGCGACATGATGGACGGCCGCGTGGGCGTGCTGCGCTCCCAGCTCGACGCCGAGGGATACAAGGACGTGCCGATCGTGGCCTACTCGGCGAAGTTCGCGTCCGCCTTCTACGGCCCGTTCCGGGAGGCGGCCGATGCGGCGCCGGCCTTCGGCGACAGGCGCAGCTACCAGATGGATCCGGCGAACGCCGAGGAGGCCGTACGCGAGGCGCTGCTCGACGTGGAAGAGGGCGCCGACGTGGTCATGGTCAAGCCCGCGCTCCCGTACCTGGACGTGATCCGGCGGGTCAAGGAGGCCACGCGGGTGCCCGTGGCCGCTTACAACGTGAGCGGCGAGTACGCGCTCGTCAAGGCGGCCGCGGCCGCCGGCTACGTGGACGAGCGCTCGGTGGTGCTCGAGGCGCTCACCGGAATCCGGCGCGCCGGCGCCGACATCGTCGTGACCTACCACGCCAAGGACGCGGCCGCGTGGCTTCGGTAGCCAAGGTCCGCAGCCGCAAGGACGGCTCGGCGGTCCCGCTCGATGCGCTCGACCGCAAGCTGCTCAACCTGCTCCAGGGGAGCTTCCCGCTCGAACCGCGCCCGTTCGCGCGGGTGGCGGAGCTCGCCGAGGTTGCCGAGCCGGTGGTGCTGGAGCGCACGCAGCGACTGCTCGACGAGCGCATCATCCGCCAGCTCACGCCGATCTTCGACACGCGGGTGCTGGGCTATCGCTCGATGCTCGTGGCGGCCCGCGTCGATCCCGAGCACCCGTGGCGCGCGGCGCGGATCGTGAACTCGCACCCGGGCGTGTCGCACAACTACCTGCGCAACCACGACTTCAACATGTGGTTCACGATCGCGGTGGAGCCCGGCTCGCGGCTCGGCCTGGAGGGCACGCTCGAGGTGCTCCAGCGCCTCACCGGCGCCGACTCGGTGCGCGAGCTGCCCACCATCCGGCTCTTCAAGATCCGCATGGACCTGGAGATGGAGGGAGGCACCGAGGCGCTGGCGAGCGCCGGCGTGGCCGAGGACTTCGAGGAGCCGGAGGCGATCGAGCTGTCCGAGCTCGACATGGCGGTTATCCGCACGCTCCAGGGCGACCTGCCGGTCACGCCGGAGCCGTACGCCCCGGCCGCCGCGGCGCTCGGCATCGGCCAGCAGCGCCTGCTCGAGCACCTGGAGTCGATGAAGGAGCGCCGGGCGCTGCGCCGGGTGGCGGCGATTCTCTTCCACCGCCGCGCAGGCTTCTCGGCCAACGGCATGGGCGTATGGCGCGTGCCGGACGAGCGCATTCTCGAGCTGGGGCCGCGCATGGCCGCCTTCCGCGGCATCTCGCACTGCTACCAGCGCCCGACCTACGCCGACTGGCCCTACTCCGTGTTCACGATGGCCCACGGGCGCTCGAAGGAGGAGTGCGACGCCATCCTCGACTCGATCGCCGAGTCCACCGGGATCGAGGAACGGAGCACGCTCTACTCCTCCACCGAGTTCAAGAAGGTCCGGCTGCTCTACTTCACCGACGATCACCGCAGGTGGGAGGCCGAGCACTCCTGAACCGGCCCCCCGCGGCTGGGGGCGCGCATGGAGGTAGGCGCCGCGCCGGCCACGCGGCGCTCGGCCGAGGCCTACGCCCGCGCCCTGCGGCTGATGCCGGGCGGGGTGAACTCCCCGGTGCGCGCCATGCGCGCGATCGGCCGCGATCCGCTGTTCGTGGCGCGCGGTGAGGGCGCCGAGATCGTCGACGTGGACGGCAACCGCTACGTGGACTGGGTCATGTCGTGGGGGCCGCTGGCGGCAGGGCACGCGCACCCGGACGTGGTCGCCGCCGTGACCGCCGCCGCCGCGGCGGGCACGAGCTACGGCGCCCCCACGGAGGCCGAGAGCGACATCGCCGCGGAGATCGTGGCCCGGGTGCCGTCCGCCGAGATGGTCCGCATGACCTCCTCGGGCACCGAGGCGAGCATGAGCGCGATCAGGCTGGCGCGAGCCGCGACCGGCCGGCCCGTGGTCGTGAAGTTCGCGGGCGCCTACCACGGCCACGTGGACGGCCTCCTCGCCGAGGCGGGCTCGGGACTCGCCACGCAGGGAATCCCGGCCAGCCCCGGTGTGACCGCGGCCCAGGCGGCCGACACGGCGGTGGTGCCATGGAACGACCGCGACGCGGTGGAGCGCGCCCTCGCCGAGCGGGAGGTGGCCGCGCTCGTGTGCGAGCCCTACCCGGCCAACATGGGCCTGGTGGCGCCCGAACCGGGGTTCCTGGCGTTCCTGCGCGAAGCCGCGGACGCAGCGGGTGCGCTGCTCGTGTTCGACGAGGTGATCACCGGGTTCAGGGTGGCCCGCGGCGGGGCACAGCAGCGCGAAGGGGTCACCCCCGACCTCACCATCCTGGGGAAGATCATCGGCGGCGGCATCCCGGCGGCGGCTTACGCCGGGCGCGCGGATCTCATGCGACTGGTGGCGCCGGAGGGCGACGTGTACCAGGCCGGCACGCTCTCGGGCAATCCGCTCGCCACCGCCGCCGGCCTCGCGACCCTGCGCCTGCTCGACGACGCCGCCTACCGGCACCTGGACGCGGTCGCGAACACCCTTGCCGACGGCCTCGAGTCGGCGGCGGCGGCGGCGGGCGTTCCCGCCCGGGTGGCGCGCACCACCGGATTGCTCACGCTCTTCTTCTCCGCGGCGCCGGTGCGGGACTACGCCGGCGCCGCGGCGTGCGACCTGGAGGCCCACGCCGCCTTCTGCCGCGCCATGCTGGCGCGTGGGGTGTACCTGCCGCCCTCGCAGTTCGAGGCGTGGTTCCCTTCGCTCGCCCACGGAGAGCACGAGCTCGAGATCACGCTCGCCGCCGCCCGCGGCGCGCTGGCGGAGGTGGCGGGCCGGTGAGCATCCTGGCGGAGGTGGTGGAGGCCGCGGGGCCGGCGCTCGCGGCGCACGCGGTGGCCGATCCCCGGGGCGAGCGCTTCGCCGGCGCGGTGGAGGACCGCGCGCGCCAGTTCGTGCTCGAGGCGGTCTATGAGGGCTACCTGATGCACTACGGGACCTCGCGGGCGTTCGACGGGATGGACGACGACCTGCGGCTGCTCGCAGGGGATGCCCTGTACGCGCTGGGGCTCGCCCGGCTGGCGGGGGCCGGCGACGTGGCGGCCGTGGCCGAGCTCTCCGACCTGATCTCACTGTCCGCCCAGGCGCACGCGTCGGGCCGCGGCGAGCTCGCGGAGGGCCTCTGGGACGCGACCGCCCAGGCCCTGTCGGCGGCCGGGGGACCGGGCGCCCGCGCCTGGGCCCGCGATAGGCTGCCGACCCCCTAGACGGCTCCCAGCGGCCCGACGCCAAACGTGCCGTCCGCCACCAAGTTGGCATTAATCTTCCTGGGGCGATAGAACCGAGCAACGTGGCCGACCCTCCCAAGCTAGACAAGCAGTCCCGCTACACCGAGGGCCGCGGCATCGCCGGCGCCTTCGAGGGCGAGACGGTCACCAGGCGGCGCTTCATGGAGGGCACCGCGCTCGCGGCGGGCGGCATCGCCACGGCGGCGTTCACCCTCCCGGCGCTCGGCTTCGCGATCGGCCCGATGCTGGAGGACACCTCGCGGGAGAACTGGCAGTCCGTCGGCCCCGAGGCGGACTTCAACGAGCAGACCTATGTTCAGCGGGTGATCAACATCGTCGCCGACATCGGCGATCCGGGCAAGACCACCGTTTACGTGCGCCGCTTCAATCCGTCCCGCGACAGCGCTCGCAACGAGGACCAGCCCTACGTCGCGATCTCCACGCGCTGCGCCCACCTTGGCTGTCCCGTTCGCTACATCCAGGCGTCGAAGAAGTTCGTCTGTCCTTGCCACGGCGGGGTCTACGACTTCGAGGGCAGGGTCGTAGGCGGGCCGCCGGTGCGCCCGCTCGACCGTTTCTACACGCGCGTGCGCGAGGGCCGGGTGGAGCTGGGCGACCGCTTCTCGTTGAACTCCGAGCTCGAGCGCTTCTCGCCGCGCGACCCGTCCAACCACCTGGACGGGCTCTGGCAGTACCTCTACCCATCGAGGCCGACCACATGAAGCTTCCCGCGCCGACTCCCCAAGTTCCTGCGCCCGTCGCCCCCGCGGCCGGGCGGCAACGGCAACGGCGCGAACGGCGGGCCCGGCCACGAAGCCCACGCCCAAGGACCAGGCGGTCGAGGGCGTGGCCGGCGTCGTCGGCTGGCTCGACGAGCGCAGCGGTCTCAGCCCCTTCCTCCGGGGCTTTCTCTACCGAAAGACCCCGAAGGGGACCAACTGGTTCTACACGCTCGGCTCGGCCACGATGTTCGCCTTCCTCTCGCAGGCCGTGACGGGCGTCTTCCTGGCGATGTACTACGAGCCGGACTCCGTGTCGCGCGCCTACTCGTCGACCTCCCACATCACCAACGACGTCTTCCTCGGGGAGCTCGTGCGCGGCATGCACAAGTGGGGCGCGACGGTGATGATCGTCCTCATCTTCCTCCACATGGGCCGGACCTTCTTCTTCGGCGCCTACAAGTACCCGCGGGAGCTGAACTGGGTCATCGGGGTGGTCCTGCTCGTGCTGACGCTGATGATGGGCCTCACGGGCTACCTGCTCCCGTTCGACCAGCGCTCCTTCTGGGCGACGGTGGTGGCGGTGAACCTCAACTCCTCGGGACCGATCGTCGGGCCCTACCTCGCGGACTTCCTGCGCGCCGGCGCCGAGTTCGGCCCCACCACGATCAGCCGCTTCTACGCGCTGCACATGCTGGCCGTGCCCGGCCTGATCGTGGCGCTGATCGGGGCGCACCTGTATCTGGTGGCCAAGCTGGGCACCACCGCGCCGCCGTGGGTCAAGGCGGAGAAGAAGGACCTCCTCTCCGAGGAGCTCTGACGTGGACGCCCGTCAGAAGGAGGAGTACCTCCGCGAGTACTCGGTCCTGAAGGGCCAGGGCAAGCCGTTCTTCCCGTACGCGATCGCGAAGGACGGGATGATGGCCACGATCACCATCGGCGTGATCATCCTGATGGCGGTGCTCTTCGGCGCCGAGCTCGGGCCCAAGGCGGACCCGACGACGACCACCTACACCCCGCGTCCCGAGTGGTACTTCTTCTTCCTCTTCGAGCTGCTGCGCGTGGTCAAGCCGCCGGCGCTCGTGTTCATGGCGACGATCGGCATCCCGACGATCTGCCTGATGCTCCTGCTGCTGCTGCCGTTCTACGACCGCGGCCCGGAGCGGCACCCGCTGCGGCGGCCGATCGCCACGACGGCCGGGATCGCGACCATCGCTGCGATGGTCTACCTCAGCGTGCTGGGGGCGACTGGCGGGGTCGCCCGACGGAGATCGAGCTCGCCACCTCGCCGCAATACGAGCAGGGGAAGGAGATCACCGCCTCTGCCGGCTGTCTCGGCTGCCACAAGATCGGCGAGAACGGCAACACGCTCGGGCCGAACCTCACCGACGATCGGCGACCGCCTGGGACAAGACGCGATCGCGCGGACGCTGCAGAACCCCACTGCGCCGATGCCGTCCTACGCGCAACTACCGCAAGACCAACCCGGAGCAGTTCAACAAGCTCGTGCAGTACGTCGCGTCGCTCAGGGCGACAAGTAGGAGCCGCCCGGCGATGAGCACGGCGTCCGGGACGCTCCCCGAGACGCAGGTGCGCGCGATGTTCGACCGGATCGCCGGCGTGTACGACCGGATGAACGGCCTCATGACGGCGGGGATGCACCATCGCTGGCGCGAGCGCGCCGCCGACCTGGCCAGGGTCGGGCCCGGGATCGCGCGCGCTCGACGTGGCCACGGGCACGGGCGACCTCGCCGTGGCGCTGCGCGCGCGGGGCGCGGAGGTGGTCGGGCTCGACTTCTCCGAGCGCATGCTCGAGCTGGCGCGAGCCAAGGCTCCGGACGTGCGCTTCGAGGCGGGGAACGCCCTCGCGCTCCCCTACGGCGACGGCGAGTTCGACGCCGTGACCGTGGGGTTCGGGGCGCGCAACTTCGACGACCTGCCGCGCGGGCTTGCCGAGATGGCGCGCGTCACGCGCCCGGGCGGCCGCGTGGTCGTGCTCGAGATCACGACTCCCCAGAAGCCGCCGCTGTCGTGGTTCTTCCGGTTCTGGTTCGACCAGGCGGTGCCCCGCTTGGGACGGCTCGCCGGCGACCCCGCCGCCTACTCGTACCTGCCCAGCTCGGTGCGACGCTTCCCCGGCCCCGAGGCGCTGGCGGCGGAGCTGGTGGCGGCGGGGCTGACGGACGTCCGCTGGGTGCTCACCGCCGGCGGCATCATCGCGCTGCACGGCGGCACCCGCGCGTGACGGCCGCGCCGGCACAGCTCGGGGCCGTGATCGCGGCCGGCGGTCCGCGGCTGGAAGCGGCCCTCGAGCGGACCGAAGAGCGCCTGTGCGAGGTCGTCCGGGGGCACGGGCCGGAGCTGGAGCGCCACGCGGGGGACACGCTCGCCGCGGGCGGCAAGCGCCTCCGCCCGATGCTGGTGTTCCTGACGGCGGCGGACGACTCCGACGACCGCCTCGTGGCAGCCGCCGTGGCCGTGGAGCTGCTGCACATGGCCACGCTCGTACACGACGACGTGCTGGACCGGGCGCCGCTGCGGCGCGGGCGCCCCACGGTGTTCGCGTCGGGCGGGCGGCTGGCCGCCACCGCCTCCGGCGACCTGCTCTTCTCGCGGGCGTTCGCCGAGCTGGCCGGAACCGGTAGCGAGGAGGCGGTGACCCGGCTCTCGAGCGCCTCCTCCGCGCTCGCGCGCGGCGAGCTGATGCAGCGGGCGGACGCGTGGATGGCGGATGTGGCCGCGGACCGCTACCTCGAGCGCTGCCGCCTCAAGACCGCCAGCCTCTTCGACGCCTGCTGCCGGCTCGGGGCGCTCTTCGGCGGGGCGCCCGAGCATGCCGACGCGCTGGGCGCCTTCGGCGAGGGGATCGGCCTGGCGTTCCAGCTGCTCGACGACGTGCTCGACGTCTCGGGTCCCGCCGAGCGGACGGGCAAGCCGCGCGGCACCGACCTGCTGGACGGCACCGTCACCCTGCCGCTGATCCTGGCCCGTCGCCGCGATCCCGAGCTGCGCCGGCTGGACCTGCGTGCGGTGGCCACGGACGCCGCGCGCGCCGAGGCGCTGTGCGAGCGCATCGCCGCCACGGGCGCGCTGGAGGAGGCTCGCGCCGCTGGCGCTCCGGCACGTGGCCGCGGCGAAGGGCCGGCTCGAGGGCCTCGGACTGCCAGAGGATCGCGAGCAGGCGCTGCGGCTCGTGGCCGACCGCGTGGTGGAGCGGTATGCGTAGGATGCGTCGGTGCGCAGCCGGCGCAGGCAGCTTGTGCGGACGTCTACTGCGGCGGGGTGAGACGTCGCTGCGTCCCGAGGGGTCGGGCGCGAGCCCCGGCTGCCATCAAACCTGCCAGGAGATGACGGGGGTCCGGGGGCGCGAGCCCCCGGCTGGCCTCAGAAGTCTTCGGGGAGGATGGCGTCGGCGTGGAGGGCGCCGGCGAAGCGCTCGATCTCCTCCGCCATGTTGGCGCGCATCAGCCGCTTGTAGTCGCGGGCGAGTGCGTCCCCGCCGCGGTCCAGCTCCTCGTCGAAGGCCTCGACGGTGTCCTGGGCGAAGATGCCCTCGCGGTACACGTCGCAGTTCGGGCAGTGGAGCAGGACGTTCCAGTTCTCCGGCCCGGCCTCGTCCCAGTGAACGGGGTAGACCAGCTCGGAGAAGCACTCCATGCACACGTGAAGCTCCTGATGCGGCTCGGCGGGGGCGTGCTCGACGGCGCGCGCCTCGTCCAGCTGCACGTCGGTCTCCTTGAAGTAGACGACCTCGATCGTCTTGCCGCTGGGGAGAACCACGCGCTTCACGTAGTGGGTCTGGTCTCCGCCTGTCTCCATCTCTTCCATCCTGATCCCCGTATCGGCACGCCATCCGGGAACTTGAACCTGAAACGGCGGAGGTTCCGGCATGTTCGAGCACGGGGTGCGGCTCGTCCCCGGCCCTATCTAGACTCGGGCGCCCCGTGGTGCTCAGCGACCGCACGATCCGTGCGGAGATCGAGGCTGGACGGATCGTCATCGACCCGTTCGACGAGCGGCTCGTCCAGCCGTCCAGCGTCGACGTGCGCGTGGACAGCCGCTTCCGCGTCTTCCACAACGCCCGCTACCCGTATATCGACGTGCGCCAGCCGATGGACGACCTCACGGAGCTGGTGGAGATCAAGGACCGCGAGCAGCCGTTCATCCTCCACCCCGGCGAGTTCGTGCTGGGTCAGACGCTCGAGCACGTGGAGCTACCCGACGATCTGGTCGGCCGCCTCGAGGGCAAGTCGAGCCTGGGCCGGCTCGGCCTCCTGATCCACTCGACCGCGGGCTTCGTGGACAGCGGCTTCGCCGGACGGCTCACGCTCGAGCTCTCCAACGTCGCGAACCTCCCGATCACGATCTACGAGGGCATGCCCATCGGCCAGCTCTCGTTCATGCGCATGGACGGGCCCGTGGAGCACCCCTACGGCTCGCGCGACAAGGGCTCGAAGTACCAGGGCCAGGCGGAGCCCACGCCGAGCCGCTTCTACCTCAATTTCGAGGACTAGAGGGGCGCCGCGCTACCATGGGCTGTCCATGTGGACTCCAGGCCCACTAGAGATCATCGTCGTGCTCGTGGTCGTGCTCGTGGTGTTCGGGCCCAAGCGGCTGCCCGACCTCGGACGCTCGCTCGGAACCGGGATGCGCGAGTTCAAGGACTCGATCACGGGCAAGGACAAGGAGCGGGAAGAGCTCGAGGCCGTCAAGGCGACCGCCGAGAAGCCCGAGCCCGCGCCCACCACGGCCGGCGACCGCCGGCCCTAGCCGCTCCGCGCCGTGGCGCGCCGCATCCGGCCGATCGCCCATGATGATCGTCTCTCCATCGTCGAGCACCTCGACGAGCTCCGCACGCGCCTGCTGATCTGCGGCCTCGCCTTCGGCGCGGCCTGGGCCCTCACCGCGTGGCAGAACCACCTGGTGCTGCGGATCGTGAACCATCCGCTGCCGCACGGGATCCAGCCGATCACCCTCGGCCCTGCCGAGGCCTTCTACACGACGCTCACGAACTCGGCGTACGCGGCGCTGATCATCGCCCTGCCGGTGATCCTCTACCAGGTCTACGCGTTCCTGCTGCCGGCCTTCAGCCCCAGCGAACGCCGCGTGGCGCTGCCGCTCCTGCTGCTCGTGCCGGTGCTCTTCATCGCCGGCGTGGTGTTCTGCTACTTCGTGGTGCTCACGCCCGCGATGAAGTTCCTGCTCAGCTTCAACGCCGACGAGTTCAACACCCAGGTCCGGGCGCGCGACTACTACTCGTTCGTGACGATGCTGATGCTCGCGATGGGGCTCGGCTTCCAGATACCGGTGGCGATACTCGCCGCCTGCAAGCTGCGGATCACCACTCCCGAGAAGCTCCGCAAGAACCGCCGCTACGCGATCGTCGTCATAGCCGTGCTGGCCGCGCTGCTCCCCACGATCGACCCGCTCTCGCTGATCCTGGAGATGATCCCGCTGATCCTGCTCTACGAGCTCAGCATCTGGCTCGCGTCGGCCCTCGGCCGGCCGATCGGGGAAGTGCCGGACCAGATCGCGTCCGCCGAGGGCAGCTAGCCTCCTGGGCCGATGCTGTTCGATCTCAGAGGCCGCCGGCGCCGGGCGGTGCAAGTCACGTATCTCATGCTGGCCATCCTGATGGGCGGCGGCCTCGTGTTCTTCGGCGTCGGCGGGAGCGTGTCCGGAGGTCTCCTCGACGCCTTCAAGGGCAATTCCGGCGGCAGCGCCAACGATGCCGTGGAGAAGCGCATCGACCAGTCCGAGGAGCAGCTGAGCGAGCACCCGCGAAACGAGCGGGCGCTCAAGGCGCTCGTGCGCGACAACTACTCGCTGGCCGTGTCGCAGCAGGATCCGAATGCCACCGCCTTCCCCGAGAGCTCCAAGGACGAGCTGCGCAAGGCGGGGACCTACTGGAAGCGCTACCTGGTGGTCGCACAGGGCAATCCCGATCCCTCGCTCGCCTCGGTGGCGCTGCGCGTGTTCGACACGGGCGCGCTCGCGCAGCCGAAGGACGCCGCCCGGGCCATGACGATCATTGCCGGCGCCTCGAACGACTTCCAGTCCTATCTGCAGCTCGTGCAGTACGCCGTCGCTCGCCGGCGACGAGCGCACGGCGGATCTCGCGGCTCAAAAGGCGGAGGACCTCGCGCCGAAGAACCTCAAGAAGGAGGTCAAGCAGCAGGCGGCGCAGCTGCAGAAGGCCGCCAAGCAGCAGCAGGCGGCCGGCTGACGTACCCTTCGGGGCTCGCAGGCAGGATGCTGGCGATAAGAGACGAACCGGGAGAAGAGTGAACTTCCACATCGAAGACGAGGCTGTCGACGACGAGACCCATGTGATCGAGCTCGGGGGAGAGGTCGACCTCTACACGGCGCCGGAGTTCAAGGAGCGCATGGTCGAGCTGATCGAGTCGGGCAAGAAGCAGATCGTGGTGGACCTCTCGCAGGCCACCTTCATCGACTCGACCACGCTTGGAGTGCTCGTGGGAGGCGTCAAGCGCTTGCGCCCCGCGGGCGGCTCGCTGGCGCTGGTCTGCACCGACGACAACATCACGAAGATCTTCGAGATCACCGGTCTCGATCGAGTCTTCCCGATCCACTCCTCGCGTGAAGAGGCGCTGGCCGCGGTCGCCAAAAGCGGCAGCTGAGCACGCTCTAGAATCGCCTGCCGCGGGCCGTTAGCTCAACTGGTAGAGCAGGAGACTCTTAATCTCAAGGTTGAAGGTTCGAGTCCTTCACGGCCCATCACAGTTCCTGCTATCAAGCGGCCATGGCCAAAGACTCAGTACCTACTGCCAGCGCCGAGCTCGGCTCGCTCGATGGCCGCATAGCGCCGGCCGAGGAGATCTTCATCCCGGCCACCGACGAGGGGCTGCTCCGCGGTGACGGCGCGTTCGAGGTGATCCGCGTCTACAGCGGGCGGCCGTTCGCCCTGGCGGACCACCTGGACCGGCTCGAGCGCTCCGCCGCGAGCCTGCGGCTGCCCGAGGTGCCGCGTCCGGAGCTCGAGGCGGAGATCGCGGATGTGCTGAGCTCCCGCGGTGGCGGCGATTTCGACGGCGGGCTGCGCGTGGTGCTCACGCGCGGCGGCAGGCGGCTGCTCCTCACCGAGCAGCTGCACGAGCACGGGGGCACGATCCGGCTCGGCACGGTCACCTACGCGCCCACGCGCATCCTCGACGGGGTCAAGTCGCTCTCCTACGCCGGCAACATGCTCGCTACGCGGCTCGCACAGGAGCGCGGCTTCGACGAGGCGCTGCTGGTAACGCCACACGGACGGGTGCTCGAGGCGCCCACCTCCTCCATCTTCTGGGTGGACCGCGACGGCCACCTCTGCACGCCGCCACTCGAGGAGCACATCCTGGCCTCGATAACCCGGCAGCGAGTGATGGCCGTGGTGCACGTGGAGGAGCGCCCCTGCATCCTCGATGACCTGCGCGCGGCGCAGGAGGCGTTCCTGGCCTCCACCACGCGGGAGGTGCAGACGATCGCCGCGGTGGACGACATCGAGCTCTCCGAGGGAGAGCACACGCGCGAGGCGCGGCGCGCGCTGGGCGCGCGCATCGAGGAAGAGCTCGAAAGCTAGTCCCGCCGGCGCGGGCGGCCCTCGATCTGATGGGAGACGTACCAGGCCACGTGGCGGACCAGTCCCGCCGCCAGCCCGAACGCCCCTCCGAGAAGCCTGTGCGCCATCGTGAGGAAATCCTAAGCCAGACACGGGGGTCCGGGTGCCGATAGTCACGATCGTGGGAAATCGCCCTCAGTTCATCAAGGCGGCCGCCGTGTCCGGCAGGTTGCGCGAGACGAACGACGAGGTCATCGTGCACACCGGCCAGCATCACGACGACCAGCTCTCGCGCATCTTCTTCGAGGAGCTCGGGGTACCGGCGCCGGACCATCAGCTGCACGCCGTTTCGGGCACCAACACGGCGCAGACGGCGCGCATTCTCGCCGAGCTGGAGCCGATCCTCGCGGGCGTGGGCCCCGAGCTCGTGATGGTGTACGGGGACACCAACTCGACGCTCGCCGGAGCGCTGGCGGCGGCCCAGGCCGGCCTGCCGCTCGCCCACGTGGAAGCGGGCATGCGCTCGTTCGACCGCTCCATGCCGGAGGAGCTCAACCGAGTGCTCGTGGACCACGCGAGCGACCTGCTGCTCTGCTCCACCGCCACCGCCGTCGGGAACCTGGAGCGCGAGTCCGTGCGGGGGGCGACCCACCTGGTCGGCGACGTGATGGCGGACGTGTCGATGGCCTTCCAGCAGCTCGCCCGCGAGCGCTCCACAGCCCTCGCGGAGCGCGGCCTGGAGCCGGCCTCCTACCTCCTCGTCACCGCACACCGCGCGGGGAACGTGGACCCCCCGGAGCGCCTCCGGCGCCTGGTGGAGCTGCTCGAGTCCCTCCCGCGGCCGCTGGTCTTCCCGGTGCACCCGCGAACCCGCCGGCGACTCGAGGAAGAGGGCCTCCTCGAGCGGCTCGCGGCCGCGGACGGCCTCGAACTGGCGCCTCCGCTCGGTTATCTCGACTTCCTGGAGCTCGCCCGCAACGCGCGCGCGGTCCTCACCGACTCCGGCGGCGTGCAGAAGGAGGCCTATCTCCTCGGCGTTCCCTGCGTGACCCTCCGTGACACCACCGAGTGGGTCGAGACCGTGGACGCCGGGTGGAACGTGCTCGTGGACCTGGACCGGGACGCGGCGCTGGCCGCCCTCGACCGCCGGCCGCCCGCCGAGCGACCCGAGCTGTACGGCGGCGGCCACGCCGCGGAGCGGGTTCGCGACGTGGTCTCGGCCTACACTGAGCGGCTATGAGAATCGGGATCGTCGGGCTCGGTTACGTCGGCCTGCCCTTGGCCGTGGCGTTCTGCGAGGCCGGTCACGACGTGACCGGCGTGGACGTGGACACCCGGGTGATCGAGGCGCTGTCGCGCGGGGAGTCGCATGTGGAGGATGTGTCCACGGACACCCTCCGGGGCATCGCCGGGCGCTTCGAGGCCAGCACCCGCTACGCCGACCTCGCCCAGGTGGAGGCCGTGATCGTGGCCGTGCCCACGCCGCTCACGCAGAACCGCGAGCCGGACCTGCAGCCGCTGATCGCGGCCGGCACGGCGCTCGCGGGTGTGCTGCAGGCGGGCCAGCTCGTCGTGCTCGAGTCCACCACCTACCCCGGCACTACGCGCGAGCGCCTGGTGCCCATGCTGGAGGAGTCCGGCCTCGCGGCGGAGCGCGACTTCTTCGTGGCCTTCTCGCCTGAGCGCATCGATCCAGGGCGCACCGATCACACGATGCGCACTACCCCGAAGGTCGTGGGTGCGGTCACGTCCGAGTCGCTCGAGCGTGCCGTGAGCCTGTACGAGCTGGTGTGCGACGACGTGGTCCGCGTCTCCACGCCTGAGGCGGCGGAGCTGAGCAAGCTGCTCGAGAACGTCTTCCGCTCGGTGAACATCGCGCTCGTGAACGAGCTGGCGATCCTCTGCGACCGCATGGGCGTGGACATCTGGGAGGTGGTGGAGGCCGCGGCGACCAAGCCGTACGGGTTCATGTCCTTCAAGCCGGGCCCGGGAATGGGCGGCCACTGCCTGCCCGTGGACCCGTTCTACCTGGCCTGGCGCGCACGCGAGTTCGACCAGCCCACCGAGTTCATCGAGCTGGCCGGCGAGGTGAACCAGCGGATGCCCTACTTCTGCGTGGAGAAGATCGGCCGCGCGCTCAACAACCACTCGCGCCCGATCAACGGCTCGCGGATCGCGGTGGTCGGGGTCTCGTACAAAGCCGGCGTGGGTGACCTTCGCGAGTCGCCTGGGCTCAAGATCATCCGCCTGCTGCGCGACCAGGGCGGAGACGTGGCCTACAACGACGACTTCGTGCCCGAGCTCCTCGACTTCGGCCTCGTCTCGGAGCCGCTCGAGAAGCTGCTCGAGGGCGCCGACTGCGCGGTGATCGTGACCGCTCACCCCGGACTCGACGTCGAGCGCATCGTCGCCACGGCGCCGCTGGTCGTGGACTTCCGGGGCGTGACCCGGGGGATCGAGGCGTCCAACCTCGTACGTCTTTGACGGTCTCGCTGCGCCCGTCCGACAGGGCTCCCGGCCTCCTGCTGGGGGACGGCGTGGAGTTGCCGGACGAGCTGGAGCTGGGCGCCAACGTCGTGGTGCACGCCGGAACGGTGGTCGGGGCGGGAGCGAGGCTGCACGATGGCTGCGTCGTGGGCAAGCCACTCGCGCTCGGGCGGCACTCGCGGGCCGCGCGCGATGACCCCCCACCCGCCGAGATCGGCCCGGCAGCGCTGGTGGGCGCGGGCGCTGTGGTGCTCGCGGGAGCGCGCCTGGGCGAGGGGTGCGTCGTGGCCGACCAGGCGCATGTGCGCGAGCGGGCCGAGATCGGGCCGGAGGCGATGATCGGCCGCGGGGTGGCCGTGGACAACGACGTTCGGATCGGCGCGCGCGTGCGGATCCAGACGAACGCCTACGTGACCGCGGGCTCAGTGGTCGAGGACGACGTGTTCATCGCGCCCGGCGTGGTGCTGACGAACGACCCGAGGGCCGGCCGCCGTGGCGGAGGGGAGGAGCTCGTGGGCGCGCTGCTCAGGCGCGCCTGCAGGCTGGGCGCGGGCGCCGTGCTGCTTCCCGGCATCGAGGTCGGCGAGGAGGCGTTCGTAGGCGCCGGGGCGGTCGTGACGCGCGACGTGGCCCCGCGCTCCGTCGTGATCGGCGTGCCCGCGCAGGTCGTGCGCGAGGTGCCCGCGGAGGAGCTCCTGTGAGGCGCCGCGGCCGTGGAGAGCTGGCCCCGGACCGGGCCACGCTCATGCTCGGAGCCCTGGCGGCCGTGGCCGTTGGGGCGGTGGCGGTCGGGGAGGTGGGCCGCGTCTGGCGCCGCGGCTCGGCGCCCGCGCCCAGCCGCTCGGACAGTCTGCTGCTGGCAGCCGAGTCGGCGGTGGTCGAGACCGCTCAGGTCGCGCGCGAGGGCTATCGCCAGGTGTCGACCCGGGAGAACGCGGCGTTCAACCTGCTGGGGAGCTTCGCGACGACGTTCCTCGCGACACGCTGGATCACCTACGCGCTGCGCGGGCGGCCGCACGTCGGGCCGTTTCGCAACGTCAGGTTCCGGCGCCGCCACATCCACCACTTCGTGCCCGGCATCGTGCTCGCCTTCGTCTCCGGGTCGGCGGCGATCCTCAAGGGCGACGAGGAGCTCGAGCCGAAGCTCGCCGTGCCGTTCGGGATCGGGATGGGCCTGACCCTCGACGAGTCGGCGCTGCTGCTCGAGCTCGACGACGTCTACTGGCGCCGCGAGGGGCTCCTGAGCGTGCAGATCACCCTCGCGGTGATCTCGCTGCTGTCGGCGCTGGCCCTGGCGCTGCGCCTGCTGCGCCGCGGCGAGCGGGTGGTGCTCGAGCCACCGCAGCCGTAGCGCCGCGGTCCTGCTTTGATGCGCGCCCATGGAGGACGATTCCACGCCGCAGCCGTGGCTGCCCCCGCGCGCGCCGGGCTCGGAGCCGCCGGTGGCGCCCCGTCCCGAGGTGCCGGTTCCCTACGGCGGGCCCGTTCCCCCCGGCGGCTGGCAGCAGCCGCTGCCCAGGACGGACACCTGGGCCGGCAGCCCGCTCGCCGGCTGGTGGAGTCGCGTAGGCGCGGCCTTCCTGGACGGGTTGATCCTGCTGGTTCCGATGGCGGTGATCATCGGCGTCATCGTGGCCGTGGCGGTCAGCGACGACGTGGCCGGCATCGTCGTGGGCCTCGTGGGCACCCTCGCCTATGTCGTCGTCCTGTCCGGGTACGCGCCGGTGCTGATGGCCCGCGACGGAGCCCACAACGGCCAGACCTGGGGAAAGCAGATCGTGGGCATCCGGGTGGTGCACGACACGGGCGCCGCGGTGAACTTCGGCTACGCCTTCGTGCGCGAGGTCGTGGTCAAGTGGTTCGCGTTCGGCACGATCGGCGGGTTCTTCTTCATCCCCACCCTGCTCGACTGGCTCTGGCCGCTCTGGGACGACGAGAACCGGGCGCTGCACGACATGCTGGTGTCGTCGCACGTCGTGGAGAGCTAGACACCGAGCGCGCGGCGGCCTCAGGCGGCCGCGGGACGCACGCGCTCGCCGGCGCCGGTCCAGATCATCTCGTCGCGACCCGGGCCCACGCCCACCATCACGATCGGGAGGCCGAGGAACTCGCTGATGTACTCGAGGTAGTCCTGCGCGGTGCGCGGCAGCTCGTCGATCGAGCGGCAGCCCGTGATGTCCTCACCCCAGCCGGGCAGCTCGAGCAGGTCGCCGCGTGCCTTGTGGAGGATCGACTGGTGGTAGGGGAACTCCTCGAAGGTGGCGCCCTCGGGGCCGAGGTAGCGCACCGCCACGTGCAGCGGATCGATGCCCGTGAGCACGTCGAGCTTCGTGATCACGAGCCCCGTGAGCCCGTTCACCCGGGTCGCGTAGCGCAGCGCCACCAGGTCGAGCCAGCCGGTGCGCCGGGCCCGGCCCGTGGTGGTGCCGAACTCGCCGCCGGCCTCGCGGATCCGCTCGCCGAGCTGGTCGTCCAGCTCGGTCGGGAACGGACCGGCGCCGACGCGGGTGGCGTACGCCTTGGCCACCCCCCAAACCTCGTCGATCGAGCGCGGCCCGACCCCGGCGCCCACACAGGCCGCACCCGCGACCGGGTTCGACGACGTGACGAACGGATAGGTGCCGTGGTCGATGTCCAGCATGGTGCCCTGAGCGCCCTCGAACACAACGAGCTGATTCCGGTCGAGCGTGCGCCAGGCGATCGGCGCGGTGTCCGCGATGTGCGGCTCGAGCCGGTGCCCGAGCTGTACGTAGTCCTCGGTCATCGTGTGCAGGTCGAGCTGCGGGTCCTTGGCGAACGGCCGCAGCATCAGCCGCTTGGGCTCCAGCGCGGCGTAGATCTTCTTGCGCAGGATCTTCTCGTCGAGCAGGTCCTGCATCCGGATGCCCAGGCGCGCCGCCTTGTCCGCGTAGCAGGGTCCGATCCCACGCCGGGTGGTGCCGATCTGGAGCTCGCCGAGCTTGGCTTCGCCCGCCTGGTCGAGGAGCTTGTGGTACGGCATGATCAGGTGGGCGTTGGCCGAGATGCGGAGGCCGCTGATGTCGACGCCGCGGCGAACCAGCTCGGCGATCTCGTCCGTCAGCACGCGAGGGTCCACCACCACGCCGTTGCCGATCGCGCAGATCTTTCCCGGATAGAGGATCCCCGATGGAATCAGGTGGAACTTGTAGACCTCGTCGCCGCGGACGATGGTGTGGCCGGCGTTGTTCCCGCCCTGAAAGCGGATCACCAGGTCGGCCTGCTCGGCGAGCAGGTCCACCACCTTTCCCTTCCCCTCGTCGCCCCACTGGGCGCCCACGATCACGAGACCAGGCATCGGCGTTCGAGTGTAGGGCGGTGGCGGGCTGGTGACCTACGCGCCCTGTCGCATGCGCAGGTCGGCGCCGAGCATCAGCAACGGGTCGTCGCAGATCTGAATGAGGCGGCTCACCGTGCGCGACCCCACCTGCTGGCGCAGCCAGGTGAGCGGGTCGGCGTCGTTCGAGAGGTCGTTGTCGGCAAGCTGGCCCGCCACGCGCTCCAGCCGCGTGGTCACGGCCTCGAGCTCGTCGCGCCCGGCGCCGTTCTGGCGCCGCCTCCGCAGCTCGCCGATCTCGGCGCGCAGGGTGGCGAGCGTCACGTCCCGGTAGGGGTCGGGCACGTTGCTCGTGACCACGATGGAGCGCTGGTCCTGCCAGCGCTCGTTCACGAGCGCGAAGAGCTGCTCGAGCACCCATTCGGTCTGGCGCTCCGCGCCGAGGTCGTCGAGCACCAGCAGGTCCACCTGGGACAGGCGCGTGAACAGCGCCAGATGCGAGTCCTCGCTGTCCTCGCCGAAGGTGTCACGCAGTTCGGCGAACAGGAGCGGCACCGAGTAGACGGCCACCGAGCGGCCGGCGTCGCGCGCCGCCCGGGCCACGAGCAGCGCGAGCGTGGTCTTGCCCGTGCCCACCGTGCCGTGGAACCAGAGGCCGCGCCCGGCGTCGACGTTCACTCCGATCTCGGTCATGAAGCGGCGGACGTGGCGAACCAGGCTGGGCTCGAGGTCGGGATGCCGGTCGATCGACGCGGCGAGCATGCGCTTCGGGATGCCGCCGCGGAGGCGGCCGCTGACGCCGCGGTCGGGCCGCTCGCGGCAGCGGCAGGGCCGGGCGGTGTTCGTGTCCTCGTCGAGGAGCCAGCCGCCGCCGTCGCATTCGCCGAACCGGCAGGTGGGGGCGGCCTCGTGCACGTCCGGGACCGGACGCAGCATCTCAGCCGGCCCCGTTCTCGAGCGGCGCGCCGGCGGCGGAAGGCGCCGAATCCATGGAGCGGTCGCGGTAGAGGTTCGCGAAGCGCGGATACTTGGACAGGAAGGTCAGCGACACCTTTCCGACCGGTCCGTTGCGGTGCTTGGCGATGATCACGTCGGCCTCGCCGGTGCGCTCGGACTCGTCGTCGTAGTAGTCCTCGCGGTAGACGAACATCACGAGGTCGGCGTCCTGCTCGAGCTGACCGCTCTCCCTCAGGTCGGAGAGCATCGGCACCGGCGGGTTGCGGCTCTCCACGGCGCGCGAGAGCTGTGACACCGCGACCACGGGGATCTCGAGCTCACGGGCGAGGATCTTGAGCCCACGGCTGATCTGCCCCACCTGCTCCACCCGGCTGTCCGTCCTGCCGTCGGCCCGAACGAGCTGGAGATAGTCCACGACGATCAGGCCGAGGCCGTTGCGTGCGTGCAGGCGCCGCGCCTTCGCACGCATCTCGAGGACGCCGATGTCGCTCGAGTCGTCCAGGAAGATCGGCGCGCTCGCGAGCTTCTCGACGGCGTTCAGCACCTTGGGCCAGCGGTCGCCGCGGACGCGCCCCTTCCGCAGCTCGTCGCTCGAGACCTTGGCCTGCGAGGCGATGAAGCGGTGCGCGAGCTCGGTCTCGGACATCTCGAGCGAGAAGAGGGCCACGGGCACTCCGTGGTCGATCGCGGCGTTCTCGGCGATGTTCGTGGCCAGCGTGGACTTGCCCATCGAGGGCCGCGCCGCCAGGACGATCAGGTTGCCGGCCTGGAAGCCGCCCGTGAGCTGGTCGAGATCCGTGAAGCCCGACGGCGTGCCCGTCAGGCCCACGTCCTTGCGCGAGAGCTCCTCGAGCTTGTCGATCTCCTCGTGGAGCACGACCTCGAGCGTGCGCATCTCGGCCGTGCCGCCGTCGTGGCCGATCCGGAACAGCGCCGCCTCGGCACGCTCGATCAGCTCGCGCGGCTCGCCGCGATGGGCGAGCACCTCACCCTGGATGTCGCGCGTGGTGTAGAGCAGGCTCCGCAGGAGCGCGTGGTCGTGCACGATCCGCGCGTAGTGCATGACCGCGCCGACGGCCGGCACGACGGTGGGCAGCGAGTGCACGTAGGCCTCGCCGCCCGCCTCCTCGAGCTGACCGGCCCGGCGCAGGTCGTCGCAGACGGTGAGCGCGTCGACCGCCTCCGGCTCCGCCTTCTCCTTCAGGTGGATCATCGAGCCGAAGATGAGCTGGTGGCGGGGCCGGTAGAAGTGGTCCGCCTTCAGCCCGACCTCGAGCAGCACGCCGTCGAGCGCCTGCTCGGTGAGCAGGATCGCCCCCAGGACCGAGGCCTCGGCCTCCTCGTTGTGCGGAGGGACGCTGCCCGCTGTATCAGGCGGGAGGGCGACGGCCACCGGTCATGCCTGCGGGGTGACGATCGTCTTGATGTCGGCGGTCACGCCGTCCACCACCTCGACGGTCACCATGTGGGTGCCGGTCGTCCGGATCGGCTCCGTGAGCAGGACGCGCCGCTTGTCGAGCCGAACACCACGCGCCTGCCGGACCGCGTCCGCGATCTCCTGCGAGGTGACGGAGCCGAACAGGCGGCCGTCGTCACCGGCTTGGTGGGAGATCGTCAGGACGGTCTTGCGCAGCAGCGAAGCCGTCTCCTCCGCCTTCTCGGCCGCCTCCGTGGCGGCACGCTCGGCCGCCTCGATGCGCCGCTGCGACTCGGCGATGGAGGCCGGCGTGGCGGGCTGCGCGAGCTTGCGCGGCACCAGGTAGTTGCGGAGGTAGCCGGGGGAGACGTCGATGACCGAGCCGCGCTCCCCGAGCGGGTCCACATCCTGCAAGAGGATCGCCTGAGCCATGGCTACGCCGGACCCGCCCGGCGTAGCCGTCGGGCGCTGGTCCGCAGGGTCATCGGTCCGAGACGTAGGGCAGCAGGCCGAGCTCGCGGGCGCGCTTTACGGCCTTGGCGAGCTGCGACTGGTGGCGCCGGCAGGCGCCGGTGACGCGCGACGAGCGGATCTTGCCCTTGTCGCTGATCGCGCGCCGCAGTGCCCCGACGTCCTTGTAGTCGACGATGTCGACCTTCTCCCGGCAGAACGGGCACGGCTTGAACCGGCCGCTGCCGGGAATGCTCTTGCCCCGGCCTCGCCGCCGGTCTCGGACCGCGTTTCCTCGCTGCTTGGCCACTGCTGTCGCTTCGCCTGCTCTCTACGTCGGGATCAGAAGGGGATGTCGTCGTCCGCCGAGCCACCCGCGGCCACCGGCGCCTGCTCGAAGTCCCCCGTATCCGCGGGAACGTCGCTCTGCGGCGTGAAGCGGCCGCCGTTCTCGCCACCGTCACGGGAGCCGAGGAACTGGACGGAGTCGGCAATGATATCCACGGACTGGCGCTTGTTGCCTTCCTTGTCCTGCCACTCGCGCCACTCGAGCCGGCCGTCGACCGCGACGGGACGTCCCTTCTGGAGATACTGGGCGCAGTTCTCGCCCTGCGCTCCCCAGACGGTGACGTCGAAGTAGTTGGGCTTGTCGGCCCACTCGCCGGTGGACGGGTCCTTGCGCCGGGTGTTGACCGCCACGCGCAGGCTGCACACGGAAGTACCCCCTCCGGTGCTGCGGAGCTCCGGGTCGCGGGTGAGGTTCCCCGTTATCACGACCCTGTTGATGTTGGTTGCTGCCATGGGACTGCTCCTTCCAAGTCCTTCTTCGCGGACGGCTCGATGGCTGTCGATCGAGAGTACAAACGGGCTCGGCGGCCGTGGCCGCCGGCGCCCAGAAGTTGCTGAAAAGTGCGCGTTGTTTAGCGGAACCGTCGCTCGCCGGAGCGGTTCGGCGCGGAAGCGCGGGCTCTAGACCGGCGGCGCGTCGGCCGCGGCGCGGGCGGCCACGCGCGTGTCGCTCTCTTCGCGCTCCTCCCGGCGGCGGGCGCCCTGCTGGTCCGGCGCGGGCGGGGTGGGCTGCCCGGGCTTCACCTTGATGATGCGGAACCGCAGGAGGCCGTCGAGGATCCTCAGCCGCGTCTGGAGCCGCTCCAGAAGGGCCGGGTCGCCCTGGAACTGGTAGAGCCGGTACTCGGCTTCGGGCCGGTGGCGGATCTCGAAGGCGAGTCGCCGCTGGCCCCAGTCGTAGTTGCCGACGATCTCGCCGCCGCCCGACTGGATCAGGGTCTCGACCTCGGCGATCACGGCCTCGCGCCGCTCGTCGGGAGCGGTCGGGTCCACCAGCAGCATCAGGTCGTAGAGCCCCGCCATCGCGGGGGCACGATAGCAGTGGGCGGCCGGCGCTCCCGGGGCGAAGGCCGGCCGTGGACGCCTTCCTCCGCACGTGGACCGGCGGCGGGCACACGGTGTCCCGGCGCTGTTGCGCCGGGTGCGATGGGCCAACCTCGGACGGCTGGCCGCGCTGCTCGCCGCCGGCCTGCTGATCGCGTCGGGCGGACGCGGCTGCCGGCCCGATCCGTCGCCGGGACCGGGCAGCCGGCCCGAGCGGTTGCGACCAGGCTCGCCCGGCCCAGAGCCACGGCCGGCGCTGCCGCCCCGGCGGCGGCCGAGACCGGCCGAGCCCCGCCGACGGGTGCCACACCCACGGCGGCCGTCCCCACGAGACGCCGCGGACCAGGCGGCCCCACCGGGACGGCACCCCGGCCGCGGGCTCCGCGCGGGACGGCTCGGGCGCGTCCCCCCGCGAGCGCCCCGGCGCCGCGCCACGGCGAGTTCACTCCCGACCCGGGACCCGGGTGACGAGCGTCCTACGAGCCGACCGGCGCGTGCCCCAGCCGCTTGGCCTCGATGTCGGCCAGCTGGTCGTCCACCCAGTCGCCGGGGTCGCGGGCGGTGACGATTCGCTTGAGGCCCTCGGCGCGCCAGGAGCGCTCTTCGGCCGACATCGTGAGGGCGCGATGGATCGCGTCCGCCTGCTCCTGGACGTCGAACGGGTTCACCGACAGGGCGAACTCGGCCAGCTCCTCGTGCGCGCCGGTGTTCTCGCTGAGCAGCGACACGCCGTTGCGCTCGTTCACCAGCGGCCCCTCCTTCGCGATCAGGTTCATGCCGTCGAACATGGCGTTGACCATCAGCAGGTCGTAGTGCTTGTACGCGGCGATCGCCTCCTCGAGGTTCTCCCGCAGGCGGAGCTCGATCGGCATCCAGTCGGTGGTGCCGTGGCGGTGGTTGACGACCGCCACGAGCGCCTCGATCCGCTCGAGGTACTCGGCGTACTCGGGCACGTCCTGGCGCGAGGGGATCAGGTGGGCGATGAACGTCACGTGCTCGGCGAACTCGGGGTGCTGCTCGAGGAAGAGGTCGAAGGAGGTGAAGCCGCGCAGGATGTTCTTCGAGAGGTCCGCCCGGTCCACGCGCAGGATCAGGTGCTCGCGGCGCCGGCGCAGGATCTCGCGCCCGTACTCGTGGACGGCCGGCCGCTGGGCGTTGCGCCGGAAGGCCTCGGCCGAGATCGGGAGCGGATAGGACCGCACCCAGACCTCGCGCCCCTCGAAGCGCACGATGCCCGCCTCGTGGTCCACGTCGAGGTCGAACAGGTCGCTGCAGCAGAGGAGGAAGTTGCGCTTGTAGGAGCGCGTGTGGAAGGCGATGATGTCGTTCGAGAGGATGCCCTCGTAGATGTCCTCGCGGATGTCGGCGGGCAGCACGCGCCAGGCGTCCGGCTGGGTCCAGGGGATGTGCACGAAGTGATGCAGGAAGAGCTCCGGGCGCTCGCGGCGGATGAACTTGGGCGCGGTGTAGAGGTGGTAGTCGTGGAGCATCACGACCGCGCTCGACAGGCTGTCCACCTCCTCGAGCACCGCCTCGGCCAGATCCCGGTTCACCCGGCAATAGCCCTCCTCGTAGGCCTCCACCTCGTGCCGGCGGATGTCCGGGGCGTTCGAGAGGTCCCAGAGGTAGTGCTGGATGAACCACAGCATCGGGTTGGCCACGACGTTGTAGAAGCGGTCGTAGGCCTCGGGGTCGCTCTCGACGAGCCGCAACCGGTAGCGCGCTCCGTCGAGCTCCATCTCGAAGCTGCCGCCGCCGTGCTCGCGGCTCACCTCGAGGTCCTCGTCGGTCATGGCGGAAGCCACCCAGACGGCCGCGCGGTGGTGCACGAGACCGGTGAGCGCCGTGACCAGGCCGCCGCCGCCGCGGCGCGGGACGATCGTGCCGTCCTCGCCGCGCTCGAACGTCGCGGGTCCGCGGTTCGAGACGAGCACGAGCGGCGTCTGCTGGTTCATCTCTCGTGGAAGATACGCAGCCAGTCGCGCAGGAGGCGTGGCGTGAGGAAGTTTCTGCGCACGTGCTCCTTGCCGCTTCGCCCCAGTCGCCGCCCGAGATCGGGCTCGCGCAGGATCCGCAGCGAGCGCTCGGCGCAGTCCTCGGGCGAGCTGACCAGGAAGCCGGTCTCGCCGTCCTCCACCTGGAGCGGGATCCCGCCCACGTCGCCGCCGATGAACGGGCGCGCCTTCCAGAGGGCTTCCGCCACGGTCAATCCGAAGCCCTCGCGCGTGGACTTCTGGATCACGACGTCGGCCTGCGACTGGAAGGCGTTCACCTCGATGGCGCCCACGTTGTTCAGGTTGTTGAGGATGTGGATGTCCGGGTCGCCGTCGGCGTAGGCCATCGTGGAGTTGAAGAACTCCCAGCCTTCCGGGTCGTCGAGCGCCATCGAGCCCACCAGCGCCAGCTGGACCTCGGGCATGTCGGCCTTCACCGCCCGGTACGCGTCGATCACTCCCATCGGGTCCTTCCAGGGGTCGAAGCGCGAGACCTGGCACATGAGCGGGCGGTCCACGTCGATGCCGAACTGGTCGCAGACGAAGGCGGCGTCCTCCGGGGAGAGCGCCATGTTCTTGGGTGAGAGCGGATCGATCGCAGGCGGGCAGATCCGCACGCCGGAGGAGGCGCCGTTCAGCCCGGCGGGCACGTAGGCCTGCAGGTGGAAGACGCTCTTGTCGTAGTCGCGCACGAGCGGCACCAGGTGCTCGATCGCGCTCGGGTTGGGAGTGGACAGGTCGATGTGGCAGCGCCAGATCCAGTGGCCGGCCTTCTCGGGCACGTGCTGGCGAACGCCGGCCGGCTGCGGGTCGTGCACGATGATCACGTCCCACCCGCTCGAGATCTCGGTCGCGTTGAGCGCGTTGAAGCGCTCGAAGATCCGCCACTCCTCGTCGCTCAGGGAATCCGGGTTTCCCTGCAGGGCGTTGTGGAGCCGCTTGGTCACGTTGTAGAACTCCTCACGGCCCAGCATCACCTGCCACTCCGCCTCGACGCCCACGTCCTTCATCAGCGGGATGAGCGTGTAGAGGATCTCCGCCACGCCTCCCCCGAACGCGGTGGCGGACAGGTGGAGCACCTTCAGCCCCTGGAGGCCCTCGGCCAGCTCCCTGATCTCCTCGATCAGCGGCCTGCCGGCAAGGTGCGTGTAGTCGGCCAGGCTCTTGTGGCCTACGGCGATGGGCTGCAGCATGAGCCCGCGGCAGCCTACTCGGCGCGTTCGCCGAGGTACTTCACGAGGCTCGTGCGCTGGTCGCCGAACGCGCACTCGTCGACCGTCGCGTCGATGATCGCGCGGCTCAGCTCCTGCTCCATGGCCGCCACCGGGCTCGCGGGCCCGTCCAGCTCCATCAGCAGGCGGTCGTCGAGCAGCCGGAAGTTGAAGTTCACGCGCGACTCGTCCTCCAGCGAACGGCCGTCGTCCACGAAGTCGTTGGCCGCCTCGGTGATCGCCAGCTTCAGGTCGGCGACCTCCTCCGGCGAGAGGGGCGTGAGCCTGCATACCGCGGAGAGCGCCAGGCGGGCAAGCACGAGATAGTCCGGCCGAGCCGGGATCGTCAAGGAGACATCCCGTCCGTCAGCCACGTTGCGCCCCTCCGCCACGCCTCCAAAATAGCGAGAACCCCGGCGACGCCCGGCCGCGCTCAGCCGTCCGAGCCGCTCGGGCGCCCGCCGAGCTCGACCTCGACCGACCGCCGCTCGCCGTCCCGCACGATCGTGAGCCGCACGGAGTCGCCGGCATCGTGCGAGCCGATCACGTCGGTCAGATCGGTCGCGCGCGTGAGCCGCCGGCCGTCGACGGCGAGGATCAGGTCGCCGCCCAGCTCGATGTCGGGCTGGCCCTGGAAGGTGATCTGGTCGTCGCCCGCCCGTATGCCGGCAGCTTGAGCGGGGCTGCCCTTCTCCACGCGCTGGACGAGCGCGCCGCCCGTCTGACTGGCGTGGATGCGCTCGGCCAGCTGCGGCCACAGCGACAGCGTGGTCACGCCGAGGTACGCGTAGTCGACCTTGCCGTCGGCCCGCAGCTCGCGCAGCGAGCGCCGGACGGCGTCCACGGGGATCGCGAAGCCCACGCCCTCGCCGCCGCCCGAGTTGGTCTTGATCTGCGCGTTGATCCCGAGCACTTCGCCCTTCGCGTCGAGCAGCGGCCCGCCGGAGTTCCCGGGGTTGATGGCGGCATCGGTCTGTATCGCGTCGCCGATCCCGAAGCGCGTGAGCGAGCTGATGTTGCGGTCGGCCGCGGAGATCACGCCGATGGTGAGCGACTGGCGCTCCCCGAACGGGCTGCCGATCGCGGCCACCGGGTCGCCGACCGCGACGCGGGCGGAGGAGCCCAGCCGCAGCGGCGTCAGCGAGAGCCCGCTCGGGTCGACCTTGAGCAGTGCGACGTCGGCGTTGAGGTCCACGCCGACGATCCGCGCCTCCACACGATTGCCGTCGGAGAACTCCACGTACACCTGGTCCGCGCGGTCCGAGCTCGAGTCCTCCCCCGTCACCACGTGCGCGTTCGTCGCGATGTAGCCGTCACCGTCGAGCACGAACCCGGATCCCTGGCCGCCGCTGCCCTCGTCGCCGAGCTGGAGGCCGCCGTCGCCGAAGATCGACAGGACCGTGACCACTCCGGGGGAGAGGCGCCGGTAGATCTCGCGCGGGTCGAAACCGCCCCTGCGGCCGAGTCCCTCGACGACCTGCACGCGAGTGGTGGTGACCTTGGCAGGGCCTTGGGCCGGCTCGCCGCGTGCCCTCATCCTTCGAGCAGCCCGCGGCCGCGACCGCGACCAGCGCCGCGGCGAGCGCGAGGCGCCTCATGCGCCGCCCTCGTCGGTGGGCAGATCGAGCGTGAACGTGGCGCCGGTCGCGCCCGGCGAGAAGTGCAGCCGGCCCTCCATCCGCTCGGCGAGCTCGCGTGCTATCGCCAGGCCGAGGCCGGCCCCGCGGGCCGCGTCGCCCGTGACGAAGCGCTCGAAGGCGTGGTCGCGTGTGCTCTCGGAGAGCCCGGGCCCCGCGTCCGACACCAGCAGCGAAGCGGTGCCGTTGCTGCGCCCGGCGGACACGGTGACGGGCGTGCCCTCGGGGGTGTGCCGGAGGGCGTTGTCGAGCAGGATGCGCATGATCTGGGCCACCCGCTCACGATCGCAGCGTGCCTCGGGCCCGTCGAGCGACAGCTTCACCTCGAGGTCGGTGCGGTGCTCGGCGATCGCGGGCGCGAACTCGCCGACGACCGAGCGCGCCAGCTCGGCCAGGTCGACGGGCTCGGCGTGGAGCTGCACCGACCCCGTATCGAGCCGGGAGAGGTCGAGCAGGTCCACGGACAGCTTCTGCAAGCGCGCCACCTGCTCGGCCATGGTGTCCAGGAACTCGGCCCTGGTGTCCTCGTCGAGGTCCTCGTCCTGAAGCAACTCGACGAAGCCGGCCAGCGAGAAGATCGGTGTGCGCAGCTCGTGGGAGGCGGTGGCGATGAACTCCCTGCGCGCAACGTCGACCCGCCGGAGCTGCTCCTGCATCTCGTTGAACGTGCGCGTCAGCTCTCCGAGCTCGTCGCGCGAGTCCACCGGGAGCGGCTCGATGTAATGCCCGCGGGCGACCTCCCGCGCGGCGAGCTCGAGCCGGCGTACGCGCCGCGCCAGCGCGCGGGCCACGAGATAGCCGCCCACGAGCGCCAGCAGCAGGGCCGCGAAGGTGGCCACGAGGACGCGGGCGCGGATGAAGGCCACGGTCTCCGCGACGTCGTCGAGGTCCTGCGAGTAGATCGCCACCCACGCGGGGTCGCCGCGGTCCAGCAGCGGTTGCGCGACGAAGCCGAGCTCCTGGCCGTCGAAGGCGCCGAAGCCGCTCTGGCTGTGCTCGGTGACGACCGCGCGCCGGGCGAGGCCGTCCTGGTGCGGGAAGGCCCGCTGGGCCTCGCGCGAGTCCGACAGCGGATAGAACCGCAGCTCCCGGCCATCGCCCTGCGGGCCCGCGAACGACTGCTTCCAGCTGAGCACGGTCACACGGGCGTCCGTGGAGTCGGACACCGCGCGCACGCGGCGGTTGATCGCCGGCGAGGAGGCCTCGCTTGCGATCAGCTCCTCGAGCGGAGCCCGCCCGTGCACGGCGGACCGGCGCAGGTCCTGCAGCCGGCGGCCCTCGAGGTTCGACTCGAGCTGCGGCACCACGACGAAGTAGATGACGGCGAACGCGGCCGCCGTGATCGCGAAGAAGAGCAGCGCCAGCTTGTTGCGAAGAGAGCGAAGCCTGGGCAGGCGTGTCAGCGATCGCGGAATCGGTACCCCACTCCGCGTACGGTCAGGATCAGCTCGGGGTCGGCCGAGTCGAGCTCGAGCTTCTCCCGTAGGTGGCGAATGTGCACGTCGATCGTGCGCGGATCGCGGTAGGCCGCGTCCCCCCACACATGCTCGAGGAGGGTCGTACGGCCGAGCACGCGTCCCGGGGAATGCGCCAGCGCGGCGAGGATCTCGAACTCCACATAGGTGAGCTGCGACGTCTTCGCCGCGTACCGTCACCCGCCGGCGCTCGAAGTCGACCTCGACGCCGCTCGCCTCGATGGGCGCCTCGAACGGCTCCTCGGGAGCGGCCAGGGCCGCCCGCCGGAGCACGGCCTTCACGCGGCTGCGGAACTCGCGCACGGAGAAGGGCTTGGTGATGTAGTCGTCCGCGCCGAGCTCGAGGCCGAGCACCTTGTCGATCTCCTCGGTCTTGGCGGTGAGCATGATGATCGGCACGGCACTGCGCGCGCGGATCTGCCTGCAGACGTCGAAGCCGTCGAGGAGGGGCAGCATCACGTCCAGCACCACGAGGTCGAAGCTCCCCTGCCGCAGCCGGTCCAGCGCCTCCATTCCGTCCAGCGCCGGCACCACCTGGTAGCCCTCTTTCCGCAGCGGGTAGGCGAGCAGCGTCTGCACGGCCTGCTCGTCGTCCACGAGCAGAATGCGTGGTGCCGTGGCCGTCACCTTCGAGATTGTAGGTTGCGGCGTGGTGGGTCCGGCGCCGTGATCGAGTTCAGCGTGTACCGGGTCGCGTTCGTCCCGGCGCTCCTGGCGGCCGTGTTCGTGATGTTCTCCCTTCAGGACCGCCCGCGGCCGCTCCCCCAGGGACTGGCCGCCGACGTCCTGTTCGACGGCCGGCTGGCGACTGCACGTGCCGACGCGATCGCGACGGAGAACCCCACGCGGACCGCCGGCAGCCGTGGCGACCGCGCTACGGGCGCCCTCGTGGCAAGCGGCCTCGCAGACCGCGGGTTTCGGGTGGAGCGGGACGCCTTCTCGCACGCGGGGCGGCAGCTCGTGAACGTCATCGGCCGCCGCGCCGGCCGTACGCGGCGGCAGATCGTCGTGGTGTCGGAGCGCGACGCCGAGGTGACGCCGGATGCGACCGGGAGCGCCGCGGACACGGCGGCGCTGCTCGAGCTGGCGCGGGTGTTCGAAGGCCGGGCCACGCGCAAGACGCTCGTGCTCGCCTCGATCGACGGCTCGACCCTCGGAGAGGTGGGCGCGACCCGCCTCGCGGAGGCGCTCGGAGATCCGTCGCAGGTGGACGCCGTCATCGTCGTGTCCGATCTTGCCTCGCCCACGCGCCGCGGGCCCTACGTGCAGGGCTGGTCGAACGACTCCCGGCGCGCCGGTATCGCGCTCCAACGGACCGTGGAGGACTCCATCCGCCAGGAGCTGAACCGCGGCGCGGATTCGAACGGCGCCCTCGGCCAGCTCGCGCGGCTGGCATTTCCCGTGGGCGTGGGGGCGCAGGGTCCGCTCCTCGAGCACGGCTTCGATGCGGTCCGGGTCTCCGGGAGCGGCGAGCTGCCGCCGAAGGGCAACGGACCACTGGACGCCGTCGACGAGGACCGGATCGGCACGCTGGGACGGGCGACGTTGCGTACGGTCACGGCCGTCGACCAGCACGCCCGGCTGGAGCGTGGCCCGGAGACCTACCTGCTGGCCGTGAGCCAGGTCGTGCCGGGCTGGGCGCTGGCGCTGCTCTCCGGAACGCTGCTGCTGCCGCCGCTCGCCGTGAGCGTCGATGCCTTCGCCCGCGCGCGCCGCCGGCGGGTGGCCGTGCTCCCGTGGGCGCGCTGGCTCGGTGCCTGGGCTGCGGCGTTCCTCTGCGGGGTCGTGATGGCGGAGCTGCTGGCGCTGTTCGGAGCCACGCCCACCCCGCCGCCCGCCCCGTTGCCGCCGGCGGACATCCCGTTCGACGGGGCCGCCCTGGCCGTGCTCGCGGGCGTGGCGGCCGCCGCCCTGGCCGGCTGGGCGCTCGCCCGCCGCCTGGCGGTTCGGCCCGAGCCGGCACTCCGCGACCCCACTGATCCCGGTGCGGCGGTGGCGCTCGCGCTTGCGCTCGTGGGCGGGGGAGTGCTGCTCTGGTTCTTGAACCCCTACACGGCCCTGCTGGCGGCGCCGGCCGTGCACCTGTGGACGCTTACCGCGCTCACGCGCCCGTTGCCGCCCCGCCGAGCGCGCGCGCTGCTGGTGGCGCTCGGCGCGCTCCCGGCGCTGCTCGCCTGGGTCTACTACCTGGTCGCGCTGTCGATCGATCCCCTGGAGAGCGTCTGGTACCTCCTGCTCCTCGTGACGGGCCACTCGATCGGCTTCCCCACCACGCTGATCGGCTGCATCTGGCTGGCCCTGCTCGGCGCCGTGGTGGAGCTCACGTACCGGACGCCGCGCGAGCGCACCGAGGCCGACACGCCCACGGGGCCGCGCTTGTACGGCCCCGGCAGCTATGCGGGTCCGGGGTCGCTGGGGGGCACGGAGTCGGCGCTCCGCCGCTGAACAGTCGTCCACGCGCCGGCTTCCCGATTGCCACACCCGACCCGCCCCTGCCGATAGGGAAGGCAGGAAGGAGACGCTCCTGGCCCACGCGGGCGAGCGGCGCTCGAGAGGAGAAGTCGCATGACCCGCACGAGAATCGTCCGCGCTCTGCTCCGGCGGCTGGAGCGGGGGGAATACGCCGTCGACGAGCGGGCCGTGGCCGAGGCGATGTTGGCCTCAGGCGTGTTCGTAGCCCTCGAGACCGGAGAGCTCATCGCCGTGCTCGTCGAGAACGACGATCCCGGTGCCGCTCGCCACGTGGCCTAGCCACGTCAGCGTCGTGCCCTCCTTGGCCACCGCGTCCACGGCTGCCTCGGACCGCTCCGGCGGGACCGTCACGAGCAGCTCGTAGTCGTCTCCGCCCGTGGCGGCCAGAGTGCGCGGCTCGGAGCTCACGCGCTCCACGCCCTCGGCAACCGGCAGGTCGGCGAGCCGCAAGCACAGCCGCGTGCCGCTCCGGGCGGCCACGTGCGCGGCGTCGGTGACCAGGCCGTCGCTCAGGTCGATCATCGCGCTGGCGCCGGCCGCCGCGAGCGCCCGCCCGGCGGCGAGCCGGGGCTCGGGACGCAGGTGGCGGCGGATCAGGGCGGCGGGCTCGGCCTCCCGCCGGGCCAGGAGCAGGCGGCCGGCCTCGGATCCCCCGAGCGCTCCGGTCACGCCCACGAGGTCGCCGGGGCGCGCGCCGTCGCGCGCCACGAGATCCTCCTCGCGCTCGGCCCAGCCCGTCACCGCCACGGTCACGACGAGCGCCGGCGCGCGGATCACGTCGCCGCCGGCGATCGTGGCGCCGCAGCGCCCGGCCAGCTCCTCCATCCCCGCCACGAGCTCGAGCGCGCCCTCGAAGCCGCGCGGAAGGGCGAGCGCCACGTACGCCTCGCCTGCCTCGGCGCCCATTGCCGCAAGGTCGGACAGCGCCGTGGCCAGCGCCTTCCAGCCCACGTCGGCGGCCGTGTGGGTCCCCAGCTCGAAGTGGACCCCCTCGGCGACGCTGTCGATCGACGTGACCGCCAGCGGCCGGGCTCGCACCACGGCGGCGTCGTCACCCGTCCACCGCACGATCCGCCCGCTGCGGTCCACGAGCGCCGCCTCGATGGCCTGGATCAGAAATCGCTCAACCAGGATCGCTAAACCAGGGTTACAGTGAGTTGATGGTCACGGGGGACGACGTCGGGGGTAAGCCAACCACATTGCTGGAGCGTGCCGGCACGGCCGCTGCCGGCATCGGCCAGGTCGGCCCCAGCAGCCCCCGCGCCCGGCTCGCGCTCCAGTGGGGCCTCGCCGGACTCATCTTCGCCTTCCTCGTCTTCTTCGTCATCCGCCAGTGGAACTCGATTCCGGAGGACTTCGAGTGGCACTTCCAGCCCGGCTGGCTGGCGCTCTCGTTCCTGGGGGTGTTCGGCCTCTACTTCTTCCAGGGCGAGCTCTGGCGCCTGATCGTGCATGCCCTTGGCGAGGGACACCTGCGCGCGCGCCCGGCACGCTCACTCTGGGGCAAGTCGCTCCTGGCGCGCTACGTGCCCACCAACGCGCTGATGGTGGTGGGTCGCATGGTCCTGGCGGAGAAGCAGGGCGTGCCGAAGCGGGTCACCCTGGCGAGCATCGCCTACGAGCTGGTGCTCGGGTTCGGCACCGCGGTGATGGTCGGCGCCTACTTCGTGATCCAGCTCCCCGACCTCGAGGGGCGGCCGGCGCGCTACGCCGTGCTGCTCCTGATCCCGATCGTCCTGACCTTCCTCCATCCCCGCGTGTTTGCCCCGCTCGCGAACTTCGGGCTCCGCAAGCTCGGCCGCCCGCCGCTGCCGCAGGTGCTCTCGTTCCGCGCAGGTCCTTCGCTTCTCGCTGCTGTACATCGGCTGCTGGGCCGTGATCGGCGTGGGCGTGTACGCATTCGCCAAGGCGCTCGTGCCGCTGCCGGCCTCGGACTTCCCCTACGTCGCCGCCGCCTATCCGGTCGCGTTCTGCGTGGCGGTGCTCACGTTCATCGTGCCGAGCGGGCTCGGCACCCGCGACGTGGCGCTGGCCGTGGCGCTGTCCGCGGTGCTCGACGACACGGTGGCCACGGCGATCGCCGTGGGCTTCCGCATCTTCCAGACCGCGATCGAGCTGACCTACGTGGCCATCGTCGTGGCCATGGACCGAGAGCGCTGAGCTAGTCGCGGCCCCGGCTCAGCCGGGACCGCCGAGTTGCTCGTCCTGCGGGTTGGCGCCGCCGCCCTCTCCGGGCGTCGGCCCGCCCTGGCCCGGACCCTGATCCTGCCCCGGGCTCGTGTCGGGCGCGCCCTGCGGGGGCGAGTCGTAGAGGCGCGGGTCGTAGCCCTTGTAGTCCTCGCCGCCGGCGGAGTTGTCGCCGGTCTGGTCGTCCGAGGAGCCGCCGTCGTAGTAGGTGCCCGAGCCGCTGTTGCCGGTGGTGGCGTACTTGCCGAAGAAGGGCGAGAACGTTCGCGGGCTCGGTGGGAGGCGGGAAGGACTCGCAGTCGTCGCCGTGCGCGACCATCATGTAGTCGTGCCAGATGGCAGCGGGGAAGGTGCCTCCGGCCACGCTGATCCCGTGCACGCTGCGCATCTCCACGAGGGCGTTGGGATAGCCGACCCAGACCGAGGAGGCGAGCTTGGGCGTGTAGCCGACGAACCAGGCGTCGTTGAAGTTGTCGGTGGTCCCGGTCTTGCCGGCGGCCGGGCAGCCGAATCCCGCCGCCGTGCCGGTGCCCGCCAGCACGTTCTGCTGAAGGATCTTGGTCACCTCGTACGCGACGCCGTCGGAGAACGCGCGCTCGCGCTCGGGCTCGCCCAGGTCGTCGGTCTTCCCGTCCGGGAACACGACGCGCGTTATCGCCTTCGGCTTGTTGCGCATCCCGCCTGACGCGAGCGTCGCGTATGCGTTGGCCATCTCGAGCGGCGAGACGCCTCGGCGCAGGCCGCCCAGGCCCTCCGCCGGGTAGGCGTCGAGCTTCGTGGTGATGCCCATCAGCTTCGCGGTCTCGCGCACCGCCTTCGGGCCCAGGTCGAGTATGAGCTGGGCATAGACGGTGTTGTCCGAGGCCAGGGTGGCCCTGGTGAGGGTCATCGTGCCGCGATAGCTGCCGTCGTAGGTCTTCACGTCCCATGGCGGCGACCCGTCGCCCACGTCCAGTTGCAGCGGCTTGGAGACGTAGGTCGTCCGGTTGGGGTCCACGCCCTTGCGGATGGCCGTGGTGAGGACCATGGTCTTGAACGCCGAGCCCGGCTGGCGATGGCCCTGGGCGGCCAGGTTGAACGTCCGGTCCTTGTAGGTGCCGCTGGATGCCATCGCGCGGATGTAGCCGTTCGAGGGATCGATGGACACGATCGCGGACGACGGGTCCGTTGTGTACGGGAGCTGGCCGGCGATCGCCTTCCGGGCCGCGTCCTGGAGCGCCGGATTGATCGTCGTGTGCACCTTCAGCCCGCCGCGCCGGAACACGCCGACGCCGTACTTCTCGATCAGCTGCTCCTGGACGAAGTCGAAGAAGTACGGCTCGCGGCGGGTGCTGTAGCGGGTGCCGTGCTTCACCGCGAGCGGGCTCTGGGCGGCGGCATCGGCCTCGCCGCGTGTGATGAACCCGTTCTTCGCCATCCGGTCGAGCACCTCGTTGCGCCGCTCCAGCGCCGCGGCAGGATTGCGGAACGGGTTGTACTGCGACGGCGCCTGGGGGAGGCCGGCGAGCGTGGCGGACTCGGCCAGGTCGAGGTCGCGTGCGTGCTTCGAGAAGAAGGTCACCGCCGCCGCCTCGACGCCGATCGCGGTGCGCCCGCCCACGGTTCCGTAGGGAATGTCGTTCAGGTAGTTGTGGAGGATCCAGGTCTTGGAGTGCTCGTTCTCCAGCTCCGATGCGAGCTTGGCCTCGCGGATCTTGCGCGGGAAGTTGCGCTTCGGGTCCTTGATGTAGAGGGCGCGCACGAGCTGCTGCGTGATGGTGGAGCCGCCCTGCAGGTTCTCGCCGGACTCCAGGTTGCGCACTCCGGCGCGCACGATCGCGTTGTAGTCCACCCCCTTGTGCTGGTAGAAGCGCTCGTCCTCGATCGCAACCGTGGCCCGGCGCAGCACCACCGGGATGTCGGCCCACGGGACCACCGTGCGCACCACGTCCGCCTGGACGTAGCCGAGGCGCGAGCCGTCCGCGGCGAAGATGGCCGAGCTCTGTCCCTTGTCGCTGGGCTTGAGCTGATTCAGGTCGGGCGCAGTGGCTGCGATCGCCAGCACGTAGCCGGCGACCGCCATCACCGCGATGGCGAAGGTGATGGCGAGGACGCCCAGCGCGAGCAGGACCTTGTTGCGCTTGCCGCCGCGCCGACGCCTCCTGGACTGTCGCTGACGATGGCTCATCGGGTGGTGGGGCGCCTGGAAGCGCCTCAGGAGGCTCCGGCTGAGGATAGACCGTGCTCACGGAGCCGGCGGAGCCAGCGCACGCGCAGCTCCGCCGCCACACGTCCGCGCTCGCGCGGTCCCCCGGCCCAGGTCGTGGCGCTGAGCCTGACGCCGTCCCGCTCCACCTCCGCCACGGTCGCCTCCACGCCCTCGTCCGATGAGATCAGCTCGATCGCGCTGTCGGCATCCGCGCCCGGGGGAATCCACACGGACACCTCGACCTGGATCCGCGGGTCCACCACCGTGTGGTTCTCCACGGACCCCTGGGCGAGCCGCTCGTTCGGCACCACGAGCCGGCTGCCGTCGTCGAGGCGCAGGTAGGTGTAGGTGAGCTTCACGTCCTCGACCTCGCCGGTCTCGCCATCGAAGGTCACGAGGTCGCCGATGCGGATCGGCTGGGTGATCGCGAGCGTGATCCCGGCGATCGCGTTGGCGAGAGTGGCCCTGGCGGCGAAGCCCACCACGAGGCCGACGACGGCCGTCGAGGCGAGGATTCCGGTGGCCAGCCGCCTTGCCGCCTCGAACTGGGCGAGGGCGAGGGCGATCCCGATGACGATGATCCCGGCGAAGATGAGCCGGCGTACCAGCCGCAGCCGCGTGGTGGCCACGGGTGAGAGCTCACCGCCCGCCACGGCCGCGCTGATGCGCTCGCCCCGCCGCGACAGCGCGCGGTCCACGAGCTTCGCGCCGGCGAAGGCGAGCACGACGGTGACCACCGCGTAGATCTCCTCGCGGTGGTCGTCTGCGAATGAGGCCGTGTACAAATCGATGCCGGGCATGACGGTTGAGGCTACCCCCGCGGCGGCAGCCCCCGACGCCGCCAGCGCGCGGCTCGGAGAGCCTCCGCACGGCATGGCGCGTGTTCGCCGCCACACGTGTGGCGATCCTTCTCGTGGCCGTATTCGCCGCGCTCTCGTTCGGGCCTGTAACCGGCGGTATGGCGGAACAGAACGCCCAGAAGTTCGACGAGCCGGGCCTGACCCACTCCCTGGGCGGCTTTGGCGACGAGCTGCTCACGCCGCTCGCCCGGTGGGACGCCGTCTGGTACCTGCGCATCGCGAGCTCCGGCTACGGCGACAGCGAGGTGCGCGCGGCGTTCTTCCCGCTCTATCCGGGCCTCGCGCGGGGCGTGGCAGAGCTGGCCGGCGGCTCCGACGGTGCGCTGCTGATCTCGGCGTACCTCGTGTCGCTCGCGGCCTTCCTCGGGGCCCTCGTGCTGCTGCACAGGCTGGCGTCGCTCGAGCTCGGGCGCCGGCTCGCCCCCGCCACGCTCCTGCTCCTCGCGGTGTTCCCGGGCGCGCTCTTCTTCGGCGCCCCCTACTCGGAGAGCCTGTTCCTGCTCGTGTCCGTGGGCGCCTTCTACGCCGCGCGCACCGGCCACTGGGCCTGGGCCGGCGCCTGTGCCGCGGCGGGCTCGGCCACGCGCAGCGCCGGCCTCGTGCTGCTCCTCCCGCTGGCGCTCTTCTGGTGGCAGTCGCGCCCGCGCCGTGCAGCGGACGCCGCCTGGCTCCTGCTCGCGCCGCTCGGGCTGGCGGCCTATGCGGCCCTGCTCGGCTTCACCGAGGGCGATGCCCTGCGCTTCCTCCAGGTGCAGGATGCTTGGTCGCGGGAGTTCGCCGGCCCGTTCGTGGGGGCGTGGGACGGCCTGGTGGCGGCGTGGGACGGAGCCCGCCAGTTGCTGTCCGGACAGCGCGCCCACGTGTACTTCGAGCAGGCCGGTGGCGACCCGTCCCGGGTGGGCGCCATGAACATCATGCTGTTCGGGTTCCTGGTGTTCGCGGCCGTGGCGTCATTCGGCCTGTGGCGCCGGCTGCCGCTTCCGTACGCCGCCTATGTCGTGGCGGCGCTCGCCCTGCCGCTCTCGTTCCCCGTCGAGCCCCAGCCGCTCATGTCGCTGCCACGCTTCCTGGCGGTGCTGTTCCCGATCTTCATGTGGCTCGCCCTCGTCTGCGAGGAGCGCCGCAGCACCGACATGACGGTCGCGCTCTCGGGGATCGCACTAGGCCTCTTCACCGCCCAGTTCGCCAGCTGGCACTTCATCGCGTGAGCCCTCGGGTGGTGCTCCTCGACGCGCTCGGCACCCTCGTCGAGCTCCAGCCGCCGGCTCCTCGCCTGCGGCGGCTGCTCGTGGAGGCCGGCTTCGACGTGGACGAGGAGCGCGCCGCGGCCGGGTTCCGCGCCGAGATCGCCTACTACCTCGCCCACCACCTCGAGGGTGCCGACGCCGGCTCGCTCGGCCACCTGCGCGACCGCTGCGCGGAGGCCATGCGAGAGGCGCTCGCCCTCCCGGGCCTGGACCACGCCACCGCCCGTCGCGTGATGCTGGACGCACTCGAGTTCGCCGCCTTCCCGGACGCGGCGCCCGCCTTGCGCGAGCTGCGGGCCGCCGGCCACACCCTCGTGGTGGTGAGCAACTGGGACTGCTCGCTGCCGGATTGGCTGCGCCCGCCCGGATTGCTCGAGCTGGTGGACGAGGTGGTCTCGTCGGCGGTCGTGGGCGCGGCCAAGCCCGATCCCGCGCCCTTCCGCCGCGCTCTCGAGCTTGCCGGCGCCGAGCCCGCTGATGCGCGTCCACGTGGGCGACTCTCCGGAGAACGACGTGGAGGGCGCGCGCGCCGCCGGGGTGCGCGCCGTGCTCGTGGTCAGGCACGGGACCGCGCCGCCCGGCGTCGAGTCCGTTCGTTCCTTGACGCAGGTCCCCTCCCTAGTCTGAGGGCCGATGGACGTGGCCACAAGGCAGATCCCGCCCGACCCACCGGAGGTCCCTGATGGCGCCGCTCCGATTTGGCCCGCGTGGTACGCCGCGGTGGCCTTCCTCGTGGCGATCACCGGCACGCTGGTGGTCGTTGGGATCGTGTTCGCGATCGCCGGCACCGGTGAGGACGACGCCACCTTCACGATCATCGCCACCTTCATCCAGAGCGCGATCTTCGTCGGCACCGCCGTGCTCTTCGCGTCGTTCACGCGCAGGCCCCGGCCCTGGCATTTCGGTCTGCGCCGGACCAGGTTCTGGCAGGCCGTGGGATGGGCCGCGCTGGGCCTCGTCTGCTTCTACGTCCTGGCCGCCGTCTACTCCGTGATCGTCCAGCCCGACGCCGAGCAGTCGGTGGCGGAGGACCTCGGCAGCGATCAGGGCACCCTCGGCCTGATCGTGGCCGGCTTCATGATCGTGTGCGTCGCGCCGGCAGCCGAGGAGTTCTTCTTCCGCGGCTTCTTCTATCGCGCTCTGCGCTCCCGCTTCCCCGTGCTCGGCGCGGCGGCGATCGACGGGCTCCTCTTCGGCGCGATCCACTTCTCCGGCGGGGACACCGCCGTGATCCTGCCGCCGCTCGCATTGCTGGGCTTCACCTTCTGCCTCGTCTACGAGCGGACGGGCTCGCTCTACCCGGTGATCGCAATGCACTCCATCAACAACGCGATCGCCTACGGGGCCCAGGCCGACGGCTGGGAGGTCTCCGTGGTGCTCGGGCCCCTGATGCTGCTGGCGTGCGTGCTCGTGCCGCGAATATCGGCTCCCGCGCCCGCGCTCCGGTGAGCGCCGCCGGGCCGCTCCGCGTGGAGCATTTGCCATAGTTGCGGGAAGAATGACCGCTCGCCTGGCCCCTGCGGCCGTTCTGCTGGCGCTAGCCGTGGCCCCCGCGGCCGCGGCGCAGGCGCCGGCCGTGCCGCCGCCGCCCGCCCCCGTGGTGCCGGTCCCGGCGCCTGCTCCGGCGGCGGGATCCGCCTCGTTCCGGATCTCCGGGGGGCTGGCGACCAAGAAGGCGCGCTACTTCGCCCCGGGCCAGACCGTGGTGCTGCGCGGTCGCGTGCGGCCCTTCGTGGCCGGCCAGGCGCTCACGCTCCGGGTCGTGCGCAATGGCAAGCAGAGCAAGCGGATCCGCCGCGCCGTCCGAGCCGGCGGCCGCTTCACGTTCCGCTTCCAGGTAGGCAGCGGGGGCACGCTGAGGCTCGTCGTCAAGCACCCCGCCACCCCGCAGCAGCTGGCCTTCCGCGCCCGTGACCGGACGATCCAGGTGGTCTCCTGGCAGGCGGGCGAGGGTGCCCGCGGAC
>CAVXAD010000002.1:0-55154 GCA_963759625.1 uncultured Thermoleophilaceae bacterium | reverse complement strand
GGTGGGGGGCTTTCCATCTGCACCATCCGAGGCCGGCGTCGATCTCCAGCTGCAACCGGCGCGACCTGAGGCGCTGGTTGCTCGCGTCGCTGGCCGTAGCCCTCGTGTGCTGGGCCCCCCCGCTCGTGGACCAGGTCGTACACCGTCCCGGCAACCTCGCGCTCATCGTGGAAACCGCGAGGTCGACGAGCCGAGGATCGGCGAACGCCTGGGCTGGTACCACCTCGAGAGGACGATCGGTATCTGGCCGTGGTGGCTGAAGTCTCCGAGCGCAGGGCCGGGGCGATTGTTCGATACTTTGAGTCCACCGCCGGCTGCGGGCCTGGTCTCGTGCGCGCTCATCCTCGGCGGCTTGACGATCGTCCTGCTGCTCGGGCTGCGTCGACGACGCGCGGACGTCGTCGCTGCCGCGGTGCTCGCTCTGGTGCTCAGCGCGACGGGTCGCAATGACGACCGCCTCGGTGCCCACGAGGCTCGTGCTCTCCATCGAGAAGGCAACACGCTGGACGTCGCCGGCAGGCATGTTCGTGTGGCTGACGTTGGCCTGGTCGCTGGCCGTGCTGTCGTGGCCATCGGCAGCACGACTGCGCGGCGCTCGCAGGCTCCACGCGCTCACTGTCGTCCGCCGGCCGACAGCCGCCGCGCTAGCCGGGTTGGGGCGCCGCAGCAATTGCGACCGTGATGGCGTCACGGGCGGAGCCCGACACTTGGGAGTCGACCTGCCGCCCGGTCGATCTCGTCCCTCGGCTCGCGACGCGGCTGCCCAGCCACCGGCCGGTGCTGGTCGTGACCGCCGGAGCGACCGACGTCACTGCTGCCGTCGGCACGGCACTGGTCTACCAGCTGCGACGACGGGGCTACCGGGCCAGTTGTCCAGGCATCACCGGAGTCAGGCGACCTCGTCGACAAGGTGGGGGGCTCGTACTCGGCCGACCGGCACGACGTGCAGGTGGTCTTCGTCGACAACCGCCGTCCGCCGGCGCGGTTCAGCGGCGGCCGTGTCCTCGCGCGAACGCGCCTGACCTCCCGAGGCGGAGTGGGGCAGCCGGATCGCGGGCCGGGGACCACGCTCATCGTGTCACTCGTTCCCGCAGCCGAGCTGCCGCAGGCGGGCTACGGGCTGCTACCTGCGCCCGTAGCGTCCTTGCGGTCAGTCTTAACCCTGTCCGACGGGCCCCGCGGGGTCTTGCCCGGAGCGACCACCTGCATCCCCACCCCCGCCGCGACCGCCGCCCGATAGAGCCCGATCGCCCCGCATCCGTCGACCGCGCATGGACATCAAGACCCACCCACGTCATCGTTCCGGTCACGGCCGGACCTCCTCACAGATCTCGGGTCAGCCGGAGCCTTCTCTCCGGCCAGACAAACCCCCCGCGAGGAGCGTCCGGCCAACCACCTCAACCGGTCAACCCCTGCAGGCCGCCACCAGCCATAGGGCCTAGCCGGGCAGGACAGTCCAGTCGAGGGTCTTGTCGAGGAGGCCGGGGATCAAGGCTCGGCTCATGACCTGACTGCCGCGCCGATCTTGACCACGACGAACACGGCCCCGGCCGCCGTCACCAGAGATAGTTGGACGCCGACAGCGTGTGGGCCGGGCGTACAGGACCACCGACAGCACGGCGAAGATCAGCGCCGCCGCGGCGGCGGGATGGCGGCGCAGCCAGCTCAATCTCCGGCCAGCCGGGCTTCCGGGCCCAGGCGCGCGAGCGCCTCGCCCAGCGCCGCGCGCTGATCGGCCAGACGCGGACCAGCAATGGGGCGGCGACGATGATCATGAACGGCTCCATCGGGATCCGGTAGCGCCACTTCCGTAGTAGACGAACCCGTAGTTGAACAGGCAGAGGACGAGATAGGCGAGCACGCCCTGCATGCCGGGGTGCATGCGCCACAGCCGGCGCGGGCCGAGCAGGAGCAGCGAGCGAGCGTCGCGACCAGGAGGAAGTACCCGAACGCGGTGGCGAGCACCGTGAACACCAGGATGCTCGACTTGCCGAGCTGCCACTGGTACCGGGGCCCGGCGTTGAGCCAGCCGCCGATCGATCCGCCCGAGCCCTGATTGAGGGCGATCAGCTTGCGCGGGATCACCCCAGCTCCTTGAGCGGATGTGGATCGCCCAGTCGATCGCGTGCCGGCGCAGTCCGCGCGGCTCGCTCTCGTGCGCTCTCGGGTCCGGGGACCACGAGCCCGGACGGGTTCACCTGGTCCGCCGTTGGCGTACGGGTTGTGAGCCGACCAGAGCGTCCAGCTGGCGTTGTTCGACGACCGGGATGAAGGCGTCCATGCCGATCGCGTTGCGGATCGTCCAGGGGCGATCGTGAGCGCCATCGACCGCCAGCACCAGCGCGGCGCGCGCGAGCCAGGTCGCCGGTCGCGTGTGGCCCCACCACACCGCCAGCGGGATGACGGCATCAGCAGCCCCTCGCCCCGGTGAGCGCGGCCAGCCCGAGCGCCACGCCGAGCGCACCGCCGTCCAGCGCCGGTCGGGCAGGAAGACCATCAGCGCCAGGAACCCGACCAGCACGAAGATGAAGGTGTCTCCGAGAGGAAGAGAGCCGGTCATGAACAGCGGCCCGGGCAGGATCGCGAAGAAGCCGGCGGCCACGCGCGCCTCGCGCCGGCCCAGCATGCGATCGACGACCAGGTAGATCAGGACGACGGTCGCCGTGGAGAGCACGACGTTCAGCGCCAGGGCCAGGCTGAGCCGCTCGCCGAACACCCGGTACAGCAGCGACACGAGGAAGGGGAAGCCCGGCGGCCAGCCCGCCGTCGGCTCGACGGGCCCGGTGTACCCGCGCCGTTGGCGAGGCTCGCGGCGGTGAACTCGTAGAAGGTCGTGTCGTTGATCGCCCCGTCGGGCGGATTCGACGCGCCCGTAGACGAGCACCCAGGCCAGGCGCAGCACGAACCCGCCGCGCCGAGCACCACCAGGTCGCGCGGCGCCCGGCGGCAGCCTCACGTCCTCCCGCAGCGCCGCGCCGCTGCCAGACGCCGACAGCAGCGGCGTCGCCACCAGGATCATCAGCGGCTCCATTGCCAGCCGGTAGCGGAACTGGCCCTCGTAGACGAACCGTAGAGCACCAGGCTGGCCGCGAGGTAGGCGAGCACGCCTCGCATGCACGGGTGGAAGCGCCACAGGCGCCGCACGCCGATCAGCGCCAGCGCCGCGAGCGTCGCAGTATCAGGAGGTAGTCGAAGGCGTCGCCGAGCACGCCGAACACCAGCGGCTGGACGAGCCGACCTCGTGGCCGCCGGCGGTTGAACCAGAGGTCGAACACGTCCGAGCTGGAGTCGCCGAGCGCGACAGCTTGCGCGGGATCAGCCCGAGCTCCTTGTGCGGGTTGCGGATCGCCCAGTGTCCGGCTCGCGCCGCAGCAGGCGAGCCTGCTCGACCTCGCGCTCGGTGTGACCGAGCCCCTTGGGGATGCGGGCCAGCAGGAGGGCGGGAGGTCATCGGGCCGCCGTTGGCCTCGCTGTTGTGCCCAGGCCAGAGCGCGGTGCTGGCGTTGGTGGCGACCGGGATGAACGAGTCCATCTCGATCGCGTTGCGGATCGTCCAGGGCAGGATCGTCAGCGCCATCGCCGCCAGCAGCAGCGCCGCGCGCCGCAGCCACGGGCCGCGGAAGCTGCCGCCCCACCACATCGCGAGCGGGATCACCGGCAGCAACGCGCCCTCGCCCTTGGTGAGCGCGCCATGCCGGCCGCCACGCCCAGCGCGACCGGCGTCCAGCGGCGATCGGGGAGGAAGACGGCAAGTGCGAGGAACCCGACGAGCATGAACATGAAGGTCGTCTCGGAGAGGAACAGGCCGGTGAAGAAGATCGGGGCGGGCAGGATGGCGAACGTGACCCCGGCCACGCGCCCGGCGGTGCGGCCCATGGCCTCCCTCGCCACCAGGTACAGCAGCATCGCCGTCGCCGTCGCGAGCACGACGTTCAGCGCCAGCCCTAGCTTCACGTGGATGCCGAGCACCCGGTAGCGCGATCGAGACGAGGAAAGGGAAGCCGGGGGCGCGTGGGCGGTGGCCGCGCCGAACAGCTGGGTGTAGCCGCCTCCCCCCGCCAGGTGGCTTGCGGTGACCTCGAAGAAGCGCGCGTCGAGCGGGCCGGCCTCGACGCGGCCGTAGACGAACGCCCACGCGGCGCGTAGCACGAATGCCAGCGCGCCGATCGCGACCAGGTCGCGGGCGGTGGCGGTGCGCAAGCGCGCGCATCCCGAGAGCCATGCCGGCGTTGAGACGGCGGAGAGCAAGCGCGGGCAGCATAAGGCGCAGGTCGCGCCGAGGTGGAGGTTGAGGCCGGCTCGGGGGACGGGAGCAGCCGGTCGAGCGCCACAGCCGCCAGCACCGACCAGCGACAGCTCCGCCGAGTGCCTGAAGCGGATCTGGCCGTAAGCGAGCAGCGCGCGGACCGACCGTCCCGGAGTTGACGGCGCGATCAGGATCAGGATGGCGAGCTCCAGAGCGGCGCAGAGCACGAGGGCGAGGACCGCGGCCGCGAGGATGTCCCCCCGGCCACGACGCGAGCCGGCAAGCGCGACCGCGGCGAGCCCGGCAAGCACGAGCAGCGCCGTGCCCGAGCGCCACCGCTTTCTCAGAGGCATGACGCGTTGGGTCGGATTTCCCCAGGCGACGGTCCAGTACGAGCGGGATGTCCGTTTCGGCGGTAGCTCCAAGTACACGAAGCGGGCAATGGTCGGCCTCGCGCTCGACGCAATCGTGGGCTTCTCCGCCCTGCCCCTTCGCCTCGCCAGCATGCTCGGCCTCCTGCTGTCCTTCCTGGGCGGTCTCTACTTCCTCTATGTGATCGGCGTGCGGCTGCTGACCGACGCCGCGGTGCAGGGCTGGACCTCGGTCGTGGGCGTGGTGCTCGTCCTGGGAGGGGTGCAATTGGCCTGCATCGGCATCATCGGCCAGTACCTCGGGCGGATCTACGACGAGCTCAAGAGCCGGCCGCTGTTCGTCGTCCAGGCCGATACGCACGAGGGAGCATTGCTTCCGCGGGATCCGGATCGGCCGGAGCCCCAGCCGGCCGCACCCTTGTAAGAGACGCAGGCAACCTTCGTGCGAGGGACGTGCCGGACGCTACCCTGCGCGCGGCCATGCCGAGAGTTACGCGCGACCGGGGCATGGCCCTTGGCTTCATCACCCTGTCTTTCGCGCTCGCGTTCTGGCAGCGGCCCGGCTGGGCCACCAGTGACACGAAGATCGACCTGCACGTGGACCCGGGCCCCTTCCTGGGCCAGGTGGCGTCGGTGTGGACGCACTCGATCGATCTCGGCGCGGTCCACGCCGTTCAGTACAGCGGCTACCTGTGGCCGATGGGGCCCTTCTTCGCGCTCTTCCACTCGATCGGCCTCGGACCGTGGGTGGTGGACCGGCTCTGGCTCGGGACCATCTACGCGCTCTCGGCCTGGGGGGTCCTGCGGCTGCTCGACGTCCTCCTCGGCCGCCCCCGCGGGGCGGCCCACGTGGTGGCGGCCGCGTTCTACGTCCTCAATCCCTACACCGCCGTGTTCACCGGGCGAACGAGCGTTGCGCTACTCGGGTACGCGGCGCTTCCCTGGCTGCTGATCTTCGTCTACCACGGCGTGCGCGTCGAGCGCGGGCTTCGCGACTGGCGCGGCTGGTGGTGGGCGGCCGCGTTCGCGCTCGTCCTGACCTCGATCGGGGGCGGCATCAACGGCGCGGTGGTGGGGTGGATGCTGGTCGGCCCGCTGGTGCTCCTCGTCTACGAGCCGCTGATCGGCTCCGTGCGCTGGCGCGATTCCGCGGGCCTGGTGCTGCGGATGGGCGTGCTCGGGACGCTGGCCTCGCTCTGGTGGATCGTGCCGCTCGTCATACACGCCGGCTACGGGTTCGACTTCCTGCAGTTCACGGAGCAGCCGCGCACGATCTGGGGGACCAACGCCTCGACCGAGGCCCTGCGGCTGATGGCGTACTGGACCTCCTACATAGGAGTGGGCTTCTACGGCGCCTCTCGCCCGCTGTTCACCGAGTCGGGCACGCTGCTCTTCAACCCGCTCGTGGTGGGCGCGTCCCTGCTGCTTCCTGCGCTGGCGGTGGCCAGCTTCGCCCTGGCGCGACGCTGGCGCTACGCGCCGTTCTTCCTCCTGATCCTGATCGTCGGGATGGTCATCGAGACGGCCGGGTTCCCGGTGGGCACCCCGATCCGAAACGGCATGGAGTGGGTCTACAAGAACGTCGAGCTGCTGCGCTTCATGCGCACGACGCAGAAGGCCGCTCCCCTGGTGGCGATCGGAGTGGCGGGTCTGCTCGGGCTCGGCGCCCACCTGGTGGCCGAGCGCCTGCTCGCGCTGCGCCCTGGGCGGCTGCGGAGCGTTGCCCTGGTGGGAGCTCCGGTCGCGCTGGCCACGCTGATCGCGCTCGCCGCGCTTCCGCTGGTCCGGGGCACCGCGATCGAGCGCCAGATCACCTGGAAGAAGATCCCCAGCGCCTGGACGCAGGCCGGAAGCGGACTCGATCGCGAGTCTGTCCCGCAACGGACGCGCGCTCGTGCTGCCCGGTCAGATATTCGCGAACTACACCTGGGCCGGGACCACCGACGCGATCCTGCCGCGGCTGACCGACCGCCCGGTGGCCGTCCGCTACGAGACGCCGTACGGCGACCCGCACGCGACCGACCTGCTCTGGACCGTGGACCGGCTGGTGAGCCAGCGACGGCTGCTGCCCGGGCAGCTGCAGCCGCTGCTGAGGCTGATGGGAGTGGGCGCGGTCGTCACGGGAAGCGACGACGACATCACGCGCAGCGGCGCCGTGGATGCGGGATCGGCGGCCGACGAGCTGGCCGGGCAAGGGCTGGCGCGCCCGTCCCGCAGCTACGGACCGCGGCGGCTGGTGCCAAGGCCGCGCGGGGAGATCGACCGGGCGGCGATCCTGCCCCAGGTGCGCCGCTACGACATCCCCGCGGGCCGCGGGCTGGTGCACGTCGCGCCGTCGGGGCCGCCCACGATCGTCGACGGCAGCGCGGAGGGACTCGCGGACATGGCGGCGTTCGGCTCGCTCCCCCGTCGCGCCCCGATCCTCTACGCCGGCGACCTCTCGTCCGCCGAGCTCAGGCGGTATGCCGGGCAGGGCGCCGAGGTCGTGGTCACCGACTCCAATCGGCGCCGGCGCGTCATTCCCGAGTTCGGCCATGACAACCTCGGGCCCACGCTCGCCCAGACGGAGAAGGTGGGCGCGAACTACGCCTTCATCGATCCCTTCCAGGAGAAGGGCAGCAAGGCCCAGACCGTCGCCACGCTGCAGGGGGCCCGCTACGTCCACGCGCCGAGCGAGGGTGGGCTGCTCGAGTTCCCGGGGTACGGCGCGATCGCCGCCTTCGACGGTGATCCGTCGACCGTCTGGGCCGCCGACCGCTACTACGAGGCCAGCCAGCGCTGGATCGAGGTCGGCTTCAACGCCCCGCGCGACGTGCCCTACGTCGACCTGCTGCCGATCCGGGACTGGCGCGGGGTGGAGAGGGAGGTGGACATCAACGGCGTCCGGGCCAAGCTCGGTCCGGGTGTGAACCGGATCCGGGTCAACCTGAAGAACGTCTCGGTGCTGCGCGTGACCCTGACCCGGGTGGACCAGCCCATGAACACCCAGCTCAGAGGATCGGGTGGCTTCCGGGAGATCAAGATTCCCGGCGTGCGGGTGAGGCAGTCGCTCCGGCCGCCCGTGCTGACGGCGCGCGCGCTGGCCGGCCGGGACCTGAGGCGGGTCGGGCTCACCTACCTGCTCGAGCGCACCACGGCCGACAGCCCCTTCCGGCGCGACCGCCAAACCGGGAGCCCCCTGGTCGAGCTGGCGAGCAATCGCGTCGATCCCGAGCGGCAGATCGACCGCCTGGTGTTCGCTCCGGCGGCCCGCTCCTACGCCGTGGACGCCTGGGTGCATCCGGCCGTGGACGCCCCGGACGCGGTGCTGGACCAACTCGTCGGGTTGCGCGCGCCCGCGACCTTCGACTCCTCCGGCCGCTTTCACAACCAGCCTCGCTACCGGGCGTCGAGCGCCTTCGACGCCCGTCCGGACACGGCCTGGATCGGGATCTGGGCGCCGCCCTCGGCGCCCTACCCCTGGATCTCGTGGAGCAGCAGCCGGCCGCTGACCATCTCGCGGCTGCGACTGACGCCGGCGCGCCCACCGGTTCGGCGCCCGACCGTCGTTCGCCTCAGCTGGAGCGGCGGGTCCACACCGCGACTGCGGGTCGGCGCGGGACGGCACGGTCTCGCTTCCCCGTCCCGTCCGCGCGCGGCGCTTCCGGCTCACGGTCCTGGCCACGGCGCTGCGGCCGGGCACGCCGGGGCGCGCCCGCTCCACGCGGGCCGTGGGCCTCGGCTCGGTGATCGTTCCCGGCCTGCGGCCGGTCGCGCCGCCCACGGCGGGGCCGGTGCGGGCGGCATGCGGGAGCGTGAGAGTTCGGGTGGGGGACGAGCGGTCCCGCTCGAGCCGCGCGGCACGATCGCCGCCCTCGAGGCGGGGCGGCCGCTGCGGGCACGCGGCTGCGGCGGCCAGGCGCGCATGGGGACCGGCGTCCAGTACATCCACACGCTGCCCGGAGCGTTCAGCACGGACCTGCTGCGGCTGCGCTCGGCGGCGCCGCGGCCGTTGCCCGCCCCCACCGGCGGCGGGACGGTGCTCGATCCCGGCCGGCTCGGGAACAGCTCCCTGACCGACGCGCGCGTAGCCCTGAGCGGTCCGTCCTGGCTGGTCCTGGGGCAGAGCTTCTCGAAGGGCTGGGAGGCCACCTGCGACGGGCGCTCGCTCGGTACGCCGCAGCCCGTGGACGCATATGGCAACGGCTGGCGGGCGCCGGCGGACTGCCGGAGCGTGTCCTTCCACTACGGACCGCAGCACACCGCGGTGGTCGCCTACGTGATGTCGGCCGTGGCCTGCCTGGCGCTCCTCGCGTTCCTGCTGGCCGGCCGGCTGCTCGGCACCCGGCGCCCGGCCCCATCCGCGCCGGCGCTCCTGCCCCAGCGCGCGACTCCGCGCATGGCGCTGCTCCCGGCCGCGGCCGTGGCATTGGTGGCCACGATCCCGCTCGCGCTGATCTTCGCCCAGCGCACCTCGCTCGCGATCTTCCCGGCCTTGACCTTCATCCTCTGGCGCGGGATCGGCGCTCGGTTCCTGACGCTCGTGGCGGCCGGTCTGCTCGGCGTGGTCGTGCCGATCGCGTACGCGATCACCTCCCCGAAGAACTCCGGCGGCTTCAACTTCGAGTACAGCATCGAGCTGATCTGGGCCCACTGGATCGGGGTGGCCGCGCTCATCCTTCTCATGGTGGCCTGCTGGAGGACGCTCGCGGGCGCTCGCAGACCGGCCGGCGACCGGTAGCGGCGCTAGGCGCCGTGCCGGAGTGCGCGCGCGAGATGGCGCGCCATCCGGCGCGCCACTTGAGCGGGACCCTCGGTGGTGAGGGACTGCACCAGGATCCCGGGGTACTGGCCGTAGGTGGCGATGGCGATCGCGACGGGATGCTTGCGGGGCGCCGGCCGCTCGCGTCCTTCCAGGCAGTACTCCACGAGCGGGCGGGCCGCCTCCTCCCAGCGGAAGGCGGCGGCGGCCTCCTCTACCCGCGAAGCCGTTTGCGCCCGCAGGGCGGGGTCGTCGAGCAGAGCGGCGCAGGCGGCGGCGAAGCCCTCGCTGTCCTCGGCGTCGACGGTGGCGCCCAGCCCGCCTCGCTCCACGAGCTCGGCCATCGAGTCACCTCGCGTCAGCACCATGGGCAGGCCCGCCCACAGGTAATCGAGCACGCGCGTGCGGAACGAGAAGCGGGCCTCCAGGTGATCGTGGTGCGCGGAGATCCCCAGGTCTGCCTCGAGGAGGTAGCTCTGCCGCTCGTCGTAGGGCACCCAGCCGTCGGTTGAAGTGGACGCAGGTGCCCTCGAGCCCCCGCTCGCGCGCGTAGGCGATCGCCTCGTCGGCGCTCGACGGGATCGTGTTGCGGTCGGCCCCCGGGCGCTTCACTCCCAGGAAGAACAGGTGCACGCGCCGGCCCTCGGAGGCCAGCCGCTCCACGGCCCTGATCGGGGTGAGCGCGTCCAGCCAGTGCCAGATGCCGCCTCCCCACAGGAGCACCTGGTCGTCGGCGCCGATGCCCGGGTGCACGCCCTTCAGCACCGGTTGGCGGTGGACCGGGGCGCGATCGCTCAAGCCGAACGGGACCACGTCCACGCGCGCCCGGTAGGTTCGATCGCGCCGGTAGGAGTCGAGGTCGATCAGGCCCGCAAGGCCCAGCCCTCCGAGCCACAGATCGCGCTGCTTCTCGCTCGCGCAGATGATGAAGTCCGCGCCCGCGCACTGTGCGTAGACCATGCGGGTGAGACGCCGTGCGAGGCTTTGCTCGCGGGGCGCGCCGGCGTCGGCCAGCGCCTCGAGCAGCTCGATCATCAGCGGGTCGTAGAGGTCGGCCACGTACCGGGTGGGCAGCTTCTGGATGTAGCGCAGGAGCTGGGCCGGGAGCTGCTGGGCCACCACCACGTCGTGGGTGCGGAAGGCGGCCAGCAGGACGTCGAAGTCGGCGTGGGTGGCCTCGAGCAGCTCGACGCGCGGGTCGTCGATCCGGCTGGGCCCGGGGGCGGCCAGCGTCACCTGACAGTGCGCGGCCAGCACGCGCGCGAGCTCCAGGGCGCGAATCGCCGGCCCCGCCATCGCGCCGCCCACCGGCTCGCCGGATACGACGAGGACGCGCGTCACCGGCGCGCCTCGCCCGCCACCCAGCCCTGTCCCAGCAGGCGAGAGAAGTAGCGCGGCCGGATCGCGCCGAGCCGCGTCAGGCGCACGTACAGGGAGAGCAGGGGCCGCGGCAGGATCGCGCCCGCGATCAGCTCGTCGAGAGGGTGGCTCTGGAGCACCTCGCAGCGCTCGAAGCTCGCCTCCAGCAGCTCGCGCAGGGAGTCGACGGTGAAGAACTGCCTGTGGTCCACGTCCAGCATGTGGCTGAACTCGATCGGCACCGAGTCGAAGCTCTGGGTGCAGTTCGGCGTGGTTACGAGGACATTGCGGCGCGCGACCCTGCCGGCCTCGCGAGGACGGTCGCGGGTTCCTCGAGGTGCTCGAGCACCTCGAGGAGGATCACCGTGTCGACGGAGTCGTCCTCCAGGGGCAGCCGGCCTCCGTCGTAGCGGTCGGCGCGCACGCCGATCCCCCGGGCCGCCTCCACGTACTCGTCCACCACGTCGAGGGCGTAGCAGTCGAAGCCACGCTCTCCGAGCGCGAGGCTGTACCCGCCGAGGCCGCAGCCCAGATCCAGCACGCGCTTGCCCGCCCGCTCGGCCACGAACGCCACGAGCGCCGGATCGACCTGCGACCTGGGATCGACCGACCGGTACCAGGTACGGGTGTCGCGCAGGCCGCGGGGCATGCGCTGGGTGGGTGCCCCCTCGGTCAACTGCGGATTCCGACCACGACCTCGCGACTCAGCGGGCTGATCGCATAGAGCACGGCCGCGTAGAGGGCCGTGCCCAGTGGGAGCAGCACCGGCAGGGGAGCGTCCCGGAGCACCCATAGCACCCCGCCCATCACCCCTGCCGCGCACAGCGCCGGCAACAGCGTGCGAGGCACGGGGAGGAAGTGGAAGTGGCGTCGCATCAGGTAGTAGGCGCCCACGAGGATAAGGACCTCGGAGGCCGTGGTCACCACCGCGGCGGCCACGATGCCGTAGGGGGGATCAGCAGGAAGTTCAGGCCGACGTTGAACGTCAGGCCGACCACGTTCAGCCAGAGGGTGCTCGCCTGGCGTCGCTTGGCGATCAACGCGAAGCCGAAGACGCCGTTCACCCACGCGAGCGCACCGGCCAGCAGCAGAACTCGCAGCGGCGTGGCGGAGTCCGCGAACTCGGGTCCGCCCGCCAGCTCGACCAGGGCGGGGACGAGCACGAGCCCACCGGCGACGAGCGGCGCCCCGAGGATCACGAACACCTCGACGGAGCTCTGGATGAGCCGGCGCGCACGGGGCTCGTCATGGGCCGACCGCATCGGAGAGCAGCGGGAACACCGAGGTCAGGAAGATCGTGCCGAGCGCAAGCGTGAACTCGAGCATGCGGTACGCGAGCGTGTACAGCCCGACCTCCTGGTAGGGCTTGTAGAGCGAGATGATCAGGGTGTCGGCGCGGAAGTAGATCTCGTTGATCGCCAGCGCGAGCCCCAGCGGGAGACTCGCCCGGAGCAGGAGGCGCCAGACCTCCGGCTGAACGAGGAAGCGGAACTCCGCCAGCCGGCGCGTGAGCAGCCAGGTGACCACGAGACTGGCGAGCGCGCCCCCTGCCGCCGCGCCTATGACCGCGTAGATGCCGAGGTCGAGCTCCGCCACGAGCACGACCAGGCCGAGTGCGCAGGCGCGTCCGATCACGTCGCCCACGACCGCCCGGCCCATGCGCAGCCGCGCCTGCAGCACGGTGACGAGCGAGCTGGTGAGCATGCCGAGGAAGAGCGGACCGCCGGCTAGCAGGATCGCCAGGCGCACGCTCGGCTCGTACGGCAGCAGCAGGCTCACGCCGGCGCCGAGCGCGATCAGGGCGATCGAGAGGATCATGCGCAGGGTCGAGCGCGTTGCCGACGAGCTCCGCGGTGCGCGCCGGGGCCCGGCTGATCTCGCGCACCACGGTGGTGAACAGCCCCACGTCGGCGAGCACGGCGAAGAGCTGCATGTACATCAGCGCGAGGGTGTAGCGCCCGTAGTCGCGGGGCCGAGGTAGCGCGTGAGCACCGCGATCGACGCGGCGCCGAGCACGAGCACAGCTCCCTTGCCGGCAACCTGGACGGCCGTGTTGGACGCGACGCGCCGTCTGGTGGAGGGCGACACGTCCCTCAGTGTCCCCGCGGCGGCCACGGCGCGCGCCGCCGCCCCGTCGGGCGACAGGCATGATGCCTGGCCGATGACCGGCGAGGAACGTCACCAGGCGGCTTCGGTTCCGGGCCCGCGAGCGGTTCGCCGCTGGGAGGCTCCACTCGAGCGCGCGCGGCGACGCCTGGCGCTCATCGGGGTGCCTCCCTCGGCGGCGGACGCGAGCTCGGACCTCGAGGCGCGCTTCGTCGCGCGCTGCCGCGAGCTGGACGCTCCCAGCGTGCTCGAGCTGGGCACGAAGCAGTCGGTTCCCGGCCGCTCGACCATGCATCGCGACTGGGTGCCGCACGCCGCGGAGTTCCTCGGCACCGACATCGAACCCGGGGCGACGTGGACGTGGTGGCGGACGCCCACCGGCTCTCGCAGTTCGTGGGGGAGGAGCGCTTCGACGTGATCATCTCGTGCTCGACGTTCGAGCACCTGAAGTACCCCACGTTGGCGGCTCACGAGCTGATGAAGGTTCTCAAGGTGGGCGGCGTCCTCTACATCCAGACCCACCAGTCGTTTCCCGCTGCACGGCTATCCCTTCGACTACTTCCGCTTCTCCCAGGAGGCGCTGGCCAGCCTGTTCGGCACGACCATGGGCTTCCAGGTGCTGGTCACGAACTACGACTTCCCGATCCGTCTCTACACCCGCCGCATCCCCGGCCTGCAGGTGCACCCGGCCTTCCTCAACACAACGCTGTGGGGCGAGAAGCGGGCACCCACTCCGGCGGAGTACCGCTACGAGCTCTGAGCCGAGCGGCGCCGGAGCACGGCGTATTCGCCGAAGCGGCGGACCTGGCGGTAGTGGCTGGCCAGGTAGTGGTCGAGGATCCGCACGCCGCTGGAGCGTCCGGCGCCGTTGGGCTCGGGCTGGTCTGCCACCGGGCTGAGCCAGCGGACCACCAGCGCGGGCCTCGACCGCTCGAGGTCGCCCATCATCTCGCGCTGCACCGCGGCCGTGGTCACCACGCCGGGCTGCATCACGTCGTAGCGCGTGGGATTGGGCCGATCGACGAGGACGTACACGAGCGGGTTGCCCACCTTGACGAGGTCGTAGCGAGGGTTGGCCACGAAGATCGGCTCGCCCGGTGGCACCCGGGCGCGCACGTAGGGCACGAGCTCGTCGACGGCGCGGGCTTCGGCCACCGGCGCGCGAATACCGTCCGCCACGTCCACGTGGAGCCGGGCGAGCGCTGGCGGGCTCAGCACCTGGATGCGCTTTTGATCCAGGCCGTACAGCGCCATCAGGGCGAGCACAGTCGCGAGTGCCACCGCCGAGACCCGGCGCCGGGCGGCGTACTCCCCCGCCGCGGCGGTCGCTAGCAGGATCGGCAACGTCGCGGCCAGCGGTATGTAGTGGAACTCGTCCGCGCGCGCCAGCAGGTAGCCCACCCCGGCGAGCGTCAGCGGGAAGGCGGCCCAGGCCCTGAGCGGCGTGCGCGCGCGAAGCGCCACGGCCGTCCAGAGCGCCGTCCCCCCGAGCAGCACGTAGGGGAAGTAGTACTCGAGCAGCTTGTTCGGCTGGAGGCTGCCGTGGTAGGCGCCGGGCAGGGGCAGCCGCTGGAGGCTCTGCTCGTCGAGGGCGAAGCCGAGCGTCTGGTCCCAGAACTGACCGTGGCGCGGCGAGCACGACGGGCGCCAGCAGCAGCGCGCCGGTCACCACGGCGGCCACGCCCGCGAGAATCGCGGGCCGGCGCCCCGCCGCCGTGGCCGCCAGCACCGTCCCGAGCGCCGCCGCGAGCCCCACGTCCACCCGGAATGCGATCGCCACTCCCGCCAGCGCCCCCGCACCGACCGGCCGGCGCCGCGCGATCAGGATCGCTCCCAGCCCGAGTGCGATCGCGGCCGGGTTCGGGCTCGGGATGCTCGGGAACGCCATGGCCGCCGCCACCGCCAGCCACGCCGCCAGCGCGAACGGCTCGGGGGCCTCGCGCCGCGCCAGCGCGTAGGCGAGCACGGCCACGGTGGCGTCCAGCAGCACGCGAACGATCCTCCAGGCGAGCAGCGACGGCCCGAAGACCAGGTTGAGGAGGCCGACCAGGAAGTACTGGCCCGGGGCGTAGTTGGCGTAGAAGTCGCGGTAGGGCAGCTGACCGTCCGCCACGCGCGCCGCCGCCTGCAGCACCAGGCCCTCGTCGTGTGGGTTGATCCCCCACCAGATCGTCACGCCGGACAGCAGCCCGCCAGGACGAACAGCGCCAGGTAGCGCACCCACGGGCGGGCGAAGACCGCGGCGCCGCGCGCTTCGGAGGGCGAGGCCGGCGAGCTCAAGTGGACGATCGCGCGATCATCTCGCCGGCTCATGTCGGGCCCGCCGCAACGCCGCGAGCCGCTGCCGCTCGGCGGACGCCGCGCGTCCGGTCGCGGTCTTGAGCGCGAGCCGGTTCGCGAAGGTGGCCAGCTGTAGGCGGTCGTCCCAGCGGGCGGCGCGTTCGCCCCGCGCCTTGGCGATCACGGCGCGCCGCTGCGTGGCCAGCAGGTCGTACGGCTCGCCGCCGAAGACGCGCCGCGCCGAGTGGGACTCGTGGTGGATCACGCGGGCCTGCGGCCACCACCAGGTCTCGATCCCCGCCGTCCCCGGCGCGCAGGCCGAGCTCGAGGTCCTCGCCGTACAGGAAGATGTCCGGATCGAACGGGCCGAGGCGCCGCAGCGTGTCGGAGCGGCGCCCCTACGCAGCAGCCCACGGCCCACGACACCGGCCCGGCGCGCCGACCGCGCCAGGGCTGCAGCCGCTGCCGCAGGGGCGGTGGAAGCGCGGCCGGAGGAAGCACGGCGGTCACGGCGGCCTGGGGCGAGATCGGATCGGCATGGACCGAATCCTGCCGGGTGCCGTCGGGGCGCAGCACGAGCGGCGCGATCAGTCGCTCGGGGGCCCCGGCGCGGGTGGCCTCGGCGGCGAGGGCCGCGAGCGAGTCGTCCACCAGCTCGACGTCGGGGTTGAGAACCACGCAGGCGGGGGTGTCCACCCGAGCCACGCCCGCGTTGGCCGCGCGGCCGTAGCCGACGTTGTCGAGCTCGATGACCGCGCTCGTGGACGCGAAGCGCCTTGCCGCGGCCGCGCTCTCGTCACGCGAGCCCGAGTCCGACCACCACCACGGCGGCCGCCGGCAGGTGGCGCTCGACCGAGCGAGCAGCCGCTCGAGCTCGGGCCGCGAATCGTGCGTCACCGTGACCAGCGTCAGGCCCGCTCCGGCCGCGCCGCGAGCGCGGCGGCCGGGAGCGAGTCCCGCCGCGTCCCGCCACCGCTGCCGAGCCGTGGCGAGCCCGTAGCGCTCGGCCACGCGGTCGCGACCGCGCCGGCCGGCGCGGCGCAGCTCGTCGGGATCTCCGAGCAGGTCGACGAGAGCGCGCCCGGCGGCATGCGCGTCTCCCGGGGCGAACAGCCGGCCGCCGTCCGCCACGATCTCGAGCGGCCCGCCCGCTGCCGGCGCCACCACCGGCCGGCCTGATGCCATCGCCTCGAGCAGGACCAGTCCGAACGGCTCGGCGTCCGAGCAGTGCAACAGGCAGGATGAGCGTGCCAGCGCCGGCCGCGGATCCTCGAGCCCGCCGGGGAACTCCACCCGACCGGCCAGATCGGGCTTCGCGGCGCGCTCGCGCAGGCTCGCGAGCAGCCGCTCGCTCGCCTCGCCCACCGTGTGCCCCGCCACCACCAGGCGAAGCTCCGGGCAGCTCGCGCGAGGCGATCGCCACAGCCTCGAGGGCGAGGTCGGGGCGCTTCCAGGGCACGATCGCGCCGAGCAGTAGCGCCACGGGGGGCCCGGGCGGAGGTCCGAGGCCGCGAAGCGATCGAGGTCGATCCCGGGTGCGGCCACGTGGAGGCGGCCCGCGCAGCGCCCCCCGCGGGTCGAGGTCGGCGGCCACCGCCGCGGAGAGCGCGATCACGCGGTCGGCTCGGGCGGCAGCCGCGCGCACCGCCCTGGCCACGCCAGCGCTCGGCAGGAGGTCGAGGTGCTCGAAGACCAGCCGCGGGCGGGGGCGCACGAGCGGCAGGGCCGCCGCGCAGGCCATGGCGCTGCGCATCCCCCAGGCGATCACGCGGCCGGGTCTCAGCGAGGCGGCGACCTTGCGGACGTCCTTCGCGTGGGCGGCCAGCTGGACTGTGGCACCGGCGCGCGCACGCAGGCCGCCCCGGAGCTCGAGCGGGCGCGCGGGACCGGTCAGGACCGGGATCCCGGCGGCAGCGGCCCGGGCGGCGAGCGGCCCGCAGGGGCAGAGAAGCACCGACGGCTCCTCGAGCCCGGTGACGATGTCGAGCAGCACCTGCTCGGCGCCGCCGGCCAACCCGGAGTAGGTCACGAACAGCACGGGTCCCCGAGTGCCGATCGCCGGAGCGGGCATTCCGAGAACGGTCCGATCGTGCAATGGGTCCTGGCGGCTAGAACCCCGCCTGCGGATGCCCGCCGGCCTTCGGACCGCGGAAGGGACGCCGCGGTACGACCTCCTCGATCGGCACCACGGTCGCCCGCCGGAGTGCCCTGCGCTCGGCGAGAAATGCAGGCAGGAGCGGCAGCGCCGACATAGCCCCGCCGAGGAAGGCCCGCAGGCCCCCGCTCTGGGCGGATCGCACCGCCCACGCGAGCTGGCGATACAGCACTGGGCCGGCCCACCAGCGCAAGGGAAATGCGCGCGCGCACAGCAGGAGGGTGTTGCGCTCCACCAGCGACTCAAGCGGTCGCCCGGGGCCGCCCCCGCCACCCGCACCGCTGCCCCAGTGGCGGGCCACCGCGGGCTCGTACCGGCAGCGCCAGCCGCCGAGGCGCAGGCGAAGCGCTAGATCGACGTCCTCGAGATAGGCCAGGAAGCGCTCCTCGAACCCGCCGGCCGCCGTGAAGGCCGACGCGCCGGTAGAGCGCAGCCCCGGCGCACGCTCCGAACACCTCGCCCGGCACGTCCCAGCGTCCATCGTCGGGCCAACCGTGGCCGCGCTGCTCGCATGCACCGTCGCGGCGAAGCACGTCGCCGCAGTCGTCGAGCAGGCCCTCCTCCCGGAGCGAAACCATTTTCGTGGCCACCGCAGCCACCTGCGGGTCGGCCTTCGAGCACGGCCGCCGTGCGCGCAAGCCAGTCGGTCGCGAGTTCAACGTCCGTGTTCACGAGTGCGACCGCGTCGCATTCCGGCGCGGCGGCAGCCACGCCGCAGTTGGCGGTTGCCGCGAAACCCTGATTCCGCTCGAGCGCGAGGACCCTCACCGACGGCCACGCCTCTCGGAGCCATTCCACGGAGCCGTCCGTGGACGCGTCGTCCACCACTACGATCTCGGCGAAGAGGCGCGTCTGAGCCGCGAGGGACCGCAAGCAACCCTCGAGCCACTCCCGCGCATTGAAGCTGGGGATAACGGCGGCAACTCGAATGCTCGGGCCATTCATTCCGCCAAGGAGTGCCCGGCTGCAGCCGGCCCGGAGCTCTCGGAGCCGCCTTCAAGAAAGGCTGGACTTCCCCCGGGATGCTCGGCCTTCCGGGGTGCGCCTCAGTGCGAGCGTGAGCATGCATGACGCGCACACGAGCTGCAGGCCGAACAGCGCCACCGCCACGCCGGTGAGGTTCGCCCCGATGCCCGCCAGCAGGACCACCTCCGCGAGCGCCACCAGCCCAAGGACCCAGATGAAGCTCGCCCGGCCGAGCGCGAGCAGGTACTGGACGGACAGGTAGCTGCAGGCGAGCAGCGCCATCGCCAGGCCGAGCCACGGCAGCGCGCCGGACGCGCCGGTGAGGTCGTCGCCGAAGACCGCGCCCAGAAGCGGGCGAGCGGCAGCCGCGTAGATCAGGACCATCGGCACGCTCGCGGCCGCGATCAGGCCCAGCGTGCTGAGCAGGATCGGCCGGGCGTCGCTGCCCTGCTTGGCTCTCCGCGCGGCCTCCGGCAGCAGGTACATCCCGAGGCCGATCGCCACCCAGACGATCGCCTTCGCGGCCACGGCCGCGACCGCGTAGGAGCCCGCGGCCTCGCTCGACGCCTCGTGCTTGACCACGATCACGTGCACCTCCTGCAGCGCGAACAGGAGCGTCAGGGCGGCCACGGGTGCCCCGGAGCCCGCCAGCAGGTCGCGCAGGCGCTTGCCGGTGTCCACGGACGCCCGCGGCAGGTGCCGGCGGAGCGGCACGGCCAGGGCGAGTCCGACGGCGATGAGCGCGAGCGGGCTTGCGAGGAAGGCCCCGGTCACGTCCAAGCCGGCCGCCACCAGCCCGAGTGCGAACAGGAGCCGGCACATTGCCTCCGCCACGAGGCTCCAGCCGAGCAGCTTGTAGCGCTGGAAGCCCTGAAGCGCGCCGCGCTCGACCGAGATGAGCATCCACAGCATGCTCGTGACCGGCACCGCCGCGGCGGCCCATAGCTCGTCGACGTTGATCACGGCTCCCAGCAGCGGGCGCAACGGGAATCACGGCGATCGCGACGACGAGGGTGCCGAAGCCGAGCCGAAGCAGCCAGCGCCGCACGCCCGCTCCCGCAGCGGGGTCGTTCGGCCGCGACCGCGTGGCTCACCTCGCGTGCCACGGCGATCTGGAGTGCCGACCCCGGGACCATCAGGATGATGAACGCCGAGACGAGGGCCGCCAGGGACCCGTAGTCGGACGCGCCCAGGACACGGGCGAACACGACCGTGAACAGCAGCGCGATCGTGTTGGTCGCGATCACGGCCAGGGCAAGCCCGGCCGCGCGCCCGGTGTCCGATGCCGCGAGGGTTCGAAGCGGGGGCAGCCGTCGCGCGCCGGAACCGGCGCTCGGTGTCGAGGAGCGGCACGGCGTCCACCGTAGCCGCTATCTGCGTGAAATGAGCCGCCCGGCGACTACCTGGCTGACGTCACGTGCGCCCGCTTGACGCAGAAGCCGTCCGGCGCCGCGGCTACCGTGCATTCGGTTTTGCCATCGCATGACCGGTGGCGAGGCGGAGAAGCGCGAGGGAGGGTGCGAGTCAGTGAGCCCATGTGTCCCAAGAGGCAGTCGCGGAGATCATGGCGACAACGGTCGAGGGGGCGCTGAGCGGTGGGCCTCGTAACCGTTGGGATCGTGCTGCTCGGCTGGTTCGCGGCGGCGTTGTTCTACCTGGCGCTGTGCGTCGCGGCCAAGCGCGGCGAGCGCCCCGACGCCCCCGGAGGGGTGGGCTCGGGTGCCGCGGGCATCGTCATCGGCCTGGCTGCGAGTGAAGGCCGCCGCCACGCTCAGAAGGCGCCCCGCGCCCTGACCACCGCGGACACGGTCCTCAGCAGGATCTTCACGTCCTTGCGCAGCGAGTAGTTCTCCACGTACTCACGCTCCACCGCCAGCCGCTCCTGGAAGGTGAGCTCCCCGCGTCCGTGCACCTGCATGGGCCCGGTGATCCCCGGACGCATCTCGAGGCGGAAGCGCTCGGTCTCGCTGTAGCGCTCCACGAGCCAAAGGGCCTCGGGACGCGGGCCCACGAGGCTCATGTCGCCGCGCACCACGTTGATCAGCTGCGGAAGCTCGTCGAGGCTCGTCTGGCGCAGGAAGCGGCCCAGGCGCGTCACGCGCGGATCGTCGCGGAGCTTGAACATCGGCTCCTGCAGGTCCTCCATGGACACCACCTCGGAGATGCGCTCCTCCGCGTCACGGTCCATCGTGCGGAACTTGAGGATGGGGAAGGTCTCGCCCTTGCGGCCCGCCCGCGGCTGGATGAACAGCACCGGGCCCGCGCGAGTCCAGCTTGATCATCAGCGCCACCACGGCCATCACCGGGGTCAGCACCAGCAGCCCGGCGCGTGGCCACGACCACGTCGAGGGCGCGCTTGAGTGCCATGGTCGAGCGCGAAGGGTCGCCCGTGCGGTACTCGATCACGGGCAGCTCGGCGATGTGGCTCAGCTCCACGGCGGTGCCCAGCATCGCGCGCATCGGCGGGGCCACGCTCAGCTTCACGCCGAGCGAACGGCAGCTGCGCACCACGCGCGCCAGCGTGGGCTCGTCGAGCTCGGGCGCGGCCAGGATCACCCGCTCGGCGTTGGTCGCCCTGATCAGCTCCTCGAGATCGGCCTGGTCGAGCTCGTCGAGCTGGGTCGCGAGAGCCACCTCCTCGCGGGTGCTGCCGTGGCCGTGGCCGTTGCCGGTCGCGTCCGGAGCGGATCCGTTCCGGCTCGAGGGGACGCCGGTGTAGCCCACCACGTTCATGTGGTGCCCCGGCTCGAGCTTGAGCTTGCGGCGCACGGCGCTCGCCAGCTGGCCGCTCCCGATCACGAGGCCGCGCTCGGGGGGCACCATCCGCCGCCAGAGGTTGCGGGCGGCGCTCCGGAGCGCCGCCGCCGCAACAAGCGCCGAAACCCACATCACAGCGGCGCCCTTCGCCGACAGCCAGCCCGCGTCGAGCACGGCGGCCATGAACAGGGAGGTGGTGGCCACCGACACCGTGACCCAGTGGACCAGCGCCGGCGCCTCGTCGATCGTGAGGTACCAGATCTTCGGCTGGTCGCGGTCGTACAGGCCCTCGACCTTGGCGAGCAGCAGCCAGATCGGCAGGAGCGGCAGCACCCAGAGCAGGAAGTTATGACCCTCCACGACACCGGCGACGGCGATCGCGACGATGAGGGTGAGCGTGTCCGCTACCGCAAGCAGCCGGCGCCGGAGAGCGTCCTTCCACGGCCCGCGACGGCGGAACAGGGAATATTCCTCCGGCACCGGCGCCGCCTGCGGGCGTCCGTGCGTGGCCAAGCGGGCCGGCATCTCGTTCTGTATACCTCGCGCGGCGCCAAAAACGCCAGTCCAGAATTGGTCTTAGCGCTGGCGCTGGGAAAGAACCTGCGCGCTATCTCCCGTACTCGAACGGCAGTTCGTCGGCGATCTCGCTCAGGCGCGGCGCGCCGGCGTCGCGCTCCGACGGAATCAACTCCACGTCCGGCCAGCGGATGCCGATCTCGGGATCGTCGTACTTGATCCCGCGCTCGATGGACTCGTCGTAGTAGGCCGAGCACTTGTACATCACGTCGGCCATGTCGCTGGTGACGCAGAATCCGTGCGCGAAGCCGACCGGGCAGTAGAGCTGGTGCAGGTTCTCGTCGTCCAGCTCGAACGCCTCCCACTGGCCGAACGTGGGCGAGCCGCGGCGGAGGTCCACCACGACGTCGACGATCGCGCCGCGCGCGCAGCGCACCAGCTTCGCCATGCCGTCGCCCACCTGGAAGTGCATCCCCCGGACGATCCCGAGCTTGGAGCGCGAGTGGTTGTCCTGGACGAACTCGTCGAGGATGCCGAGCTCGGCGTAGACGTTGCGCCGTAGGTCTCGTGAGAAGAAGCCACGGTGGTCCCCGTGGACCACGGGCTCGACCAGGATCGGACCGTCGAGTCTTGTCTCAAGGCGTCTCATGGCGGCGGGCGCGAGCCTTTCAGAATCGGGCGGTGCGGGCGCGCGTGCCTATGCCATTATGGGCGAATCCGCTCGCCTCGCGTTGGACAGAAGCATGCCGGCGCCTGGCGCCCAGCGCGTCGGTCTTCGTGCTCTGCGCGTCTCGCTGGTCGGCCTGGCCTCCGGGTGCGGAGAGCTGGGGAACGAGGTGGCCAGCTCGCCCGCCAAACGCCTCGCCTGGTGCCTGAGCGTCAGCTCCATCGCTATCCGGCCGATATCGCCGGAGCGCGCGCTTCCTCACGTGGTTTCGCGCCATCCAGCGAGCCAACGCCGCCGTGCGGCGGAGCTACTACGTCGATGTCCCTCCGCGTGGACGCCGGGCGGATGCCGCGGTCGATCGAATTCTCGCCAACACGACTGTTCTCCGTGCTCGGGCCCGCCGACGATCCTCGACGTGGTGCGCGAGGGCGACACGGCCACCATCTACACGATGCTGCCGCAGGGAGCGCTTCGCCCCCAACGGCAGGAGAGACGTCTCTCCGGCGCCCGTACGCCTTCCACCTGAAGCACGTCGAGGGAGCCTGGAAGCTCACCGACAACCTGTTCCTCGAGATCGCGGCCGAGCAGCCTGGCAAGGCCGCCGCGATGGGCGGGCTTGATGCGGGCGCCTCGCCCTTCTGCCTCATGGCTCTCGCGCTCGGCGCCGGTTGTGGCGGTGGCGATTCAGCCGAGAGGTCCGCTACCTGAACTGCGCCGCCCGTCATCAGCCAGAAGCCAGGTCGAGCGCTATCCGGCCGGCAGCCCGGAACGGGCGCTCTTCGAGTGGATGCGAGCGGTGGCCTTCAGCGATGCGCCGACCGCGGCGGCGACTCCAGGATCCGTCGATGCCCATCACGCCGCTCGGGCTCGCGCGGCTGCGCGAGTTGCCGCTGGCGCAGCTGATCGTCGAGAAGGTGCGAGACCCGCGGATCGACGGACGTCGAGCAGAAGCGGCAGGACGGCCACGATGGTCGGCGGTGTGGCGTCCGTCGATCCGAAGGTCGGCAAGGTCACCTACGAGTTCAAGCTCGAGCGGATCGGGGGGACTGGAAGATCAAGAACCCGCCCTTCGGGTCAGACCCGGCGGCTGACCCCGCTCGAGCGGCCGGTAGCTCTGATGCTCGGGGTTCGGCTCGCGCATCGGGGCCACGGCTCGCGCGCGGGCCTGTGCGCGGCGCGGTTGCCGAGCCAGGCGGACCGGCGTGCCGAGTGCCGCCCTGAAGCCCTTGACCGGGGCCAGCTCGACCGGCTGGCGCGGCGCGCCGGCGCGCCGGTAGGACCGCCACTCCCGCAGGCCCTGCAGCCGGCCGCGCAGCGGCGCGAGCGTCCGGTCGGTCACGTCCGGCGAAGGCCACGTAGGCCACGTCGTACGCGACCATCTGGAGCCCGTGCCGGCGCAGCAGGCCGGTGTCGGCGTTCTTCGCCAGGACGCGGACGCGGTTGAGCCCCACGTGGAAGTACTTGAGGCTCGAGCCGTGCCCGATCGTCGCGCCGTGGTGGTGGTGCACGATCGCGCCCGGGTGATAGAGGCAGCGCCAGCCGCGCATCTGGGCCCGCCACGCCACGTCGGCGTCATCCAGAGCGAAGAAGAACGACTCGTCGAAGCCGCCGATCTCGTCGAGCATCGCGCGCCGGTAGAGCGCCGCGCCGCCACATGCGCCGAAGACCTCCACCGGCTCGGTCTCGCTGGCCGTGACCGGCTCGCCGAGCAGGCGGTCGAACGCGATCCCGAGCCGATCCACCCCGATGCCCGCGGAGTTGATCGTGCCGCTTCCGTTCGCGAAGCGCATCTGGGCGGCCACGGCGCCGATGTGAGGGTCCGAGCGGCCCGCCGCGAGCATGTGCAGGACCGCGTCGCGCTCGACCTCCACATCGTTGTTGATCAGCAGCACCCAGTCGCCGCTGGAAGCTTGGACGCCACGGCTCACAGCGGTCGGAAACCCGAGGTTCTCGGGCATCTCGAGCAGCCGCGCGTCGGGCGCGACCTCGCGGATCACGGCGCACGAGTGATCGCCCGAGGCGTTGTCCACCACCACGAGCTCGGTCGGCTCCCCGACCTCCGCCAGCGCCGCTCGCAGCGAGCTGAGGCAGGCCCCCAGGATGTCGGGCCTGCGGTAGTTCACGACGATCGCGCTGATCGCCGGAGCAGCCATCTAGAAGACCCTCTTGCGCGCGATCGTGCTGCGCACCGCGGCGATGAGGAACTTGCCCATGATGGCCGTGTAGATCGACGCGTCCACCAGCGGGCGCCGGCCGGCGTAGAACTTGCGGTAGAAGCGGCCCATGCTGCGGTGGAAGGCCAGGTTGTGCTTGAGGCCGCGGTGGCGTCCGCTGCGGCGGGCCTCCACGGTCGTGCCGCCCTTCACGTGGATGCAGGTGACGGAGCCGTCGTACCAGACCTTCCAGCCGCCGCGCTTGAAGCGGTAGCACCAGTCGAGGTCGTCCATGTAGAGCCAGTAGCCCTCGTCGAGCGGGCCCGACCTCCTCCAGCGCCGTGTCGCGCACGAGCATGAACGCGCCGTTGACCGCATCGACCTCCCCGCTGTCGAGCTCGTCGAGGTCGGGCGCGCGGTACTGGGCGAGCCGCGAATCGGCCTCGGCCCGCCTGCCGAGACCCGTGAAGTGCGCCAGCGCGCCCAGCGGCGTGGGGAACGATCGCTTGGCGGCGTGGTCGAACGTCCCGTCGGGCTGCACGAGCCGGCAGCTCGCCATCCCGATGTCGGGGCGCGCCTCCATCAGGCGGACCATCCAGTCGAGCGCGCCCGGAGTGACCTCCGTGTCCGGATTCAGCAGCAGCACGTAGCGGGCCTTGGCCCGGCGCAGCACCACGTTGTTGGCGATGCAGAACCCGGCGTTCCAGGGCAGCGACTGGAGCCGCACCTCGGGGAACCCGTCACGGATCATCTCCGGCGTGCCGTCGGAGCTCGCGTTGTCGACCACGTGGACGACCATCGGACCCGACTCCAGCGAATGCCTGCGCAGCGACTCGAGACAGAGGCGCACGTGCTCGCGAGCGCCGGTGGACACCACGATCACGATTTCCAGCAGCGGGTCGCTGATCTGCGCTGGCGGCGAGAGTGGGTCTGCCTGAGAGGTCCGTTCGGCTTCCATCTTTTGGTCGGGGACGGAGCGCGAGGTGCGCACGTTCCGCGTTCAACACGCTACAAGGAACCGCCTGGAATCCGCGAAGCACCCTGGCTCCGCGGTTTCGCGCCACCTTCGCTAGCGTAAGCGCGATGAGGAAGGCCGGAAACCACACGCGCCTCGAAGGGCGCAGCAACGGGCTCCCCCCCGAGGCCCCGAGCTTCGGCACCGTCCTCGTGACGGGTGGGGCGGGATACATCGGGGCGATCCTCACCGAGCGGCTGCTCGATCGCGGCTACAACGTGCGGGTGCTCGACCGGCTCTACTGGGGCGAGAAGCCGCTCGAGCGAGTGCGCGACCGCATCGAGCTCGTGGTGGCGGACGTCCGCGACATCCCCGCGAGCGCCCTCGACGGCGTGGACGGCGTGATCCACCTCGCCGGCCTCTCGAACGACCCCACCGCCGAGTACGACCCCGAGGCCAACTGGCAGATGAACGCGGTCGCGACCGAGGCGCTCGGAAAGGCCTGCGTAGAGCGCGGAGTCGAGCGCGTGGTCTTCTCCTCCTCGTGCTCGCTGTACGACGGGCTGCCTCCGGGCATGCACGACGAGAACGCGGCCGTCGAGCCGCGCGGCGCCTACTCGACCTCGAAGCACTACGGGGAGAAGGCGCTGCTCGAGTCTCCAGGAGCAGGGGCTCTGCCCCGTCATCCTCCGCAACGGCACGGTCTACGGCCACAGTCCGCGGATGCGCTTCGACCTCGTGGTCAACACCTTCGTGAAGGACGCGCTCGTACAGGAGCGCCTCCTGCTGCACGGCGGCGGCTGGATGTGGCGCCCGCTCGTGGACGTGCGCGACGTGTCCGACGCGATGGTCGCCGCCTACGAGGCTCCCGAGGAGCTCGTGAAGGGCGAGATCTTCAACGTGCTGCACTCGAACTACCAGATTCGCGAGCTGGCGATGCTGGTGGCCGGCTCCGCGCAGCTCGTGGGCGTGAGCGTGAGCCTCGAGGAGGCACCCGCGCCGAAGCTCACGCGCGACTACGAGTGCTCGAACGCCAAGCTTTCTGCTCGACTCGGCTTCATCCCGCGTCGATCGGTCGTGGAGGCGGTGTCGGACCTGCTGGCGGAGATCGACCTGAGCGACCGCTCCCAGCTCACCGACCCGCGCTATTACAACATTCGCTGGCTGCAGCTCCTCCACGAGGTCCAGCCGCGTATCGAGGAGTTCGGCTCGGTCTTGTGAGCCTGGGCCGCGTGCTGATCACCGGCGGCGGCGGGCAGCTCGCGTCGGACCTGGAGGAGCTGCTCAGCGGCCGCTCGGAGGTGGTCGCGCGCGACCGCCAGGCCCTCGACGTCACCGACGACCGTGGCGGTGGCGGTGGCCTTCGACGATGCCCGTCCCGAGGTGGTCTTCAACTGCGCGGCATTTCACAACGTCGAGGTCTGTGAGCGCGAGGAGGACCGTTCCTTCGAGGTCAACGCCCGCGCGGTCAAGCGGCTGGCGGAGCGCTGTGCCGAGAGCGGCGCGAAGCTCGTCCACATGAGCACCAACTACGTCTTCGACGGCACCTCATCCGGACCCGTACCCAGAGGACGCGCCGCCTTCCCCGCGCAGCATCTACGCGCTGTCCAAGCTGGCCGGCGAGTACGCGGCGCTCGCGTACGCGCCGAACGCCATCGTGGCCCGCGGCGCCGGGTCTCTACGGCCTGCACGGCAGCGCGTCGAAGGGCGGCAACTTCGTCACGCGCATGGTCGCCCGCGCCCGTGAGCAGGGACAGCTCAAGATGGTGGCGGACCAGCGGCTGAGCCCGACCTACACGGCCGATCTGGCCGCGTGCGCTCGTGGAGGCGGTGGACGAGGACGCAGCCGGGCTGCTCCACCTCACGGCCGAAGGCGAGTGCTCCTGGTTCGAGTTCACCCAGGCGATCATGGAGCTGGCCGATCTCGAAGTGCCGGTCGAGCCCGTGCAGACGACCCGCCCTCCCGGCGGCGCCGACCGCCCGCTGAACGGGGTGCTCCAGCGGCCCCTCACCAACGCCGCGGGTCTCACGCCCCTGCGTCACTGGAGGGATGGGCTCGCTGCCTACATGAGCGCAGCGGGCCTCCAGGCGAGTGTCAGATGACCTTCGGCAGCTTCGAGCGCCGGCTGGTCGCGGTCGCCACCGTCGCGTTCGCCGGGATAGGGATTGCGGTCCTGGCCGGGGGCGCGCCCGTGGCCTGGCTGCTGCTCGGCCTGTGCGGGGTCGTGTCGGCCTCGGTGCTCGTGGTGCAGTTCTACCGCGGGCGCCTCTTCGAGCCGCTGACGGTGATCGCGGCTGTGGCGCTGGTCTCGTTCGTGGCGCGACCGCTCCAGCTGTTCCTGAGTGCTGACGACCTGCAGAGCTACTACTTCCAGGGCTCGGCGCTGAACAGCCTGCTGAAGACCGAGAACCAGGAGATCGCGCTGTTCGTGACGCGCGACCTGAAGGAACCGCTCGAGCCGGCGCTCACGCGCGCCATGGGCGCGGTCACGATCTTCGTGTGCCTCGTGCTGGTGGGCTACCTGTTGCCGTGGGGACGGCGCTGGGCGGATCGCCTCGCCCGCGTCGGTCGAGGCGTGGCCAATCGAATCGACGTGCAACCGGCGGTCATCGCCTGCCTCCTGATTGCCGCCATCGGCCAGATCGCCGTGCTGGTGAAGGTCGGGGGACCCGCGCGAGGCCGCGAACCACATGCTCGACCAGGAGGTGCTTGGAACGGGCCTCGCCTACCAGGTGCTGCTCGGATTCGGCACCGCCGCCGTACTGATCTGGGCCGCCTGGGACACCCCGCGCACCACGCGGGCCCGGGTGGCGTTCGTGCTCGTCCTGATCGAGGTGTGCGGCTTCTATGCGCTGGCGGGAACGCGCACGCGCGTGTTCCTCACCTTGCTGATGATGGCGGTGATCGTGCACTACCTGGTGCGTCCCTGGCGGAGGCGCGAGCTACTGGCCGGCGTCATCGCCGTCGTCGTGTTCGCGAGCGCGCTGCTGGGCGTCCGCCAGGCGACCACCGACAAGCCGATCGGCGAGGCGCTCAGCTCGGCGCCCAAGTACCTCCTCGACCCGCGCGGCGTCCTGAACGACATGACCGAGTTCGACGGCGTCTTCACCGCGACGACCGTTATCGGCTCCCCTCACGAGTACCGCTCGCCCGCGCCGTTCCAGTACGGCAAGGGCATCCTGGCCGCGTTTCATTCCTATGTTCCGGCACGGATCGACCCCGACAAGCCCGACAGCGGCGACGTGGAGTTCAGGAAGCTCGTCTGGGGCGACGAGCTGAAGGCGGGGCGCCCCTACACGGTGATCGGGGACTTCTGGAACGACTTCGGCTTTCCCGGGGTGGTCGTGGGCTCGCTCCTCTTCGGCCTGCTCGCCCGCGCGCTGGTGGGGCTGGTCTCACCCCGCGACGCCGGCCCCGGGCGCGAGTATCGCGTGGTGCTGTACGCGATCGCGCTCGTGGTGCTCTACACCGAGCTCGTGAACACCTATTCGGTGGCCATCGGCTTCGTACTGACGATCGGCGTGCCGTTCCTCGTCGCGATGCACCTGATCCGTCCGATCGCCGACCGGGTGAGCCGCCGGCTCGCCTCTCCCGGTCGCCGAGCGGAGACACCTGCGTAATCCGGGTTGCCCGCGCCGGTCAGCCGGGGAGCTCGGCCGCGGACACGGCCTCGCTGACGCCGGCGGGCGCCGCGGCCACGCCCCGGCCGAGCTGGCGCTCGAGCACGAGGAAGCTGAGAGCCGCCACCACGTAGAGGGACGCCACGTAGCTCCAGGCGGCGCCGGTGTCGCCGCCGCTCGGGATCAGCAGGACCGACAGGGCCACGCAGACCGCCAGCCCGAGCAGCCCGATGCCGAGCAGCCGTCCCTCGCCTTCGAGGGCGATCGCCGAGTACCAGCAGATGCCGAGTGCCGCGTACGCGGGCATCCCCGCCAGCACGATCCTGAGCAGATCGGCGCCGGCGCTGAAGTCCGAGCCGAAGATCACGTGCATGATCGGCTCGGCCAAGGGCAGGGCGGCGGCCGCGAGCAGCACGCCCGCCCCGGTGAAGGCGAGCAGCACGCGATGCAGGAGTGCCCGGGCGCGCGGCAGGTCCTCGTGCGCCAGGTAGGCGATCCCGGGGAGGAGGGCCACGCCAAGGCTGATCGCGAGGATGTAGGCGGCGTCGCCGAACCGCTGGGCCGCGGAGAACAGCGCCACCTCCTGCGAGGTGCCGAGGTTGCCGAGCAGCGCGAGCGGCACCCGCATCACCAGCGCCAGAGCGATCCCGGCGATCGAGAGCCGGATCCCGATGCCGAACAGCCGCCGCCAGCCTCCGCGCTCCGAGGCGGGGCGCCGGTGTCCCAGGTCCTCCCGCAAGGCCACGTACGACACGGCCCCCGACACGGCCTCCTTCGCGCAGAGCACGGCGAGCACCGCGGAGACCCCCAGGCCCGCCGCGGTCACCGCGATCGAGCCGGCGATGAAAGCGACCGCGCCCACCGACTGCAGGATGGCCTCGAAGCTGAAGCGCCCCACGCCGCGCAGCAGCGTGGCGGTGAGGTCGAAGAAGCGGTTGAAGAGCACGTAGGCGGCGGCGAGCAGCACCGGGACGAAGGTGGTGCCGGGCCCCGAGTCCACGGCGCCGAAGATCGGGAGGGCGAGCGCGGCCAGCGCGCCGCTCACGAGCACCACCGGCAGCGCGTCGTGGAAGAGCTCGCCGACCGGTTGGCGGCCGGCCGCGGCGTCACGACTCGCCACGAGCGGCACCCCGGTGTCGCTCAGGATCGTGAAAGCGGAGGCCAGCACCACGATGTAGGAGTAGCTCGCGAACTCGTCGACCGTCAGCAGCCGCGCCGCGACGACCAGGAAGAAGATCTGCGCGAACTTGGAGAAGCCGCGCGATATCAGCGTGGCCGACGACCGCTTGAGCAGCTGGCGGTCGGTCCGGGCCGCCCGCTGGAGGCGGCTTGGCGCTTCGTGCTGCGTGGGCCGGGAGCGTTTCGCCGGGGGTGGTCTTACTCACTCGTCGAGGCTACAACGACTGCGCGCTCGGGTCGGCCAGCCCCAGTCGTAGCGGCGGCCCGGGTCGCATCGCTCCACGGGAACCTGCAGTTCGACGGGCGCGATGTCGAATGCGTCACAGCCGACGGCCGGACCTGACGGCGGGTGCCGACGGGCTAGCTCCGTGTCTACCAGGGCGACATCACGCGGGTCGTCAGCCTCACCTCCAGGTAGCTCGTGGCCGCTGCCGTCGTGATGCTCGGCATTGTGGGCTATGGCGCCGGGCGTCCTGCTGGACGTGCCGGCGATCCGACGTACTTCATCCACGCCGGGCAGAGGTACCTCGCAACCCGATCCTGGTGCCTGAGGACTCACCCTTCATGGCATACCACATCGTGGTATGATGGCCAGTTCTTCTTCGACATCGCTCAGGCTCCACTGCTCAGCGGCAAAGCCTTCTCCCGCGACCAAATCCACGAGCGACCACGTGGACAACGTCGCCTTACCGCTATCAAAGGATCCTGTTTCCGGTCCTCGGCTGGGTGGCGTCCGCGGAGGCGACCCCGACCTGCTGCAGTGGGCGCTTCCGCTGATCAACGTTCTTGCCGGTCCTCGGGGCCACCCTCCTACTCGCGCGATTCCTCCGGTCTCGCGGGCGCCCCGCCTGGGTGGCTATCGCGTTTCCCACCTCTATCGGGGTTCTGGTTGGAGTGTTCAACGACCTCTCCGACCCTCTCGCCGCGTCGCTCTTCCTCGCCGCGGCCATCTGGTGGCTCGAGGAGAGGACCCTCCCGCCGTGGCGGCTCTGACAGCCTGCCTGCTCGCCCGGGAGCTATACGTAGTCCAGGCCGTAGTCATCGGCGTGGTCGGTTGACTCGGCGCCGGCGTCGCGGGCTCGTCTGGCTCTTTGCCCTCGGCAGTACTTGCCCTCTGGCAGCTGGTACTCCGGCTTGCCCTCGCCGGAAGCCCGACCGGGGACACGCACAAGCCCTCCCATGTTCCTCTCCGGGGAGCAATCGGAGAAAGGGTGTGATGTGGTGCGCCAGGATGGCATCGGAGCCGCGAACTGGGAGATCCTGTTCGTGGCCGTCCTGCTCGCGTGCTGTCTCTTCTTCGCCGTGTGGTCGCTCGTCCGGCTGCGGCGCAACCGGACGGGATCGACCGCTGGCCCGCGAGAATCTCCTGCCTCATCGTTGCGCTCGGAACGGTGTTGCTTATTTCGTTCCTTACATTGGATCTGTGGCGCAACATTCCCTCTTACTCGCGCTATGCGGCTCCCGTCGCTGGCTTGCTGGTCTTGGCCCATGCGATCGAAGACACCTTTGCCCCGAAGTTTCTGCTCAACTTCATCGCTGCCTTATGCCTCGTTTATTCCCGTACTTGACGTCTCCCCTCACGGCGATCGTCGGCTCGCTCGAGCCCACACCGCCCGCCACGCCGGCTCAGGCCCAGGCCACCCAGCTGGCGGGAAGCATCCCAGACGCTGGGATGGAGGCCCGCGTGAACGCCGCCCTCTCCAAGCCGCAAGCTCACCGTGATAGGCCGCACGACGAAGTCAAGCCGTGCCGGGCTCGATGCGCGTGTTCGCGCGGATGGACGAAGCTCGGCCCCAGGCCGCTGCCAGCCCTGGCTCTCGCCGCGGCCGCGGGCGGCACGGCGAGCGATGCGCAACCAGCTTCTGCTCTGGCCCAAGCGCGTCGGCTCAGGCGGACGATGACCGCGTTCGAGCCTGCCTCAAGTGAGATGCCTTACCTCCTGCTAGCTCGAGATGGTCGGAACCGCGAGGCACGCCAGAGGCGGGGCTACGGCGGTATCTGCCCGACACGCGGCGCGGGGCCGAGCCTGTGGAGCAGGCGTTCAGCGCAGTGGTCATCATCCCCGGTCATCACAGCGAGCGAAATCGAAGAGAACTCTAAGGCGTCCACAGCCGCTCTACATCTCGGATACGAGCTGAGCAACCCGCGTGACCCCTGGGGCTTGGGCCCGGAACGCGTCCAACTCCGGACGCGCGCGGTCCCGAGAAGGCGCACGTTCCTGAGCGCGGCCATCGCCTCTCTAGGCTAGGTGCGCGTGAGATCGAGTCTCGCCGTGGGGCCGCGCTGAGAGCTGATGGGGATCGAATGCGGCTTGCATCGGGCCCAAAGCTGCCGCTCGGCCCAGCAGACGTTCCGGCCGCCGTAGCACCTCCGCCTGGAAACCCCCGCTTTCCCCTGTTCGACTCGCTGCGGGCGATCGCTGCGCTGTGCGTTTTCGTCGCCCGCACCGGCCGTGGTCTCGGAAAAGGCCGGCTCGTTCGAGGACTACGCGCCCGAGGTGGCGAAGCTCGGTGTCTGCATCTTCTTTCTGATCTCCGGATTCCTGCTCTACCGCCCGTTCGTGGCTGCCCGTTGGCGCGGCACCGAATCGCCGGCCGTCCGCGACTTCGCCCGGCGGCGGCTCTTGAGGATCGTCCCCGCCTATTGGTTCGCCTTTGGCGGTGGTCGGTGGTCTTCTTCGAGGTTGGAGTCACGCCCCGACAACTGGTGGATCTTTCCCTGCGTTCGGCCAGATCTACCAGCAGAAGACCTTCGATTTGGGCGTCTCTCCGGCGTGGACCTTGTGCGTGGAGATGACCTTCTACGCGCTGCTTCCGATCTATGCATTTCTGGTCGCCCGTCTGTCTCCGAAGAAGGTGTCCGTTTGGGCCGACGCGGTGCCGCTGGTCGTGCTCGCCAGCGCCTCGCTCGCGTTCCACGCCCTCTACCTGGACAAGTCGAACCACAAGATCGCCTCCACACTCCCTGGCACCTTCTACTGGTTCGCGCTCGGCATGGGGCTCGCGGTGGCCAGCGTCTGGGCGTCTCACGGCGGCGATCGCGCCCCGTTTCGCGTCGTCATCCGCCATGGCACCCTGTGCTGGGTTGTGGCGCTAGCTGCGTTTCTCGTGCTCTGCGCGGCTGTCACGCCCACCGGGTTCCACAGCGGCAATCTTGCCGAGCATGTCGTCTTCAGGACTGATTGCCCTCCTGATACTGCTGCCCGCCGTATTCGGGGAGAGGTCGCAGGGTCTGGCCCGGCGGGTGCTCTCGTTGCGCTCTCTAGCTTGGATAGGTCTCGTCTCTTACGGCTTCTATCTCTGGCATTACTACGTGATGATCGCTCTTCGATCTCATCACCTCAATGGCCTCACCCAGCACTACAGCGCCTTCTTCGTCCTCTCCTTCCTGGGCGCTATCACCCTTGCCGCCGGCAGTTACTACCTGATCGAGCGTCCTGCACTCCGCTTCAAGCAGGGCCGGAGATTCAACCGCCTGGCTCTTGTCGGAGCGGCCATCGGGGCCTTCGCGCTCCTATCCACTGTGGCCATCGCGGCGCACGACTCCCCTCCGATCACTACGTGTCGGGTCGCCGGGGCCGTTTAGCCCAGCCCGCCAGCTGCAGAGCCCGGGAATTCGCCGGCCGATCGTTCACGCTTGCGAGTGGCGTGATCCGCTCCTCGGGCGCTGGCCGCCTACAGATTGTGCCTGGAAGCGTGAGAGGCAACGTTGATTCGTCGCAACTACTCGGCGATGAAGTCCAGATCTCAGGCTGGGCGGCGAGCCCGGGATGCCGCCGACGCGCTGACGCGTTCTGATCTTCGCCGGCGACCGCTACGTGGGAGCGGTCAGGCCGACGAATCGACGGCCCGACGTCACGCGGGCCCAGGATCTGCCGGAGGACGACTACGGGTACATCGTGCGATTCCCGCTGAGCTTGGCGCACGTCAGCGGTGAGGCGGCGGAGCTGAACCTCTTTGCCGCTGAGGGGGGCGTGGCCTCCCAGCTGCCTTTCAACTGTTCAAGCGAATCAGACGAGCTCGGCTGCTAGGGCTCGTGATCTGCCTACTCCGTTCGGTCGTCGTCGCGTCATCCGAATGAGCATGTGGCACAGGGTGGTGCCGACTCTTGATCTCTTCCTCAGGTTCGCGTCCCAATTGGCCTCGGTCAGGGAGCTCGTAGTGGCCTGGCTGCGATCGCCATCGCGTGGCCCCTCGCGGTCTCTTACGGCCGCCTGACCGCCGACACCGTGAAAGGCAGGACCGGCTCGGACATCCGCCGGTCGAACTGCGAGTTCACCACGAGCAGGCGAGAGCCCGCGATCGCCAGCGTCGTGGGGAACTGGAAGCGCGAGCTCGTGATCTGCCTTTGGACCCGCCCGCCGAGCCAGTTGCTCGTGAGGCGAAGCTGGGTCACGCGGGTGGCGGCGTTCACCGCGTAGAGCGTCCGTCCGGTGCGCGCGAGCCCGTCGCCCGCGGGCAGGGAAGCCCCGTGCAGGTCCACCGCCCGCACGCGCTTCGTCTTCAGGTCGATCCGCCCGAGCACGCCCGTGGAGAGCCCCACCACCAGCAGGTAGCGGCGTCCGGCCGGGACGAGCCCGTTCGCGAAGGAGCCGATCGGCGTGGGGCCGACGTTCAGGAACGGCCGGATCCGCTTCACGCCGCTCCTGCGGTGCGCGATTGCACGGGCACCGATGCGGAAGATCAGTCCCCGCATCGAGTCGGTGGCGTACACGTCCCCACCCGGGGTGACGGTCACATCGTTGATCAAGCCGCCCGAGCCGGTGGAGAAGCTCCTGACGAGCCGGCCGCGGGGCAGGTCGTAGACGAGGATCAGCCCGGTCACGCTGCCGGCCACGACGAGCCGGTTCCGGGTGGCCTCGAGGCCGTTTGCGAACACCTGGCCGTGCTTGCCGGGCTCGAGGAACACCTTCGTGCGCGCCTGTCCGAGCGTGCCCCGGAAGATCGTGCCGTCGGACGTGGAGCTGACGAAGAACTGATCCGTGCCCGGGCGCAGCGCGATCCCCTCCGGAAAGACGGAGGCACCCGGCAGGAGATACTCGCGCGGCAGCGCCGCGGCCGGAGCCACGAAGGCGAAGAACACGATGAGCGCCGGAGCCAGGGTGCGCCTCACGCGGCCCACCCTATCCGGTGGTTGCCCGCAGTCGGGCACCCGGTCTCGATTCGCCTGACACTGTCAAACAGACAGATTGGCTACAAGAGCGCCGTTCTCCGCTTGGTCGATCACTGCCGAGCAGCGACAGCCTCTGCCTCGACCCACCCAGCAGCCCGGGCTACTCGAAGCAACAGTGCGGCAGCCCCGGCTCCGCGTCACCAGGAGCAAGAGCGTCACCACCCCGAAGATGCCCGTGCCCCCCTGGCGCCACCAGAAGTACGGGCCCCCGAAGCCGTACTCGGCCTGCGTTGCTGCGTCGAGCTTGACCTTGTTGACCGGTCCCTCATAGGGCGCATACACGGTCGTTATGGCGGGTCCACCGACACTCGTCGAAACCTTGGAGAGCACGAGCTTCGCCTGGAACAGAAGCGGTGAGAGTTCGGGGATCCACCGAATCGGGTCGCGTCCAAAAGGTGTCACCAGCGGCTTCGCGCGGGTCCGATGGAAGATCGGTTGACCCGTGAGGTCCCTGGTAGCGACGACCAGCGTTTGAGGAGGCGCGACCACGGCGAGGAACTGGATCGCAACCGCCAGCGCAACGAAGCGCGCCCAGCACCCGGCGTCTCGCCGCTGGACGTGGCCCACCAGGGAATAGGCAAGAGCAGCAGCCAAGCAATCCAGACGATATACCGAGGCCCCCAGGACTCGTCGCTCCAGAACGGCAGCGTCGCCACGACCAGCGTTCCGCCGACAACAGCACCGACTATCGACTTGGCCATGCGTGGTTGCTCGCGCCAGAGCGGCCACAGACCAAGGATGCCGAGCACGACCAGTGGGGAGTAAAAGATCAGACCCTTGCCCGGGCTGATGAAGAACCCGAGGAAGTTGAACGGGGCGGCGAGGGTGAAGCCTGGTTCGCTCCTCCCGGTATCCAGCGCGCCCCCGGTGCGCGTCCAGTTGTAGAAGCAGAACATGGCGGCCCAGGCAAGGCACGGCAACGCGAACGCGAGGAGGTATCGGCCGCGAGTCTCTTTATCGGCCTCGCGTAGAGGCTTGATCAGCAGCGCAAGGATCGCAGCGAGGGCGACGATCCCGTACGGCTTATCGGCGAGGACAAGGCCTGCCCCGAACCCGGCAGCCGCCCACGGGCGCCAGCTCCTCGACTCCTGGGCGTAGAGCACCGCGGCAAGAGTCAGGGTCAAGCTCATCATGAGCACCGTCTCCTGGCCGGTCTTGGAGTAGGGCCAAGCGACGCTGCCCGCGGCGACGATGGCTGCGAGCGAGACGGCCCATGCGATCGAACGCCGTAGCCGCCACACAACGAGGAAGAAGAAGGCGACGGCAAGTGCTGTAACCGCCGGAAGGGCGAACCACAGCACCCTCTTGCGCCACGTGTACTGCTCGCCCCCGGAGCCCAGTTCATCCAAACCCCATCCAGCAAGGTAGAACGCGATCTTGATCAGGGATTTTGGGAGCCCGGCCCGTCCGATGAGCTTGCCGTCTTTACCGGGAAAGCCCTCAGCATTCGCTACATCCCGAAGCGGCGACTCCGAGAGGATGATGAAGTCCCCCGTCCGAGCGAACCCTTCGGCCACGGCTGTCGTCTCAGGTTCGTAACCCTGCAGCTCCTGACTCAAGGTCAGCCCATAGAGGCAGAACGCGGCGACGAAGACGAGCACCGCGACCTTCCACGGGGGCGCGTGCACGATTCCGCGTCGCGGCTGAGTCAGAGGCTGCCGCGCGCCTACGCCTGAAGCCGAGTCCGCTCCGAGCCCGTGGGATCCGGCCTCCACAGCGCTGCATTCTGCCAGGCCCCAACACGATTGCGAGAGGCGAGCGCCGTTCCGAGCTGCACGACGAGCGCGCTCTCAGCCCCGTTGGCCTGCTCAGCCCGCAGCGGGGCTGACCTTCTGAGGTCCCCTCAGGCGTATATCCGGTCGGATCCCGCTGGCTCGACCTCGGAGGTGACTTCTGCGCCGTCGTCACGACATCGCTCCTGGGCAAGGCTACCTTGCGAGAGCCGGCTCGGCTCCAGTTGCCACCGGTTAGGCTCGCCAGATGAGACGCCTGACAGGCAACTGGCCCACCTCGCCGCCGTGTGGACCCTCGCTCTGGCGCTTCCCGTCCTGCAAGTGCTGGACAACAGCCCGGATTATCTGATCGCCGAACACGCGGGGTTCCCCGACCTGCCGCTCGTGACCGCCGCGTTCGTGCTGGCGCTCGCCGACGTGTGGCCTGATCGGCTTTCTCGTCGACCGAGCAAACCGCCGTGTCGGCGACTGGTACCAGGCCGCCGCCGTCGGTGCGCTCGCCGGGGCGTTCGCCATCCAGGTCGCGAAGAGCCACGCCGACGCTGCGTCCCGCGGCCCCCAGATGCGGCCTCCTGTTCGGTCTAGCGGTCGCGGCAGGCTATCTCCGCACGCGGTTCGTGCCGGCCGTGCTGTCCGTCCTGTCTCCTGCCGTCGCGGTGGTGCTGCGTCTGGTTTCTCGCCTTCTCCACGGTCGCACCGAGGGCCTGGGGAGATGCCACCGACAGCATCGCTCAGACGAGGCGAATGGCACCCCCGTCGTGCTCGTCATCTTCGACGAGTTCTCCGGCCTGTCGTTGCTCAACAGCCGAAACCAGATCGACACCGCCAGGTTCCCTAATTCGCCCGGCTGCCCGGCACCTGGTACCGCAAGCCTCCACCGTCGCGCACTCTACCACCGAAGCCGTCCCCGTCATCCTCTCCGGCCAGCTCAAACACGGGTCTTTGCCGATCGCCGCCAGACCACCCGACCAACCTGTTCTCGCTCCTTCAGGGCCAATACCGGATGCACGTCCACGAGCCGATCACTCACCTGTGCACCTTCTGTGACGACGTCGAGTGATCGACCGGACCGACCGTCTGCGCCAATCCCTGCGGGAGCTGACGAAACAGCGGGCGAAGCGCGGCGACCCGAAGACTTTCTCAGATCCCGCCCGAAGCGATCCAGTGGCCGTGACGCACCTTTCGCCACTGGATGGAGGGGGTGAGGGCGGCAAGACGTTGAACATGCTGCACATCGAGCTGCCCCACACCCCCTGGTGGTTCGACCCGCAGGGACGCCAGTACACCCAGCAGATCGTGATCCCCGAGCTCGACCACGAGGTCTGGACGAAGGATCCGAAGCCCGTAGCGGGCTACCAGGCCCGCTACTTGGACCAGCTCGAGTTCGTGGACCGGCCGGTCGGGGAGCTGCGGGCCACGCTAGAGCGGAAGAGGATCTGGGACCGTGCGCTGGTGGTGCTTGTGCCGACCACGGAGTGGCGTTCCGCCCGGGAGCATCGCGCCGGTCCGTGTCGCGCGAAAACCTGGCGCAGGTGGGCAGCGTCCCGCTGTTCGTCAAACCCCCTGGCGAGGAGAAGCGTCGGTGTCGGACGAGCTGGCGACGACGCTCGATGTGTTCCCGGACGATCGGCGACTGGTTGGGTACCGGTTGGAAGGGTGAGGGCCTCGCTGCGTCGGCCCTCAGGAGGGATCGGGTGCTCGTGACGGGCCCTCCGGCGCGAAGGTGGGGCTTCGCGGACGGAGTGGTTGTGTTGCGGACGGCGGCGGCCAGGGACTCGGCGGCAGTCCGTTAGCCGCGCGCGAGCCACAGACCCAAGATCATTCGGCGCCGGAGCGGCCCCCGTGCGTCCCGCGAGCGGCGCAGCCTTCCAGATTGATGAGCGCCGGCCACGCGCCGTTATCCTCAATCGCGGATGGACGAGCGCGCTCTCACCGAGCGCCTGGTCACCTACGACACGTCCACCCTCGAGGGGATGCAGAGCGCCGCCGGGTTCGTCAAGGGCTGGCTCGAGGCGCGCGACGTGGAGGTGATGGGTGCGATGCACAACGGCCGGCCCGTGCTGGCGGCGACCGTTGGCCCCGCCGGCGTGACCACGGTCGTCTTCCACGGCCACCTGGACGTCGTTCCGGCGAGCCCGGAGCTGTTCGTCCCTCGCCTGGACGGCGATCGCCTCTACGGGCGCGGCGCCTACGACATGAAGGGCGGCTTGGCGGCGATGATGTGCGCGCTGCACGACGTGTCCGCCCAGAACGGCGTGCGGGTGCACTTCCTGTGCGTCTCCGACGAGGAGTCCGAGGAGGAGGACCAGCGTGGCTCCGACCATCTGGTCGCGCGGGGCTATAGCGGCCAATTCGCGATCACGGGCGAGCCCACCGACCTCCACATCGGCGTGCAGGCGAAGGGGGTGCTTGTGCTGCGCATCGAGGTCACCGGCACCTCTGCCCACGGGTCCACTCCCTGGATCGGCGACAACGCCGTGGTCAAGGCGATCGACGTCTTCCGCCAGATCGAGTCGCTCCCGTTCGCGCGCGAGTCCTCCGACCTCTTCGACCGGCCCGTCGATCAACCTCGGCCGGATCGCCGGCGGCGACGCCATCAACCGCGTGCCCGACGCCTGCGTGATCGACGTGGACGTGCGCTACCTCCCGGGGCAGGACCCGGGGGCCATCCTGGCGGCGATCAACGAGCTCGAGGGGGCCACGGCCACGAAGACCTTCCACCGCCATCCGGTCATGGTCGACCGCGAGAACCCGTTCGTGCGCGCGCTGGGCGCGGGCATCGCGCGGGTGGTGGGAAAGAGCGACGAGCAGATCTCGATCGGGCGCCACGGCGCCTCCGACGCCACGGCGTTCCTCGACGCGGGCGTGCCCGCGGTGGAGTGCGGGCCCTCCGGGGGCGGCCATCACGGCCCCGAGGAATGGGTGTCGATCCGGTCGCTCAGCCAGTATCGGAAGTCGCTCGTGGAGTTCGTGAAGCTGCTACCAGCCCGCCTCGACGCTCCCGGCGACGACGAGCGGCGCCTCCGGATCGCCTAGCCGATGTTCGAAGAGATCCCCCGGCCAGGCCTCTGGAAGAAGCTCCTCATCGGCGCCGCGCTCGTGATCTTCGCCTCGGCGGGAGCGACGACCGTGGCGGCGTTCCACGAGGTGGACAAGGTCGTGGAAGCGCTCGACCAGAGCCCGTCGCTGAAGCTGAAGGGCCTGGCGGACACCGACCCCGGCGAGCCGCAGACGCTCATGATCCTCGGCTCGGACCGCCGGCCCAAGGACAACGTGGAGGGCGGCTCCGGCGCCCGCTCGGACACGATCATGCTGGTCCGGCTGACCGGGAAGGGCGCCACGGCGATCATGTCGCTGCCGCGCGACCTGAAGGTCCAGATCCCGGGGCACGGCACCGACAAGATCAACGCCGCCTACGAGCTCGGCGGCCCGCGGCTCACGCTCAGGACCGTGAAGCAGCTCACGGGCCTGTCGATCAACCACGTGATCAACGTGACCTTCGGCGGCTTCTGGCGGGCGGTCAACGCCATCGGCTGCGTGTACGCGGACATCGACCGGCGCTACTTCAACGACAACCCGCTAGTACGCCCCGATCGACGTCCAGCCGGGCTACCAGCGCCTCTGCGCCCGCAAGGCGCTCCAGTACGTGCGCTTCCGCCACGAGGACAACGACCTCGTGCGCTCGGCCCGCCAGCAGGACTTCCTGCGCCAGACGAAGCAGCAGGTGAACTACACGGACCTGATCAAGAAGCGCGACAAGCTCGTGCGGATCTTCGGCCGCAACACCACCACCGACAACGAACCTGCGCTCCCGGTCCGAGGTGCTCAGGGTGCTGAAGCTGGCGGTGTTCTCGGCCGGCGAGCCGATCCACGAGATCCACTTCGAGGGGCTGATCGGGCCGAGCTACGTCGAGGCGAGCGACGCGCGCGTGAAGAAGCTGGTCCAGGAGTTCCTCAACGGCACGGACACGCCCGGGCCGCGAGGGGAGCTGAAGAAGGATCGTCCCGCACGGCGGCAGAAGCGCAAGCGGCGTCCCAGCGTCGGCTCGCTCGGGCTCGAGGACGCCGCCGGCTTCGGGCGCGACCAGGCGGTTCAGGCCGTCGAGCAGGGCGCCGGGAAGACGCTGCCGGTGCTCTACCCGACCCTGCGGACCACCGGCTCCCTCTACGCGGGGCCGCCGCGGGTGTACAAGATCCGCGCCAACGGCAAGAACTACGGCGCCTACCGCATGGTCTTGAGGCGCGGACTGGTGGGCGAGTACTACGGCGTCCAAGGCACCACCTGGAAGGACCCGCCCATCCTCGGGGACGCGAGCGAGGAGCGGAAGATCGGCCGCCGCACCTACGAGCTCCACTACGACGGCGACCGTCTGCGGCTTGTGGCCTGGCGCACGTCCAAGGCGTCCTACTGGATCTCGAACACCCTGCTCCAGACCCTGTCCGAGGGCCAGATGATGGCGATCGCCCGCTCAGCCCGGGCGCTCTGACGGCTCTGGGGCAACCTATAGCCTCTCCGCCTTCATGCCGGACAAGGAACCGATAGGCGTCATCGGCGTCGGCTGGGTGGGCCTCGTGACCGCGGCCTGCTTCGCCGAGCTCGGCCACGAGGTGTGGGCGCGCGACATCGTGCCCGAGAAGGTCGAGTCGCTCGCCCGGGGGGAGGTGCCCATCCACGAGCCCGGCCTGGCCGAGCTCGTCACGAAGAACGCGGACCGCCTTCACTTCACCACGGACATGCCGGAGACGGTCGCGAACGCGCAGCTGCTGTTCTGCTGCGTGGACACGCCGCCCACCTACTCCGGGGACGCGGATCTCTCCCGCGTGGAGGCGGTGATCGCCGACCTCGGCGAGTCGAAGGATCACGCGCTCGTGATGAAGAGCACCGTGCCGGTGGGCACCGGCCGTTCGATCGCGCGCCGGCGCAGCGGGCCTCGGGTACGTCTCGGCTCCGGAGTTCCTGAAGGAGGGGAGCGCGGTCGACGACTTCATGCGCCCCGACCGCGTGGTGATCGGCGCCAACGCCGGATCGGAGGGGTTCGCGGACCGGGTGCACGCGCTCTACGCGCCGCTCGGCGGCGTGATGGTGCGCACCGACGTCGCGAGCGCGGAGATGGTGAAGCTCGCCTCGAACGCCTTCCTGGCCACGAAGATCAGCTTCATCAACGAGATCGCCAACGTCTCGGAGGAACTCGGCGCGGACGTGAACGAGGTCGCACGCGGGATGGGCCTCGACGATCGGATCGGGCCGAAGTTCCTGCAGGCGGGCATCGGCTATGGCGGCTCGTGTTTCCCAAAAGACGTCCAGGCCCTCAAGCAGCTCGCCGGCAACACCGGCTACCACTTCCAGCTCCTGACCGCGGTCATCGAGGTCAACGAGCTGCAGAAGCGGCGAACCATCGGCAAGCTCCAGAAGCATCTCGGCTCGCTGGTGGGGAAGGACATCACCCTTCTCGGGGTGGCCTTCAAGCCGAACACGGACGACATCCGCGAGGCCACGAGCCTCGTCCTCGCGGGGCGGCTCCAGGGGGAGGGGGCGAACGTTCGCGTGTACGACCCTGTGGTCACGGACCGCGCGACCGAGCAGCTGGCGGGTGCCACGGTTGCCGCCAGCGCCCTCGAGGCAGTGGATGGCGCTGACGCTGTGGTGCTGGTGACCGAGTGGCCGGAGTTTCGCGAGCTCGACTGGGCGGGCGAGGTCAAGCGCCGGCTGAAGAGCCCGATCGTGGTGGACGGGCGGAACTTCCTCGATCGCGAGGCGCTCGTGGAAGCCGGGTACACGTACGAGGGAGTCGGGCGCTAGGTGCAGGCGCTCGTGCTCGCCGGGGGAGAGGGCACCCGCCTTCGTCCCCTCACATACACCACCCCGAAGGCCGTGATGCCGCTGGCCGGGCGCCCGTTTCTGTCCTTCATGCTCGACTGGCTGCACGGGCACGGCGTGGATGACGTCGTGCTCTCCTGCGGGTTCCTGTCGGCGGGCGTGAAGCGGGTGCTCGGCGACATCTACCAGGGCATGCGGCTCCGCTACGTGGTCGAGGAGGAGCCGCTCGGCACCGCCGGGCCCGTCCGGCTCGCCCTCGACGAGGGCATCCTCGAGGATCGCCTGATCATCACGAACGGCGACGTGCTCACCGACCTCGACCTGACCGCCCAGCTCGCGTGGCACGAGGAGCGCGGCGCCCGGGCCACGCTCGCCCTGGTGGCGGTGGCCGACACGAGCAGCTACGGCGTGGTGCCCACCCACGCCGATGGCAGGGTGGAGGCATTCCTCGAGAAGAGCGAAGGCGAGGCGCCCACGGACCGGATCAACGCGGGGGTGTACGTGCTGGAGCGCGACGTGATCGAGGGGATTCCCGCGGGCCGCGCCGTGTCGTTCGAGCGCGAGGTCTTCCCCGCGTTCGCCGACGGGTCCCTCTTCGGCTTCCAGGCCGACGATCCCTACTGGATCGACATCGGGACCCCCGAGCGCTACCTCGAGGCCACCTGGGACCTGCTCGCAGGGCGCGTTCCGTCGAGCCTCCCTCCCCGCGACGAGACCGGCTCGCTCATCCTCGGCGGCTCGCTGGTGGCGGGGGCGCACGTCGGGCCGCAGAGCGTGCTCGGGACGCAGCTGCTCGGTAGGCACCGATGCCCGGGTGGAGCGCGCCGTGCTGCACGACCGCGTGATCGTGGGCGCCGATGCCTCGGTGCGCGAGAGCGTGCTGGCCGAGCATGTGCGCGTGGGCGTGGGTGCGAGGATCGGACCAGGGGCGATGGTGGGCGCCGGCGCCACGATCGGCGACGGGGCGACCGTAGGGGAGGGCGCTCGGCTCGACCCGGGCGCGCTGGTCGAGCCGGGTGGCCGGGTGGCGCCCGGGCAGACCGTGGCCGCCGGGGCCGCATGAGCTCCGACCCGCTCTCGCGCGAGGCCATCGCCGCGGTCGATCCCGGCGGGATGCTGGAAGCCGTCCTCGCTCAGCCGCTGCAGCTGCCCGACGCGCTCTGGCGCGCGCGCTCCGCCGACATCCCGCAGCGGGACCTGCCCGGTGGACTGGTGGTCTGCGGCATGGGCGGCTCGGCGATCGGCGGCGACTTGGCCGGCGCCGCCCTGGGCGACCGCGCCACTCGCCCGATCCAGACCGTCCGGGGATACGGCCTGGAGCCCTGGACGCCCCCCGACACGCTCGTGCTCTGCGCGAGCCACTCGGGCAACACCGAGGAGACCCTTGCGTGCTTCGAGTCGGCCCGCGCCGTGGGCGCCGAGCTCGTGGTGATGACGACCGGCGGAGAGCTGGCGGGCGCGGCGCGTCAGGAGGGGGTGCCGGTGATCGGCGTGCCCTCCGGGATGCCCCCGCGCGCGGCCGTGCTCTACATGACGATCGGAGCGCTCGAGTGCGCTGCGGCCTGTGGCGCGGCGCCCGAGGTCCGGTCCGAGATCGACGCCGCCCCGGCGCTCCTCGAGCGCCTCGTGGAGGGGTGGGGACCGGACTCGGAGCCCGATTCGCCGGCCAAGGCGATCGCCCGGCAACTCGTCGGAACGGTGCCGGTGGTGCACGGCGCCGGACCGACGGCCGCCATCGCCCGCCGCTGGACCACCCAGATCAACGAGAACCCGAAGATGGCGGCCTTCGCGTCCGAGCTCCCCGAGGCGGACCACAATCAGGTCTGCGGCTGGGAGCGCGGGCGCCGCGAGGCCCCGTTCGCGGGCGTGTTCCTCGAGGATCCGGATCACCATCCGCGCGTGCGCGACCGCGTGGACCTGACCGTCGAAGAGGTGGAGCGGGCCGGCGCGCCGGCCGTGCGGGTCGGCTCTCGCGGTGAGAGCCGTCTCGAGCGCGTGCTCTCGCTCGTGCTCCTGGGGGACCTGGTCAGCGTCTACATGGCCGCGCTGAGCGGCGTGGACCCCTCGCCCACCGAGGCCCTCGACCGCGTGAAGGCTCGCCTGGGCAAACCTTGACACGATCGTGGTAAGGTTCGTCCCGCCATGGACGGGCTCACGATCAATCAGGCAGCGGAGACCACCGGCTGGTCGCCGCGAATGCTTCGCTACATCGAGAGCGCGGGCCTCATCGAGCCCGCGCGCACGCCCTCCGGCTACCGCCTCTACGGGCCGGAGGAGCTCCAGCGCCTGCGGACCCTGCGGGAGCTTCTCGGGGGCTTCGACTGTGCCCTGTCCGACATCGCCTTTGCCGAGCGCCTGCGCTCGGATTCCGATCTGAGCGCAGCAGTCGAGCGCTGGTTGGAGGAGCGGCCCGAGCGACCGGAAGGGATCGCCTCGGGTGACTGGCTCCGCTGGGAGCAGGAGAAGCACGAGCGTCTGCTCGCGCTTGGCACGAAACCACCCCGACTCACGGAGACCGCCGCATGACCATCGCTCAGAGCACCACCGCCGACTACAAGGTCGCCGATATCTCGCTGGCCGAGTTCGGCCGCAAGGAGATCACCCTCGCCGAGCACGAGATGCCCGGCCTGATGGCGATGCGCGAGGAGCTCGGCGAGGCCAAGCCGCTTGCCGGGGCCCGGATCACCGGCTCGCTCCACATGACCGTGCAGACGGCCGTCCTGATCGAGACGCTCACGGCGCTCGGCGCCGAGGTCCGCTGGGCGAGCTGCAACATCTTCTCCACCCAGGACCACGCCGCGGCGGCCATCGCCGAGGCCGGCGTGCCGGTCTTCGCCTGGAAGGGCGAGACGCTCGAGGAGTACTGGTGGTGCACCGAGCAGGCGCTGAGCTGGCCGGACGGCGAGGGGCCGAACATGCTGCTCGACGACGGCGGCGACGCAACGCTGCTGGTGCACAAGGGCACCGAGTTCGAGAAGGCCGGAGCCGTGCCGGACCCGTCGAGCGCCGATTCCGAGGAGTTCCAGGTGGTGCTGGCGCTGCTGCAGCGCACGCTGGGCGAGGACCCGCAGCGCTGGACCCGCATCGGCGAGGCGATCCAGGGCGTGACCGAGGAGACCACCACCGGCGTTCACCGGCTCTACGAGATGCAGGAGGCCGGCACGCTGCTGTTCCCCGCCATCAACGTGAACGACTCGGTCACGAAGTCGAAGTTCGACAACCTCTACGGCTGCCGCCACTCGCTGATCGACGGCATCAACCGTGGCACCGACGTGATGATCGCCGGCAAGACCGCGCTCATCCTCGGCTACGGCGACGTGGGCAAGGGCTGCACCCAGTCGCTGCGCGGCCAGGGTGCCCGCGTGCTGATCGCGGAGATCGACCCGATCTGCGCGCTCCAGGCTGCGATGGACGGCTTCCAGGTGGTCCGGCTGGAGGACGTGGTCGAGACGGTAGACATCTTCGTGACCGCCACCGGCAACAAGGACATCATCACCGCCGATCACATGAGCCGGATGAAGCACCAGGCGATCGTGGGCAACATCGGCCACTTCGACAACGAGATCGACATTGCCGGGCTCGCCCGCCTGGCGGGCATCGAGCGCGTGAACATCAAGCCGCAGGTGGACGAGTGGCGCTTCTCCGACGGCCACTCGATCATCGTGCTCTCGGAGGGCCGGTTGCTGAACCTCGGCAACGCCACGGGCCACCCGAGCTTCGTGATGTCGAACAGCTTCACGAACCAGACGATCGCCCAGGTGGAGCTCTTCTCCAAGAACGGCGAGTACGAGAAGAAGGTCTACGTGCTGCCGAAGCACCTCGACGAGAAGGTGGCCCGGCTGCACCTCGGTGCGCTCGGGGCACAGCTCACGGAGCTCACGCCCGAGCAGGCCGCGTACATCGGCGTGCCGGTCGAGGGCCCCTACAAGAGCGATCACTACAGGTACTAACCACCACGTGGGAGGAGCGCAGCCCGATGCCTTCCTCCGACATCGCCGATCCGGGCCTTGCGGCCGCGGGGGCGGCCCGGATCGAGTGGGCCAAGGGCCAGATGCCGGTGCTGCGGTCGATCCGGAGCCGCTTCGAGCAGTGAGCGCCCGCTCGACGGCGTGAAGGTGGCCGCGTGCCTCCACGTGACCGCCGAGACGGCCAACCTGATGGACGCGCTCACGGCCGGCGGGGCCGAGACGGCGCTCTGCTCGGCGAATCCGCTCACCACCCAGGACGAGGTGGCCGCCGCGCTCGTGGCCGCGGGCGTGCCGGTACAGGCGCGGCGCGGCGAGGACGCGGCGGCCTACGCCGAGCACGTGGGGGCGCTCGCGGACTGGGGACCGGACGTGACCCTCGACGACGGCGCCGACCTGCTCGTGCTGCTGCACGAGCGCGGCGAGGCCGAGGGGCTGCGCGGCGGGGCCGAGGAGACCACCACCGGCCTCTTGCGGCTGCGCCGGCTCGAGGCCGAGGGCCGGCTCGCCTGCCCGGTGCTCGCGGTGAACGAGTCGCGCACCGAGCGCAAGTTCAACGACCGCCACGGCACCGGCCAGTCGGCGCTCGACGGGATCCTCAGGGCCACGAACCTCCTGCTTGCCGGCAGGGCGCTGGTCCTGCTCGGCTACGGGGCAACCGGCAAGGGCATCACCCAGCGCGCCCGCGGCGCCGGCGCCGCGGTGATCGTCTGCGAGGTCGATCCCGTCAGGGCGCTCGAGGCGCGGATGGACGGCTTCGAGGTGATGCCGGCCCTGGAGGCCGCCGAGCGCGGCGAGCTGTTCGTGACGGTCACGGGCTCCCGCGCCGTGCTGGGCCGCGAGCACTTCGAGCGGATGAAGGACGGAGCGGTGCTCGCGAACGCCGGCCACTTCGACGTCGAGATCGACCTGGATGCGCTGCACGAGCTGGCCGGCGGGCGGGTGCGTGAGGTGCTGCCGCTGGTGCAGCAGTACGACCTCGGCGACCGGCGGCTGAACCTGCTGGCGCGCGGGCGCGTGGTGAACCTCGCAGCGGGGCAGGGGCATCCCTCCGCCGTGATGGACATGAGCTTTGCGAACCTGGCGCTGGGAGTCGAGCACCTGGTGCTCGACGACTCGCTGGCGCACCGGGTGCTCGCCGTGCCACGCGACATCGACGACGCGATCGCACGGCTCAAGCTCCACTCCCTCGGCGTGGCGATCGACACGCTCACCCCGGAGCAGGAGGACTATTTGAGCGCGTGGACGGGGCGGCCGGCCTGAGCCGGGCCGTCGAGGAGTCCAACCGCCGGATGCTGCGTGCGCGCGACGCGATGGACCGCGACTTTGCGAAGCCGCTCGACATCTCGACGCTGGCGCGGATCGCCTACGTCTCCGAGGCGCATTTCATCCGCGTCTTTCGCGCCACCTTCGGCGAGACGCCGCATCGCTACCTGCAGCGCCGCCGGGTGGAGCGCGCGATGTTCCTGCTCAGGGAGACCGAGCGCAGCGTGACCGAGATCTGCTTCGACGTGGGCTTCACGAGCCTCGGGACGTTCAGCCGGACGTTCACCGACATCGTCGGCGAGCCGCCCACCACCTATCGGTGGCGGGCAGCCGATCTCAGAGCGGTGCCGGCTTGCTTCGCGAAGGCGTGGACGAGACCGAGCAGTTTTGGAGAAGCGAGGACGGGGCGCGAGGGCTAGCCTCGCCGCATGCCAAACAAGATCACTCACACACAGGTCTACGTGCTCGACCAGGACGAGGCGCTCGACTTCTACGTCGGCAAGCTCGGCTTCGAGGTGACCACCGACGCCGACCTCGGCATGATGCGCTGGCTGACCGTCGGCTTCCCTGGTCAGCCCGACCCTCAGCTGCTGCTCGAGAAGCCGGGACCACCGGCGCACGACGAGGCCACGGCCGAGCTGATCCGCGAGCTGGTCACGAAGGGCGCGATGGGCATGGCGGGCATCATCGCGGTGGACGACATCCACAAGACCTACGCGGAGCTGATGGCCAAGGGAGTCGAGTTCACCGAAGAGCCGACCGAGCGCTTCTACGGGACCGACTGCGGCCTGCGCGACCCGTTCGGCAATCACCTGCGGATCGGCACGCCCAAGGAGGGCCCGATCGAGATGCCCGATCCGGCGGATTTCTCCCAGGAGTTCTCCTCTTGAGCGCCGGCTGACCCGTGGCGCCGGGCTACGAGCCCGGGGTGATCGCCTGTGCAGCCACTCGGGAGACGCTACAGGCCGACGGCCACCGCCGGAGGGTGCCGGCGCGCCTTCAGCTCGTGGAGCAGGGCGCCCACCACCACGGGATCGAACTGCGAGCCGGCGGCGCGCCGAAGCTCCGCCACGGCCTCCTCGTGGTCCATCGGCTCGCGGTACGGGCGCGCGGTGATCATCGCGTTGTAGGCGTCGCAGGCGAGGATGATCCGGCTCCCGATCGGGATCGCCTCGCCCGCCAGCCCGTCGGGGTAGCCGGCGCCGTCCCAGCGCTCGTGCTCGTGGCGCACGAGCGGTGCGATCGCCACCAGCTCCGGTGTGCGGAGGAGAATCCGCTCGCCGATCACCGGGTGCTCCCGCATGACCTTCCACTCTGCCGCGCTGAGCGGTCCCCGCTTGTTGAGGACCTCGTTCGGGATGGCGACCTTGCCCACGTCGTGGAGCATCGCCCCGTCGCGGACCTGGGAGATCTCGGCGCCCGAGAGGCCGAGCCGCTTGGCCACCGCGCCGGCCAGCTCCACCACCTCCTTGGAGTGGGACAGCGTGTAGTTGTCGCGCGCGTCGATCGCTGCCGCCAGCGCCGCCACCGCGCCGCGGGAGCCGCTGCCACCCTGCCCGGCGAGGACAGTCACCGTCTGTCCGGCCACGATCTGGACGAGGCGGAGGCACGTGATCGGAAACTCGGGGGCCGCGTGACGCAGCAGGAGCACGCCGTGGCCCTCGCCGGCACGCGCCATGCCCACAGCGGCGTAGGAGCCGCGCGGCGCCTCGGACGAGTCGCCGCGGGACTCGATGCCGAGCGCTCGCCGCAACTCGGCACGCGAGCCGCGCGCGATGGACCCCGCTCCGACGCGGCGCATCACCTCGGCGCCGGACGGGAGCGAGTCGCCCGCGAAGGACACCGCGCCGGGGTCACCGGGCGTGCGGGCGTGCGAGAGCCGCTCGAGCGCGCCGTCGGAGGAGTCGTGCGGCGAGTCGTAGAGCGCCACCTCCTCCAGCCCCAGCTGGCGGAGCAGGAAGGCAGGGAGCACGAGCAGCACTTCGCGCGGCTCCTCACAGCCGGCCACGGTGTCCCAGAACTCATTCATGAACTCGGATGGCGCCTGGCCGCCCTCGAGCTCGGCCAGCTCGAGCTCAGCCCTTGCGCTCGCCACCACGATCGTGCCCCTCCCGCGGCGCTTCGCGAGCAGCAGGGCCCGATCGGCCCGGTCGAGCAGCTCGGCCGCCGTCTGCGGCTCGGTCCACTGCGCCACTCCCACCGACACGCCCACCGGCAACCCGAGGTCGGTGAAGTTGTCCGCCGCCCGGGCCACGCAGGCGCGCAGCCGCTCGGCGGCGCCGAGGGCGTCGGCCTCGTCCGAGTCCGGGAGCACCACCACGAACTCGTCGCCGCCGTAGCGGGCCACGCCGTCGTAGGGACGGAACTCCTCCGCGAGCGCGGTGGCCACCCGTTTCAGGATCTCGTCGCCGATCAGGTGCCCGTGACGGTCGTTGATGGGCTTGAAGTCGTCGAGGTCGGCCAGCAGGCAGGCGAGTGGCCGCTCGTTGCGCTGCGCCCTCCAGATCTCCTCGCTCGTTCGGATCTGGACCGCGCCGTGGTTGAGCAGCCCGGTGAGCGAGTCGGTTCGCGCCGCCTCGGTCGCCTTCTCGAACGCCTCCGCGTTGGCACAGGCCACCGCGGCGAGGCTCGCGATCGCCACGAGCGTCTCCACGTCGTCCTGCTCCACCCGCCGCGCCGAGAAGAACGCGACCGAGAGCGCCCCTCGCAGAGCACCGTTCCAGAACATCGGCACCGACAGCGCCGTGCGGACGTTGGCGAGCGGGGAGACCAGGGGCACCCGCTCCTCCCCCTGGTAGTCGTTGGTCACCGCCGGCTCGCCGGTCCGCAAGGCACGTCCCGCCACCCCCTCGCCCGGCGCGATCCGGTAGCCCCACCACTCGGAGTCCTCGGGGATCCCCTTCGCGGCCACCGCCACACCGCCCTCGTGGGCATCGCCCAGGTAGACCCCGCCGATGTCGCCGCCGACGGCCACGGTCGCCTGGTGGCAGACGGTGTCGAGCACCGCGCGCCGGTCGAGGCGCGCGTTGAGCGCCCCCGCGGCCCGTGCGAGCGCGGCCTGCCGGTCCACCTGGCTGGCCAGGCGGTCGCGCATCTCGAGCGCGCTCAGCCCGGCGGAGGCCTGGTTCGCCATCGTGTAGGCGAACTCGATCTCCTCCTCGCGGAACCAGCGCGGCGTTCCGCTGTACAGAACCATCACGGCGCGCACCACGCCCGCGAAGGTGAGCGGCACGTACAGCACGCTCGCGGCGCTGAAGCGCACCGCGAGCTCGCTCGAGACCACCGGCGAGCGTGGCGCGTCGGTCACGTTGAGCGGCTCTCCGGTCTCCATCACGCGCGCGACTCCGCTCGGCCGGTCGAAGCGGATCGCGTACTCCTCACCGCTCTCGATGTGGCCGTCCGGCCGGCGCTCGAGGGGAGTGCCGACGCCCGTCAGGCGGTCGGCGGAGAGCTCGCACAGGTGGACCCCGTCGATCCCGAAGACGCCGTACAGCTCGGCTGCGAGCGTACGGTGAATGGCATGGCTGTCCGCGGCGTCGACGACGGCGAAGGACATCCGGCGCAGTGCGGCCAGGGCGGCCGCCGTTGTTGCGCCCGTGGGTAGTTCGGAGATCTGGTCCTCCTTCGCCCGTCTGGGGGGTCAAGGGCATCTATCGGTCGCCTGGGCGGGCGCTTGAGCCGCATAGGATCACCTGCGTGGGGGCCGCGACGGAGAAGATGCGACGCGAGGGCCTCCCCGAGGTCGCGATCGAGACATTCGCGCGCCAGCTGGCCCGCCTCGAGGGCGGGGAGCAGGGGCTGCTGCCGGAGTCCGAGATCGAGCCCGTGGAGTCGCTGCCGGACGCCGAGGAGCTCCCGGAGGACCCCGAGGGCGCGGCGGAGGCGCTCGATCGCGCGGTGGTCGTGAAGCTGAACGGCGGCCTCGGCACCAGCATGGGGATGAGCCGGGCGAAGTCGCTGCTCGTGGTCAAGGACGACCTGTCGTTCCTCGACATCATCGCCCGCCAGGTCCTGGGGCTTCGCGAGCGATCCGGCGCGCGTGTGCCGCTCGTGCTCATGAACAGCTTCGCCACCCGTGACGACTCGCTCGCGGCGCTCGGCCGCTATCCCGAGCTGGAGGCGGACCTCCCGCTCGACTTCGCGCAGGGGAAGGTGCCCAAGCTCTGCGCCGACGACCTCGAGCCGGTGAGCTGGCCGGCCGATCCGCGGCTCGAATGGGCTCCGCCCGGCCATGGGGACCTGTACCCGTCGCTCGCGGGGTCGGGGATGCTCGAGGCCATGCTCGACCGCGGCTACGAGTACGCGTTCGTGTCGAACTCGGACAACCTGGGGGCCACCCTCGAGCCGCGCATCCTGGCCTGGTTCGCTCGCGAGCGCCTGCCCTTCCTGATGGAGGCCACGGAGAGGACTCCCTCCGACCGCAAGGGCGGCCACCTGGCGCGACGGCACGACGGCGGGCTCGTCCTGCGCGAGATCGCGCAGACGCCGGAGAGCGACCAGGCGGCGTTCCAGGACGAGACCCGCCACCGCTACTTCAACTGCAACACCCTGTGGATCAACCTGCGCGCGCTGGCGGACCGGCTCAACGCGGACGGGGGCGTGCTGGACCTCCCGATGATCGTCAACCGCAAGACGGTCGATCCCGCCGACCCCTCGTCACCCGCCGTGGTCCAGCTCGAGACCGCGATGGGCGCCGCCATCGGCGTCTTCGACGGCGCCGCGGCGGTGCGCGTGCCGCGGAGCCGGTTCGTGCCCGTCAAGACCACCTCCGACCTGCTCTCGCTGCGCTCGGACGCGTACGTGATGGAGTCCGGCCCGCGCGTGGAGCTCGCTCCGGAGCGGCATGGGCAGCCACCGGTGATCGAGCTCGACCCGGACCACTACAAGCTGGTTCCGGAGCTCGAGAAGCGCTTCCACGGCGGCCCGCCCTCGCTCGTGGGCTGCGAGCGGCTGACGGTGGACGGCGACGTGCGCTTCGGCTCCGGCGTGACGGTCCGCGGCACGGTGCGCCTGACGGGCCCGCGCGAGATCGATGACGGGGCGGTGCTGGAGGGGTAGGGGCGGCGGAGGGCCGGCTGCGCCGCCCGACGCGCTACAGCGCCTCCGCCTGCTCCTCGAGTCGCTCGCGCCGGCGCTCCTCCACCTCCGAGCGCACCAGCATCCGCACGAACAGCGCCACCATCACCAGCACGAGCGTCAGCGACTGCTCGACCATCATGATCACGCCGCCCACGTTCTGGTCCTCCACAGGGGAGAGCCCCCAGATGCGCGGTGTGCGCTCGTAGTAGGGGTAGATGGCCGTGGCGCTCCAGGTGAGCACGAGCCCGAGCGCGGCGAGCCCCGCCTTGGCCGACGCGATGTACGCGAGCGGCTGCATGCCGGTCAGCCGGCGGCGCATCGGGACCGGCTCGACGAGCGGCCACCAGAGCGCCACGCCCGCGGTGAAGAACGACACGTGCTCGAGCAGGTGGACCAGCGGGTGCTCCACCGCCAGGTCGTAGAGCGCGGGTATGTGCCAGAGGTACATCAGGCCGAGCCAGAGCACCAGCCCGATCCAGGGGCTGGCGAACGGTCCGAGCGCGCGCTCCACCGCCGCGAGCCTGCGGGTGGCGGGGCGCATGATCACCCGCGAGAGGGAGAGCAGCAGGAGCAGCGGGGCGATGTCGCCGAGCAGCACGTGCTGCACCATGTGGGCGGAGAACAGGTACTGCTCCCCGAGGTCGTCCAGCGGGGAGACGAACGCGGCCAGTAGCGCGAGCATCGCCCCGGTGAACGCGACCGCCTGCAACGCGCCCGCGCCGCGGCCGCCCGCCTCGCGCCGCGCCTCCCTGAAGCGCCACACGTAGATGCCGGCCAGCAGCGCGAGCGGAGCGAGCACGGCCGGGTCGGAGAACCAGTGGAGCTGAGGGTCGTTCGCTCCGAAGTAGCTCCTCACGCAGGCGATTGTGGCACTGGCGTGCCCACCCGTCGCACGCGCTGCGGCAGGGTGGGTGCGTGCTCGCTCAGCTCGGATCGATCCTGGCTCCGCCGCTCTGCTGGAGCTGCCGCGCCGGCGTGCCGCGCGGGAGCCCGTTATGCGGCGACTGCGTCCGCGCGCTGCGCTGGCTGCCTGCGGAGCTCGTGGACCTCGCAGGCGTGCCCTGCTTCGCACCTGTCGCCTACGAGGGCGCGGCGCGGGCGCTGGTCAGAGCGCTGAAGTTCCATGCAGCGCTGGGCGTGGCCGGCTCGATGGCGGCGGCCATCGCGGCCACCGCGCCGGAGGGGCTCTTCGCCGGCGCCGCGCTCGTCCCCGTCCCGCCCACGCCCGAGCGCGAGCGCCGCCGCGGCTTCGACCAGGCGGCGGTGCTCGCGCACGCGCTCGCCCGGCGAACCGGTTGCACGGTGGTCGCCTGCCTGGAGCGCGCCGACCGCGGCGGCTCCCAGGTCGGCCGTGGCCGCTCGGAGCGCGCGCGTGCGCTGGCCGGCGCGGTACGGGTTGCGCCCACCGCCGCGCCGCCACCGAATGCGGTCCTCGTGGACGACGTGGCCACCACCGGTGCCACGCTCGCGGCGGCGGCGCGAGCGCTCGCGAATGCCCGCTGCCGGACCGTCGCGGCGGTCGTCTATGCGCGCACCCCGGGCCGATGACGGCACGCGTGGCACATCCCCTTCCCTCCGCCCCGAACGGCCACTACCATCGGTTGTACCTGCCGCAGCCGACACCGAGGAGGGCCGATGCGCATCCGGGTCAAGGGCCGAAACGACGCGACGGTCGAGGCCGAGCTGAGGGCTCGCGTCGAGAAGAAGCTCGCGAAGGTGGCCAGGCAGGTCTCTCCGCTGGCCGATCTCGAGGTGGAGCTCCGCGAGGAGACCAACCCCTCCATCCGCGACTCGCAGATCGCCGAGGCCACGCTCCACCTGAAGGGTGTGACCCTGAGAGCCACGGAGCGCTCGACCGACATGGCGCGGTCGATCAATCTCGTCGCGGAGGACTTGGCGCGCCAGGTGAAGAAACACCGCGACAAGCGGCGTGCACGGCGCGACAGAGAGTCGGCGGCGCAGCAGCCGCACACCGCGTAAGCCTGGCCGCCGAACCCGGGCTCAAACCGCCTGAGAGCGCTCGCATTCCCTTGCTACCGTCTTTGCGAT
>CAVXAD010000001.1:0-248253 GCA_963759625.1 uncultured Thermoleophilaceae bacterium | reverse complement strand
GCGCAGCGCTCGCCCGGCGAGGTCGATCCGTGACCTCGCCGGGCGCGGCGCTGGACGACTCAGCAGCTCGACTTGTAGAGCGCGTCCTGGTTCTGGTCGAGGTTGTCCTTCGTGATCGACACGAAGCCCGTCCCGATCTTCGCCTTGACCGGCTTGTCGTCGAGGGCGTTGACAGCCTGCTGAACGCCGAGCGACCCGATCTGGGCCGGCCTCTGGGCGATCAGCGCCTGGACGAGGCCTTGCTTGAGGTCCTCGACCTGCTTCGGCCCGGCGTCGAAGCCCACGATCTTCACGTCGCCGAGCTTGCCCGCCTCGCGCAGCCCGCTCGCTGCCCCCTCGGCCGAGAACAGGTTGGTTGCGAAGATGCCCTTGAGGTCGGGGTTCTTGGCGAGGATCGACTTGACGATCGAGGCCGCCCTGGCCGGCTCGTCCTGGCTGTACTCCTGGCCGATGTAGTCGAGGCCCGCCTCCTTGGCGCCCGCCTCGAATCCCTTCGCGCGCGCGTCGGTGGTCGAGATCCCGGGCTTGACGTTGACGACGAACACCTTGCCCTCGCCCCCGATGAGCTTGGACAGCGTCTCCGCGCGCATTCCGTCCCCCGCCCTCGTTGTCCGAGGCGATCTGGGAGGCGGCGAGGCTCGAGTTCTCGAGCGTGGTGTCCACGAGCACGATCTTCGACCCGGCGTCCGCGGCCTGCTTGATCGGTGCGTACATCGCCTTGGTGTCGGTCGGCGCGACCAGGATCGCGTCGGGCTTCTTCGCCGCGACCGCGTTCACGATCGGTGTCTGCTGCGCGGCGTCGAACTCGTTGGGGCCCTGGAAGTCCAGGTTCACGCCGAGCTTCTTCGCCTCCTCCTGGGCGCCGCAGTTCATCGTGATGTAGAACTCGTCGCCCTTGACGCCGGCGATCAGCGTCATGGACTTGTCGCCGCCTCCGCCTCCGCCGCCCCCGTCGTCGTCGTCGCCGCAGGCGGCGACAACCACGGCGAGCACGAGCGTCAGGCTGGCCGCAAGCAGGACGCGCCAATGACCGCGTCGTGATGTCCGTTGCATGAGGGGACCCTCCTCCTCTGTTGTGGGGTTGCGTTCCTTCAACGTTGGTGCTGCGACCGGCGCCGCAACTGGTCGAGGTAAACGGCGCCGATCAGTACCGCGCCGACGGCGACCTGCTGCCAGAACGGCTGGACGCCGGTGATCACGAAGCCGTTCTGGAGAACTGCTGGGATGAACACGCCGAACACGGTCCCGAGGACGGTGCCGACGCCGCCGAACAGGCTGGTGCCTCCGATGACGACGGCGGCGATCGCCTGAAGGTTGTCCGTGTTGTGACCGCCGATCGTGGTGGTGCCGAAGCGCGCCAGGTTCATGAAACCCGCCAGGCCCGAGAGCGTCCCGGCGAGCGCGTACACCTTGATCAGGTGGCGGTCGACGTTGATCCCGGCGCGGCGGGCGGCCTCCTCGTTGGAGCCGATCGCGTACGTGTTGCGGCCGAAGCGCGTTGCGGCCAGCACGACCCCGAACACGATCGCCACCCCGAACGCGATGATCACGAGGTAGGGGACCTGGTCGAACACGCGGCCGATTCCGATCGTGTCGATGAGCTTGAACGGCACCTCGCGCTCATCGACGCCGCCGGTGATGAGCAGAGCCCCACCGAGCGCCATACCGAGGGTGCCCAGTGTGACGATCAGCGCCGGGATCTTCGCCTTGGCGATGAGAAAGCCGTTGAGCGTGCCCCAGGCGGTGCCCGCGCCCAGCGCCGCTCCAAGGCCGATCAGGATCGTGCCCCAGTTGTTGCCGCCGACCTCGTTCATCAGCCTCGCGGAGATGACGCCGCTGAAGACGAGCACGGCGCCGACGGACAGGTCGATGCCCGCGGTGATGATCACAAACGTCATGCCCACCGCCAACACGAGCAGCACGGCGGCGTCGGTCGCGATGTTGCGAGCGTTGGATGCCGACACGAAGCTGTCGAACTCGAGCGTCGAGAAGACGAGGATCAGGCCGACGAGGATCAGGCCGATCCATGTGCTCGAGCCGGTCACGAAGCGCTGCCACCAGGGAGCGCGCCGCTGGACCTCCTCGTCGGGCAGGGCCTCTTCGGGCGTGGTCGCGGTGCTCATGCCGCGTCCTCCTGCGTGATCGCGCCGGTCATCGCGCCGACCACGTCCTCCATCGTCACGTCCTGGCGCTTGAGCTGCGCGACGCGCGTGCCCAGCCGCAGGACCTCGATGCGGTCGGCCACCTCGAAGACCTCCGGCATGTTGTGGCTGATGAGCACGACCGAAAGGCCCTGCTCGCGCACGTTCCGGATGAGATCGAGCACATGCCGCGTCTGGACCACGCCCAGCGCCGCGGTGGGCTCGTCCATGAACACCACCCTGCTCGCCCAGGTCACGGCGCGGCTGACGGCGACTCCCTGACGCTGGCCCCCGGACATCGTCGCCACGGTCGCGGTCGCGTCCTGCAGGTCGATGCCGAGAGTCTTGAACGCCTCCCCGGCGCGGCGGTGCATCTCCGGGTTGTTCAGGAAGCCGAGCTTGCCCAGCAGGCCGCTGCGCAGCACCTCCCGGCCCATGAAGAGGTTGGCGGCGGGGTCGAGGTCTGCCGCCAGCGCGAGGTCCTGGTAGACGGTCTCGATTCCGAGCGCGCGCGCCTCGAGGGGCGAGCCGATCTGCACCGAGCGCCCCTCGAAGAAGATCTCTCCCGCATCGGGCCGGTGGACGCCGGCCAGCGTCTTGACCAGCGTGCTCTTGCCGGCGCCGTTGTCGCCGACCAGGGCGACGACCTCGGCCGGAAGGACCGTGAAGTCGGCGCCCCGCAGCGCGCGCACGCGACCGAAGTTCTTGACGATGCCGCGGGCCTCGAGTATCGGCTCAGGGATGGCCTCAGCTCCTTCCGGCCGCAGCCGGGATCGGGGTCGGGGGGAGCGCGTCGGCGCTCTCGAACAGGCCGGCGGCCACGCCGCCGAGGAGCGCGGCACCGCGAGCGCCGGCCTCTACGACCGCCGGCGTCTCGACCGCGCCCAGGCGCGCCTTGGAGGCCAGCACGGCCTCGTCGCGCGCCCAGCCGCCGGTCACCACGACCTTGCGCCGCGGTCCGGCGACCGTCTCGATGTGGGTCAGCATGGCTTCGACCTCCGCGGCGACCGCGTCGATCGCGCCGCGCCAGATCCGCTCTGGTGGCACGCCGGCGGGCAGGCGCGGGGGCCGGCGGTCGATGGAGTGAAGGTCGAGCTCGAGCACGGCGGCGTCGCCTCCGGCCGTCGCCAGCGCGCCCGCGTCGAGCTCGCCGCGGCCGCGCTGGCCGAAGCCGAGCGCGTCGAGGACCTCGCGCAGCGCGAGGCCCGACCAGACGGCCCCGAGCAGCGCCTGCCGGTCCGGGGCCACGTGCCAGCCGACGGTGACCCCACCCGCCACGCTGCGGCGCACCTGCTCGCCGTCGAGCGGCGGGGCGACGACGCGGACCAGCGCCTCGGCTGTCCCGCAGGAGTCGAGCACGTCGCCGGGCTGGACGACCCCGACGCCCACGCCGGCGCAGAGGTGGTCGTGGCCCGCGACCGTGAGGACCGCGCCCGCGGCGCCGGGCAGCACCTCTCCGTCGACGGTGCCGGCGGGCGTGCCCGCGACCACCAGCTCGCCAAGCAGGTCGCCGGGCAGGCCGGCCCACGCCAGCGCCTCTTCGAACGGGGTGCGACCCGGCAGGTCGAGCAGCCCGGTCCGCGAGGCCAGGGACAGCTCGGCCACGTCGCGCCCACCGAGACGGCGCACGACCCACTCGGCCACGTTCAGCCAGCGCTTCGCCGCGCGCGTGGCCGGGCGGTGCTCCACCAGCCAGCCCAGCTTGGCGAGCGAGCACAACGGGCTGGGGGGCAGCCCCGTGCGCTCGATGAACCGCTCTGCGCCGAGGTCGCTCTCGATCCGGCGGGCCTCCTCTTCGCCGCGGGCGTCGTGCCAGGCGATCATCGGCGCGAGCGGAGTGCCGTGAGCGTCGAGCAGCACTCCGGCCTCGCCAATGCTCGTGACTCCGACGCCGCGGACCTGCCCCTCGGGCGCGTCGGCGACCGCGGCGCGCGCGGCGGCCAAAGCCGCCTCGAACAGCGCGTCGGGGGCGATCTCCGCGCCATGGGGGAGGCGCTGCCAGGGCGTGGGCGCCTGGCCGTGGGCGCGCTCGGCGCCGGTGGCGTCGACCACCGCGGCCTTGCACGCGGAGGTGCCCACGTCGATGCCGAGCAGCAGGTCGCTCATGCGGCCCCCGCGTTGGCCGGCGCCGGCGGGCGGCACGCGATCGCAACAAGCTCGCCTTCCAGACGGCACCCGCCGGCGTCCCAGGGCACGAGCACGGTCGTCGCCGCGGCGCAGCTGGATCGGGTTGCCGTCGCTGCCGTGCAGGCTGCCGCTGCCTTCGGTGACCACGAGGATCGCGAAGCCGCGCTCCAGGGTGACGGCGGGCGAGGGCGCGATCCGCTCGGCGCGGAAATAGCGGTCGGCCGTTGCCGGCAGGAGCGAGGTCACCGTCCCGTCGCCGTTGCCGCGCGCCCCACCCAGCTCCGGGGGGTCCCGCCCTGCGAGCTTCACGCAGCCCAGCACGGCCTCCCAGCCCAGGCCGAGGGTCGCCTCGTTCGCGTCCTCGGTGCCAAAGCCCCGCCACTCGAGCAGCACGGACAGGTCCGAAGGCTCCTGCACCTCGACGATCAGCAGACCCTCGCCGATCACGTGTGGCACGCCGGCCGGAACGAAGATCGCATCGCCGGCGCGGACTGTGAACGAGTTGAGCGCGTCGAGCATCGCTCGCCCGTCCTGGTCGCGCACCCAGCCCGCAAGCGTCTCCGCGCTCACGTCCTCACGGAAGCCGACCCCCACGCTGGCGTCGGTCCCCGCGGTGGCGACGACGATCCAGGCCTCGGTCTTGCCGTGGGGAGAGCCGAGCACCTCCCGCGCGAAGGCGCCGTCCGGGTGCACGTGGACGGGCAGGCGCTCGCCGGCGTCGAGCAGCTTGACGAGCAGGGCGGGGTCGGCGCCAAGACGGGCGGCGTGCTCGGGGCCGAAGAACGCGACCGGGTCCGCGGCCGCGGCGTCGCGCAGCAGACGGCCGTCGGGCAGGCGGCTGAGGCCGAGCTCCTCCTCGCCGAACACGGTCGTCATCGACCCGACCCAGTCCTCGGGAACGCGGTCGCCGACGGGCTCGCTGCCGCGCAACGCCGCGATCGCGGGGCCGCCCCGGTAGAAGCGCGGCACGGCGTTGGGTGGCAGGACGAAAGGCCTCACGGAGCCACCTCCCCGGAGCCGCGGACCACGAGCTCGCAGGGGATCGTGCGGTGAGCGGGCCCCCCCGCATCGCCCCCGAGGCGCCTGTAGGCAAGCTTGGCGGCTGTGCGGCCCATGTCCTCCGGGGAGTGCCGCACCACGGTGACCGGAGTGGCGAGCATGTCGGCAAGCTCGAAGTCGTCGAAGCCCACGAGCGCGACCGGAGCCGGTGCATTGCGCATCGCGCGCAGCGCGCCGATCGTGTTGCGGTTGTTCGCGCAGAACATCGCGGTCGGGCGGCGCCCCGGCGGGAGGGCGAGCAGCGCTTGCACCGAGTGCTCGGCGTGCGCGGCGTCGTGCGACCCGGCCCGGATCAGCTCGCCGCACGCTTCCCGCCCCGCATCGGCGAGTGCGGCGCGGTAGCCGGCGAGGCGCTCGCCGGCCGTGTAGAGCTCAGGCGGGTCGCCGATGAACGCGATCCGCTCGTGTCCCTGCCGCAGCAGATGCTCGACGCCCGCCCGTGCCCCGCCCGCGTTGTCCAGCAGCACGGTGTCGGCATCTACGCCTCGCGGTGGCCGGTCGAGGAACACGATGGGGGTGTCGATGCTCAGCTCGGGCAGCAGGTAGCGGTGATCCGAGCCGGCGGGGACGATGAGCAGCGCATCGACCAGCCGGCGCAGCAGCCGCAGCGCGAGCCGTCGCTCGCGTGTCGGGTCCTCCTCGCAGGAGCCCGTGATGAGGATGTGGCCGCGCTCGCTCGCCGCGTCCTCGACCGCCCGCGCGATCGCCGAGTAGAACGGGTTCGCCACGTCCTCGATGATCAGCCCGAGCGCCCCGGCGCGGCCGCTGCGCAGGCTGCGCGCGACGTCGTTGCGGGCGAAGCCGAGATGCGCGATGGCGGCGCCCACGCGTGCGGCTGTCACGGCGCTGACGCCGGGCTCCCCGTTCACCACCCGCGAGACCGTCTTGACGCTCACGTCCGCCGCGCGTAGCGACGTCTCGCATGGTCGGTCTCGCCACGTTGGCTGACGCTAGTCCGCGCTGACAACGTTGTCAAGACGCCTGGAAGGCGAATTCAGCGGCCCGGCTCACGCCGGCTCGGGCGACGCCGCGGTCGCTGCAAGCTCGGCCGCACGGGCCGGGTCGATCGCGCCCGCCTTGGCTGTCTCGACGCTTGCCGCGGCGCTCGCCATGCCTGCTGCGAGCGCATCCTCGAGCGGCTCCCCCCGCTCGAGGGCACTGGCCAGGCCCCCCACCAGCGCGTCGCCCGCGCCGATCGGGTTGCGCACTCTCACGGCCGGCGCGGCGTGCCAGCTGACGGTCTCTCCCGCCGCCACCGCCGCACCCGCCTCGGCGGCCGTGACCACGGCGGCGCGGGCCCCGCGCCGCACGAGGGCGGCGGCGGCGGCCGCCGCCCTTGCGCGCGCCTCGCCCGGATCGCCGGCCTCCACCGTCTCGTCGGGGCGCCCCGACAGGAGGCCCTCGGCCTCGGGGAGGTTCGGCGCGACCACCTCCGGGGACCGCTCGAGCGCGGTGGCGAGCAGATCTCCGCGCCGCGTCCACGATGGCTGCGGCCCGCGAGCGCGCTGCCAGGGCGACGAGCCGGCCGTAGGCGTCACGCGGGGCCCCCGGCGGCGCGCTGCCGCTGCACACGAGCACGGCGTGGCCCTGAAGCGACTCGGCAACCGCTGCCTCGTAGCGTTCCCAGTCCTCCGCGGCGATCGGCGGCCCCGGCTCGTTCATCACCGTGACCCGCCCGCTGCGCTCCAGCACGACCGCCGCGGAGCGCAGTTCGCCGCCGACCGGGACCGCTCGGAGCTCGAGTCCCTCGTCGGCGATGAGCGCCGTGGCCGCGGCGCCCGTGCGCCCCGGCGCGAAGCCCACCAGCACGGCGGGCGCCCGCAGCGCCCGTGCGACCCGAGCAACGTTGACGCCCTTGCCTCCCGGAGTGACGGCAACGCCGTCGAAGCGCAGCACCTCGCCGAGACGGAGCTCGTCGATCGTGAGAGTGCGGTCGATCGTCAGGTTCGGGCCGGCGATCACCATCGGTGCCATCGTCCCTATGATCTGACAACGTTGTCAAGCTGACTGGCCTGGCCGTGTCCTCCGCCTACCGCCTGAACCGCCTGTTCCATCCGCGCTCCCGGCGCTGCATCGACGTCGCGGTTGATCACGGCTTCTTCGGCGAGCCGCAGTTCCTGACGGGCATCGAGGACATGCAGCGGGCCGTTCGCACGCTCGTCGCGGCGGGCCCCGACGCCATCCAGCTCACCATCGGCCACGCGCCGTTGCTCCAGTCGCAGCCGGGCCGCGACAAGCCGGCGCTCGTGCTCCGTACGGACGTCGCGAACGTCTACGCGGCTGAGCCCCCTTCCGAGCCGTTCAGCGTCGTCGTCGACGACGCCGTCGGCCACGCTGTCCGCCTCGACGCGGCCTGCCTCTGCGTGAACCTGTTCGACATCCCCGGGATGGACGGCCTGCGCCGGCAGTGCCTCGAGAACATCGCCGCCCTGCGCACGGCCTGCGACCGCGCCGGAATGCCTCTGATGGTCGAGCCGCTTGTCATGAAGCCGGGCGCGGGCGGCTACGGCGTTGACGGCGACGCCGACCGCATCGTCGCGCTTGTGCGCCAGGCGGCCGAGCTCGGCGCCGACGTCATCAAGGCCGACCCGACCGACGACCTCATCCGAGTACCACCGGGTGATAACGGCGGTGCAGGTGCCAGTGCTGGTGCGCGGCGGCGGACGCGTGCCCGACGATGAGCTGCTCCGCCGCACGCACGCCGTGCTCGAGCAGGGCGCCGCCGGGATCGTCTACGGACGGAACGTCATCCAACACCCGGACCCGCCGGGCATGATCCGGGCGCTGCGCGCCGTCGTGCACGAGGGCGCCGCTCCGGAGGCCGGCGCCCGTGGGCTGGCCGGAGAACCCGGTTGAGCCCTCAACAGAGGGTCGGCGTCGGCATCGTCGGCGGCGGCCTCATGGGCCGTGAGCTGGCCGCGGCGATCGGTCGCTGGGCAGCGCTTCAGGACCACCCCGTTCGACCGGAGCTCGTCGCCGTTTGCGATACGAACCCGGAGGCGCTCGCCTGGTTCGACCGCATCGACAGCGTCCGCCTGCGCACGAGCGACTACGGGGACCTGCTCGCCGACCACGCCGTCGAGGTTCTCTACCTCGCCGTGCCACACCACCTGCACGAGCGGCTGTACCTCGACGCGATCACGGCTGGCAAAGACTTCCTGGCCGAGAAGCCGTTCGGGATCGATCTCGAGGCGGCGACCCGGATCGTCGACGCGTTGAACGAGCGGACAGAGCTCTTCGTGCGCTGCTCGAGCGAGATGCCGTACTTCCCAGGCGCCCAGCTCGCGCTAGACACGATCCGCTCGGGGGCGCTGGGTCAGGTGATCGAGGCCGAGAGCGCCTTCCTGCACTCGAGCGACCTGGACCGCAGCAAGCCGATCAACTGGAAGCGCCAGGCGCGCTACTGCGGCGAGATCGGCGTGATGGGTGATCTCGGGATGCACGTCGCACACGTCCCGTTGCGCGTCGGCTGGCGCCCGCGGACGGTTTTCGCCCAGCTCCAGGACATCGTCACCGAGCGGCCCGGCCCCGACGGCCGGCCCGTGCCCTGCGACACGATCGACAACGGGACACTCCACTGCGACGCCGGCTTTCCGCTCACCCTGCGCACCCACCGCATCGCGCCCGGCCACCTCAACACGTGGCGCATCACGGCGCTGGGGATGGACGGCGGCGTGGCGTTCTCGACCGCCGACACGAAGGCCGTCCACCGCTTCGCCGTCCGGGACGGAAACCAGGTCTGGGAGCGCCTCGAGGTCGGCAGCCAGTCAGCGTTTCCGACCATCACCGGAGGGGTCTTCGAGTTCGGCTTCGCGGATGCGGTCCTCCAGATGTGGGCCGCCTTCCTGGCCGAGCGGGCGGGCGCACTCGAGGGCCGCTTCAGCTGCGCCACGCCCGAGGAGGCGCTCGAGAGCCATCGCCTCTTCGCCGCCGCCCTGCGCTCGCGCGACACAGGCCGGGCCGAACCGGTCGCTTAGCTTTGCTTATGTGCTCTCTGAGAGAGACAAGGGCCGACACCAGGCCTGCACCGGAAAAAGCGATGCCTCCACTCAGATCGGAGTCGAGGCGCCCTCTCGCGCGTGCCTCCACTACCGCGGAGGCGATGTCGGCGAGGTCGGTCGCCGCAGCGAGGAGCAGCCCGGGGCGTCGAAGCTTGCGCTGACGCAAGCCGGCGAGGCCGACGACCGCAACTGCGATCTGGTGCGCTGCAAAGCCGCGGACAAAGAGCCGCGCCTCCGGGAGCTCCTCGGTGTCGGGAGCGAGCGGCACGTCCCCGAGGACGGCCTTCGACGGAGCGGCGAGGACGGCCAGGCCATAGCCCAAGCGAATCGCGGCGTTGGCCACGAGGAGCGTCAGGCCGGCCATGCGGCCAAGCCTAAGCCGGTACGACGTCAGACCGCCAGCGCTGCCGCCCTTCGGGCCGGCGTGCGCGCCGGCAGGAGCAGCGGGGTGTCGTCGGCCGGCACGAAGGTGACGCCGCGGCGGCCGTAGCCCTCGTCGCCCGCGCCGATGGCCGTCACCCGGCGTGCGCCCACGACCGCCCGCAGGACGTGCTTCATCTCGAACATCGAGAAGCTCGCGCCGAGGCAGCGGCGGGTACCGCCCCCGAAGGGGATCCACGTGTAGGTGCCCGGCGGCGCTTCCAGGAAGCGCTCCGGCCTGAACGCGTCGGGGTCCGGGTAGATGTCGTGGCGCCGATGCAGCAGCCACCCGCACGGCGCTGCGCGAGCGCCCGCCGGCAGATCGAACCCGCCGATGCTCATCGGCTCGGTCAGCTCGCGGAGCGCAAACGGGACCACGGGTCGGATGCGAAGGGTCTCGGAGGCGGTCGCATCCAGGTAGGCGTCCTCGCCCGCGTCCACCTCCGCCTCGAGGCGGTCGAGCGCCGCGGGGCTGCGCGCGAGCCGCTCGAGGCCCCACGCGAGCGCGGTGGCGGTGGTCTCGTGCCCGGCTACCAGCATGGTCATCAGCTCGTCGCGCAGGTGCTCGTCGCTCAGCGGCTCGCCGCGATCGTCGCGGGCGCCGATCAGCAGCGACAGGATGTCGTCTCGATCGGCGCCGCCTGGCTCGTTCCGCCTGCGCGCGATCTCGGCGAACAACAGCTTGTCCACGCGTCGCATCAGCGGGCTGACTCGCCGCCATCCGCGCACGGAGGGAGCGAGGCGCTGTGCAAGGAGCAGGCCGAGGAAGCGCCAGGGGGGCGTCGTGCCCGCCAGCATCCGCTCGAGCGCGCGGCGCAACGGGGCGTTCCGTGCGACGTCCTCGACCCCGAACACCGCGCGCAGGATCACCTCCAGCGCGATCGAGCGCATGGCGGGAGCGACGCGAAACGGCTCATTCGTCGGCCAGCTCGCCACCTCGCGCTCGGCGATCGAGTCGATCACCCCCGCGTAGGCTCGCATGCGTTCGCCGTGGAACGGCGGCAGCATCAGCTTCCGCTCGCGCAGATGCTCGCCACCGTCGAGGACCAGCAGCGAGTGCCGGCCGAGGGCCGCCTCGAGGAAGCGGTTGGCCTGACCGGATCGCAGCTTCTCGGGGTCACCGGTAAAGACCTCGCGGACCGCCGCCGGGTCGGAAAGGATCACGATCGGCGGGAGCCCTGCCATGCGGAGGGTGAAGGCGTCGCCGTAGCGGCGGTGGCACTCCTCGAGCATCCGGACGGGCCTCCAGGTCCACTCGAGAACCTGGCGCAGCTGCGACTCCGGCGGTCCCGGCGGCAGGCCATCCGAAGGCATGGCGATGAGCGTCCCACGGCCTCGGCCAGGCCGCAACAACGTGACTAGTGGCTCATCCTGTCGGCGATTGCTACCTCGTTGCGCGATCGCTGTTAGCTTCGGTCTTCAAGGAACGCTCGCGCCGGCAGGGGCTTTGGCGGGGGTGATCAGCCTGCGAATCCCCTGCGTGGAGGTCCAGACGTGCGTCCCATTGAGAGCCGCCCGGGCCCGCGCCTTCGGCTGATGGCTGCTCGCGGTGTGGCCGTGTTGGTTGCGCTTGGGGCGCTGAGCGGTTGCGCCGGGGGCGACGACGGGCGCGTGGTGAGCACGGGTTCTGAGCGGGGGGCCGATACCGCACACCCCGACCACCAGGGCATCGTCCCGAACGAGAGCATCGCCGGTGTTCGGCTGAGGATGGGGCGCGCGGCTGTGACACGGCTCCTCGGCGCGCCGGAGGCGGTCCGGCGCTCGGACCTGCACTTGGGCTGGACGACATTGGTCTATCGCAGCCGCGGGTTGCGCGTGACGCTGGATGAGGGTGGGGCGGTGTGGAACCTCCAGACGGAGTCTCAGAAACAGCGCGGACCCGGCGGGGTTGGAGTCGGTTCCAGCGAGCAGGCGCTGCGCGAAACCGATCCGGCACTGGCGTGTCGTGCCTACGGTGGTCCAGCCCGATACAGGCGCTGGCGCTCGTGCGTCGCTGTGTCCGGCCAAGCGGGCCCCTACACGAAGTACACGCTGGCCAACGGCCGGGTCTTCCGCGTGACCGTGGCTGCCGGCTTGGCGATCTGACGCGCTGCGTCGAGGAGGCGCGCTCCGCGGGCCTCAAATAGAGTCGCGCCCCGATGAAGGCGGCGGTGATCTACGAGAACGGCGCCCCGGATGTCTTGCGCTACGAGGACGTACCGGATCCCGAGTGCCCTGACGGCTGCGTGCTGATCGACGTCGAGGCGATCAGCATCGAGGGCGGGGACCTGCTGGCCCGCGCCGGGTCGCCGCCGCCCTCGGTCCCGCACATCGTGGGGTATCTCGCCGCGGGCGCCGTCATCGAGGTCGGCGCCGGCGTCGAGGACCGCGCGGTCGGCGACCGGGTCGTGACCCTGAACATGGCGGGGTCGCACGCCTCCAAGCGGGCCGTTCCCGCGATGTCCACATGGCCGATCCCGGACGGGTTGGACGCGGCTCCCGCCGCGTGTGTCCCGGTCGCGTTGGGCACCGCCCAGGAATGCCTGTTCACCGCCGGCAACCTCGAGACCGGGCAGACGGCCCTGATCCACGCGGGGGCGGGAGGCGTCGGGATGGCCGCGATCCAGCTCGCCAAGCAGGCAGGTGCGACCGTGATCTCGACCGCTTCCAGCAACGAGAAGCTCGAGCGCCTGAAGGAGTTCGGTCTCGACCACGGGATCAACTACGCCAGCGAGAACTTCGTCGAGCGAACCCGCGAGCTGACCGACGGGCGCGGCGCCGACCTGATCCTCGATTCGGTCGGTGGCAAGAACCTGGTCGACAGCATCGGCGCGCTCGCGTACCGGGGGACGCTTGTCAGCGTGGGGATAGCGGGTCGTGCCGGCTCCGAGGTCGAGGCCAAGGATCTGTGGGCGCAGAACAATGCGCTGCGCGGCGTCTTTCTCGGTGGGGCGCTGCTGACGGAGTACCCGCGCGTCCACGCGATGATCGCCGATCTGCTCGAGCGGGTCGCAAGCGGCGGCGTGCGCGTCGAGATCGACCGGGCGTTCCCGCTCGCCGAGGCCGCCGCCGCGCACGGGTACATCGAGAGCCGCCAGGCCTTCGGTCGCGTCGTGATGGCGCCGTAGCCCACCGCAGGCCTTCGAGATACGATGCGGGTCGTCCCGTAACCGCGTCCAGCAGGCGGCCACGAGCCGGCGGATCGGATCGGGTTTCGAAATCGCGTCGACAGCCACGGCGCCAACGCGAACAACTCGCGAAGTGATGCGAGCGAAAGGGGCACGCAATGAGCGACGACCATCCGGTCCGGTTCTCGGTGGACTACCCGGGCCGGGACCTCAACCGTGTGACCACGGCCTTCCGGATCTTCACGGTGATCCCGATCGCGATCGTGCTCGGGGCCCTCAGCGGCGACACGGGCGGAGGAGGCTTCGAGGGCCACGCCGGCAGTGCCAGCCTCGCCCTGGGCGGCACGGGGCTCCTCTTCTTTCCGCCGCTGCTGATGATCCTGTTCCGCGAGAAGTACCCGCGCTGGTGGTTCGACTGGAACCTCGAGCTGCTGCGCTTCACGAACCGGGTCGGCGTCTATGTGGCGTTGATGGACGACCGCTATCCGTCGACCGACGAGCACCAGTCGGTGCGCCTGGACTTCCCCTACCCGGACCCGAAGCAGGAGCTCAACCGCTGGCTGCCGCTCGTCAAGTGGTTCCTCGCGATCCCCCACTACATCGTCTTGTTCTTCCTCTCCGTCGCTGTGGTGTTCGTGGTGATCGCGACCTGGTTCGCGATCCTCTTCACCGGCCGCTACCCGCGTGGCATCTTCGACTTCGTCGAGGGCGTGATCCGCTGGCACAACCGCGTGGCCGGCTACGCCTTCATCCTCGTGACCGACCGCTACCCGCCGTTCTCGCTGCGCCAGCCCCCCGTTCGCCCCGAGGTTCCCTGACACTGGTCCCAGAGGTCGGCGCCCCCGAGGAGCGCCGCCTTGCTCTGCTCGACCGGCCCGGTGTACGGTCGCGGCTGGACTGGTGGCTCCTATGGAATTCCGGCTCCTTGGCCCCCTGGAGGTGATCGAGGGCGAGCGATCGCTGGCGCTCGGTGGCGTCAAGCCGCGCTCACTGCTCGCGCTGCTGCTCCTGCACGCGAACGAGGTCGTGTCGGCCGACCGCTTGATCGACCAGCTCTGGGGGGACGAGCCGCCGGCGACGGCGGCCAAGAGCGTCCAGGTACACGTCTCGAGGCTGCGAAAGGAGCTGGGCGAGGGCAGGCTCGTCACGCGGGCGCCCGGCTATCTCCTCCAGGTCGAGCCCTCGGAGCTCGATCTTGCCCGCTTCGAGCAGCTGCTCGGCGATGCTCGCGGCACGGACCCCGAGAACGCCCGGCAGAAGCTGCGCCAGGCATTGGCGCTCTGGCGCGGGAACGCGCTGGCCGACCTGGAGTACGAGCCCTTCGCCCAGATCGAGATCGCGCGCCTCGAGGAGCTGCGTCAGGCGGCACTCGAGCAACGCATCGACGCCGATCTCGCCACCGGTAGGCACACGGAGCTCGTCGGCGAGCTGGAGGCCCTCGTGGTCGAGCATCCGTTGCGGGAGCGCCTGCGGTGTCAGCTGCTGCTGGCGCTGTACCGCTCCGGCCGGCAGGCCGAGGCCCTCGAGGCCTACCGCGCTGGGCCGCGCGCACCTCTCGGAGGAGCTCGGTCTCGAGCCGAGCCAGGAGCTGAGGCAGCTCGAGCAGGCGATCCTGCGGCACGACCCCGCCCTGGATCTGGCGCAGGAGCCGGCGGCCGCTCCTGAGGTCGCGCCGGCCGATCGTTCGATCCTGCTCGCGCCCACAGGGCGCGAAGCCCTCGATCCGCTGCTGGGGCTGGCGCAACCGCTGGCGGCATCGAGCAGACCGCACGAGCTGATCATCGCGAGCGTGGTGGAACCGGCCGCGCTCGGCGCTGCCACGGCGGCGCTCGCCGGTCGGCGAGACGAGCTGCTCGCGGACGGCCTCGCGGTCCGGACCGCCGCCTTCGCGTCCCTCACGCCCGCGCGCGACATCGTTCGGGTGGCTTCCCAGCAGGACGTGGACCTGCTGCTGATGGATGCCGGCGACTCCCCGCTCGAGGGCGACGCGGCAATTGTCCTCGAGCAGGCGACCTGCGACGTGGCCCTGCTCGTCCCGACGGGCGGCACACTCCGATCAGGGCCCGTGGTGCTTCCCTTCGGCGCCGCCTGGCACGACTGGGCGGCACTCGAGCTCGGGGCCTGGGTGGCCCGGGCCATGAACACCCCGCTGAGGCTCATCGGCGCCGCGTCGGAGCGCCGCGAGGACGGCCGCGACGCGAGTCCCCTGCTCGCCGATGCGTCGCTCATCGTGCAGAGGAGCGCCGGGGTTGTGGCCGAGCCGCTCCTCGCCACCCCCGGGCGAGAGGGCATCAGAGCACTCGCCGACGGGGCCGGCTTGCTGGTGGTCGGGCTCTCGGAGCGCTGGCGCCAGGAGGGCCTCGGCCGGGTCAGGACCGCCCTCGTGGAAGCGCCGCCGGCGCCGATGGTGCTGGTCCGGAGGGGGCCGCGGCCGGGCGGGCTGGCGCCGGAGGACGAGCGAACGCGGTTCGGCTGGTCGTTGACCGGAGGCGCCTCGAGACCGGCGTAGCTCCTGGCGCTACGTTCGCCGGCTACCGGGCGGAGTCGCTGATCGGCCGGGGCAGGATGGGGGTCGTTTACCGCGCCACCGATCGTCGTCACGTGTCAGCGGGCCTCATAGTGAACTCGACCGGATCCGTTCACCTGGGTGACCACGAACCGCGTGCTGTCATTTCTGACGAGCGCCATGCACGAGAACGTCAGCCCCGTCTTCTGGAGCACACCCGAGGGGCACGTGACCTGCGCGTGTGTTCCGCGCTGGGCCAGGCTGCTGTGCTCGATCGCCCGCTCGATCTTCTCGGTGTTGAGGATGGTCGGTGAATCCGAGCCGCATGCGGTGACGGTCAGCGACGCTGCGATGAGGGTGACCGCCACCAGCGACCGGCCACGGCGGGATGTAGCCACGCGCTCGGAGTTCACCGATCTAGCCGAGCTTTTCAACGATGATCGAGGCGTTCTCATTGGTCTGCGTTCCGCCGGCAAGGGTCTGGAGGGTGACCGCCGCCGCCGACGAGTGGTTCCTCACGGTGAGAACGTCGCCGGCGCCCAGGATGAGGATCGCCTGTCCGATGTTCGGCTGGGTCCCGGCGCCGGAGCCGTAAACCGTGCCGGGGACCACGACGCCATTGACGAACAGCGCCATCTGGCTCGGTTCCACACCCGACATCGAGAATGTGACCTTGTAGGTACCGGCATTCACGAAACGGATCCCGGCGTCGCCCGGCGCGTGGGTGATGCCGGGGGTCATGACGCCGTTCCTGTCAAAGGTGAGAGCAGCCTCGATCGCGACGACCTCAGCGCCCTCGTTGTAGACATAGGCATATTCGGTCAGCCCGCTTGAGGCCGGCCCCGGGGGGCCCGGGGGCCCGGTGCCGCCGGTCGCGCCGGCTGGGCCGATATCCCCCTGGACGCCTTGCAGACCCTGCGGGCCGGTGTCGCCGGTATCTCCAGCGGGGCCGATATCCCCCTGGACGCCTTGCAGACCCTGCGGGCCGGTGTCGCCGGAGGGGCCCGCGTCGCCCGTCGCGCCGGTGTCGCCCGTGGCCCCCGGCAGCCCGGGGGCGCCCACATCACCCTGGACGCCTTGCAGACCCTGCGGGCCCGGTGTTGCCGGTGGGGCCCGCGTCGCCCGTCGCGCCGGTGTCGCCCGTGGCCCCCGGCAGCCCGGGGGCGCCCACATCACCCTGGACGCCTTGCAGGCCCTGTGGTCCGGTGGCTCCAGTCGCGCCGGTATCACCCGTAGTCCCCGTTAGTCCTCGCAAACCCGTCGCCCCGGTCGAGCCATCGTCCCCTCTCGCCCCAGTCCTGCCTGTGACTCCCCGCTCACCCGGAACACCTCGTGGACCCCTTGGCCCGCGCCGATCACGGCAGCTGGGCGGCTTGTGGGCGCATCGGGAGGCGTGAGCTCCGACGCTGCCGGTGAACGCCACCGGACGGCAAGGTGGTGGAGGACCCGTGGGGCAAGCGGCGGCAGCGAGGCCCGCAGGTGCGAGGAGAGCAAACGAGCTCGACGCGAGGAGTAGCCCCCTCCGGCATCGCGAACTACCCATGTCTTGCCCTGCCTCTCTCGACTCGAGCTCCGGCGTCGCCGGTGGCCTCACCTAAGCCATCGGCATTACCGTGGCGTCACCTAAGCCATCGGCACCGCCGCCGAGCGCCTATCCCCTCCGCTGCGGCCGGCTGCCGCCCGCAACGCGGCTCTCCTCAGTCCGGGGTCATCCCGAGCACCGCCCGTATCTCGTCGAGAGCCGCCTGCTCGCTTTCACTCACCTCCTTGCCGCCGATGCCGATGAAGCCCCCCTCCTTGTGGGCCTTCGCGGCCGCCTCGGCCACGCTCACCACGAAGCCCTTGTAGGCCTCGATCTCCTCCGGCGACGCCTTCTGCTCCAGGATCCGGAGCGCTTCGCGAAGGCGCTCGGTGATGGCTTCGCCGAGGTCACCAGCCGCGCGGAGGCGCTCCTGGTCCAGCGCAGGCGGGCTCGAGGCGAGGGCATCCAGGAGCCCGCTCTCTCCCTGCTGCCGGCGCGCCTCCGCGTAGACCTTTCCCATCGCCAGGCTCTCGCGGATCGTTCCACCCCGGTGCGCGGTGACCACCCGCATGCCGGCTAGCACCGGCCCCTCCACGACCGTCGACCACTCCTCTGCGTTGAAATCCGCCTTCTTCGCCATCCCTGCTCCTCTCCGTTAGACGCTCCCTTCCGGCGCTCCCGCTCCGCGCGCACCGCCGCCGTTGGCGGCGAGCGCCGGGGCGGCGTCCGCGACCTTCGCGTTGTTCAACAACGGCTGCAAGAGGTCGAGCGGGAACGGGAACACGATCGTCGAGCTCTCGTTGGCGCCGATCTCCCGCAACGTCTGCAGATACCGCAACTGGATCGTCGCCGGATTGCGACTGATCAACTCCGCCGCCTCCAACAACTTCGCCGCCGCCTGGAACTCGCCCTCCGAATCGATGATCTTCGCCCGCCGCTCACGCTCGGCCTCGGCCTGGCGCGCCATCGCACGCTGCATCCGCTCCGGGATCTCCACGTCCTTGATCTCGACCGTCGTCACCTTCACCCCCCACGGCTCCGTCTGCTCATCGATGATCTTCTGCAGGTCCTCGTTCAAGCGCTCCCGCTCCGCCAGCAGCGAATCCAGCTCCGCCTTACCCAACACGGAACGCAACGTCGTCTGCGCAATCTGCGACGTGGCGGGGGCGTAGGCCTCGATTTGCGTGACTGCGGACGCCGGATCGACCACGCGGAAGTAGCAGACCGCCGCCACCCGGGCTGGGACGTTGTCGCGGGTGATGACCTCCTGCGGCGGGATCGTGAGTGTGACCGTGCGCAGGTCCACGCGGACGATGCGATCCACCATCGGCAACAGCATCACGGGACCGGGACCCTTGACCGGCAACAGCCGGCCGAGGCGAAAGACGATCGCGCGCTCATACTCGCGCAGCACCCTGACGCTGAACGCGGCAGCGATGAGAACCACAAGGACGATCACTCCGATGGCCAGCAGCATTGTCATGCCTCCGTTCTGTTCTGTGAGGGCCAGCGGCTCGGCGGCCGGCGTCCGTCGGCGCCGGTTGCAACCAGGCCGAGCCCATGGGTGGACGTGGGTGTGGGGAAGTTGGCGGGGTGAGCGCGGAGGTCGCGCAGCAGCCGGCGCCCCGCGAGTGCGGCAGCGATGAGCAGTCCGGCAATCAGAGTGGCCTCGGACGGCGCGTGGTGGCGGACCGCTTCGGCTACGAGGATCAGCGCGGCCAGCGCGACCATGAGCAGGGAGATCACGCGGTGGAAGCGGCCCGCCTCGGAATGGGGCCACGGATCCAGAGGCCTGACGATCTCGCGGCCGCGATCGGAGTCGGTACAGGCTGGCTTGCGCGGACAGCCGTTGCAAATGTGGGCCTTGGCCCGGTAGCGCACGAGGCGGCGCTCGTGGTCGAATTCATGAGGCCATAGGTCCTGGCCTTCGGGACACTGCCACCGGTCGTGCATCGCGTCGTAGCTGAAGCCGGCGGTCCGGTAGCGCAGGGAGCGGCGGTGCGTATGCGCCGACAGCCACTCCAAAGCGAATGCACCGGCCACGAGCAGGCCGGCGTACCCGGTGGCCAGCAGCACCTCCGGATTCATCTCAGCCTCGCCGCGGTCGCCTCGTCAGCCGCGATCATCGAGGCGCCCGCGGGCTGGGCCACATCCGTGAAGAGGATGTCCTCGGGCTCTTCGAGCGTGACGCGCTTGACGGTGTGGCGGATGCCCAGGTAAGCGATGTACAGCGCCGGAAGCGCGCCGCCGGCGATGAACAAGATGTCGCCGGGAAGTCGCAGCCACTCGAGGAGGGCGTTGGTGTCGTTGGTCAGGAACTTGAGCTCACGGGCTTCGAAGTAACCCTCGTTCACCGACTTGTAGAGCTGCAGGATGCCCAAGGGCAGGAGCGTGGCGAAGCACATCCAGGCAAGCCCGATGTTCGTCGACCAGAAGCTGATGCGCGCCCACCTCTCCGGCCACTTGTCGGCAGGTATCAGGTAGCGGAGGCAGAACAGCGCCAGGCCCAGCGCGAGCATCCCGTAGACGCCCATCATCGCCGCGTGACCGTGGTTGGCGGTCAGCGCCGTGCCGATCTCGTAGTAGGACACGATCGGCAGGTTTACGAGGAAGCCGAAGATACCGGCGCCAACGAAGTTCCAGAAGCCCACGGCGACGAGGAACATGACCGCCCAGCGGTGAGGGAACGGGAGTCTCGGACCGCGACTCCTGGGCCGCACCGAGCTGCAAGAAGCTCCACGCCTCGACGGTCAGGAAGGTCAGCGGGATCACCTCCGCCGCGGAGAAGAACGCGCCGAGCGCCATGTGCTCGGCCGGCTCTCCGGAGAAGTAGAGGTGGTGCATCGTCCCCACGACGCCGCCGATCGAGTACAGGACTATGTCGAGGAACACGACGGTCAGCGCGATCCTCTCGCGCACCACGCCGAGCAGCACGAACATGTAGGCCACCATCACCGTGGTGAAGAGCTCCAGGAAGTCCTCCACCCACAGGTGCACCACCCAGAAGCGCCAGAACTCCGTGGTCGTGAAGTTGTCGCCGGTCCGGGCGATCAACCCGACCGCGTAGAACGCCGGGATCGCGCAGGCCGCCAGGAAGAACAGCCACGGCATGTTTCCCGGGTGCTCGGCGGCCAGGCGGCTGCGCAGCACGCGCCAGAGCATGAAGACCCAGGCGAACAGGCCGATCGACAGCAGCACCTGCCAGAGCCGCGCGAGGTCGAGGTACTCGAAGCCCTGGAGGCCGAACCAGTTGGAAGCGGCATCCTCGAGCACCCCGTGCACACCGAGGTATGAGCCGATCAGCGTCCCGAACACGACCACGGCCAACGCCCCGAGCAGGGCGAACGCGAGCTTGGCCTGGTGCTTCGGCTCGCGCCGGGCGATCATCGGCGCCAGGAAGATCCCCGCTGCGACGAACGAGGTGGCCACCCAGAACAGCGCGAGCTGGACGTGCCAGGTCCGCATCAGGTTGTAGGGGAACAGCTTGGCCAGGTCGAAGCCGAAGAAGCTGTCGATCTCCGCGCGGTAGTGCTGGGCCGCGGCGCCGACGATGGTCTGGATCACGAACAGCGCCGCCATCACGAAGAAGAACCACGCCGTCGCCCGTTGCGCGGGTGTGAGCGCCACGTCCCCGGGCGAGCGGAAGGTGAGGGTGGCCTGCTCGCGGCCGTGCCACCCCAGGTTGCGGCCCCATCGACCGAAGGCGCCGAAGAGCAACCCGATGCCGCCCAGCAGCGCGATCAGCGACAGCACCGACCAGACGATCACGTTCGCGGTCGGCTTGTTGTCGACCCGCGGCTCCGGCGGCCAGTTGTTCGTATAGGAGTAGTTGTGCCCGGGTCGATTCGTCGACGCGGCCCATGCCGTCCACGCGAAGAAGGCGGTCAGCTGGCGTAGCTGCTCAGGATTGGTGATCGCACTCTCACGCAGGCCGTGCGCGGTCGTCGGGTCAGAGAAGAACCGGCTGTAGTGCGGCACGAGCCGGCGGAATGCGTCGGCCTGCGCAGGGGTCAGCGCGAGCGCCTTGGTCTTCTCGTCGTACCGGTTGACGCGGAAGTCCTCGATCGTCTTGCGCCCGGCGGAGTCCGAGGCGGCTCCGCCGTAGGAGCGCTTGACCAGATCGGACGCGCGGCGCAGGTAGTCGGCGGTGTAGTCGGGGCCGAGATACGCGCCGTGGCCGAACGCCGACCCGTACTCCATGAGCCCGTTGTGCAGGAAGACCTGCTGGCCCTTCTGGATGTCCCTGCCGGTGTAGAGAACGCGTCCCTGGGAGTCGACGACCGTCCTCGGCACCGGGGGGTGGGCCATGTAGGTGCGGTACGCGAGCAGGCCGAGGATGAAGAACCCGATGAGCACGACCAGGACGACGGCCTGGACCCATCCTTTGGAAACAAGCAGACCCCTCCGCTCGCCGGCCAAGCGCCCTCCATCTGTGGCGGTCTCGACGCTGAGGCAATATAGGTCTGCTCCGACCCCAAGTGCAAGCACGTGTGCCCGCTACGCTCGCGCGGCTGTCACACGAAGGAGACACCACCGAGCACGAGGCCACGATCCGGAGCGAAGACCGCGTGCTGATTCGGGCGATCCGCCCCGAAGACAAGCGGTGGCTCCTGGATGTCTTTCACCGCCTCAGCCCGGAGTCGCGCTACCGCCGCTTCTTCTCGGCGGCCACGGGAGCCGAAGTGGCCTAGCATCGAGAGCTTCGCGGCGACGTCACCCCCCGACCGCGACAGGAACAATGACCCACGTGCTCCCCACCCCGCCTGCGCACGAGGCACCGCTCTCCGACGCCGATCTGCACGCGCTGAACGCGTACTGGCGGGCCGCCAACTACCTCTCCGTCGGCCAGATCTACCTGCTCGACAACCCGTTGCTGCGCGAGCCGCTGGCCGTCGAGCACGTCAAACCGCGGCTGCTGGGCCACTGGGGCACGACCCCAGGGCTGAACTTCGTCTACGCGCACCTCAACCGGCTGATCCGCGCCCGCGACATCGACGTCCTCTACGTCGCCGGCCCCGGGCACGGCGGCCCTGCGCTGGTGAGCAACGTCTACCTGGAGGGCACCTACTCCGAGGTCTACCCACACATCGACCGAAGCGAAGACGGCCTGCGGCGCCTCTTCCGCCAGTTCTCGTTCCCGGGTGGGGTCCCCAGCCACGTGGCCCCGCAAACGCCCGGGTCGATCCACGAGGGAGGCGAGCTGGGCTACTCACTGGCGCACGCCTTCGGGGCGGCCTTCGACAACCCGGATCTGCTGGTGTGCTGCGTCATCGGCGACGGCGAGGCCGAGACCGGGCCGCTGGCCTCCAGCTGGCACTCCAACAAGTTCCTGAACCCCGCCCGCGACGGTGCGGTGCTGCCGATCCTGCACCTCAACGGGTACAAGATCGCCAACCCCACGCTCCTGGCGCGGATCCCCGAGCACCAGCTGCGCAGTCTGCTCGTGGGCTACGGCTACGCACCGCACTTCGTGTCAGGCCATGAGCCGGAGGCGATGCACCAGCTCATGGCGGCGACGCTGGACCGCGTGGCCGACGAGATCGCGGGGATCCAGCACGCCGCGCGACATGAAGGCGTGACCGAGCACCAACCGTGGCCCCTGATCGTGCTGCGCAGCCCCAAGGGCTGGACCGGGCCCAAGATCGTCGACGGCCTTCCCGCCGAGGGCTCGTTCCGCTCGCACCAGGTGCCGCTGACAAGCCTCGCCACCAACCCCGAGCACCTCACCCAGCTGGAGACGTGGATGCGCTCCTACGCACCAGAGGAGCTGTTCGACGAACGTGGCGCGCTGCGCACCGAGCTGGCCGCGCTGGCACCTGTGGGCGCGCGTCGCATGGGAGCGATCCCCCACGCCAACGGCGGCTTGATCACCCGGGACCTCGAGCTGCCGGACTTCCGCGACTACGCGGTCACCGTCACCTCGCCGGCGACGGGCACCAGCGAGGCAACGCGCGTCCTCGGCGGCTTCCTGCGCGACGTCCTCAGGTGTAACGCGCGCACGGCGAACTTCCGGATCTTCGGCCCCGACGAGACCGCCTCGAACCGCCTCGGCGCGGTGTTCGAGGCCACCGAGCGGACGTGGGAGGCCGAGCGCCTCCAGACCGACGACCATCTCGCGCCCGACGGGCGCGTCATGGAGGTCCTGAGCGAGCATCTCTGCGAAGGCTGGCTGGAGGGCTACCTCCTGACCGGACGCCACGGGCTGTTCAACTGCTACGAGGCGTTCATCCACATCGTCGACTCGATGGTCAACCAGCACGCCAAGTGGCTGAAGGTCAGCTCAGAGATCCCGTGGCGCCGGCCGGTCCCGTCGCTGAACATCCTCCTCAGCTCCCTCGTGTGGCACCAGGACCACAACGGCTTCAGCCACCAAGACCCCGGATTCATCGACCACGTGGCCAACAAGAAGGCCGAGATCGCGCGCGTGTACCTACCGCCCGACGCCAACTGCCTGCTGTCGGTGGCTGACCACTGTCTGCGCTCGCGTCACTACATCAACGTGATCGTCGCGGGCAAGCAGCCCGCCCTGGACTTCCTGAGCATGGACGAGGCTCTCGTGCACTGTTCGCGCGGCCTCGGAATCTGGCCGTGGGCCAGCAACGACGCGCCGGACGAGCCGGACGTGGTGATGGCCTGCGCGGGCGACACCCCAACCGTCGAGGCACTGGCCGCGGCCGCGTTGCTGCGCGAGCACCTGCCACAGCTGCGCGTGCGCTTCGTCAACGTCGTCGACCTCATGCGCCTGCAGCCGCATGCCGAGCATCCACACGGACTCTCGGACGCTGACTTCGACGCGCTCTTCACCTCAGATCGCCCGGTGATCTTCGCCTACCACGGCTACCCCACCCTGATCCACCGCCTTACCTACCGGCGCGCCAACCATCGGCAGATCCACGTTCGTGGCTACAAGGAAGAGGGCACCACCACCACGCCCTTCGACATGCTCATGCTGAACGACATGGATCGCTTCCATCTCGTGATGGACGTGATCGACCGGGTGCCGGGACTTGGCTCCCGGGCCGCCGAGGTGCGCGCAGGCGATGGTGGACGAGCGCCTGCGCCACCGCGCGTACACGCGAGCCACCGGCGACGACCCACCGGCCGTGCGCGACTGGGCCTGGCCGGCTGAGGCGAGCTAGCGGCCCAGCACTACGCGGACCGAGCGGGCGATCTCGAGGTCCTCGCGGCTCTCCACCACGAGCACCCTGACGGGCGATCCAGCGCCCGCAACGTCGTCGTCACCGGCCCGAGGTCCCTCGTTGCGGGAACGGTCGAGCCGGACGCCGAGAAACCCGAGACCGGCGCAGGCCCCGGCCCGCACGGCCGGCGAGTGCTCGCCGATCCCACCGGTGAAGACGAGCGCGTCGAGGCCCTCGGTGGACGCCGCCATCGCGGCGATCCCGGCCCGGAGGCGGTGGAGATAGACCGCGAGCGCGGTCCGTGATCGCGGGTCGTGCTCCGAGGCCGCGAGCACCTCGCGCATGTCGCCGGAGGTTCCGGAGAGCCCGCGCAGCCCCGACTCGTGCTCCAAGGCCTGCTCGACCTCGTCCGCCTCGACGCCGGCGTCGCGAATGAGCCAGAGGAGCATCCCCGGGTCGACCGAGCCCGACCGGGTGGCCATCACCAGCCCCTCGTTCGGCGTGAAGCCCATGGTGGTGTCGACCGAGCGACCGCCGCGTACGGCGGCGAGCGACGCACCGGCGCCGAGGTGGCACGTCACGAGCCGCAGCACGGCCGGCGGGCGGTCGAGCAGCTCCGCGGCGCGCCGGGAGGCCCACGCGTGGCTGGCGCCGTGAAAGCCGAAGCGCCGCAACCCGAATCGCTCAATCCAGTGGGAGGGCAGCGCGTAGAGCGCGGCGTCGTCCGGGATGCTCGCGTGAAAGGCGGTGTCGAAGCAGGCAACGTGGGGCAACTCAGGACAGATCCGGCGGAGGGTGTCCAGCACCCTCAGCGCGGGACCGTTGTGGAGCGGCGCCAGGTCTCCGAGTGCCCCTAGCCGGGCGATGCCGGCCCCGTCGAGCAGCAGCGGCTCGCGGAAATCGCGCCCGCCGTGGACCACTCGGTGGCCCACAGCCTCGATTCCCTCGGCCGTCCGGACGAAATCCCGGATCGCCTCAGCGTCGACGGGGTCGCCGGGCGGTGGGAGGTCGGCCGCCGCCGCGATCTCGCCGGAAGGGTCGACGGCCCGCAGCTTGAGGCTGCTCGAGCCGGTGTTCGCCACGAGGATGCGCATCGTCAGAGGTTGCGGCGACGGACCTCGCACGGGGGTCAAGCTACTTCGTCTACGGCGCCGTCGCCCTGCTCGCCGACATTCAGACCGGGGTGATCGTGCGCTTGGAGCGCTACCTGGAGGCATCCTCCGTGAGGACTACCGAATCCTGAAGGCCTCCACCAGGACGCCGGCTCCGAGGAGGGCTCCAGAGCGGCAAATCGGCTCGTAACACGCTGCAATCGCCCAAAGGGACCGGCCTTTTCATCCCTTGGGGGGATGTGCGCGCCTCGCCCACGGTCGAGACATCTGGGAGCACACAACCGACGGGCGACGAGGTGCACGTCCAGGAGTTGGTCAATCACTCCCGTCGGCCGTCTACCACAAGGAGGTCAAGTGTCCGCCAAACGAGTTTCCACCCGCATTTTGGGAGTTGCAGCCGGTGTAACGGCTCTGCTCGGTCTTTCGACCACGACCGCGCTCGCGTGGTCCCCGGACTGCCCGGACCACAACCACGGCAGTCACTCACAGTCGGAGCATCGGACTCCGTCGCAGCCGCACCACTGGGCTCCGGCGAAGCCGACTCCTCCGAAGCCGACTCCGGCACCGGCTCCGGCCGCGCCGAAGCCGCCTCCGGCGAAGCCGACTCCGGCAGCTCCGGCACCGGCACCGGCCGCTCCGGCACCGGCACCGGCCGCTCCGGCACCGGCTCCGGCCGCTCCGAAGTCGCCTCCGGTGAAGCCGACTCCGGCAAAGCCGGCGCCCGCTCCGGCTCCGGCCGCTCCGGCACCGGCTCCGGCCGTCCGGCTCCGGCTCCGGCACCGGCCACTCCGGCACGGCACCGGTCCCGCCGGTCGTGGCGTTGGGGATACCCGACACCCCGCAACCGGAATCCACGCCCGTGGCGCCTAAGACGCCAGAGGAGGGCGAGGTTCTCGGCAAGAAGGGCACTCGGGAAGAGAGGGTCCTCGGCAAGGTCGGTACTCGCGAGGAAGCCACGACGCCCACGACGCCCGTGACATTCGTCCAGGCGGGTGGCACGCAGGACAGCGAAACGCTTGCGATGACGGGCTTCAACGTCCCCATCCTGGCCATCCTGGGAGGGCTTGCGCTTCTAGGGGGCAGCCTGTTGCTCCGGCGCTCCCGCGCAGCCTGATCGAAGCTCTGGCACGGCGCGGGGGAAGCGACACAGCCCCCGCGCCGTAGCCGGCTACACCAGCGCCGCCGCAGTCCCGCCCCCGCCGTTCCCCTCAGCAGGGGTGGTGGGTGCGGATGCCGAAGAGGGCGACGACGGTGAGGCCGTGGCTGCGGCCGCCGGGTGAGGTGGTGACGACTCCGAGTCCGAAGTCGTGCCAGCCTGAGTGGAGGATGTTGCGGCGGTGTGCGCGGCTGCCGAGCCAGGCCGAGAGCAGCTGCCTGGGGGTCGCGGTCGACTTCGAGGAGAAGAGGTTCTCGCCGGCGGTCCAGCAGCCCGCTGCGGGCTTGTAGTTGCTGGCGGCGATCCGGTCCATGTGGTCGCGGTGGCCGGCCGAGTAGTGAGCGAAGTGGCGCCGCGAGACCATCGTGCGGGCGTACTTCGAGGCGACGCCCGTGAGGTCGCGGTTCCAGCGCAGCCGGCTCAGGCCGTGTGCGCGGCGCTCGAGGTTGTGCAGGCAGAGCAGCGTCATCTGGATGCTGCGCACGTTGCTGGTGGAGGTGTCGGCCCCGGCGCAACCACCCTGGGCCGCGCGGGCCGGCTTGCTGCCGTCCGCAGAGGCCGGAGCGGCAATCGCCATCGACAGGACCAGCGAGCCGAGCGCGACCCGTGCTGCCGAGCGAAGGACCGAGCGGAAGCTTTGCGATCTCATGCCTTAGGCGTCGACGCACACCGATACCCCGCACATGCGCCAATAACCCCAAAGGACTAGAGAGGAGCGTTCAGGAGCGGCGCTTAGCCGCTCAGCCTGCTTCGCCCGCCGGCTCAGGCGGCGCGGGCTCCAGGGCGCCTCCGCACCGGAGGCACCCTTCGGGGCGCCTCCGCGGTGCTCTGGGGCGACGTGATCCACACCGCTCCGCACGACACGCAGATCACGCTGTCCTCTGGATGGCTTCCCACGCCATGAAGGATCGGGCCGACCGGGCGCCTTGACCATCCACCCGTAGGGGGGTAGCGGGGGGATCTGCGACTCCACCGATCGGAGGGTGCGCCGGAGAAAGGCGGATGGACGCCAATCATCCAAAGGAGCTATTGCGGAAGGGGGTCCCAGGCGCTTTAGTTGCGGGGTGGGAGCAGACGGGGGCCGCCCCCCCGCTCCAATGGGCGCGCCATGACCGGGCGCCTGGCGGATGCATGAGCTCGATCTTGGTTCTCGACGATCGCGCCGCCGATCGCGAGTTGCTCTCGACGCCGCTCGGCCTTGCGGGCTACGCGGTGCGCGAGGCGTCTACGGGCGGCGAGGCGCTGGACCTTGCGCGCGACGAGGCGCCGGACCTGGTGATCACCGACGTGCTGATGCCGGCGATGAACGGCTACGAGTTCGTCCGGCGGCTGCGGGACCAGCCCGGCACCGGCGCGATCCCCGTCGTCTTCTGCACGGCGAGCCACGTCGAGGGCGAGATCAGGCAGCTGGCGGCGGCCTGTGGCGTGTCCCACTTCATCGCGAAGCCATCTGATCCGAAGACGATCGTGGCCACGGTGGGCGAGGTGCTCGGATCTTCCCGGGCGCCTTCGCAACCCCCGCTCGTGCGCAAGGAGCTCGACCGTGAGCAGCTCCGGGTTCAGAACGAGGAGCTGGTCGCGAAGGTGAGCGAGCTGGAGTTGGCGAACGCGGAGCGCAGGAAGCTGCTGGGTCAGCTGATCAGCGCGCACGAGGAGGAGCGGAAGAGCATTGCCGAGGACCTGCACGATGACTCGGTTCAAGCGGTGGTGGCCCTGAGGATGCGCCTGGAGACGCTCGCGGCACGAACCACCCAGCCCGAGCTGGCAAGCGAGCTGGACGGGCTGAGGGAGGAGGCTGGAGCAGCGGTCGAGCGGCTGCGGCGGCTTCTGTTCGAGCTTCAGCCCGTGGAGTTGGACCGGAACGGAGTGGGCGTGGCGCTCACGGTCGCCCTCGAGCAGGCGAGCGCAGAGGACGGCCTCGAGTGGGAGCTCGCGGACCGCTCCACGCGCCGGCCGAGCCAGGCCGTTCGAACGCTGCTGTACCGCGTGGGGCGAGAGGCGCTGGCGAACGTCCGCAACCATGCCCACGCCTCGCGTGTCGAGGTGCACCTCGACGATGACAGCAACGGGGTCTCGGTCACGGTGCTCGACGACGGCAAGGGCTTTGACGCGGAGCAGGGGATGCGCGTGCGGCCTGGACACCTCGGCCTTGCGTCGATGCGCGAGCGGGTCGAGCTGGCCGGCGGGCGTTTGAAGCTGGAGAGCGGGCCGGGTGTGGGCACCGTGCTGCAGGTGTGGTTGCCGGACTTCACGCCGGCGGGTCCGGGCGAGCGCTCGTGACGGGGCGGACGCGGGTGTTGATTGCCGATGATCATCCGATGTTCAGGGATGCGCTGGTGGAGGCGGTCCGGAGCCGGCCTGATCTGGAGTTGGTGGGGACGGCGGTGGATGGTCGTGAGGCGATCGAGGAGATCCGGCGGTTGCGGCCGGAGGTGGCGTTGGTGGATATGCGGATGCCGGAGCTGGACGGGTCGGAGGTGTTGAACGCGGTGGTGCGCGACGGGATCCCGACGCGGGTGTTGTTCCTCTCGACTCATACCGATAGCGGCATGGTCTATGACTTGCTTGCGCGTGGCGCGGCGGGCTATCTCGACAAGACGGCTTCGGCGGAGGAGGTCTGTAACGCGATCGCGGCGGCCGCGCACGGCAAGACGTTGTTGTCGGAGAGCATCGAGGGGGAGGTGCTGCAGCAGATCCGGATTCGCGGCGCGAACGGCGAGGCCGAGCTGACCGGGCGCGAGCAGCAGGTGTTGCGGCTGGTCGCCGATGGCCAGTCGGCCCCGGAGATCGCCGCCGCGCTCTACATCGAGCCCTCGACCGTCAAGAGCCACCTGCAGAACATCTACGAGAAGCTCGGCGTCTCGGAGCGAGCCGCCGCGGTCGCAGAGGGAATGCGCCGCGGACTGCTCGAATAGCCAAGCGCAAAGACCCAGACGCCTACTGCGCCCAGTTCCGGAGGTCCACGCCGATCTCCTCGTCAGGCAGGTACCAGCCGACCGTCCGATCGCGCTGATCGAAGTAGACGATCACGGCCGACCCGACGTCTACGCGACCGCGTACCTGCTCGACCAGGGGGACCTCCAGGTCTTGACCGTCGTGCAACGTGAGCAGCAGTCTGTTCTTGCGCAGCAGCGCCGATACCGTCGCGGTCGATGTGCCCGTCGCGCCGATCTCTCGCGTCTCCGGCGCATCGCCGTTGGTGGCAGCCGGCGAGTCTCCGTTCGACGGGGCGGGCGGCCCGTACAACTCGACGTAGCGGAAGGCGGCCGCGGTGCGGTTCTTGGCGGGCAGCTTCTTCAGGATGTGCCCGACGTGGGACTTGACGGTGTTCTGCGAGATGACGAAGCGGTCGGCGATCTCAGCGTTTTTCGCACCGGTGGCGATCATCTCCAGCACTTCGAGCTCGCGGCTGCTCAGAGTCTCCGCTCCGCGCGTGATCTCGGGCCGGGCGGTGAGCACTCGCAGCAGGGCCGGCTGAGGCCCTGCTCCATCGCCGCCCTTCGGCCGCGCCGCCTGACCACCCGCCACCACCACCCCGACAGGACGGCCGCGAGCGAGAGGTACCCGAGGGGACCGAACGCGCCGTTCGAGACCGCTCCGTCGACGACTACGTACAGGAGCGCAAGCACCCCAACGGCCGCGCCCGGAAGCACGCCCAGGTCCCTGGACACGATCCAGATCGGAAAGGCGAGCAGATAGCAGAACGCGTCGTTGGAGTGGGTGAGCGCGAGGAGTACCACCACTGCCGCGCTGGTGGCCACCACAGCCAACATGTCCGCCATGGCTCATGCCAGGACCGACGGTGATGCTCACCGGCCTCCGGGCTGATCGAACCGACACCTAGTCGCTCCCTTGTTGGAGGTCGGGCATTTTCCGTTACCGGCCGGAGTGGGACCTAACGGTGTTGTCGGACATCACGAATCGATCGGCGATCGCGCGGTTAATGTCACCCACCGTCCAGCGTGGGAGTTCGAGATCACGGGGGCTGAGGATCGCGGGGGCTGGGCGATCCGATCTCCGGCGACTGCTCCACCAGGCTCCAGCGCCAGCGACTCGAACAACTCGAAGACTACAGCCTGCGTCAGAGGTCTTACTGGAACGGGTGGATTTGTGCCGGCTGACGGTGGCCGGTACCGACTAGTCTCGTCGGCACATCGGCGGGGCGACCTACTTGAAGTTGTCGGTGCGGCAGGGCTGCCCGCCGCACACGTCGATCACCGACCCGTTCGGCGACAGGAACGACGACTTCTGGTTGCGGGCCGCCACGGTGCTGCGCGGGAAGGAGTGCGGGTCCAGCCCGCCTCGGTTCGGGATGTTGAGCGCCGGGGCGGGTGGCGTCTGCGGGCCGCCGTCCCAGTAGACGATCGCGGAGCCGGCGAACGGGAAGCTCCTGATGCTCGGGATCCCGAACAACGGCGTCTTGTCCGTGGAGCGGCCCGCGGCCACGGCCGGGCGGTACGCCGAGGCGCCGATCGTGCGGGCCTCGACGTCAGACATGGCGTTGGCCACCTGGTGGTCGCCCACCGCCACGTGCAGCAGCACCGTGTGCTTCGGCGTGTTGCGCGGCGGCTTGCTCGTCACGTGGTAGGCCCAGCCGTTCGTCTCGCCGCGATCCCAGAGCATCTGGATCAGCGAGACGAGCAGGAGGCGCGTGCCGCCATCGGGATAGGCGGGCCTGAAGATGGCGTTGTAGGTGTCGAAGTCCACCGAGCGCGGCAGCAGCGCGCCGTAGTTCATCGTGGCCACGCCCAGCACCGCGCGCTTCCAGTCGGGCGCCACCGCGGTGGCGAGGCCGCCGAGGATCGCGCCCTGTGAGTTCGAGTCGAAGTAGAGGTTCGACGTGTCGAGCAGCTTCTGGCCGGCGGCGCCCTGGAAGGCGGCGCTGGCCGCGAAGCCCTGCGGGTGGGCGAGCAGGCGCCCGAGGTAGAGCGTGTTCACGATCCCCTGCTGCAGGCGGTCGGCCAGCGACGGGAACTTCGAGATGTCCTGCAGGATCGCGATCGCGTTCGGCACGTCCTCGCTGGCCATCCCCGCCCAGTCGGTCGCGCAGAACGTGAAGTCGTGCTCCGCGCTCATGTCCTTGATGTTCGTCCTCGTCGATCTGCGTGTGCGTGCCCAGCAGGCCGTGGCCGTAGAGCGAGATGCGCGAGGGGGACGAGAACGCGGCGCGCGGGATGTTGCACTGGAACGGCGCCTGGGCCACGTTGCCGGGCATCTGGGTGGGCAGCGCGTCCGCGCTTCGAGCTCGAGTAGTGGTAGCGCGCGCCGGGCGGGCATCCGGTGCGATCGAGGTAGCAAGGCACGGTGAACGTGCCCGTGATCGTGCGAGCGATGCGCGCGTCCTGCGCCGGCGTGAAGTCCTGGACGCCCGTGACCGTGAAGCTCGGTGCCGTGCCCTGGATGACCCCGTCCTTCAGGTTGCGGTCGCCGAGCTGCGCGAACGCGTCGTCGCGGATCTTCAGCAGGCGCGCCGTGAGCGACTTGTCGCTCGCCACGGTGAAGTCCCACGTGAGGTACACGCTCGAGCGGCTGACCTTCGCCTTGCGCAGCGCCTTGCGCAGCGCCTTGGAGGTCGTGCGCCACAGCCCGCGCGGCGCACGGCGCTTCAGGTTCCGCAGGACCACCACGTAGCGGCGTCCGGGCACGAGGTTCTTGGCCGGGTGGATCACGACGTGGCGGCTCGCGGCGGGCACCTTGGCGGCGTCGAGCTCGCCCCAGACGATCTGGCGCTTGCCGCTTCGCTCGTCGAGCAGCAGCAGCGGCTGCCGGCGCGCTCCTGTACTTGGCGAGGTCGTTCACCGGCACGATCCCGGAGCGCCTGAACTGAGCCTGCGTCTTCAGGAACGGACAGGTGGACCATGATCGGCTGGCCCGGGCTGAAGCCGTCGTTGCGATTCCACTCGCGCGGGTCGACCTTCGCTCCGCTCGCGTTCGCGGGCATCGCGGAGCGGGCGAACGCAACGCGCCTCCCGGTCGGCGTCTTGCCGTCACGCTTTGTCTGCGCGTAGTCGTTCGGGAACGGGAATAGGCAACTCCTTCTTCGGGACCCCGTTGCACTTTGCCGCCTGGGCACCCGCCGGCAGCGCGAGCGCGGTGGACAGCATGGCCACGGCAACGACCAGCACAAGGCGACGAAGCATCCGGATGGTCCCCTCCCCGAAGAACAGCAGTAAGGGGACCTTAGCGCCCGTCCCCGAGCGTCGCCGCTCGGCCGCACGGGATAGGCCGAGGGCCCGAAGTCCTCGCGCGACAGGCCGGCGACCAGTCGCGCGCTCGCCGCGCTCCGGTCGAGGTGCGGCGCCCCGGCGGCATCGAGCCGGATCGGACGACCAGCGCCCACCGAGGGGGACGCCGGACGGCGACAGCCGCACGGTCAGCAGGCCGCTGAGCGAGAGCACGCCGCCCGTGGAGAGCGTGTGGTAGCCGAGGAAGTTCCCGAGCGAGTAGGCGATCAGGCGCCCCCGGTAGCGCTCGATGCCGCGCACCACGTGAGGCCCGGAGCCCAGGACGAGGTCCGCGCCCGCGCGCACGACGGCGTGTGCGAACGCCCGCGGCCGGCCTCGGTTCTCGCCGAACGCGAACTCCGTGCTGCGAGGCGTGTGGAGCCTGTCCGAGCCCTCGGCGCCGGCGTGCATCAGGACCACCACCACATCGGCTCGCCGCCGCGCCCGCCTCACGAGCCGCATCGCGGCGGCCGGGTCCAGGAGCGATGCCGCCCACGGATAGGGCGCGAAGCCCACCAGGGCGATCCTGGTCGTGCCCACCCGGCGCACGCGGATCTCGCCGGGGCGACCGGTGTGGGCGATCCGGTGCCGCCTGAGCGCGGCGATCGTCTGGCGCTGGCCGCTCGCCCCGAAGTCGAGCGCATGGTTGTTCGCCAGGTTCATCACGTCGAACCCGGCCCGCGTGAACACGCCGGCGTACGAGGTCGGCGCCTGGAAGGCGAAGCAGTTCGGCCCTCCCTCCCCCGCACTTCGACGGGCCGCCGGAGCCGAGCGTGCCCTCGAGGTTCCCCACCGTGATCTGGCTCGACCGGAGCCGGGGCTCCACGGACCTGAAGACGGACCTGCCGCCGTCGGGGGGAGGCCGTGATGGCGCGACAACGAGATGTCCCCCACCCAGGTGAGGGAGACCGCCCGGGCGTCCGGCGCGGCGGCCGCGATCGCCGTCACGCAGACCACGCAGACCGCTGCGCGGATCACCCTAGGCGTCGTTCATCCAGTGGACTGCGCCGCGGCGGGCAGCCACGGCCCGAGGGCGCTGAGGAGCGCCGCGGCGTCGACCGGCTTGGGAACGTAGTCATCGGCTCCGGCAGCGATGCAGCGCTGCCGCTCGCCGATCACGACCTTGCCCGTGACGGCGATGATCGGGCGATGCTCGCCGGGGCCTTCCGCGTCGCGGATGGTGCGGATGGCGGCGTAACCGTCCATCACCGGCATCATGATGTCCATCAGGACGACGTCGATGCCCGGTTCCCGCCCGAGCGCGGCGATCGCGTCGGCTCCGCTCTCGGCGGCCTGGACGTCGGCGTTGGCTCGTTCGAGCAGCGCCGTGAGCGCGAAGATGTTGCGGACGTCGTCGTCGACCACGAGGACCTTCACTCCTTCCAGGGAGCGACTCGGCCGGTTGCCATTCTCGGCCCCGTGCCCGTTGGTAGCGCCCGTGGAGCTTGCCGGGGGACCGGCATCCGGCGCCGTCGCGGGCTCGCTCAAGGGGAGGTAGACGGTGAAGGCGCTGCCCTCGCCGGGCGTGCTGGTCAAGGTGATCTCGCCGCCGAGCAGGCCGGCCAGCTCGCGGCTTATCGAAAGGCCGAGGCCCGTGCCGCCGTACTGGCGCGCGGTGGTTCCGTCGCCCTGCGCGAACGCCTCGAAGATCCGCTGCTGCTCCGCTTCTCCGATGCCGATGCCGGTGTCGGTCACGGAGAAGGACACGACCGAGGTGGCCGTCGCGAGTGAGTCCAGGCGTGGGTTCCAGCCGCTCCCGGCAAGGCCGATCTGCATCTGGACCTTGCCCTGCTCGGTGAACTTGAACGCGTTGGTGAGCAGGTTCTTGAGGATCTGGCGGAGGCGCTGCGGGTCGGTGACGATGTGCTCGGGCACGTCGGGCGCCAGTTGGATCGAGTAGCCGAGGCCCTCCTCGTAGGCGACCGGCTCGAACTCGCGAAGGAGGGCGCTGCGAAGCTCTGCGACGGAGACGTCGAGCGCACTCCGGCGTGACCGTTCCCGACTCGGCCTTGGCCAGGTCGAGAATGCCGTTGAGAAGCTCCAGCAGGTCCTTGCCCGAATCGCGGATGACCGTCGCGTACTCGACCTGGCGATCGGTCATGGTGTCGCCCGGGTTGTCCTCGAGTTGCTCGGCGAGGATCAACAGGCTGTTCAGCGGCGTGCGCAGCTCGTGCGACATGTTGGCGATGAACTCCGACTTGTACTTCGACGAGATCGCAAGCTGGCCGGCCTTCTCCTCGACCAGGTCCTTGGACCGCGCGACCTCCTGGTTCTTTCGCTCCGCCTCGATGTTCTGCTCGGCGAGCTGCGCGGCCTGCCTTCCAAGATCCTCGTTCGACTCGCGTAGCTCCTCCTGCTGCGAGCGGAGCTCCTCGGCCTGCGACTGGGACTGCTTGAGCAGGTTCTCGGTGAGGGTGTCCGCCTCGATCGTGTTGAGGACGAGGCCGATGCTCTCCGGGAGCTGATCGAGGAAGGCCTGGTGGGTCGGGCTGAAGGGCGAGAAGGAGGCGAACTCGAGCACGGCGCGCACCGACCCCTCGAACAGAACCGGCAGGACGATGATGTTCAGCGGCGGCGACGCGCCGAGCCCCGAGTTGATCCTCACGTAGTCAGACGGGACCTCGCTGACCAGGATCCGCTTCTTCTCCTTGGCGCACTGCCCGACCAGGCCTTCTCCCAGCCGGAAGGAAGCCGCGAGGCGCTTTCGCTCCTCGAAGCCGTAGCCGGCCTGGAACTCCAGCACCTGAGCACCGCCATCCGGGGGGCTGGTCATCGAGTAGAAGACCCCGTGCTGGGCCGAGACGAGTGGAGCGAGCTCGGAGAGGATCATGCTCGACACCTCCGCGAGGTCGCGCTGGCCCTGGAGCATCCGGGTGAAACGCTCGCGGTTCGTCTTCAGCCAGTCCTGCTCGACGTTCTCCCTGGTCGTCTCGCGGAGGTTGCGGATCATCTCGTTGAGCGTGTCCTTGAGGATGGCCACCTCGCCGCTCGCCTCCACGCGTACCTGCCGGGTGAGGTCGCCTTCCGTGACCGCGGTGGCCACCTCCGCGATGGCCCGTACCTGGTTGGTGAGGTTGGCCGCCAACTGGTTGACGTTGTCGGTCAGGTCCTTCCAGACACCGGCGACCTCCTTGGACTGCGCCTGGCCGCCCAGCCTGCCTTCGACTCCCACCTCACGGGCGACTCGCGTGACCTCCCCGGCGAACGCGTTGAGCTGGTCGACCATCGCGTTGACGGTGTTCTTGAGCTCCAGGAACTCGCCCTTGACGTCGATCGAGATCTTCTTGCTCAGGTCGCCGTTGGCCACGGCGGTGGTCACCTCGGCGATGTTTCGCACCTGGCCGGTCAGGTTGCCGGCCATCAGGTTCACGTTGTCGGTCAGGTCCTTCCAAACACCGCCGACCTCGATGGTCACCGCTGCGGCCTGGCCCAGCTTGCCCTCGGTGCCCACCTCGCGGGCGACGCGCGTGAGCTCGGATACGAAGCCGTTCAGCTGGTCGACCATGGCGTTGATCGTGTTCTTCAGGTCCAGCATCTCGCCGCGGACGTCGGCGGACACCTTCTTGCTGAGATCGCCGTCGGCCACCGCCCCGATCACGCGCTGCATCTCGACGGTCGGGCGCACCAGCGAGCCGATCAGGCTGTTCACCGACTCCACGCTCCCGGACCATCCCCGCGTCGATCCTCCGAGCGCCACCCGCTGTGAGAGCTCGCCCTGCTTGCCCACCACGCGGCTGACCCGGGCCAGCTCCGCCTCGAGCGCCTGATTGGCGATGATGACGTCGTTGAGACCGTCGGCGACCTTGCCGGCCACGCCCGTCCACTCCAGCGGCATGCGAGCGGCGAAATCGCCCTCCTTGACCTGGGCTAGGACGCTGAGCAGGACCTTCGCATCGACCGCATCGGCGGGGGTCGCTGCTGAAACCGGCAAATGAAGCCTCCAGGAGGCAGGCGTGAGCTTTCGGAACTTCCTTGTCCGTTCTCCAACCGGTTGTATCGGCAGATCCGCCCGCGAACATGAGGCGCGCGCCCGCAAGCGGATCGAATCATTTGTCCACCAAATTGTTTGTGCGATGTAGAGTACGCCCGCGATGGTCGGCTCGGAGCGGCCTCCCGAGGCCCTGGCGAGGTATACGGGCTTCCTCTTGAACTGGGTCGCCCAGCGCTTGCGCGAGCGATTCGCGAGGGCGCTCGACGCGGAGCTCGGGCTGCACCCGCGCGAGTTCGGGGTCCTCGCGGTCGTGCAGAGGGAGCCCGGCATCACCCAGCAGGCGATCGGAGACGCCGCGGGGGTGGACCCCAGCACGATGGTGTCGACTCTCGACCGCCTCGAGGGGCGCGGCTTCGCCGAGCGCCGGCCGCATTCGAGCGATCGCCGCAAGCGGGCCGTCTACCTGACGACGAGCGGCGAGCAGGCCACCCGTCAGGGCCAGCGCATCGGCAAGGAGGTGGGTCGCGAGCTTCTCGGCAAGCTCTCCGCGGACGAACGCAAGCAGCTCGACTCGCTGCTCCGCAAGGTCGCCGGTCTGGACGCGCGGTGAGGCAGCTCACCAAGGTGGGGAAGGGCCGCGTCGAGTGGCGCGAGGTGGCCGAGCCCGAGTTGGGCGGTCCGGGTGAGGCGCTGGTGCGCCCGCTGGCGGTGGCGCTCTGCGACCTCGACCACCTGATGGTGCAGGGCGAGGCTCCGATCCCCGGAGAGATCGCGCTCGGCCATGAGCAGGTCGGCGAGATCGTGGCGGTGGGCGACGACGTGGCCGATCACCGGGTGGGCGACCTGGTGGTCGTTCCGTTCCAGATCAGCTGCGGCGCGTGCGACTTCTGCCGGCGCGGCCGCACCGGGGACTGCGCGGCGGTGCCGCCGCAGTCCATGTACGGCTTCGGGATGGTGGGCGGGGACTGGGGCGGTGCGCTGTCAGACCTGGTCCGCGTGCCGTTCGCGGACGCGATGCTCGTGCCGCTGCCGGCCGGGCTCGAGCCGGTGAGCCTGGCGAGCGCCGGCGACAACGTGGTCGACGGATGGCGGACCGTCTTCGGGCCGCTTTCGCGGCGGCCGCAGGCACCGGTGCTCGTGGTGGGTGGCCTCGCCCGCTCGGTGGGCCTCTACGCCGTCGACGCGGCGCTCGCACTCGGGGCCGAGTCGGTCACCTACGTCGACGCCGATCCCGCACGGCTCGCGGTGGCCGCCGATCTCGGCGCCCAGGCATTCGAGGGGACCTCGACAGAGCCGCTCGGACGGTTCCCGGTGACCGTGGACGCGAGCGCCTCTCGCGAGGGCCTGTTGAGCGCGATCGGAGCCACGGAGCGGGGTGGCGAATGCACCCACGTGGGCATCCTCTACGAGCCCGAGACCCCACTCCCGCTGCTGGCGATGTACGTGAACGGAATCCAGCTGAACGTGGGGCGGGCGATGGCACGTGCCGACCTGCCGGCGGTGCTCGAGCATGCCGCCGCCGGGCGGCTGCGGCCCGAGCGCATCACGAGCCGCGTCGTTCCCTGGGAGGCCGCCCCCGAGGCGGTGCTGGAGTTCGAGACGAAGCTGGTGGTCACGCGCTGAAGCCGCCGGCGGGACCCCGCACCTTCCGGATCCCGCGCACCGGAGTCGAGGGCAGAGCTCGCGAAAATCGCCCGCACGGGCTTAGGATGGTCGGCGATGAGGGGATCCGTCGCCTCCCTCGCCGCGGTCGTCCTGGCCGCCGCACTTGGGGTGCTTGCCGTTGCCGGGCCGTCCGCGGGCGGGGCTGAGCCGAGCGCCGGCGCCGCGGCAAAGGCCCGCGGCAGAGTCGTGTTCACAGCGCGGTTCGACGCGAGCGCGGGGCCATACGCCAAGGGCTCCATTCCGTTCGTGGCGGTGCGCAATCGCGGACGGCGCCGTGGTGGCGCAGCGGCGTGTGTCATCCGGCGGCACGAAGATCCCACTCCCGCGCGGGCGCTACCGCCTGGACGCGTATTGGCGACCGTGCGCCGGGTCGTGCGGACCCGACGACCTCCCCCTTGACCGCTGCAGCCGATCCTTCTCGATCAGGACCGCCAGCCGGGGCGCGTCCGAGTCGGTTACCGCCAAGGCCGTGTTCAAGGGCGGTGCCTCCTGCCGGCTGCAGCTGGACTCGGACTGGCCCCCCACGGCCGTGATCCGGGCGGGTGCCGCGGTGCTCCCGGCGGCACGCGGCCCGTACTGCCGCCCGTCACCCAAGACGTGCACGCCGCCGGCGTCCCAGCCGAGCACCGCGAGCCGCCTGCCGATACGCGCCGGCAGCCGCGTGAAGATCGACCTGAAGGTGCCCACGCGCCGCCTCGAGCTGACCGGCATCTGCGGGCGTGGGGCACTCAGCCACTCGCACGCGGGCGAGCGCTGGGGGTTCACGATCCCGCCGGAGACGGCGTCGAGCATCGGGAGCTGCCACGACATCAAGCTGGTCGTCACCTACGCCGGGCCCGGCCCGAGGCGCGGGGTGAAGGCTGTGTTCGGGTTCGACTTGCGGCTGGCCGGCTGAGGGCCGGCCTGCCGTTCCCGGGCTCCGGCGCGGGTCGGCCGCCGCCTGCTACGCCAGCCCCTCCGCCTTGTACTCGCGGAGAAAGCCCTCGAAGAGCCGCCGGTGGCCCTCCTCGTCGCGCAGGATCGAGATGACCATGTCCTGGGTCACGGGGTCCTTGCCCTCCGTGAACTCGATGATCTTGTTGTAGTGCTCGATCGCGCCTGACTCGGCCTGGATCACGCCCTTGATCACGTGGACGATGTCGGTCTGCTCGTCGGGCGGCTGCAGGTAGGACTGCTCGGCCTCGAAGGCGAGCGATCCGGGCACGACGCCGTAGAGCTCCTTGATGCGCGCACCGAACTGGCTCGCGTGGCCCAGTTCCTCCTGGATGTCCTCCTTCAGCGACTCGATGATCTCCTGCGCGCGGACGCCGTCGGGGTTGATGGAGTTGGCGATGTAGCTCATCACCGTCTCGATCTCCATCCAGTACGCCTTCGTGAGGTACCCGATCAGCTCGTCGCGCTCTGATTGCATCTCCGCGCTGAGGATGCCCTGCCGCGGTGTGGTGTCGGTAGCCATGCCTGTCTCCTACCTCGGGGGAAAGATCGCGAAACTGCGCGTGTGGACCGAGTGTCTCAACTCGAGCACTTCGAGAGCCCGCCGCAGTCGCTGTGGGACCGGATCCTGGCCCAGCCGGACCGTGCGCCCGAGCACATCGCCCTGGCCGCGGCCGACCGCTTCGGAGCCGCCGCGGAGGAGTGGGCCCGGCTGGCGGGTGTCGGAAAGACGCCCCAGGAGCTGGCCCGGATGGCCGTTCGCAGGCACGTGCACCTCGCCCGCTTGGAGGGGGCCGCCCTCGGCGCCGGCGGCGTGATCACCGCAGCGCCGGACCTGGTCGCGCTGCTCTGGATCCAGAGCCGCATGGTCTTCTACGTGGCGGCCGCGCTCGGCTACGACCCGAAGCACCCGATGCGGCCCGCCGAGCTACTCGCGCTGCTCAACCTCTACCCCACGCCCGCGGAGGCCCGCCAGGCTCTGGACGGGATGGGCAAGCGCCTCGCTCAGGCGGCGGCGGAGCGCTCCCTGCGCCCGAGCGACCGGACCGGTCTCCACCTGCTGCTCGCCCGCTACCTCGCGAAGCGGCTTGCGCGGCACTACACGGGCCGGCTCGTCCCACTCATCGGCTCACCCATCGCCGCGGTGCAGAACGCCGGGGCCGCCAAGCGGCTGGGCCGCCGCGCGCTGGCTTACTACGGCGGGGACTAGCGGAAGGACGTCAAGCGCGGCCGTAGACCGGGACGGCGGCGCCGGTCACGGTCTTCGAGTCGTCCGAGACGAGGAAGCGGACAACCGCGGCGATGTCGCGCGGGTCCACCCACTTCGAGTGGTCGGCGTCGGGCTGGGCGGCGCGGTTGGCCGGCGTGTCGATCACGCTCGGGAGGATCGCGTTGGCCCGGATGCCGTCTGCCTTGTACTCCGCGTCGAGCGCCTGGACGAAGGCGAGCAGCGCGGCCTTGCCGGCGATGTAGCCGGCGGCGCCCGCGAACGGCCGCAGCGCGGCCCGCGCGGAGACGCCGACGAAGGCGCCGCCGCCGCGCTCGACCAGCCGCGGCATGGCCGCGCGCGCGAGGAGGAAGGCGGGCGTGAGGTTCAGCTCGATCATGCGCCGGAACTCCGCCGGATCGGTCTCGTGCACGAGCGGGCCGGAGGAGAAGCCGCCCACGAGGTTCACCACCGCCTCCAGGTCGTCGATCCCGGCCACCGCCTCCGCAGCGCCGCCGTCGGCAGCGGTGAGATCGGCGCGCACGAGCGACACGCGATCACCGAGATCCGCCTCGATCCGCTCGCGCTCGCGCTCCACTATCCAGGTCAGCCCGCAGGCATAGCCGGCGTCCAGCAACTCGTGCACGACGGCGGTCCCGAGGGCCCCCGTTCCACCCGCCACGAGCACGGTCATGTCAGGTCGAGAGGGGCGGGGGCGACTCCACTGGCATGCAGGCTATCCCGTCCGAGAGCAGTTCTAACTTGGCCCCTCCGATGGAGCAGGCGACGCTGACATCCACTCGCTGTTTCGTGCGCGACTTCGTCGACGGCCAGGAAGTGGACGAGGTGTTCGTCGTGAGGGGCCGCACGGTGCGCCAGAAGCGCAACGGCGACCCCTTCCTGAAGCTTCAGCTGGGTGACCTGACGGGCTCGGTCGAAGCTGTGATGTGGGACAACGTGAAGGAAGCCGAACCGGTGTGCGGTGCCGGCACGGTCATCCGGGTGAGCGGCCGCTACGGCGTGGACGCGCGCTACGGCGCGGGCATCACGGTCCGCGCGCTGCGCGCCGCCGCGGAGGGCGAGTACGACCTCGTGGACCTCGCCGAGGGACCACCCGTCCCGTACGCACAGATGGCCGCCGACCTCGAGGCGCTGGTCGACACGGTCCAGCATCCGCACCTGCGCGAGCTGCTCCAGCGGCTGCTCGACCGCTCGACCGAGGCCGGGCGGCGCTGGCACGAGGCGCCGGCCGCGAAGTACTACCACCAGGCCTACCGCCACGGGCTGCTGGAGCACTGCCTCTCGGTTGCCCAGGGCGTGAGCGCGCTGGCCGCCACGTTCCCCGCCATCGACAGGGACGTGGCCGTGACCGGCGCCCTGCTCCACGACATCGGCAAGCTCGAGGCCTACGCCTGGACCGGGCAGGCCATCGAGCTCACCGACGCCGGCAAGCTGCTCGGAGAGATCCCGCTGGGGTACTTCCGCGTTCGGACCGAGATGGACGCAATCGACGGCTTCCCGCCGGCCACCTCCCAGGCCGTGCTCCACATCATCCTCAGCCACCACGGCAAGCTCGAGCACGGCAGCCCGGTGGTCCCGTGCACCCGCGAGGCCACCCTGGTGCACTTCATCGACAACCTCGGCGGCAACCTGGGCAGCTTCGACCGGATCGAGAAGAGCCTCGCGGAGGGCGCCACGCTGGTCGGCCTTCGACCGAGGCATCTCGGCCTCGGCGTATTTCGCGCCCAGCGAGGACGAGAACCGCCGCGAAGCCGCATAAGGGCATCGGGGACCGGCCGAGCCGGGTGCTTTCCAGGGGGCGGAAGGCCGCAAATAGCGGGGTAGGGGGCGTGCGCCGTGCGGTTTCCCGCTTATCCTCGGGACGCGTATGGCGAAGGACACCGAGAAGCTCATCCGGCAGCTCTCCCTGATCTCGTTCCTGATGGCCGAGCGGCGGCCCGTCTCGGCGCTCGAGATCAAGGCGGACGTGGAGGGCTACTCGCAGATGAACGACGAGGCGTTCGCGCGCCGCTTCTACGCGGATCGCTCCGAGCTCGAGTCGCTCGGCATCCAGCTGAAGGTCGACAAGCCCGCCGAGGGGTACTACGAGGCCGAGAACTACTCGCTCCCGCCGGAGAACTTCTACCTCCCGGCCATCGCCTTCACCGACCAGGAGCTCGGGGCCCTGCGGATGTCGCTGTACCTCCTGGACGGCACGTTCGCCTATGCCGAGCCGCTCCGCCTGGCGCTTCAGCAGCTCTCATGGGGCAAGCCCTCGCCGCTCGACGCCCCGGAGGAGCGCTCCGTCGCGCTCGCGGTCACCGCGGACAGCGGCGGGCGCGAGCTCTCGCAGCGGCTCTCCAAGGTCGAGACCGCGATCTTCCGCCGCAAGACGATCCTGTTCGACTACTACACGATCGGCCGCGACGTGGAGGAGAAGCGCAAGGTCGACCCCTACCACCTGCTCTTCCGCGGCGGGCAGTTCTACCTGATCGGGTACTCGCACGAGCGCGACGACGTGCGCGTCTTCCGCGTCTCGCGGATCCGCGGCAAGGTGGGCTACTCATCGAAGGCCGAGCACGACTTCAACCGCCCCGAGGACTTCGATCCGCGCACCTACGCCACGCGAACCGACTGGCAGCTGGGCGATCCCGTGGCCCGCGCGCGCATCTGGCTCTCCGATCGAATCGACTGGCTCGCGCTGCGCCACTTCGGGCACGCCGGCGAGGTGACCGAGGACGAGAGCGGCCATGTCTTCGACACCGAGTACGCGGACTCGCGCCAGATCCTCTCCTGGGTGCTCGGGCTGGGCGACCAGGCGCGCATCCTCGGGCCGGACGAGCTCGCCGCGGAGCGCGACGAGCGCCTCGAGATCGTGATCGAGCGTCACACCGGCACGCTCGAGCTCGCGCCCAAGACGCGCCGCCGCCGGAAGGTCGTCGAGGAGGACGACGGCGAAGACCTGGGCGAGTCGCCGATCCGGCCAGAGCGCTTCGCACGGCTCGTCACCCTCGCCGGCCTGTTGATCGACGCCGCCCGCGAGGCGCACAAGATCGAGGTCGCCGACCTCTGCGAGCGCCTCCAGATCTCCGAGCAGGAGCTGCGCCAGGACATCGACGTGCTCAACGTCGTGAACTTCGGCGGCGGCAGCTACGTGCTCTACGCCGAGATCCAGGGGGACCAGATCGAGGTCGACCCCGAGCCCTACGGCGACAATTTCGCCCGCCCGGCGCGGTTGCTCCCGCTCGAGGCAAAGGCGCTCGTGGCTGCGATCGACCTGATCGGGGACCACCTGCCCGAGGGCTCGCTCGCCTCCGCGCGCGACCGGATCGTGGACGCGCTCGGCCAGGACCCGGCCGCCGAGGGCCTGCAGATCACGACCGCGAAGGGCGATGACTCCGAGGTCGCGCGCGTGGTGTCCGGCGCGATCGCCGCCCGGCGGATGCTGAAGGTCGAGTACTACAAGGAGAACGAGGACGAGTTCACCGAGCGCACGGTCGAGCCCTACAAGCTCGCCAACGGCCAGGAGGGCTGGTACGTGCACTCGTTCGACCTCGAGCGCGACGCGCCCCGCTCCTACAGGCTCGACCGCATCCGCCAGGCCACGGTGCTCGACCAGACCTTCGAGCCGCGCGAGGGCGTGGAGCCCGACGTACACGGCTGGCTCTCCACCGGCGAGGTGCCGTCATCGAGCACGGCGCGGATCTGGATCTCGCCGGAGCGCGCGCGCTGGGCACGCGAGGACCGCCGCGTCGTGGAGGAGCTCTCCGACGGCGCCGTGGTGGTGGAGCGCACCTTCGCCTCGCATGACTGGCTGTCGCGCGAGATCCTCAAGGAGGCGGGCGACGCCGTGGTCCTGGAGCCCGAGGACGCCCGCACCGCCGTGCTCGAGGCGGCCGAGGCGCTCGCCGGCGCCGTCAATCGCTGAAGGCCGCCCCGCGCCGGCTGCGGACGCGCCGTGCGGCGCGCCCGCTACCGGTTCTTCCTCTCCTCCATCAGCCTTGGTACCGGCAGGGTACCCTGCCGCCCCAACCGTGCCCTCGCGCCGCGAACAGATCCAGATGTCCGACGACGAGCTCCGCGCGTTTCTCGAGGAGCAGATGGTCATGCAGTGCGCCACCGTCGGACCGCAGGGCCTTCCGCACATGGTGCCGCTCTGGTTCGTGGCCGAGGAGGGGTCGCTGATCGGCTGGACCTACGCGAAGTCCCAGAAGGCGCGAAACCTCGAGCGTGACCCGCGTGCCACGCTCGGGATCGAGGACGGCGTTCAGTACCACGAGCTCCGGGGCGTCATGCTGGAGTGCGATGTGGAGCTGGAACGCGATCCGGCCGCCGTCGAGACCTACGGGCTCTCCCTCTTCGGCCGCTACGCGGGCGACCTTGGGCCGGAGGTGCGCGCGATGGTGGCCGCCCAGGCGCAGAAGCGCGTGGGGCTCCGGTTCGTTCCATCCCGTGTGGTGAGCTGGGACCATCGAAAGCTCGGGGCTCGTACTGATGGACGAGCTGAAGGGCCTGATCCTGTCGGGCGGGAAGGGCACGCGCCTGCGGCCGCTCACGCACACCAGCGCCAAGCAGCTCGTGCCCGTCGCGAACAAGCCCGTGCTCTTCTACGGGCTCGAGGCGATGGCCGAGGCGGGCATCGGCGAGGTGGGAATCATCGTCGCCCCCGAGACCGGCGGAGAGATCCGCGCCGCCGTGGGAGACGGCTCGGACTTCGGACTCAAGGTCGAGTACATCGAGCAAGACGCGCCACGCGGGCTCGCGCACGCGGTGCTCACGGCCGAGCCCTTCCTCGGCTCGTCGCCGTTCGTCATGTACCTGGGGGACAACCTCCTGCGCGACGGGATCGTGGACCTCGTGAACAGCTTTCGCAGCGAGAGCCCGGACGCGCTGATCCTGCTCACGCCCGTGCCCGACCCCGAGAGCTACGGGGTGGCCGAGCTGAACGGCGACGGCGGCGTGGCGCGGCTGGTGGAGAAGCCGAAGGACCCGAAGACGAACCTCGCGCTGGTAGGCGTCTACATGTTCACGTCGTCGATCTTCGACGCGGCGCGCGCGATCGAGCCCTCCTGGCGCGACGAGCTCGAGATCACCGACGCGATCCAGACGATGGTGGAGCGCGGCCTGCGGGTGGACCCGCACATCGTGCACGGCTGGTGGAAGGACACCGGCCAGGTGCAGGACATGCTCGAGGCCAACCGCCTGATCCTCGACGACCTCGAGGAGCGCATGGACGGCGAGGTCGTGGACTCGCGCGTGGAGGGCCGCGTGGTGATCGAGGCGGGCGCCCGGCTCGAGCGCGCCACCGTCCGCGGGCCGGCCATCATCGGCCGCGGCTCGCGGATCACCGACGCCTACATCGGCCCCTACACGGCGATCGGCGACGACGTGGAGATCGAGCGCGCCGAGCTGGAGCACTCGATCGTGCTCTCGGGCTCCTCGGTGTGCGACCTCGAGTACCGGATCGAGGCGAGCCTGATCGGCAAGAACGTGCGCATCCGCCGCGGCCCGGCGCTGCCGAAGGCGTACCGCTTCGTGGTGGGCGACAACGCGGACGTGCAGATCCTGTGAGGGCGCTCGTGGTCGGCGCAGGCGGAATGCTCGGCCAGGACGTGGTGCGGGTGCTCGGCGACGAAGCGGTCGCGCTCACGCATGCCGAGCTCGACGTGACCGACGCCGCATGCCGTGCGCGCCGCCGTCGCGGAGGCCCGTCCCGACGTGGTGCTCAACTGCGCCGCCTACACCAACGTGGACGGCGCGGAAGCGGAGGCCGAGGCCGCGCTGCGGGTGAACGGCGACGCGGCGGGGATAGTGGCCGACGCGGCGCCGGCCGTGCTCTACGTGTCGAGCGACTACGTGTTCGACGGCCGCAAGGGCGAGCCCTACGTGGAGTCCGACGCCACGAACCCGGTGTCGAGCTACGGCCGCTCGAAGCTCGCCGGGGAGGTCGCCACCGCGTCCTCCAACCCGCGTCACTTCATCGTCCGCTCGTCGTGGCTGTTCGGCTCCGGTGGCAAGAACTTCGTCGACACGATGCTGCGGGTGGGCCGCGAGCGCGACGAGGCGCGGGTGGTGGCCGACCAGGTGGGCTGCCCCACCTACACCGGCCACCTCGCGCGCGCGCTCGTACGGATCGCGTCCGGTCGACGACTACGGCATCCACCACGCGGCGGCGGCGGGCTCCTGCTCCTGGTACGACCTCGCCGCGGCCGCGTTCGAGCGGGCCGGCGTGGACTGCCGGCTCGAGCCGATCACCACCGAGGAGTACCCGCTGCCGGCGCCGCGCCCCGCTTACTCGGTGCTCGGCACGGAGCGCGACCCGCTGCTGCCCGACTGGCAGGAGGGGCTGGACGCCTACCTGGCCGAACGGGAGGTCGCACGCGTGAAGCTGCTCGTGACCGGAGCGGCCGGGTTCATCGGCTCCACCTACGTGCGGCTCGTGGCCGACGACCACGAGGTGGTGGTGCTCGACAAGCTCACGTACGCCGGGCGCCGGGAGAACCTTCCCGAGGGCGTGCCGCTCGTGGTGGGCGCGATCGAGGACCCGAACGTCGTGCGCGAGGTGATGGACGGCGTGGACGCCGTGGTGAACTTCGCGGCGGACTCGCACGTGGACCGCTCCATCGCGGACCAGGAGGCCTTCGCGCGCACGCACGTGATCGGCACCGGCGTCCTGCTCGACGCCGCGCGCGAGCTGGGCGTCCAGCGCTACCTGCAGGTCTCGACCGACGAGGTGTACGGCTCGATCGCGTCCGGGTCGTTCACGGAGGAGTCGCCGCTCGACCCCTCCTCCCCCTACTCGGCGACCAAGGCCGCGGGCGACCTGCTCGTCTCGGCGCACGCCCACACCTACGGCATCGAGGCGGTGATCTGCCGCGGCTCGAACAACTACGGGCCACGCCAGTACCCCGAGAAGCTGATTCCGCTGATGATCCTGAACGCGCTGCACGGCGACTCGCTGCCGGTGTACGGCGACGGGCGCCAGGTTCGCAACTGGCTCTTCGTCGAGGACTTCTGCCGCGGCATCCACACCACGCTCGAGCGCGGCCGGCCGGGACAGGCGTACAACGTCGGCGGTCCCGACGAGTGCGAGAACCTCGAGGTCGTGAGCCGGATCCTCGAGCTCACCGGTTCCGACGACTCGCTGATCGAGCACGTGACCGACCGGCCCGGCCACGACCGCCGCTACTCGCTGTCATCCGAGAAGCTGCGCTCGGAGCTCGGCTGGGAGGCGCAGGTGCGCTTCGCGGAGGGGCTGAAGCGCACGGTCGACTGGTACCGGGACAACGCGCCCTGGTGGGAGCCGATCCGCTCGGGCGAGTACCGCGAGTACTACGAGCGCCACTACGGACGGGCCCTGGGCTGAGCGCCGTGAACCGCCTCGAGTTCGACGACCGCGTCGTGAAGCAGCTCGAGGGGGCGTACGAGAAGCGCGACATGCGCCGCCGGCGGCGCCTGGTCCACGAAGCCCTCGGGCCTGCCCCCGGAGAGCGGATCCTCGACGTGGGCTGCGGCCCGGGCTTCTACGTGGCCGAGCTGCTCGACGCCGTGGGACCCCGAGGGCTCCGTGGTGGGCGTGGACGGCAGCGCCGCGAGCCTGGCGCTCGCGGCGCGGCGCTCCGAGGGGCGGCAGAACGTGGCCTTCCACGAGGCCGATGCCACGTCGCTGCCGGTGGCGGACGGCGAGTTCGACGCCGCGCTGAGCGTGCAGGTGCTCGAGTACGTGCCCGAGGTGACCGCGGCGCTGCGGGAGATCCACCGGGCGCTGAGGCCGGGCGGCAGGGTGGTGGTGTGGGACGTGGACTGGGCCACCGTGTCGATGCGAACCGAGGACGACGCCCGCATGGAGCGGGTGCTCGGGGCCTGGGACTCGCATCTCACCCATGTCTCGCTTCCCCGAACCCTCACCTCCCGGCTCCGCGAGGCCGGCTTCGAAGACGTCCGGATGGAGGGGCACGCGTTCGCGACCAACGAGCTCTCGCCGGAGACCTACGGCGGGTTCCTCGTGGCCTTCGCGGAGCAGTTCGTGGTGGACCAGCAGCTGGTCGATGCCGGCGACGCGAAGGCGTGGGCGGACGAGCAGCGCGTCGCTCGCCGAGCGCGGCCAGTTCTACTTCGCCTGCATCCAGTTCTGCTTCGCGGCCAAGCGCCCCCGCTAGATTCGAAGCGGTGTACAGGGACGACCCGCCTGCGCTCGAACTGCGCGGCCTCACCAAGCGCTACGACGACGGCACGCTCGCGCTCGAGAACTTCGACCTCGAGATCCCGGCCGGCGCCTTCTTCGGGCTGCTCGGGCCGAACGGCGCCGGCAAGACCACGCTGATCAGCGCCGTGTGCAACCTGATCAGGGTGAGCGAGGGCGACGTGCTCGTGTTCGGCGAGCCGGCCGACACGTTGCTCGCCCGCTCGTGGATCGGGCTGGCGGAGCAGGACATCAACCTCGACCGCTTCCTCACCGTGCGCGAGACGCTCGCCTACCACGGCGGCTACTTCGGGATGCGGCGCGACGAGGCGGAGGAGCGCGCCGACGAGATGATCGAGATCTTCGGGCTCCAGGGAAAGCGCGACACCCGCGCGCCGAAGCTCTCGGGCGGGCAGCGCCGCCGCCTGCTGCTCGCGCGCGCCCTGATGCACCGCCCGCGGCTCGTGATCCTCGACGAGCCGACCGCGGGCGTGGACTTCGAGCTGCGCACCGAGCTCTGGCGCTACATCCAGCGGCTGCACGCCGAGGGCACGACGATCCTCCTCACCACGCACTACCTCGAGGAGGCCGAGCACCTCTGCGAGGAGATCGCGCTGATCCGCGACGGCCGGCTGCTCGCGCGCGACAGCGCCGACGGCCTGCGCGAGCTCTTCGGCGTCGAGCGGCTCCAGGACGTGTACGTGAAGGCGATGGCGGTGCCGTGGCCGCGGACGCGCTCTATGACCGGGATGCTCTGGCTCTGCCGGCGCGAGACGCTGCGCGTGTCCAAGCTCTGGACCCAGACGGTGCTCGCGCCGGTCGTCTCCTCGCTGCTCTTCATCCTCGTGTTCGGGCTGTCGCTCGGCGGGCGGATCAAGCAGGTGGGCGACGTGGACTACGAGGTGTTCATCGTGCCCGGCCTGATCACGATGGCGATGGTCCAGGCGGCCTACGCGAACAACGCCTCCACGATCTTCCAGGCACGCTTCGACCGCTACATCAACGACGTGCTCTCGGCGCCGATGCGGCCCTGGCAGATGACGCTCGGCTACACGGTCGGCGGCCTCTTCCGCGCGCTCGCCATCGGCGGCTCGCTGCTGGTGCTGGCGGTGCTGCTCGTGGGCGTGCCCGTCGAGCGGCCGTTCGCGCTGGTGGCCGCCGTGGCCCTCGGCCTGCGTGCTGTTCGCCTCGCTCGGCCTCGTGGTCGGCATCTACGCCGAGACCTGGGACCACACCACCTTCATCGCGAACATCGTGATCCTCCCGCTGGCCTTCGTCGGCGGCGTCTTCTACTCCGTCGACGTGCTGCCGGCGCCCTGGCACGAGCTCTCGCACGTCAATCCGGTCTTCTACCTCGTGAACGCGGTGCGCTTCGGCTTCCTCGGCGAGTCCGACGTGTCCGTCTGGCTCTCGCCTCGGCGTCACCGCCGCGCTCGCGGTGCCCACCTACGCCTGGGCCCAGTACCTGTTCACGACCGGGAAGAAGCTGAAGGCCTGAGCGAGCGCGAGCTCGAGCGGCTCGAGTCGGAGCTGGTGCGCTGCCGCCGCTGCCCGCGACTCGTGGAATGGCGCGAGCAGGTGGCGCGCGAGAAGCGCGCCGCCTTCCGCGACGAGGACTACTGGGGCCGGCCGGTGCCGGGATTCGGCGACCCGGCGGCGAGCGTCTACGTGCTCGGCCTGGCGCCGGCCGCGCACGGCGGGAACCGGACCGGCCGCGTGTTCACCGGCGACCGCTCGGGGGACTGGCTCTTCGGCGCGCTCCACCGGACCGGCTTCGCCAACCAGCCCACCTCCCACTCCCGCGACGACGGGCTCCGCCTGAGCGGCGCTTTCGTGGCCGCGGCCGTCCGCTGCGCGCCGCCCGCAAACCGGCCGCTGCCGTCCGAGCGCGACAACTGCCTTCCCTATGCGGCTCGCGAGCTCGACCTCCTCCGACCGAGGGTGATCGTGTGCCTCGGGGGCTTCGCCTGGGACGGCGCCTGCCGGCTGCTCGCCCTGCGGCCGAAGCCGCGCTTCGGCCACGGCGCCGAGCACCGCGTGGACGGCGGGCCGCTGCTCCTCGGCACCTACCACCCGAGCCAGCAGAACACCTTCACCGGACGGCTCACCGAGCCGATGCTCGACGCCGTCCTGATGCGTGCTCGCGAGCTGGCTGAGGGGTGATAGCGTCGAGCCCCGGTCGAGCCCGTCCGTGTAACCCGTTTGGGTGGTTCCGTGCACGGGTTGCTTCGTCGCCGGGACTCTCTATCCTCCTCCAGGTATTCATAAATGGCCGAGTTCCCGAAGCCTTCACCGCGGCCGGGAATCGGGGGACCCAAGTCTTTGGGGCTAATCCAGGTGTGAGCCTGGTAGCGCAGCTCTTCTTGCGCGAGCCCGTCAGCTAACCCCGTAGGCGCTCGAGAAGAGAATTGGAGTACCCGTTTCATGAGAAGTGCGCTTCCGGCTATCGCCGGGGCGGTGCTCGTGGCCGTTGTTCCGGCCGGCGACGCACTCGCCGCCCCCTACGCATCACGGACGCTGCGAGAAGGCAAGATCGGCAAGGACGTTCGCGTCCTGCAGCGCTACCTCGACCGCTCCGGACAGAGCACGCACGCCGACGGCGAGTTCGGGCCGGCCACGGTCATGAGCCTGCGCGCCTTCGAGGCGAGCGAGAACCAGCCCGCGGACGGAGTGGCCTCGCGCTCCGACCAGCGCCTCGTGCGCCGGGTCGCGAAGAGCACGGCCGGGCTGGACGCAAGCGGCGGGACCTTGCCGCCCGCAGCGAGTCATCGCCCCATTTCGCCTGTGGGCGTGGCCACGATCGGCGCCGATGGTCGCGCCGTGGCACCCGCATCCGCGCCCAAGGCGGTCCGGCAGATCATCGCCGCCGGCAACAGGATCGCCGCCACCCCGTACGTGTACGGCGGCGGCCACGGCAGCTTCAGCGCCTCGGGCTACGACTGCTCCGGCTCCGTGAGTTACGCGCTCCATGCGGCGGGCCTCCTCGACACACCGCTCGACTCGGGCGGCCTGATGAGCTTCGGCAGCCCCGGGCGCGGCGACTGGGTGACGGTCCGGGCCAACGCCTCGCACGCGTACCTGATCGTCGCCGGGGTGCGCTTCGACACCAGCGGCGCCGAGCGCCGCGGGTCCCGCTGGACGCCCAGCCTGAGCTCGGCGAGCGGCTTCACCGGACGCCACCCCAAGGGTCTCTAAGCACGGATACGAAGGGCGGTACATTCAGTGGCTGCGTGGCCGCCGCCCCTCTCGCATCGTTCACCCCACAGGTCCGTGATTGGTTCGCCCGCTCGTTCGAGCGTCCGACCGCGGCTCAGGAGAAGGCCTGGCCGGCCATCGCCGCCGGCCGCAACGTGCTGGTGTCCGCCCCCACCGGCTCGGGCAAGACGCTCGCCGCCTTCCTCTGGGGCCTCGACCGGCTCGTGGCCGAGCCGGTCGACCCACGCCGCACGCGCCTGGTCTACGTCTCGCCGCTGAAGGCGCTCTCCTACGACGTGGAGAAGAACCTGCGCGCGCCGCTCAAGGGGATCGGCGGCGACGTGTCGGTCGCGATCCGGACGGGCGACACGCCGCAGCGGGAGCGCCAGGCGATGCTGCGCAACCCGCCCGACGTGCTCATCACCACGCCGGAGTCGCTCTACCTCATGCTCACCTCGCGGGCACGGGAGTTCCTCGTGGACGTGGAGGCGGTGATCGTGGACGAGATCCACGCGGTGGCCCGCACCAAGCGCGGCGCCCACATGGCGCTGACGCTGGAGCGCCTCGAGCACCTGGCCGGCCGGCCGCTGCAGCGGATCGGCCTCTCGGCCACCCAGCGCCCGCTCGAGGAGGTGGGTCGCTTCCTCGTCGGCGCCGGCCGCGACTGCGAGATCGTGGACGCAGGGATTCGCAAGCCGCTCGACCTGAAGATCCACGTTCCCGTGGAGAACATGCGCGAGCCCGACGCCGGCCCCAGCGAGCTCGGGCACCTGGCGGGCGGCGAGGCCACCCAGCGCTCGATCTGGCCGGCGATCTACCCGGAGCTCCTCGAGCTCGTCCGGGAGCACCGGTCCACGATCATCTTCGTGAACAACCGCCGCGGCGCCGAGCGGCTCGCCGTGCGGCTCAACGAACTGGCCGGCGAGGACGGGGAGACCGGCGCACGATCGCGAGGGCTCATCACGGGTCGCTCGCCCGCGAGGAGCGGCTGGTGGTGGAGGACCTCCTGAAGTCCGGCGAGCTGCCCTGCATCGTGGCCACCTCGTCGCTCGAGCTCGGGATCGACATGGGGGCCGTGGACCTGGTGATCCAGGTCGAGTCGCCCAAGTCCGTCACCGCCGGGCTCCAGCGCATCGGCCGCGCCGGCCATGGCGTGGGCGAGGTGTCGCGCGGGCGCATCTTCCCCAAGTTCCGGGCCGACCTCCTCGAGTGCGCGGTCGTGGTGAAACGCATGCGCGATGGCGACATCGAGCCCACCGTGGTGCCGCGCAACCCGCTCGACGTGCTGTCCCAGCAGGTCGTGGCGATGGTGGCGGCCGGGGACGACTGGCGCGTGCCGGAGCTGCACGACCTGGTGCGCCACGCCTACCCCTTCGCCGAGCTCTCGCGCGAGCTCCTCGACAGCGTGCTCGACATGCTCGATGGCCGTTACCCGAGCGAGGAGTTCGCCGAGCTGCGCCCCCGGATCGTCTGGGACCGCGTGGAGGACACGATCCGGGCCCGACGCGGCGCCCGCCAGCTGGCGGTGACCAACGCGGGCACGATCCCCGACCGCGGGCTCTACGGCGTGCATCTTCCCGACGGCCGCCGCGTGGGCGAGCTGGACGAGGAGATGGTCTACGAGGCGCGTCCGGGGCAGACGTTCCTCCTCGGGGCGAGCACCTGGCGAATCGAGGAGATCACGCGCGACCGCGTGATCGTCACGCCGGCGCCGGGCGCCCCGGGAGCCGTGCCGTTCTGGAAGGGCGAGGGCATCGGCCGCCCCAAGGAGCTCGGCGAGGCGATCGGCGCCTTCGCGCGCGAGGCGGTGGACCGCGACCCGCTGGAGCTGGCGGCGGAGTACGACCTCGACGAGCGCGCGGCCCGCAACCTCTCGACCTTCCTGCGCGAGCAGCGCGACGCCACGCGGGTGGTGCCCTCCGACCGGACCGTGGTCGTGGAGCGCTTCCGCGACGAGATCGGCGATTGGCGCTTGTGCGTGCTGTCGCCCTTCGGCGGCCGCGTGCACGCGGCGTGGGCGCTGGCGCTGTCCGCGCGGATCCGTGACGACTTCGGCCTCGAGTCCGACGCGATCTGGTCGGACGACGGCATCATCGTCCACCTTCCCGACGCGGACGAGCCGCCGTCGTCGGAGCTCGTGATGGTCGAGCCCGACGCGCTCGAGGAGCTCGTGGTGCGCGAGCTGTCCGGATCGGCGCTGTTCGGCGCGCGCTTCCGCGAGAACGCCGCGCGTGCCCTCCTGCTCCCGCGCGCCTACCCGGGCAGGCGCACGCCGCTCTGGCAACAGCGGCTGAAGGCGCAGTCGCTGCTCGAGGTCGCGAAGCGCTACGGCCAGTTCCCGATCGTGCTCGAGACCTACCGCGAGTGCCTGCGCGACGTGCTCGACCTTCCCGGCCTCCAGGAGCTGCTCCGCGGCCTGCACACCCGCGAGCTCTCGCTGGTGGAGGCCGAGACCCAGCGCGCCTCGCCGTTCGCCTCGTCGCTCCTCTTCGACTACGTGGCCACCTACATGTACGAGGGTGACACGCCCAACGCCGAGCGCCGCGCGGCCGCGCTGGCCCTCGATCGCGACCTGCTCCGGGAGCTGCTCGGCCAGGAGGAGCTCCGCGACCTGATCGACCCGGCGGCGCTGGACGAGGTCGAGGCGGACCTGCAGCGGCTCAGCGACCGCACCCGCGCCGCGAACTCGGACGGGCTCCACGACGTGCTGCGCGCGGTGGGTGACCTGACCGAGGACGAAGCGCAGGCTCGCTGCCTCGAGGCCGTGTCCGCCAGGCGCATGCTCGGCGAGCTGGAGAAGCAGCGCCGCGCCGTCCGGATGCGGATCGGGGGCGAGGAGCGCTGGATCGCGTCCGAGGACGCCGGCCTGTATCGGGACGCGCTCGGCGCCGTGCCGCCCGGCGGCCTGCCGGATGCCTTCCTGGAGGAGGTGGAGGAGCCGCTCGCCCGGCTCACGCGCCGGTACGCGCGCACCCACGGGCCCTTCACCACGGCCGACGTCGCGGGACGCTACGGAGTGGATCCAGGTCCCGTGCTTCGCGAGCTCGAGGCGAGCGGCCGGTCTGATTCGCGGCGAGCTGCGCCCCGGTGGCAGCGAGCGCGAGTGGTGCGACGCGGACGTGCTGCGGCGCCTGCGGCGGGCGTCCCTCGCGTCCCTGCGTCGCGAGGTGGAGCCTGCCGAGCAGCGCGCTCTGGCGCGGTTCCTGCCGGCGTGGCAGGGCGTGGACTCCGCTCCCGCCTCGGGCGCCGGTGTGGACCGGCTGCGCGAGCTGATCGTGCCGCTCCAGGGGCTGGCGCTCGCCCCGCACGTCTGGGAGCGCGACGTGCTCCCTCGCCGCGCGGGCAGCTACTCGGCCGCCTGGCTCGACCAGCTCTGTGCCGGTGGCGAGCTCGTCTGGGTCGGCGCGGGCTCGCTCGGCCGGAGCTCGGGCCGGGTCGCGCTGTACTTCCGCGACGATGCCCGCTGGCTCGGCCCGCCGAGCTACAAGGGGGAGCCGCCCGCCGAGCCGCTGCATGCGGCCATCCGCGCTCGCCTCGCCGGGGGCGCCGCGTTCTGGACCGATCTGCTCGCCGACCTGTCGGAGGCGGAGCCCGTCGAGCTCCAGGAGGCGCTCTGGGACCTCGTCTGGGCCGGCGAGGTCACGAACGACGCGTTCGCGCCGCTGCGCGCGCCGCGGCTCACGCTGGCCGCCCGCGAGCGCGGCGGCAGCCGGCGCTTCGCCCGAAGGCGCCGGCCGGCAGCGCCGCACGTGCAGGGCCGCTGGTCGCTCACGGCACGACTCTTCGCGGATGCCCCCCACTATGGCCCGCGGATGCGTGCGCTCGCCGAGGTGCTCCTCGAGCGCTACGGCATCGTCACGCGCGAGACGGTGCTCGCCGAGGGGGTGCCCGGCGGGTTCGCCGCGCTCTACGGGGAGCTGGCCAACCTCGAGACGCTCGGCACCGCGCGCCGGGGCTACTTCGTGGAGGGGCTGGGCGGCGCCCAGTTCGCGCTTCCCGCGGCGATCGAGCGGCTGCGCGGCCTACGCGCCGACGAGCCGGCCGGAGCACGCGTGCTCGCCGCTACCGATCCGGCCAACCCGTACGGTGCCACCCTGCCCTGGCCGCGCCGCGACGACGACTCCTCCCGCCGCCCCTCACGCGTCGCGGGTGCCTACCTGGTCACGCTCGACGCGGAGCCTGTGCTGTACGTGGAGCGTGGTGGCAAGGGCCTCCTGCCCTTACGCGAGCCCGAGGAATCCTGGCTGCGCCCGGCCCTCGAGGCGCTGGCCGAAGCGGTCCGCCGCGGCCACGTGGCCCGGCTCGGCGTCGAGCGCTTCGACGGCGAGCCCGTGGTGGGGTCCCCCGCCGGCGCCCTTCTGATCGAGCTGGGCTTCCGCCAGGGCCCCCGGAAGCTGACGCTGAGCGCCTAGTGACTGGCGTCGTAGACCTCTGAAGCTGGTCGGGCCATCACGCGATCGGCCATCTCTCGCTTGAGTACGTCCAGCCTCCGTTCCTCGTCGGCGTGTGCGCTGCTCGGTGCGCGCGAGGTCGATGAACTCTTCGGTCACGAATCCCTCCCGAACGGCGAGCGTGGTCACCCGTCCGCGGTAGCCGAGCCGGAAGACGAAGGCCTCCAATGCCCGGCCACGCTCGGTACGCGCAAGCCCGGGGTCCACGCGGAACCGATTCCCGGTGACCGCGCGAGTGACCAGCTCGAACGCGTCGCGCGCGCCGGGCCCGCCGAAGGCGGTCTCCACCACGATCTCGCGGCGTTCGCAGCAACCCTCCGGACCAAGCAGCGGCAGGGCGCGCTCGAGGACCTTGAAGGCATGGGCCACCCCGCCCGGCGAGCCTGGACCGTGATACCTCATGAGGTCCTCGAACGAGAACGCAAGGCGTTGCCCTCGATCGACGACCTCGATTGCGCGGGTCACGCTCAGGGGGGACTCGTGCGCGGCTGCTCACTCGTGGCCACGTAGGTCAGCCGGGCGGGCGATACCTCCGCGCGCCGTGACGATCGACTCACCAGTCGATCGACCGACAGAGCTGCCTGAAGCGGCAGCGCAAGCAGCCTGACGGCCCACGCCAGTGGCTCGCCGGAGCCAGGGCTCATGCTCCCTCCCACCGGCCTCGTGCACAGGCGGGGTGATAGAGCTCGCCGCCGTGGCGAACCGCCAGATCACGGGCGCGGATGTGGACGTCGCAGACCGGGCAGGAACGCGGGCTCGGGCCGCCGCGGAGCTCGGGCCACCGTACGTTCAGCAACTCGATCATGGCGGCCGGCAGACTCGGGCGCCAGCGGCGATCGCGCCGGCCGCCCGCCGTGCCCCGGTTCATCGCCGAGTGCCCGCCGCTAGACGTGGCCATTGCCACTTCCGCCCCGGTCCGCGGCCACACCCAGCGAGGGATAGATCTCGAAGCGCTCGTCGAACCCGGTGATCTGAAAGACCTTCAGCACGGTCGGGTTCGCCAGCACCAGGGCCAGCGACCGGTTCGCGCGCTCGAGGCGCTCTCTCGTCGCGAGCAAGGCCGCGAGCCCCGCCGAGTCGAAGAAGCTGCATTCCGTCAGATCGACGATCACCTCACCCGACCGCTCCTCGGCCACGCCGAGCAGCGTCTGCTCGAACGCCGGCGCCGTCGCCAGGTCCACCTCCCCCATGACGGAGACCACCGGTGTCCCGTCGTCGAGTTGCTCGGTCGCCGCGACGAACCGCTGGCTGGCTCCGGGCGTGACGCGACGTGCGGATCGCCTCGGCACGTGCCGGTCGGAAATGACGCGTTCTGACATGCCTGACCTCCTGCGTCTCGGGTCGCTCCCGCCGACCGGGGTGGCTGGGGCCGGCATGCTTTCGACCGGGCGCTGAGATCGAGGTCGCCAGGACCATGAGGCTTGGGTCCGAGCGCCTTCGAGCGTAGCACCGGGGACGGCGCCCGGGTGGGGCCTGGGCGCTGGCTACTCAAGCCCGCCGCAGCTCAGAGCCACTGACCCTATGCTCCTCGGAGTGCCCCTCGTCGCCTACGTGGACGCTCCCAAGCCGGGCCCGCCGGAGCGGCGGCCGTGGGAGCCCGACTGGCGCGTCTGGCGGCCGGCGGGCGGGGCGCTCGCCTCCGCCCTGGTCGCGGGGCAGGTGCCCGGCTGGGCCGGGGTCGCGCTGATCCTGCTCGCCTTCGGCCTGGCGTGTCGTGCGCTGGACGCGGCGCTGCCCTACCGCGACGGCCTGCGCGAGCACCGGCAGTAGACCCCCTGTCCGCTGTAGCTCGCGATGCCCGAGGGCGACACCATCCACAACGCGGCACGGCGCGTGGGAGCCGCGCTCGTGGGCCAGGAGATCAGCCGCGATCGAGACCCCCCAGCCGCGCCACGCCATGGACCGCTGGCCGGAGCGCCTGCACGGCCGCGGCGTGCGCTCGGTGGACGCGCACGGCAAGCACCTGTTCCTCCGCTTCGAGGGCGATCTGACCCTCCACTCCCATCTGCGCATGGGCGGCAGCTGGGGCGTCTACCGGCGCGGCCAGCGCTGGCGCCGGAGCCCGCGGCGCGCCTGGCTCGTCATCCGCACCCGTGATCACGAGGTGGTGCAGTTCGACGGGCCCGTGCTCGAGCTGATGACCGATTCGCGCACCCGCTTCGACCTGCGGCTCGCGCGGCTCGGCCCCGACGTGCTGGCCCCCGAGTTCGACTCGGCGGCCTTCCTGCGCCGCTTGAGGGAGGACGACCCCGGCCGCGGCATCGCCGACGCCCTTCTCGACCAGCGCAACCTGGCCGGGATCGGCAACCTCTGGAAGGCAGAGGCCTGCTTCCTGGCAGGGGTGAACCCGTGGCGGCCGGTGGCCGAGGTGCCGGACGAGCTCGCCGTTGCGCTTGTGGAGGGCATCCGCCCGCTCATGCGGGCGTCGGCGGAGGGCGGCTTTCAGCAACGCAGCGCCTGGGTGTTCGAGCGCACCGGCAGGCCGTGCCGGCGCTGCGGAACGCTGATCCGCGTACGCGGCCAGGGCGACGACAACCGGATGACCTACTGGTGCCCGAGCTGCCAGCCATGATCCGCGTCGGGCACAAGGGCGCCGACCACGTGGCACCTGGAAACACGATCGAGAGCTTCGCGGCCGCACTCGAGCACGGCGTGGACATGATCGAGTTCGACGTGCTGCGCACGCCGGAGCGGCGGCTGGTGCTGGCGCACGACTACGAGGACGCCGCCGGCCGTGCATGCCTGTCGCTCGAGGAGGGGCTCGATCACCTCGCAGGCAGCGTCTATGCCGCACTGCAGTTCGACGTCGACCTGAAGTTGCCGGGCTATGAGCGCGAGGTGGTGGAGGCGCTCGCCGAACGCGGTCTCACGAACCGGTCGCTCGTGTCCTCCATGTACACCGAGAGCCTCGACCGCCTGGGTGCGCTCGACCCCGGGCTGCGCCGCGGCTGGTCGGTGCCCCGCGTGCGGCGCGACTACACGCGCTCGGCGCTCGCGCTTCCCGCATACGGCGTGATCCGCTGGCTGCGCGCACGGCTTCCCGCACGAGCGGCGGCGCGCATCCGCGCCGGTGGGTGCGAGGCGATCATGGCCCACCGGCTGCTGGTGGGCGCCCGCCTCGTGAGCGCCGTGCACGAGGCCGGCGGCGAGGTCTACGTGTGGACCGTGGACGACGTCCGCAGGATCCAGGCGTTCGAGCGCATGGGCGTGGACGGCGTGATCACGAACGACCCCCGGCTGTTCGACGCCTAGGACAGCGCGCAGGTGGCCTGCGAGCCGCCGACGTCGCTGCCGGTGCCCGCCTGCGTCATGATCGAGCTCGAGCGGGTCACCTGCCCGCCCTCGCGCCACTGCACTTCGGCCACGGCGCGAACCTGCTTCGTGCGGCCGTCGCCAGGCTGGTCGAGCTGGAAGGTGTATCCGGTCTGTTGCGCGCTCTGGCGCGCGGAGCCCACCTCCTGCCAGGGCGAGCCGGCCACGCCCTCCACCGGGAGCCAGGCGCCCTGGGCCTCGCTGTACCACTGGAGGGTGAAGCGGGCGAAGATGATCGCGTGGCTCCCGTCTCCCGGAACACCAACGCGCACCCCCACCTGGTTCGCGCCTGGATCGCAGACGTTCACCGTCGCCCAGGCCTGGGAGAGCTGCTCCTCGTCCGCGGCGGCATGGCCGACCACGGCAAGCGCGAGCGCGGCGCAGAGCGCGATAGGGACGATGATCCGGGTCACCAGGCTTCTAATCGGCGCTGGCACGCCGAACCTGAAGCCTCGCCTGCACGACAGCTGTCACGCATGCGCGGACACGGGAAGGGCGTGATGGATCGGCCGTCCGGTCGTAGTACCGACATGCAAGCCGTCACGAGCGCGACGATCGCCGGGAGGGCGCCGCTCGCCGTGCCGTCGGAGGCGGAGTCGTTTGCCGACCTCTACGAGCGCTGCTTCACGCGTGTGTACGGCTACGTGGCCTCACTGCTCCGCGACCCCTCGGCAGCCGAGGATGTGACCGCCCAGGCCTTCGAGCGCGCCTACCGCAAGCGGTCGAGCTACCGCCCGGCCCGCGGCAGCGCGGAGGCCTGGCTGTTCGGGATCGCCCGGAACGCCGCGCTCGACGAGCTGCGCCGCCGCAAGCGCCAGGCGCCGCTCGAAGCCGAACACGAGGACCGCACGCTTACCGGACCCGACGACGGGGCCGAGCTCGCCCTGACGCGCGAATTGGTGCGAGCGGCGCTCGCGACCCTCGACGCCCGCGAGCGGGACCTCGTGGCGCTCAAGTTCGCCGGCGGCCTCTCCAACGCGGAGCTCGCCCACGTCCTCGGCACCTCCGAGTCCAACGCCGGCACACGGCTGCACAGAACCGTTACGAAGTTGAGGAAGGCCTGCGATGAACTTGCCTGACAGCACCATGGAGCGCGACCTCCGGGCGATCGACGAAGCGCTCGCCGGGGCGACGCGCGACCCCGACCGGGAGGTCCGGGAGCTTCAGGACCTGGCGCTCGCCCTGAGCGCCGGCGCACCTGAGCCCGATGCCGAGTTCGCCGCCACGCTGCGCGCGCGGGTGGAGTCGGGCTTCCCACCGGCCCCGGGCTCCGTGCGAGCGCGACTTGCGGCCGCGCCCCGCCCGCGACTGCATGCACTCCTGCCGGCGGCGGGCTTTGCCGGGCATGTTGGCGGTCGCTCGTGACCGCGGCCGCCGTGGTGCTGCCGAACGGCCCATCCGGGTCCGGCGACGACAACGACAGCGGTGGGTCCGTGTCCAGCAGTGGGGGCGGCCGGGCTGCCGAGGCGCCCGCCCCGCCGGCCGCGCCCGAGCAGCAGGGAGCCGTCGCGAAGTCTTCCGCGCCCCAGGCACTCGACTCCGCCCAGCCGCTCCCCGCCCCTGGCGGGGGCTTCGTGCCGGGCCGCAGCGACCGCAAGATCGAGCGTTCGATCGCGCTCGAGCTCGCCGCACCGGTGGACGAGATGGAACGGGTGGCCGATCGCCTCACCGCGGTCACGAACCGCTACGGCGGCTTCGTGCTCAGCTCGTCGCTGAGCACCGGCGAGGACGAAGCGGGCGGCGACTTCGACCTGCGCATACCTGCAGCCCAGCTGCGGCCGGCCCTGCGCGACCTCTCGGCGCTGGCGACGGTCCGCTCCCAGAGCCAGTCGGGGCGTGACGTGACGCGCCAGCACGTGACCGCCCAGGACCGCCTGCGCTCGGCGCGCGCCGAGCGGGCCAGCCTGCTGCGGCGGCTGGCGGCAGCCGACACCGACGCGGAGGCCGAGGGCCTCAGGAGGCGGCTCGACCTGGTGGCGGGCGAGATCCACGGTCTCCGCTCACGGCTCCGCAGCCTGCGCCTCAGCACGAACTACGCCACCGTGTCCGTCTCGCTCGTGCGCGCCGACGGAAAGTCCGGTGCGGGAGGCGGCACCTTCGATGACGCCGTGGACGACGCCGGCAATCTGCTCGTGGGCACCGCCGGCGTGCTGATCCGCGTGCTGGCGCTGGCGCTGCCGCTCGGCGCGATCGCACTGGCGGCATGGCTCGGGACCTCGGCCTTCCGCCGCCGCCGGCGCGAGTCGGCGCTCGTCTGACTCATTGCCGGCCCGCCTGCCATCCTCGCAGCAGGACGGTCCCCGCGAGATGGAAGGACGCAGATGAGACAGCGCAAGCTCGGAGGCCTCGAGGTCTCAGCCCTCGGACTGGGCTGCATGGGGATGTCGGAGTTCTACGGCTCGACCGACGACGGCCAGTCGACCGCCACGATCAGACGCGCGCTCGATCTCGGGGTCACGTTCCTCGACACCTCCGACATGTACGGCAGCGGCCACAACGAGCGGCTGGTGGGCGGCGCCATCGCCGGCCGCCGCGACGAGGTGCAGCTGGCCACGAAGTTCGCCATCCGCCGCGATGACAACGGCGAGCGCAGCATCGACAACCGGCCCGAGTGGATCCGCGAGGCCTGCGACGCGTCCCTGCGGCGCCTCGGCGTGGACCACATCGACCTCTACTACATGCACCGCCGCACGCCGGAGGTGCCGATCGAGGAGAGCGTAGGCGCCATGGGCGAGCTCGTGGCGGCGGGCAAGGTGCGGCACCTCGGCCTCTCCGAGGTGAGCCCGGACACGCTCCGCGCGGCTCACGCGACGCACCCGATCGCCGCGCTGCAGAGCGAGTGGTCGCTCTTCACGCGGGACCTCGAGGAGGAGATCGTGCCAACGGCCCGCGAGCTGGGCGTGGCGATCGTCCCCTACAGCCCGCTCGGCCGCGGGGAGCTCTGCGGCACCCTGGACATCGAGGCCGAGGACGACTTCCGCCGCTTCCTGCCGCGCTTCCAGGAGGGTAACCGCGAGCACAACCTCCGACTCCAGGCGCGCGTCCGCGAGATCGCCGCGGAGGTGGGCTGCACGCCGGTCCAGCTCGCGCTCGCGTGGCTCCTCCACCAGGGCGAGGACGTGGTGCCGATCCCGGGCACGAAGCGCGAGCAGTACCTGGAGGAGAACGCCGCCGCGGTGGACGTGGAGCTCACGCCGGAACAGCTCCAGGAGCTCGACGAAGCCGTGCCGCGGGGCGCGGTGAGCGGCGACCGCTATCCGGCCGAGAGCATGGCCACGGTCGAGCGGTAGCCCCGCCTACGCGTCGCGCTCGACCCGCACCGAGAAGCCCTCCGCGCGGGCGGCCTCCAGGATCTCGTCGCTGTGCTGCGGCCCGTGGGTCTGGAGCACCAGCTTGATGGCCGTCTCGCGCACGTGGAGTTCGAGGCCGTCGCGCAGGTGCTCCACGTCCACGACGTTGCCGCCGTGCTCCGCCACCACCGCCAGCAGCCCCGCCAGGGCCCCGGGCCGGTCGGGTACGACGGTGGAGATCACCACGCGGCGGCGGGCGGCCGTCTCGCCGAGGCGGATGCACTCCGAGAGCAGCGAGGCGTCGACGTTGCCGCCCGAGAGCACGGCGCAGATCTCGCCGTCCTCGGGCGGCGCCACGCGGCCGTGCATCAGCGCCGCCACGGCCACCGCGCCCGCCCCCTCCACCACGAGCTTCGAGCGCTCGAGGAGCAGCACCATGGCCTCGGCCACCTGGTCGTCGGACACCGTCACGACCTCGTCCACGTAGCGCTCCACGAGGGGCAGCGTGTAGTCCCCCGGGCGCTTCACCGCGATCCCGTCGCAGATGGTGTTGGCGGAGCGCGCACCCACGGGCCTGTGTGCCGCGAGCGAGTCGATGTAAGGAGCGCAGGCAGCCGCCTGCACGCCCACCACGCGCGCTTTCGGCAGCACGGCGGCCACCGCCAGGGCGATCCCGCCCGCCAGGCCGCCGCCGCCCAGCGGCACCAGCACCAGCCGCGTGTCCGGAGCCTGTCGCGCCAGCTCGAGCCCGACCGTGCCCTGGCCGGCGACCACATCGGGCTGGTCGAAGGCGTGGATCTCGCGCAGGCCGCGCTCGCGCGAGAGCCGGGCGGCCTCGGCCTGGGCCTCGTCGTAGCCGCCGTCCACGAAGGTCACCTCGCCGCCGTACTGGCGTACCGCGGCCACCTTGGCGAGCGACGCCCGCTCCGGCATCACGAGCAGCGCCGGTGTGCCGGCCGCGCGTGCGGCGAAGGCAACCGCCTGGGCGTGATTACCGGCGCTGGCGGCCACGACGCCGGCCGCGAGCTCCGCGTCGGACAGCCGGCTGATCGCGTTCGTGGCGCCGCGCGCCTTGAACGAGCCGGTGAGCTGGAGGTTCTCCGCCTTGAGCACGACGCGGGCCCCGAGCCTGCGCGACAGCTCGCCCGAGGGCAGCACTGGCGTCTCCCTCACCCTTCCGGCGATGGTCTCGGCCGCGGCGCGAACCTCGGCCTCGCCGATCTGCTCGGGCGCTAGCGCCATGATTCCGATGCCACCACGTGCGAGATTATGCGCCTATGGCCACGGCTGAGGAGACGGCCCGGCTGCTCGCGAACACCGAGGTCTTCGCGGGACTGGACCCGCGCGAGCTCGAGCAGTTCGCGCAGGTGGCCGTGCCGCGCAGCTGGGAGCGGGGCGAGATCCTGTTCCGGGAGGGGGACACCGGCGACAGCTGTTACCTCGTTCGCTCGGGTGCGGTGTTGCTCACGCGCGAGCACCAGGACGGCCGGATGGTCGCGCTCGCCGAGATGCGCGCGGGCGGGCTCTTCGGGGAGCTCGCGATGTTCCGCGGCGAGCGACGCTCGGCGACGGCCGAGGCGATCGAGGACACCGCGGCCGTCGCGCTCCTCGCCGGGGACGTGCGCGGCCTCGTGCGCCGCAACCCGGACCTCGCCCTGAAGCTCCTGGAGGCGCTGGCCGAGCGCGTGAGCATCACCACCGAGCGCCTCCTCCGCCAGTCCTTCCAAACGGTGGCCGGCCGTGTGGCCGGCACCCTGCTCGCCCAGTGCGTGACACGCCAGGCCGAGGGCGCACCCGACCAAGACGTGCTGATCCGTGCCACCCAGGCCGAGATCGCGCAGCTCTCCGGGACGTCGCGGGAGAGCGCGAGCCGCTTCCTCGCCACGCTCGAGCGCGCCGGCCTGGTCACCTTGGGCAGGGGAAAGGTGACCGTGCATGACCCCGGACGACTCCGCAACTACATCCACTGACGAGCGCGCCCGGATGGTCCACCGGCAGCTGAGCCGGCGGGGAATCCACGACGAGCGCGTGCTGGCCGCGATGTCCGAGGTGCCGCGCGAGCGCTTCGTCCCGCCCGGCCTGCGCAGGCGGGCCTATCGCGACGGGGCGCTCCGGATAGCCGAGGGCCAGACCATCTCGCAGCCCTGGATCGTGGCCTGCATGGCTCAGGCCCTCGAGCTGAAGGGCCACGAGCGGGTGCTCGAGGTGGGCACCGGATCGGGCTACGCGGCCGCGGTGCTCTCACGGCTGTGCCGCCAGGTTGTGACGATCGAGCGATACGAGAGCCTCGCGGGCGAGGCGCGCGCACGCCTGGCCGAGCTCGGCTACGACAACGTCGAGGTGCGCAACGGGGACGGCGCCCTGGGCGCCCCGGACCGGGCTCCGTTCGAGGGGATCTCCGTCACCGCCACTGCCGCCGGCGCTCCGCCGGCGCCGTTGCTCGAGCAGCTCGCCTCCGGCGGCACGCTCGTCTGCCCGGTGGAGCGCGGGAACCGCGAGCTGCTGCTGCGGATTCGCGACGGGATCGAGGAAGCGCTCGCGTCGGTGCGCTTCGTGCCCCTGGTCGAGGGCGAGACGCTTGGGGCCGGGCAGTCCCGGTCGCCCGAACGCTAGTCTGCCCCGGTCGTGTTCGTGCTCAACTTCTACTCGCCCGTGTTCATCGACCAGCTCAAGCGGGGCCGCAAGACGGCCACGATCCGGCTGGGCAACAAGGCCAAGAAGTACCGCCAGGGTGAGGTGGTGATGATCACCGTGGGCTTCCAGCACTCGCCGCGCGAGCGCATCTTCGAGGCGGTGATCGACAGCGTGGAGGTGAAGAAGGTGAGCGAGCTCTCGCGCCGCGACATCGAGCACGACAACCCCGAGTTCCGGCGGCTCGACGAGATGGTCCACTTCCTGGAGCAGATCTACGGCCGCAAGATCGAGCCGGGCGATGACGTGACCGTGGTGCGCTTCTCCCAGATCTCCGACAGGCCCTCGGAGATCCGCGAACGGCTGCGGCCGGACGCACCCTCCCAGAACTAGCGCCAAGCGCCCCTGTGGATTTGGCACTCCTGATGCTAGAGTGCCAAGCCTGGCGCTCGCCCTTACAGAGCGCCAAGAAACTGCCAACAGCATCCGCAATCGGAGGTTCCGCCGTATGAAGCTGAAGCCCCTAGGCGATCGCGTGATCGTGAGTGCGATCGAGGAGGAGGAGACCACCGCGAGTGGCATCGTCCTGCCCGACACCGCGAAGGAGAAGCCGCAGCGCGGCAAGGTACTCGCAGTGGGCGAGGGCAGGTGGGACGAGGATGGCGACAAGCGCATCCCGCTCGATGTCGCCGAGGGCGACGAAGTTCTCTACTCGAAGTACGGCGGCACCGAGATCGTCGTGGAGGGCGAGGATCTGCTCGTCCTGCGCGAGTCGGACGTGCTCGCCAAGGTCGGCTGAGTCTCAAAACCGGATCAGGAGGAATCGAAACGTATGGCTCACAAGGAGCTCAAGTACAACGGTGAGGCTCGCCGCGCGCTCGAATCGGGCGTCGACGCGGTAGCCAATGCCGTAAAGGTCACGCTCGGCCCGAAGGGCCGCTACGTCGTGATCGACAAGAAGTTCGGCGCACCCACCATCACCAACGACGGCGTGTCCATCGCTCGCGAGATCGAGATCGAGGACCCGTTCGAGAACCAGGGCGCGCAGCTCGTGCGCGAGGTGGCCACAGCCACCAACGACGTAGCGGGCGACGGCACCACCACGGCCACCGTGCTGGCCCAGAGCATCGTGCGGGAAGGCCTGAAGAACGTGGCCGCCGGCGCGAACCCGCTGGCGCTCAAGCGCGGTATCGAGAAGGCAGTGGATCAGGTGGTCGAGGCGATCGGCAAGCTGTCCACCGAGATCTCCGGCAAGGAGCAGATCGCCCGCGTGGCGGCCATCTCCGCGGCCGACGACGAGATCGGCGACGTGATCGCGGACGCCATCGACAGGGTCGGCAAGGACGGCGTGGTGAACGTCGAGGAGGGCCAGACGTTCGGCATGGACCTCGAGTTCACCGAGGGCATGCAGTTCGACAAGGGCTACATCTCGCCCTACATGGTCACCGACCAGGACCGCATGGAGGCCGTCCTCGAGGATCCGTTCATCCTCATCGCCAACCAGAAGATCGGCTCGGTGCGCGACATCCTGCCGATCCTCGAGCAGGTCATCCAGTCGGGCAAGCCGATCCTGGTGATCGCCGAGGACGTGGAGGGCGAGACGCTCGCCACGTTCGTGGTGAACAAGCTCCGCGGCACCTTCACCGGCGTCGCGGTCAAGGCCCCCGGCTTCGGCGATCGCCGCAAGCGCATGCTCGAGGACATCGCGATCCTCACGGGCGGCGAGGTGATCACCGAGGAGATGGGCCTCAAGCTCGAGAACACGCAGCTCTCGCAGCTCGGCCGGGCACGCCGCGTCGTGGTCACGAAGGACACGACCACGATCGTGGACGGCTCCGGTGACGCCGACGCCATCAAGGGCCGCATCAACCAGATCAAGAACGAGATCGAGAGCACCGACTCGGACTTCGACCGCGAGAAGCTGCAGGAGCGGCTGGCCAAGCTGGCCGGCGGCGTGGCAGTGGTCAAGGTCGGCGCGGCCACCGAGACGGAGATGAAGGAGAAGAAGCACCGCGTCGAGGACGCGCTGCAGGCCACCCGGGCCGCCCTCGAGGAGGGCATCGTCCCCGGCGGCGGCACCGCTCTGCTCGGCGCCCAGAAGTCGATCCAGGCCGATGCGCTGGAGGGCGACGAGCGCACCGGCGCGACGATCGTCACCCGCGCGCTGGAGGAGCCGCTCCGTCAGCTCGCCGACAACGCCGGGCTCGAGGGCTCGGTCGTGGTCAACGACGTTCGCAACGCCAAGGGCAAGAACCAGGGCCTGAACGCCGACACCGGCGAGATCGTGGATCTCGTGGCCGCCGGCGTGATCGACCCGGCCATGGTCACCCGCTCCGCGCTGCAGAACGCCGCGTCGATCGCCAAGAACATCCTCACCACCGAGGCGATCGTGGCCGAGATCCCGGAGAAGGACGGTGCCGGGATGGGCGGCGGGATGCCCGGAGGCATGGACGGGATGATGTAGGACCCATCCGGGGTGCCCCCGGACCCCCGTCATCGCCTGGCGGGAACCATCCGGGGGCTCGCGCCCCCGGACCCCCGCCAGCACCTGGCAGGCGGGAGATTTTCCTCGAGGGGCTCGGCGCCATCGCGCCGGGCCCCTCGTCGTTTCAGGACCCGCTCAGCACGGCGGCCATCGGGAGCGGGCGCACGCCGAGCTGCTCGGCGTCGGCGGTGCCTCGCGCTGTGGTCATCGGCTCCTCGAGGAGCTCTACCTCGTCCCAGGTTGCGAACACCTTGGGCCCCACGAGGCGCCCGAGTGCTCGCAGCGAGGTGCGCACCACCGGGAGGGGCACGTTCAGCAGCCTGCGCCGGCGGCCGCTCGCCCTGAGGGCCACGCGGACGAGATCCTCGTAGGAAAGGGTCTCGGGGCCGGCGAGCTCGAAGCGCCGGCCGTTCGCGCCGTCGCGCGTGAGCGCGGCGATCACGCAGTCGGCCACGTCCTCGGCCCAGATCGGCTGGTAGAGCGCCCGCCCGGAGCCGGACACCGGTAGCGCGGGCAGATATGAGAAGCGCTCGAGCAGGGTCAGCCAGGGGTCGCCGGGCGAGTAGACGATGGACGGCTCGAACACCATCGTCTCCAGGTCGGAGGCCTGGACGGCGTCGCTGGCGAGCGCCTTCGCGCGCAGGAAGCGGGTGCGCGAAAGGTGCTCGGCCCCCATGGCCGAGAAGAAGACGAAGCGCCGCGCCCCGGCGCGCTCGGCAGCGCGCACCAGGCGAAGCGTGGCAACGGCGTTCAGCTCCTCGATCGACGCGCGCGGCTGGTCGCGAATCGACGCCGCGAGGTGGATGACGGTGTGCACGCCGCGGAGCGCGTTCCTGAACGAGGGGGGGTCGGCGAGGTCGCCGAGGGCGATCTGTACCCGGACGCGGTCGTCGCCGAGCCGGCGCGGATCCCGGACGAGGCAACGAACCGGCTCGGCCGACGTCGTCAAGCGGCGAAGGAGCGCCGAGCCGACCGTGCCGCTGGCGCCGGTGAGCAGGATCATCAGCCGGCCAGACTAGAGGGGGGCCGTCGGGTTTTGCATCAGGCGCGCCCCATGACCACGATCCGCCAGGGGGCGTGCGGCGTGACGTGCACCTCCACGGACTGGAAGCCGGCCGCCTCGAGCCAGCCGCGGATCTCCGAGCGGGTGAAGTTGCGGCCGTGGCTCCAGGCGTAGAAGAGGAGGCTCGACACGGCGCCGGTCTCCGCCCAGTCCTCGCCGGGAGCGGGGCGCGCCGTGTCCCCCACCATCAGGTAACCACCCGGCCGCAGCGCCTCGTGCGCCATACGGCACAGCTCGCTACTCCGCTCCTCCGGAAGGTGGTGCACCAGGTTGAACACCGACACCACGTCGAGGTCCGAGCCCAGCCCGAGCTCGAAGACGTCCCCCTCGCGGAAGCTCACCCGATCGGCGAACCCGTGCTCCGCCACGATCCGCCGTCCCACCGCCGCGCTGGGCGGGAGGTCGATCACCGTGGCCTCCAGCCCTGGGTGGCGCTCGCACATCGCCATCGCGAAGCCGCCGTGACCGCCCGCCACGTCTACGAGCCGGCGCAGGCCCTCCGCCGGCACCCGCGCGGCGTTCAGCTCGTCCGCCGGCCGCGAGATCTCGTAGAGGCCGCGGATGTATCCCTCCCAGCGCTCGGTCTCGTGCCAGCGTTCCTCGTGCAGCCGATAGGAGCGCCCACTGCGCAGCGCCTGCGGCAACAGGCCGAGTATCTGCCAGTGCAGGTCGGCCTGCGCGCCGACGAACGTCGCGATCGACTCCGGCGACGAGGTCACGAGGAGCCGCTCGCTCACGGGCGTGTTACGGAGCAGCCCGCCCTCGCTATCCAGGTACCCGGCCGCGACCAGCGTGCCGGCGAGCGCCTCGGTTCCGGCCTCGTCCAAGCCGAGTCTCCCTGCGAGGTCCCCACTGGTGGCCGCCCCCTCGTGAAGGGCGTCGAACACGCCCAGCACGGCGGCGCTCGTAAGCGCGCGCGACTTGATCAGCGCTGTGAAGGAGTCCTCAAAGGGGTCTGCGTCGGCGCGAGCGGTCACGCCCGTACCCTAGGAAATCTCGGGCGCGAGCCGCCCGCACGGCGGGCGCGCGCGGGGTGCACCGGTACAATGCGGGTCTCTCGCGCCACGGGCGCCCTACCCGAGACGAGAAGGACGAGAAGGACCCCCATGGCCTATGTGATCGCCGAACCCTGCATCGGACAGAAGGACAACTCGTGCGTCGAGGTGTGCCCGGTGGACTGCATCCACCCCACGCCGGACGAGCCCGACTACGAGAACGTCGAGCAGCTCTACATCGATCCCGAGGAGTGCATCGACTGCGACGCGTGCGTCGAGGCCTGCCCCGTGGACGCGTGCTTCGCCGAGGACCAGCTGCCGGACGAATGGCAGAAGTTCACGGAGCTGAACGCCGCGTACTTCAAGAAGACGGCTTAGCCGGCTAGGGCGCCATCGGAAGCGCCGTGCCGGTCACCTCGGGCACGGGCGGACCCGACGGCGCCTGGAACACCGCCAGCTCCTGCGGTGTGGCGGCGATGAGGCCGCGCGCCGCGTGCCGCACGGCCTGTGAGGCGGGAGCGTCGGGATCCTCGATCACGAGCGGGAGGCCGATATCGGCGCTCACCCGAAGCTCCTCTTGCAGCGGCACCTTGCCGAGCAGGGGCACGTCGAGCTCGTCCGCGAGTATCTGGCCGCCCCCCTCGCCGAAGATCGTGAAGCGCTCACCGCCGGGCGTGGTGAAGCCCGACATGTTCTCGATCACGCCGGCGATCTCGAGGTCGAAGCGCAGGGCCGTCTCGGCGGCGCGCTTGGCCACCTTCTGGGCGGCCGGCTGCGGCGTTGTGACGATCACGAAGCGTGCCTGCGGCAGCAGCTGCGCGAGGGTCATCGACACGTCGCCCGTGCCCGGCGGGAGGTCGATCAGGAGATAGTCGAGCTCGCCCCAGTCCACGTCCTCCAGGAACTGGCGGATCGCCTTGTGGAGCATCGGGCCGCGCCAGGTGATGGCCTGGTCGCGCTCGTTGAGGAAGAACTCGATCGAGATCACGCGCACGCCGCCCTGAGCCTCGAGCGGGAGGATCTTGCGCTCCGGGGAAACGCGCGGGCGCCCGTGCACGCCCAGCATGCGCGGGATCGAGTAGCCCCACACGTCGGCGTCGAGCGCGGCCGCCTGGTGGCCTTCGGACTGAAGCGCGGCGGCCAGGTTGGCCGTGAGCGTGGACTTGCCCACGCCCCCCTTGCCGGATCCGATGCAGATGACGTTCTTGACCGCGGCGAGCGCCCCCTCCGGGAGGCCGCCCTGGCGGCCGAGGCGCTGCGCGAGGCCCTGCTTCTCGTCGTCGCTCAGCACGTCGAAGGCGACGGAGACGGTCTCGACCCCGTCCAGCGCCGACACGCTCTCCACGACCGCCTTCTCGAAGTGGGCCCGGATCGGGCAGCCCGGCGTGGTCAGCGACACGATCACGTCGACCCGGCCCTGCGACGGCTGCTCGATCGAGCGGACCATGCCGAGCGTGACGATGTCCTTGCGCAGCTCGGGATCGATGACGCGGCGGAGGGAGTCGCGAATCTGGCTCTCGGAAGGCATGTGCCTCGATTGTCGCAGACGGCGAAAACGTCGACGGCGCCCCGCTAGGGACGCCGTCGACTGAGGGAGGAGAGATACTGCACTGCCGGGTTTGCCGGCAGCCTCACCCCGGTGCCGGTCTCTCCTCCGGCCGGGGGGAAGGTGCTGCTCTAGGCGAGGGCGCCCACGCGGTTGGCGATGCCCTCGGCCTGGCGCTGCGCCTCGCGGCGGGAGACCTTCACCTGGCGCTCGGCGTCGCGCTGCACGCCCTTGACGGTGCGGACGGCCTTGTTGCGCCGCTGCCGGAGCTGACGCTCGAGGCGGGTGCGGGTGCGCTTGACCTCGCGGAGCGTCCGGTTGCGCGCGGTGGTGCCGCGACGCTCGAACTTCCGCAGGTTGGTGGCCACGCGCTTCTGGAGCTTCGTGAGCTCCTTCTCCGCGCTCTCGCGACCCTCGACGTAGGGCTTGGCGGCATCGAGGAGGCTGTCGCGGGCGACCAGGGCGGCGCCTACGGGGATCAGGACGGCGCGCTCGGCCTGTGCCTGCACGGCGGCGACGGTCGAGAGCTCGGCCTGGGCGCGGGTCTCGGCGGCCTTGCGCGCCGACTGGCTGCGCTTGGCGGCGTTGCGCCTGCGGGTGGCGGCGGCCTTGCGGGCGGTGGCCTTGCGCTGTTGTTCGGTCTGGGCTGCCATTTGTGACTCTCCTACCCCGGCGTTCGGGGTGCTCGGGAAGACTATTAGTTCTAAGTTCGATAGGACTATACCATCGAACACACGTTTGTAAACCAGCGCGGCCCACGGGTTACACGAGCCCGGGCGAGGAGGTCGCCGATGTCGCGCAAGCGGCGGGGCTTCAGGCAGCCGCGGGCTGGGCGACGCGTTCGATCCAGGCGGCCGGGTCGCGCAGCTCGCGCTCATCCGGCAGCGCGGCGGGCTCCCGCCACACCTGGTTCAGCATCTCCACGCCCCCCTGCTGCACGACCGCGTCGCAGAAGGTCTTGCCCTGCTCGTACTGGGCCAGCTTCAGGTCGAGCCCCAGCAGGCGCTCGACCACCCGCTCCGGCGCCGAGCGCGTCCGCCGGCGGCGCTGCATGGCCGCCCGGAGTGCGTCCAGGTCGGGGATGAGCTCCTCGCCCAGCGAGTCCATCACGTGCTCCGAGTGCCCCTCGACGACCGCCATGGCCGACTGCAGGCGCGCCATCACGCCGCGCTGCTCGCGGGTCTGGATCAGCGCCGCCAGCCCGCCCTCGCGGAAGGTATCCACGAGCCGGCGCGGACTGGGCAGCGACGGGAGCCCGCCGGCGGCGCCGCGATCGATGCGCACCTCCACGGAGTCCAGGTACTTGCGCACGAGGGCGCCCATGTGGTCGCGCAGCCAGGGCACGCCCTGGAACTGGAAGACGTGCGTGAGCTCGTGGGCGCAGATCCAGCGCTCGAACGCCTGGCGCTCTACGCCCAACTCGCGCACCGCGCGGCTCAGATTCGGAGCCACGAACAGCAGGCGCGGCCGCCGGTCGCTCGCCAGCAGCGACACGTCGTACTGGCCGAGCACGCGGTGCGAGACGTAGCCCAGGACGAGACCCGCCTCGGCGGCCACCGTCGCGGCCGCGCCGGCTCGCAGGGCGCCCGCCAGCGGGCCGGCGAACGAGAGCCGCTGGTCCAGCCGCTCGGCCACGGGGTCCAGGAGCTCGGCGAGCGACGTGAGATTGGCCGATGCCCACTCGGATCGGCTCACCAGCTCGGGGGACGGCACGGGCTCCGCCAGCTCGAGCCGCGTGTACTCCCGCACCGGGCCCTCGAGCTCGGCGCACACTGCGGCGAGGTCCACCTCGTAGGCGCCCGGCTCATCCGCTCCCGCGGAGAGGTCAGCCACCTGCCGGGCGAGCGACCAGTCGACCATCGTGCCGAAAGCTACAGCTCCGGCAGCTTCTGCTGAAGCACCTGCACCGGCTCGAACAGATCGCCCTCGCGCTCGACCCGGGCGAGCACCTCGTCGGACCCGAAGGCCAGCCCGCTGGGATCGTCGAGCTCCTCCCAGTGCACCGGCGTCGACACGGTCGGGCGCTCACGCGCGCGCAGGGAGTAGACCGACACGGTCGTCTTGTGCTCGTCGTTCTGGCTCCAGTCGATCAGCACCTTGCCCTTGCGGAGCTCCTTCCTCTGGCTCGACACGATCAGCTTCGGGTGCTCTCCCTCCAGATGGCGCGCGAGCGCGTTCGCGAGCGGCTTCGTCTCGTCATAGGTCGCCTCGCCGCGGTTGAGCGGCACGTAGACCTGGAGGCCCTTCGAGCCGGAGGTCTTCGGGAAGGACTCGAGCCCGAGGCTCGACAGCGACCCCCGCAGCAGGCGGGCCACCTCGCAGCACTCCGCGATACCGGCGGGCGGGCCGGGGTCGAGATCGAAGGCGATCACCGCCGGTCGCTCGATGTCCGCGGCCAGGGACAGCGACGGGTGCAGCTCGAGGTCCGCCAGGTTCGCCATCCAGACGAGCGTCGGGAGGTCGTTGCACAGGCAGAAGTCGATCGTCTTGCGCCCGGTGGGGACGGCGACGGTACCCACCCAGTCGGGCCGGTGAGAGGGGCACTGCTTCTCGTAGAAGTAGGGCCCTTCCACGCCGTCGGGATAGCGCTTGAGCGTGAGCGGGCGGTCGTGCAGGTGCGGCAGCAGCACGGGAGCGACGCGGGTGTAGTAGTCGATCACCTGCCCCTTGGTGAAGCCGGCCTCGGGGTACATGACCTTGTCGAGGTTCGAGAGCGAGAGCGTGCGGCCCTCGACCTCCACCACCACCCGGCGCGCGGGAGGCACCGGGCGGGCTACTTCTTGGCGGCCTTGCGGCGCGAGCCGGAGCTGCTGCGCTTCTTGGCGCCGCCGTTGGCCGGCTTGCCGTCGCCGGAGGCGGCCTTTGCACGCGGCTTCGACTTGGCGGTGCTCGCCGGCTTCTCGCTCGAGCTGCGGCCGCCGGGGCTCTTGGCAGCGGCGATGCTCGCCTCCAGGGCGGCCATCAGGTCGGGCACCTTCTGCGGCTGCTCGACCGGGGCCTCGACCACGATCTCCTCGCCCTGGGCCTTCCGCTCGATCAGGTCGAGCACGCGGTCGCGGTACTCGTCGCGGTACTTGTCCGGCTCGAAGTCGCCCGAGAGCGAGGCGATCAGCTGCCGCGCCATGTCGAGCTCGCGCTTGGTGGTCTTCTTCGCGTCGGTGGCGAGGTCGTCGAGCGAGTCGGGCGGCACCACCTCGTCGGCGAACAGCATGGTCTCCATCGTCAGCGCCCCGTTGTGCGGGCGGATGGCCACGAGGCTCTCCTTGTTGCGCAGCACCACCCGGGCGATCGCCACCTTGCCCGACTCCTCCATGGCGTCGTAGAGCAGCCGGTAGGCCTTGGCCGCGCCCGTGTCCGGTGCGAGGTAGTACGGGTGGTCATAGAAGATCGGGTCGATCTGGTCGAGGTCCACGAAGTCCTCGATGTCGATCGTGCGCGACTTCTCGGGCGACAGCGAGTCCAGCTCCTCCGGCGTGATCGTCACGTAGCGGTCCGGGCCGATCTCGTAGCCCTTGACGATGTTCTCGAATGGCACCTCCTCGTCGGTGCCCTCGCGCACGCGGCGCTGCTTCACGCGCGTGCCGGTATCGCCGTCGAGCTGATGGAAGCGGACGGTCTTCCGCGACACGGCGCTGTAGAGCTTGACCGGGATGTTGACCAGGCCAAAGCTGATTGCGCCGCTCCAGATCGCACGTGCCATCGCTGCACAAGTTACCCGGAGGAGGGCAACTAACCCTCCTCCCGGATGCAATCTTGCGGGTCCTTGTCGTACCGGAGGCCCTTGAACGAGGGGGCGCGGAGGGTGCCGGTACGGGTCCATTCGCGGAACTCCACCTCGGCGACGAGGCTGGGCTCCACGAAGATCGTGCCGCGCGGCGGCTGGCGGCCCTCGAACGGCGAGCTGTCGCGACGCAGCGGCTCGAGCTCGCGCTGGAGCGTCGTGAGGGTGGCATCGGTGAAGCCCGTTCCCACCTTGCCCGCGTACTTCAGCGCGCCGTCCTCCATGACCCCCACCGCCAGGGCCCCGAGGCGCCCGGTGCGGCCGCCGGCGCCGGGCGTCCAGCCGCCGATCACCACGTCCTGGGTGCCCACGTTCTTCACCTTGATCCAGCCCGAAGCGCGCCGTCCGGGCTCATACGAGGAGTCGAGCCGCTTGGCCACCACGCCCTCCACGCCCATTTGCGCGGTCGCGTCGAGCAATGCGCGGCCCTCGCCGCGGTGGTAGCCCGGCGTGCGCCATGCCGGCCCCTCGAGCTCGAGCCGCTCGAGCAGCGCGCGGCGCTCTTCGTAGGACAGCGGCAACGTGTAGTGACCGTCGATGTAGAGGAGGTCGAAGATCATGTAGGTCACCGGGAGGTCGCCCATCCTCCGCTTGACGGCCGACTCCGACGCGAGGTGCATCCGCGACTGAAGCCGCTCGAAGCTCGGCCGGCCCTGCTCGTCCAGCGCCACCACCTCCCCGTCCAGCACCAGCCGGCGAGCCCCGAGCTCCCGCGCGAGCTCGCGCAGCTCCGGATAGCGAGCGGTGAAGTCGGTGAGGTTCCGGCCCTGGAGGCTCAGGTGGCCGTGGTCGATGAAGGCGAGCGCCCGGATGCCGTCCCACTTGACCTCGAACCCGTACGCGTTCTCGTCGCGGGGCAGCCTGCCGAGGCGGGCGAGCATCGGCTGCAGGCGCTCGGGAAGCGGCTGATAGCCGGGATCGTCGGGCGGGTCCATGCGGTGGATCAGCCAGTCGTCGCCGCGGGTGCTGAAGAGCGCGTAGCGGCCGCGGACCCTGTCGCCGTGGAAGGTGGCGATCACCTCGCCCTCGCGGAACTTCTCCGCCTGGAAGGTGCCCGAGTCCCAGACAGCCATCGTCCCGGCGCCGTACTCGCCCTTCGGGATGTCGCCCTCGAACTCGAGGTATTCGAGCGGGTGGTCCTCGGTGCGCACGGCGAGGCGGTTCTCGTCCGGGTGGACGGGAACGCCGCGGGGAAGCGCCCAGGAGGCGAGCGCGCCGTCATGCTCCAGCCGCAGGTCCCAGTGAAGCCGGCGCGCGTGGTGCTCCTGGACCACGAAGCGGCCCGAGCCTGCGGCGTCAACGCCGGACCCCCGCGGCTCCGGGGTGCTCTTGAAGTCCCGCTTCTTCCTGTAGGTCCGGAGCTTGTCCGCCATCGCGACACATGTTCCCGGGTCTGCCCCGTGCGGCGCGGGTCCTGTCTCCGTCCGCTCCCGTGAGACCCTGGAGGCGCCCGTCCCTAATCGCCACCAAAAGCGGGAGCCGCGGCGCTACTCGCGCGGGTGGCGACGGCGGCGGTTACCGGATGAGTGAGCTTGCGAGCTCGAACGGTGACCGCTGCCGGAGACAGGCCCCGCGCGCCAGGGCTACCCGAGCGGAGTCTCAGCCAACCTCGCCTCAACTCCGCAATCGACTCGAACACCACCACGGCACCCGCGTCGCGCAGCTCCTGCTCGGAGAACCCGCCCGTGAGCACTGCCACGGTCTCCACCCCGGCGCGCTTGGCGGCCTCGCAGTCCCAGGTCGAGTCGCCCACCATGACGGCCTCGTCGGCGCCGGCCTTGTCCACTGCGGCCTGAACGAGGTCGGGCTCCGGCTTCGTGGCCTCCACGTCGCCGGAGGTGGTCCAGTCGTCCACCAGCTCGCGGGCGTCCAGCAGGTCGAGGTAGTGGTCCACCTCGTCCGGCTTGGCGGAGCTCGCAAGCACGACCGGGTGGCCCGCCTCCTTCAGGTCCGCGATCAGCTCCCGCGCGCCCGCCAGCGGCTCGACCTCCTCGATCAGCTCGAAGTAGCGCGACTTCTCGGCCGACCGGATCTCGTCACCCTTCTCCTCCTCCAGCTCTTCCCCGGCGAGCGCCTTCACGAACTGGTCTCCGCCCATCCCGATGTGACGGTGGATGCGCCAGAGCGGGAGGACGATCCCGTGCTCGCGAAAGGCCCGGTACCAGGCGATCGCGTGGTGGTAGTTGGTGTCGACGAGGGTGCCGTCCACGTCGAGGATCGCTGCCTTCGGCATGATCCCCCTCTCCCCGCTACCGGCCGCGTCGAAAACGCTCAGACATGCGTCCAGCGGCGAGGGCTCACGCGCGGGTGGCGGGCCGTGCCTGGCGATGAGTGGTGCGGATGCCCTCGCCCGTCGTCACCCGTCCGCTTGCGCTCGCCACGGCGCTGCTCGCCGTCGTCCTCGCGCTCGTGCTCGCGACAGCGCCCGTCGCCTCGGCGGGACAGACCTGCGAGTCGATGACGGCCACGCCGGCCCAGGTGAGCACGACGCAGCTCGCCGACTCGACCGTCTGCCTCCTGAACGCGCAGCGCGCGCGCTTCGGGATACGGCCGCTCCGCATCAACGGACAACTCTCCGCGGCGGCCCAGCGTCACGCGTCGGACATGGAGCGCCGCCACTACTTCTCGCACGTGTCGCGCGACGGCTCCACGTTCGTCGAGCGGATCCGCCGGGCCGGGTACTTCGAGCGGGCGTCCGGCTGGTTCGTGGGCGAGAACCTCGCCTGGGGAGCAGGAACCCACCGCTCCACGCCGCGCGGCATCGTGGCCGCCTGGATGAACAGCCCGCCGCACAAGCGCAACATCCTCGACTCGCGCTTCCGCGAGATCGGGATCGGCGTGGCCGAGGGCGCGCCGAGGCGGGGCGTGCCCAACGTGCCGGCCGCCACCTACGCCACCAGCTTCGGCATGCGCGGCTGAATTGCGCAGCCGGCTCGGCCGGCTGCGCAGCGTTGGTTTCAGCGCCGCGAGCCTGGACAGGAGAGGGGCATGAGTGCTCTTCTGACGTTCGCCCCGCCCAACCGTGCCGAGGTGCCCGCGCCGCCGGCCCCGGACCAGCCCTTGCCCCCGCCGGGCGAGCCCGACGCTCCACTACCCGATCCGAAGGGCCCCGAGACGCCGGACGACTAGGCCGCGAGCTCGCGCGCGCGTTCCACGGCGTCCGAGTCGCGGTCGCCCGCCAGCAGGTCCAGCACGCCCTGCTCCACCATCCCCTGGACGTCCGGCCAGGCGCCGGTGTCCTCGGCCAGCTCGGGGAGCACCCCGCCGATGGTGAGCCCGCCGTCGAAGCGGTCGAACACGCGCGGATCGATGTAGGAGGCGCGGCAGACCGCCGGCGTGTTGCCGAGGTAGCGGGCGGTCTCCTTGATCGCGCGTGTCTTCGCGCGCTTGCGTGCGGTCTTCGACCCCCCGGCGGCCACGCCGGAGACCGACAGCGCCACGGCGGCCAGCACCGTGGCGCTCCACGTGCGGAAGTCCTTCGCCGAGAACTCGCCGCCCGCGGCCTGCTTGACGTACTCGTTCACGTCGCGCGACTTCACGTCCACCCAGCGGCGGCCTTCCCGCCAGCCGAGCAGCTCCTCGCCGCCGCCGCGCCGGCTCTTCAGAGCCTTGACCACAGCCACCACCTGCGGATCGCCGAAGGCCTGCACCCGGTGCTTGCCGCCCTTGGACTCGTAGTCGAAGGTGACCACGTCCCCTGCCACGGTCACGTGGCGCTTGCGCATGGTCGCGATCCCGTAGGTGTCGTTCTCCTCCGCGTAGTCCTCCGAGCCGATGCGGAAGAACCCGAGGTCGATCAGCCGCGTCGCACAGGCGAGCACGCGCTCGCGCGGCATCCCCTCGCGGGCGAGGTCCTTCGCGACCCGCCTGCGCAGCCGCGGCAGCGCGCGGGCGAAGTCCTCCATCGACTCGAACTTCTCGCGGTCGCGGCGCTCGCGCCAGCGGTCGTGGTAGCGGTACTGCTTGCGCCCGGCCACGTCCGTGCCGGTGGCCTGGATGTGGCCCATCGGCCAAGGACAGACCCAGACGTCGTCCCAGGCCGGCGGGATCGCGAGCTCGCGGATGCGCTCGAGCACCGAGGGCTCGGTGATCCGGTTGCCGTCCTCGTCCAGGTACTCGAAGCCCTTGCCGCGCCGGCGGCGGCTGAGCCCCGGCCCCGAGCAGTCCACGCGCTTGAGTCGTGCCACTGACCGTCAGTGCCCACGGAGAGCACGTCGTAATCAGGCCTGGCGCGCTCGGGGCGCGGCGTATCCTGGCTCGATGCCTCCCTCGCTGGACGGCCTCTCGCGCGCCCAGCTCGCCGCCGTGACCCATTCCGAGGGTCCCCTGCTCGTTCTGGCCGGAGCCGGGACCGGGAAGACGCGCACGCTCACGAGCCGCTTCGCCTGGCTCGTGGAGCAGGGCGTGCCCGCCGAGGAGATCTTGGCGCTCACCTTCTCCTCGCCGGCGGCGGCCGAGATGCGAGAGCGCCTGGAGGCGCTGATCGAGTCCCCCTACGAGAGCCTCCACGTGGCCACGTTCCACGCCTTCTGCGCGCGGCTGCTCCAGGACGAGGCGCTCGAGGCCGGGGTCGACCCCTTCCTGACCCCGGTCACTCCCGCGGACCGGCTGGCCCTCCTGCTCGACCGGATCGGCGAGCTGTCGATCCGCCGGCACGAGATCCGCGGCAACCCGGCGCCGCTTCTGGCCAGCTTCGTATCCCGGATCGACCGCCTCAAGGACGAGCTCGTGACCGCAGAGGAGTACCGCCTCCACGCCGAGCGGCTCGTGGCGGAGGCCGAGGACGCCGGTGACGCCGCGCGGGCGAGTGCCGCGCGCGAGCTCGAGTTCGCGGGCATCTACGCCGACCACGACCGCCTGCTCGCCGAGCGCGGCGCGCTCGACTTCGGCGACCTCGTGATGCGCGCCTTCCGGCTGTTGCACGAGCGCCCGCACGTCCGCGAGCGGACGTCCGAGCGCTTCCGGCACGTGCTCGTGGACGAGTACCAGGACACGAACTTCGCGCAGGGGATGCTCCTGCGGCTGCTCGTGGACGAGCACCGCAACGTGACGGTCGTGGGGGACGACGATCAGGCGATCTACCGCTTCCGCGGCGCGTCGCAGAAGAACCTGCTCGACTTCCAGCGCGAGTTCCCCGACGCCACGGTGGCCCGGCTCGAGCACAACTACCGGTCCGGGCGGAGGATCCTCACCGCGGCCACCGCCGTGGTGGAGCCGTGTCCTGACCGGATCGGCAAGGAGCTGCGCGGCGCCAGCGGCGGCCGGGTGCGCTTCTGGCGCTGCCGGTCGGACCGGGCGCAGGCCCAGGCGGTGGCCGCGGAGGCCGAGCGGCTCATCGCCGACGGCGTGCCCCCGGACGAGATCTGCGTGCTGGTGCGCTCCGTGAAGAACGAGGGCGCCGTGGTGTCCTCCGCGCTGGAGGAGCGCGCCCTGCCGTCGCGGACGTCGGGATCCGCCGCCTACTTCCAGCGCGCCGAGGTGCGCGACGTGCTCGCCTGGCTGCGCGCGCTCGCCGATCCGGGCGACTCGGGGGCGGTGGTGCGCGCGCTGTCGCGGCCGCCGGTGGAGCTCCGCTCGGTGGACGTGGCCCGGCTGACGCAGCTGGCCAGGCGGCGCAAGCTCGACATGCCGTCGGCGATCGCAGCCGCGCTCGAGGGGCCGCAGCTCTCGGAGGAGGGGCGCGACCGCGCGCGCGTGTTCCTGCGCCTCTACCGCTCGGCGTCCCACGCGTTCGAGGACCGCAGGCCCGACGCCTTCGTGCTGCGCCTGATCGAGCGCATCGGCCTGCGCCGCCAGCAGGTGTTCGCCACGCACGCCGACACGGTGGAGCGCCTGCGCAACATCGCCAAGCTGCCCGAGCTCGCCACTGCCTACATGCGCCGCGAGCCGCAGGCCACCGCGCGCGACTTCACGCGCTACCTCACCGCCGTTGCCGAGTCCGGCCTGCGCGAGGAGGAGGTGGCCGGTGCGCCGAGCGCCCCCGCCGTGCAGGTGATGACGATGCACGCCGCGAAGGGGCTCGAGTTCGACCACGTGTTCGTGCTCGGCCTGGCGGCCTCGCGGATGCCCGGCGCGCAGCGCTCGCGCGGCGACGAGGTGCCGGACGCGCTGCTGAAGGAGCAGCTCCCGGCCGGTGACCCGCGCGCCGTGCACGAGGCCGAGATGCGGCGCCTGCTCCACGTGGCGATGACCCGGGCCCGCAAGGGGCTCGTGCTCGCCTGGGCGGAGTCCGGCCCGCCGGGGGCCACGCCGCGACCCTCGCCGTTCTACGAGGAGGCCCGCGCCGCCGTGGCGATCGAGGAGGAGGTGCTCGAGGAGGAGCTGTTCGGCCCCGCCGAGGGCCTGCACTCCACGTTCCGGCTCATGCGCGACGAGCTGCTCGACACGGTGGCCCGCGTGGGCGGCCACCTCGGCGAGATGCGGCTCGACACCTACCTGGACGTGGACCAGGCCGTGTCGCGCTACCTCGAGCTGATCAAGGTCGCCGCGCTCATCGAACGGACCAAGGAGGGCCAGACGCTCGAGACCGCGCTGCCGGAGCTCAACGAGATCCTCGCCCAGTGCGCCACCCCCGAGCAGCGCGAGGTCCTGGAGCAGTCGGCGCTCGACTCCTGGCTGCGCGACTCGGACCGCGACCCCGCGCGCCGCCCCGCGGTGGGGCAGAACGGCTCGGAGCCCTCGCTGGACCCCTTCATCCCGCGCCGTGGCCGCGGCCTGATGCTCTCGGCCTCGGACATCGACACCTACCGGATCTGCCCGCTCAAGTACAAGTTCGCGCGCGTCTTCCGGATCCCGCAGGAGCCGACGATCCATCAGCGCTTCGGCATCGCGATCCACCAGGTGCTGGATCGCTTCCACTCCGCGGGCGGCGGCGACCTCCCTGCCCTGATGGAGCTGTTCGAGGCCTCGTGGCGGCGCTCCGGCTTCGGTGACTCGGACGACGAGCAGCAGTTCAGGGACCGCGCCGTGGCCGCGCTCGAGCGCTACTGGGTGCAGGACCGCCAGTCGGAGTCGCGGCCGGTGTGGTTCGAGCGCAGCTTCGCCTTCCGGCTCGGCCCGCACCTGTTGCGGGGCCGCGTGGATCGGGTGGACCGCCACCCCGACGGCAGCTACGAGCTGATCGACTACAAGACCGGCAAGGCGAAGACCGAGCAGGATCTGCGCGAGGACGTGCAGCTCTCGCTCTACCAGATGGGCGCGCGCGAGTCGTGGCGGCTCGAGACCTCCGCCCAGAGCTACTTCTACGTCCTGACCGGCGAGAAAGTGCCCGTGCAGCACTCGGACGAGGAGCTCGAGCGGGTGAAGGCCACCGTGGCCGAGATCGCCGGCGGAATCCTCAAGCAGGAGTTCGAACCCACCCCCTCGGCCGAGATCTGCAGCTTCTGTGACTACCGGATCATCTGCCCGGCGGCGGAGAAGTAGGCTCTGCGTGTCGCCTACTCCGGGTCGGGCCCGCGCTGGCGGAGGAAGCGCTGGAAGTCGCTGGCGATGGTGTCGGCGGACGGCAGCCGCTCCTCGGCCTCCTCGTCGCCCTGCACCTCGTCCATGGCGCTCTCGAGCCGCTCCACGAAGGCCTTGACCTCCGGGTCGCTCGCCACCGCGGCGGTGACCTGACGCTCGTAGTCCTCGGCGGCCTGCTCGAGCTCGGTGGCGTCCACCACCACGCCGGCCGTGCCCTCGAAGGCGCGTACCAGCGCCAGCGCCACCTTCGGGTTGGGCGCGGCCGCCACGTAGTGCGGCACCGAGGCCCAGAGGCTGGCCGACTCGAGGCCCGCCTCGGCGAGGGCGTGGTGCAGCACGCCCACGATTCCCGTGGGTCCCTCGTAGCTGGTGCGCTCGTAGCCGAGGCGCGCGAGGAGCGACGCGTCCGACGCGATCCCGGTGATCCCCACCGGGCGCGTATGCGGCACGTCCGCCAGCAACGCGCCGATGGTGATCACCATCCGCACGTCAAGCGCCTGGGCCACGCTCACGATGGTGTCGGTGAACCGCCGCCAGCGCAGCGAGGGCTCGACCCCGCGGAAGGTCACGAGGTCGCCCTCGGCTCCCGGGACCGGCGCCGCCCAGACGGTGTTGAGCGGCCAGTCGATCTCGCGGGTCAGGCCCTCGCTCAGCCGGACCGTGGGCCGGACGGCCGTGAAGTCGTAGAACTCCTCGGGGTCGATCCGCGCCACCTCCGAGGCGTCGAAGCGGTCGTTGATGAAGGACACGGCCGTGGAGGCAGCCTCGCCCGCGTCGTTCCAGCCGCGGAAGGCGCACACCATCACGGGGGCCCGCAGGGTTGGGTGCTCTCGCCAGATGATGTCCATCCGCCTCACCGTACCCGACGTCCGATTCCGCAGTCACCATGCGCTCGTGACCATCGCCGAGCTGCGCGCGGGTGGCGAGGTCGACGGGGTGTTTGCGTGCACCCGCAAAGATCGCCTCACCGCGCGCAACGGAACCCCCTATCTGGCAGTCGAGCTGCGCGACCGGACGGGCGCGATCCCCGGGCGCGCGTTCCGCGACGCGGACTTCCTGGCGAGCCAGTTCGAGCGCGGCGATCTGGTCACGGTGGCCGGGCGGGTCGAGCGCTTCCGCGACGAGCTCCAGGTCGAGGTGAAGGCGATCAAGACGACCGAGGCCGACCCGTCCGAGTTCCTGCCGGTCGCCTACCGCGACGTCGGGGAGCTCGACGGCTTCCTCGAGCACCTCGCGCGCGAGGTGTACGACGCGGACCTCGCCCGGCTCCTGGGCCTCTTCCTCGGCGACCAGGCGTTCCGCGCCGAGCTCCGGCGCGCGCCCTGCACGCGGTCGGGGCACCACGCCTACCTGGGCGGCCTGCTCGAGCACACCGTTGCGGTTGCCACGCTCGCCCAGGAAGCCTGCGTCCTCCACCCTCGGCTCAACTCCGATCTGCTGCTCTGCGCGGCGATCCTCCACGACGTGGGCAAGACGCGCGAGTTCGACCTCGGCGCCGAGATCCAGCTCAGCGAGGCGGGGTCGCTCGTCGGGCACGTGGTCCTGGGCCAGCAGCTCGTGGCCGGCCGGGCGGCGAGCCTGTGACGCGCATTCCCGGACTCGAAGCTGAATGCGCTCTCCCACTGCATCCTGGCCCACCACGGCGCGGAATCGCTGCCCGGCCGGAGGTTCCGCTCGGTCGAGGCGCTCGCCCTGTTCCGGCTCAACGCGCTGGACGCCGGCGTGAAGGGCGCCCTCGAGCACGGGCTCCAGTGACGCGGGGCCGCCAGGGGCGCGGGCAGACACATGTACTAGACGGGCGTACGGGCGGTCGGGCATGGCCCCCGGTCGTCCGATTCGGTAGCGGTGTCCCAGAAGGCGACTGTGCAGGCGGTGGCCCCGCCCGAGGCCGTCGAGGAGCTGCTGCGCCAGCTCGTTGACGCCCGCTTCGTGCTTACGGACCGGAGCGGGTGCATCACCCGCTGGAGCCGGCCCGCCGAGGCGGTGTTCGGCTGGCCCGCCAGTGCGATCGTGGGGCGCGGGCTACTCGAGACGCTCGTGATTCCCGGCTCGATCCCCATCTCCGGCGGGCACATGGAGGCGGCGGCGCGGCGCAAGGACGGCTCTGAGGTGCAGGTGGACCTCACGCTCGTGCCGGTCCAGATGGACCACAGCCTCGAATTCAACGGCTTTCTCGAGGCGCTCGAGATCGTCGGCCCGCGCGTGGCCGGCCTGGACCGCCTCCAGCAGAGCCATCGCACGGTCGTGAACTGGATCGCGGCGGCCATTGCCGGCCACGCGGAGGCCGGCAAGGACCAGCCGGCCGGCACCATCGTCGCGTTCAGGCCGCTCGGCGAGCAACCACCCGTCCTGACCGAGGGAGACGACGGCGAGGACGCCGTTTCCGCCACGCCCGGCGCCACCGCTGCCGCGCTCGCCGAGGAGCGCGAGCGCGCCGCCGCCGAGCTCGCCGGGGCGCGTGCCGAGGCCTCGGCCGCCACCGAGCGGATCGCCGAGCTCGAAAAGGCCAGTGGCCGCCTCGACGCCCAGCTCGCGGACACGCGCGGAGCGCTCGAGCAGATACAGGCCCATCTGGAGGCGGTGCGCGGCGAGCTGAAGGAGTCGCGCTCGGCCCTGGAGGAGCGTGACCGCGAGAGCCGCCACGAGCTCGAGAGCAGGCTCGAAGAGACACGCGAGGAGGTGTCGCGGCTCGGGGCGCGGCTCGCCGACGGACACGAGGAGCAGCTGCGCGCCGATCTCGAGGCCACGAACGCCAGGCTCGCCTCGCTCACGGGACTGGTCGCCGAGAGTGACGACCGGGACGCTCTCCGCGCGCGTCTGGAAGAGACGCGCACGCACATCGCGGCGCTGGAGCGGGCAGTGGCCGATCGCGGTGCGGCGGAGTCCGCGGGCGACGCGGCCGCGGAGGAGCTCCGCACCGAGCTTCAGGGCACACGCACCAAGGTGGCCGCTCTCGAGCGGGCGCTCGCCGAGGACACACGCTACGAGCAGCTCGGCACGGCGCTGGAGGCCGCCACGGCGAAGCTCGAGGCCCTCGAGGAGTCAGCCGCGAGCGCCGACGCCGAGGAACGCCTGCGGGCGGACATCGGGACAACCACGTCGCGGCTCGAGCAGCTGGAGCGAGCCGTGGCAGACACTTCGGTCCCCAACCGGCTTCGAAGCGAACTCGAGGACACGCGGGCGAGACTCGCCGGGTTGGAGGACGAACTCCGGGCCGGGCGCGAGGACGCGGGAGAGATCTCGCGTCTCGGCTCGGAGATCGAGGACCTGCGCTCCGCGGTCGAGAAGCTGCGGAGCGCTCCCACCGGACAGCCGCCGGCCGACGGGGCCGCGCAAGTGCCCGCCGGAGAGCTCGCGGAGCTCGTGGAGCGGGCTCAGAGCCTGGTGGGCGAGGTGGATGCGCACGCGGCCCGGGCCGGTGCCGCGGCGGCGGCCGCAGAGGACGCCGCAGAACACCAGGCGACCCGATCGAAGGCCGAGGCGGAGCGCCTGACCGAGCTCGCCGGTGAGGTGGACAGGCGCGCATCGCAGGGCGAGTCGGTGCTCGGCGCCACCGAAGAGGCGGCACGGGCAGCCGCGGGGTATGCGGAGCAGAGCTCCGCGGTCGCGGCCGCGGTGGAGGGCCACGCCGCGAAGGTGCTCGAAGCCGCCGGCGCGCTCGACCGCCGCGTCGCGGCGGCGGATGAGCTCGGCCCGCTCGCTGCAGGCGCGCGGCGCCCAGGTCGAGGAGGCTGCGGAGGCCGCCCAGCGGCACGCGGTCACCGCCGAGAGCCGCTCGGCCCGTGCCGAGGAGCTGGCGGCCGGCACGGAGCGGCGCGCTGCGCAGCTCGAGAAGCTGGCCACCGCCGCCGAGCGCCACGCCACGCAGGCACAGGCCGCCGCGGGCACGGTCGATCGTCAGGTGCAGGCGGCTCGCAACGAGGCGGCGTCGGCGCAGGCACACGCCACGGCGGCCCGCGAGGCGGCGGCTCCGCTCGAACGTCGTCTCACACGCGCGGTGGAAGCCGCGGCTGCCGCCGACGGCCACGCCGACCGGGCGGGCGAGCACGCCCGTGCCGCCGACGGCCACATGCAGGCACTCGCCGAGGCCCAGGCCGGGACCGAGCAGCTGGTCGCGCGCGCGGAGGCGGCCGCGGTGGCCGCCGAGGAGGCCATGGAGGAGGCGCGCCGAGTGGCCCAGGAGCACTCCACGGACGCCCGCCGGGAAAGCGTGCCGGCGTGGGACAGCTCGTCCAACGGCGGCGGGGAGGACAGCCGGCGCCCGCTCATCGCACGGCGACCCACGGAAACCGCGCTGCGCCAGCCGCGCGCCGGATTCGACGACGCCCCGAACCCCAAGGCGAGCATCCGCCTGGACGGCCACTTCGGCGAGCTCAACCCGGCCTTCAGCGAGCTGGTGGGCTACCCCGAGCAGGAATTCAAGGCGGCCAGCTGGCCGCCCGTCGCCGACCGCTCCAACCTCGCGAAGCACCGCGAGCAGCTGCAGCGGATGCTGGCCGGTGAGATCGAGTCGGCCCGCGTCGACACGGGCTACGTGCATGCACAGGGACTGCTCGTGCCGGTGGTGGGGCGGATTTCGCTCATGCGGGAGGCCGGCCAGCCCAGCCACTTCCTGCTCGAGGTCGACGCCGCCCAGGCTTCAGTCGAGCGCCACGTGGAGCCGCACCACCAGTCCGCCGGCGCCTGAGCGGACCTCCACGAGGTCGCACAGCAGCCGCGCCATCCACAGCCCGCGCGGATCCGCGAGGAGGGCCGGCTCCGTGCCCAGGCGGGCGATCACCGGGTGCCCATTCCCGGACACGTGGTCCTGCACATCGAAGATCAGCTCGCCGTCCTGGATCCAGGTCCTCAAGGTGCCCTCCCGGGCTCCGTGAGCGAGCGTGTTGGAGGCCACCTCCTGCACCGCGAGGAAGGTGTCCTGGAGGGACTTGCCCGACAGGCCGGCGTCCCTGGCTCTTTCGAGCACGAAGTCGCGGACGCCGCGGAGGTCCCCCGTGATCGGTCGCTCGACGGTGGCCACCGTGGGCTCCTCCAGCTCCTCCCGATCGAGCTCGCGGAGGAGCGTCATCGTCTCGGTGAACTCCTCGCTGGCCGTGGACCCGGCGCCGGCGCAAAGCTCCGGATGGGTGCGGCGCGCGTCGGTGAGGACCGGGGCGGGAAGCTCGCGGGCGTCGTAGGGGCACATGATGGACACCGGCAGACGCCCGAACGCGACGTTGAGTGTCGACTCGTAGCGGACCCAATCGCTGATGGGGGCGCGCGACTCGTCGCCGAAGGTCAGCTCCCCGACGATGCGGACGCGCGCGGTGTCGGCCTCCTCCACGTAGCGCTGATAGGCGAGGAGTGTGTGGGTGGGCAGGACGTACCACTCGCGCGAGTCCCGGAACTCCACCGCGTCGGCCTTGCGGCCGAGGGACCGCCCGAGTACCTCGGCGTTGCGCGGGGTGGTGACCACGAGCTGGCGCTCCCCGGCCGCCAGGCCCTCCTCGACGAAGGGAACCGTCGCGGCCAGGAGGTCCGCCTCGTCCTCGTAGATCAGCGCCCGGTGCACGAACGGGGTGCCCTTGCCGTTCCCGAGGACGGGCAACAGGCGCGCCGCCGACAGCCGCACGTGACGCTCCGCCGCCGCCCGGGCGCGGGTGGGCGAGCGCCGCTGAAGCCCCTCGAAGAGCTCGCGGTGCTCGGCCTCCGACTCCCGGAGCTGCCCCTCGGGCACCGGCAGGTGGGCGAGCTGATAGCGCAGCGACGACCAGACAGAGCGGGCCGTCTCGGCCAGCCGCGGCATCCCTGCAGCCTGAACGACGGCCAGGTGAAAGCGCCGGTTGAGGTCCGAGTAGGCCGTCATGTCCTCGCTCGCGGCGGCCTGCTCGAGCCGGCGAAGCGTGCTCTCGAGCTCAGCCAACACGGTCTCCTCGACCCGCTGGGCCGCGGCCTCCGCCGCGACCCCCTCCAGGCCGGCGCGAACAGCGAGTAGCTCGGCCAGCGCGCCGGCGCTGGGCCGGACGATGCGGCACCCGACCTGGGGAAGGATCTCCACGACGCCCTCGGCCTCGAGACGCTTCAGCGCCGCAGCGATGGGCGTGCGGCTGAGCCTCGTCTCCTCCGCGAGCGCATAGGTGGAGACGATCTCGCCCGCCTCCCAGCGTCCCCGGAGCACCTCGTCGGTGAGATACCGGTAGGCGCGCTGCGCCCGGCTCGTCCGCGCCTGGGCCATCAGCTGATCATCCGCGGGTCACCGGCGGACTTCCGCTACCCGCTCAGGCCGCTCCCAACCCCCTTCCTCATTCGGACCCGGGGGAAGCGACGGGTAGGCTGCGCTGCCGTGCCGTCCGCCGCCGAGCTCCTCCCCCTACTGGACCGTGCTCGCGACGAGGTGCCCGGGATCGAGCTGTTCGACGCCCACACCCACCTGGGCGCCAACGACCCCGACGGCTACCACTGCACGCGCGCGGAGCTTGTCGAGTTGCTGGACCTAGCCGACGCGCGCGCGGTCGTCTTCCCGATGCACGAGCCGGACGGCTACTCGGCCGCCAACGACATGGTGCTCGCCGAGGCGGAGGCGTCGGGATCGCTGCTGGTGCCCTTCTCCCGGCTCGACCCGGCGCAGGACCCGCTCGCGGAGGCCGAGCGTTGCCTGGCGGCGGGCGCGCGCGGGATCAAGCTCCACCCCCGCGCCGAGGGCTTCACGCTCGACCATCCGGCGCTCGAAGGGGTGTTCGCGCTCGCGGATGCGGAGCGCCTGCCGGTGCTCTGCCACGCGGGCCGCGGCATCCCGGCGCTCGGCCGGCACGCGCTCGAGGCCTGCGCGCGCCATCCGGGGATGCGCCTGATCCTGGCCCACGCCGGGATCTGCGACCTCTCCTGGATCTGGCGCGAGGCGCCGGCGCACCCCAACCTGTTCTTCGACACGGCATGGTGGTCCCCGTCCGACCTTCAGGCGCTCATGGCGCTCGTGCCGCCCGGCCAGGTGCTGTTCGCGAGCGACGCCCCGTACGGGGCGCCGGCGATGTCGGCCACCTGGGCACTTCGACACGCGCTGCAGGTGGGGCTTGACGCCGATCAGGCACGGGGCGTCATGGGCGGGCAGCTGGCGCGGCTGCTCGAGCGCGAGGAGCCCGCCGACCTGGGACCCGCGCCGGGCGCCGGGGCGCTCCCTCGCGATCCGCTCCTCGACCGCGTGCACACCTTCCTGACGGCGGCGCTCGGGCAGGGCTTCGCCGGCGTCGAACCTGCCGAGGTGCTCGCCCTCGCCACCTTGGCGTGCGACGTTGGCGACGACGCGCCGCAGGCCGGGGTCTGCCACTGGATCGTCAGGCTGATCGAACAGCGCGCCTCCTACACCCTGGGCGGCCCCGAGCGGCCGCCTCGTTTCGCACCCGGCCTGCCGCTCCTGGTGCTGGCCGCCACGCTCGCGCGCACGCCGGACGTGCCGCTCCCCGCCGCCCCGGCGAAGGGGTAACTACTCAGGCTACGTCGCGCAGGGCTTCGAGCTCGCGCCGCGTTGCCAGGCGCTTGAGCGCCTTCGACTCCAGCTGGCGGACGCGCTCGGCCGACATGCCCAGCCGGCGACCCGTCTCACGCAGCGGCTGGGGATCGTCGCCGTTGATCCCGTACCTCAGGCGGATCACCTTGCGCTCCACCTCGGGGAGATCCTCGATCGTCTGCCGCAGGAGCTGCTCGCTCAGGCTGACCTCCACCTCCTGATCCACGGGAGCATCGTCGCCCTCCAGCAGCTCGCCGAGGGCCGTGTCGCCCTCCTCGCCCACGGGCCGGTCGAGGCTCGTGACCGTGCGCGCAGCCTCGCGCACCTCCTGCACCTGGGTGAGCGGGAGGTCCGCCGCCGCGGCGATCTCCTCGTCGCTCGGCTCGCGCCCGTGCTTGGCCTGGAGCTCGCGCTCGACCCGCGCGATCTTGCGCTCGCGTTGGCCTATGTGCACGGGGATCCTGATCGTGCGCGCCTTGTTCGCCAGGCCGCGCTGGATCGCCTGGCGGACCCAGAACGTCGCGTAGGTCGAGAACTTGTAGCCCTTGCGCCAGTCGAACTTCTCGGCGGCACGAATGAGCCCGAAGATGCCCTCCTGGATCAGGTCGAGCAGCGAGAGCTCCTGGCCCTGGTACTTCTTCGCGATCGACACCACCAGGCGCAGGTTCGAGTTGATCATCCGCTCCTTGGCCTCGAGGTCCCCCTGCTCGATCCGCTTCGCGAGCTCCACCTCCTCGTCCGCCGTGAGCAGCGGATAGCGGCGGATCTCGTTCAGGAACAGCTGCAGCGCGTCGGTGGTTGCGGCCGCCAGCTCCCCGTTGCGGAAGGAGGTGGGCTCGACGCCCTCGCGGCCGCAGTCGTCGGCGATGTCGATGCCCTGTCCCTCGAGGTAGGACTCGAGGGCGTCCACGTCCACGTCCTCGTCATCGGCACCAAGCGAGCGAAGGAGCTCGTCGAGCTCGGAGAGCTGGGCGCATCCGCGCTCCTCGGCACGACTCACGAACGCCGCCATCTCCGGCGTCGCGATCAGGTCTTGGCTGACCACGCGCTGCATGCTACGCCGCGGGCCGCGCGGCTGCCAATCGCGGCGTCAGCTGACGGCCGAGGCGTCGTCCACCATCTCGAGCCGCTCCTCGAGCCGTGTGATGGAGAACACCCGCTGCACCGGATCCGGGCCGCGGACGATCACCATGCGCCGGCCCTGGGCGCGCGCCCGCTCGTCGGCGGTCACGAGGCACCGCAGTCCGGTGGAGTCGAGGAAGACGAGCTTCGAGAGGTCGAGCACGAGCACCGGAGGCGCCTTCGCCTCGACCCGCTTGAGCTCGTCCTGCAGCTTCCCGGCCGACGAGAGGTCCAGCTCGCCCCGCAGGGCTACGTGCACGAGCCCGTCGCGCTCCTCGGACTCCATGCGAAGAATCTCCACCGGCCGCACGCTAACGGGTAGGACGCCACGAGGGAAGGCCCGCACGGGCGGCGAGGGTGTACGCGAAATAGAGCTGTACCGCCGCGAACGACAACTCGAGCGCGCGCTCCGGAACGGCGTTCGCCAGCAGCGCTCCCACCAGCACCCCGACCGGCGCGAGCGCGCCGATGACCAGGCCCTCCTTCAGCCGCACGTTGCCGTACTCGCGCTGGCGCCAAGTGCCCACGACCGACACGATCACCACCGCCACGAGCGAGGTGGACAGCGCGTGCAGCTGGGACTCGTCCAGGAAGATCACGAGGCCCGGCACGAACAGCACGCCACCACCGATCCCGAGCAGTCCGCTGGCCATCCCGGCGGCGAAGCCGATCACGATCAGGCCGATGACGTCCACGGCGTCCACGCTCAGAAGATCAGGATCGCCGCGGAGATCACGAGCAGCGCCACGAACACCCGCGCCACCACCTGCTCGGAGATGCGTTGCTGGAGCGCCGTGCCCGCCAGGACGCCCCCGATCGCCGGAGCCCCGATCGCCAGCCCCTTCACGAAGTCCACGTTCCCGTAGGCGGCCTGGACGGCGGCCGCAAGGGCGCCGATGATGCAGATCGCGGCGAGCGAGGTGCCCGTGGCCTCGCGCTGCTCGTAGCCGAGCCAGAGCACCAGCAGCGGGACGATGATGGTCCCTCCTCCTACGCCGAACAGCGCGCTGAACGCACCGGCCGCCGTTGCGATCGCGGCGAGGCGCGCGAGCCGGGAGGACATCGCGGGGCATACTACGGAGGGTGTCCGCTCCCCCCGCAGACGTGCTGGCGGAGGCGCTGCGCCCGCTGCGTGACGAGCCCCGGCAGGCCGGCGTGTTCTGCGACATCGACGGAACCCTGGCGCCGATCGTGGGGCGCGCCGAGGACGCGCACGTACGCGAGGAGGTGCCGCTCCTGCTGGGCCGCCTCGCGCGCCGTTATGGCTGCGTGGCGTGCGTCTCGGGACGCTCGGCGGCCGAGGCGCGCCGGCTGGTGGGCGTCGGCGGGATCGCCTACGCCGGCTCCCATGGCGCAGAGCTGCTCGAGCCGGGCGGCACGAGCCCGCGCGTGGTGCCGGCCTTCAAGAGCTGGGAGAAGCGCGTGCGGCGGTTCGCCGGCGAGCGGGACACCCGGGAGCTGCGCCTGATGCGGATCCGAATCGAGGACAAGGGCCCGATCACCGCCTTCCACTGGCGCGGCGTGCCGGACGAGGAGGCCGCGCTCGCCTACCTGCAGGGGCTCGCGCACGAGGCGGAGACCGCCGGGCTCGCGATCCACTGGGGCCGGAAGGTGCTGGAGGTGCGACCGCCCGTGCCCATCGACAAGGGCCACGCCGTGCGCGATCTCGTGACCGGGGCGGGCCTGCGCACGGCGCTCTACGGCGGCGACGACGCAACCGACCTCGACGCCTTCGACGCGCTCGACCGCCTGAGGGAGGAAGGGGCGCTCGACGCGGGGGTGCGCGTCGGCGTCCGCTCGGACGAGGGGCCGGCGGCGATCGTGGAGCGCGCCGACCTGGTGGTGGACGGCGTCGACGGATTCACGAGTGTCCTCGCGGCGCTCGCGGCCGACTGATGCGCTTCCGCGACTTCCTGCGCACCGCCGTGCTCCTGTTCGGCGGCGCGGCCACCGCCCTGGCCGCCGTGTCGGTGGTGGGCGCGGGCCGCAACGACGACAGCACGCTCGTCTTCGTGGCGCTCGGCTGGTGGCTCCTGGCCGCCGCGTCGGGACTGTGGATGGGGCGCGGCGCCGCGACCACGGCGGGCATCGCGGGCCTGCTCGCCGGCGCGCGCCGGGCGACCGCGCTGCCCGAGTTCGAGCCCGGCACGATTCTCTTCAACCGGCTCTGGCCGCTCGCGGTGCTGGCCGTGGCCGCCGGCGCGCTCGGGTTCTTCTTCCCGCCGGTGCCGGCGGTGGCCGTGGGCTACGCCCTGCTCGTGGCGCTGCTGTGGCGCAAGCAGTCGTCGGCGGTGGCGGCGATCGAGGGGCGCGACGGCGTGGAGTTCTGGATGGACCGCAGCTCGCCCTTTGGACCGCCGACGCTCGTGCGCGTGCCGGGCCTGCGCAAGATCGAGCCCGAAGAGGAGGGCGCGCCGGTGCCGTGAGGATCGTGGGTTCGTGGGGGGTTCGTCGTGTTCTGCCCCCCCATAGGGGCAAAAGGCGACGCACCCCCCGCGCGCCGCCCCTACCGCGAGCGCTTGCGCAGCCGGTCGAGCTCCTTCCACGGCCGCGTGTTCGCCACCTGGGCGGCGGTGACCCACCCGCGCCGGGCGGTGGCCACGCCGTAGCGCATGTTGGCGAGCGTGGCGGTGCGGTGGGCGTCCGAGTCGATCACGAGCGTCACGCCTGCCTCGACCGCCGCCCGCGCGTAGGGATCCGCCAGGTCACGCCGGTCCGGGTTCGCGTTGATCTCGAGGAAGGTGCCGCTGCGAGCGGCCACCTCGTAGACCCGGTCGAGATCGATGTCGTACGGATCGCGGCGCTGGATCAGGCGGCCGGTGGGGTGTCCGAGGGCATCGACCAGCGGGTGCTCGAGCGCGCGCACCACCCTGTCCGTCATCTCGCGCTCGCCTATCCGGAACGACGTGTGCACGCTCGCCACCACCCAGTCGAGCTGCTCGAGCAGCTCGTCCGCGTAGTCGAGCGAACCGTCCGGGAGCACGTTGACCTCCGTGCCGGCGAGGAGCGTGAAGCCCGTCCAGCTCCACCGACCGGACGCGCTCGATCTGGCGGAGCAGCTCGTCGGGCGGCACGTGGTCGCCGAACCCGTGGCTCGCCGAGTGGTCCGTGATCGCCGCGTACCGGTAGCCGCGCTCCTTGGCCGCAGCGGCCATCTCCTCGATCGTGTTGAGGCCGTCCGAGGCCACGGTGTGCATGTGGAGATCGCCGCGGATGTCGCCGAGCTCGATCAGGTCGGGCAGCTCGCCGGCGCGGGCGGCCCGCAGCTCGCCGCGGTTCTCGCGCAGCTCCGGCGGGATGAACTGCAGACCCAGGTGCGAGTACACCTCCTCCTCGGTTGCGTAGGCGTGGGTCTCGCCGCTCGCGTCGTCGGCCACCCCGTACTCGCTCACGTGCAGCCCGCGTCGCACCGCCTCCGTGCGAAGCGCCTCGTTGTGCTTGCCCGAGCCGGTGAAGTGCTGCAGCAGGTTGCCGAACGCCTCCTCCGGCACCACGCGCAGGTCCACGGGAACGCCCGAATGCGTCACGGCCCGCGCGCCGGCGACCCCGGAGGAGTGCACCACGTCGATCTCGGCAAGCCCCTCGAAGGCCTTGACGAGGGCCGCCGGGTCCGCGGTGGCCGCCACAACGTCGAGGTCCTTGCACGAGTCCGCCATCCGGCGGGCGCTGCCCGCCAGCTCGACCCGCGTGGCATGGGGACGCAGGCCGTCGACGATTCCCTCGCCCACCGCCAGCGCCTGGGAGAGCAGGAAGCGCGAGCGGCGCTCGCCGGAAGCGTCCGCCGCCAGTGCTGCCACCACGTTCTCCTCCGCCTTGGCGCCGAAGCCCGGCACGTCCGCGAGCCGGCCGTCCTCGACCGCCGTTCGCAGGTCGTCCACGGAGGTGATTCCAAGGTGCTCGTACAGCGCGCGCACCCGCTTGGGGCCGAGACCGGGGATCCGGGTGATCTCCACCAGGCCGGGCGGGAACTTGACGCGGAGCTTGTCCGCGGCCGGGATGGAGCCGGTATCCAGCAGCGCATCGATCTTCTCGGCGATGGTCTTTCCAACGCCCGAGAGCTCCTCGACCCTGCCCGTGCGGGCCAGCTCGGCCACCGAGCCGCCCGCCTCGCGGATCGCCTTGGCCGCGTTGCGGTAGGCCACCACGCGGTAGACCACCGCCCCATCGAGCTCGTACAGGGTCGCCAGCTCGTCGAAGGCGTCTGCGATCTCAGCGTTCCGCACCGCGGCTAGGGTACGCGGCCGTGCCGAGAGCCTGGCTCATCCTGCCGACCTACAACGAGGCCGAGAACATCGAGGCGATCGTGGCGGCGGCGCTCCCCCAGCTCGCCACCACCGGCCTCGAGCATCGGATCCTGATCGTGGACGACGGCTCGCCCGACGGCACCGGCGCGATCGCGGACCGGCTGGCGGCGGAGAACGAGGCGGTGGAGGTCCTTCACAGGCCCGGCAAGGGCGGCCTCGGTCCGGCCTACCTGGCCGGCTTCGCGCGCGCGCTCGACGGTGGAGCGGACCTCGTGCTGGAGATGGACTCCGACTTCTCCCACGATCCGGCCGACCTGCCGCGCCTCATTGCCGCGGCCGAGGAAGCGGACCTCGTCCTCGGCTCGCGCTACGTGCCCGGCGGCGGGGTGACCGACTGGGGCCTCGTGCGCCGGCTGGTCAGCCGCGGCGGGTCCGCCTACGCCAGGATCCTGCTCGGCGTGCCGGTCCGGGACCTCACCGGTGGCTTCAAGTGCTTTCGCCGGCGGGTGCTCGAGGGGCTCGACCTCGACAAGGTGCACGCCAACGGTTACGCCTTCCAGATCGAGCTGACCTACCAGGCCGCCCGGGCCGGCTTCAGCATCACCGAGGTCCCGATCGTCTTCCGGAACAGGCTCAGGGGCGAGTCGAAGATGGCCCCGAGCATCGCGCTCGAGGCGGCCTGGATGGTTCCTTTCTTCCGCTTCAGGTCGTAACGTCCGGGTCTCCTGGGCGGGTGGTGTGCGATCCGGGTAAGGGTCGCTATATTTAATGAAGTAACCGGCCGGCCCCAAGCGACGGACTTAAGGAGCACAGTGGCGGGAGCAATCAACGAAGTGACGGACGCGAACTTCCAGTCCGAGGTGCTCGAGGCCGAAAAGCCCGTCCTCGTCGACTTCTGGGCTCCGTGGTGCGGTCCCTGCCGGATCGTCGCCCCTCACCTGGAGGAACTGGCCGGAGAGCGTGAGGACCTGACGATCGTGAAGCTGAACGTGGACGACAACCCGCAGACCGCGGCGCAGTTCAGCGTGATGTCGATCCCCACGCTGCTGCTCTTCAAGCACGGCCAGGTCGCGCATCAGATCATCGGCGCGCTGCCGAAGAGCCGGCTGGTCCAGGAGATCGAGCCCGCGCTCGCGGCCTAGCCGGCTGGCTAGCCGGTCGCGGGCGCGATGCCCTCACGGCGGGCGCGGTAGCGGCCGCCGAGGCCGCCGAGGATCCCGCCAGCGACCGTGGTGACGATCACCAGCCCGACCTGTGGGTCGGGCAGGTCCGCCTTGGGGTCGGTGCCGGCGAGCTTGTGGCCGAGCAGGATGAAGCTGCCGAACACGAGTCCGCCGAGCAGCCCGCGGACCACGCCCTCCTCCGCGCCACGGTGCTCGATGCCGCCGAGGAAGCCGCCGATGATGCCGATCGGGCCCACCATGATCAGGTAGACGATCTCGGACCATCCGAGGGCGAGGCCGCTGAGCAGCCCGAAGATGGCGGGAATCACGACCATGCCCACGAGCTGGACCACGAAGGGGCGCTCCTCGAATGCCGGTGGCAGGGGCATGCCGGCGCCAGCCTACCGGCGCTCCACGCCTACCACCAGCTCCAACCCCTCGACCTCGGTGCGGGTGCCTGCTCCCGCGCCGTCGTACACGAGCTCCACCGCCAGCGTCTCGCTGGTCACGTAGCCCTCGTGGGCGCGGGCGGCGTCCAGCAGCCGCTGGTGCCCCCCGAGCGTCAGCGCGATCCGGTCCTCAACGCGGAGGCCGGCCCCCTTTCGCGCTCCCTGCACGGCGTGCACGATCTCGCGGGCGAGCGCCTCGCGGCGCAGCTCGTCGTCGAGCTCGAGGTCGAGCGCCACCGCGTGGGTGCCTGAGCGCTCCACCTGGTAGCCGTCGAGCGGCTGGAGCACCAGCTGAACGTCGTCGGGGCCGATCTGGTGCTCGTGGCCGTCCAGGTTCACGCCCACCTCGCGGCCCTGTCGCAGCGCCAGCGGATCGAGCGCCGCGATGGCGTCGGCCACGAGCGGCATGTGCTTGCCGAAGCGGGGCCCCAGCGTGCGGTAGTTGGGCTTCAGCTCGAAGCGGCCGAGCTCCTCGGCCGCCGACACGTAGCGAAGCGCCTTCACGTTCAGCTCGTCCTTCACGAGCCCCTCGAACGCCTCGATCGCCTGCTGCTCGCGGTCCGCCGCCACGATCACGGCCTCGCGCAGCGGCTGGCGCACCTTCACCTTCGCGTGCGCGCGCGCCGCGCGCCCCAGCTCCACCACATCGCGCGCCACCTGCATGCGCCACTCGAGCTCCCGGTCGCGCTCGCCCGGCTCCGGGAACTCGCAGAGGTGCACCGACGGCTCGGAGCCGTCGAGGTTCTCGTAGATCTCGTCGGCGATGAAGGGAGTGAGCGGCGCCAGCAGCTTGGACACGCGTGAGCAGCGACTCGCGCAGCGTCGCGAACGCCGCCGGGTCGCCGTCCCAGAAGCGCCGCCGTGAGCGGCGCACGTACCAGTTGGAGAGATCGTCCACGAACTCCGCGATCGCGCGGCCGGCGAACGTCGTGTCGTAGTCCTCCATCCGCTCGGTCACGCGCTCGATCGTGGCGGCCAGGCGCGAGCGGATCCAGCGATCGAGCTCCGTGGGCTCGCCCCCGCCCTGCGCATCGCTCACGTTCGCGTACAGCACGAAGAAGCCGTAGGTGTTCCAGAGCGTCTTGAGGAACTGGCGCACCGACTCGGCCACCGCCTCCAGCGAGAACCGATATCCGTCCCACGGCTGCTTCGACGTGAAGTAGTACCAGCGCAGGGCGTCCGCCCCGTGAGCGTTGATCACGTCCCACGGCACCACCACGTTGCCCTTCGACTTCGACATCTTCTGGCCGTCGGCATCGAGGATCAGGCCGAGGCAGAGCACCGTCCTGTAGGCGCTCTCCCCGAACAGGATCGTCGATACCGCGAGCAGCGAGTAGAACCACCCGCGCGTCTGGTCGAGCGCCTCGCAGATGTAGTGGGCCGGGAACAGCTCCCGGAAGGTGTCCTCGTTCTCGAAGGGAGCGTGCCACTGCGCGAACGGCATGCAGCCCGAGTCCCACCAGACGTCGATCAGGTCGGGTACGCGGCGCATCTCCTCGCCGCAGTCGCAGCGCAGCACCACCTCGTCGATGTAGGGCCGATGCAGGTCCTCGGGCACCCGCCCGCCGCGCTCCTCCAGCTCGGCCCGAGAGCCCACGCACACCACGTGCCCCTCCGCGCAGCGCCAGATCGGCAGCCCGGTGCCCCAGTAGCGCTCGCGCGAGAGCGCCCAGTCCACGTTGTTCTCGAGCCAGTTGCCGAAGCGCCCGTGCTTGATGTGCTCCGGGTACCAGGTGACGGCGTCGTTCGCCGCCAGGAGCTGGTCCTTGACCTCGGTGGTGCGCACGTACCAGGTGGTCTTGGCGTAGTAGATGAGCGGCGTGCCGCAGCGCCAGCAGTGCGGATAGGCGTGCTCGTACTCGCCGGCGCGGAAGAGCCGCCCCGACTCGCGCAGCGCCTCGATGATCTCGGGATCCGCGGCGCGCACGTACATGCCGGCGAAGGGGCCGGCGCTGTCGTCGAAGGTGCCGTCGGGGCGCACCGGGTTCTGGATCGTCAGCCCGTTGTCCTGGGCGAGCCGGAAGTCGTCCTCGCCGAAGGCCGCGCCGGTGTGCACCACGCCGGTGCCGTCCTCGATCGATACGAAGTCTCCGGCCAGCACCGTGTGGCCGCGCTCGCCGTAGCCGGAGATGTAGGGGAACGGCGGCTCGTAGCGCAGCCCGAGAAGCGCCGACCCCGGCATGCGTTCCTCGATCTCGGCCTCCGCGCCGAGCACGCGCTCCACGAGCGCCTCGGCGAGGATCAGGCGCTCGCCGCCGAGACGCGCGCGGGCGTAGGGGACCTCGGGGTCCACGGCGATCGCGGCGTGGGGCACGAGCGTCCAGGGCATCGTCGTCCAGGCGAGCAGCGACACGCTCGGGTCGTCGACGCAGCGGGAACCGGACGTACACCGACGGGTCCACCACGTCCTCATAGCCCTGCGCCACCTCGTGCGAGGACAGCGCGGTGCCGCACCGGGGGCAGTAGGGCACGACCTTGTGCCCCTCGGTCAGGAGCCCCTTCTGCCAGGTCTCCTTCAGCGACCACCAGACCGACTCGATGTAGTCGTTCGAGAGCGTGAAGTAGGCGTTCTCGGTGTCGAGCCAGAAGCCGATGCGCTCCGTGAGGGCGTTCCACTCGTCGATGTAGCGGAGCACCGATTCGCGGCACTTCGCGTTGAACTCGGCCACGCCGTAGCGCTCGATGTCCTCCTTCGACTGGAAGCCGAGCTCCTTCTCGATCTCGAGCTCCACCGGCAGGCCGTGACAGTCCCAGCCGCCCTTGCGCGGCACGAAGTGGCCGCGCATCGTCTTGAAGCGCGGGAAGACGTCCTTGAACACGCGGCTCAGGACGTGGTGCGCCCCGGGGCGCCCGTTGGCGGTGGGCGGCCCCTCGTAGAACACGAACGGCGGGCTGCCCTCGCGCCTTCGAATCGACTCGCGGAACACGTCGCGCTCGTCCCAGCGCGCGAGCACCTGCTCCTCGAGCTCGGGAAACGATTGCGCGGGATCGACCGGTCTGTAGCGGGCCAAGGCGTCGATTCTAGGTGGGACCTGCTAAGAGTTCAGGCTCAAGATCGCCGAATCGCCGCCGGGAAGACCGGCGGGAGCGGGGGACCCAAGACCCAAGGATGGTTCGGGGCCGAACCGGTCAGCGCCGGCGCGTACCTCTTTCGCGCGAGCCCGTCAGCTAACCCCGCAGGCCGAGGAAAGAGAGGTCGGTTTGCGCCGCATTCTTTGCGTGCTGGCGGGCTGCATGCTCGCGAGCGCGCTCGTCCAACCAGCCACACCCGCCGCCGCGTCACCGGCGAGCACCATGGTCAGGGACCTGAACAGCATCAGGCTCTCGCACGGGCTCGAACCGCTGCGGCGCTCGCCCAGCCTGCACCAGTCGAGCTCCCACTACGCCCGCTGGCTCATGCGCCGGGACTACTTCGGGCACCAGTCCCGGATCGCCGTAGCCGGCCGGTTCGAGTGGGCAGGGGAGAACCTGGAGCTCCACTGGGGCTGGGATCCCGAGCCGCGCCCCACGGTCGAGCGCTGGATGGCCTCGCCCGAGCACCGGGCGGTGATCCTGTCGAGGGAGTGGCGCTGGATCGGGGTCGGCCGCTCACGCGGCCGCTTCGACTCCAGCACGGCAACGATCTGGGTGGCCCACTTCGGGCGCATCTGAGGACAGCGACAGAGCCCTCAGGCCACAAGCTTGCGGCAGAGCTCGGCGAGGGAGCGCTTCTCGCGGTCGTCGAGCGCGTCAAAGGCCTGGCTCACCCGCTCGGCGTGCTGGGGGAACACCCGCTCCACGAGCGAGCGGCCGTCCGGCGTGAGCAGGATCTCGACGGCGCGGCGGTCCTCGAGGAGCCGGCGCCGCTCCACGAGGCCGCGCGTCTCGAGCGTCTCCGTGACCTCGGTGGCATTGGCCTTGCTCCAGTCGAAGCGGCGCCGCAGGGTGCGAAGCTCGAGCGCGCCGCCGGCGGTGGTGAGCACTACGAGCGCGGAGAAGCCGGCGGCGGAGACACCGGCGCGCTCCAGCTCGGCCGCGAGGCGGCGGCGGACCGCGGCCTCCGCGCGGACAAGGGCCTGCAGCGCGCGGTGGGCGAGGGGATCGCCGAGCTCCAGGGACGACATCCCGGCCGAAGGGTAGGAGCGGCGGCGGACAGCGGGTGCGCTGACCGCGCCGCGGCCGGCTAGGACCGGGCTGCAACCGGCACGCGGCCGGGGCGTGCGGCGGGCTCGATCTCGGGCGCCACGACCACCTGCTCGAGGCGACCGCTGTCCACGTAGGCCTTGAGCCGCTCGACGGCCTCCGACGGGCGCGACCCGAGCGACGGTATTCCGTGCTCGCCGGTCACCGGCATCGCCTCGCGATACTCGAACACGGGGCCCGCCGAGCCAACCTGGCGCACGGTGTAGACAAGACGGCCGACCACCTCGAGGGTGGCCTCGCCGCCGCAGAACACGAACGCGGTCGGATCGATCGCGCGGATGGCGCGCACGATGCGCTCCGGCGGAAGGTCGAACGCGAGCAGCAGGGTCCGGAAGCCGGCGCGGCGCAGGCCCAGCTCGAGTGCCTGCACGTGGAGCGACTCCAGGTCGAGGCGCGGGCTCGAGTCGAAGAGCAGAACACCCTGTGGCCGGCTGGCGGGCGCCACCACGCGGCGCGCCGCGTGCAGCCATCCCGTGGCCCAGCGGCCGCCGAGCTCGCGCTCGGCGTCGCGGCCCTCGCGCTCGTAGGCGAGCTCGATGGCAGGCAGGAGCACCTCCTCCACGGTGCGCTCCACCGAGCGCACGGCGAGGCTCTCCTCGAGCACGCGGTCGGCCACGCCCTCGTCGAAGTGGTCGAAGGCGTCGAGCAGCCGCGCGGGGGACGAGGGGCCCTCGCCACGCTGGCGGGCGAGCTCGATGGCCGACGAGATGTTGTGGGTCTCGAGCAGCGCCCTGCGAAGCGACTCGAGCTCGGTGAGGTCGTACTGGCGATGGCCGCCCTGCGTCCGGCGCGGCTTGGGGTAGCCGAAGCGGCGTTCCCAGCTCCTGAGGGTGTTGGGGCTCACCCCGAGCAGCTCGGCGGCGGCGTTGGTCCTGATCCCGCTCACATGACCTCCAAATCGACTGACCGCGTCAGCGTCGCGGCACTACTTCCCACATCCCCGCCTCGGTTTCGAGGCGTGGAGACCCTTTGCACGGGCTTATGACGGCCGGAGCACGTGCTGGATGCAGGTTTTGTCGTCCTCGGACGAGCGGCGCGCAAGCGGTGCACCCCTTCTTGCACGGGTTAGCGGGAGGGCATCGGTGCGCAGCCGGCCGAGCCGGCTGCTTCCGCTAGCGAATGCCGAAGCCGCTGGGCTCGACCGCGACCAGCGCCGCGCGTGGCGGTCCGCAGGTCGCGATCCGGGCCGACAGGGTGCCGACCTTCGGAGCGTCCCCGGACAGGAGGCGCACCGGCAGGGAGAGGGTGTCGCGGCGGCGCTCGGTGGCGCGCCGGACGTGACCCTCGAGCTGATCGTCCCCGAGCGGGCACGTCACGATCGAGAGGAGGTGCGAGCCCGTGAGCTCGCCTTCCTCCCCAAAGAGCTTGTCGCCGCTGCGGCTCACCGCGCTCACAGCGAGCTCGGCGGTGACGACCATGAATGCGGCGCCCGGGCCGGGGAGCGCATCTCCGGTGGAGGAGAGCATCACTCCCATGCCACAGCGCTCGCAGACGCGTCGACGGAGGTCGGGACGGCCCGCGAGCATCTCGTCGGGACCGCCACAACGCGAGCAGAAGCGAATCGTGTCGGAGCGGTCGGTCCGGGAGCCGGCCGGGCGCTCGCTGCTGTGAATTTGGACGGACATCGCGCTCGGTATCGATCAGAACACGACCCCGGGAGATTCGCCTGCGCTCCGCGCGCAATGCACCGGTTAGTCGTATGAAGGCGAGGCGAAGGCGAACACTCCGGAGCCGGCCGAGCCGGGTAGCCTCCTCCGGGCAAGCTCTACACATCACTGCAAGGAGACGAATGGCCGTTCAGCAGGAGCTTTGGGGGTCCGAGACGAGCAAGGCCGTGGAGAACTTCCAGGTCTCCGGCGAGCGCGTGCCCGTGCCCGTCGTGCGCTGGCTCGGCAGGATCAAGGCCGCTGCCGCGCGGGTGCACGGCGAGCTGGGGCTCTTGGACGCCGAGGTGGCCGAGCGCATCGCGCGCGCCGGCGACGAGGTGGCTGCCGGCGAGCACGACGACCAGTTCCCGATCGACGTGTTCCAGACCGGCTCCGGCACCTCCACCAACACGAACGCGAACGAGGTCATCGCAAGCCTCGCCGGTGAGGGCGTGCACCCCAACGATCACGTGAACATGGGTCAGTCCACGAACGACGTGTTCCCGTCCGCCGTGCACCTGGCGGCGGTGGCCGAGGTCCGCGACGAGCTGCTGCCCGCGATCGAGCATCTCGCCGAGGCGCTCGGGGGGAAGGCGAGCGAGTTCGCGGACGTGGTGAAGGCCGGGCGCACGCACATGATGGACGCCGTGCCGGTGACCCTCGGCCAGGAGTTCGGCGGCTACGCCGCCCAGATGACCCTCGGCCGCGACCGCGTGCGCGACGCGCTGGGACGGGCCGAGCAGATCCCGCTCGGGGGTACCGCCACAGGCACCGGGCTCAACACGCACCCCGAGTTCGCGGAGAGGATGCGCGACAAGCTCGGCCTCGGCGTGGCGCCGCTCGACCACTTCGAGGCCCAGGCAGGCCGCGACGGCCTGGTGGAGCTCCACGGCGCGCTCAAGGTCGTGGCGGTGTCGCTCACGAAGATCGCCAGTGACCTCGTGCTGATGGGCTCGGGCCCGCGCACCGGTCTGGTGGAGCTCCAGCTCCCCGAGCTCCAGAAGGGCTCGTCCATCATGCCGGGCAAGGTCAACCCGGTGATCCCCGAGGTCACTCTCCAGGTGGCGGCGCAGGTGATCGGGAACGACGCCGCGATCACGCTCGCGGGAACCCAGGGCAACTTCGAGCTGAACGTGCGCATGCCGATGATCGCGCGCAACCTGTTCGACTCGATCCGGATTCTCGCGTCCACCTGCAGGCTGCTGGCCGACAGGTGCGTCTCCGGCATCGAGGCCAACGAGGAGCAACTGCGCCGCTACGCCGAGTCCACGCCGGCGATCGCGACGGCGCTGAACCCCCACATCGGCTACGACCTGGGCACGGAGATCGTGAAGGAGGCCGTGGCCTCCGGCCGCACGATCCGCGAGGTGGCGCTCGAGAAGGGCGTGGACGAGGCCATCCTCGACGAGGCACTCGACCTGCGTGCGATGGCGCGCGGGTCCGAGGACTAGCAGCCGGCCAGCGACGCGCGCGCGATGCGCTTCGGGCCGTGCGCCTTGACCGCCTCGGCCCGATTGCCCGTGGCCGGTCCGCACTCGGAGCCGGCCGTGTTCGCCCGGGACGTGCTCGGCTGGGCCGCAGTGCCGGCCAGCAGGTAGGGAAGGGGGTCGACCGGGGTGTCGAAGCGGCGTACCTCGAAGTGCAGGTGAGGCCCCGTCGAGCGGCCGGTCGAGCCCACGTAGCCCAGCAGCGTCCCGCCGCTCACCACCTGGCCGGGACGGCTCGCGATGCGCGACATGTGCGCGTACCAGGTGGCGAAGCCGAGCCGGTGCTTGACCACGACCAGGTTGCCGTAGCCGCCGGTGTTCCAGCCCGCGAAGATCACCACGCCGCGCCCGGTCGCCTTGATCCTGGTTCCGGAGCTCGAGGGGAAGTCGATGCCCGTGTGGCGGCGGCCACCGATGTGGCCGAAGCCGTCGCCCATCGGTCCCGGCAGCGGCCGGTAGAAGCGCACCGGCGTGCTGTCGGCGCCCGTAGCTCGGCGCCGCAGCGCGCTGAGCGTCTGGTTGCCCACAAGCCCGTCAGCCGCGATGCCGACCGAACGCTGATAGGCGAACACGGCGCGCGCGGTCCCGGGGCCGAAGCCACCGTCGATCGCACCCGGCGAGAACCCGCGGCGCCAGAGCAGGAACTGGAGCTCAGCCACGTCCCAGCCCAGCTTCGGCTGGGCGAGCACGCGACGCCCGAGCGACGGGCGGCCATGCCGGCCGAGGGCACGGCGAGTCTGCGGCCCCGCGACTCCGTCCACGGTCAGGTGCCGGCGGCGCTGGAACCGGATGGTCGCGGCGCGCGTGATCGGGCCGGCCACGCCGTCCACCTCGGGAGCGTAGGTCCCTTTCGCCTTCAAGGCAGCCTGGAGAGCCGCCACGTTCGGGCTTCCTGCGAGTGCAGGCGGCGGAGCTATAGACAGAGCTAAAGCGACCGGCATGGCGGCACCCCAGCGGATCCATCCGCGGGGCATGCCTCAAGGGTCGGCAGGTCCGGCTGCGCCTGAAGGTTCTGCACACGATCTCGCAGGCGGGAGGAGATCCGGTGGGCCCGCGTAGCGCTCCGGTCACCCCTGACCCTGGGGCTCCGGAGTGCGTGTCGAGTTAGTCGCGCATAGCGCGAGGAAGTCGACACACGCTCCCGCCCACCCAGCCCAGGGCGCAGGCGCTGCTGCGACGCCCTAATCCAGGTTCACCGCCACGTACTTGGTCTCGAGATACTCCTCGACCCCCTCGTTGCCGCCCTCGCGGCCGATCCCGGACTGCTTCACGCCGCCGAAGGGGGCGCCGGCGTTCGAGACCATGCCCTGGTTCAGGCCGACCATGCCGGTCTCGAGGCGCTCGCACACCCGGAGCGCACGCTTGATGTCGCGGGTGAACAGGTAGGCCACCAGGCCGAACTCGGTGTCGTTGGCGCGCTCGATCGCCTCGTCCTCGGAGGCGAAGCCCGCGATGGGGGCCACGGGGCCGAAGATCTCCTCCTTGAACACGCGCGCCTCCGGCGGGACGTCGCCGAGCACCGTGGGCGCGTAGAAGTAGCCGCGGCCGTCGGGCGTCTCGCCACCGGTGACGCACTTGGCGCCCCTGGCCACGGCGTCCTCCACCAGCTCCGCCACCTTCTCGCGCGAGGGCTGGTCGATCAGCGGGCCGACCTTCACGTCCTCCTCGGTCCCGCGGCCGAGCTTGAGCGACCCCATCTTCTCGGCCAGCCGGCGCGTGAACTCGTCCTTCACCGAGTCGGCCACGTGGAAGCGGTTGGCGGATGTGCAGGCCTCGCCGATGTTGCGCATCTTGGCGAGGAGAGCCCCATCCACGGCCTCGTCGAGATCCGCGTCCTCGAACACGATGAAGGGGGCGTTGCCGCCGAGCTCCATCGAGGTCTTGAGGACGTTCGCGGCGGAGGCCTCGATCAGCGTCCGGCCCACCTCGGTGGAGCCGGTGAAGGACAGCTTGCGCAGCCGGGGATCCTCGATGAGCGGCCCGGTGACCTTGCCCGACGACGAGGTGGTGAGGATGTTGAAGACGCCGCCCGGAAGGCCTGCCTCCTCCAGGATCTGGCCGAGCGCCAGCATCGACAGCGGCGTGAGCTGGGCCGGCTTCATGACGATCGTGCATCCGGCCGCGATCGCCGGGCCCACCTTGCGCGTGCCCATCGCCATCGGGAAGTTCCAGGGGGTGATCATCAGGCACGGCCCCACCGGCTGCTTCATCGTGAGCGCCCGGCTCGTGCCGTTGCCGAACTGCTTGTAGTTGCCGTCGAGCCGGAGCGCGTCACCCGAGTGCCAGCGGAAGAAGTCGGCCGCGTACACGATCTCCGACTTGGACTCCGCGAGCGCCTTGCCCATCTCGAGCGTCATCAGGAGCGCGAGCTCGTCGGCGCGCTCCGTCATCAGCTCGAACGCGTCCCAGAGGATCTTGGCCCGGTCGTTCGGCGCGGTCGCGCCCCATTCGGCCTGCACCGCAACGGCGGCATCCAGCGCCGCCTTCCCGTCCTCCGGCGTCGCGTCGGCCACCTCGCAGAGGGGCTCCTCGGTGGCCGGGTCGATCACCGGGAAGGTCGCCCCGCCGGCGGCGTCGCGCCACTCGCCTCCGATGGAGAGGCGCTTCTCGACCTGCTCCACGACCTGCTGTTCCTGTGTCGCTATCGCCATGCTGCCTCCTCTAGGTCGCAACCGTCTCCACGCCCAGCTCGTCGCTGATGGCCACGTCGATCGAGTAGTCGATCGGCAGCACGATCAGCGACGGCACGTCGAGCTCCAGTGCCCGCCGCAGGGTGGTGCCGAACTCGTCCGCCGATCCGCAGCGCCAGGCGGGCATGCCGAAGCCCTCTGCGAGCTTGACGAAGTCGGGATTCGTGAAGTCGGTGCCGAAGTGGTGTCCGAACTTCTTGTCCTGCTTCCAGACGATCGAGCCGTACTGCCCGTTCTCCCAGATCACGTTCACGATCGGGGTCTTCAGGCGCACGGCGGTCTCGAGCTCCTGGCAGTTCATGAGGAAGCCGCCGTCCCCGTTGACGGTGACCACCTTGCGCTCCGGGTGCACGAGCTTGGCCGCGATCGCGGCCGGCACCGCGAAGCCCATCCCGGCCAGTCCGTTCGCGATCAGCACCGTGTTCGGCTCGTAGGCCGGGAACATCCGCCCGATCCAGAGCTTGTGCAGGCCCACGTCCGAGATGAGGATGTCCTCGCGGCCGAGCGCCTGCCGGATGTCGTAGAGCGCGCGCGGCGGCTGGACGGGGAAGGCGTCGTCGTCCCTGGCCTTCTCGAAGCGACCGAGCACCACGTCGCGCAGCCGGGTGGAGCCGCCGAGGTGGGGAACGTGGCGGCATTCCTCGCTCAGGCGGGTGAGCACGTGGTAGATGTCGCCGACCAGCTCCACCTCGGGGACGAAGAACTCGTCGATCTCGGCGGGCACGGAGTCGATGCAGATGATCTTCTTGTCCTTCCCCGGGTTCCAGTGCTCCGGGGAGTGCTCGACGAGGTCGTAGCCGATGGCCAGCACCACGTCGGCCTCGTCGAAGCCCGCCATCCGGTAGTCGCCCGACTGGAGCCCAACCGATCCGAGCGCCTTGGGGTTGTCCGGCGGCAGTAGGCCCTTGCCCATGAACGTCTCCGCCACGGGGATCCCCGTGGCCCGCACGAACTCGCGGAGCGCGGCCACGGCGCGCGTGCGCACCACCCCGTTGCCCGCCAGCGCCACCGGGTTGATGGCGCCGCGCACGATCTCCGCCGCGCGCAGGAGCTCGCGCGCCGGCGGCTCCGGGGGAACCAGGCTGCGCCGCGGCAGCGGCTCGGCCTCGATGTCCTGCGCCATCACGTCCTCGGGCAGCTCGAGGTGCGTGGAGCCGGGCTTCTCGGTCTCCGCGACCTTGAAGGCCTTACGCACCACCTCGGGGATGATCGCCGGGTCGGACACGCGCGCGTTCCACTTGGTGATCGGGCGCATCACGCGGAGGAGGTCGATGTACTGGTGCGACTCCTTGTGCATCCGCTCGAGGTCGCCCTGGCCCGTGAGGGCCACGAGCGGTGCCCGGTCGAGATAGGCGTCGGCCACTGCGGTCACCAGGTTCAGTGCCCCCGGCCCCAGGGTTCCCAGGCACACGCCGGCGTGGCCGGTCAGGCGCCCGTACACGTCGGCCATGTAGGCGCCACCCTGCTCGTGGCGGACCGGAATGAAGTCGATCGACGAGCGCGCCAGCGATTCGTTCAGGTCGAGGGTCTCCTCGCCGGGAATGCCGAACACGTGGCCCACTCCCTCGGCTTCGAGGCACTCCACGAAGACGTCGCTCGCTTTCCGCTTGCCCATGGTCGGCTGACTGTAACGTCCACTGCCCCGTGCCCCCTGTTGCGCGCTATGCCCGAAGCGGTGACGTGCACATCGCCTACATCGTCGAGGGCGATGGTCCGGTCGACCTGGTCTGGATCCCGCCCTGGATCTCGCAGGTGGAGTACCTCTGGGCGGAGCCGTCGATGGCCGCCGTCATGGACCGGCTGACCAGCTTTGCGCGCGTGATCACGTTCGACCGGCGCGGCTCGGGCCTGTCAGATCCGCTCCAGGGCGCACCCACGCTCGAGGAGCAGATGGACGACGTGCTGGCGGTGCTCGACGCGGCCGGATCGAAGGAGGCCGCCATCGCCGCGACCCTCGAAGGCGGTCCAATGGCGGCCGTGTTCGCGGCCACCCACCCGGACCGGGTGAGCGCGCTGATCATGTACTCGACCTTCGCGCGCGCCGTGTGGGCACCCGACTACACGTTCGCCTGGCCCGCCGAGGAGCGCAAGGCGAAGATGGACGCGTCCGTTCAGCGCTGGGGCGAGGGGCTCGTGGCCGGCAGCGTGGCCGGCAGCCGCATGCATGATCCGCGGTTCATGGAATGGGCCGGGCGCCTCGAGCGGCTCGCCGCCAGCCCCGGGACCATCGCGCGCATCTTCGATCTCATCGGCGAGTTCGACGTGCGCGAGGTGCTGCCCTCGATTCGCGTGCCCACGCTCGTCATGCACCGCCGCGAGGACACCTTCATCAAGGTCGAGCACTCGCGCTACATCGCCGAGCACATCCCGGGGGCGCGCTACGTGGAGCTCGAGGGCCCCGACAACATGTTCGCGACGGGCGACACCGAGGCGATCCTCGGGGAGGTCGAGGAGTTCCTCACCGGGACCCGCCACGAGCGCGAGCCCGACCGCATGCTTGCCACCGTGATGTTCACGGACATCGTGGGGTCCACGAGGAGAGCCGCCGACCTCGGCGACCGCCACTGGCGCGATCTCCTGGAGCGCCACGACCAGCTGTTCCGGCGGGCGCTCGACCGCCACCGCGGCCGTGAGGTCAAGCGCACGGGGGACGGCTTCCTCGCGACCTTCGACGGCCCGGCGCGGGCGATCCGCTGCGCCGCGTCGATCACGGAAGCGGTGGAGGCGCTCGGGCTCGAGCTCCGGGCCGGCCTCCACACGGGGGAGCTGGAGGTGATGAGCGACGATCTGGGCGGCCTCGCCGTGCACATCGCGGCGCGCGTCATGGGCCTCGCCGACGCGGGCGAGGTGCTCGTCTCAGGCACCGTGAAGGACCTCGTGGTGGGCTCCGGGATCGACTTCGAGGACCGAGGCACGCACGAGCTGCGCGGCGTACCGGGTGACTGGCGCCTCTTCAGGGTGACCTGAAGTCTCGCTACCTTCCGCCGATATAGGGGTTACACCCCAAATGCGCCGAGCCCTCCTCTCCACAGCCGTCGTCGCGGTCCTCGCCGTGCCCGCGACCGCGAACGCCGCCGTCCGTCACGTGATCCGTGGCGCCGGCTGGGGTCACGGCATAGGAATGAGCCAGTACGGCGCGCTCGGATACGCGCGTGAGGGCGCGGGCTACCGCGGGATCCTCTCCCACTACTACACCGGCACCCGCCTCGTGCAGGCGGCGCAGAGCTCCGTCAGGGTGCTCCTCCAGCCGGATGACCGGTACATCCGCGTGAGCGGCGCCACCCTCGGCGGCGGCAAGCGGCTGAACCCGGCCAAGACCTACGTCGCGCGGCCGTCCGCGGGCGGCGTGGCGCTCTTCGGCCCGTCCGGCAAGCGCGTGGGGCGCTTCTCGGGCCGGCTTCGCCTGGAGCGCCCGGGGGGAATCATCCGGTTGCTCGGCCCGGCGCTCAACGGCGTGAGCAACGGGCGCTACAGGGGCGTCATCGAGGTGAGGCCCAACGGCGGCCTGGACGCGATCAACGTGCTCTCGGTGGACGACTACACGCGCGGGGTGGTGGCGGGCGAGATGCCGGCCTCCTGGCCGATGGAGGCACTCAAGGCCCAGGCAGTGACGGCGCGCACCTACGGCCTGGCCACGCGCAAGGAGGGCGGCACCTTCGACCTCTATCCGGACACCCGCTCGCAGGTGTACCGCGGCGTGACGGCCGAGAGCGTGCGCAGCGACGCGGCCGTGAAGGGCACCGCGGGCCGCATCCTGACCTACTCGGGCGCGCCGGCCGTGACCTACTACTTCTCCACCTCGGGCGGCCACACGGAGAGCATCCAGTTCTCCTTCGTGGGCGCGCTCAGCAAGCCGTGGCTGGTGGGCGTGACGGACCCCTACGACAGCCTGTCGCCCTACCACCGCTGGCGAGCGTCCTTCACCACCGCGCAGCTCACGAGGGCGCTGGGCGCACGCGGCAGCTTCCGCCGGCTGAAGGTGCTCAAGCGCGGCACATCACCGCGCATCGTCAAGGCAGAGGTGATCGGCACCAAGGGCTCCACCACCATCAGCGGCCCGGAAATTCGGGCGCGGCTCGCGCTGCGCGACACCTGGATGCGGTTCACGCGTATATCGACCTCCGCCCGCAGCCCCCGCAGCGCGCGCGCGGCCGCGTGGGGTGTGCGCCTCACGCCGGTGAGCCTGGTGGGCAGCTTCGCCCCCGCGCCGCGCACGAGACGGCTCACCGTCGAGCGCCGCGAGGCCGGTCACTGGCGCCGCGTCGGGGCGGTCCGCACGTGGGCCGGCGGCCACTACCGGACCGCCGTCGCGGGTCCCGGCGTGTACCGGGTGCGGGCGGGCACGGTGGCCGGGCCCGCCGTCCGGGTGCGCTGACGGGGACGTGAGCGGCCTGGTCGCGCGAGCGCTCGTGGCCGCTGTGGTGGCCGGAGTCGCGCTGCCCGCCGGCGCCGGCGCCGACCAGCGGCTGGAGCTGCGCGCCGGGCCGGGCGAGACGGGCTACGTGACGCTCGACCTCCACTGGCGTGCCGGGGCGGTGGCCACCATCGTCCGAGCAGGCGAATGGCGCGAGCGAGCCCGTGGCCACCGTCACGCTCGCCACCGACGACACGCGAATCAGCCGCGCGGTGCCATGGCGCTGCGATCGCCGCGTGCGGCACTTCACGGTCAGCTCCACCACCGCGAGCGGAGCACCGGTGAGCGCATCCGCGGAGCTGCGCACTCCGTCGTGCGCCCACAGGCTCCTGCTCGCGGTCCGGCCACGACGCGTCCGCCCGGGGCAGGGCGTGAAGGTGCGCGTGGCCGACCGCTGGCATCGGGGCGACCTGCGTCCCACGCTTTGCACGACTCCGCCGGGGGGGCCGCGGGACTGCCGGCGCGTGGCCACCGGCGAGCGGACCGCCTTTCGCGCGCGCCGGGCGGGGACCTGGGTGGTGCTGGCGCGCACGCCGTGGCAGCGGGTCGCACACGCGGTCTCGGCACGGCACCGTGGCGGGCGGCTCACGCTGCTGGCCACCGGCGATTCCATGATCCAGATCGTGGACTCGTTCCTCGATTCGCGTCTGCGCGCGCGCGGCGTGCGCGTCCGCCACGACGCTCGGATCTCCACGGGCATATCCAAGCCCGGGATGCTCGACTGGCAGGCGCTGGCGCGCCGCCAGGCGCGGAGGCTGCGCCCGGACGTGACCGTGGTCTTCCTCGGCGCCAACGACGGCTTCCCGATGGCGGGCGCGGACTGCTGCGGCCAGGCCTGGATCGCCGAGTACGCGCGCCGCGCCGGCCGCATGGTGCGCGCGTACGCCCGCCACGGCGCGGGCCGCGTGTACTGGGCGCTGCTGCCCGCCGCGAGCCACGGCTTCTTCCGGAGATGTTCCCGGCCGTGAACGCCGCGATCCGACGGGCCGCCGCAGCTCAGCCGCGCGCCGTACGCGTGATCGACCTGCGCTCGCATCTTCACCCCCGGTGGCCGCTTTCGCGAGTCGATGCGCGTGCACGGCCGGCTCACGCGGGTGCGCCAGGGGGACGGCGTGCACCTCTCCACCGCCGGCGCCTCCGTGGCCGCCTCGGTCCTGATCAGAACGCTGCGGGCGGAGCGGATACGCGCGCTGAGGCTCTCGGCGGCCGGCGCCCGTGGCTCGGCAGTCCAGGTGGTCGTGAGCGAGGGGATCGGCCAGTCGAACGCGCGCTCGAGCAGGCGCGCGAAGCCGCGCGCGCCGTCCGGCCCCAGGTGCAGGCCGTCGCCGCCGAACCAGGAGTCGTGGCCGGAGCTGTAGCGGACCCAGTCGAGCACCTTCACACGGCGCGGCCAGCGCCGGCCTGCGGCCCTCATGTTCGCCTGGTCCGAGGTCACGGCGCCGCCGAGCTCGCGCGGGGTCACCAGCCCGAGCACCCGCTCGCGGCCCAGGATCATCAGGGCGTGCCGGATCTGGTCGGACGTGACGGTCCAGTTCGCCCCGAGCGCCACCACCACGGTCGTGGGCAGGCTGTGGGCACGCGCGCGGGCCGCGAGCACCTCGAGCCCCTCGGTCATCTGGCGGCAGCCGTGGGTGTTCACCTCGAATCCCTCCGCCACGAGGTCTTCCACGGCCCCCAGCATCACCGAGTCCCCCACCGCGAGCGGGGGCGGATCGCCCGTTCGCGGATGGCTCGGGTATGCGCGCTTCACACCGCCGCAATCGGCCTGAGCGGCGGTGGGAGGCGCGGCCACACCGACGAGCAGAGCCAGCGCGACCGACAGGAGGTGCCGCCCGCTCACTCCCGTACTGTGCCAAAGAGCGCCGTCGCCAGACCCGCCAGGAGTCGCGGTTGGTCTTCCCTTCGCTCGAGTTCGCGATCTTCTTCCCCATCGTGCTCGCCCTCTCCTGGGCGCTGATGCCGCACCCGCGGGCGTGGAAGCCGTTCGTGCTCGCGGCGAGCTACGTGTTCTACGCCGCGGCGAGCCCGCGCTACTGCCTGATTCTGGCGGGCCTCACGCTCGCGAATCAGGCGGGGGCCGTGCTCGTGCAGCGCGCCGCCACGGACGAGCGCAGGCGGCTGATCGTGGGCGCGACCGTGGCCGTGGACCTCGGCACGCTCGGGCTGTTCAAGTACTACGGCTTCTTCACCGACGAGATCGGCGCGTTCCTCGACTCGATCGGGCTCGGCATGCCGCTACCCCTGCTCACCGTGGCGCTGCCGATCGGGCTCAGCTTCATCACCTTCCAGGCGATCTCGTACGTGGTGGACGTCAAGCGCGGCCTGCTCCCGCCGGCCGGCCTGCTCGACTTCGCGCTCTACCTGAGCTTCTTCCCGCACGTGGTGGCGGGCCCGATCGTCCGGGCGCGCGAGTTCATCCCCCAGCTCGCCACGCCGCGCAACCCGCGCAATGTGTCCGTGGGCGCCGGCGTGGTGCTGATCGCGCTCGGCCTGGTGAAGAAGGTGGCGATCGCCGACTACCTGGCCCGTACCGTCGTGGACCCGGTGTTCGGCGTGCCTCAGGCGTACTCGGCTCCCGACGTGGCGCTGGCCGCCTATGCCTACGCCGCCCAGATCTACTGCGACTTCTCCGGCTACACGGACATCGCCATCGGGGTGGCGCTGCTGATGGGCTTCGTGTTCCCGCAGAACTTCAACAGCCCCTACCGGGCCACGAGCTTCCGCGACTTCTGGCGCCGCTGGCACATGACCCTGTCGCGCTTCCTGCGGGACTTCGTCTACGTGCCGCTCGGCGGCAACCGCGGCGGCCGCCTGCGCACGGCGCGCAACCTGATGATCACGATGTTGCTCGGCGGCCTCTGGCACGGCGCCGCGTGGGGCTTCGTCCTCTGGGGCGCTCTCCACGGCGTCTGCCTCGTGGGCGAGCGTGCGCTGCGCGGGCGGGTGAGCGCGCCAGCCTGGCTGCGCTGGGCGCTGGTCTTCAACGTGGTCGTGCTCGGCTGGGTCCTGTTCCGGACCGCGAACCTCGGCGAGACGCGGACGTTCCTCTCGCGGCTGGCGGACCCCGGTCCCGCAACCCTCTGGGCGCCCACCACCGTGGCGGCCGTGGCCGCCGTGATCGGCTTCCAGCTCCTCCCGCCCGATCCGCTCGAGCGCCTGCGCCTGCGGGTGGCCGGGCTCTCGCCCGCCGCGCTGGGCGCCGGGCTCGCGCTCGTGGTGGCCGTGGTGGGGGCTACGGTGCCGAGCCAGGGCGTGCCCCCGTTCATCTACTTCCAGTTCTGATGGCCGCCGAGCCCACGCCCTCTCTGCCCCAGCCGCCCCGCGGGCGCCGGCTGCGCGCGCGCGACGCCGTGATCGCGATCGGCCTGTGCACGGTTCTGCTGCTCGTCCTCCAGGGCTCGTCCGTTCGCAACGCCGGTGAGGAGCTACAACCGGGAGTCGAGCGCACCGCGCTGCTCGCGGTGGGCAGGCCGGCGGGCTGGGTGGCCGACCGCCTGCCGTTCCAGGGCTGGACCGACGATGCGCTCGCCTTCCTGGGCGGCGACGAGGTGGGCCAGGCGGGCGCCTTCGACCGCGGCGTCAGGGCCGCCGGGAGCGGGCGCGTGCCGCCGGTGCCCACGGATGCGTTCGACCCGGCGGAGCTCGGCGCCAAGAGCCCCCGGCCGCGCCCGCTCGGCACCCTGCTGGTGACCGGCGACTCGCTCTCCATGCCGCTCGACCTCACGCTGGCGCGACGGCTCGCCGGGCGTGACGGCGTGAAGGTCGAGCGCGATCCGCACATCGGCACCGGGATCTCGAAGACCGGGCTGGTGGACTGGGGCCGCCTGTCGACCCAGCAGGCCCGTGACCGGAAGCCGGCCGCGGTGGTGGTCTTCATCGGGGCGAACGAGGGCTTCCCGATGCCGGGGCCGGGTGGTCGCGACGTGGCCTGCTGCGGGCCCGGGTGGGCGGCGGAGTACGCCTACCGGGCGCGCCGGATGATGAACACCTATCGCCAGGGCGGGGCCGCGCGCGTGTACTGGCTCACGCTGCCGCTGCCGCGCAGCGGGGAGCGCCAGGAGATCGCCCGCGCGGTGAACGCGGCCATCGAGGTCGCGGCCCAGCCCTACCGTGCCCAGGTGCGCGTGCTCGACATGGCCACCCTGTTCACGCCCGATGGGCGCTATCGCGACGCAATGGACGTGGACGGCCGCAAGCGGATAGTCCGCGAGGCGGACGGCATCCACCTGAACCAGGCCGGCGCCGAGGTGGCGGCCGACGCCGTGCAGGCGGCGCTGCGGCGAGACTTCGGGGACTCAGGTGGCTAGGTCAGCTGCGTGTAGGTGTGCTTCACGCGCCGGCTGCCCTTCTTGCACGTGACCTTCGAGTCGTAGGTCGTGGACAGCTGGTTGTAGCGCTTCTCGGTGCAGCTGTACCCGAGCACGGCGTGGTCGCACTTTCCCTTCTTGCCGGGCCGGCAGGCGTGGAACGCCTTCACGACCTTCCTCCCGTTCTTGCAGCTCGTGCCGGTGACGCTGAGGGAGGTCACGTAGGAGGTGCCGTATCCGCGCCCGTTGCCGATGCCGCAGCTCTTCGCGGCCTGCGCGCCGGGTTCCGCGGCGGCGGGGACGGTGGCGACCGCGGCGAGGGCGGCTACGAGCGTGAAGGCGGCCAGCAGCCGCGTGTGGAAGCGCATGCCAGGCGGTATACCAGGCGCCTCACCCGGCAGGCTGGTGCGCCCCCGCCTCCCTGGCGGCCACCACGGCGCGCACGAGCTCGATCGTCTCCGGCGCCGCGGTCCGCGTGGAGCCGGAGTCGAACGGCGGCTCGGGGTCGTACTCGATCCCCAGCTGGATCGCCTTCGCCACGTCCTCGCCCGCGATCTGCGCGGCCAGCGTGAGCGCCATGTCGATCCCGGAGGACACGCCCGCGGCGGTGATCACCTTGCCCTGCTCCACCACGCGGCGCTCGACCGGAGTCGCGCCGAAGCGCTCGAGCTCAGGGAGGTCGAACCAGTGGGTCGTGGCTTCGAGGCCCTGGAGGACCCCGGCGGCGCCGAGCAGCAGCGAGCCGGTGCAGACGGAGGTGGTCCACTACGGACGACTCGTGCGCCGTGCGGATCCAGCCCACGAGGCGCTCGTCGCCGAGCGCCTCGTCGGTGCCGGTTCCGCCCGGAACGACGATCACCTCCGGATGCGGCAGGTCCGCGAGCGCCGCGTCGGCGCTGAGGGTGAGCATCCTGGTCTCCGTCGTGTAGGGCCGCGCCTCCACCGCCGCGAAGACCACGCGCGCGCCGGGGAGGCGTGAGAGAACCTCGTAGGGACCGACGGCGTCCAGGGCGGTGAAGCGGTCGAACAGCGGGATCACGATGTCCATGGGGCTCCTTGGTTCGCGGTTCACGCCGCCACTTCGGAACGGAAGCGGCGACGGTAGTCGGCGGGGCCAACCCCCACCTGGCGGTGAAATGCGCGGCGCATGGTCTCGACGGTGCCGAATCCGGCGCGCTCGGCCACGAGCTCGATCGGGGCGTTCCCCGCCTCGAGCGCCATCCGGGCGCTCTCCACGCGGGCGGCCTCGACGTACGCGGCCGGAGTCGTGCCCACCTCGCGCGCGAAGGCGCGGGCGAAGTTGCGCTCGCTCATGTGCGCGCGAGCGGCGAGCGCCGGCACGGAGAGATCCTCGGCCACGTTGTCGGCTATCCAGGCCTGCAGGTCGCGGAGCGGCCGCCGGTCGGCGAGCTGCCCCGTCAGCTGGGCGCTGAACTGGGCCTGGCCGCCCGGGCGCGTGACGAAGAGCACGAGCCAGCGTGCTGTGGTCAGCGCGATCTCACGGCCGAGGTCCTCCTCGACCAGCGCGAGCGCCAGGTCCATGCCGGCGGTCACGCCCGCCGAGGTGTACACGCTGCCGTCGCGCACGAAGATCGGGCCCGGGTCCACCTCGGTGCCGGGGTGGCGCTGCGCGAGCAGCTCACAGCCCGACCAGTGCGTGGTGGCGCGCCTGCCCTCGAGGAGTCCCGCCGCGGCCAGTAGGAACGCCCCGGTGCATACACCGGCCACGCGCCGCGAGCGCCCGGCCAGCGTCCGGAGGCGCTCGAGAAACGACTCGTCGCCCTCGAGGGCGAGCACGCCCGTGCCGCCGGCCACGACCAGGGTGTCGATCGGTCCACGGACCTCGGCGAGCCCGGCCTCGGCCACGAGGCTGACCGCCGAGGCGTCGAGCGGCCCCGCCTCGGGCGCGACGACGGTGATCGCGTAGGCGCCGGGCTCGAGCCGCGCCGCCGTGTGGAAGACCTCGGCCGGCCCGATCACGTCGAGCGGCTGGACGTCCGGGAAAGCCACGATGACCACGCGCCTGGAGCTCACACGCCGATCATCGCGCGCCGGCGCGCTGGCGGCAAGGCCATAGACCGGACGATTTCTGCCAGCTGCGGCCTGTGACAAACGGCGAACGAACCTGACGGGCGCGCTACGGCGTGAAGCGGAACGTGACCACGTCGCCGTCCTGCATCGCGTAGTCGCGGCCCTCCACGCGGAGCTTCGCCCGCTCGCGGGCCGGCGCGTATCCCCCGGCGTCCACCAGCTCGTTCCAGGGCACCACCTCTGCCGCGACGAACCCGCGCTCGATGTCGGTGTGCACCGAGCCGGCGGCCCGCCGCGCCGGGGTGCCGCGCGCGATCGCGTGCGCCCGCGCCTCCTTGCCCTCCCCGGCCGTGAAGAACGAGATCAGGTCGAGCAGGGCGAACGCCTCGCGGATCACGGTCGTGAGCCCCGACTCGGCCACACCCAGCTCCGCGCGCATGGCCTCGGCCTCGGCGTCGTCCAGCTCCGAGAGCTCGGAGTCGAGTCGGGCGCTCACCGCCGCCGCCCTGGCACCGCGACCGGACGCGTGCTCCACCAGCGCCGCGGGCGGCTCGAGCGGCTCGCCCTCCGCGACGTTCGCCACGTAGAGCACCGGCTTGGAGGTGAGGGCCTGCAGGCGGATGTCCGCCCCCGGAGCGCCCGGGGGCACGGGCACCGTGCGAACTGCCCGCCCCGCGCGCAGCGCCTCGACCACGTCGGTCAGCCAGCGCTCCTCGGCCATCGCCACCTTGTCGAGCGACTTGGCCTGCTTCGCCACGCGCTCGAGCCGGCGCTCGGCCTGCTCGAGATCGGCGAACAGCAACTCGGTGTCAACGGCGTCCACGTCGGCGAGCGGGTCCACGCGGCCCTCGGGGTGGACCACCTGCTCATCGCCGTGGACCCTGACCACATGGACGATGGCGTCGGTCTCGCGGATGTTGCCGAGGAACTTGTTGCCGAGACCCTCGCCCCGGTGCGCTCCGCGCACCAGCCCGGCGATGTCATGGAACTCGATCGCCTCGTGCACCACCGGCGTGGCGCCCACCGTCTCCGCGACCCGCTCGAGGCGGTCGTCGGCCACCGGCACCACCGCCACGTTCGGCTCGACCGTCGTGAAGGGGTAGTTGGCCGCCTGCGCGCCGGCGCGCGTCAGCGCGTTGAAGAGCGAGGACTTGCCGGCGTTGGGCAGCCCGACGATCCCGACCTTCACGGCGAGGGGGCGCCCCAGCGCGCCACCGCGTCGCCCAGAAGGGCGCCCGCCGCGATGTCGGACGGGTAGTGCACGCCGAGATAGGGCCGCGACAGCGCCATGGCCGCCGCGAGCGCGTAGAGCGGCGGGCGCGGGAGCGCCTCGGAGAGCACGCGTGCCGCCGCGAAGGACGTGGAGGCATGAGCCGACGGGTAGGAGCGGCCCGAGATCGTCGGCGTGAGAGCGGGGAGACCCTCCAGCGCCGGGCGCGCCCGGCCGACCGCGTACTTGACGAGCGTGTTGGCGACCATCGTGGCGAGCACGGTGGCCATGGCCCTCCGGTAGACGGTCGCTCGTGGCCGGTCTACCAGCAGGCCGGTGCCGGCGGCGGCCTGCCACAGGAGCCCGTGCTCGCCGGTGCGCGCGAGCGCCATCACGGCCGACTCGACCCGCGGCGAGTGCACGCGCGTGCGCAGCACGCGGAGCAGTCCGACGTCGAGCGACCGCAGCACGCTGCGGGGGCTAGAAGCCGACCCGGTGCGGTCCGGTGTCGAGCCGCAGGTAAACGACCCGGGAGAGGTCCACCGACACCTCCGAGTCCTGCGTCCGCAGCTCGTACCAGCGGGCGGCCTGCTCGTCGCCGAGCGCCTTCAGGAGCGCGCGGTAATCCGGGTCGCTGACCCGCACCGACAGCTCCTGGCCGCCCTCGAACCCGATGTCCACCCGCCTGACCTCTGCCGCCATCGTCAATGCTCCTCTGCCGGCTCCACGAGCTCCGTGAGCACGCCACCGGTCGACTTGGGGTGGACGAAGGCCACCCGGCTGTTCCTGACCCCGGCCCGCGGCTCCTCGTCGATGAGCGCGAGGCCGGCCGACCGGGCCTCCTCGAGCGCCGCGTCGATGTCGGCCGTCTGGTACGCCACGTGGTGGAGGCCGGGTCCGCCGCGCTGGATGAAGCGCCCGACCGCGCTCTCGGGGTCGGTGGGGCTCAGCAGCTCGACGTGCGAGTCGCCGATCCCGAGCAGCACCGCCTCGACGCCGAACTGCTCCACCACCTCACGGTGCTGGAGCGGCATGCCCAGCCGGTCGCGGTACAGCTCGACCGCGCCGTCCAGGTCGGCCACCGCCAGTCCGATGTGATCGATCCGGTCGAACACGGGCCGGGAGTGTAGACGGCCGGCCTAGGAGCTCTGCTCGCGCTCGGCGGCTGCGATCGTCGGCGGGCCGTTCCCGGCCGCCCGCACCAGCTGCTCCACGTCGCCGCCGGCGTTCTCGCGGTAGGCGGCCACGATGCTCTCGATCTCGGTGCGCTCCAGCACCTCCTTGTCGAGGAGCGTGGAGGCGAACGCCTCGAGGAGCGTGCGGTGCTCCTCGACGAGCTTGAGCGCCCGCCGGTGGGCAAGATCGGTGAGGTATTGCATCTCCTCGTCCACGTTCCGGCGCGTGTGGTCGGACATGGAGTAGTCGTCCGCCGGCAGCTGCTTCGATTGGAGCTCGGTGCCCATCCCGTATTGGGTGACCATCGAGCGGCTGATCTCGTGCACCTTCTTGAGATCGTCCGAGGCTCCCGTGGTCACCTCGCCGAAGACGATGTGCTCGGTGACCCGCCCGCCGAGCAACACGACCATGTAGTCGAGCAGCTCGTCCTTCGTCTTCAGGTAGCGGTCCTCCTCGGGCAGGTTGAGCGTGTAGCCGAGCGCCTGTCCACGCGGGATGATGGAGATTCGGTGTACCCGCTCCACCGACGGCAGGAGCTCGGAGCAGACGGCGTGCCCGGCCTCGTGATAGGCCACCACCCGCTTCTCGTGTGGGGAGATCACGCGGCGCGACTGCATGCCGGCGATCACCCGCTCGAGGGCGGCCTGGAAGTCACGCGTCTCGACCGTTTCGCGGCGATGGCGGCCCGCGAAGATCGCCGCCTCGTTGCAGATGTTCGCCAGGTCGGCTCCGCTCAGGCCGCTGGTCTGCCGCGCGATCAGCTCGAGGTTCACGTCGGCCGCCAGCGGCTTGTCCTCGGTGTGGACGTCGAGGATCGCGCGGCGGCCCTTCAGGTCGGGAGGGGTCACGAGGATCTGGCGGTCGAAGCGGCCCGGGCGCAGCAGAGCCGCGTCGAGCTGCTCGAGCATGTTGGACGCGGCGATCACGACCACGTCGTCGCGCTCGCCGAACCCGTCGAGCTCCACCAGGAGCTGGTTGAGCGTCTGGTCCTTCTCGCCCGAGATGTCCTTGCCGCGGGTGGCGCCTACCGCGTCGAGCTCGTCGATGAAGATGATCGCCGGGGCGGCCTTGCGCGCCTGGCGGAACAGGCGCCTGATGCGCGCCGCGCCGAGGCCCACGAACATCTCCACGAACGAGGCGGCGGACTGCGCGAAGAAGGTGGCCTTCGACTCGTTCGCGACCGCCTTCGCGAGGAGCGTCTTGCCCGTGCCCGGCGGGCCGTGCAGGAGGATGCCCCTCGGCACGCGCGCGCCCAGCTTGCGAAAGCGCTTCGGGTCGCGCATGAACTCCACGACCTCGCGAAGCTCGTCCTTGGCCTCCTCGACGCCCGCCACGTCGTCCCAGCTGACCGAGCTCGACGAGGACGGCTTGATCTGCTGCGGCTTCGTCCGCGGCATGTAGCGGACCGCCATGAACAGCACCACGAGGAGCAGGCCCATGAAGATGATCGGCAGCCAGATCACGGCCCAGTTCTCGACCGACTGGAAGTCGAACCCGGAGGACCCGGCCGTGTCGATCCGGTCCACCCGGAAGGCGTCGCTGCCGTTCTCGCGGATGAAGAGCTTCCGGCCGGCGTTCACGTCCCAGCCGGTTGGCACCGCGCTGCCGGGCGCGGCCACGAACTGCCGCAGCGAGTGCGTGGCCACCCCGCAGTTCAGGTCGCCGGTGTCGAGCACCGTGACCTTGTAGTCGCCGCTCGTCAGCAGCAGGTCTCCGAAGGTGTGGTCGCGCGGGACGTTGATCGTCGTGGTGCACACCGCGGCGCCGGCACCGGCCCTCTGGGCGGCGGCGGGCGTTGCGGCAGCGGCCAGCGCGAAGAGCACGCAGGCGAGCGTCCGGAGGGTGAGGCGCCTCATGTGTGGTCTTGATCGGCCGTTTCACCGGCCTGCATGAGGGTCTGGGGAGCTACGAGCTCAGTGAACGGGCTCCAGGCGGGGATTGGGCCGGTAGCGCCGGCCCGCCTTGGCGCGCTCCCGGCCCTCCACGCGCACGACGTCGGCGGTGAAGTCGTTCTGCCCGCGGAGCAGGGAGGAGCCCACGCCGTAGGAGTCGACCGGCGCGTCGAGCCCCTCGAAGCGTCGGATCTTGGCGGCATCGAACCCGCCGGACACCACTATCCGCACCCGCTCGTGCCCGGCGGCATCGAGCGCCGAGCGGACCTTCGTCACGAGCTCGGGCGTGACGCCGGTGGGGTCGGCTTCGCCCATCTCGTCGAGGAGGGCGCGATCCACCAGCCGCTCCGAGGTGTCGAGGCGCACGCCCCACAGCCGGTCGCCGAGAGCATTCGCCACCGCGAGCGAGGTACGCACCGAATCGTTCTCGAAGTCCACCAGCACGGTCACGTTCATGTGGTCCGAGTAGCGCTCCGCGAACGCGTGCGCGGCGGCCACCGTGTCGCCGTCGAACGCCGCGATCAGCGCGTGCGGAACGGTGCCCACGCCGCGGCCTCCCCACCAGGACGCCTGGGCGTCGGTAGACACGCCGATGGCACCGGCCACATGGGCGGCCCAGCCATCTCCCGTCTGCACGAGCCAGTGGTCGTGGCGGGCGGGGAAGAAGAGGATCGGCTTGCCGTTCGCCGCCGCCACCACCTCGCACACGTTCCGCATCACGAGGCTGCGGCGGGCCATGCAGCCGAGGTAAACCGTCTCCAGGTGCGCGAACAGCGAATAGTCGCCTTCGATGGTGATCACGGTCTCGAACGGCTGGATCTCGTCCCCCTCGTGGAGCGCGTGGACCTCCAGCTCGTCCCAGGCGAGCTGCCAGCCCTCGGGCGTGGAGCGGCCCGCACACTGCTTGAGCACCGCGATCGCCTCGTCCACGCCGCCGAGCACGGAATGCTCCTTCTGGAACACCTGCATCGTCACGCGCGGCCGGCGGCCCTCCGCCTCCAGCAGCTCCTTCGTCAGGTTGAAGTAGGCGTCCGTGTAGTAGCCCGCCCGGATCCGGTCGACCGGCAGGCGGAACGTGTCCGGGGCGAGCCGCTGGCGCCGGCCGGCCTCGGTGGCCATGTTCAGGGCGCGGCTTCGGCGCGCAGGATCTCGGCGAGGGCCGCCTTGCCCACCTCGAGCTGCTCCGCCGTGGGCTCGCGCGTGCCCACCACGCGCTGGATCTCGTGCCCGGGCAGGCGCAGCACGCGCGTGACGGAGCTGTCCGAGTGCCGCTCCGACCAGGCGAACACCTCCACTGCCACCGCGGCGCTGCCCAGGCCCACCGCGGCCTCGGCCGCGGGGCCACGCAGACCCGCTCGGCGCGCGGCCACGTTCCCGACCGCAGCGGCCGCAAGCATCGGCGTCACCAGGTGCGACCCGCAGCGGTCGTGCTCCTTGTCCTGGTCGGCGGCGTCCGATCCGTCCTCGTAGCCCGCAATCGCCTTGTGCTCCACCCCGTGGTACGCCGCGAGGTCGCCACTGCGCAGCGCCATCAGCGCCGGCATCAGGCTCACCACCGCCACGGCGGCCTCGCGACCGACCGTGCGCGCGCCGGCCGCCCGGATCAGCTGTCCGCCGAACGCCGCGGCGCCCATGGCGCCCAGCGTGCGCGCGTCCTGCATCGGGAGACGCGCCTCCGGGAGCGCGCGCTTGACGAGCGGGATCACCGCCATCGCCTCCGCGAGCTTCAGCACGCCGCGCAGGCCCGGCACGCGCGCGGAGGCGCGGCCGCCGAGGCTCGGCTTGGGCCCCGACGCCACCTGGATCTCGCCCGAGTCGCTCCGCACCGCGGCAGCCCAGTGAGTGGGCCCGTGCACCAGCAGGCCATTGCGCAGCGCCATGCCCCCGAGGCGCAGCTTGTCATCCGGCACCGGCTTGGTCACCGCAGCACCTCCTCCGCCAGGCCGGCGTAGAAGCTCGCCGCCAGGCCCAGGTCCTCCACGGGCACGCGCTCGTCGGCGCCGTGCACGAGCGGCATCGCCTCGAACAGGTCCATCGTCCGCTGCGGGAAGAAGCCGTAGGCGGTGCAGTCCGGGAACGCCGACCGGAACCAGCGCGAGTCGGAGAAGCCGGGAAGCACGACCGGCACCACGGTCGCACCGGGATCCTCGCGCTCGACGAAGCCCCGGATCGAGTCCATCAGCGGCGTGTCGAGCGGCGAGCGGTTCCCCACCACGGTGTCCTCGAACTCGATCTGAAAGCCGTCGTGGCCGAGCACGGCGTGGATCCGCTCCAGCGCGTGGTCCTCGCCGAGGGTTGGCGGCACGCGACAGTCCACCTTCAGCCGGGCGCGCGAGGGGATCACGTTGATCTTCTCCGAGGCGGAGACCATCGTGGGGGTGAGGGTCACCCCCAGCATCGGCTCGAGGAGCACCGCAATGCGCGGGTCGCGCTCCTCCAGCGAGCGCACCGCCCCCGCCAGGTCACCGGTGTCGAGCCCGAGCGCTTCAATGAACGCCTCCGGCTCGGGGGAGAGCTCGTAGGCCGGGCGGCCGTCGCTCAGCGCCTCGAGAACGGGGGCGAGCTTGACCAGGGCGTTGTCGCCGATACGGGGGATCGAGGCGTGGCCGGCCCGCCCCGAGGTCGTGAGCGTGAAGCGGAACACGCCCTTCTCGCCGGCGCAGACGCCGTAGTACCGCCGCCCGTCGAACTCGAATGCCTCGCCCGCGCCCTCGTTCACGACCATGTCGCAGGCCACGCTGTCCGGCCGTTGCTCACACAGCCAGCGAGCGCCGTGCTCGGCACCGGTCTCCTCGTCGGCGGTGAACACGATCAGGAGCTCGCCGGCCTCGGGTCGCCAGCCCTCCTCCGCGAGGCTCAGGGCCGCCGCAGCCTCGGCGGCCACCTGGCTCTTCATGTCGAGCGCGCCGCGCCCCCAGACACAACCGTCCCGGAGCTCGCCGGACCAGGGGTCCACGGTCCACTCCTCCGCGTTCGCCAGCACGGTGTCCACGTGCCCGAGGAGACACAGCCGCGGGCCGTCGGAGCGAGCCTTCAGGCGCGCCACCAGGTTGGGGCGGCCCGCCACGGCGGCGAGCAGCTCGCACTCGAAGCCGGCCTTCTCCAGAAGCCCCTTCAAGAACTCCTGCGCGGCCTGCTCGTTGCCCGGCGGATTGACCGTGTTGAAGCGGATCAGGCGCTGGAGCAGCTCGGTCGTGCGGCTCTCGAGTTGCGCGCGATCGGGCACGCGATCGAGTATATGGAGCCCCATGCCCGCCCCTGAGGCCCCATCCGGCACTGCAGCGGGCATGGCCTACCGCGAGGCCGGACCGCCTGACGGCGCCCCCGTGCTGCTCGTGCACGGCCACCCCGAGTCGTCGCACATGTGGGCCGCCGCGATGTCCGCGCTCGCCGCGGCCGGCTGCCGCGCGGTCGCGCCGGACCTGGCGGGCTACGGCCACTCGCCGCCGGACCCGCCCGGCACCTGGGAGCGCCACGTGGAGCGACTGGAGCGCTTCCGCTCGGAGCTCGAGCTCGGCCGGAGCGTGCTGGTCGTGCACGACTGGGGCGGGCTGATCGGCCTGCGCTGGGCCTGCGACAACCCCGATGCGGTCCGGGGCCTCGTCATCAGCTCCAGCGGCTTCTTCCCCGACGGCAAGTGGCACGGCCTGGCGAAGGTGATGCGCACGCCCGGGCAGGGCGAGGAGGCGCTGGCGAGCATCACGCGCGAGAGCCTCGACGCGTTCTTGTCCGCATCCAGCCCCGGAATCGACCAGGAGGCCCTCGACGAGTACTGGAGGGCCTTCGCCGACGACGACCGGCGCCGCGCGCAGCTCGAGCTCTACCGCTCGGGCGACTTCGAGAAGCTGGCTCCGTACGAGGGAAAGCTTGCGTCCCTTGGGGTCCCGGTGCTGCTCGTCTGGGGCGAGCACGACGAGTTCGCGCCGGTGGCCGGCGCGCACCGCTTCAAGCGCGAGCTGCCGGCCGCGGAGCTGGCGATCGTGGAGGGAGCGGGACACTTCGTGTGGGAGGACGCGCCGGAGCGCACGGCGAGCGTCCTCGTCGACTTCGTCCGTGCTCTCCCCTGGCGCTGACAGAATCCGCGCATGGAGCGGCTCTTCGACCTGGACGACTCACCCCGAGGGCAGACCGGGGTCCCGGTGCCCGACCTCCCGCTGGCGGCGCGGATGCGGCCCGTGTCGCTCGGCGAGTTCGTGGGTCAGGACCACCTGCTCGGCCGCGGCGCCTCGCTGCGCACCGCGATCGAGGAGGGCCGTGCTCACTCGATGATCCTGTACGGGCCGCCCGGCACGGGCAAGACCACGCTCGCCCGGCTCCTGGCAGTGAACGCGCGCGCCGCGTTCGAGGAGGCGTCGGCCGTCAACGCAGGCCGCGCCGAGGTACGCGAGGTGATCGAGCGCGCGCAGCACAGGCGCTCCACGAGCAAAGAGCGCACGATCTTCTTCCTCGACGAGATCCACCGCTTCAACAAGGCCCAGCAGGACACGCTCCTGCCGGCGGTCGAGGAGGGGCTGGTGGTGCTGGTGGGCGCGACCACCGAGAACCCGTACTTCGAGGTGAACTCGGCACTGCTCTCGCGCTGCCGGGTCTACGAGCTGCACGCGCTCGAGACCGAGCACGTGCTCGCGCTGCTGCGGCGCTCGCTGGGCGACGAGCGCGGCATCACGGACGCCCCGCGCGTGGACGACGCGGCGCTCGAGTTCCTCGCCACGCGCTCAGGGGGCGACGCGCGCACGGCGCTGTCCGCCCTCGAGCTGGCCTGCGACACCGTGGGCGCGGACGGGGCGGTCACGCTCCGCGTGGCCGAGGACGCCCTCCAGCGCAGCGCGATCCTCTACGACAAGGGGGGCGACCGCCATTACGACCTGATCTCGGCGTGGATCAAGTCCACGCGCGGGTCCGACCCGGACGCCTCGCTCATGTACCTCGCCGGGATGATCGAGGGCGGCGAGGACCCGCGCTACATCGCGCGGCGCATGATCATCCTGGCGAGCGAGGACATCGGGAACGCGGATCCGCGGGCGCTGGAGCTGGCGGTGGCCACCGCTGCGGCCGTGGAGCACGTGGGCATGCCCGAGGCCGCCCTGAACCTCGCCCAGGCCGCGGTGTACCTGGCGCTCGCGCCGAAGTCGAACGCCTCCTACAAGGCCCTCGGCCGGGCCCGTGAGTGGGTGCGCGAGCACGGCACCCCGCACCCCCCGGACCACCTGCGGAGCGCCGCCTACCCCGGCGCGAAGAAGCTAGGCCGCGGCGAGGGGTACGACTCTCCCCACGACCACCCGGAGGGCGTGTCCGGCCAGGAGCTGATGCCCTCGGACGCCGAGGGCGAGCGCTTCCTCGAGCTGAGCGAGCACGGCGAGGAGCGCGAGCTGCGCGAGCGCTGGGAGCGGATCCGGGCTGCGCGCGCGAGCGTCGGACTGAGGGCGGGCTGGCTGGACGACTAGGGGCCGTGCCGGCGACCTCCGAGCGCCGTCTGTCACATAGGTCCGACTCGTTCAGACCCTGGGCGACTTATCCGTCATATAGAGGGTTAACTCGCCCAGGCCTCGGGACCGGCTGCGCGTCCTTGACGTCAGGCCTCCAAAGGTGACGGCACGGTTACGGGACCTCTTCCATACCCAGCCCAATCGCGCCCCCAGCCGCCCGTGGCCCACGACGCACCTGGCGATCGGGCAGAATCCGCACCATGGAAGCCGTCCGCCCGTTGACCCCGAGCCGGCCCGCCGAGCTCGAGTCGTTCAGCCCCATCGACGGCGCGCGGCTCGGCGCGGTGCCTACGGTCACCCCGGCCGAGGTGCAGTCCGTGGTGGACGACGTGGCCACGGTGCAGCCGTTCTGGGCCCAGCTCCCGCTGGGCGACCGCGCCCGCTACATGCGGCGGGCCGGCCAGGCGATCATCGACCAGCTCGACGAGCTCACCACGCTGCTCACGCGCGAGCAGGGCAAACCGCGCGCCGAGTCGTACTCGATGGAGCTGGTGCCCACGATCGACTCGCTGCGCTGGCTTGCGGAGGCGGGTCCCGGGATCCTCGACGACGAGCGCGTGCCGATGCCGGTGTTCCTCAAGCAGAAGCGCTCGCGCTTCTCGTACGAGCCGCTCGGGGTGGTGGGCGTGATCGCCCCCTGGAACTACCCATGGTCGATCCCCTTCGGGGAGGTGGCCATCGCGCTCATGGCCGGCAACGGCGTGGTGCTGAAGCCGGCGTCGCTCACGCCGCTGATCGGCCAGCGGATCCAGGACACCTTCGAGCGAGCCGGCCTACCGGAGGGCCTCGTGCGCACCATCCACGGTGGCGGCGCCGTGGGCCAGGCGCTCGTGGAGTCCAGCGCGGCGAAGATCTTCTTCACCGGCTCGGTGGAGGTCGGGCGCAACGTGGGCGTGGAGTGCGCCCGCCGGATGAAGGGCTCGGTGCTCGAGCTGGGCGGCAAGGACGCGATGATCGTGTGCGCCGATGCCAACCTCCCGAACGCCATCTCCGGCTGCCTCTGGGGCGGTTTCGCCAACGCGGGGCAGACCTGCTCGGGGATCGAGCGCGTGTACGTGGAGCGCGAGGTGGCGGAGCGCTTCATCGAGGGCGTGGTGGAGGGCGCCGAGGCCCTGCGCCTGGGCGACCCGAGGGAGTGGACCACCGAAGTGGGGCCGATGGTCTCGCGCGACCAGCTCGAGACGGTGCGCGAGCTGGTGGACGACGCGGTGGCCGCGGGTGCGACGCTGCGCTGCGGCGGGCAGCGCGAGCTGCCCGAGCTGCCCGGCGCCGACTTCTACGCGCCGGCGGTGCTCACCGGCGTGACCCACGACATGCGGATCATGCGCGAGGAGATCTTCGGCCCGGTCGTTCCGATCGTGGTGGTGGACTCGCTCGACGAGGCAGTGGCGCTGGCGAACGACTCCGACTTCGGGCTCGGCGCGTCGGTGTGGACCATGAACCGAGCGAAGAGCGAGCGCCTGGCACGCCGCCTCGAGGCCGGCATGGTGTGGGCGAACGACCACATGTACTCCCACGGCGCGTGCTCGTGCTCGTGGGGCGGCGTGAAGGACTCCGGCCTCGGCCGCTCGCACTCGAAGTTCGGCCTCTACGAGTGCGTGAACGTGAAGCTCCTGAGCTGGGAGCCGTCGCGGACGCGGGACTTCTGGTGGCACCCGTACGACGAATCGCTCGGCCGCGGCCTCCACGCATCGGCCCAGCTGCTGTACGGCCGCGACTCGGACAAGCCGGCCGCGCTGCGACGCGGGATCGGCCCGCTGCTGCGGCTCCTGCGCAAGTCGCTGCGCGACGCGTTTAGGCGCTAGCCCCCGGGGGTAGGTCACTCCCGCAGCTTCGCGCGCGCGAAGCGCGTCTTCGGGGGACACGCTTTGAACGGGAACCGTCGTAGCGGTTGGGCAGGCCGTATTGCGATCGTCGTCGCGCTTGCGCTCGTCGCGCCGGCGCCTGCCGCCGCCGACCACGGCGGGGCCACCACCCTCGGCGATCCGCTTCCCGCGCTCCCGGCCTCGAGCGATCCCGCCCAGAGCGGCAGCTTCGGCGACCCGTTCACCGAGCCCACGGTCGACGGCAAGACGACCCAGGAGCGCTGCGTCGTCGACGCGGACGGCCTGACGGTCTGCAAGCCGGCCGCGGGCAGCGTGAGCGTGCTCCGCAACGGCAAGATCGTGTACTGGGACGCGCTCGAGGGGACCGAGCGCATCGAGCGCTCGCTGATCACGGACTACGGCAGCGTCGCGCTCAACGACCAGACGCGGCTGCTGGACATCTCCGACGACGCCGTTCAAGTGGAGCGTGCCGACGCCCTCCGACGGCGGCGCGAACCCGGGCGGGTACGACAACGGGCCGCTCATCCCCGGCGGCAACGGCGAGACGAACAACGACGGGGCGCTCTTCTGCTCGGACCTCACCTTCCTGCCCGACGGGCGGGTGCTCGCGGCCGGCGGCACGGCCTACTACCAGGACCCGGAGATCGCGGACACCGGGATCGGGGTGGTGGAGCTGGAGGGACTGCGCAACGCCCGCGTCTACGACCCCGCGACCAACCGCTGGCAGCAGACCGGCTCGATGAACGTCGGACGCTGGTACCCGAGCCTGGTCACGCTCGGCGACGGCAAGGTGTTCGTGGCGAGCGGCGTCGAGAAGCTCGTGAAGCCCGTGTACCCCGACCAGCCGCTGGAGTCGTTCACGAACGTCCGGCAGTCGGAGACCTACGACCCGGCAAGCGGCAAGTGGCAGAGCAACGGCGAGGCGGGCGAGCGCTCGCTGCCGCTGTTCCCGCGCATGCACCTGCTTCCGAACGGCGACGTCTACTACAACGCCGCGGGGCAGTCGTTCAACCCGCTCGGCCAGTCCTATGACGAGGCGCTCTGGAACATCGCGGCGTCGTACGACCCCGACACCGGCCGCTGGAAGGACCTGGGGATTCCGGGCCTGGAGGGGGGCAGCCTCGGGAACCTGCTGGACCTGGACTTCGGGCAGCCGGTCTCCGACCTGGCGAAGCTCGGCATCCCCGGCGGCGGGAAGAGCGCCACGGTGCCCGGGTTCCGCGGCTCGACCTTCTCGGTGATGCTTCCGCTGCAGCCCGACCTCCTCGGGCGCTACACCAAGGCGTCCTTCCTCACCGGCGGCGGCGTGGTGAACCCGGTCGCGCCGAGTCCGGGCAGCTACTTCTCCACGAGCGACGCCCGCATCACCACGGTGGACACGGGTGCCGGGAACGCGCTCTCCACCAAGCCCACCGGCGACATGCACCGGCCGCGCTGGTACCCGTCCGGTGTGTTGCTGCCCACCGGCGAGGTGATCGCCTTCTCGGGTGCCGACCGCGACGAGGTGGCCTCGCCGGGGCTCGAGTTCCCGGTCAAGCAGGCCGAGCTCTGGGACCCGAAGACCGGCGACTGGAGCCCGGTGGCCGAGGGACATCGGCCGCGGACCTACCACAACACCGCGGTGCTTCTTCCCGACGGGCGCATCCTGATCGGCGGCCACGCGCCCATCACCACGCTCTACCTGAAGCACATCAGCCTTCCGGGCGGCTTCGCGCCGAACGAGCGCGACCCGAGCTTCGAGCTGTACAGCCCGCCCTACCTGTTCCGGGGCGAGCGTCCGAAGATCGTCTCCGCTCCCACCGCCGTCGCCCACGGCGCCACCATGGACGTGGTGGTGGACCGCCCGGCGAGCGAGATCGAGAGCCTGGTGCTCGTGCGCAACCCGACCGAGACCCATCTCGTGGACGACGACCAGCGCAACGTCGTGCTGCGCGTGCTCGGACGGACCGGGAACCGGGTGACGGTGGCCGCGCCGCCGAACGGCAACGTGGCCCCGCCCGGGCCCTACCTGCTGTTCGCGAACCGCAAGACGGCCAAGGGGCCCGTGCCCTCCGTGGCCAAGCAGCTGACGGTCAAGCCGTAAGGCCTTCGGCGCCTAGACTTTGGGCCGTGCCCGCCCAGGCCTACACCGGCAAGGAATGCGTGTGCCAGCTGCGCAAGGGCATGTGCGACCAGAGCTGCGTGCAGGGGATGCTCGAGACCCCCTTCTACATCGCCTGCCTCAAGCTCTCCGGGCGGCGGTGCCTGGTCGTGGGCGGCGGCGACGTGGGGCTCGAGAAGGTGGAGGGCCTGCTCGCCTGCGACGGCGACGTGACGCTCGTGGCGCCCGAGGCGATCCCGCAGCTCGCCGCGCTGGCCGCCGAGGGCTCGATCGCCTGGGAGCGGCGCGAGTACCGGCCCGAGGACCTGGAGGGCACCTTCATGGTGATCGCGGCGACCGGCGATACCGAGGTGAACATCGGCGTCTACGAGGACGCCGAGCGCCGGGCGATGCTCGTGAACGTGGTGGACGTGCCGCCGCTCTGCAACTTCATCCTGCCGGCGATCATCCGCACCGGCCCGCTGGCGATCGCGATCTCCACGGCGGGCGCCAGCCCGGCGCTCGCCAAGCGGATCCGCGACGAGATCGCCGAGGAGTACGGCGAGCCCTACGCGCGCCTCGCCATCCTGCTCAACGAGGTCCGCGGCTGGGCCAAGGGCACGCTGCCCACCTACCAGGACCGCAAGAGCTTCTTCGAATCGATAGTCAACGGCGAGCCCGACCCGGTCGAGCTCCTCCGCCGCGGCGACGAGGCTGCTGTGCGCGACCTGATCGCCGCGGCCCAGCAGACGCATCAGCCTGCCTGACGAGCTCACACACCTCGACGACGCCGGGCGCGCCCGGATGGTCGACGTAGGCGGCAAGGCGGCCACCGACCGGCGTGCGGTAGCGCGTGCCGTTGTGCGTATGGCCCCCGCCACGGCAGCCGCGGTGGCGCGCGGGGACGGCCCGAAGGGAGAGGTGATCGCCACGGCGCGGCTCGCCGGCATCCAGGCGGCCAAGCGGACCGCAGAGCTGGTGCCGCTCTGCCACCCGCTGTCGCTCTCGTTCGTGGACGTCCGCCTGGAGGTGGGCCACGACCGCGTGGACGTGGAGGCGGAGGCGCGCACCACCGGCCCGACCGGGGTGGAGATGGAGGCGATGACCGCGGCCGCCGTGGCTGCGCTCACCGTCTACGACATGGTCAAGGGCATCGAGCGCGGCGTCGAGATCGCCGGGCTCGGGCTGGTGGAGAAGACCGGCGGCAAGAGCGACTGGCGGCGCCCGGAGTGAGGGCCGCGGTGATCACCGTCTCCACTTCGCTGGCGGACGGCAGCGGCGAGGACCGCTCCGGGCCCGCGCTCGTGGAGCTGTGCGTCGAGGCGGGCCTGGAGGTGGTGCACGAGACCGTGCTCGGACGACCGCGACGCGATCGCGGGCGCGATCGCCCGGCTGGCCGACGCCGACGGCGCGCGCTTCGTGTTCACGACCGGCGGCACCGGTCTGACCCCGGACGACGTCACCCCCGAGGCCACCCTCGACGTGATCGAGCGCGAGGCGCCCGGCTACGCCGAGGCGATCCGCGCCGACTCGCGCGAGCACACGCCGCTCGGCATCCTCACGCGCGGCGTGTCGGGCATCCGCGGCCGGACGCTCGTCGTGAACTTCCCGGGCAACCCGAAGGCGATCGGGCAGTCCTGGCCGGTGGTGGCCCCGACGATCGAGCACGCCGCGGAGACGCTGGAGCGCTAGGAGCCCGTTCCGCCGGGCGCTCCGCCGCCCAGGGACTCAGCCCCTACGCCAGCCCCTTCCGGCGGAGCTCCTCCTCCGCCTCGGCCGTCTTCTCCAGCCCGCCGAGGCCCATGCCCTCGAGCACGCCGGGGGTCTTCGTGAACTGGACCTCGGAGTACTCGACCACCTGCACGTGGTTTCCCCAGGGGTCGCGGAAGTCGAGCCCGCGGCCGGGCAGGATCTCGGCGCCGGCCTCCACGAGGCTACGGCGTGCCTCGTCCAGGTCGTCCACGACCAGCCCGAAGTGACGCTCCCCGTCGTCCGCCGACCTGCTCGTCTCCGCGATCGCGATGAACTGGTCGCCCATGTCGAGGAAGGCCATTCGCGGCAGCCGGCCGCGCAGCCCGAACTGGAAGGCGCGGCCGTAGAAGTCGAGCGCGGCGTCCAGGTCGTCCACCTCGATGGCCACGTGGTTGATGCCCACCAGCCTGCTCACGGGCCCAGGCTACAGCGCGTCCATAGGCTTCCGCCGGATGCCGGCCATCGAGCTCGACGGGCTGGAGCGGCGCTACGGCGAGCGGACGGCGCTCGCCGGCGTAAGCGTGCGGGTGGAGGCGGGTCACACGCTTGTCGTGCTCGGCGCGAACGGGGCGGGCAAGACCACCCTGCTGCGCGTGCTCGCCGGCCTGCTGCGGCCCAACGGCGGGGCGGCACGAGTGCTCGGCGCCGAGCTGCCGAAGGAGCGCTGGAAGCTGCCCGCCCTGGTCGGCTACCTCGCGCACGAGCCGCTGCTCTACCGCCACCTCACCGGGCGCGAGAACCTGCGCTACCAGGCCGGCCTGCACGGGGTGGCCGAGGGCCGGGTGGAGGAGCTGCTCGAGGCCGTGGGCATGGACCGGCGGGCCGACGAGCCGCTCGTGGAGCTCTCGCGCGGGATGGTGCAGCGCCTGGCGGCGGCCCGCTCGGTTTTGCACGACCCTCCCCTGGTGCTCCTCGACGAGCCGCGCGCGGGCCTGGACCCGGCCGCCGCCGAGCTGCTCGAGCCGCTGATCGGGCGGGCGTCCGGGCGGACGCGCGTACTGGTGACCCACGACATCGAGGGCGGACTTGCCGAGTCCGATCTGGCGGTGGGCCTGAAGGACGGCCGCCAGGTGCTGGCCGGCGCCGTGGCGCCGGCGGAGGCGCGGGCGCTGTACTCGTGATCCGCACCGCCGCGATCATCCTCCGGAAGGACCTGCGCATCGAGCTGCGCACCAAGGAGTCCGTGCCGGCGATGACGCTGTTCGCGCTCACCGTGTACGTGCTCTTCCACTTCGGGCTCGACCGCGACTCGCTCGATGGCTCGCTGGCGGCGGGAGTGTTGTGGGTCACGATCCTGCTCGCATCGGTGATCGGCGTGTCGCGGCTCTACGCCGCGGAGCGCGAGCAGGGCGGCGTGGACGCGCTCCTGCTCGCCCCGATCGACCGCACCGCGCTGTTCGTGGCCAAGGCCGGCGCGCTGTTCCTCTTCCTGGTTGCGGTGGAGATCGTGGCGGTGCCGGCGTTCGCGGTCCTGCTGCTCGGCCCGGGGCTCGGCGGCGCCCTGCCGGAGCTGGCGCTGATCCTGCTGCTCGGCGACGTGGGCGTGGCGGCCGTGGGGGCGCTGGTGGGCGCGCTCGCGGCCGAGACGCGGGCGCGCGAGCTCACCGGCCCGCTGCTCCTGCTCCCGCTCCTCGTGCCGCTCCTGATCTCGTGTGCTCAGGCCACCGAGCCGTTGCTGCGTCAGGACGCGGGGCCCGAGGACCTGGGGCGCTGGCTGGGGCTCCTCACGCTCTACGATGTTGTCTTCGTGCTTCTCTCCGTGGCCGTCTTCGACTACCTGCTCGAGGACTGATGTATTCAAAGGGGTTAAAGCCGCTCGCCGCGGCAACCGTGGTCTCGCTCTCGGCGGCGCTCGTGCTCGTGTTCTTCTACGCGCCCAACGACGCCGACCAGGGCTTCGTGCAGAAGATCTTCTACATCCACGTGCCGATGGCGATCGTCGCGCTCGGCGGGTTCGTGGCCGGCGGCGTGATGGCGATCCGCCACCTGCGCTCGGGGGACCCCTCGTGGGACATGCGCTCGTACGTGGCCATCCATCTCTCGATCATCCTGGGCCTCGGGGTGCTCGTGACCGGCTCGATCTGGGCGCGGGCGTCGTGGGGTCACTGGTGGGTGTGGGACGAGCCGGTGCTCGTCTCGTTCCTGGTGGTCTTCCTCCTCTACTGCGTGTACTACCCGCTGCGCTTCTCGATCGAGGACCGGGAACGCCAGGCGCGCTACTCGTCGGTGTTCGCGATCACCGCCGGCGCGTTCGTGCCGCTCAACTTCGTGGCCGTGAGGCTGGCCGAGGCGTACACCCACCCGCGCGTGCTGTCCCAGACCGGCGGCTCGCTGCCGGGCGAGATGCGGCTCACCTTCCTCGTGTCCCTCCTGGCGGTGACGCTCCTCTTCGTGACGCTCTGGAAGCTCGAGCTCACGGCCAAGCATGCGTCGGCCGAGCTCAAGCGCCTGCGCCGCAGGCTGGCGGACCGGCAGCCCGCCGCGGTGGCCTGATGCCCGCGCTTCCGCTGGACGAGGCCGGCAAGTACGTGGCCGGCGCCTACGCGGTGTTCGTGACCCTCCTCGTGGTCTACGTCGCGATCATCGGCGCCAAGATCGCCCGCATCGATCGCGAGGTGACCGAGCTGAACGAGCTCCTGGAGGAGGAATGAACGGCGAGCTCCTCGCTTTGGGCGTGTCCCACAAGACCGCCCCGCTGCCGCTCCGCGAGCGGCTGGCACTCTCGGAGGGCAGGGCGGCGCGCGTGCTCACCGAGCTCACCGACCAGGAGGCGGTGCATGAGGCCGTTGCGGTGTCCACCTGCAACCGGACCGAGCTGTACCTGGTCGCGGCCGACGCCGTCGAGGCGGAGAGCGCGGCGCTCGGCGTGCTCTCGCGCCAGGCCGGGATACGCCCGACGGAGCTGCTCGGCGCGATCTACTCGCTTCGCGGGCGCGACGCGGTCGAGCACCTCTTCGGCGTGGCCGCGGGCCTCGACTCGATGATCGTGGGCGAGGCCGAGGTCCAGGGCCAGGTCAAACGCGCCTACGAGCTGGCGCTCGTGGAGGGCGTGACCGGCCCGGTGTCCAACCGCCTCTTCCGCGACGCCCTCGCGGCGGGCAAGCGCGCCCGCAGTGAGACCCGGGTCTCACGATCGAACGTGTCCGTGTCGTCCGTGGCGGTGCAGCTCGCGGCGGACTTCCTCGGCGACTTGGCGGCGCGGCGGGTGCTCGTGATCGGCGCCGGGGAGAACGCCGAGCTCACCGCGCGAGCGCTGCGCGACCGCGGTGTCCGCACGGTGTTCGTGGCCAACCGCCGCTACGACCGCGCCCTCGGCCTGGCCCAGCGCTTCGGCGGCGAGGCGGTGACCTTCGAAGACATGCCGGCCCAGCTCGAGGCCGCCGACATCGTGGTCAGCTCCACCGGCGCGCCGCATCAGATCGTGGGCCGCGAGGAGCTGGCGCTCGTGGCGGCGCAGCGGCTGAACCGCCCGCTGGTGCTCCTCGACCTGGCCGTGCCGCGCGACATCGACCCCTCGGCCCGCGACTGCCCCGGGATCGCTCTCTACGACATGGACGACCTCCAGCAGGCGGTGGCGCGCAACCTCGGGACTCGCGAGGTCGAGGCGGCAGAGGCGCGCGTGCTCGTGCGCCAGGAGGTGGAGCGCTTCGAGCGCTGGCTCGCCTCGCTCGACGTGCTGCCCACGATCTCCGCGCTGCGCACGCGCGGCGAGGGCATCGTCGAGCAGGTGCTCCGCGAGAACGAGTCCCGCTGGGAGTCGCTCTCACCCGCCGACCGCGAGCGGCTCGCGACGATGGCGCGGGCGGTGGTGAGCCGGCTCCTCCACGACCCCACGGTGCGACTGAAGGACAGCGCCGGCGAGGCCGGCTCGTACCGCTACGTGAATGCTCTTCGCGAGCTGTTCGCGCTCGACGCCGAGCTCGCGGACACCGAGGTCGAGACGCAGGGCGCCGAGGTCACGCCGCTCGCGCCGCGGCGTCGATCGCGCTCCGGGTGATCCGCCTCGGCACGCGCGGCAGCGCGCTGGCGCTGGCGCAGGCGCGGCTGGTGGCGGACCGGCTCGCGGACGAGGTGGAGCTTGTCCCGATCACCACCTCGGGGGACCGAGCGTCCGCCGCGCGGCCGCCGCTCGAGGACAAGTCTCGCTTCGTGAAGGAGATCGAGGAGGCGCTCCTGGCCGGCGAGGTGGACCTCGCGGTGCACTCGGCCAAGGACGTGCCCGCCGAGCTGCCCGACGGCCTCGCGATCGTGGGGGTGCCCGAGCGCGCCGACCCGCGCGACGCGCTCTGCGGCGCGCCGACCCTGGACGGGCTGCGCGAGGGCGCGCGTGGTGGGCACCGCGAGCCTGCGGCGCCGCTCGCAGCTGCTCGCCCGTCGCCCGGACCTGGACGTGCGCGACCTGCGCGGCAACGTGGACACCCGCCTGCGGCGCCTCGCCGAAGGCCACTTCGACGCCGTGGTGCTCGCCGGGGCGGGGCTGGAGCGCCTCGGGCGCGCCGGCGACGGCACCGCGGTGGCCACCGAGCAGCTGCTGCCGGCCGCCGGGCAGGGCTGCCTCGCGCTCGAGGCACGGGCCGAGGACGCTCGCGTGGGCGACCTCGCCGCGGCGCTCACCGATCGAGACGCCCTCGTGACCCTGCTCGCGGAACGGGCCGTGGTCGGCGCGCTCGACGCCGGCTGCCACACGCCGGTGGGGGCCCTCGCGAGTGCCCGCGACGACGGCCTCGAGCTGAGCGCCTACGTGGGCCTTCCCGACGGCGGCCACTGGATCCGCGACGTGCTCCTGGGTGACGCGGGCCGAGCCGGCCGCCCTCGGACGCGCGGTGGCCGAGCGGCTGCTGGCCGCCGGCGCCGCCGAGCTGCTCGCGGAGGCGGAGCGCTCCGCCGCTCAATAGCGTTCCACCCATGTCCGAGGGCACCGTGTACCTCGTAGGCGCGGGGCCCGGGGATCCGGGCCTGCTGACCCGCCGTGCGCTCGAGCTCATCGAGCGTGCCGACGTGATCCTCTACGACCGCCTGGTCCCGCCCGGCGCGCTCGAGCGCGCCCGGGCGGACGCCGAGCTGCGCTACGTGGGCAAGCAGCCGGGCGACGCGGCGCTGCCCCAGGAGGACATCAACGCCCTCCTGGTGGAGCTCGGCGGCAAGGACAAGCTGGTGGTGCGCCTGAAGGGCGGGGACCCGTTCGTGTTCGGGCGCGGCGGCGAGGAGGCGGAGGCGCTGGCGGCGGCGGGCGTTCGCTTCGAGGTGGTGCCGGGAGTGACCGCCGGCGTGGCCGCGCCGGCGTACGCCGGCATTCCGGTGACGCATCGCGAAGTGGCGTCCGCGGTGGCTTTCGTCACCGCCCACGAGGATCCGGAGAAGGCCGAGTCCGCACTCGACTGGGACGCCCTGGCGCGGTTCCCGGGCACGCTCGTCTTCTACATGGGGGTCAGGAACCTCGGCCGCGTATCGGAACGGCTGGTGGCGGGCGGACGCGATCCGGACGAGCCCGCCGCGGTGGTGGAGCGGGGCACGCTCGCGGGGCAGCGCAGCGTGTCGGCGCCGTTGCGCGAGATCGCCGCAGCGGCGGCGAACGAGTCCATCCGCGCGCCCGCCATCGTGGTCGTGGGAGCCGTGGTGCGCCTGAGCGACGCGTTGTCGTGGCTCGAGCAGCGCCCCCTTCACGGGCAGGTGGTGGCGGTGACCCGGGCGCGCGCTCAGGCCAGCGGGCTCGCCGAGCGCCTCGCGAGCCTGGGTGCCGAGGTCGTGGAGACGCCCACGATCCGGATCGTGCCGCGACGTGGACGATCCCGACGTGACCGAGGCGATCAGCCGCATCCGCGAATACGCCCTCGTCTGCTTCACGAGCCCGAACGGCGTCCGGCTCCTCTTCGACGCGCTGGAGGCGGCCGGGCATGATGCCCGTGCCTTCGCCGGGGCAACGGTGGCCGCAATCGGTCCGGGCACCGCCGCCGAGCTGGAGCGGCGCGGGATCGCGGCCGACGTGGTGCCGGCGCGCTCGGTGGCCGAGGCGCTGGTCGAGGCGCTCGGGGACGTGCCGGTGGAGGGGCGGGCGGTGCTCGTGGCGCGCGCCGCGGACGCACGCGACGTGCTCACCGACGCGCTCTGGAACCGGGGGGCGCGTGTGAGCGACGTGGCCCTCTACGACACGGTGGGCGAGCCGCTCGCGGACGATCAGCGGGAACGGCTCCGGCTCGCCACCTACGTGACGTTCACCTCCAGCTCGACCGTTCGCTTCTTCGAGGAGGCCGGCGGGCAGGTTCCGGCGGGGGCGCGCACGGTCTCGATCGGCCCGGTGACCAGCGCCACGGCGAGCCAGCTGGGGCTGACCGTGCATGTGGAGGCCGCGCGGCACGACATCGACGGCCTGGTGGCGGCGCTGCTGGACGACGCGAGGTCGCGGTGATCGTCAGCCTCCTCACCGACTACGGGTACGACGACGAGTTCGCGGGCGTCTGCCGCGGCGTCATCCTCTCCATCGACCCCGAGGCGACGATCGTGGACGTGAGCCACGGGATCGGCCACTACGACGTCCGTCACGGCGCGATCGTGCTCCGCAACGTCCTGCCCTACCTGCCCGTGGGCGTGCACGTGGCCGTGGTGGACCCGCAGGTGGGCACGGAGCGGCGCGCCGTGGCGCTGCGAACCGGGGACGGGCGCGTGCTGGTGGGACCCGACAACGGCCTGCTCAGCCTCGCGTGGGAACGCTGCGGGGGTGTGTCCCTGGCGGTGGACGTGACCCGCTCGCCGCACCGGCTCGAGCCGGTGTCGGCCACCTTCCACGGGCGCGACCTGTTCGCACCCGTGGCGGCTCGGATCGCCGCCGGCGCCGAGCTGGCGGACGCCGGGGATCCGCTCGAGCCGGGGGAGCTCGTGGGTCTCGAGCTGCCGCAGCCACGGAACGAGGACGGGACGCTTGTGGCCCATGCGCTGCTGCGCGACCGTTACGGCAACGTCGCGCTCGACGTGGATCACGAGCACCTCCAGGGAAGCGGCCTCCGCGCTGGGAGGAAACGTGGAGGTGGAGGTAGGCGACCGGCGGCGGCTCGCCACCTACGCCCACACGTTCGCGGACGTGTCGCCGGGCGAGCTGCTCGTGTACGAGGACGCCTACCGGACGCTCGCGCTCGCGGTGAACCGCGGCGACGCGGCGGCGATGCTCGGCGTGGAGCCGGACGCCGAGGTGCGCCTGCGCCCGGGATGATCGGCGCGCCCCGGGTCCACCACCGCTCCGTCGACTCGACCAACGAGCGGGCCAAGGCTCTCGCGCTGAGGGGAGCCCCGCACGGCACCGTGGTGACCGCGGACGAGCAGACCGCCGGACGCGGCCGCCAGGGGCGCGGCTGGGTCGCTGCCCCGGGCTCCGCCGTCCTGCTGTCGGTGGTGCTGCGCCCGCCGCCCGAGTCGGTGCCGCTGGCGGCGGCGGTGGCGGTGGCCGATGCGGTGCCGGCCGACTGCCGGATCAAATGGCCCAACGACGTGCTGGTGGACGGCCGCAAGCTCGCCGGGATCCTCGTGGAGGGCCGGCCGCAGGAGGGGTGGGCCGTGCTGGGCATCGGCCTGAACGTGACCACGCCCGCCCACGCCTTCCCGCCCGAGCTCCGGGAGATCGCCACCTCGCTGGCCGTCGTGCTGCCCGAGCCCCCGACCATCGAGCAGCTGCTCCCGGCCCTGTTCGGACGACTGGAAGAGCGGCTTGCGGCACCGCTGCCCGAGGTGCTGGCGGAGTGGCGCCGCCGCGACGCCCTGCGCGGGTCCAAGGTGCGCTGGAGCGGTGGAGAGGGCACGGCCGCCGGCATCGACGAGCGCGGCTCCCTGCTCGTGGACACCGGAGCGGGGCGCGTGGCCCTGGCCGCCGGCGAGGTGCACCTCTGCGCTGAGCGTCGGGAGTGCCGCTAAGCGGCGTCGCGCTCGGCGTCGTCCTCGTCCGCGGAGTCCTGATCCGCGTCGACGATCAGGTCCTCGTCGTCGGGAGGCCCGTCGGTGGCCTGAGCGTCGACCGTACCCGTAGCGTCGACCTCGGGGGCGGTGGCCTCGCCGCCGGACTTCTTGCGCCGCCGCCGGCCGCCGCGCCGGCGCTTGCCCTTCGGGAAGTTCCGGAGCAGCTCGCGGGCCAGGGCGGAGGGCTTGCGGGCCATCCGCATCCGCGCGCCGTCGAGCACCTGCTGTGCCTCCGGCGTGTGCGCCAGCGAAGCCGCCAGCAGCGCGGCGGAGAGGCGGCGATCCTGCTTGCGCGCCGCCTGCACCAGCCGGCGCGCGTTGCGCGCGTGCGCGGCCCCGGCGGAGTTGACGAGCAGGCCGAGCAGGCGCTTCGTCTCCGGCCAGCGCTGCACGGCGTACTCCTCGTGCACCTCACGGCTGTACTCGGCGAGGTGCCAGAGCCAGCGTGCGGCCTGGTCGCGGCGCCCGATCTGGCGCTCGGCGAGCGCCTGGAGCAGCACCTTCACGCCTTCGCGGCGCTCGTCGCGCGCCCAACCGCCCACGATCTCCACGGCATCGTCGAAGGCCTCCGGGTCGCGCATGGCGCCGACCTCGGTCAGCGCCCGGATGCGCAGCTGCGAGTTGCGGTTGCGGCGCAGGCAGGTGAGCAGGTAGAGACGGCGGAGCTCGCCGGTGCCGTCGAAGTGGAGCATCGCCTTTGCGCGGCGCCAGTTGTTGGACGCCACGCGCGCGCCGGCCAGCATGGCCCACGCCTGCTGCTGACCCCAGTTCAGGTGCTCAACGGCCATCCGCCAGAGCTCGCGCTCGAACACCTGTGCCCGGCGTTCCTCGTCCGCCGTGACCGGCACCACGCGGCGCTCGACCCGCAACCGGCGGCCACGGCCGCGGCGCACCGGCCCTACCACGATCGCGCCGCCGCGGTACACGTCGCGGTCGAGCAGCGAGTGCAGGGTGATCACCGGATCGTCGTTGGGCGTGGCGGGATGGACGAAGTCCACGACGATGCCCGCCTCCTTGCCCGGCGTCCGGCGGGTCACGCGGCCCACGCGCTGCTGGTAGATGCGTCGCGAGGCCGTGGGCGCAAGATGCATGCATACCGTGGCGCGCGGAGAGTTCCACCCCTCGGCCAGCAGCTGGGCGTTCACGAGCACGTCCACCTCGCCGCGCTCGTAGCCGGCAAGGATGCGGGCGAGCTCGCGCTTGGGCGTCTCGCCGGACACCGCCTTCGCCTTCATTCCCGCGTCCTGGAAGGCCTTGGCCACGTTGTGCGCGTGCTTGACCCCCGCGGAGTAGACCACCCCGGGCACATCCTTGAAGCGGGTCTTGTAGAGGTCGGCCACCGCCAGGTTGAACGGCGTCTGGTCGAGCAGAGCCGCCAGCTCTTCCTGGTCGAAGTCCTGGTCCACCTCACCACGCCGCAGCGGCACGTTGGCGATCGAGCGCACGCCCACCCCCGGCGGAATGCGCACGCAGCGCAGCGGCGCGATCACGCCGCGCCGGGCGGCCTGGGCGAGGTCGAAGCGCGAGGTCTGGGTGGGGAACAGGTCGGTGACGTGCCGCGCGATGAGTGCGCCGGTGGCGGTCATGCCGATGAACACCGGGCCGGTCCACTGGCGGATGGCGGCGCTCGTCTTCTCGCCGAGCGCAGTGTGCGCCTCGTCGCAGATCACGATCGTGTAGGCGTCCGAGATCTTCCCGGCGTTGCGCACGAACCACTGATAGGTCTCGACGGTCACCGGTCCGCCCGCCGGCGGCTCGTCGCCGTTGCGCCGCAGCAACGGCCCAGAGATACGGTCGCGATAGCCGCGGTCGCGCAGCTCGCCCAGGAACTGGTCCACGAGGTTGCGGCGGTGAGTGAGGATCAGCACGCCGCCGGTGCGCGAAGCCTCGGCGAAGCCGAGCGCGGCCACGGTCTTGCCGGCCCCGGTCGCATGCTCGAACCAGAAGCGCCGGCTCGCCCCCGGGTCCTCCAGGGCGGCGTCCGCCGCTGCCTCCTCCTCGGCTTCCTCTGCCGGGTCCCAATCGAGCGGCTCCTCGTCGGTGAGCTCGTCGCCCTCCAGCTCGACCTCGCCGGAGGGCAGCTCCTCTGCCGCCACATGCCCGTTGCTGCCCGGGGGGCGCGGCACGAGCAGCTCGGCCGTGAGCGCGATCAGCGTGCCGGAGAGCGCGTCCACCTGATGCGCGGAGAGCACGGTGCCGTCCACCAGGTGGGGCTCGTCCTCGGCCAGCACCCGCTCGAGTCCCAGCGTGAGCGAGTAGTCGCGCCGCCATCCCACGGAGGGCTCGGTGCGGCCGGCGTCGAGCTCGGCCAGCGCGGCGTTCAGCGCGGCCCGGCGGGCGGTGCCCTCGGCGAGAGCCGCCGTGGCGTCCTCCCCTTCGAGCACGAACGGCTCGCGCGCGAACTCCTCGGCGCGCTCCAAGTCCTCGCCGGACACCGGCGCGGATGCGACCACGGAGCTTCTGTCAGCCACGGTAGGGCGTCTCTCGTCAGGGAATGGACAGACCGGGCAACGCGCCGCGGGGAGTGTTGGTCCCGTCACGGAGCTAGCGAGGTCCGCCCTTCTTATTCACCGCTCTCGTAGTAGCCGAGCGGCGGGCGCGCCGAGTCCATCCGGAACTGTCGGCGTGCCTACATTGTGGCACACGGAGGCCCCGATTGCCTCGCTGCAATGGCCTTCTGCCACCCTAGCTGCATGCGCCGCGTCGTCATGATGCTCGCCCTTGGTGCCGCTCTGCTGGCGGGCTGCAAGTCGAGCGAGCCGGGCAAATCCGCGTCGCGCGACGAGTTCAAGAAGCTCGCCGGCGCCCCCGCCGGGCTGGCCGGTCTCTATCGCCAGCCCAGCAAGCTGCTCGGCGGCGGCAAGGACGGGTTCGAGAAGCGGATCGAAAAGCTACGCGGTCACCCGGTGGTGGTGACCGCCTGGGCCTCGTGGTGCGGTCCCTGCCGCTTCGAGTTCCCGTTCTTCCAGAGACAGGCGGTCAAGCGCGGCAAGCAAGTGGCGTTCCTCGGCGTCAACTCGCAGGACAACCAGGAGGACGCGAACAAGTTCCTCGACGACTACCCGCTGCCGTTCCCGAGCTACGAGGATCCTGACGGAGAGGTGGCGCACCTGTTCAAGGTCGTCGGCCTCCCGGCCACCGCCTACTACGACCGTCGCGGCGAACTGGCCTACCTACACCAAGGTGCATACGCGAGCGAGGCGAAGCTGGGCGAGGACATCGAGCGCTACGCTCGCTGACCTTCTGGACGTCCGGACCGCCCGCACAGAGCAGGAGTTGGCCGCCGCACTGGACCTGCGCGAGCGCGTGTTCTGCGGTGAGCAGGGGGTCTCGCGCGAGGCGGATCGCGACGGTCGCGACCCGGAGGCCACGCATATCGTGGCCGTGGAGCACGGGCGCGTGCTGGGCACGTGCCGGCTCGTGTTCCGCGGGGCCACCGCGCGGCTCGGGCGCCTCGTGGTCGAGCCCGACGCGCGCGGGCGTGGCGTGGCGGCAGCGATCCTTGCCGAGGCCACCTCGGTCGCGCGCGGCGCCGCCGCCGAGCGCATCTCGCTGCACGCCCAGACCTACGCGCGGGAGCTGTACCTGCGCGACGGCTACAGGGAGAGCGGTGAGCCCTTCGAAGAGGAGGGGATAGAGCACGTGACGATGGAGAAGGAGCTTGCCTGAGCTCCGGATCGATCCGCTGTCCGGCATTCGGGTGATCGTGGCCGGGGAGCGCGGCACCCGCCCCGGCGCGTGGCTCGAGTTCCCGGCGCGGCCGGCGATCGACCCGGCGTCCGATCCCTTCGCCGAGGGCAACGAGAGCCAGACGCCACCCGAGGTCTACGCGCTGCGGGACGGGAGCGCGCGCGACTCGCCGGGCTGGCGCGCGCGCGTGGTGCCCAACCTCTATCCGGCGCTCGAGCCGGGCGACCCCGACCCCGTGGATGACCCGCTCGGCCAGGTGCGCGGCGAGCCCGAGCTGTTCGCGTCCCGCCCGGCACGCGGCGCCCACGAGCTGATCGTGAACTCGCCGAAGCCGGTGTGGTCACTGGCCGACCTCGAGCCCGACGAGGTGGAGACGGCGATGTTCGTCTGGCGCGAGCGCATGTGGGAGCACCGGGAGTCGTCATACGTCCACGTGATCGTGAACGAGGGCCGGGAGGCCGGCGCGTCGCTGCCGCATACGCACGCGCAGCTCTACGCGCTTCCATTCGTCCCGGCCGCGATCGCGCGCGAGCGCGAGCGCTTCACCGCCTACTCGAACCAGACCCAGGGCCGCAACCTGCTCGCCGACCTGCTCCAGGAAGAGGTCAGGCGCGACGAGCGGATCGTGGCGATCGACTCCGAGGCGGTGGCCCTCTGCCCCTTCGCCTCGCGCGTCCCGTTCCACCTCCAGGTCGTCCCCCGCCGCCCTGCGGCCCGGTTCTCGGAGGCCGGGCCGCTGGGAGCAGGCGTGCTCCACGAGGCGCTGCGGCGCCTCCGATCGGTCCTGGGCTCGCTCCCACCGCTCAACATGTGGGTGCGCACGGCGCCGCGCGATGCCGAGCACTTCTGCTGGCGGATCGACGTGATGCCGCGCCTGGCGCAGCTCGCGGGCCTCGAGCTCGGCGCGGGCGTGCACCTGAACGTGCTGACCCCGGAGGCCGCGGCCGAGGGGCTCCGCAAGTCGAGCGTGTAGCTTCCGCGCCTCGTGCCACCCAGCGAACGACCGATCCCCCAGTTCGCGGCCGAGCCGCCCCAGGAGCCGTTGCCCTACGGCCGCTGGTCGGACACGCTGGCTGAGCACTTCGCGGAGGCCGCCGAGTCGGAGATCGACGATGTGATGTGGTTCCCCGAGCGCAGCTTCGCCGGCCGTACCTACGTGCCCGCCACGGCGCCCAGCGGAGAGGGTGAGGTATTCGGCTACGTGTCATACACGCGCGAGCACGAGGGCGCCCAGGCCACCGACATGATCGCGGTGGCGGACCACACGGACGAGACCGCCGACGACAACCCGGAGTGGACGCTCGACCTCTCCGACCAGGAGATCGGGCATTGGCGCGGCCCCCAGGGACGACGCGGGGTGATCACGCTGGTGTGGGGGATCGCCCTCGTAGCCAACGGCGTGGTGGCCACGGCCGAGCTCGGGCCCACCACCACCGACCAGTGCGAGCTGCTGGAGGACCGCTTCACGCTGGTGTCGCTGGACGCCTACACGGGCGACTACGTGGAGGTGCGGCTCTTCGGCGCGGACGGCTCGGAGCTCACGCGCGAGTCGCTGTACGAGGACGGCGACTAGCGGGTCCGCTTCACGATCCGGGTCGGCTGCGGGCTGTCAGTGCGAACAGCGCCAGGAAGATGACGGTGCCGAGGGCATTGAGGGCCGCCTTGTAGTCGAGCTCGATGCCGCCGAACACGTCGCTCGTGCTCGGACGGCTCGACGGAATGAGGCCCACCGCCCCGAACACCAGGTCGATCGCCAGGGCGGCCAGCACCATGGTCACGAACATGAGGGCGGTGATGCGAAGCGCGAACGCCGTGCCGTAGTACTTGCGGTAGGCGAGGACGATGGGCAACACGATGAGGTCGGCGAAGATGAACGCCATCACGCCGGCGAAGGAGATGCCGCCCGACCAGAGCACGGCGGCGAGCGGCACGTTCCCGACCGAGCAGACGAAGCTGAGCACCGCGATGACAGGGCCGACGAGCGCGCCCCAGATCGTCTGCACGCCCGCGGGTGCTCCCGTCAGGAAGAGGCCGTTGAAGAAGTCGTCCCCCAGCAAGGCCACGAAGCCCGCCAGCAGGAAGCCGGCCGTGATCTCCTTCCAGAGCATCTGCCAGTCGCCGCGGAAGTTGTGGGCCACGTCTGACCAGGCGGAGACCGAGGTCAAGCGCTCTCGCCAGGGCATGCGCTCGCCTGCCGTGTGGTGGTGGCCGCTGTCCACCGCTCGTGCATGCTCGCGTGCGTCCTCCTCGAGGCGCCGGCTGACGAAGAGCCGCAGCATCGCCCACATCAACCCGATCATCACGAGGCCGCCGACGAACTCGGCGAGTGTGAACTGCCAGCCGAGCAGCACCCAGAGGACCAGCCCCAGCTCCCATACCAGGTTGGTGGAGGCGAACTGGAACGCGAGCGCCGTGGCAGCGGACGCGCCCTTCTGAAAGAGGCTCTTCGCGATCGCGATCGCCGCGTACGAGCACGAGCTCGATGCCGCGCCGAGGCCCGTGGCCTTGGCCATCGGCGCCAGACCGGAGCCGCTGAGCGCCCCCTCGATGCGCTCGCGCGGCACCCAGGCCTGAACGACCGCGGAGACGAGGAAGCCAAGAACGAGCGCCCACCAGACCTCCCACGCCATCAGCACCGCATTCCAGAGGCCATCGCCAAGCTTTGAGAGAACGCTGTTCATACCCCAACGGATGTCCGTCGAGCTTCGATTGTCACAAGCCGCGGACAGCGTCGGCGCTCGCCAAGCGTTAGAACTCCGCATGTGAGCGGCGAGAGCGTGCTCGTCACGGGCGGGTCCGGGTTCATCGGCTCGTATTGCATCCTCGACCTGCTGCGAGCCGGCCATCGCGTGCGCACCACGGTGCGCTCGCCTGAGCGCGAGGCCACGGTGCGCGAGTTGCTCGGCGCCGAGAGCGCCGAGGCGCTCTCGTTCGTGACCGCCGACCTGATGTCCGACGCGGGCTGGGCGGACGCGGTCTCCGGGTGCGACTTCGTGCTCCACGTGGCCTCGCCGTTCCCGCTCGGTCCGCCGAAGCACGAGGACGATCTGATCGTCCCGGCTCGGGAGGGCGCGCTTCGGGTGCTGGCGGCCGCGCGTGATGCGCAGGTCAAGCGCGTCGTGATGACCTCGTCGTTCGCGGCGATCGGCTACGGCATCCCGACCCGCGATAGCGCGTTCACGGAGGAGGACTGGACGAATCCGGACGGCGGCGGCGTGAGCGCCTACGCAAAGTCGAAGACGCTGGCCGAGCGCGCGGCCTGGGACTTCATCGAGCGTGAGGGCGCCGGCCTCGAGCTCTCCGTCGTCAACCCCGTCGGCGTCTTCGGCCCGGTGCTCGGCCAGGACTTCTCGACCTCGATCCAGCTCGTGAAACGGCTGCTCGACGGCGCCATGCCGGGGATCCCGCGGGTGGCCTTCGGCATCGTCGACGTCCGCGACGTCGCGGACCTGCACGTGCGCGCGATGACCGGGCCCGCGGCCGCCGGCGAGCGCTTCCTGGCGATCGCCGGCGAGTTCATGACCGTCGCCGAGATTGCCGCGGTGCTGCGCGAGCGCATGGGCGCGGACGCGAAGAAGGTGCCCACACGGATGCTGCCCGACTGGCTGGTACGGCTCGTCTCGCGGGTGGACTCCTCGGTGAGACAGATCGTTCCCGAGCTCGGCAAGGTCAAGCAGGCGAGCAACGAGAAGGCGAAGCGCGTGCTCGGCTGGTCGCCGCGCTCGAACGAGGAGGCGATCGTGGCCAGCGCCGAGAGCCTCATTCGCCTCGGCTGACCAGGGAGGCCGGTGCCCTCGCAAGCGCAGCTCGCGCTGCGCGCCGCCCTTCTTCACGCATATGCGCAAGCTGCTGCCAGGACGTGAGGCCGAACCCCTTCATGTCCGGCGCGATCACCAGGTCCGCGTGCTCCCGCGCCGCGGCGTCGCTGTCGACGCTGCCCAGCAGCATCGCTCGAATCAGTGTGTCTCGAATGCCCGGCAGGGGAATGTCCGTGCCGACGATCAGACCTCGCGCCCGGCCGAGCAATCTCCCGCGACGCGAACCCGGTCCAAGGGGCCTGCGCGGTACCGGGGGTGGAATGCGTCCCGACACGTCCGACGCGATCACCGGGCCCTCTCCCAAGGCTGCCATCTCCTCGACCGGGAGGTTGTTGAGCACGCCGCCGTCCACGAGCAGGCCATCAGGGGTCACCGCCGGTGGGAACACGGTCGGCAGGCACATGCTTCCGGCGACCGCCCACATGAGACTCCCGCGCCGGTGTACCACCGAGCGCGATTCGATCAGGTCGCAGCTGAGACAGAAGAACCGTCGCGGAAGCGCCTCGATCCGGGCCGTCCCGAACGATCGGGCCAGCATGTGGCGGGCCTTCTCTCCCCGCGTCAGCGCGACTGCCGGAATCGTGTAGTCGTTCATCGGATTTCCCACGACGAACTCTTCGTGGCACCTCGCTGCGATCTCGTCCGGTGAGAGCCCCAGCGCGAAGAGGGCCCCGATGTAGCTGCCCATGCTGGAGCCCGCCACGCGATCGATCACTATGCCGGCGGCCACCAGCTCGTCGAGCACGCCAATGTGCGCGAACGCGCGTGCTCCCCCTCCCGAGAGCACGAGCCCCACGGACTCTCCGGTGAGGCTCCGCGCGAGTGCCGCGGTTGCGTCGTGTTCGGCGGCCGCGATCAGGTGGGTGGCTCTGGCATCGAGCGCGTCGACCCAAGCGCTCAACTGCCGCGGCTCGGGCCGCTCCAGTACCACCAGGTCGAGGCCCTTCAGCCGCGCCTCGGGCGGAAACTCGGGAGCTGAGCCGGCGGCACGCGTGAGGCCGAGGACCCGATCTCCCGCGCGCAGGCAGAAGCGCGTCCACGCATCCGCCAGCGTGGCGTCGGATCCAACCAGCACCACACGGTCGTGATCGCGCTCGCTGCGATCGAGTAGCCGCGCAAGTGCGCTCGACGAGCTCGAGGCGTCATCCTCCCGGTCCGGCTGCTCCAGCAGCGCCGACCTGCCGCTTGGGAACGCCGCGACAAGGCGCTCACAGAACGGCCGCGCGTCGAGTCCCGGATCGAGCGGGACGATCGCGATCGTGGACGGAAGCGGATCGGGCGCGAACGAGGTGGCTCGCACGCGCTCCAGCTGGAGACCCATGATGCGCGTCACCTCGACGGCGAAGTCCGAATCCTCCCTGAGCACCGTGAGGAAATCGTCGCGGCTGACCCTGAGCAGGTCGCTGTCACGTTTGGCCAGCACGGAAGCGGGTCTCGGGGCCCCCGTGAGGACGCCCAGCTCCCCGACCGCGTCCCCGCGGCCAAGCCTCCAGAGGACTGTGGGCTCCGGCGTCTCCGCCACGACCTCGAGACGGCCGGAGGCGATCACATAGAGGCTGTCTCCCGCGTCTCCCTCTCGAAACAGCCACTCGCCGGCAGCAACGTGCGCTGGGCGGGCGCTGAGAGCCAGCCGCGCCCAGGGGCTGCCCATGAACGTCTCCGACCGCAGGGCGTCGCCAAGGTCCGCGAAGACCGAATCGCCGCGCATGGACACGGCGCGGCCCCCCAGTCCGCCGCGGGACTGCCCCGGCTCATGCACCCCGTTCGACATTTGGCCTCAGCCGATGACGAGCGGCTCGCCCGTGAAGGCTGCCTGCAGCGCGCTCGTCGTGCGGAGTCTCCCGGGTGGATGCAACGCCAGCGCGCGTGAAGCGCTCGCAAAGTACCCGACCTCGCGCGAGCTCATGAAGGCGACCCCGCCTAGTTGCTCGACGGCCGAGGCCACCGCCCGGTCGATGGCTTCCTGGGCGGCATACCGGCACGCGAGCGAGCGGACGAGCATGCGTGGGCCCGCTGAGCTGATCGCCATCTCGCGCGCCAGCCCCTCGACCGAGGCGAAGGCGGCTTCGAGCTCGATGATCGGCGTGACCGTTTGGGAGGTGTCCCAGCGGTCCGCGTACAGGACCCGGTCGGCGAGCGCGCTCGCCATGCCGATGTACGACGCACTCATCAGCGCCTGGAACCAGACGAAGCCGGCGGCCTGCACATGGTCCTGGAGCGCATCCTTGGGATCCCCGAACGGAATCACGAGCTCGTCATCGACGGGCACGTCGGTCAGGATCACCGCCTCGTTCTCGGCGCCCACGAGAACATCGGCCTCCCAGAACGGTTGCACCTCGAGCCCGGGAGCCTCGGACGGGACCAGGGCGATCGCAAAGCTCGCGGCCTCGGCCGTGTCGTCTTCGATCGCGACGGACGCGGTGAGCAGATCCATCGAGTGGGCCAGGCTGCACGGCTTCTTCGCCCCGCTCACGTACCACTTGTCGTCGGCTCGCCGGGCCCGCATCGACGGCGCGAACATCCCCTGACCGGTGACCCCCTCGCCGAAGCCCGAGGCCAGCAGCTTGCGACCGTCCGCAATCGCCTGGAGCAACATCCACTCGAAGCCTTCGCCCTGCTGGCTCATGACGACGAGGCTCGCGGCGGAGAAGTGATGCATCGTGGTGGCGATCGCCAGCGACGGCGCCCGCGAGCCGATGGCGCGCTGAACGCGGACCGTGTCGAGCAGGTCGGCGCCCGCACCGTGGTGCTCGGTCGGGATGATGAGACCGCAGCCTCCGGCGGCTCGGAACTGCTCGATGGCCGGACTCTGCTTCGACTCGAGCTCACTCAGAGGCAGCGCGGCCAGCTGCTCGTCGAGGCCGGGCAGAAACCGCTCGAGTGCGGCCCGCTCCTCGCTCAGGAATGTGGCTCCCGTGTCGGGTGGCACGTTCATGTCAGCAGCGCGCCGAATGCGGCGGCGCCACCGGCGCACTCTACCTGCGGGGCGATGTTAGAGTCGCCGCACCCCATGCCGCCGGATCCGGAACGGTGACCTCCACCACGCAGATCCAGACCAGCGTCCTCGACGCGTTCCAGGTCGAGCTCCTCACCGCGCTCCAGCCCTACATGGACGAGGTGGAGTTCGCCGCCGGCGAGTGCCTGTACGCCGAGGGCGACCTGAGCGACGCGTTCTTCATCCTCAAGCAGGGCGATGTCAGGCTGCAGATCCACTCGCTGGAGGTCGACACCGACCCCGTCCTGGACTACGTGGGAGCCGGCTCCTTCATCGGCCATGACAGCGTGCTGGCGGGCCTCCAGCGCTGGGTGAGCGCTTACGCCGAAACCGACGTGCTCGCCAGCAAGGTGTCGAGCGCGGGAATGCGGCGGATGCTCGACGAGGATCCCGAGCAGGGGATAGCGATGCTCCGCGCACTCGGACGCGACACCGCGCTGAAGTTCCGCTCGGTATCCCAGCGCCTTGGAGAGCACCTCGTCTCGGACTTCCCAGACCCCGAGGTCGAGCGCATGGTCGGCGCCGCAGTGGCCGCCCAGAAGAGCTTCGAGGACTGGCCGGAGGAGCGCGTGGACGCGTTGCTCAAGGACATCGCCGAAGCCGTGGCCATGCAAGCGGAGGGGCTGGCTCGCGCGACCGTGGAGGAGACCACGATCGGGGTGGTCGAGGACAAGATCCTGAAGATTCAGTTCGCGTCGCTGGGTGTCTTCGGCTCGATCGCCGGCGAGCCCGCGAACGGTCCGGTCCGCTCGTCGGACGCCAGCAAGGTCACGGAGATCGCGAGTCCCATGGGGGTCGTGTTCGGCCTGGTCCCGGTCACGAATCCCGTGCCGACGTTCATCAACAAGACCCTGATCTGCCTCAAGGGACGCAACTCCGTGATCCTCAGCTGCCACCGCATGTCGCAGGGTGTGGCGGAGCAGGTCGGACTTGATCGTGCAGGGAGCGCTCGAGCGGCACTCGGCCCCGCTCGATCTCGTGCAGTGGGTGCGCGGACGCACGAGCCGCCAGCGAACCCATAAGTTCATGCAGCACCCCGACGTCGCGATGATCCTCGCCACCGGCGGCGCCGGCATGGTGAAGGCGGCCTACAGCTCGGGCAAGCCGGCGATCGGCGTCGGGGCGGGCAATGCGCCGGCCTGGATCGCCGCGGACGCCGATCTCGATCGCGCGGCGCGCGCGGTGATCAACAGCAAGACGCTCGACAACGGCTTGATCTGCGGCGCCGAGCAACACCTCGTCGTCGACGGCTCGATCTATGACGAATTCGTCGCGGCGCTGGAGGGAGAGGGTGCCCTGGTCCTGGACGAGGCTGCCACCACCAAGCTGGTGGAGAGCTGCCTGGATCTCTCGACGGGCCACCTCCAGCTGCAGTTCGTCGGGCGCAGCGCCGAGCTGATCGCCGAGGCGCGCCGGCCTCGAGGTTCCATCCGGCACACGGCTGCTCGTGTTCTCCGCCGCCGGCCAGCTACGCGAGGAGCTCTTCGGCAAGGAGCGACTGGCGCCCATGCTCTCGATCTTCAAGGTCGACGACGACGACCAAGCGATGGCGCTATGCAAGCGGCTGCTCGCCTACGAGGGCGCCGGCCACACGGCCGTGATCCATTCCGACGACCAGGATCGGCGCGAGCGCTTCGCCAGAGAGATGCCGGCAAGCCGCCTGCTGGTCAACGCGCCCGCCGCGCTCGGCTGCTGCGGGATCGCGACCGGCCTGAAGCCGTCGCTCACCCTCGGCTGCGGCACGTGGGGCGGCAACTCCACCACCGACAACGTGAGCTACGAGAACCTGCTCAACGTCAAGCGGCTCGCCGAGGCGGTGATGTAGAGCCACGTCCGGGCGGTTCTCCCATACGGAGTCGCAGGCCGGCGTCGTGGACGCGTACGCCAGGCATGTAAGCCAGGGAATGGCGACGCTCGCGGAGTTGATGAACGCGCACGTGGAAGTGCGGGCGGAGGGAAGCCATATCTGGGACGAGGAAGGTACGCAGTACCTCGACTGTGGCGGCTACGGCGTGTTCCTGCTCGGCCACCGCCACCCCCATGTCGTGGACAGCGTCAAGCGCCAGCTCGACCGCCAGGGCTTTGCCAGCCGCGTCCTGCTCAATCCGCGCCTGGCCGAGGCGGCGAAGTCGCTCGCGCGAAGAGCCCCCGACGGCCTCGAGTACGTCTTCATGACGAACTCGGGCGCCGAGGCCAGCGAGCTCGGCCTGAAGCTCGCCAAGGCAGGTGGCGCCAAGCGCTTCATCTCGATGCACGGCGGCTTTCACGGCAAGACGAACGGTGCGCTGAGCGTCACCGGGCGGCCGCTCTACCGCGAGCCCTTCGAGCCCCTCCTCCCCAACGTCGAGTTCATCGCCTATGGCGACCCCGATGCGCTCGAGCGGGCGCTCTCGGTCGACGAGCGCTGCGCAGTGATCGTCGAGCCGATCCAGGCCGAAGCCGGCGTCGTCATCCCGTATTCCGGCTACCACCGCGATGTCGAGCGCATCTGCCGTGAGCACGATGCCTTTCTCATCCTCGACGAGATCCAGACGGGGCTGGGCCGGCTCGGCGTGTGGTGGGGCGCCGAGATCGAGGGGATCACACCTGACGTGATGCTGGTGGGAAAGATCCTCAGCGGCGGCCTCGTCCCCGTCGGCGCCGTGGTGGCCACGCCCAAGGCGTTCGAAGCGCTGAACATGGATCCCCTCCTCCACACGTCCACCTACTCCGGCAACCCGGTGGCGATGGCGGCGGTGTCGGCGACCCTGGAGGCAATCGAGCGCGAGGACGCCGTGGCCACAGCGGGCCGCCTCGGCGACGAGATCAAGGCGCTGGTGGCGGGCGCGCTCCAAGAGGCGTGCGGGGATCTCGTCGCGGAGGTGCGCGGCATGGGCCTGCTCATCGCGGTCGAGTTCAACGCCGACCACTTCGCGGGCGACTTCGTCCTGGAGCTGCTGACCCGGCACGTGATCGTCTCGACTTCGCTGAACACCAATCGAGTGGTACGGCTCCACCCGTCGATCTGCATGAGCGAGACAGATCTCGCGTGGCTCCGCGATGCCGTACACGAGAGCGGCGCGGCTGTCGAGAGCCGGTTCGGTACCAGCGTCTCAACGGAGGTCTGATGCATACAGCCGAGATACACGGGCGAGTGCGCGGCACCAGCCCGGCGGAAGTCTTCGACATCATTGCCGACTTCGAGAGGTACGTGGAGTACGGCCAGTCCATCCGGAGCGTCCGGGTCGAGAGCTCGGAAGAAGGTCGCGTGATCTCGAAGTGGGATGTGGATTTCCGCGGCGGCAACATGCAGTGGACGGAAGCGGACACCATCGACAAGGACCGCATGCGGATCGACTTCGAGCAGCTCGAGGGCAACCTGCGCCACTTCAACGGTCACTGGCAGGTCACGAGCGAAGGCGACGACGCCGTCATCCATTTCTTCGGGGAGTTCGAGCTCGGCATGCCGAGCTTGGCTTCATTCCTCGAGCCGATCGCCGAGTCCGCGATCCGCGAGAACCTCATCGCCGTGCTGAAGGGCGTCTTCGACGAGCGGTTCGTTCTCGAATCCTCCGCGGCCTCAGCGTCGGCCTAGCGCCGAGCCACTCCCCAGCCTCGACGTGACGCTGAAGCCGCCCGCCCAGGGCGAGGGCGGCGGGACCATCCTCAGGGTGGTGGCGGGGCACAGCGCCGGGCGCGCCTTCCAAGTCACCGGCGAGCCATTTGTCATCGGCCGGGCCGCCGAGGCCGACGGAAAGCTCGACGATCCCCAGCTGTCACGGCTGCATGCCCGGCTCACCGAGGTCGGGGGCCGCCTGGTCATCGAGGACCTGGGCTCCACCAACGGCACGTTCGTCAACGGTCGCCAGATCCGGGCGCCAACGCCGGTGGAGCCGGGCGACACCATCTGGGCCGGCATCACCACCCTCACCCTGACCACGCGCAAGCGGCCGGTCTCGGAGGTTGCTCCCATCGAGCCCCCCACCCCATCGGGCGAGGGGGGGCTGCTCAGCAGGTTCGCCGAGCTCTCCGACACCCACGCGCGGGTCATCCTCGCCGCCATCGCGGCCTTCTTCGTAGCCGCGGCCGCGATCGGGAGCCCTGTCATCGAAATGCTCGAGGAGAACCCCGTCGGGTTCGAAGACCCGGGCGGGCAGGCCGTGAAGACGGAGAAGCGGATCGCCGCCGCCACCGGCGAGATCCCGGGCGCCCAGCTGGTCGTGCTGGTCAGCGGGCAGCGCGACGTCAGCTCGCAGGAGACGCGCCGGGAGGTGGCCCGCATCGCGCGGGCGGTGAGGCGCGACTCGGTGGTGAGCCGGACGCAGACCTTCTACACGACCGGCGACCGTGGGCTCGTGTCCAGGGACCGCCACTCGACCGTCATCGCCGCCTACTTCGAGAACGCGAAGGAGTCCGAGCGCCAGGACGCGGCCGAGCGCATAGCCGAGCGGGTCGACCGACCGCCCGACGTACTGGTCGGCGGCGCCGCCCTGGCCACCGCGCAGCTCAACAGGCGCGTCAGCGAGGACCTCGCCAAGGCCGAGATCGTGGCGTTCCCGATCCTCTTCCTGCTCTCGCTGTACGTGTTTCGCGGGCTCGTGGCCGCGCTGCTGCCGATATTCGTGGGCTCGCTCACCATCGTGGCGACGCTCCTCGCGCTGAGGGCCGTGAACGACTTCGTCGCGCTCTCGCCGTTCGCGCTGAATGTCGTGGTCGGCCTCGGGCTCGGCCTGGCCATCGACTACAGCCTGCTGATCGTCTCGCGCTACCGCGAGGAGCTCGCCAGGGTTGGCACGCAGGGGATCGATGGCGTCTTTGCCGGCAGCGAGTCCGAGGCGCTGTACCGCACCATCTACACCGCCGGGCGCACGGTGCTCTACAGCGGGTCGACCGTCGCGATCGCGCTCGCGTCACTGTGCGTCTTCCCGCTGCCGTTGCTCTATTCGATGGGCATAGGGGGTGCGCTGACCGCGCTGATCGCAGTGACCGTCTCGCTGGTGGCCCTGTCGTCGCTGCTCGCGGTACTCGGGCCGCGCGTGAACGCGCTGGCCCCGCAGAGCTGGCAGCGCGCCGCCCTGCGCACGGCCACCCAGGAGCGCGAAGGTCCCTGGTACCGGCTCGCGCAAGCGGTGATGCGCCGCCCCGCCATCGTGGCCGTCACGAGCGCGACGTTCCTGATTCTGCTTGCCCTGCCCGCGCTGGGCATGAAGTTCACGGACATCGACATCAGCTCGGTCCCGCCCGACCTGACCCCGCGCAAGGTGAACGACGCACTGAAGCGCGACTTCGCCGCGGACACCTCGAGCCAGGTCACGGTCCTGGTCAAGGCGCCGCCGCGACGAGCGGAAGGCCGTCGAGTCCTTCGCTGCGAAGCTTCGCGCCCTGCCTGGGGCGAACTCCGAGGCGGTCCAGCCGGCCGTCCCGCTTGAAGGCGGCCTGTGGGAGGTCGCCGTCGTACCAACCCGGCGACCGCTCGATGAGCGGACGATCGACCTGGTCAAGAGGATTCGTGCCGGGCCCAACCCCTTCCCGGTGGCCATCGCCGGGGACACCGCGAAGTTCCTCGATCAGAGGTCGGCGATCAGCTCGCACCTGCCCGTCGCGATCCTGTTGCTCGTGTGCACGACCCTGGTCGTCCTGTTCCTCATGACCGGATCGGTGGTGCTGCCCGTCAAGTCGCTGTTGATGAACGCGCTTTCGCTCGGCGCGGCCTTGGGCCTGGTGGTGCTGATCTTCCAGGACGGCCACCTCGAGGGCCCGCTCGGCTTCCAGAGCATCGGCGCGATCGATCTGGCTCAGCCCGTCCTGCTGTTCGCGATCGCCTTCGGGCTGGCCACGGACTACGGCGTCTTCTTGCTCACGCGGATCAAGGAGGCGTACACGCGCGGCGAATCCAACACGGACTCCGTGGCCTACGGGCTGGAGCGAACCGGCCGGATCGTCACGCAGGCCGCGATCCTGTTCTGCGTCGCGATCGGCGCCTTCGCCACCTCGTCGGTGCTGTTCATCAAGGAGATCGGCCTCGGCACCGCCCTGGCGATCATCATCGACGCCAGCGTGATCCGCGCGTTCCTCGTGCCGTCGCTGATGGCGCTGCTCGGCCGGCGCAACTGGTGGGCGCCGGGACCGCTGCGGCGGCTGCACAACAGGATCGGGCTGAGCGAGGGCTGATGGGGCTATAACCGGGCGTAGGCGCGGCGGATGACTCCTGTGCGCATTCGCTGCGGATGGTCACCGACCTTGATGCGCTTGACCTCGCGCGCGGTCTTGTAGGAGATGACCGACACGCGGTCTTCCCCGGCGACCGAGACGAAGCAGTACTTGCCGTCCTTGCTGGACTGCGACCAGTAGGGCACGCGTCCGACGGGGATCGTCCGTTGCAGCTTGAATGGCTTGCGGGTCACGATCGCGGCGTAGCGAGACATCGTTCCGGCCACGCACAGCTTCGTCCCGCGCGGATTCATCGCGAGCCCGTGGTGCGCCGAGTCCAGCAGGAAGTCGGTGCGCGCCACCCCCTTCGCGGCGCCGAGCGGCAAGTTCAGGACGGCGACGACCTTGTCGGTCTTGAGGTCGTACTGGACGATCCCGAAGAAGAACGAGACCTGGAAATAGACGTAGCGCTCGTTCGGCGTGATCGCCATCGGCCGCACCGCTGCACTCATGTTCGGGTAGCCGGCTTCGGCGAGCTTCTCTCCCATGTCGATCTGCTTGAGCACCTTGTTGCTGCGGGCGTCGATGACCTCGAAGATCCGCTTGCCCTTGGTGGAGTCCTGCGAGGGATCGTCGGTGTCGGTGTAGACAGTGCCGATGCTGGCCTGGAAGATCAGCGACTCGTCGCGGGAGAAGTTGTTCTCGTGCGGTTGGTCGCCGGCTGGGATCCGCGCGGTGATCCGGCCGGTAGCCGTGGCGATCGAGTCGACGACGCCCGCCGTGGAGGCGGACACGAGCAGCCGGCGGCCGTCCTCGGTGATGGCCATGTGGTCGGCGCGGTAGCCGTCGACGTGGGTGCGCCAGCGGATCTTGCCGGTCTTGAGGTTGATAGCGACGACGTCGGCAAAGCTCGGCCGGGAGAAGTAGACGGTCCTGCCGTCCGGTGAGGTGAAGCCGTCGTCCACGTACTGGTCATTGCCTTCACCGACAAGCGTGCGGATGCCGTCGTAGAAGGTCTTCGCCGTCGGATCGGCGTTGATCTCGGCGATCCGCTCGCTGCGGTCTGGAACGACGTCGATCCGCTTCAGGCGCTTGAACGTGTGCGGATCGATGAGGTCGGCCGTGCCCGCCCAGTTGTTGCTCACGACGAGGACGTCGCGGGTCGCCCGGGGGTTTGCCGCCTGAGCGGATGGGACCAGGGCAGCGCACATGACAGCGGCGGCGGTCAGGAGGGCGGCGCGCATATGGATTCTCCGGAGTGTCGTCGGGTGAGTCTTGATCACTTGATGCTCCGCACCGCAACGGCGACGAGCCGCGATCGGCCCCGAACTCGCACCGGTGAGCCTATCGCGGCGTCGCTGCGTCGAGGTGATCGTGTACCCGCGGCCCATACGGTGGCGGCCCAACCCATGCCTTCACAACGGTTGCGGCCGGGTCGAGGTCGAGCCGCAGAAGGATCGGGCTGAGCGAGGGCTAGTGCCGCGCGCTAGAGGAGCTTGTGCAGCTCGGCGGCCACGCGCTCGCCGGAGCGCACCGCGCCGTCCATGTACCCGCACCACTCCGTGGCGGTCTCGGTGCCGGCCCAGTGGATGCGGCCCACCGGCGCCGTGAGCGCCGCGCCGTAGTCGAGCAGCACGCCGGGGGGCGCCCAGGCGCCGTAGCAGCCGCGGCTCCACGCCTCCTCCATCCAGTTCTGCTCGATGTAGGACTTCGGCGAGCGCGCCTCGCTGCCGAACCAGCGGGCGAACTGCGCCAGCACCGCGGCCCTGCGCTTGGCGGCCGAACGCCGGCTCCACACGCGCGCCTCCTCGCCCTCGATGAAGCCGAGCAGGACGCCCTTCCCTCCGGTGGGAGGCGAGTTGTCGTAGGTGACCTTCACCGGGCCCGTGTCGCTCGTGGCCTGGCCGGTGCGGCCGTCGTCGCGCCAGAACGGCTTGTCGTAGAGGGCATGGCACTTGAGCACCGAGCCCATCGGCATCCGCTGGGTGAGCTGGTCGCGCCGCCCGGGGAGCGCGGGGTGATACTCGATCCGGCCGGCCAGGGCAGGCGGCGCCGTGACCACGCAGTAGCGCGCCGTCACCTGCACGCGGTCCGACTCCACCACCACGTGCCGGCGGCGCTGGTCGATCCGCCGCACCGGGGAGCTCAGCACCACCCGCGATCCGAGCGCCTTCGCGACGCGGCGGGACACCAGTTGCGAGCCGCCCACGAAGCGGCTCTCCTGCGCTCCGCCGGCGGTGTTGATGAGGTTGTCGAAGCTGCCCGCGGAGTGGATGTAGAAGAGCACGTGCAGCAGCGACACGTCGCGCGGCTCGCCGGCGAACACCGCCTCGACTCCGAGATCGAGCAGGACCCGCCCCTCCTCGGTCGTCATGTTCGCGAGCTTCCAGGTCTCGAGCGTCTGGCCGTCCCACTCGCGCGCCCTCGGCGCCTTCCAGGGGGCGGCCAGCGGCACCTCGCCCGCCATCTCGTTCAAGGCGCCCAGGGCCACCGCGATGTCGGCGATCGCAGGGGTCTCGGCGGGTGGGATCGCGCCCGTGTAGGTCTTGAGCGTGCCGAGCCGGTCGTACACGTTCAGGCCCGTGTTGTAGGTGGGAAACGTCTTCACGCCGACCTGTGCGGCCAGCGCCGCGATCCGCTTCTGCTGGGGGCCGATCCATTGCCCGCCGACGTCCACCGGCACGCCCTTCACCTGCTTCGTCCAGGTACGCCCGCCCACGCGGTCGCGGGCCTCGAGCACCACCACCGAGTGGCCCTTCTTCCGCAGCGCCCGGGCGGCCGTGAGGCCCGCGAGCCCCGCGCCGACCACCACCACATCGGCCGAGCGCCTGTGGCGCCGGCCGCCCCCACGCGCCGCCGCGGCGGCGGGCACCGCGGCACCTGCGCCGGTTGCCACGGCGCCGCCGAGCAGCCCCCTGCGGGTCGGGCCACGACCGGACATCGCGCGGCGGCCTACCGGGGATCTGCGCAAAGTCCTCTTGCTCTGGCGCTGATGCGCTGTACATGCGGCCGCGCGATGCTACCTGCACGGCCCAGCTAGGGTGCCCGCCATGAGGCTGAGGAGCGGTATCGCCGTGACGGCGCTTGCCTGGGCCGGGCTTGCCGGCTCGGCGCACGCCGAAGACATCGTCGTCAACTCGTTCGACGGCACCCCGATCGTCGCGCACTGGTTCCCCAACCCGTCGCTCGCGGCGGGCAAGCGCGCGCCGGTCGTGCTCAACGGCCCGGGCTGGAGCCAGCCCGGCGAGAACGATCCGTCCAGGGGCGCGATCAAGCGGCTGCACGACCTCGGCTACAACGTGCTCACCTGGGACCCGCGCGGGTTCGGCACCTCCGGCGGCGAGGCCACGATCAACGCCCCGCAGGTCGAGGGGCGCGACGTGCGCGCGCTGATCGACCGCATGGCCAAGGAGCCCGAGGTGCGGCTCGACAAGAAGGGCGACCCGCGCGTGGGCATGACCGGCGGCAGCTACGGGGGCGGCATCCAGCTCTCCACCGCCGGGATCGATCGCCGCATCGACGCGATCGTGCCCGTGGTGGCCTGGCACTCGCTGGAGACGAGCCTCTACAAGGACCGCACCTTCAAGCAGGGCTGGAACACGCTGCTCTACGGGCTCGGGTTCGCCAGCGCCACCAACGGTGGCCTCGGCGGCGGCCCCGCGGGAGTGCAGACGGGCGGACTCGACCCACACATCACCTCGGCCTACAACAGCGCCCAGGCGACCGGGGAGCTGAGTGCCGAGGACGAGCAGTGGTTCCGCGACCGCGGGCCCGGCGACGCCACGATCAGCAAGATCAGGGCGCCCACGCTGCTCGTCGGGGGCACCGTGGACACGCTCTTCCCGCTCGACGAGGACGCGAGGATCTACAGGCTCCTGAAGCTCCGCGAGACGCCCGTGAAGATGTTCTGGTTCTGCGGCGGCCACGGGCAGTGCGCGGAGGGCAACGGCGGCGAGCCGGGCGCCGGGCTGGACGTGGGCTCGATCCTCGGCAGCGGCGGCGGCGACCCGCGCCTCGAGGCAGCCAGCGCTGCCTGGCTGGCGCACTACCTCAAGGGCGACGAGAGCGTGGACACCGGCCCCGGGTTCGAGTTCCGCTCGGACGACGGCAACTACCGCGTGGCCCCGCAGTACCCGGTCCTCCCCGGCAAGCCCGTCAAGGGCAGCGGGTCGGGCACGCTCACGATCGCACCCGGCGCGACCTCGGGTGGCGCCACGGCGGCGACCGCGGCGGCCGGCGGCGCGCTCACCGTTCCCGTCACCGTCCGCAGCGCGAGCCAGCTGCTCGGGCCGCCGAAGGTCACGATCACCTACAAGGGCACCGGCACGCCGGGCACGACGCGCGTGTTCGCGCAGCTCGTGAACCTCGACCGCGGCGTGGTCGTGGGCAACCAGTCGGCCCCCGTCCCCGTGAAGCTCGACGGCAAGCAGCACACGATCTCCCGCCGGCTCGTTCCGATCGCCTCCACGGCGAAGGCCGGCGCGCGCTACCAGCTTCAGCTCGTGGCCGGCTCGGCCATCTGGGCCGGGCAGCGCGCCGCGGGCACGCTGAACGCGTCGCGGATCACCGTCGAGCTGCCGGTGGCGAGCGGCAGCGGCCTCGGCGCCCGCGGCAGGCGCTGCAGCACCGCGCGCAGGTTCACCGTCGTGGTTCCCCGGAAGCTCAGCAGGCAGATCGTCAGCGGCCGCGTGCTCCTCCGCGGCAAGCGCGTGGCCCGCTTTGGCGCCGGCGGCAGTGGCGGGCGCTTCCGCTTCCCCCGCACGGCCCAGGGCAAGCAGAAGCTCCGGCTCGTGCTCGAGCTGAGCGACGGCCGCACCGCGAAGCGCACGAGCGCCGCATACCTCTGCGGGCCGGGCAGCTAGCGCCCGGAGGCGATCGCCGGCAGCGGGTACTCGACCCCTGTCAGCTCCTCGGAGAGCTCCCACAACCTGCGTCCCACGGCGGGATCGCTGCCCTCCGCGATCACCTTCACCTTCGTCGGCCGCCCGCGCATCTCCTGAAAGCCGTCCGGGCCGTAGTAGTCGCCGCCCTTCACGTCAGGGGCCGTGGCTGCGTAGAGCGTAGGTAGCGCGCCCTGCGCGGCGTTCTGGGCGAACACCCGGTTTCCGACCGCGAGGAAGGCCTTCATGACCCCCGTCGGGCCGGTGCTCTGGAGGTTCGTGGCCGTATACCCCGGATGGGCGAGCACGCTGATGACGGGCGAGCCGGCCGCGCGCAGCCGGCGATCCAGCTCCAAGCCGAAGACAGCGTTCGCGAGCTTCGACTGCTGGTAGGCCTTGCGCGGGGCGTAGCCGTGCACGAGCTGGAGGTCGTCGAAGTGGATGTGGCCGGACTTGTGCTCGAGGCTCGAGAGCGTGACCACGCGCGCCGCCCCGGCCCTCCCGAGCCGCTCGAGCAGCAGCCCCGTCAGAGCGAAATGGCCGAGGTGATTGGTCCCGAACTGGAGCTCGAAGCCGTCGCCGGTCTGCTGCTGCGGGGTCATCATGATCCCGGCGTTGTTGATCAACAGGGCGAGCTCGCCGACCCCCAGCGCCGCCGCGAACCGGCGCACGGACGCCAGGCTGCTCAGGTCGAGCTCGGCCACCTCGAGCCGCGCCCCGGGCACCGCGGCGCCGATCTCGGCGGCCGCCGCCTCGCCCTTCCGAACGTCGCGACACGCCAGCACAACGCTCGCCCCCGCGCGCGCCAGCCCGCGCGCGGTCACGAGCCCGAGGCCGCTGTTGGCACCGGTCACGACGGCCGTCCTGCCGCTCTGATCGGGGATCTGGTCGGCGCTCCACTTGGCGGCCATCCGGCAATCATCCCGCATGACGCCGAGGGCCGGTCGTGTCCGTTTGTAGGCTGGGGCGGTGACCTACGTCATCGCCGGCAGCTGCATCAAGGACGACTCCTGCATCGAGGTCTGTCCGGTCGACTGCATCCATCCGAAGCCGGGGGATCCTGACTTCGAGACGGCCGAGCAGCTCTACATCGATCCCGAGCTCTGCATCGACTGCGACGCGTGCGTGGAGGCCTGCCCCGTCGACGTGATCTTCGCCGACTTCGAGATCCCCGCGAAGTACGACTACGCGCTGGAGCTCAACGCGCAGTTCTTCACCGGGCGGAGCACCATCGAGCGCACCGCGACCTGATGGCCCCCACGCGACCGCGGGTGGCGATCGTCGGCGCCGGGCCTGCCGGAGCATTCGCCGCTGCCGGCCTGCTGCGGGCCGACGGCGATACCGAGATCGACCTGTTCGAGCGGCTGCCCACACCCTGGGGGCTGCTGCGCGGCGGAGTGGCGCCCGATCACCAGGAGATAAAGCGCCTGGAGGACACGTTCGACTCTCAGACGCTCCAGCGTGGGTGCCGCTTCTTCGGCAACGTGGAAGTCGGCAGCGACGTGTCGCACTTCGAGCTCATGGACCACTACACGGCGGTGGTCTACGCCACCGGGGCCCAAACCGACAAGTCGCTGGGGATCCCCGGGGAGGACCTGCCGGGCAGCTGGGCCGCCACGGACTTCGTGGCCTGGTACAACGGTCACCCGGACTACCGCGAGCTCGAGTTCGATCTTTCGCCTGAGCGTGCCGTCGTGATCGGCAACGGCAACGTGGCGGCGGACGTGGCGCGCATGCTCACGCTGAGCGTCGCTGAGCTCGAGCGCACAGACGTGGCCGACCACGCCCTCGAGGCGCTGCGCGAGAGTCAGCATCCGAGAGGTCATCGTGCTCGGCCGGCGCGGCCCCGCGCAGGCGGCCTTCACGAGCGCCGAGCTACGTGAGCTGGGACGCCTCGACGGCGTGGACGTGCGGGTCGACCCCCGCGAGGTCGAGCTCGACCCGGTGTCGCGCCGGTGGCTGGACGAGGAGGGCACCTTCACCGCGCGCAAGAACGTGGAGTTGCTCCGCGAGTTTGCGGCCAGGCGCCCACGCCCCGACGCCCGGCGGCGGATCGAGCTGCGCTTCCTGCGCTCTCCGGTGGAGATCCGCGGCACGAGCGCCGTCGAGGCGGTCGCCGTCCGTCGCAACCAGATCGTGCGGACCGACGGTGGTGCCCTGAGGGCGCAGCCCTTGGACGAGCAGGTGGAGACGTTCGAGTGCGGCCTCGCGCTGCGCTCGGTCGGCTACCGAGCGGTACCGCTGCCCGACGTGCCCTTCGACGAGCGCAGCTTCGTGCTCCCCAACGAACGCGGCCGGGTGCTCTCGCCCGATGGTGAGCCGATCCCGGGGGTTTACGCCGTGGGCTGGATCAAGCGCGGTCCCACGGGGATCCTGGGCACCAACAAGCGCGACGCCGAGGAGACGACCGGCTGCCTCGTGGAGGACCTGCGCGCGGGAAGGCTGCCGCCGCCGCCGAAGGCCCGCCGCGAGCAGATCGATGCCCTGCTTGCAGAGCGCAAGCCGAACCTGGTCACGATCGAAGGCTGGCGCGCGATCGACACCCACGAGGTCGAGGGCGGGCGCGCCGCGCAGCGCCCCCGGGTAAAGCTGGCATCCCGCGACGAGCTGCTGGCCGTGGCCGCGGACGGTCAGACAGATCGGTAGGCCGGCGCGCCAGACTGATCGGCTAATCGAACCCGGAGCTGCTCGCGAGCCGCACGACGGCGACCACACCGGCCGCGACGGCGATCGCCACGACGAAACGCAGCAGCGGGGCCGAGTTCGCCGCAAGGCTGTTCAGGCCCAGCAGCACCACGGCCGTGGTCCCGATGGCCGCAATGAACTCAGCTGTGTGCTGCTTGGACATCGTCTGTTGGCCTAGACCTCCAGACCGGCGGCCTTCATCGCGCGTCGCTTCGAGAGGTAGCCCTTGGCGCGCACGATCTTCCCGCCACGAACCCAGAGCAGGGAGGCCCAGGGTCCATCGAACGCGATACCCGTGGCACGGAAGTGTCCGACCAAGCGCTGGGAAGTCAGGACCCTCTCCTCGTCGAGCGGCACGAGCTCCTCCACCTCCATCCGGAGGTCCGCGAAGGCCTCGGCCAGGTCGTCCCACCAGCGCTCCAGCCCGTCGTGTCGTGGTAGGACGCCTCGACCGGCCAGCCGGCCGCGTTGTCGTATTCGCAGCTCTGGGTCCCAATACTCACGGCCGAGCTCACCGCGCTGGATCGCATCGAGCCACTGCTGGACGACCTCCACGTTCCCCTGCGCCATTGCCAGCCGAGTATCCCGCAGGCGAGCGCCTTACTTGAGCGGCAGTCCCGGTCGCTAGATCGTCGCGGGCTCGGATCGATCGCCGGTCACCGGCGCGCCGCCCGGCGCACGGTCGTCCTCGCCCACGGGCGGAAGGCCGGCGCCCTCCGGGCTTACGTGCGGCAGCCATTCGAGCCACTTGGGCAGGTACCAGTTCCAGTCACCGAGCAGCTTCATGGACGCCGGCAGCAGCACGCCGCGGATCAGGGTCGCGTCGATCAGCACAGCCATGCCGAGCCCCACGCCCAGCTCCTTGAACACGAGCAGCGAGAGCGTGGCGAAGATCGCGAACACCGCGACCATCACCACGGCCGCGCTGGTGACCACGCCCGCGGTGGTCTTGATGCCGTGCGCCACCGCCTCGTCGGTCCCCATCCCGCGGTCGTAGGCCTCGCGGATGCGCGTGAGGATGAACACGTGGTAGTCCATCGAGAGGCCGAACAGGATCACGAACAGGAACAGCGGCATCCACGAGGTGATCGCCCCGTTCGACTTGAAGTTGAGGAACGACTCCAGGTGACCCTTCTGGAAGATCCACACGATGATCCCGTAGGCCGCCCCGACCGAGAGCAGGTTGAGCAGGATGGCCTTCAGCGGGATCACGATCGAGCGGAACGTGAAGAGCAGCAGCAGGAAGGCCGCCGTGAGCACGAACGCGAACACCAGCGGCACGTGTGACTTCAGCGTGTCGTTGAAGTCCTTCGAGCCGGCCGTGTAGCCGGTCACGTCGGCGGTCACATCCGGCACCTGTCCGAGCGTGGGCGGGATGAGGTCGTCACGCAGCTCGGCCAGCGCCGCGTTCGAGCGCGAATCGCTCCCGTCGCCCACGATCGGGATCTCGATCCGCTCGACCGTGCCGCTGCTATTGATCTCGGTGGTGACCGGCGGCTGGAAGTTGTCGCTCGCGGCCGCGCGCGCCCGGAGCCGGCGGATCGCCTGCTGCACCTGCGGAGCGTTCACGTCGCTTCCGGAGACCGCCACCACGGCCGGTATCGGCCCACCGGGGAAGGCGTCCTGGATCTTGTTGTAGGTCTTGATCGCCGCAAGATCCTGGGGCAGCGACTCCACGTTCTCGTTCGCGGTGTGGAGGCTGAAGGCGGGAATGGCCAGGAAGACGAGGAGTCCTCCGGCGAGCAGCGATCGCGATGCCGGGATGGCGGAGGACGCGGTCGATGACGCGCGACCAGATCCCGCTCTCCGGGGCGATCCAGGGCTGGTCCTTGATGATCGGCACTCCGCCCTTCTCCACCCGGTCGCCCAGCCACGCGAGAATCGCGGGCAGCACCGTGAGCGATCCCAGCACGGCCACCGCGACCACGATGATCGTGCCGGTGGCGAACGAGGTGAAGGTGGGCGCGCCGGCCAGGTACATCCCGGACATGGCGATGATCACCGTGAAGCCCGAGATCATCACCGCGCGCCCCGAGGTGGCGGCGGCCGCCACCAGGGAGGCCTCCTCGCTGCGCCCGGACTCGCGCTCCTCACGTTCCCGGCGCAGGTAGAACATCGAGTAGTCCACGCCCACGGCGAGACCGATCAGGAGGATCACCTCGTTGATCGAGCTGTCCACGCCGCTGCCGATGTGGCTGATCGGACCGATCAGGCCGATGGTGGCGATGACCGCCGTGAGCGCCAGGAGCAGCGGCACGGATGGCCGCCACCACCGCTCCGAAGGCGATCAGCAGGATCACCAGCGTGATGGGCAGCGAGGTGATCAGCGCCTTCTCGAAGTCGTCGGCGACCACATCCTCGATCTGCTTTCCGGCGCTGGCGTCGCCGAACTCCCCGACGGTGAACCCCGGGTGCGCCGCCTGAACCGCCGCGACCTTGTCGAGGGCCGCGCCCACGCGATCCTGGACCTCGGTGTCGTCGCCCGCGATTTGGAAGCGCAGCAGGGCGGAGCGGCCGTCACTCGAGATGTTCCCGCGATTCTCCGGCGCGTAGGGGTTCTCGATTGCCTGAATGTGGGGCGTGGCCGCAAGCCGTCGCTGCGGTGTCGGCGACCGTGGCCCGGAACGACGGGTCGGTGGCCCGCACGCTGTCGCTCTGGACGAGCACCATCTCGTCCGCATGCTTCGGCGCGGCGGCCCTCTAGCGCCCTGTCCGCGCGTCCGGACTCCCCGACACCGGAGTCCGAGGTGTCCAGCGCCTTGGTACCGACCGCGTTGCCGATCGCGAACGCGAGGAACACGAATGCGAGCCAGCCCCAGATCGCCAGCTTGCGGTGCTGGGCGCTCCACACGCCGGCCCGGGCCGCCACGCCCTTCGGGCGCCAGCCGATGCCGCCGGCCGGATCTTGCGCGTCTCGACGCTGGAAGCGGGACATCTGGTGACCTCCTGTGCGAGTCGGGCGGTGTCAGACCGCCGGGCCTTGTCGGTCTCGGCGCGACCCTAACGTGAGCCACCGGCCCGTTTCAATACCGGGACATTAGGGTCGCGGGATGAGCGTTCTCGACCTTTACAAGCTGGACGGCAAGGTGGCCTTGGTCACCGGTGCCTCCTCGGGTCTTGGCGTGGCGTTCGCCATCGCCCTGGCGGAGGCCGGAGCCGACGTCTCGGTGTGCGCGCGGAGGGCCGACCGACTCGAGGAGACCCGTGCGAAGGTCGAAGCGCTGGGGCGCCGCTGCATCGCCATCTCGGCGGACGTGTCCAAGGTCGAGGACTGCGACCGCGCCGTGGCCGAGACCGTCGACCGGCTCGGCAGCGTCGACGTGTTGGTCAACAACGCCGGCATCGGCACCGCCGTGCCCGCGACGCGCGAGCGGCCCGACCAGTTTCGCCAGGTGCTCGACGTCAACCTGATGGGCTCCTATTGGATGGCCCAAGCCTGTGCCCGCGTCATGAAGCCCGGGTCGGCGATCGTGAATATCGGTTCGGTTCTCGGCTCCACCACCGCGGGACTGCCCCAGGCGGCCTACGCCGCGAGCAAGGCGGGCATCGAAGGCCTCACCCGCGACCTCGCCTCCCAGTGGACCTCCCGCAAGGGCATCCGCGTCAACGCGCTGGCCCCCGGCTTCTTCCCCTCCGAGATGACCGACCAGTATCCCGACGGCTATCTCGACGCCATGATGCTGCGCGTGCTCAGCGGCCGAAAAGGCGACCCCGAAGAACTGGCCGCAGCACTCCTCTTCCTCGCCAGCGACGCGTCCGGCTATGTCACCGGCGCTGTACTCCCGGTGGACGGCGGAATGGTGGCCACGTAGGTCAAGGCTCCGGGCGGTAGGTGAGGAGGACCACTCCGGAGTTGAACCGCTTCACTTCGTCGAGCTCCATCCGGATGGTTCCCCTGTCGCCGAGCACGTGGACGTTCCCCTCGCCCCAGACGAGCGGGTTCAGGTAGACCTCGTACTCGTCGACCAGGCCCTTCTCGGCGAGGGCGTACGCGAACTCGCCGCTCCCGTGCATGAACAGGTCACCGTCGACCTCGTCCTTCAGCTTCGGGATCGAGTCCTCCAGGTCTCCCTCGAGCAGGGTCGCGTTCCACTCGAGATCGCCGGACAGGGTGTTGGACCCGACGTACTTCGGCATCGCGTTGACCATGTCCGCCCACTTGCCGGACTGGCTCGGCCAGTATCCCGCCAGCCCCTCGTAGGTCTTGCGGCCCAGCACCAGCCCGCTGGATCTCGCCTGGCGCTCGAACGAGTACTCGCCGTGGTCTCCGTCCGCCTGCACCCACTCGCCGACCGGGTCCACCACGCCGTCGACGGTGGCCTGCGTGGTCGCGATCAGGTTTCCCATCTCGATCTCCTTTGGTCACGGGGGCTCCCTCTTAGCACCCTGTACCCATGAGGCGACCGGGGGGAGCGTCGCACCGCCGAGATGCCGGCCGGGTCGTCCAGGGGTACAGTCGGAGGGTGTCCGTGCAGCCCGTTCCGCAGGGGGCACCCATCGAGCGTGTGCGTGATGGCGTGTTCTTCACGCTTCCCGACGCGTTGCCGCGCGGGCGCCACCAGCTGACGCGCGGGCAGGTGACGGACGCGCAGCGCGCGCGCCTGCTGGTTGCGGTCACCGAGCTGCTGGCGGCACGCGGCTAGCTTACGGCGATGCCACGCCGTGCCGCGAGGGAGGAGAGGTCGGGTATGCAAGCTGGTCGCGCGCGGGCGCGCACGAGGTTCACGCGGCGGAGAGCCGCAACGCTGTGCGCGTGCCTGGCGGCACTGCCGGCAGTGCCCGTGGTGGGCGCGTCAGCTGCGGGGAGCGCGGGTGACAGCTCCTCCGGGCGCCCGGTCGTGGCCGGTGGGTCGTGCCCCAACGTTGTCAACGCCGCCGGATTCACCAGCGCGAGGACAGCTGCGAAAGATGACCGCGAAGTTCAACAGCTTCGGCCCGCGCGTCCTGGGCAGCCCGTCCCACAACAAGGCGATCGGTTGGCTGGCGGCCAAAGCCCGCGGGATCGGGCTCAGTGTCCACTCACAGGTCTTCAAGCCCTATGGCTGGTTTCCCCGCACCGGTTTCAAGCGCGGACCCGGTCTCGATATCGGCGCGGCGGGCGGGCTCAGCGTCACCAGATCCGGTGGGGCGAGGGTGGACGTCCCCGACGCTGGAGCGGTTCACTGGTCCAAGCCGACCTCCAAGAACGGTGAGGGAGGCCCCCTCGTCTATGTCGCGCCGGATCAGAAGATCACCGCCGCGAATGCGGCGGGCAAAGTGGTCGTTCGCGATTTCCCGACCGGCTCGCTTCCCTTGGGCGCGGTGCTTCCGCTCATCGGGCTGTACCAGTCGCCCGACCTCGCGGGCTACACGGACTACTCCCGCCCATACCTCGCCACGTTGCATGAGGAGCTGATCGCGGCGGGCCAGGCCGGGGCCGCCGGGGTCGTCTTTGCCTTCGACGTGCCGGGCAAGCAGGTTCGCGGCTATTACGACCCGCACGTGGGGACGCTCTACCGGGTGCCGGCGGTCTTCGTCGGCAGCGCCCAGGCGACGCAGCTCAAGTCTCTCGCAGCACAGGGCAGCTCCGCCCGCGTGACGGTCCGTGCCAGGGTCGCTCGGAAGAAGACCCGGAACCTGATCGCCAGGCTGCCCGGGAAAAGCTCGGAGAAGATCGTGCTCGCGGCCAACACCGACGGCAACTCGTGGGTGCAGGAAAACGGCGTCATCGGCATGCTGGCGCTCGCTCGCTACTACGCCGACCTGCCCAAGCGCTGCCACCCCCGCACGCTGGAGCTGGTGTTCTCGAGCGCTCACGACGGGTTCCGGGACGACGGCCTGAACCCCGACCATTACCCCCTGGACAAGAAGAAGATCGCGTTCGCCTTCACGATCGAGCACCTCGGTACGCGCGAGCTCCTGCCGACCGGTGAAGGCGCGGCCAGGCGTCTGAAGTTCACCGGCCGGGCCGACCCGGCTCTGTTCGGCGCGGGCGACAGCGATGTCCTGCGCCAGACGGCGGTCGCGGCGACCAAGCGGCGAAACCTCCCCGGCACCGTGGTGCTGAAGGGACTCGGGGTTCCGGACGCAAACCAAGCGCCACCGATCTGCTCGATGGGTGGCCTGGGCAACGCTTTTCACCCGAACCTGGTCCCAACGCTGGCGATGATCTCGGGGCCGTGGACTCTCTACGACCCGGCGTTCGGACGAAGGGCCATCGATTTCGGCCAGATGCGGTCGCAGGTGCTTGCCGCCGGCGATGCCGTCCTCGCCCTCGACGGCCTCCCGCGCGCGCAGATCGCCGGCGACTACCCCGCGCTGCAAGCGCAGCTGGACCAGGGGACGAAGACCGGCTGCCCGTTCGCCACGTTCCCGCTGCGCGCGCCTGGTCCGGGTCGGTGAACCCGCAATATCGTTGAGCGCGCGACGCCTCAAGGCCCCGCTCGCGGGGATGCTGGTGTTCGGCCTGCTGACGGCGCTCGTCAGCGCCGTCGCGGGGACCGAGCGCGCGGCGGGTGCGGTCGCCGTCAGGCAACCTCCTCAGCCCAAGTCCGGCCCCGGCGGCCCGCGCTGTCCGGGTACGTGCTGGGCATCCGGCCCACGGCGCCGGGCTACCGGACGTGGGTCGTGGCCCCCCAGCCTGGCGACCTGCGCTTCGCCCAGGGACAGGCCCCCACCCCCCGCGGTGCCATCGTGTCCCGGTGGACCCGAGGGAAGGGCCGGCGGTCCTTCAAGCTCACAGTCGACCCCCCGCGCGGCACCAGCGGCGCGGTGACGGTCCCGCTGCTCGGCCGCCGTCGCGCGGTCGCCATGGACGGACGGATCGCGTGGACGGGCCGGCACGCCCTCGGCGGCGCCCGCGCGCGGAAGGCCGGAGGCGCCGTCACGTTCCGCGGCATCCGCGGGCGCCACACCTTCGCGTGGACAGCACGGTGAGTCCGCGTCTATCGCCCCGGCGCTGCCAGCCGCTCTCGTAGTCGACGCAGGGATTGGCGAAGCGGCACCCGCCTGCGCGTCCCGCGGCTGAGTTCCTCCAGCGAGCCCGCGGTCTGAGGTGAGAGCTGATCCAGATGGGTGGCCAGGGCGAGGAAGACCTGTGCGGTGGTCAGCGCGTCGCCGTCCGCCTCGTGCGGGCGATGAACGGGCAGCCCGAGCGTGTGCGCCAGCGCCCCAAGAGCGAGTGGGTCAGGGTGGGCCTGCCCGCGCCGGCGGAAGAGCTCGACGGCCAGGGCCGCGGTGTCGACGATCGGGTTGATCAACCTGATGCCGCGCTCGCGTAGGACTGCGCCGAGGAATCCCACCTCGATCGAGGCGACATGCGCCACCATCACCGTCCCGGTCAACGCCTCGAGCAATCCGTCCAGAGCCTCGTCGATGGTGGGTGCATCGACGAGCTCGGCGCTCCGCAGTCCATGGATGAGGATCGTGTCCCGGCCGGGCATGCTTCGAGGCCGTATCAGCTCGTAGCGGGCGTCGTCGAGACACAATCGTCCGTGGTGGATATGCAGCGCGGCGAACGAGATGATCTCGTGTGCAGCGGGATCCAGTCCGGTCGTCTCGAAGTCGACCACGCAGAAGTCGGTCTCACGCCAGGCAGTCGATGGGTCTGGCGGCGGCGTCTCGGAGTAGGCCGCCCGGACGCTCGACGAAGCGGCATGCGGCTCGCCCATCGCTACCTGTTCCAGACCAGCCCGGCGGACAGTCGCTTCTGAGTCGAGGCCACCAGGCGGAACGCGTCGCGCAGATAACGACGGGTGAGCGCATTGAACGCCTTCGGGTCCACGTAGTCGTCGGGGTCCCTCCCGGCCTCGAGCTCCCGCACCTGATGCTCCATCCTCAGCTCGGTCATCAGGCGGTAGGCCTCCTCGAGGATCCCGGCATCCGACTCGGGCAGCACCCCCGCCGCCCCTGCAGCTCGCAGCCGCGAGACCGTGGACGTTGTTCTTGCACCGGCCGCCAGACCTGCGTAGCGCGCGATCCCGACGATCGGCAGCAGGCCTCCCTGCTTTACGTCGAATCTCCCCCGATGATCGCCGGAGTGCTCGACGACGATGTCGTGGAGAAAACCGGTGGGGGGCCTGCTCGCCAGCGCGAGCCTGAGCAGAAGGCGCAGCATGCGGGTGTGATTTCTCGCGTCCCGCACGGCGGCGAACACGCCGAATGCCTGGGTCGGCCCCTGGATGGTGCGACCGTCGAGCAGAATCGAGATCGCCATCAGGGTCTTGTCGGTCGGCTCGTCGAGCCACCTGCCGATCGTCTCGCGCCACTCGCCGGCGGGCCAGGCCATGGCCGTGCCCGATGCGGCAACTCCATGGGTGTCGGTCTTCAAGCCTGTGGCCGCGAGCACGTCCTCGACCTGTTCGGCCACGCCGTGCATGTACGCCGCGGCGGAGGCGCCACCCCCGTCGTCCCACACCATCCCAAAGTCGACATCCGAGGATGGAACGGCCTCCCGGCGGCCGTGGCTTCCAAGCGAGAGCCACGCAAACTCGGTCGGAGGCGGCCCGGCCGCCTCCACGGCGAGCTCGACCATCCGTCGCATCAGGGTCTCGACTACCACCGAGATGATCGCGCTGATCTGCCCGGGGCCCAGGCCGCCGTGATGCAGCGCGATCACGGCGGGATTGAGGCGGGCTGCCGCATAGCGCAACTCCTCGGCGTTCCGCGCGTCGGCGATCGCCCGTCGCACCACGAATGGCGTCCTCGCCTGGGCGGCCAACAGGTCCAGGTCGGTGACCACGCCGAGCACCTCGTCGGTCGCCGAGAGAACCGGAAGGTGGCGGACGCCGTGATCGAGCATCGCGAGCATCAGCTGGTGCGCCGGCTGGTCGGCGCGCGCGGTGAAGACCGGGGTGCTCAACACGTCACGCACGGGAGTGTCCGGGGAGAGGCCCTTGGCCACGACCCGGGAGCGCAGGTCGTGGTCGGTCAAGATCCCGAACTCACCCTCCTCGAGCTGGACCAGCACCGAACTCGCGCCGGTTTCGACCATGCTGCGCGCCGCTTCACGCAACGACACGCCCGGCTCACAGATCATCGGCTGCTCGCGGACCAGAGCCCCCGCCGGCTGTTGCGCAGCGTCGATCCCCCTGACCTCTGAGGTGTCCGTTTCGCCCGGCCTCGGCAGCATCAAGAGCGCGCGAGCGACGAAGCGAAGGCCGGCCGGACCGCTGAGCAAGGGGACCACGTCCTCCGCGGCAAGGGCGTAGCAGAGCGTGTCCTCGCGGGCCCGCGCCTCCCACTCGGTGCGCAGGCCGGAGAACATCCAGGCCTGCCCGAACATCTCGCCATCCTCGAGCAGATCCAGCACGCGACCCCGATCAACCAGTTCCACAGATCCCCTGCGAATGACCCGGATCTCGTCAGGAGGCGGCCGGCCCTGCTTGAAGATGGTCGTGCCGGCGGTGAAGAACTCGACCTTCGCGCGCTCTGCCAGCCGATCCAGCTTCGCTTCGTCGAGGCCGCTGAACGGCTCCTGTGCCTTTAGGAACTCCGCAACGTCGTGCATGCCAATCGCCACCTCCGCTGCGCTCACCTGGTCGAAGGCGGAACGCTGTCTCTGTCCCCCTCGGCCAGCGCCAGCACCTCGTCCAACCCGCCTTGGAGACAGGACATGAGCAGGTCCGGCTCGGTAACGGCCGCGGCGTCCATGTTCACGCCGATGCAGCACGTGCCCGCGTACGACAGCAGCGTGACCATCAGCGCGCAGCCCGGCACCGGGCCAAACGGCAGCATGCGCTCGATCTTCGCTCCCGCGATGTAGGCCTCCCACGGCAGACCCGCCACGTTGCTGGCCTGCAGGTCGAGGTTGGCGGTCTGGCCCGCGTACCACGTGGCCACGACCGCGGTCGGTAGGCGGTTTAGGAGGGGTGCGGCGAACCCGAGCGCATCGATCGCCGGCTCGTCGCGGACGTCGAGCACGAACTCATGGATCGTCTGGATCCGCTCGACCGGGTCGTCCGTGCCCACCGGCGCGGCGAAGCGCACGCCGGCGAAGCGGTTGCCGCCCATCGGGTGGTCGCCGCTGCGCAGGCTGATCGGCATCGCCATCGGGACCGAGTCCACCGGCGACCCGAGCTCGTCGTGATAGCGGCGCAGGCCGCCCAGCAGCGCCGCGATGTAGGCGTCGTTGAGCGATCCGCCCGCGGCCTTGCCGGCGCGTTTCAGATCGTCCAGCGGGACCTCGAGACTGTCGAAGCGCCACGAGAGGCTGCGCTCCCTCAGGAGCGGCGACGGGTCGGTCGGCGGCGGCGCGAGCACGCGCTCGAGCGAGCCCGCGAAGTGCGCCGCCGCCTTCACCCCGGCCCAGGGTCGCAGCGCCAGCCGCGCGGACAGGTCGAGCGTGCCGCGGACGCTGCGCAGGGCGGCCGCCGGGGCGTGCGCGACCTGTTCGGCCAGCACACCGATGGCGCTGACGTGCTCGCCCGGGCGCGCCGGCGGCGCCGATTTCTGGGGCGACGGCGCCCGCGTGCGGCTGTGGAGCAGCCCAACCAGCTGGACACCGCCCTGGCCGTCGGTCATCGAGTGATGAATCTTCAGGAGGTAGGCGCCCTTGCCCCCCTCGAGCCCTTCGTACAACACGGCGCGCCACGGCGCCCGCGCCCGGTCGAAAGGCGTCATCGCCTCCGCCTGGGCCAGGTCGAGCAGCTGCCGGCGGGTGCCCGGCGCGGGCAGCGCCACCCGCTGAAGGTGGTAGTCGAGATCGAAGTCGGCGTCGTCGATCCAGATCGGCGAACCGATGCCGAGCGCCGGCTCCTGAACGCGCTGGCGGAACCGCGGGATCAGCCGGCTCGCCCAGTCGTGCGCGGTACGCAGCCGGTCCCAGTCGGGCTGCTGGTCGAGCAGGTCGACGATCGTCATCGGCGAGCGCAGGCGCGGGTCGGCCTCGATCCGCCACATCAGCGCCTCGAACGCGCTCATCTCCCGCTCTGCCGACCACTGCCCGGCGAGCGCCCAGGCCTCCTCGTTGGTCTCCGGGAAGGTGGCGGTCATCGCGGCACGCCTTCGAACTCCACGGTCGGCACGCGCTCGAGCAGGTTCTGGAACGCATCCTGCGGAGTGCGCCGGCCGCTCACGACCGCGTCGACCTCGCGGGCGATCGGCATGTCGACGTCGTACTCGTCGGCGAGCCGGACGACCGACGGTGCGGCCTTGACTCCCTCGGCCACCTGTTGCATCGACTCGATGATCTCGTCGATGTTGCGACCCGTGGCGAGCTGCTCCCCAACGGTGCGGTTGCGGCTCAAGGGGCTGATGCAGGTGGCCAGCAGGTCGCCGATCCCGGCCAGGCCCGCGAACGTCATCGGGTGACCGCCCATCGCGACGCCGAGCCGAGTCATCTCCGCGATCGCCCGGCACATCACGAGCGCGCGCGTGTTGTCGCCGCTGCCGAGCCCGGCCGCGATCCCGGCGGCGATCGCGAACACGTTCTTGAGCGCTCCCGCGATCTCCGCGCCCACGACGTCGGTGCTCCGGTAGATCTTGAACAGATCGCGGGAGAGCACCTCTTGAAGCGTCCGGGCGACCCCTTCGTCGGGCATGGCCACGACCGCCGCCGCGCTTTGGCCGGCCAGCACCTCCCGCGCCAGGTTGGGGCCGGTGAGGACCCCCGCCGGGTGGCCGGGCGTCTCCTCCGCGACCACCTCGGACATCCGTAGCCGCGTGTCGGGCTCGAGCCCCTTGCTGAGGCTTATCACCGGGCTCTGGGGGCGCATGTGCGGAGCCATCTCGCGAAGCGTCGCCCGGAAGCCATGCGAGGGGATGCCCATGATCAGGACGTCCGCGCCGGCGACCGCCTCCTCCAAGTCGCTCGTCGCGCACAGCGTGGAGTCCAGCAGCGCGTCGCCGAGGTAGCGCGAGTTGGTGTGGTCCGTGGCTATCTCCTTCGCGGCGTCGCCGCGCCGGGCCCATATGACCGTGGGCGCCTGCACGGCCGCCAACGAGGCGACCGTCGTCCCCCACGATCCCGCGCCGATCACGGCGACCGTGGGCGTCATGAGTGCACGACCTCCTTCTCGACGATCGTCGTCGGCGGGCCGGCCAGTTCCGGGAACGTGGCGGTGTATCCCTGCCGGATCGCGCCGATGTGCCGGTCGAGGTCCTTGGCCGTCCAGTCATCGGTCGGGACCGGCGGGAGCACGACCACGTCGACCGTGCCGGCACGGACGAGCGACGAGCCGCGCCACATCAGCTCGCCGGCGTTCCGGATGACGATCGGCACGACAGGCACGCCGGCCTGCATCGCGATGTGGAACGCCCCCTTCTTGAAGCGCGCGAGGCGCGGCGTCGGGGTGCGCGTGCCTTCGGGCGCGATGGTGAGCGAGATCCCGCTGCGGAGTTTCTTCACGACCGGCTCGAGCGCGGATCGGGCCTTGTTCGAGTTGCTCCGGTCGACGTAGGCCACATCCATGAGCAGGCCGACTGGTGCGAAGCGCGGGTCGCGGGCGGCCTCCTTCTTCGCGACGGCCGTGATGTCGCGGCGCAGCAGGCTGCCGACGATCAGCGTGTCGAGCGAGCTCTGGTGGTTGAAGATGAACACCGCCGGCCGCGCCGACCACAGGTTCTCCTCGCCGTCCACGTTCAGACGGACTCCGGCAAGGGCGAGCGCCGCCTCGGTCCCGGTGCCGATCGCGAGGTTTGCGGCAGACCGCCGGCTGCGCGTGAGCAGGCCCAGGCCCACCCCGGCCGCCACCGCCCCGCCCAGGCCGGCCAGCGCGGCGCCCGTGCGGATGACCGGTACCGGTCCGGCGCGGCCCCGGCCCTTGAAGCGGTAGGTCTCCCAGCCCCGCTCGCGCGCGAACTTGGCCAGGCCGCCGTCCGGGTTGAGCGGCCGCGGCCGCCCGACCGTCTCGAGGTAGGGGAGGTCCTCCTTGCCGTTGCCGTACGCGTAGCTCTCGTGGAGGTCGATGCCCTGCTTCTCGGCAAAGCTCCCCACGGCGTCGGCCTTGCCGGTGCCCCACAGCACGGGGCCGGCCAGCTTTCCGGTCGCGAGCCCGTTGACCACTTCGACCTCCGTGCAGAGCAGGTTGTGGATGCCGAGCTCTCGGGCGAGCGGCGCGACCTGGAACGGCGTGGCTGACGACGCCACCGCGATCGTGTGGCCCGCGTCGCGATGGGCCCGGATCAGCGGCCCGCCCTGCGGGTAGACCATGCCCGCGACCTGCTGCACGAACAGGCGCTCGCCAAGCGCCTCGATCTCGTCGGCCGCTCGCCCCGCCCAGGCCGCCACCGCGATCTCCATGAACTTCGTCACGTCGGAGCCGCGGAGGCTCATGTCGAAGCCGGCGAGCAGGGTGCGGGCCAGCTCGGTGGGGCCCACCTCGAACTTGCGCAGCCGGTCGCCGTACCAGGCGTTGGCGGAGTAGCCGGCGATCAGCGTGCCGTCGAAGTCGAAGAAGGCGCCTACCGCGGGGCCCTGTGGCCCAGCCTCGACGTCCTGGATCAGGCGCGCGAGGTCGTCCACTCCGCCCCCTGCCCGGGAATCAGGCGGCTCGCCATGCGCTGGATCACGGCGAGCCGCCGGTCGACGTCGGCGACCTCATCGGCGAACGCGCGCCGCGACTCGTGATCTGTCAGACCGCGGTTCGACGCGAGCCTCAGCGCGCCCCCGAAGAGCTCGCCCGAGATGGACTCGGCGGCCGTGATCCGCCCGCGGACAAGCTGCTGCTGGCCGATGGCGATGCACCCCGCCACGAATTCCTCCTCGTCGAGCGGCGCGGACGGGTTGTCTTCGGCGAGCTGCTCGGCCACGACGCGGTAGGCCTCGACGAACGGGCGCAGGACCCGCGGAGCCAGCAGCATCGGCTGAGCCATGAGCACCGCCTCGATGTCCTCCGCCGGGATCGTGCGGCTCTCCCAGCCAGGCTCCATCAGCGTCGCCTCGGCGCGCATCTCCTCCGCGTACTCGCGCTTGCGGGCGAAGAAGAACTCGAACTTGAGTAGATCGCGCAGGCGGAGCGCCTCCTGCCAGACCGCCTCCTCCGGATCGGGCGCGACCGTCTCGGCGGCGTGGAGCAGCGCGAGCTCGACGATCGCCCGGTTCAGGAAGAAGTGGATGCTTGCGTTGCGATAGAAGGCGGCCTGCTGGTGTTTCTCGGGGTTGATCGCGTAGACCGACTCGGAGCCGCCCGGGTACTCCCTGACGACGCCCTCGCGGATCAGGCCGCCGAGCGCGTCGCGAAACGGATCGACATCGCCGACCCTCACGTCGCCGGTCGTGGGCAGGCCGCGTCGCCCGATGTAGTCGACGATCGGCCGGCCGATCGCCCGGCCCTCGTCCAAGGTCAAACCCCGGCCCTCGGCGCCGAGCAGCGCGAGCGCGACGATCGACATCGGGGTGATCGGCGTGGCGCTGTTGATGCGGTGGCAGACCTCGAGCGCCACCTTGGGCACCGACCCGTCCTCGGTCAGCGTCCGGCCGAGGGGCACCGGCTCGCCGAAGCTGACGTGGGCGCGCCCGAGCCGACGGCTCTGCGAGCGCGCGTAACCGACGAGCCAGCTGAAGCTCTCGGGCGTCTTCGGAGTCCCGCGATCCTCGGCCGCCATCTTGCCGATCTCCGGCAGCTGGTCGTACACGATCGACACGGGCACGAGGTAGAGCTCGCGGTCCGGGCTCGCCTTGAAGGCATCGACGACGTAGGCGAGCAGGCCGTAACGCGGCGGCCTGAGCTTGCCCGTGCGCGACCGGCCGCCCTCGATGTACCACTCGAGATTGAACCGCTTGCGCAGCAGATAGGCGATGTACTCGCGCAGGACCGCCTTGTGCACCGGCGCGTCACGGAAGCTGCGCTTGATGAAGATCATCCCCGACCGGCGCGCGATCGGGCCGATCGGCCAGACCGCAACGTTCACGCCGCCCAGCGTGTGATTGGGCGGGAAGCCGTGGCGCGCCAGCGCGTGGCGCAGGACCATCGGGTCCAGGTAGGAGCGGTGGCTCGGAAGGAACACGAGCGCGTGATCGCGGTCGAGCGCGCGTACCCGCCCGAGCCCGGTCCCGTCGACGTCGAGCTCGTATGCGCGCGCCATCCAGCCGGTGAACTGGTCCCACACATCGATGGCGAGGCGGCCGTGACTAGCCACCATCTCCTCGAGCGCGGTCGTCGCCTGATGCATGACCTTGCTCGCCGGTTCACCAAGGGTCCGGGCGAGCTCGTCCACCGCCCCGGAGAAGCGAGCGGACTGGCTGATCTCCTCGGCCACGAGCCGCGGGACCTTGTAGCGCCCGCCCGCAAGCGCGCGCTCCTCACGCTCGAGCGCAAGCCGTCCCTGGCGCGCGACGAAGGGGCCGAACGCAACGTCGAACGGGCTGGTTCCGGTGACTGTCGCGAAGCGGTCCCGCAGCTCGCTCAGTCGCGCCGGGGCACCGACCACCAGCCGCGAGCGGGCCGGGTCCGTGTCCAGGATCCGCCGCTGCCGCCGAACGCTCGGCCGCCGCGGATTGACCAACGTCAGCAGGTCGACCACTGACCCGCGGCGCACCCCGCCGCGCTCCGGCGGTAGCCACGCGAGGCCGACCGGCGTGAGCAGCGGGTCGTCGGCGCGGCCGGCCAGCCGCGAAGCGAGATCCGGACCACCCGCTTCGATGGCCTCGCCGCGCCTCCCGGTCTCGCCGAGCCGGCGGTCGATCTCGGCGCGCTCGACCGGTGTGGCGGCGAAGACAAGATGCACAGGCCGCGCTTGGTCGCCATCCGCGCCCCCGCCGGCAGGCCGCTCATCAGGACCGGAGGGAACGGTTCCGGCCCTGCTCTCCGCCGCCTGGTCAGCGTTGCGCGCCATGTCTTGCGACCGCCCCTGAAGATAACGCGCGCACGGCGCGGTACGCAATGACCTCGGAAGACGGCGCTACGGACGGTTCACGTTGTGCGGGTCAAACGGCCGGCTCTCGAAGTCGCCTCCGGGGCGGGCAATCACCGCCGTGGCTTCGGGAATCTCGTGCCAAACGCCGGGCAGGTCGGAGAACGGCTCCGAGACGATCAGCCGGTCCCCCCTGGTGAGGCGCCTGGAAGCGCGGGTTATCGGGATAGAGGTGCCTGATCGCGTCCGCGTCCGACGACGCGAACAGCGAGCGCGCGTCACCGCCGCTGGCATAGCGAACCGCCCACAGGCTCTCGCCATCCGACACGCCGAAGCTCGCCTGCACGGCGTTCGTGACGCCGTGCCGATGGCCCGTCTCCTCGATCAGACCGACGGTGCGTTCGAGCGCGCCGATCGGATTCTCCTCGAGCCCGAAGGTCAGCGCGAGGTGGAAGACGACCTCGGTGTCGGTCGAACCCTGCACGTCGGCGAACGACTCGGGCTCGATCGCGAGCATCAAATCCCGTCGAAGCAGGTGAAAGTCGGCGATGAAGCCGTTGTGCACGAACAGCCAGTTGCCGCGGCGGAACGGGTGGCAGTTGGTCTCCTGGACGGGCGAGCCGATCGCGGCCCGCACATGTGTCATGAACAGCGGCGACTCGACATGCGCGGCCAGCTCGCGAAGGTTGGGGTCGCCCCAGGCGGGCGAGACGCTGCGATAGACGCCCGGTCCCTCTCCGGCCCCGTACCAGCCGAGCCCGAACCCGTCGCCGTTGGTGGGCTCCGCCCCCATGCGCGCATGCAGGCTCTGATCCACGATCCCGTGCGGGCTCTTGAAGAGCAGCTCCTCGATCAGCACCGGTTGGCCGAGCCACGCCATCCAACGACACATCGGTAAACCTCCTTCGGGGTCTCTGAGTCTCCCCCACCATGATCGACTGTGCGCGCCCGCTTGTGAGAAGCTTGGCGCGCCCACCACTCGACACGAGGAGAGACAAACATGAGTGACCTTGTCGCGATCGCCTACGAGGATCTGCCCACCGCGCAGCAGGTCGCCTCGAATCTGGGCGAAGCCGTGAAGGCGCACGTGATCGAGGTCGACGACGTCGTAGTCGTCGAACGCCGCGAAGACGGCAAGGTCAAGCTCCACCAGCCCTCGATGGCCGGGCTGGGAGCGGCGAGTGGCGCGCTCTGGGGCGGCTTGATCGGGCTGCTCTTCTTCATGCCACTGTTCGGCATGGCGATCGGGGCGGCCGCCGGCGCCGCCGGCGGCGCGGCGAGCGACAGCGGCGTGGACGACGAGTTCATGAAGCGCCTCGGCAGCGAGCTCGAGCCGGGCAAGGCCGCGCTGATCGTGCTCGTGCGGAAGATGTCGGCCGACAAGATGCTGCCCGAGATCAAGGTGCCCGGAACGGTCATCCAGACCTCGCTGAGCAACGAGGACGAGACCGCCCTCCAGGAAGCGCTCGACGCCGCCCGCGGCTGAGTCCTCCACACGCGCCAGACTTGAGTGCCTTCGCCTTCAGGGCGTCGGACCTCCCCTGGGCCGGGGAGGGCTGGGAGCCTTCACCTGATGAGCGACACCACGAATCTTGCGGCGCGGGTGGCTCGAGCCGGCCACGGGCCCGAGGAGATCGAGCGTGCCGCCGCCGAGGGCCGGCTCCCCGGGTTGGCGGTGCAGTCCGCGTTGGGCGGAGGAGCGGCCGAGTTCACCCTCAGCGACGTGGCTCGGGCGTCCGGCCTGGGGACGGCGTTCGTCCGTGAGCTGATGCAGGCGGCCGGGCGCCCCAATCCGGGGCGGGGCGAGCGTGCGTTCTCGCGGGACGACGTGGATCTCGCGAAGCTGATCAGCGGCTTTCTCGACGCCGGTCTTCCGCGCAAGGAGCTCCTCGAGGTCCTGCGTGTCCTCAGCCAGGGGATGGCACAGACGGCCGACGCCACACGGCGGCTCGTGGGCAACGCGTTGCTCGAGCGCGGCGTGTCACAGGACGAGGTCGCGCTGCGCTACATCGACGCCACGGAGCGGTTCGTGCCGGAGGTCACCGAGCTGCTCCGGCTGCAGCTGCGGGCCCACCTGCGCACCGGCATCAGCCAGAAGCTGGTGTCGGACACCGAGCGGGTCACCGGTCGGCTCACCGAGAGCCGCGAGGTAGCAGTGGCCTTCGCCGACCTCGTCGGCTACACCCGCCTCGGCGGGCAGCTGCCTCCCGAGGATGTCGGCCGCATCGCCGGCCGTCTGGCCGAACTGGCCGCCGACACGGTCCGCCGCCCGGTCACGCTGATCAAGATGATCGGCGACGCGGCGATGTTCGTCTCAGACGATGCGGACGCGCTCGTGACGGTGGTCGAGCGGCTTACACAGCGGATCGCCGCTGAGGGCCCGGACTTTCCCGGCGTTCGCGCCGGTATCGCGTTCGGCCCGGCCACAACTCGCGGCGGCGACTGGTTCGGCGCAACGGTCAATCTCGCCAGCCGCGTGGCCGGGTTGGCCAAGCCCGGGCAGATCCTGGCCACCGAGGAGGTCGCGCAGCGCGCGACCGGCGCCACCTGGACGCGACGCCGGCGGCGGCGCAAGGTCAAGGGCATCGACGAACGCGTGCGGCTCTACGCCGTCACGCCCTAGCCCGGTCATGGGAATGCCCAGGGTGGAGATGACCGCGCAGGAGTTCCGCGATCTCTTCGACGCGGTCTCGAACTGGGGTCGCTGGGACGACGACGGCCGGCGAGGCGCTCTTAACCATCTCACCCCGGTTGGCATCGCCGCCGCCGCCCGGCTCGTTCGCAGCGGAGTCACGATCACGCTCAGCCAACCTCTGAGGACCGAAGCGGGCGTCGATGTGCCTCACCCGGCGGAGCACCACATGACGATGTTGCCCGACGTCGACATCGGATCGGGGTCCGTGCGCTTCGCCAAGGACTACGTCGGGGCCGACTACCACAACGACGGGCACAGCCATATCGACGCCTTCTGCCACGTGGCCTACGACGGCTCTCTTTTCGACGGAAAGCCGGACAGATCGGTCACCGCGGACGGCGCGCAGACGGGTGCCATCGATGTCCTAAAGGACGGATTGGTCGGCCGCGGCGTTCTGCTCGACGTGCCGCGTGTGCGCGGCGTCCCCTGGATCGAGCCGGGCGAGCATGTGTTCCGCGACGACCTCGAAGCGGCGGAGCGCGACGAGGGGGTGAGGGTGGGGACGGGCGACATCCTGCTCGTCCGCACGGGCCACGCGCGGCGCCAGGCGGAGCTCGAGCCGTGGGACACCGGCAAGGCGAAGGCGGGCCTCCACCCCACGACGGCGTCGTTCCTTGCGGACCGGCGCGTGGCCGCGCTCGGGTCGGACGGCAACAACGACACAGCTCCGAGCACCACGGAGGGGATCGGGTTTCCGATTCACGTCCTCGCGATCAACGCCATGGGCGTCCACCTGCTCGACTACCTCCAGTTCGAGGACGTCGTGCGGCACTGCGAGGCCGTCGGGCGATGGGAGTTCTTGTTCGTCGCCGCTCCACTGCGCATAGTCGGCGGGACGGGATCCCCGATCAACCCCATCGCGATCTTCTGAGAGTCGCGCCCCGCACTACTTGGCAAGGAGCGCGCGGCGGACGGCGAAGTAGGCGGGCTTTGCCCTCAGCGAGGCGCTGAAGAGAGTCGGGGCGAGGTCGCCTCGCCCGAAGAGGTCGCTGAGCCAGGACCTGCCGTCGTGGAGGTTCCAGAAGGTCAGGCTCGTGCAGCGACGGAACCGACGGCACGCGGTCACGAGCGTGCGGATCCGCCGCGCTTGCTCGGCGCGACGGTCCGGGGTCTGCGGGAAGGTCGGAGCATCGATCTCGGTGAACGAGACCTCGAGGCCGAGCGCCGTCAGCTTCCTCAGGGTTCTACGCACCAATTTCGCCTTCGGCGCCGCCGGCTGGAGAAGGCTCGTGAACAGGTGCCCCTGGAGGCCGACGCCGTCGATCGGGACGTGCCGGGCCACCAGCGAGCGGGCGAGCTTCACGAGCGCGTCGGCCTTGGCCGGGTCGGCCTCGGTGAAGATCTCGTTCAACCAGAGCTGGGCGCGCGGGGCGGCCCGGTGGGCGATCCGAAACGTCTCTGCGATCCAGTCGCGGCCGAGGACGCGGCTGAAGTGGTTCTCCTGGATGGCGGCGGTGTCGCCGCCGTAGCGCAGCGGCTCGTTGACCACGATCCAGCGGTTGATGCTGCTCCCGTAGCGGCGGGTGATCGTGCGGAGATGCCGCGCCATCACTCTTCTGAGTTGCCGGGGGTCGGAGATCTGCTCGACCCACGCCGGCGTGCTCTGGTAGAGGATCTGGTCCCACACGAAATGGGTCGCCGTGAGGCGGAGACGGTTGCGGCGGGCCCAGGCGATCGTGCGGTCGGCGCCGCTGAAGTCCCAGCGGCCGGGAGCCGGATGCACGACGCGCCACTGCAGCGAGTTCTCGAGTGTTACCGAGTCGAACTGGCGGGCGACGAGACGGTCGTCGGCCCGGACGCCGGCTTCGTGTCCCACCCCGACGCGCAGGTCCGCGTGGCGCGCCGCGCAGCGAAGCGTGGCCCGGCTCTCGTGGCACGGCGCGCGGAGCCGGCTTGGCGGCGGTCGCCGCGTCGGCAGGCGCAGCCCCAGCGCCACCAAGGAGCCCTATGAGCAGAGCGACGGGCAACAAGCGATGGCACGACGACCACGAACGACCGCCGCTACTCCGCGGGCTCGCATAGAGAGCCGTTGTTGGCCCGGCTGCCGACATCTCGGCGGGCGATGCTACCCAAGCAGGCCCGCGGCGCCCGCGGGCGTGTCAGACGCGCAGGTCAGCGCGGAGCTTTTCGAACTCTGCGTCGGTTACGACCCCGCGCGCATGTAGTTCGGTGAGCTCCCGGAGCGTCCCCGCCGGGTCGGTCGGCGCCGGGTCGCGACCAGCGGTCGGGGTGCCCTGGGCCGGGTGCCCTGCGGTGGGAATCGCCGCACGAACAGTCTGCTCGGCCCAGCGCCCGCCCTGACGCCCAACCACCCAAGCGCCGAGAGTGTCGGTGCGACCCGTCACCGCCGCTGTGCGCATCATCTGGCCGAGCAGGGCCATGGCACCGACGTTATGCGTCGTCCCCGGCACGGTCAAGCGGCGGGTGGATCCGCCCTCCCGACCGGGATGCGCAACCGATCCTCGAGGTGGCATCGACGCGGGCGGGCCCTGTGAGAAGCTTGGCGCGCCCTCGACCGTCCCGGCCGCCCGCGGCGTCCTCGCCGATGAACAGCGAAGAGAAGTCACCGCTGCCGATCTCGGCGGCCGACGTCCGGACGGTGCTCGCTGCGCTGCGCGACCTCGGGCTGGGCTCGCGGCCCTTATGAGCGTCCCGCAGTGGCCCGAGGCGCAGGTCTGACCCATGGCGGCCAAGGATCGGAGGCACCGCCGTCTCGCCCGTGCGTTGCCGATATTGGGGTGGCTGCCTGCCTATGAGCGGCGCTGGCTGCGCGGCGATCTGGCGGCGGGGATCGCTGTCACGGCCCTGGTGGTGCCGAAGAACCTCGGGTACGCGGACATCGCCGGAGTGCCGCTGCAGAACGGCCTGTACGCGGCGGCCGCCGGGGGCATCATCTACGCGCTCTTCTCCACTTCGCGGCACATCTCGACTGGGCCGAGCTCGTCGCTTGCGGCCGTGGCTGGAGGCGCGGTCGCGGTTTCCAGCGTCGGTGGAGAGCAGGCGGCGGGGCTCGTCGCGGCGATCGCGCTGGCCACGGGCCTGTTGTTCCTGCTGCTTGCGCTCCTCCGGATGGGGTGGATCGCGAGCTTCCTGTCGAGGGCGGTGGTCACGGGGTTCCTGGCGGGGGCGGCGATCGACGTGGTCGTCGGCGAGCTGCCCAAGCTGACCGGGACTTCGGCCGAGGGTGACAACGCGTGGCGCGAGTTCGGTTCGTGGCTGGGATCGCTTGGTGACACGGACTGGACGACCTTGCTCGTTGGCGTCACGGCGCTCGTGGTGATCCTTGGACTGCGTCGCCTGGCGCCCGCGATCCCAGGTGCGCTGGTGCTCGTGGCAGGCGGGCTGCTGGCCTCTGCGATCTTCGATCTCGGCGCGCATGGGGTGGCGCTCGTCGGCGACGTCCCGAGCGGGCTTCCCGTCCCGGAGGTGCCCGATCTCGGGCTCGTCCGCGACCACTACGCGACCATCGCCATTGCGGCCGTAGCCCTGCTGCTGATCGGGTTCTCTCAGACAGCGGGAGATGCGAGGGCATTCGCTGCGCGGCATCGGTACCGCATCGACGTGGATCAGGAGTCCGTGGCTCAGGGGATGGCAAACGTGGGCGCGGGCCTGTTCCAGGGGATGCCCGTGTCGACCAGCCTCTCGGCCAGCTCTCTCAACGAGTCGGCGGGCGCGCGAACGCAGGTGGCATCGCTCGTCACCGGCGGCCTGGTGCTCGCGACCCTGCTTGTCCTCGCGCCGCTGTTCTCCGACCTTCCCAAGGCCGTGCTCGGGGCCGTGATCATCGACGCGGTGGTGTTCGGCATGATCGACGTTGCCGAGCTGCGCCGCTTCTATCGGGTCACGCGATTCGACTTCTGGGTCGCGGCGGCGGCGATCGTCGGCGTTCTCTCGGTAGGGGTGCTGGCGGGTGTGGTGGTCGGGGTCTGCCTCTCGCTCGGCTGGCTCGTGTATGTCGCGACGAGGCCGCCGATGCCGCTGCTGGGCCGGCAGGCCGGGACCCAGGTCTTCCGCGACCTCGACGAGAATCCCGCCGACGAGACGTTCCCCGGGATCGCCGTCCTGCGTATGGATGGCGGCCTGTTCTTCGCAACCGCCGAGGCGCTCGAGGATCGCGTTCGTGAGCTCGCCGACGAGGACCACGACCGACGCGCGCTCGTACTCGATCTCGAGGGCGTCAACTTCATCGACTCACAGGGCGCGGCGAAGGTGACCGAGCTTCACGAACTGACGGAGTCCGACGGCGTGACGCTGCGTCTTGCGGGGGTCAGGCCGCAGGTCCTCGCGGTGCTGGAAGCCGACGGGATCATCGACCGAATCGGAGGCGACCACGTCCACGGCAACGTCCATCTGGCGGTCGAAGCGCAACAGGCCGACGCCAAGCGCTAGCTACGAGCCTTACCCGATCAGGCGCCTTCGAACGCGGCCTTGCACGTCGCGGAGATGCTCTCGAGCTGCTGCTTGACGACCTCCGCCTGTGCGCTCACGCTGTCGCCCTCGAACAGCGTGCCGAGCGCCGAGATATAGGCCTTGGCGCAGTCCGCTACAACAGTCGCCTTGGAGTCGGCGGCCTCGGCCTCAGCCTCTGCCTTCTCTGTCTCCGCCTGCGCCTTGTCGGTCTCGCTGTCGGCTTGGGCAGCGTCCTTTTCGGCGGCTGCCGCGTCCTGCTCCGCCTTGGCCGCCTTTTTCTCAGCGTCCTCCAGGTCCTTCTCGGTGGCGTCCAGATCCTCGTCCGTCGCCCCGAGCTGCTCAGCCTGGTCGTCGTAGGCGGCCTTTCCCGCCAAGAGCACCGCGCTCCCACTCTCCTTGCCCTGATCCGCTTGCGACTGCAGCTCATCGGCTTCTTTCTGCGAGTCGTTGAGATCCGACTGGGTAGTGAGCGCCCACACCAACAGGCCGACAGCGATGACCCCCAGCACGAGGCTGACCCAGATCCACGGGTTGCGGTGCTTCTTGGAGCTCTCGCCCTCCGACGGGAGACCTCATTGTCCTCCTCAGGGGCGCCGCGGTCTGGGGGATCCACGCCCGACATGTCGCTCATCGGGCTGTGATCGGGCGGGGTCTGGTATCGACATGCAGTTCATGAGTAGCTACAACCGCGGCTGTCGGAGACTCGTCACTACTGGCTGCCCAAGCGCGACGGGCTCAGGCAGCCTTTCGGAACAGCACTCCACGAAGCGAAGGATTCCCCACGGTCAGGTCGTGGCGCCTTCCTTGCCCGCTGCCTCGATCTCGCGCTTGAGGTCGTCGGCCTCGGCATCCACCTCCTTCTCGATCAGCTTGTTGGCGCGCTTGGTCGCGCGCTCGAGCTGCTCTTCGATCTTCGACTCGCCGAGCACGATCACGGCGGCGCTGCCCGCCTCGAGCTCGTCGCCGAGTTCCTTCAGGTCGCCACGCGAGATGCCGCGGGTGAGGTGGCCGGTCAGGCCACCCGCGCCGGCTCCGACGATGGCCGCGCCGAGGACCGCGGGCGGGAAGAGGATCCCGACCAGCGCTCCGACTCCAGCCCCGGTCCAAGCGCCATGCTGGGTCGGCTTCTCGGTCTTCGTCACCCGGACCTTGCCGTCCCCTTCCTTCCTGATCACCGCCGAGTCGAACGTTCCAATCGCCCCGGCGGCGTGGAGATCGAACACGGCCTCGTAGTCGGCCTCGGCATCAGCGATCTCGTCGTAGAGGGCGGCGTAAAGAAATACCGGCCTGTCGGCCATTTCGAGATTCCTTTCGTGAGGTTCAACGCCCGCATCGGGCGCCCTTCGAACGTATCTCCGCCACGCGCCCTGTGCCTCACCAGGATCGGGTGATTTCGCCGCCGGCGGGCGTGGGTTGGACGCGTCACGACCGGGTGCGCAACGCATCCTCGTGGAGCCGGTCCGCACGCTCTATGGCCGGTGCTATGTCGAGGCGCGACGAGATGTCGAGCTTCCGGAAGATGTTCCGCACGTGGCTCTCGATGGTCTTGACGCTCAGGAAGAGCTCGCTCGCGACCTCGGGGTTGGTCCGGCGCTTCGCAACCAGGCGCGCGATCTCCGCCTCCCGCGCCGTGAGCGTGTCGAAGCTGCCGTCGGCCGCGTGCCCGCCCCGGGTGCGGCGGTAGGGGTGCCGGCCGAGTTTCCGAAGCTCGTGCTCCGCCTGACTCCGGTACCGAAGCGCGCCACACGCACCGAGCTGCTCGGCGGCGTGCTCGAGCTCGTGGAGAGCACGCTCGGTGTCTCCCGCGGCCGCAAGCGCACGGCCCGCGAGCGTCCGCGCCATGGCCGCGTCCACGCGGGCGTCGATCTGGTCCGCGGCGGCCGCTGCCGCGAACGCCCGGTCGGCCGCGACATGCGGATCGTCCCTCGCCAGGGCGACGGCCGCGGCGGCACGGTGCGCCATGGCGTCCGCCAGGGGGAGACGTACCCAGCGGGCGGTCGACTCGGCCCGCGCCGCCGCCTCCTCAGCCTGCTCGGTTCGACCCGCTGCCAGCCAGCAGCGCGTGAGCAGCTCGAAGTAGTTGGCCCGCCACCCGTCGGGAATCAGCGGAAGGTCCTCGCCGCCCGCGGCCATGAGGAGCACCTCCACCGCTCGCAACGGCTCACCCGACTCGTAGTGCGCATGCGCGAGCGCGATGCCGGCGTTGGTGGAGACGAGGCTGTCGTCCAGGCTGCGAGTCAGGTCCACGGCCTCTTGCGCGGTCAGGAGGGCGAGCGAGAGATCGCCGGCCGCCAGGGCGGTGAAGGCTCGCCCGAGCAGGTTCCATCCCAGAGTCTCCGCATTGCCCGAGAGCCGGGCGGCGTCCACCGCCTCATCGAGGAGCTCGGCGGATTCGGCGATCTGCCCCCACATGTGAAGTACGTTGCCGAGCACCGGGACCAGGACCGGCGCGACGTTCCCCTGCCCGGTGGCCCGGCCGATCGCGATACCGCGCCTCGCGTGAGCGGCGGCCTCGGGGTAGCGATGTAGATACAGCTCCGCGGCGCAGAGGTTGGCAAGGGCGTCCAGCCGCCCGCCCAGCTCAGCGTCCGAGAGCTCGTCGATCAGAGCCGCGGCCTGCGAGCTGTGGGCCTCGGCATCCGGGACGTGCCCGGTGAACGTGTCGGCAACCGCCAGCACGGCCGTGCTCGCGGCCGTCAGGGGTAGGTCTTCGAGCCGCCGCGCAACCTCGAGCGCTCGCTCGCCCCATTCGCGCATTCCGCCGAAGTCCTGGCGATAGAGGCTGCCGCCTGCGAGGTGGATCAGCAGGGTCACCGCCTCGGAGGAGAAGGGGTCGGGGAGTTGGTGCAGCGCCGCGGCCAGACGCGAGTGCGCCTCCTCGTGCTGGCCCAGGAGCTGTTCGAGCGACGCGCATTGAACGATCAGCTGCAACCGGAGCTGCTGCTGGTCCTGCATCGTCAGGGCCAGGCCTTCGAGCAAAGCCTCGCGGCTGCTCTCGAAGCGTCCGACGGCCGCTCGCGTCTCGGCGAGCGCCATCAGGAGCGAGACCCGGTCCTCTCGCGGCGCGGTGCCGGGGAGAAGGTCGAGCGCGAGCTCGAACCAGCGGGCCGCGCTGGCGGGCGCCCGCTGAGCCGCGGCCGTGCCGGCTTCTTCGAGAACGGCAACGGCGGCCAGATCGCCGTGCCGGGCGGCATGCCGCACGTGATGTGCACGCATGGCGGCCGGTGCGCCCTGTGCCGCCAATGCGTTGGCGCAATGCTCGTGGGCGACGAGCCTCATCCCCGGTGCGCATGACTCGTAGACCGCCTGCCGGACGAGCGGATGACGAAACTGAAACCGGCGGGGCACCGGCGCCGGCCGCACAAGGTCACGGGCGGCAAGCTCGTCGATTGCGTCGAGAGCGTCCTGCTCCCCGATGCCGGCAGTGGCCATGGCGAGGTCGAGCTCGAACGGGTCCCCGGCCACGGCCCCGGCCTCCGCCAGCCGCCGGGCGGGCACCGACAGAGCGTCGAGCTCTCCGATCATGGCCGCCAACACCCCGCTGGGCACGTCGCCATCGCCGGCGGCGGGGATCGAGCGCCCGCGTCCGTCCACCCGCGCACGCGCCAGCTCGAGCATGTAGAACGGATTTCCTCCGCTCGCCCGATAGTGGCGTTCGGCTTCCGCCGGGTCGGCGAGGCCCATGAGCAGCTGCGCGTCGGAGGGCGCGAGCGGGCCGAGGGCCAGGGCATGGACGGATTCGGACCCGCGCAGTGCCGACTCGATGTCGGCCTCGATCGCTTGGCCCGCCTGTCCGGTGCGAAACCCCAGGGCAACCACGACACGAGCCCGTGGGGGGCGCCTGAGAAGGTGGGACGCAAGCTCGAGCGATGCGCCGTCGGCCCAGTGGAGATCGTCGAGTACCAGAACCACGGGCTGCTTGGCCGCCAGGCGCTCGATCAGCTCGCGCACCGCTCGGTGAGCGCGGTAGCGCTGCGACGCGGTGGTCGGCTCGTCCGAGCCCGGGTCGAGCGACCGAAGTGCCGGAAACACTCCCGCGAGCTCGCGCAGCGCCTCCGTGGCCAGGCGATGGAAGGCGCTCGGGTCGAGCGACTCGAGGTATTCGTCGAGGGCGTCGACGATCAGGCCGAACGGCAGCTCACGCTCGAGTTCGGCCGCGCACCCCCTCAACGCCAGGCAGCCACGCTCTTCGGCTCGGATCAGCAGCTCGTCCAGGAGTGACGTCTTGCCGATCCCCGGCTCGCCGGTCACGAACAGGATCTGGGGAGATCCCGCGCACCCCCCCTCGAGCAAATCCTCGAGCAGGTCCAATTCGCTATCTCGGCCAACGAGCGCCTGGGCCAGGTCGATCACCGCCAACTCAACTGGCGTAGACAGGCCAGCATACGCCGCCGGTACCCGGTCCTCGAGATCAGGGTGGCCCCCGATGTCGAACCGGCCGGGCTTCACGACACTCGAGGGAATGCCGCGCTACATGCTCGAGCACCGTCACACCGCCAGGGAATGCGGGGTGGTGTTCGCCTCGTTCAAGGCCTTCCAGAGTCCGCTGCGCCACCAGGCGGTGTCCGCCTCGTGCAGCTTCGGCACCCACCGGATCTGGTGGGAGCTCGAAGCCGACACGGAGGCCGAAGCTCTGGCCCAGCTTCCACGCTACGTGGCCGAGCGCACGACCGCGACCCGCGTTCGGCACGAGCAGATGCCCTGATCCTCTCGGGGCAAGTTCAGGGTCCTCCCTGATGTCGGGAAGGGGCCCGGGGCGGCGAGGCTCCTCGCGCGCACCGTCCACCAGCAGGAGGTCCTGATGCAAACGACCGTGATGCAGAACGACCGTCCCGGCACGGACGGGCCGCCGGTAGTGACCGCCGTGGACGTCGTGCGCCGTTACGGCGAGGGCGACACCGCCGTCGACGCTCTACGGGGTGTCTCGGTGGACATCGCCGTGGGCCGCCTCACCGCCGTCATGGGACCCTCGGGCTCCGGCAAGTCGACCCTGATGCACATTCTCGCCGGCCTTGACGTGCCGACCGAGGGCCAGGTCACGGTGGCCGGAATCGACATCGGCGGCCTCGACGACACCGAGCTCACGCTGCTCCGGCGCGACCACATCGGCTTCATCTTCCAGTTCTTCAACCTGCTCCCGATGCTCACGGCCTCGGAGAACATCGCGCTGCCGCTCAAGCTGGCGGGGAGCAAGCCCGATCCCGACTGGCTCGCGGAGCTGATCCAGACCGTCGGTCTCGGCGACCGGATGACGCACCTCCCGTCCGAGCTCTCGGGTGGCCAGCAGCAGCGCGTGGCGGTGGCCCGGGCGCTGGTGTCGCGGCCCACCGTGATGTTCGCCGACGAGCCCACCGGCAACCTCGACTCCTCCACGAGCGGGGAGATCCTCGCGCTCCTGCGCGACTCCGTGGACTCGCTGGGCCAGACCACCGTGATGGTCACCCACGACGCGAACGCCGCGGCCATCGCCGACCGCGTGCTCTTCCTGGCCGACGGCAATATCGTCCGGGACGTCGGGGGCTGCTCCGCGCACGCGATCCTGGAGACGCTCGAGGAAGTGAGCGCACTGTGATCAGCGTGGCCCTGAAGGGACTCGCGTTCCGCAAGATCCGGGCGCTGCTCACCGCCTTCGCCGTGGTCATCGGCGTGGCGATGGTGAGCGGCACGTTCATCCTCACCGACACGACGCTGAAGTCGTTCACCGGCCTCTTCACCGAGTCGGCGAAGAACACCGACGCCGTGATCCGCGGCAAGGAGATCGTCAAGGACTCCACCAACGGCAGCGGCGTGACCATTCCCGCGTCCGTGCTCGCGCGGGTTCGGGAGCTACCCCAGGTGGACGCGGCCGCCGGCGAGGTGGCCCCCGCCGAGGCGCACGCGGCCGACATCATCGGCACTGACGGCAAGGCCGTGACGAGGGAGAGCGTGGGCGGAAGCTACGACGCCGCCAACGGACGCTTCAGCCCGTTCAAGTTCAAGGAGGGCAATCCGCCGCAGGGTCCGCGTGAGGTGGCCGTGGACGTCGGCACCGCCAAGAACGAGCACTATGCGATCGGCGACAGCGTGGTGGTGTCCACGCTCGGCAAGAAGCACACGTACAAGCTGAGCGGCACCGTCTCGTTCGGCAGCGTCGACTCGCTCGGCTTCGCGAGCATCGCCGCCTGGGACGTGGCGACCGCCCAGTCCCTGTTCAACCGTGAGGGTCGCTTCGACTCGATCTCGGTCGCCGCGAAGGACGGCACCACGCCCGCTCAGCTCGTCCGAGCGATCGATCCGCTCATTCCCGCCACGCTCCAGGTCAAGGACGCGCAGGCGCAGGCCGCATCCGACGCCGATGAGCTGAACGACTCGCTGGCCATCATCCGGAACGTGCTGCTCGGTTTCGGCGCCATCGCCCTGCTGGTGGGCGCTTTCGTCATCTTCAACACGATCTCGATCACGGTCGCGCAGCGCACGCGCGAGTTCGCCACGCTCAGGACGCTCGGCGCCTCCCGCAAGCAGGTCAAGCGGGAGGTGAGGGTCGAGGGCTTCGTGATCGGCCTGGTGGCCTCCCTGGTGGGACTGGTGCTCGGCATCGGCCTGGCCAAGGGCCTCGTGGCGCTGTTCACCCTGCTCGGGTTCGAGCTGCCCGAGGCCAGCACCGTCATCAAGTCGCGGACGGTGTGGGTGTCCATCCTCCTCGGCACGGGAATCACCTTGATCGCGAGCATCCTGCCCGCACGCAGGGCCACTCGCATCCCGCCGATCGCGGCGGTGCGCGAAGGGTCGGTGTTGCCCACTTCCCGGTTCGCGGCACACTCGGCCAAGACCGGGGTGGGAGTGCTCGTCGGCGCCCTGCTCGCGCTCGCCGTGGCCATTTTCGGCGGGGTGGCCGGGATCCTCGTGGCGCTCCTGGTGGCCGGCGGGTTGCTCGGGCTCTTCGTGGCCATCGCCCTGCTTCTGCCCAGCCTGATCAAGCCGCTGGCCGGAGTGGTGGGCTGGCCCGCGCGGCGCGGGGGAGGAGTCGCGGGCGAGCTGGCCGAGGCGAACGCGATTCGCAACCCCGGCCGCACGGCGTCCACCGCCGCCGCGCTCATGATCGGGCTCACCCTCGTCACGGTCGTGGCCGTGCTCGGATCCGGCATCAACTCCGCGACGAAGACCGCGATCAGCGATCAGCTCAACGCCGACTACGTGGTGGACGGCGACGAGGATCTGCCCTTCGCGGCCGTGGAGGGTGACGCGCTGGCGGCCACGCCGGGGGTCAAGGTGGCCTCGCAGGTGCGCTCCGACCAGGCCCTCGTCAAGGGCGAGGAAGCCCCGCTCACCGGGGTCGACCCGGCCACGATCGCGCGCTTCTACACCTTCAATTGGACCTCCGGCTCAGACCGGACGCTCGGGAAGCTCGGGACCGACGGGGCGCTGGTGGCCAAGTCGTACGCCGACGACAAGAACCTGAGCGTGGGTAGCACGGTGCCCATCACCACACCGGCGGGCGTCAAGCGCACGCTCACGGTGCGCGGCATCTTCGACCCGCCCGACCAGAATCCGCTCCTGGCCGACGTGAGCATGAGTCAGCAGGGGTTCGACGCCGCGTTCAAGCGCCCGAAGAACAGCTTTACGTTCATCGACGCCCCCGCCGCGGCGAAGCCGGCCCTTGAGGTGACCGCGAACGATTTCGACGACGCCACGCTGCACACCGGCGCCGCGTTCCCAAAGGACTCGACCAAGGACCAAGCGGTGGTCTTCGCGATGCTCTACGTGCTGCTCGGATTCTCGGTGATCGTGAGCCTGTTCGGGATGGTGAACACCATGATCCTCTCCGTGTTCGAGCGCACCCGCGAGATCGGAATGCTCCGGACCATCGGCATGACGCGGCGTCAGGCGCGACGGATGATCCGGCACGAGAGCGTGATAACCGCGCTGATCGGCGCCTCCATGGGGCTCGGGCTTGGGCTGTTCCTGGCTCTGGTCGTGACGCAGGCCGTGGATATGGAAGCGCTGCCGTTCTCCGTTCCGCTCGCGCCACTCGTCGGCTTCACGGTGTTCGCAATCCTCGCCGGCATGGCCGCGGCGATCTCACCGGCACGGCGGGCGTCGAAGCTCAAGGTGCTGGACGCCTTGGCGTACGAGTAGGCGGCCGCCCACCCAGGCCCCGCAACCCCTCCGAATTACCTTGGCGTTCCCTGCCGCTGCCGTGGTGGTCAGGGTGTTGATTCACCTGACCTCACCCGTTGGCCTCGGGCAGCACATTGCGACCTCCATTCGCCGAGCCGCTCCGTCGGGGGTTGCGCCGGAGGAAGCGGGTACGGGGGATCCAGGCACAACACGGAGATGGAGGGAACCAACATGCCTACAGCGACAAGGCTGGGACAGGCCGGCCTACAGGGGTGGCGGGAGAAGGTGGCGGACGGGATAGCGGAGCCGGTGGCACGACGCGCACCGCTGGACTCGGAGCAAGTGCGTGCCCTGCTGGGGGCCGTATTCTTCGTGCTCTCGGTGGTGTACGTCATCAAGACGCTCACCGCGGCCACACGCGAGACGAAACAGAGCTGAGCCGGGTTGGCCCGGCTGTTTGCCTGATAGTGGAATGCGGAGGGTGAGTACCTCCCTTGGCCGACGGGTACCTTGGCGCGGTCTGCGCCCGGGGCCGCTCCTCGGGTCCATGCTCGGCGGCGGGCTTGGCCTTTTTACGACATGGGGGCGGTGACTTCGGCGGGAGAGGGGACTTCTGGCCGGCCCGCGTTGAGGGTGATCACCTGGAACGTGGCTCGGCGCTCGTCCCGGCTGGCCGAGCAGGCCACCGCGCTGGCGAGTCGCGACCCTGACGTGGTCGCGCTCCAGGAGGTCACCGCTCGGACACTTCCTCTCTGGCGGGCCATGTTGGAGCGGATCGGGCTTCCCCACATCTGGGCGTCCCTGGACACCGCCGACCCCTCTCGCGCTCCCGCGTCGCGGCGCCGCACCGGCGTGCTGCTGGGATCTGGAGTCCCGCTCCGGAACCCGGTCGCGACACTGCCCGTCCCCTGGGCTGAGACCGCGCTCGCCGCGGTGGCCGCGACCCCGCTCGGCCCCGTCGAGGTCCACTGTCTCCACGTCCCCAACGCCGCAAACGGCTGGGTGAAGCCGCGCACGCTCCAGGCCGTGCGCGCCGGGCTGGAATTCGCATCGCCAGTGGCGCGCGTAGTGTGCGGCGACCTCAACACACCTCGCCGCGAGCTCGAGAGTGGCAAAGTGGTCACGTTCGCCAGAGACTCGCGCGGGCGCCTGCGGCCCGAGCGCGGAAGCGACTGGGACGAGGCCGAGCTGGGCGTCGTCCCTGGCCTACGGGAGCTCGGGTACCGGGACGCCTTCCGGTCGCTGCACGGGTACGGATCCCACGAGCCGAGCTGGACCTGGCAGCGAATCTCAGGCCATGCCGGCGGCTGGCGCCTCGACCACGTGTTCACCTCGGCCGAGCTGGTGCCCGCGGCCTGTGCCTACCATCACGCCTGGCGCGACGAGGGCTTGAGCGACCACTCGGCGCTGGAAGCTGATCTGGTCCGAGCACAGTAGCGACGCAAGAAGCGCTAGCCGCCCTTGATGCCGGCAACTCCTCGAGGTCAGGTTCAGCGCGACAGTCTTTCCGACACTCGTCCGACGCCTTTGGCGACGCCTTGAAGAGGCTCGATCGGTCTCCGCCACGGTCTCCACCGAGTCCTCTAGCTGCGCCACGCTGTCCATGCCTTCCAGAAGATGGGGGAGCGCCGCCCGGAGGACGCGCAACGAGCCGGACAGGTCCTTGGCCACGGCCGTGAGGTCTTTGCCTCCTGCAATGAGTTCTTGCATATGGTCGTCGAGGACCTCGCCGGTGCGCCGCAGCTCCCGGCCCCCAGTCTCAATCGTCCGAGCCGTCGAGTTCAGCTCACGTGTAGACAGCAGAAGGTCCTCGCCTCCGGCGCCGAGCGCGAGTGCGCTGGCGTCTACCTTGCCGATGGCGGCAAGGAGTCTCTCCAGCTGGGTGAAGAGTGCGTCCACGCGCTCCCGCGCCTCATCGACGGGGTCGGGGTCGCGGCGGGCGCGCTCCGCCACGGCGTTCAGGTCCTCGGCCGCCCGGGCCAATACCCGCACGGTGCGCCAAGGCGCTAGGACTATCTCAAGGGGACCCATTTGCGTCTCCCCGACGGGCTGGGTGAGACGCGCAGCTCCACGCCTCACCCTCCCCCATCGCGTCGTCGATTACCGGCGGCCGCCGCGGGAATCCGCGGTATCGCCCTCGGCCTCGATCTGCTCCTTGCGGACCTCCTCGGAGACCGTCTGGTCCTCGGTCACGGTCTCCTTGTCGAGGCGCACGCGCTCCTTGGGCACGGCGCGCTTCTCGACGACGACCTCCTCCTCGTGGAGGGTGACCTCGTGCTCTTCCTCGGAGATCGCCGGGCCGGCCGTGGCGTCGCCGACGTTGGCGTCGGTGATCGGCTCGCGCTCGACGCGGACCTCCTCGCGCTGTACCGGCACCGTCTGCTGCACCTGCTCGGTTACCACGTACTTGCGCAGCCGCGCGCGTCCGCTCTCGCGGCTGGCGCTTGCCCACGCGCAGCTCCTCCTCGGAGCGGGTCATCGCGTCGTCGGTGTTCGGGCCGCTGGTGTCGCGTCCGACCGGGTCGCGACCGGTCTGCTCGCCGCCGTTGCCCTCGGGCAGCCCGGAGTCCGAACGGGCCTCCGAATAGTCGAGCCCGTAGTGGCTGTAGAGGCTGGCCTCCTCTTCTTGTGAGAGCTCGCCGTCGGCCTCCGCGTTGCGGGGCGTCCTTGACCTGCTGCTTGTCGTAGGGCAGCCGCACATCCCCGTCGGACTCGCGGGCCTCGGCGATCGGGACGAAGCTCACCTTCGAGCCGAATAGCCCCGTCTTCACGGCCAGCCACTCGGGCTTGCCCGTCTCGGTGTCCATGTAGACCTCGTCGATCGAGCCGATCTTGTCGCCATCGCTGTCGACTGCGTTCCGGCCGCGCCAGTCGGCGACCGCCTGTTCTGTGTTGGACATCGTGTGGCTCCTACCTCTCGTGTTCGGCGGCGATGCCGCCCCTCGCCGGTGTCGCCGACCTCTTGCTGGCTAGCGATACCGGATCCGCTATCGCTACCCGGCTCTGAGGTCCCACAAACACAAGTAGCGATAGCGATTACCCGGAGCGGGTAGGCTTCCGCCATGGGGATGAAGGCCACAACCGTCCGCTTCGGCGAGGACCTATGGGCGATGCTGGAGAGCGAATCCAGCCGCCTCGGCGTGAGCGCCGCGCAATTTGTGCGTGAGGCCGCGATCATCCGCCTGTCGATACTCGCCGGCCGCCGCGGCGACCCCGCCTCCGAGATCACGATCGCTGAGATTGCGGCGCGGGCCAAGGGACGGGCTCGCGGGGACGGGCTCGCGACAGCACTCGCCGAGCCCGAACGCCTCGCGGCGCTCCACGACAGCGCCCTTTTGGACAGCCCGCCAGAGGAGCCATTCGACAGGCTCGCCCGGCTCGCCGCCAAGGTCGTCAAAGCGCCCGTCGCCCTCGTCTCGGCCGTCGACCGCGACCGCCAGTTCTTCAAGAGCTGCCTCGGCCTGCCGGAACCTTGGGCCACCCAGCGCGAGACACCCCTCTCCCACTCCTTTTGCCAGCACGTCGTCGCAGCAAGGGAGCCGGTGATCGTCAGCGACGCCCGCAAGGACGACCGCCTGCTCGACAACCTCGCCATCCACGACCTCGGCGTGATCGCCTACCTGGGCGTCCCCTTAATCACACGCGAGGGACACGCCATAGGGACTCTCTGCGTGATCGACCACCAACCGCGCATCTGGACCGACGAAGAGATCGGCCTGGTCAAGGACGTCGCCTCCGCCGTCGTGACCGAGATCACGCTGCGTGCCGACCAACGCAAACAAAGCCAGTTGGACGCTCAGGACCACTCGTGAGCGGGATCCCGGGAAAGCGGAAGGAGCGCGTGGTGGTTACGGGCGAGGCCGAGCCACGATCGCTCAGCAGATAGGGCAACTTCAGGCGGAGTACGCCCTTCGGCGATCAGAGACATCGCCAGTGCATTACCCCGCTCGACAGCGTCAACGGTCCGGGTAGGGGTCGTCGACGCTGTCGCCGCCGGAGACGGTCTGCCACTGGCCGTTGCCGCACTCGGGGCATGGCGGCAGCGACGTGGTGGATTGCATGTCGATTTCGTTGCGGCAGTTGGTGCAGCGGTAGGTGCCTGCTGAAACGTCGCTGCCTGCCGGGACTGGCTCAGCCATCTGTCACTCCTCCTGTCGGTCGCTCGAAGATCCTCAGGGGGCGGCGGAGATTGCCTCCACCAGGTCGCCGACCTTCTCCTCGTCGAGCTCCCTGGCCAGGTCGGCTTGACTGACGATGCCGACGAGGTCGTGGCCGTCGATCACGGGGAGGCGACGGACCTTGTGCTCGCTCATCGTCCTGAGCGCCTCGTCGATCGAGTCGTCCGCGCCGATCGTGACTGGCTTGCCCTCGCCGAGCGCGCCCGCCTTCGTGCTGGATGGGTCCATGCCCTGCGCCAGCACCTTCACGACGATGTCACGGTCGGTGAGCATGCCCTTGAGGCGGTCGTCCTCGCCGCAAATCGGCATCGCGCCCACATCGAGCTCAGCGAGGCGCTTGGCGGCGTCGAGAACAGTGTCGTTCTCTCCGATGCACTGCGCGTCCGGGGTCATCACGTCTCTGGCTGTCATAGCCATCTCTACCTCCTCGTAGGTGGTGGAGAGGTACCCGGAGACCCGCCTCCAAACCCTGCGACCTCCCAGGTGCGATGCGGGTTGCCTACGGCTGAGCGTCGGCACGCTCTCGCAGCCGGTCGCCCACTGCCATCGCGGCGAGACGGTGGTGACGTAGCTCGCGCGGCGGGCTTCCGTGCAGGACCCAGTCACCGCTCTCCCGACGGCTTACCGAGCCGGCACGTACGAGCTCGCCGAGCGCGGTCGTGACCGATGGCCGGTGTGCGCCGACGAGATCGGCGAGCCGTTGGTGCGGAAGCGGCAGTGGGACCACAACGCCTTCCTGGCTTACCCGGCCCCAGCGTTCGGCGAGGTGCCACAGCGTGAGCATCAGGCGGTCGTCGACGCGGGGATGATGGGCGATCGCGAGCGAAACGGCGAGCGCATGCGCCCGCCGGGTTCCACGGTTGAAGAGTTCGACGCCGAGCTGCGGCCACGGGGCTATGTGCGTGACGAGCTGCTGGTCCAGCACAGCCAGGCGAGCCGGTTCGAGCACGGTCCACCCGATCTCGGCATGAACGTGCGAGCCCTCGTCGTCCCAGTGCCACGGCCGCATCACGTCGCCGTGACCGAGCAGCTCGACGCATTGGCGACCGAGCACCTCCACGTCGCGCGTTATCAGTCCGTCGAATACCAGGAAGCCGCGGTGGTGGCGTTCGGGCTCGATCGAGGCGCCTGCGTCCCACGGGCCGGGCCACAGCGCCAGCACGCGGGCTCGCGCCTCATGGCGGGCGCGCTCCAGCTCGGTTTCATCCAACAGGTCGGCGAGGTCGGGGTCGGCGTCGACGATCGAGATCGTCGCCCCCGGGCCAGCTTCCATCCGGTCGGTTCTATCACGTCTTCACGGGGACGTACGCATGCCGACCTACTCCGCCACGACCACGCGCACCCGCGACTACGTTGACCCTGTCACAGCCCTGATCTGAAAGGAACCCCCGATGCTTTGGCTCATTCTGGGAATCGTGCTGTTGATCATCGCTATCGCCGGGGGCACGATCGTGCACCCGATTCTGTTCGTTCTCGCAATCCTCGCTCTGATTGTGTTCTTCGCCGGCTCGCGGAGTCGTGCGGCGTTGTAGCGAGCACGGCGACTCGGACCCCAGTGAACCGCGACAGCGGTTCACTGGCGGTCGCCGAGATGTCCCGGTGTCACGAGACGCCCGCCCAGCCGGCTGACCGGGCCCTAGCGCTCGAGCAGGAAGACGAGGGCGGTGGAGTCGCTGGCCGCGTCGTGGTCGCTCAGCATCGCCCGGACCTGCCGGCCGGTGGCCGCGGCGGCCAGCGCACAGAGCTCGTCGTAGAACGCGCCTTCGACAACGTGTCGCAATTCGCCGACGAGGTCCTCACGGCCTTGCTCGGCCAGGGTGTGCTCCAAGTCTGTCTCGACGCCACCGAGCAGCACTAGTACGTGGTCGTCCTCGAGATAGGACTTGGCTTGGACGGGGCCGCGACCGAAGCGCTCGCGATACAAACCCACGATTCCGTTCGTCAGGTTCTGAGCCGCACTCCCACCCGCGCCGCTCCCACTCATTGGCAGCGGACCCCAACCGGAGCGAAGATGAGCGGTCTCGGCTCGAAATCCCCCTGTCCAAAGTCTGGCGGGCCGGTCCCGCTCCCGGGCCGGTTATCCGACCGCGACAAGGCAAACCGGAGACAGATCGGTCCAACAGGCCTGTTTAGCCGGTGGCCCCGGCCAATCGTCTCCATAGGACCGACGAAGCTAGCCGGTAACCCCTGCCATGTCCGCCGAGACGTCCGAGATCGGACACGCCCGCCCGCCAGATGTCCCAGATCGGACATGCGGCGGTCAGCGAACCGGGTGGGGTCGACCCGTATCGACCGTCTGGGCGGTGCCGCGTCCCGCCGAGGTCGATTCGCGTGGCGAGAGTTTGACGAGCTCGCCCAGCCCCGAGGGGAGCCGGCGCGCTCTTCGTCCGGCTCTGGCCGCCGCTTCTCTGGCCCATCGGCGACTCACTCGAAAAGCAAGAAGACAACAAAGCCGGCGGCCTTCGGTGCCCCCGGGCGGCGCGGGACTAACCGGTCTCGTCCTGGGTACTAAAGGGCGGCCGTATCACTCCACCCGATTGGTGCGGTGCAGTTCCCCGGCGAGGCCCCGCAACTTGCGGGGCCTCGTCTGTTCGGGGTCGGGTAAAGGATCGAGCCGTGGGCGGGCGGAGTTTGCTGTGAGCGCGAGCCCTACGGCGACCAACGCCAGTCCGAACGCTAGAAAACCTAGGTCCCAACCGATCGGTCCGCCGAGGTCGTCGCGGACGTGATGGATACCCAGGATCTCGTGGTCGATGGTCCCTTCGACCAGGTTGAAGGCGCCCCAGCCAACGAGGAGCATCCCGACATGCGCCCGCCACGGCGGGGCCAGTTGGCCTTCCTTCCAGGCCTGCGTCGACAGGGTCGTCGCCGACGGCCACGAAGATCCAGGTGGAGAGGTGGAAAAAGCCATCAACCAGCGTGTTCTTCTCGAGTCCGGCGACGGTGTCGGCCGGGTAGTCGCCCGTGCTGGACAGCATGTGGTGCCACTGGAGGATCTGGTGGAGCACGATGCCGTCGATGAAGCCACCCAACCCGATTCCCATGAGAAGGGCCGGTCCCCTGGGCGAGCCTTGAGAGGAGGCTCTTAGCGACATCCTCAGTCGCTACCCGCCTTTGTGTTGGCTACTCCTGTCGGCGGGGCGGGCTCTACCGCTTAGCGCTGGTTGCTTCGGGAGGTTGATCCAACACAAAGAACTCGACAGCGTGCTCGGGATCGAAGACGATCTGGCTGTGATATGTGAGGACGCGACAGCCCGTTATCCGTTCGATGCTCTCGGTGGTCGGGCCTGCCATCGCCTCCTGGAAGCGCAGGCGGTAGGTGCGCACTAACTCCGCCTCGCCCCTGTCGAGCAGGGTTTGCTCGTTGCGGGTGAGGCCGCCCTTCATCACGCAGAACACGTAGTTGTCGTTGATGTAGGTCTTCGCCTCGGTCGGGCCCTTGCCGTAGAACTCCTTCTTGAGGCCCACCATTGCGTTGGAGACTTCTTGGCGCATGGAGGCGGAGCGTTCCATCTTCACGCCCGCGCTCCAGTCGGGTTCGGTCAGGCGATCGGCTTCCCGCTCGACCTTAGGATCGGCAGTGTCGGGCATGGCCGAATCGTAGCCTCGATTCGCTGCCGCGTGCGGCCCCGGGGCCCAAGTGGTTGCCCAACGCGCTGCGCTTAGTTGCGGCGCGAACGGGTAGCGAAAGGCTGGCGGGACTGGCTCGTGAGACTTCCCCCCGGACGGATTCGAGCCAGGACCGCTTAGTACGTTCTGGGCCACCGAAAGTTTCACGCGGGCGGCTCGAGGACCCAGCAGGAGTCGGTGGTTTGGGCCCGTAAGCTCCAGTGTTTGACGCGTCCGTGCTTGGGCATGAGAGATCGGTCAGGCGAGCCGGAGTTTCTTCGCTCGCCGACCCGAAGCGCCGAAGGGGACATCAGAGCCCGCGACGGAACTACGGAGCCCTGCAGTCCAACCCAAGGAGTTTCTCATGGCAACGCGTGACGTGACGGCCGGCTCTGCCGGTGTAGATGGCCGCAGCAGTGGCCGTGTCGGCCAGGCCGCCCGGCGGCTGACGACCGAGACCAAGTCGTTTTTCAAGACGAGCGAGTTCGCGGCCTTCGTGCTGATGGTGCTTGCGATTCTGATCGCCGGCAACTCGGTCGAGGGCCAGGAAGGCGGCGCCGACTACTTCGCCGCCGACAAGGTGTGGCTCTACATCACGATCCTGACCGTCGGCTACATGATCAGCCGCGGCATCGCCAAGTCGGGTGTCCGTGACCCCTACTGGGACGAGCGCGGCGACCGCAACGCCGACCACTAGTTCGAACCCTGGTCCGCAACGCCCTTGCGCCGAACGCTTGCCGCTTTATCTCGGGGCGTTCGGTGAAGGGTCGTTGTGGGCCGCTGAGAAGCATCTCCGCCTCGAACCAAGGAGTTGAAGATCTTGAGTAACCAGCAGCAGCAGAAGATCGTCCAGTACCTGAACGAGGCCCACGGCGTCGGAGCTGGCGCTGGTGCGCCAGCTGCAGGCGCAGGTCGCGATGACGCCGAGCGGGCAGTACCGCGACGGCCTCGAGACCCATCTCGGGGAGACTCGCCGTCACGCCAGCCGCGTCGAGCGGCGCCTGGGCGAGCTCGGGCAGGGCAGCAACCCGCTCCAGGTCGGGCTCGGCCTGGTCCAGAGCGTGATCGGGCAGGCGCTGGCGCTGACCAAGACGCCGGTCGACCTGGTCCGCGGCAGTGGCGGTGAGGAGAAGGTGCTCAAGAACGCCAAGGACTCATGTGCGGCGGAGGCGCAGGAGATCGCCACCTACACGGCGCTGGCCCGGCTCGCCCAGCGCCGGCGACGCCAAGACCGAGCGGCTCGCCAACTCGGTGCTGGGCGACGAGCAGCGGATGCTCGACCGGCTGCTGAGGGAGATCCCGCGGCTGACCGACGCCGTGGCCAGCGCCGAGTTCGACGGCGACGGCTCCTACGACGTGACCGAGACGGGCGCCGCCGACGCCGTCCGCGAGGTCGGCAAGACGGCCAAGCGCACAGCCCGCCGGGGCACCGGCCAGGCCAAGCGGACCGCCCGCCAGGCCCGCAAGGTGCCGGGCGTGGCGCGTGCCGAGGGCACGGTCAAAGGCGCCGTTGCCTCCGAATCGGATCTCGCCATAGCGGGCTACGACTCGCTCAGCGTCGACGAGATCATCGGCAAGCTGGCCGAGCTCTCGCAGGTCGAGCTGGCCAAGGTGAACGCCTACGAGCGCAAGCACCAGAACCGCTCCACCGTCACCGGCCGGATCGACTCGCTGCAGGCGGACGAGCCGTGGCCCGGCTACGACGAGCTCGGCGTCGACGAAGTCCGTGCCGTGCTCGGAGAGGGCGACGAGACACGCATCAAGGCCGTTCGCAGCTACGAGCGCAAGCACAAGAACCGCGCCGGCGTCCTGCAGGCCACCGAGCGCGAGCTGGCCAACAGCTAGCCAACAGACCGATGTTCCTCTTCACCAAGCGGCCGGGCGAGCGGACTCAGCTCCGCTTCATGCCCGGCTGCCTGGTGATGTCCCTGCTCCTGTCGCTCACGCTGACCGTGCTGGTCAACATCCTGATCCGCCTCCTCTAGGCGACCCGCCGCGGCCGTCTGCCGCTGGCATCGTGTCTACTTAGACCCGCGATTGCCGCCCGTGCGCAAGATCGACTCTCGGGCCAACTCGAGCAGCCCGAGGTTGACGTGCGCCCGCGTATTCGAGTACGTCGTCGCGATCTCGGTGCGTGCCGGGGAGACAACCTCCACAACCAGCGCGAGATCGCCGATCCTCGCGTCGTCGGAGAACCGGCTCTCCAGTTCTTCCATCAACTCCGCTGCCAGGGTCCCGATCTTGGATTGGTCAAAGGCCATGCCCAAACCACCCCCGTGAACCGAGAACACGATCAGCCTGCCGGACCGGCTGTCGCTGTGGCGCAAGCCGCGGCGGTGGCTTGCAACGGGCAGCTGCCCCTAACGAGCGTCCCACTGGCTCCTCCTGAGTGTCGGGACTCCCTGGCCCCGTGGTCTAGCGGAAGGGGGGCCGCGATGCAAGCACTCCACGCTCGTACTCGTGACACGGCACAGGCCAGGACGCCACGAATGACTAAGAAACACCCGTCTCGGGGCAGCTCTCGCGGGAGTTGGGATCAGCCTCACCTGATCGGCTCCTTCGCGCAGGGAGCCGACGGTCCACTCGCTATCCGGGTTCGTCGTACAGTCGAGTTCTCTCGATGGCGGCCGAGGCCATCTGGGCCAGGTGGACGAGGACGGCCTCGTCGTCGCCGGTGAAGGCTCCGTCCTGCTTGTCGAAGAGTTGGATGGCGCCGAGCTCGCTCCCGTCGAGGGCCGCCAGCGCTGAGGCAAGCCACCCCTGGACGGGTCGCCGGCCCGAGGTGGAGCCGAATTGCGGCTGCTCCAGGAGCTGTTCGCCTGCCAACCGCACTGACCCCCCGCTCATGCGGATACACCGGTAGATCGCGAACAGGTCGAGCCACCTCACGAAGCCGGCCCAACGCCGATCCGTCTGGTCGAAGGAGACGGCTTCGGCGGCGCGCGGCTTGCCGTCCATCGCCACCGTGGCCACACAACACTTGGCGCCCACGAGCTCCCGTGCCTGCTCTGCCACCAGCCGGAGCACCTCCTCGAGCGATTCGGAAGCGTCTAGGGCGAGCGAAGCATCTGCCAGAAAGGTCGACAGCTGCCGCGACATCTCAGTCTGGCGCCGTTCGAGCCGGGCCGCCTCGGTGGCCTCTCTGAAGCCGCGCTGGACCATCTCGAACGATGCCAGGCTCTCGAGGAAGAAGTCACCGGCTGCACGTGTCACCCGCTGCGTCTCCTTGGGGCCGGAGGCGTCGGCCAAGGCCGAGAGAAGGGCCTCTTGCTGAACAACCGCCAGGTCGAGCATGCTCAGCTGGCGGCCCACCGCTTCCCGTCCGAGCTCGTACGCGACGTGCAGCGAGCGTTCGCTCGGGTTGCGCAGATACTCGGTGAGCGCGGACACGTAGCTTGGGGAGAAAGAACGTACTCCGGTGCCCCCACCCGCGCTCATGGGCGGGCGCCGACGTAGCGGACTACAAGCACGAGGGCGTCGTCGATGGGCTTCCAGTGCACGGCCAGTATCCGCTCGCTGATGGCCTGCGCCGAGCCGGAGATGTCTAGCGAGTCCGCGAACGCGGCTTCGATCCCGTCGGTGGCCAAGATCAGGACATCCCCGGGACGGACGTCGAGAGCAGTGCTTCTGACACTTGGCAACTCGTGCCCGAGGACGCCGCTCCCAAGCGCGAGATACCCCTTCGGTTGAAGGGCGGACGGGTCAGCGCTCAGCACGAGCCCTTCTACGTTCCCCACGCCGAGCCAGGTCAGGTTGCGCCTGAGATGGGACATGAAGGCGAGGCCGATCACGGCGCCCCGTGTGTCCCGCAGTGCGTCATGACAGCGTTCAAGGAGTGGGACGAGGTCTTCGCTCGCCTTCTCGCGCACGACCTCGCCGGCCTCACGGGCCGCGCGGGCTGCCTCGCCACCGTGACCTAGGCCGTCGATGGCCGCCACGAGCAGGCCCTTGGGGAGGACGGCCACGACCCCGAGGTCGCCATTCACCGCTTCACCGCGCCGACGGCGCGTCGCGAGTCCCCATTCGATCGTCTCCAACACGTCTTGCTCACCCACGCCGCCGACGCTCCTCGCGAAGGCGCTCGAGCTCGTCCCGCTGCCTCCACTTCTTCATCGTCACGGTCGTGCCGGTGTCGGCGGTCGACTCGATGTCGAACTCGTCCATGAGTCGCCGCGCACCTGACAGCCCGAGCCCCAGGCCGCCCCTGCCGCTGTAGTCGTCCCGCAGAGCCGCGTCGAGGTCGCGGATACCCGCGCCTTCGTCGCGGGCGATCACGACCAGGCCGTAGCGGTTGACCTCCTGGACCGGCCTGAGGAGGATCTCGCCGCGGCCGACGTGCACGACGATGTTGCGCGCGACCTCAGAGATGGCGGTGGCGATCAGGGTGGGATCCGGCCGCGGAAACCCGAGTCGCTCGGCCATGGCGCGCCCCTCGGCGCGGGCGTCCACCAGGTCGGCATCGGTGTTGATGGCCACACGAACCTCACCGGCCACCTCACCGGCCATCCTCGACGTCCCTTCGTGTCAGGCGATCGAGCAGAGCGAGTGCCTCGTCCAGGTCGAGGGCTACGCGGAGCTGCCCGAGGTTCAGGCGGAACTGCACCATGGCGATCGCCACGTCGGGCTGGATCCCGACGATGACGGTCTCGGCGCCACGCAACTTCGCGGTCAGGACGATCGAGCGCAAAGAGCGGGCGACGAAGGAGTCGATGACGTCGAGCGCCGCTACGTCGATCACGATCCCTCGAGCGCGGCACCTGCCCACCATCTCCGCAAGCTCCTCGCGGAGCTCAAGCACCTGCCTGTCGCTGAGGTCCGACTGGATGGACGCGATCAGGTAGTCGCCCTGTCGCAGGATCGCTACCGACATCGGGATGCCGGCCCTAGCTCTCGGCGTCGCCGGGCGCGTGGTCCTCTGTGCCGCGATAGCCCGCCAGGCGCTCGGCCTCCTCGATTCCGCCCTGAAGGTCGCCGACCGTCCTCATCATCCCGAGATCGACGCCGAGGTCCACGAGCGTCTGGGCGATCTCGGACGAGAGACCGGTGAGAATCGTGCTCGCTCCCATGAGGCGCGAGGCCTCGACGGTCTGAACGAGGTGATTGGCGACGGTGCGGTCGATGGTGGCCACTCCGGTGATGTCGATCACGACGACCCGGGCACGGTTGTCCTGGATTGCCCCCAGGAGCTGCTCCGTGAGCTGGCGCGCGCGAGCAGAGTCGAGCACACCGATGATCGGCAGGATGAGCAGGCGCTCGCGTAATTGGAGAACCGGGGTTGATAGCTCCCGAAGTGACTCCTGCTGATCGTGGATGACTCGCTCGCGCTCCTCGACGAAGCTCACCCCGACGGTCACCGCGATCCGGTTCGCCGCGGGCTCGTATGCGTCCAGGATGCGGTTCAAGAGCTCGCGATCCTCTTGGTATCTCGCGAAGAGCGAGCGAGCGAGCACGTCTCGCAGGAGCAGCACGATTCCGAGAACCTCGTGCGTTTCCACGCCTCGAGGGATGATCCTCTCCGAGAGCTCGCGGGCGTAGGTCTGCAGGGTTTCGATGCTGCCCGTCTCGAGGGCGTCCACGTAGTTGTCGTAGACCGCGGTGGCCTCGGTGAAGATCTCCTCGTCCGACATGACGCCGAGCAGCTCGGCCTCGCTTATGCGGCGCGCCCACTCTTCACGAAGCTCGGTGCGGTTGTCGCGCAGGTATGCGACCAGCTCCTTCAGGAGCGCGCCGGCATCATGGTCCTCGTGCTCCGCCGGCCGGGCGTCCGCCGGCTCCTCCTCTTCTGCTTCTGGAGCCGATCGGTCGGGCTCGTGGTCCATCTCGTCCTCCTCGAGAGCGGGGTTGGGGCGGCGGGTGGCGGTGTCGGGCTGATCCTCGCTCATGGAAGCCGTGGGCCGCGGGCGCGGGCGCCATCGAGGAAGAGGTCGGTGATCGTGGCGATTATGTCCTCCTTGCCGAGCGGGGGCGTCGACGTGATTAGGGCAACGATCAATCCGATCAGCGACTCGCTCAGCCGGGCGGCCGCGATGTCCCCGCGAAGGTCCCCGGTGGTCTGGCCGCGCTCGAACAGGAGACGGAGCGGCCGGGTGACGCTGCGCTCGAAGCGGCCGGGTTCCGATCGCACTCGCTCGCGGGCGAGCAACACGAAGGCGTCCCCGACGTCCACGAGGGCGCGCACGGCGCGGGCGATTCCCTCCAGGGGGGGCACTTCGTCGATCCGCGCCGACGCTAGCCGCGCCTCGGCGTCGTCGAGGGCAACTTGGGCCAGCTCGTCGAGCAGGGCCTGGCGGTTCGGGAAGTACCGGTAGACGGTCGCGCGAGCGACGCCGGCGGCTGCCGCGACATCGTTCATGTTCGCGTGCTCTCCCTCGACAGCGAACATCCGCGCCGCTCCGTCGAGGATCGCCGTGGCGACGCGCTGCTGGAGGGCCTGTCTGGGGACCGCGTTGGACATGACTGTCTCGCGGTCAGTCTAGAGCGTCAGCAGACGAGATGCTAATGTCTCACTCCGATACGCTGCTGTCTACATGGAGAGGTTCGATATGTCGCTGTCGGAGCGAGCACGGACTGGCTTGAAGGAGATGCCGTCCAACGCCGCGTGGGTGCTGTCACGAGCCCTACAGCCGGTGGAATCCGCCACCGCCGGCGCTCGCGACCAACGGCGAAGGGTCGGCGCAGCCATCATCGACGCCGCTCCGGTTGGCGGGGACTCTGTGGAGATCCGGATGGAGCGCGCCCGGGACGCCGCCGAGCGCGCCAGAGAGGCTGAGGAGCGGGCCCTCGAGGCGGCTGAGGAATCCAAGGAGCTCTCGGACCGTGCGCGCCAGGTGAGCGAACGGGGTCGCGCCCGGAAGCAGGAGGTGGACCGGGAGACGAATCGCGAGTTGAAGCAGCGAATGGCCGAGGCTCAAAAGGCGGCCGACGAGCTCATCGCGCGCGAACGGCAGGCTGCCGAGGCCGATGCCGAAGAGCAGCAGCAAGAGGTCTACGCCGAGGTGGACGAGGAGGTCGAGGACGCGCAACGTGACGCCGAGGCGGCCCAACAGCGAGCGGAGGAGCTCGTCGAGGAGGCCACGGAGAAGCTGGCGGAGGCCAGGCGGCTAGCCGACGAGGGCGCTGAAGCTGCGCGCGCCGCAGCCGAAGAGGCACAGCGCCAGGCTCAGCAGCTCGCGAGCGAAGCGGAGCAGCAGGCAGGAGACGCAGAGGCACGGATCGCGGCTGCGGAGCAGCTACGCGACGAGTCCAAGGCGACCGCGAAGCAGGCGGTCCGCAAACTCGACAGTGGGGGCGCCAACGGCGGGCTGCAGTCCTACAACAAGCCGGAGTTGCTCGAGCTCGCGGCCAGCATCGGTATCGAAGGACGGACACAGATGAGCAAGAGCGAGCTCGTCGACGCGATCGCGAAGGCGTCTCGCACCAAGCGCTGATCGGAGGCAACCAAGTGCGAATTCTCAACAGGAAGACGCCGCTGCAGCGGTTTCTCGACTCTGTCAACGACACATTGGATGTGCCGGACGGACTCAGGTTCGACCTTCCCGGGGCAAGCTCCGGCAAGGCACTGAAAGCGGGCCTGATCGCCGTAGGCGGCCTAGCCGGCCTCACCGCGGGGAGCGCCGGGATCTCCTCGCTCAGGCACCACAGGGAAGGGGCGAGGGACGATTCGTGAAGCTCGGGAGCGTGGCGGTCTTCGCAGCGGGCTACATCATCGGCGCCAGGGCCGGACGTGAACGGTATGCGCAGATAGTCGATGTCCTGGAGAGGGCGTCCCACCAGCTCGAGGAGTTCAGCTCGCGTCACCCCCCGGGCCGTTCGGACGACTCGCGCGGTCGAGCTCTCCGGGCTCACTGACCGCCGACGGCGCCGGTCCGACGGAGTCGTCGTCGAGGCGTCGGTCCTCGCGCGCCTCCTGGGCATCAGGCTCTTGAGGCTCGATGCGACCGTCGTCCTCGTTCCGGCCGATGTGGCGCCGTCGTCATCTCCCTCATTTGAATTGCGCGCGGGCGCGTCAGCACGATCCGCCCACCCTTCACGCGCGCGGTCTGAGGGTGTCGGAGGTCGTCTCGCCCGCGCAGTCCGCAGCATTGACGAGGGAGCAGAGTTGCTCGCCGAGGCGCGCCGTAGAAGCCCGTAGCGCGGCGAGCCGGCTTCACGGGGGTTGATGGCCACCGCAGGTGCGACACCTCCTGTGGCCGGGAGCCCCGCCTCTCGAGGCGCCCGTTCGGCCCAGCCCGTGGGGCTGGTCGGAGTGGGCACCGACAAGACCTCACGCGGCTCACCAGACCACCCAGGGGTTCGCTGATCCGGATTCAGGAGGTTTGTGGACTCCCCCTCCCCCCGGGGATACGCGGACGGGATCTGTGGCGTCCCTCACGAGCGTTCCGCGTTTCCGGGGCCGTGGCGCGGGAAAGTCGGCGGGTGATGGCGCAGGAAAACGCCGAGGCGATTCACAGACTGCTGAATGCGTTCAACGCCGACGACCTGGATCGGATGCTGGCCGAATGCGACCCCGAGATCGAGCTGGTGTCCCGCTTCGTCCGAGTGGGGGGCGTTTACCGTGGCCACGCTGGGCTCAGGAGGTGGCACCAGGACTTGATGGACACCTGGGAGTACATCCAGCTCGAACTCGAGCGCCTGATCGAAGTCGATCACAAGACGCTCATTGCGCTCGTAGCGCTGGCCGGGAAAGCCAGGGGCAGCGAGGTCGTGACTCGCCAGCGAATCGCTCATCTGGATACGTTCCGCGCGGGCAAGCTGACTCGCATCGTCACCTACCTCGACCGCGCCGAGGCCATCGAAGCCGGGGGGACGCCGGAGTCGACGATCTCGCAGGAGAACGTAGGGGTCGTGCGGTCTCTGTTTGCGAAGCGCCAGCCCCGGAACACGGATCCGTAGGGGTCCGGCCGCTCTCTTCAGGGCAGGAGGTCTGCCCAAGCGGATAACCCTAGTTCCCCGCCCCCGGTCGGGGATACGTACGCACAACGAGGCGCAGTCCTCGCCGTTCCCTGTGATCTGGGTGTTGGGGTACCCCACCTTCTGGTCGTGTTTGGCGGGCCGTAGCTCCGGAACACGGGCCCGTAAGGGTCCGGCCTCTCTCTCTTTGGGCGGTAGCTTCGCCCGGCCGGGCAACCCCAGGAACGCGGGACCCCGGGCCGGTCTGCGAGTCGGCATGTGGGACCCGCGTTCCGCCTGTCGGCCCTGACGGCAAGCTGGTTCCGCTCGCCGTGCTCACAACGGCGGGACTGCGGTTCACCCTCACCGGCCTGAACCAGCTGACGCAGAGCGGCACATGGGAGGACATCGCGGCGTTGCCGGGCTCCTGCTCTGCGCCCTCGGCCTCTACGCGGCGCTCCTGAGGACCTGGCCCGCCGCGGGGGTTCTAGGGCACGCGCGGCGCCGGGACGCGGTCCTCGGCTTCAGCGGCATCCTGGATCGCAGGCTTTGCCTGCTCGCCTTCCCGCCGCAGACCCCTGGTACCGGCCACCCGCCGGCGGAACGCAAGCAGCGCGCCTGGCACCAGGACCACAAGTGCAAGCGGCACGGCGACGATCAGCCACGCGCCTCCAGCGGCGAACGAAACCGCGACAAGCGCGATGACGAACACGACGGCGATGGCAGCCCACATGGTGGGCGGCTACCCCGGTTGGCGACCCGACAAACGGCCGATCAGTGCGAGGTTCAGCTCCCCGCTCCTGGGTAGCGGGCGCCTCATGCGCGTTGTGGTGGTGGGCGCCAGTGGGAACGTCGGGACGAGCGTGCTCCGCGAGCTGACGGACGAGCCGGCGGTCGAGTCGATCGTCGGCCTGTGCCGGCGAGTGCCGAAGATCGGCTTTCCGAAGGTCGAATGGCGGGCCGCGGACGTCGCTACCAGCCAGCTGGCTCCTCACTTCCGCGGCGCCGACGCGGTCGTCCACCTGGCTTGGCTGATCCAGCCCGGCCGCGACCGCAACCTGACGCGGCGCGTCAACGTGCTGGGGAGCGAGCGCGTCTTCCGCGCCGTATCTCAGGCCTCGGTCCCGACGCTCGTCTACGCCTCCTCGGTCGGCGCCTATGGCCATGGGCCGAAGGATCGGCGGGTCGGCGAATCGTGGCCGACGACGGGAACCGAGAGCTCGTTCTACGCGCGCGACAAGGCGACGGTTGAGCGGCTGCTCGACCGTTTCGAGCGCGAGCATCCCGGGGTCCGCACCGTGCGGCTGCGACCCGGCCTCATCTTCTCGCGCGAGGCGGCCTCCGAGATACGGCGGCTGTTCGCGGGCCCGCTGCTCCCGGGCAGCCTCGTGCGCCGGCGGCTGATCCCGATCGTGCCCAAGGTGGAGCGGCTCGTCTTCCAAGCAGTGCATTCGCGTGACGTCGCGCGCGCCTACCGGCTCGCGATCACGGGCGATGCCGCCGGCGCCTTCAACATCGCGGCAGACCCGGTCATCGACGGCGCCCGGCTCGCCGAGCTCTTCTCCGCCCGCCAGGTGCGCCTCTCGCCGCGGCTCGTGCGGGCGGCCGCCAGCGGCGCCTTCCGGCTGCGCCTCCAGCCCTCCGAGCCCGGCTGGCTCGACATGGCGCTCGCGGTGCCGCTGATGGATACGAGCCGCGCGCGCGAGCGGCTCGGCTGGGAGCCGCGCCGGAGCGCGGTCGACGCACTCAGCGAGCTCCTCGACGGGCTCCGTGACGGTTCGGGGCTCGAGACGCCGCCGCTCGAGCCGGGTGGCGCCGGGCCGCTGCGCGCCCGCGAGTTCTTGAGCGGGCTCGGCGCCCGGCTCGGCTGAGGGCGCAGTTTCCGAAGTGCGGGTGCGGGTAGCGGACGCCGCATGAAAGCGGTCACATGGCAAGGCAAGCGCGACGTACAGGTCACCGAGGTTGCGGATCCGCGGATCGAGGAGCCCACCGACGCGATCGTCCGGATCACCTCGACCGGCATCTGCGGGTCCGACCTTCACCTGTACGAGGTGCTCGGCCCCTATATCGACCCCGGTGACGTGCTCGGTCACGAGCCGATGGGGGTGGTCGAGGAGGTCGGCTCCGAGGTGGACCAGATCGCGTCGGGCGATCGCGTGGTGATCCCGTTCAACATCTCGTGTGGCCGCTGCTTCATGTGTGACCACGGGCTGCAGTCGCAGTGCGAGACGACCCAGAACCGCGACCAGGGCACCGGGGCGTCGCTGCTCGGGTACACGAAGCTCTACGGCCAGGTGCCCGGCGGTCAGGCCGAGTTCCTGCGCGTGCCGCAGGCGCACTACGGCCCGATCAAGGTCCCCGAGGGCCCGGACGACGACCGCTTCGTCTACCTGTCGGACGTGCTGCCGACCGCCTGGCAAGCTGTCGAGTACGCAGACATCCCCGACGGCGGTAGCGTCGCCGTGTTCGGCCTCGGGCCGATCGGCGAGATGTCGACGCGTGTCGCCCAGCACCGCGGCGCCGGCCAGGTCATCGGCCTCGACCTCGTTCCGGAGCGGATCGCGCGCGCCCGAGCCCACGGGGTCGAGGTGCTCGACGTCACCGAGGTCGACGATGTCGCGGAGGCGATCCGCGGACTGACGAACGGCCGCGGGACCGACAGCGTGATCGACGCCGTCGGGATGGAGGCGCACGGCGCTCCCGGCGCGAAGCTCGCACAGAAGGTGGTGGGGCTGCTCCCCGACGCCGTCGCCCAGAAGCTGATGGAGACCGCCGCCGTCGATCCGATGTCCGTCCTCTACGCGGCGATCGAGTCGTGTCGCCGCGGCGGCACGATCTCGCTCTCAGGCGTCTATGGCGGCGCCATGGACCCGCTGCCGATGCTCCAGATCTTCGACAAGCAGCTCACCCTGCGGATGGGCCAGGCAAACGTCCGGCGCTGGATCGACGACATCCTCCCGCTCCTGAGCGGCGACGACGACCCGCTCGGCGTGGACGACTTCGCGACCCATCACCTGCCGCTCGCAGACGCGCCGCACGCCTACGAGATCTTCCAGAAGAAGGAAGACAACGCCTTCAAGATCCTGCTGAAGCCGTAGATGCGGCTTGTCGTATTGCCCGGCGTGTTCCGGCCGCGCTCCGACAGCCGGCTGCTCGCGCGGCACGCGGTCGCGAGCGTATGCAGCGGCGACCGGGTGCTCGAGCTATGTGCAGGCAGCGGCATCGTGTCCGTCGCGTGCGCCCTCCGGGGAGCTCGGGTCACGGCCGTCGACGTGTCGCGGCGAGCGGTCGCGAACACCGGCCTGAACGCGCGGCTCAACGGCGTATCCGTCAGGTCGCTCCGCGGCGACCTCGAACAGCCGGTCGAGTCCGAGCGTTTCGACCTGATCGTGAGCAACCCGCCATACGTTCCAGCCGCCACCGACCGGCTCCCAGGTCGCGGCAGGGAGCGCGCCTGGGCCGCCGGCCACGACGGCCGCGCATTCCTCGACCGCATCTGCCGCTCCGCGCCCGCACGGCTACACCCTGGCGGCCAGATGCTGCTCGTCCACTCTGACTTCTGCGGAACCGAACGGACACTCGCTCAGCTGCGCGAAACGGGCCTCACGGCCGAGGTCATCGGCGGCCAGCGCGGCCCGCTCGGGCCCTTGATGCGGGCCCAAGCCGATCGGCTCGAGCGGCGCGGCCTGCTCACGGGCGACGAGGAGACGGTGGTCGTCATACACGCCCACCGGCCTACCAGCGGTACCTAGGGAGGGCCCTCCCGCACTTCGGCCGCTAACTCTCCGTCTCGTCGGGGTCCTCATCGGCGGCTAGCTTCAGCGACCCGTCGAGGACGTCCTGGAAATGCCGCTGCTGGATCGGCAGCGCCCAGTCGACGAGCTTCCCGACGCGTGCGTCCCCGGCGCGCTCGTTCAGCTTGCCGACGATCGACCAGTGCCCGACCTCGCCAGCCTCGGCCATCGTGAGGAACTCGAATCCGTCGAGCGGATCGTCCTCGCCGCCGAGATAGGTCTCCATCATCTCGGTGGCCTCCTGCTTCGTCTCGCGCGCCGAGTCGAGGATCGCCGTCTTCTTCCCCTCGAACTCGCCCGCGACCGCGGTGCAGCGCTCCTCGGTCTCGGCGGCCTCGTCGTGCATCCGCTGAAGCACGTCGGCGAGCTCTCCGCCGTCCAGCAGTCCCTTGACCTTGGTCGTCGCTCCCTGCGCCGCCATGGCCAGGCCGAGCACCTCGGCCAATTTCGATTCCAGGTTCGTCAGCTCCGCCATCTGTGCGCTCCTCTTTTCGTCAGCAAGTTTCGGGGCGGATACCCGCTTCGGGACGTGGCAACCGGAACTCAGGAGATCTCGTTTGCCCATTGGCGCGTGGTGAGGACGCGTGCGCCCATGTTGCGCTTCATCATCTTGAGGGCCGCGTCGCCGAGCTCGCGCTCGAGTGCGATCAAGGCATCGCCGAGCAGGGCGATGTCGTAGTGGCGGACGTGTGCGTCGAGGGCCGTGTACAGGATGCATTGCTCGGTGACCTGGCCCGTCAGCACGACCTCCTCGATCTCCTCTTCGTGGAGCAGATGGGCGAGCGGGGTGCCGTAGAACGCCGAGTGCTGCCCCTTGTGGATGAAGGCGTCGTCCGGCCGCGGCAGCAGCGGCCTGACGAGGTCGGGCCTCAGGCCGTTCAGTGCCCGCTCGCACACCTGCTCCGGAGAGCAGCTCCAGAGCCCGTGGACATCGTTCGCGTGGACGACCATGACGCCCGCCTCGTCGGCGGCGTCGCGAGCCTGCCGGATGTGGCGGGCCGGGCGTTCGGCGTTCTCCAGGAGCTGTTCCGCGTCGGGGAACGAGTAGTCGCTCAGCATGTCGACGATCAGCAGGACGGCACGCTTGGGTTGGGTCGGCACAGGCACGTCCTTACCCGCCCTGGTCCTCTCGAAGCGCGAGCTCGGCCCAGACCGCGACGGCGCGGATAGGACCAGCTGATCTCGCCACGCCCATAGCCGTGAAGCTCCCTGAGCACTTCCCTGCAGCCATGTGGCTCCAGCCGCGACGCAGGTACGCGTGAAGCGCGCGGTGCGTACGCAGCTTCACGTGCCCGACTTCTAGAGATCGGCCTCGGTGCGCGGGTGGCCCTCGGCGCCTGCCACCTTCCCGGCGGTCGAATGCGGGGTCTAGTCGTCCCGGGCGCTGCCCCGATAGCTCAGCCGGATGGAGCGACTCCCTCCGTAATTCGCCCAGGCGTTCTCGGCTAGTCCTGGCTGTTCGGCGCTTCGGGCTCCGTAGAGCGCAAAGCACGGGCTGCCCATGCAAAAGGCGGCGGCGCGCCGGGGTTGAGCGCGCCGCCGCCTGCGGTGGGAGGAGCTATGCGCTCGCGCCTGCCTTGGACCGATGGAGCTTCGCCTTCATCTCCTCAACCTTGGCGTGTGCGTCTGCCTTGGTCTTCTCGACGCGAGCCTCGTGCAGCTCCTTGCGAGCCTCGTGCTTGGCCTTCCGCTGCGCCTCCTCGGCCGCGGCGATCTCCTCTTCGACGTCCACCGCCGGCCGGCGCAGGACCTCGCCACCCAGTCGCGCCATCGCGGCGTCGATGACCTCGGGGCTCTCCTCAGTGACCTGAGCGAGGACCGCGGTCCTCGTCGGCTGGACCTGCTTCGAGATCTCGCCGAGGACCGATTCCGTCGTATCGACCTCATCGATGTCGAACAGCGATCCGACGAGCATTCCGTACGCACCGCCGATCAGCATGCCGAGCGGGCCGCCGATGATCCCGATGAGCAGGCCGATGAGGCCTCCGCTCGCGGTGCCCACGTAGGGGTCCTCGCCAACGTCGCTCTTGACGTCGACGCGGCCGTCGCTGTCACGCGTGACCACAGCACCGCCCGCGATCTTGATCTGATCCTGCGAATCGAGCTGCTTCAGGTCGGTGAGCGCCTGGTAGGCGTTCTTGTCGTTCTCAGAGTCTTCGCCGAAGGTGATGACCAGCACGTTGTCCGGTGAGAAGTAGTCGGGGGTCATAAGGGACCAACCTTTCCTTGGGTGTGTTTGAGGGACCACGTAAGGCTCTCGCCGCCGCGTGTGAGCGGTCGTCACAAACTTCGTGTGATGTGGGAGACTCTCGATTGGGGATTTGGCCCGGACCCACCAGCAGACGCGATTGCCGGCCGATCGGTTCGTTTCGCGACCCGATCTCTTCGCGCGGCTGTCGGACCTCGCTCCGGGTACCGTCACGGTCGTCTGCGCACCTGCGGGAAGCGGGAAGACCGTTCTGCTGCGGTCGTGGGCCGCGCGGATGGATGAGGCCGTCGCGTGGGTCACCGTCGAGCGCGGCGAGCGTGACGCGCAACGGTTCTGGCTTCACGTGATCGACGCCCTAGCCGACGCCGCCGGCGACGACGTGATCGAGCGGGTCAGTCCGGTGCCGGGTTTCCCGGGCGCAGCGGTGATAGAGGTGCTCCTGGCCCAGCTCGATCAACTCGGGGAGCCGCTCGTGCTGGTGATCGACGACGTGCACGAGCTCGACTCGAAAGAAGCGCTCGCCTGGCTGGAGATGCTGATCACCCGGCCACCGCCACAGCTCCGGATCCTGCTCGCGACGCGCGAGGAGCCGACCCTGGGCCTGCATCGCCTGAGAGTCGCCGACAGTCTGACCGAGCTGCGCGGGCCCGATCTCCGCTTCTCGCTCGACGAAACCCGCGCGCTGCTACGTGCCAGCGGGATCACTCTGTCGGATTCCGGTTTGGCCTCGCTGCACGAACGCACCGAGGGATGGCCGGCCGGTTTGCGCCTGGCGGCGATCTCGCTGACCGCGCACCCCGACCCGGAGCGCTTTGTGTCCGAGTTCTCCGGCAGCGAGCGGACCGTGGCAGGTTACCTCCTCGCGGAGGTGCTGGAGCGCCAGCCGCCGGAGGTGCGCGACCTGCTATTGCGCACGTCGCTCCTGGAGCGCGTCAGCGGCCCGCTGGCCGATCTGCTCACCGGTGCCACGGGGGCCGAGGCGATCCTCCAGCGGCTCGAAGACCAGAACGCCTTCGTCACCGCACTGGACGCCGGCCGTACCTGGTTCCGCTACCACCACCTGTTCACCGATCTCTTGCGCCTCGAATTGCGGCGCGTCGCGCCGGCGACGATCGCGTCGCTGAACCGCGCCGCGGCCGCCTGGCACGAACAGGAGGGCGACGTCGTCGAAGCCGTCCGCCACTATCAAGCGGCCGGTGACTGGGCACCGGCTGGACGCCTCCTCGTGGACAACTACTTCACGCTGACGATGGCCGGCAGGGGCGAGACGCTCCACGCCCTGCTCGGCGTGTTCCCGGCCGGCGCCCATGTAGGGGACGGGAACCTCGTGGCCGCGCTTGCGATCGACGGCATCCTCCACGGCGCACTCGACGAGGCCGCCGCCGAGTTCGCCATCGCCCGGCGACTGGCGGCGGCAGCTACGGCAGACAGACGGCGCGTCTTCGACGTGTACCTGGCCGTCATCGAGGGCGAGCTCGCCCGCCGGCGCAACGATCTGCCCGAGGCTCAAGAAGCACTGCGCGCCCTGGAGGCAGCGCTCGGCGCTATGGCAGACGCAAACGAGCCGCCCGTATCGCCGGATTACTGGGCACTCGCACTGATGAACCTGGGCATCGCGGAACTGTGGGCCGGCCATCCCGACGACGCACGGCAGCACCTCGAGGACGCCCTCAACCACACGCGTCGGATCTCACGGCCATTCATCGAGGTCGGCTGCCTTGCGCACCTCGCGCTCGCCGCGCCGCTCACCGGGCAGCCGCTGCCGCTCGCGCTCGACCTGAGCGAGCGCGCACTCGCGATTGCCGAGGAGCACGGCTGGACCAATCAATCGATGACGACCGGCGCGTTCGCGATGGCCGGCATGGCGCTCGTGCGGATGGGGCGCTTCGCCGAAGCCGAACGCCACCTCACGCGCGCGGAGGAGTCGTTACGCACGGCAGCCGACCGCGGGACCGAGGTCATGCTGCAACACGCCCGCGGCATGCTGCGCTTCGGCGAGGGCCGCTTCGACGAAGCGCTGGCGGAATTCGCGCGCGCGCAGAGCCTCGAACGGCTGCTCGCCAGCGAGCACGTGTTCACGGTCGACGTGCACGGGCGCGCCCTCCAGGTACGGGTCCGAATGGGCGACACGAAGTCCGCACAACTCGAGATCGCCCGTTTGAGCGCGGAACAGCGTAACGGCGCGGGAGTCCGCATCGCGCTCGCGGCGCTGGACCTCGAACAAGACAGCCCGGAAGGGGCGATCGAGGCGCTGGCGCCCGTACTCGACGGTTCTGCGCCGGCCCTGTACGAGCGCTGGGCGCGCGCCGAGGCGCACTTGCTCCACGCCGTGGCCAGCGATCGGCTCGGCGAGCGGCGCGCGGCGGAGGAGGCGCTGGAGGCGACGCTGGAGCTCGCCGAGCCGGACGGCCTCATCCTGCCCTTCATGCTGTGGCCAAGCCGGGAGCTGATCGAGCGCCACCCGAAGCACCGGACCGCCCACGCGACGTTCATCTCGACGATCCTCGACACGCTGGCCGGGCGCGCCGCTCCACCGCGCGGACCGGCCGCGCCGTTGCGCGAGCAGCTGAGCGACGCGGAGCTGCGCCTCCTCAGGTACTTGCCGAGCAACCTGACCGCCTCGGAAATTGCGTCCGAACTGGTCGTTTCCGCAAACACCGTGCGCACTCACATGCGCCACATCTACGCGAAGCTCGATGCGCACTCCCGCAGCGAGGCCGTCGCTCGAGCACGCGAGCTCGGGATGGTCGGACCTGGAACGGTGCGCGGCTGAGCCTACCCCTCCGGCGTCGACCACGTCAGTTCAAGCTCGAACTCGACCCGATCGCCTTCGGACCGCAGCTCGCGCCTCATGCGAACCTCGTTGGCCATCGGGACCTTAGTCCGGCGGCCGCCGGCGTTCAGCTCGAGCGCCCCGCCCGCGGTAAGTGCGTACGCGATGTCGATCAGCCGCTCAGCGGCCTGTCGGCGTGACAGCTGTTCCTCGTCGTTGTGCTTGACGTCGCTCATGTGCTTGCGCACGATGCGGGGGCGGCGGCAGACGCGTCTGACAACCGATCCTCGGGGTCATATGTGTGAGTCGTCGTCACACGGATTGTGTGATTGGCGGCAGCTCTCTCAACGGAGCGCCTCTCCGTCCAGGCCCGCCGCCACGGATTTGCTGACTTCTACCTATAGAGCTCGTGCTGAATGCCGGCTAGGAGCGAGACCCACCAGCAGCCGGTGACCTCCTTGAGGCTGGGTGCGGTTGACACCGCCCCAGCCTTCAAGGGGGCCCGGATGAAACAACGGGCTCAGGGATTACACCTAGCCCTCGCTCAGGCGGTTGCTTGGCTCGATAGCTGCTCGGCGTCCATCCTCGCGAGGACGGCGTCGAGCGCGGCGTACTCGGCTTCGACGACCGCCGAGTAAGCGAGTTCGATCTCGAACGACGCATAGTCCTCCGCACGCTCGGCTCGCTTCTGCGCCTTGTGCACGTCGTGCTCTGCCTTCCGGTTCTCGAGGTCCTCACGGACCTTGGCGATGTGCTTGTTCCACGAGATCTGCAGATCACTTCCGAAGCCGGTGATCCTCTCATCGCCCTCCTCGGCCGCCTGGCGCAGCTTCTCGGCTTGCGCGTCACCCGACGCGCGGGCGGACGAGACCTCACGTTCCAGATCCGCTCGGGCCTGGTCGCGAGCCGCTGCGGTGCGGGTCTCCGCTTCCTTCGTGCGAGCCGCGAGCTTGGTCAAATCGTCGGACAGTGCCATTTGAACCTCCTGTGGTCGGTTACCGCCAAGGAGGTTGAGGGACGACTGGATGACCCGTCGTCATTCATTCTTGGTGATTCCTCGGCCATCGCCGATCGTGCGAACCTGCCGGGGGTTGAAACGTGCTGGTTGCAGGGTGCGGCAGCGGTCGAGGCCCGTGTCAGCTGGCGTGCATGAGGGCGCGTGCAACCCGGACGCGAATCGCTCGCGGCCGGATGGCGAAATGAAGAGGCGGAGTCAGCTGGACCGCCTCTCCGTCCACGCCGGCGGCCACCGTCTCGGCGGCTGTCACCCGAAGAGATCGCGCGGTCCATGCGCTGGCTGGGCGGCGTCGGACATCGCCGGGCCTGTGGAGCACCAAGACTCCCAGTCGGCCGCCGTCGAGCGCAGGGCGCATCCCTGGGACCCCCGGCCGATGCAGGGCGTACGGGTTGTTGGATACCACCACGACCGCAGGATCCGAGTGGACGACGCCGAGTTCGTCGACGAGGCGCGCCGCGGGCAGCTCCCCGCTCGGCCCGAGCACCTCCGCGGCGGTTTCGAAGAGTGTGCGGAGCTTCGCGCTGCGATAGGTCGCCCGCTGCACGGCCACCCCGTAGATCCCGATCGTGACGTTGTTGAGAAACAGGCGGCCATTCACATCGCCGAGGTCGATCCGGCGCTCCACCCCATCGGCGAACGCGTCGAGCGCGGCGACGAGGTCGTTCGGCGGCACGCCCAGGTCGCGCGCGAAGTGATTGCGCGTCCCGGCGGGGATGCAAATGAACGGAAGCCCGTGGGCAGTCGCCGCCGACGCCACCACGGCGAGCGATCCGTCCCCGCCCGCCATCCCGAGCGCGTCGGCGCCGCCGCCGACCGCTTCTTCGACGAGGGCACCGAGCTTCTGCGCCCGGCGTCAAGACGACAGGCTCGATGCCGCGCTCTCGGGCCGCGTCGGCAAGCCGCGCGTCCGCGGCCCGGCCGCCGCCCGACCACGGATTGACGAAGAGCACCGGCCGCTGCGGAGCTTCGACGCCTACCCACCCCTCGTGCGACCGTGTCGGGACGGGTAGGTTCACCGCGAGGTCGCTCGTTGCGCGCAGAACTGGACAGGCTCGATGTGGCCGTTTATGCGGCAGTCGCCGCGACGCCGACGCCCAAGATGGACGCGGCACTTCGCCGGCTCTCGCTGGCGGCGAACTACTCGAGGCTCTGGCTCGGCTGCTCCGCGCTGCTTGCCGCGTTCGGGGGCGAGCGCGGCCGCCGCGCGACCCAGAACGGTCTTGCGGCGATCGCCCTGAGCTCGGGCGTCGTCAACGTGGTGCTCAAGCCGCTGGGCAACCGGCACCGTCCGGACCGCGACACGCACGACGTTCCGGTCAGCCGGCAGGTCGACATGCCGAGCTCGACGTCGTGGCCGTCCGGCCACTCGGCGTCGGGGTTCGCCTTCGCGACCGGCGTCGGCGCCGCGTGGCCCGCCATGGGCATCCCGCTCACCGTCGCTGCGTCGCTCGTGGCCTACTCGCGCGTCCATACCGGCGTCCATTACCCGTCGGACACGATCGCCGGAACCGTCAGCGGGGTCGCGCTGGCTCCCGTGGCGGTCACCGCCCTCGAGCGCCGGCGTCGGCGGCGGACGCGTCCGCTTCCGTTCTGGCCGGGATGTAGTTCGCGGCGCTGACCCGCTCGACCGTGATCGCCAGGATCACGCGGTCGACGGCCGCGAGCGCCTCGTCGGTCTGGGGCTCGGGCGGCTCGTCCATGCCGGCGATGCGCTGCATGACCGCGGCCGTCGCCGGACGCCGATTTCCTTCGTCAGGATCTCGGCGCGGCCCGAGAACACCGCGGAGGGGTATGGCTGCTCGTGGCCCAGCACGCACAGCGAGGCCCAGCCGGATCGCCGGACGTCGCGCGCCTTCCAGCGCTTCCACTCGGTGGAGATCAGCAGCCGCTCGCCCGTCCGCGCGTAGTAGACAACCGACTGGCGCGGCTTGCCGTCCTCGGCGGTCGTCGCGAGCACCCCGACGCGCTGCGCGCCGAGGAAGTCACGCTAGCTCGTCGGTCAGGACGTCCATGCCGGCACCTCCTCGGTCGCGGTGACGACGAACCCCTCCGGCTCGTCGACGACCGTGTTCTCCAGCACGCCGATCCCGTCGATCTCGACCCGGACCACGTCGCCGACCTTCAGCAGGCCCTCCGGGAACGGCTGCCGAACGGCACCGATGCCGGCCGGCGTCCCGGTCGCGATCACGTCGCCGCGCTCGAGGGTGAACGCCTCGGACAGGTGGGCGACCTGCTGGAAGCAGTTGTAGATCATGTCGCCCGTGCTGCCGTCCTGGCGCAGCTCGTCGTCCACGTAGGTCCTGATCCCGAGGGCGTGCGGGTCGCCGAGCTCGTCGGCCGTGACGATCCAGGGCCCAAGAGGCCCGTGGGTGTCGAACGACTTGCCCATCGTCATGGTCGGCGTCCGCAGCTGCCAGTCGCGCACGGAGAGGTCGTTCGTGATCGTGTAGCCCGCGATCACCTCGTGCGCACGGTCCTCCGGGACGTGGCGGCAGCGGCTGCCGATGACGATCGCCAGCTCCCCCTCGTAATCGAGCAGGCTGGACACGCGCGGCATGTGGACTTCGGCATCCGGGCCCACGACGCAGGTCACCTGCTTGTTGAAGAAGACCGGGAACTCAGGCGCCTCCATGCCGCTCTCGGCGATGTGGTCGGCGTAGTTGAGCCCGATCCCGAGGAACTTGCGCGGCTGCACGGGCGCGAGCAGGCGCACGTCCTCGAGCGGATAGCGCAGGCGCGTCTCCGCATCGACGACGTCGCCGTCCTCGACCATGCCGCGACGGGCCCGGCCGTCGGCTTCGAACCTGCAGAGCTTCATGACGCCTCCGGGATCTCGACGGGCGCCTGCTCGGGCGCGTAGCCGCCGGCCATCGCTTTCGCGTGGATCTCCTCGAACGACAGGCCCTCGGCATGGTCTGCGGCAACCCGGTCCGGGTCGACGAACACGCCGATCGGGTTGGCCTTGAACTCCTCGGAGTTCCTCATCCACTCGGTCGACTTGGACCAATCGCCGAAGTTGTCGACCTGGAGCTCGACGTGGTTGCCGTCGGGATCGGCGTAGTAGTAGGAGATCGTCATCCCGTGATCGATGCAGAACGCCGGCTCGATCCCGGCCTCCTTGAGCCGCAGGTAGCTCGAGTTGAGGTCGTCGAACGCCCCGTACTCGAACGCCGAGTGATGCAGCCCGGTGTGCGCCTCCTTGTCCGGGTCGTCCGAGAAGTCGGGAAAGGCGAGCAGCGCGATCCGGTGGTTCGCCTCGTCGTTGCTCAGCCAGGCGCCCAGCGTCATCGCGAAAGACGACCTCGGCGCCGACGAGGACCGAGTAGTAGTCGATCATCTCCTGGAGGCGAGTGGTCTTGAAGTTGAGGTGATGGAATCTCGGGTGGATCAGGGACTCGGGCATCTAGTGCTCCTTCATGACCAGGGGTCGGGTCTTCAGCGCCAGCTGTGCCCGCAGGTCGCCGACCAGGGCCGGCAGGGACTCGGGCGAGGGGGCGCTGCCGAAGACGTAGAAGTCGGGCCGGACCAGCACGGCGTGGGCGCCGTGCATGCGGAGCCACTGCGTCAGGCGGCCGTCGACGTCGCTCACGTTTCGCCAACGACGCGACCGTCACGTCGAGCGCTCGCAGCACCTCGCGGTCCGCCTCGCCAAGCCCGTCGAGAGGATCGCCTTCGGCCGCGATCAACGCCCAGCCCCCTCCTACGACGTCGTCGAACAGGCCCTTCCGCTTGTCGACCGCGACAATGCCCTGAAGGCTGAGGGCGCCCGCGAGCGGATCCGATGATGCGTCACCGGGTCGGTGAATCACGCCCTCGGCCAGGGGCGGGAATTCGACCGGCGGGGGCGCGTCGGCGGCCCGAAGCGTCTCGTCGCGGTCGGCTGCGGACTGCGGATCGAGCTCGCAGAGGACTTTCCCCAGCTCGACTGCGAAACGGATCACCCACTCCGTCTGCGGCTGGCGCTCGGCGTCGATGGTGTCGAGCAGGCTGTCCGGCGCGAGCCCGCGCAGCACGAGGTCGAGCTTCCACGCCAGGTTCGCGGCGTCGCGGAGCCCGGCGCACAACCCCTGGCCGAGGAACGGCGGGGTCAGGTGAGCCGCGTCGCCGGCCAGCAGCAGGCGCCCGACGCGCATCCTGTCCGCCAGCATCGACCGGAACTCGTAGACCGCGCTCCGGGTGAGTGCGCCGTCGTCCGGCGAAAACCACGGCTCGAGCAGCCTCCAGACGCGGGCCGGATCGTCGAAGTCCTCCGGCCGCTCGCCGGGAAGCAGCATGAACTCCCAGCGGCGGTGCCGCGGGCCGCTCTGCACGTGCGTCGTCGGCCGGCGCGGATCGCACCACTGGCACGCGATCGGGAGGTGGGCCAGCGCGGCCATGTCGTTCGGCTCCACGTCGACCACCAGCCAGCGCTCCTGGAAGCCGAGGTCGCGGCGGCCGATACCCGCCGACTCGCGCACGAACGAGTTGGCGCCGTCCGCCCCGATGACCCAGCGCGCGCGGACGGTCCGCCGCTCGTCGCCGTCGCTGCTGCGTAGCGTGACCACGGCCGCGTCGCCCTCGTCGACGAGTCCCTCGGCAGCCCAGCCGCGATGGAGGTTGACGCCGTCATGCGCACACGCGTGACCGTCGAGCGCCCGCTCGAAGTCGGGCTGGAAGAACAGGTAGCTGGGCTCCCACCCCGAGATCGCCGGCTGTTGGGGGGTCAGCGTCATCACCGGGTCGCGGTCGGCCCCGAACCAGCGGTACTCCCGCAGCGGGATCATCTCACCGGCGACCCGATCGGCGAGGCCGAGTGCCTGCAGCAGCCGCATGATCTCGTGGTCGATGTGGACCGCCCGCGGCAGCCGGTAGATCTCGTGGCGGCGCTCGAATACGGCGACCTCGTGACCGGCGCGCCCGAGCAGCCCCGCGAGCGCCTGGCCGACGGGGCCGTACCCCACGATCGCGATGTCGACCTCGGGCTCCACGATGCTCACGCCATGGCGGCGATGGCGACCGGCCGGGCGAGGATCCGGATTAGCGCGGCGCTTCCGGCGGTCATGCGCCCGGTCACCTGCTCTACCGAGCGCAGGCCCAGACCCACGATCGCGCTGCGCTCGACGGGGAACCCCTGGTCGGAAAGCCGGTCGACAGCCCGCTCGGCCTCCATACGGGTACGACGCGATCGAGCGCGGGGTCGGGAAGCGACGACAAACTCAGCGGCTGCCCACGCGTTCTCGGCAGCCTGCGTGAGCTGCTCTTTCCTCTCCGCAACGGCCCGGTCACCCCGCTCGGTGAGTCGTTGCATCGTGTCTGAGACGGCCATTCGTTCTCCTTGGTTGTTGGTTGCCGTTTCGCTAGGCAGCTTCGGCGACGCGCGTGTGAGCGGTCATCACAGAAATCGTGTGATTCGACGTCCAGCTCGACGAGGAAGCCGCCGACGAGGCGATGCGAATGCTCGGCGGGATGCCTACGCCGAGCTCCAAGAAGGAGGAGCGTCGCTAGCGCTGGTCGCCGATGAGGAACCGGCGCACGAGGAGACGCCACAACAGCGCCGCTGTCGCGACCGGAATGACGAACCCGAGCAGCCAGAAGGCGATCGCGCTGTCGACCTGATCGACCATCCAGCCGAAGTTCATGCCGAAGAAGCCGGTGATGAACGTGAGCGGGACGAAGATGGTCGCCACGACGCTCACCAGATAGGCGCGCTCGTTGAGCTGGAGATCGAGCACCATCCCCATCGCGTTCGTGGCTGCGTCAATCGACGCCAGCAGGCGATCAGCCTGCTCGTCCAGTCGGTCCAGGTAGGGCTCCTCCGGCTCGTCGAAGCCGATCAGCGCGCCGATGTCCAACCCGACCCGCTGGAAGACTGCCTGCTCGGCCCGGACCCAGCGCCTCATCGTCGCGAGCCTGGCGACTGGCGACTGCAGCGTCGCCCTCGGCACGCTCCCACTGCCTCCGCCCGCCAAGGTCGCGGTAAGGCTGTCGAGGCTGTCCTCGACCTCCTCGAGCGCGTCGGAGGCGCTGACGAGCATCGCGTCGAGGACGGAGTAGACGACGTACCCCCTGCTACGTCCCTGCGGAAGGTCGATAGCCAGAACCGCCGACAGCGAGACCCGCTCGTCGTGAAGCGTCAACAGATACTCGCTGGTGACAACGACGCGGACCTCGATGGGTCTGAGTCGGTACGCGACCCCTGTCGGCCGGGCGCTCCATCGCGACATAGCAGCGAAGCGCGAAGTCGACGGACTGCGCGTCGGCGCGGACGCGCGACCGCGCTTCGAGCGCGCGCTCGGGAACCCCGAGCGTGTCGACCAGCTCGTCGCGGCTCGTCTCGCTGAGCGAGGCGTCGAGCCAGAAGAAGCGCCCCTCAGCGCGCAGGGCGGCAACCCGTTCTATGTCGCCGGCGGCGAGCCCGGTCAGGACCTCCGTCACGACTCCTCAGAGTAGGGTCGCCGCAGGACGGTCGCGCCGTCGGATCACATGAGATGTGTGACGACCGCTCACCCAGCTCGCGCTCACACTGCGGACATGGATACGGCGACAACCACGGCACCGCTGGCCGTTGCGCGGGGACGCGCGCGATGACGTCTGACACGCCCACGCGGCTGATCGAGTGGCTCACCGATCGCATCGCGGAGAGGGGTTACGCGGGGTGAGCAACACGGTGGACAAGCCCCACGCGGACGCCTCGGTGCCGGATACCGCGGCAGCGCCTTCCCCGTTCACCCCGATCGCCAACTATGGCTTCCTGTCCAACTGCCACACGGGCGCGCTCGTGGCCCCGGACGGCACGGTCGACTGGCTGTGCGTCCCCCGGTTCGACTCGCCGAGCGTGTTCGGTGCCCTGCTCGACCGCGGCGCGGGCGGCTTCAGGTTCGCCCCGTTCGGGATCAACGTCCCCAGCGACAGGATCTATGAGCCCGGGACCAACACACTTGTCACTTCCTGGAAGACCCCGACGGGCTGGGTGGTCGTCCGCGACGCGCTCGCGATGGGACCGCGCCGTGGCGAGGACACGGTTACCCCGCACACGAGACCGCCATCCGACGAGGACGCCGATCACGCGCTCGTGCGGACCGCCAAATGCATCGACGGCAGTGTGGAGATCGATCTCGTGTGCGAGCCCGCGTTCGACTATGGGCGCGTTCCCGGCGAGTGGACGCTGAGCCCCGATAGGCATCGAGCGGACGCGACCGGCGGCGACCAGGCCCTCCGGCTCCAGACCGACATGCTCGTGGGCATCGAGGCTGGCCGGGCTCGGGCCCGCCACGTCCTGCGCGCCGGCGAGACGGTGTACTGCGCACTAGCCTGGAGCGACGAAGCGCTCGTCCCGACCACCGCCGACGAGGCCGCCGATCAGCTCGACGCGACCACGCGCTTCTGGCGCGACTGGCTCGCCCGCGCGGCGATCCCTGACCACGAGCTCGGCCCGATGATCCAGCGGTCGGCGCTGACGATCAAGGGCCTCACGTACATGCCGACCGGGGCGACGGTCGCGGCGCTCACCACGTCGCTGCCCGAGACACCCGCCGGCGAGCGGAACTGGGACTACCGCTACACCTGGCTCCGCGACTCGACCTTCCTTCTACGTGCGCTGCACTTCCTGCTCCTGGATTGGGAGGCCGACGAATTCATGCAGTTCATGGCCGACCTCGACCGCAACGACGACGGCGGTCTCCAGATCATGTACGGGATCGACGGTCGCCGCGATCTGACCGAGTCGGTGCGCGAGGACCTATCCGGCTACGGCGGCGCACAGCCCGTCCGGATCGGCAACGGCGCCTTCGACCAGCGGCAGAACGACGTCTTCGGTGCCGCCCTCGACTCCGTCCTGCTCCACAGCCGCCGAAGCCAGCGCATTCCGGGCCGCCTGTGGCCGCTCGTGCAGGCGCAGGTCGAGTGCGCGACAGCGGTCTGGCGTCAACCGGACCAGGGCATCTGGGAGGCGCGCGGCGAGCCGCAGCACTACGTCTCATCGAAGCTGATGTGCTGGGTCGCGCTCGACCGCGCAGCGCGTCTCGCGAACATCCGCGGAGAAGCTCGCGCTCTCGGCCAGCTGGGCACAGACTGCCGCGGAGATCAAGTCGGACATCCTCGAGCACGGGGTCGACAGTCGCGGCGTGCTGCGCCAGCACTACGACACCGACGCGCTCGACGCCTCCACGCTGCTCGCAGGGATCTTCGGGTTCCTGCCGCCCGACGACGCACGACTGCGTGCCACCGTCCTGGCCGTCGAAGGCGAGCTGACCGAGCAGGGCTACGTGCTGCGCTACCGCACCGAAGAGACCGACGACGGACTATCCGGCAAGGAGGGGAGCTTTCTCATCTGCTCCTTCTGGCTCGTATCGGCGCTGGCGATCATCGGCGAGCCGCAACGGGCAAGACATCTGATGGAACGCCTCGTGAAGGCCGCATCCCCGCTCGGGCTGTATGCGGAGGAGTTCGACGCCGAGACCGGCAGACACCTCGGGAACTTCCCGCAGGCCTTCTCGCACCTCGCACTGGTCGAGGCCGCCGCGCGACTCATCGTCGCAGAGGGCCTGAAGGAGGTCGTCGGCTGAGCGCAGGGAGCGTGGCGTCGCTCGCAGTGTGCTGCGCGCCACGATCGAGCCAGCCGGCGCAGCGACTCCAGCGCCTCGCGGTCCTCTCCCCGAGGCGGCGCGCCGAAGCTACCCTGCGCCCACCGGCTCCGCCACTGTGATCGCCTGGTCGAGGAAGTAGGCGTCGCCGAGGCCGTCGTCCATCAGGTCGCCAAGCGGACCGCCACCCGCAATCCCGCTTGGGGTCTATCGTCTCGGGCGCTGCCCCGATAGCTCAGCTGGATAGAGCGACTCCCTCCTAAGGAGTAGGCCGCTGGTTCGAATCCAGCTCGGGGCACTCGCGGAACGCCGCTGCCAGGGATGGCCCTTTCTGGTCCCTCCCTCGGGTTTCGAACGTTCCGGTTGTGGCTATTTTGTAAACGTGGGTAGGGGTACCCTGCAGGGGGTCCATTTCGGGCGGCTGATGCCGCTGCTAGCCGTGGTCGCGATCGCGGGCCTGTTGATCGCGGCGTTCGCGACGGCCGAGGTGCTCGCGAGGGGCGAGCTTCTTTCCTATACGCCGATGACCGTCGAGCGCTGGCGGGTGTTCGGCGGAGTGGAGCTGTGGGTGGCGCGCGAACCGTTCTCGCGGCTCGACCTTCTGAACGGCGGGATCCTCGCCGCCGGCTGCATCGTCGCGCTGCTCACCGCCGCTCGGCTTAGCGGGCTCTCCTCGGCCGGCCGCGGCGAGCCGTTGGGCCGTCCGGTGGTCTTCTTCCTGCTTCTCGGGGCCGGCCTGGCCTTCCTGGCGCTCGACGAGCTGTTCGCCCTGCACGAGACGATCGGCTACAACCTCGACTTCCTCGCCGACCTGCCCGGGGCGAAATCGCCGGAGGACGTGGTGTTCGCGACGTACGCCGTGCCGGCGTTGGGCTTCTTCCTCTACTACCGGGACATGTTCGCGGCCTCGCGCTGGGGCTTCCTCCTCGTGGCGCTCGGCGTGGGCCTCTTCGGGGTCGCCGCTGCACTCGATGTGGCGGACGCGCTGCTGGACGAGCAGTGGGTGGAGCCCCCGGGCTCGCTGCTGCTGGTGGCCGGCTTCGCGTTCGTGGCCGCACGGCACCTGTCCGCAGCCGGCGGGCCGAGCGCTGCGGGCGACGGCGGACGCCATCGCTCGGCGAGCGCGAGAGCCTGACCACCCGACGGCGTCGATCGCAGACCGCCGGCTACGCCGCGCTCGCCGCTGAGGGGTCGTCGACCCGCGAGGCCCCGGATCGCAGGCGCAGCCCGACGATGGGAAGGATCGCCGTGGAGAGGATGCCCGCGCCGACCAGGGAGGCGGCCGTGGCGGAGCGCATGTGGCCCTCGTCGACCGCGATTGTCGTGATCGCGACGATCAACGGAAGGCCGGTGGCGGAGAAGACCGCCAGGGCGGCTCGCTCACCCGCGTCGAGCACGCCGCGGTACAGGACCAGAGCCGGCGTGCCGCGCACGACAAGGAACAGAGCGAGGAAGAGCGGCAGCTCGAGCAGGTGAATCGGGTCGTCGGTGAGAGCGGTCAGGTCGAAATTGATTCCGCTCACTACGAAGAAGAAGGGAATGAGTAAGCCGTAGCCGACCGCGTTGAGCTTCGAGTCAAGCACCTCCACCTCGTGTCCCTTCAACGCGAGGCGCGCGATCACTCCCGCCACGAAGCCGCCGAGCAGTACGTCCAGGCCGAGTGAGGCGGCCAGCGTCCCGAGCGCGAACACCATTACCACCGCGATGCGGATCGCCAGTTGGCCGCTCGTCTCGAGAGTGCGATCGAGCAACGCCCAGCCGCGCCCCACACCGCGGACGGCGGTCACGGCCGCAAGAACCGCGACGACGACGAAGGCGATCAGGATCAGCGCGTTCGTGGCTGCACTCTTCGTCGAGAACACCAGAGTGATGAGCATGATCGGGCCGAACTCCCCCGCCGCGCCGGCGGCGAGCAGATAGGTGCCGAAGCGGGTCCGTAGCTCGCCGGCGTCGCTCAGGACCGGTATCAGCGTTCCGATGGCGGTGGTGGCCAGCGCAGAGCCCGTGAACAGGAGCGACAGCACGAGGCCCGTCAGCGTGAGCAGCCCGCCGAGTGAGTAGGCCAAGACGAGCGACAACAGCCAGCCCAGGACGGCAAGCCGGAGGGGACTGCCTCGGATCCTTTCGAAGTCGATCTCGTAGCCCGCGAAGAAGAAGAGCATGCCGAGCCCGAGGTTCGAGAAGAAGTCGAGGAATTTGTCGGGCTCCGCGAGGCCGAGCAGGTCGGGACCAATCAGTATCCCGAGCAGGATCTCGAGGACGACGACAGGCACCGGCATGCGGCTGGACACCAGACCTGCCAGAAACGCCGCGAGCGCGGCGGCGACGACGACGGCGAGAAACGACTCGCTGTCGATATCGATCATGGCGGCGGCTGTCGCCCCGGGTCGATGCCGGACCGCGGTCGGGGTCGTACAGCGGTGCTCATGGGCGGCCTTTCCGAGGGGGAGAAGACGAATGGGCACCCATATCAGGTGATTCGGGCCGGGCGCGGCCACCTTAGGTGGCGCCATGTCCGGTGAGGACATGACGGAGGCGCGGTTCCGCGACCTCGGCGGGACCGGGTCGCCCGTCAATCCGATCGCCATGTTCTGATGCGCTGATGTTGTTCCTCCGGGTCTACGCCACCACGGCCACGCTTGATGCGGTCGCCCACGGGCTGGACGAGCACGACAGCGCGCGGCACGTGACGCTCGCTCCGGGGGTGCGCTCAGGTCACGCTCTGCTTACCGCAGAGGTCCACCCGGATTCAGCTGACCCCGTTCTGGAGTTCCTCCTGAGCCATGGCGTTGCGGAGGAGGACATCGCGCTGGCCCGCCTTGACGAGATCGCCCCTGTGGGTTCCGAGCATCCAGCCACGAGCCTGATCTGGGCCGACGTGCTGGGACAGGCGAGGCGAAACGCACGACCGGTGGCGCTCTACCTCGCCTTCGCGATCACGGCAGGTGTAATCGCCGCATTCGGTGTGATCGAGGTCAACTCGATCCTGATCGTGGGTGCGATGGCGATCAGCCCCGACATGCTCCCGCTCAGCGCAGCCTGCGTCGGCATAGTCAGCCGCCGCGGGCCACTCCTCCGGCGTGCTGTCGTGACGCTGGTCGTCGGGCTTGGCACGTCGTGCGTGGCAGCCGTGCTGGTCGCCGTCGCACTTGACCTGACGGATCTGATGCCGTCTGACTTCGTTCTCAACGCGGACGCACTAGGCGGCCTCACGACCGTCGACGCCTCGACGGTCGGGGTGGCCTTCGCCGCGGGAGTCGCGGGAATCCTGGCGCTCGAGACGCGCGCCAGCTCAGCAGTCGGCGTGGCCATCTCTGTGACTACGATTCCGGCCGCCGCTTTCCTGGGCGTGGCTGCAGGCGTTGGCGAGACGGACAAGGCGTGGGGCGCGCTGGGCGTGCTCGGCACCAACGTCGCGGTGCTGCTGCTGGCTGGGACGTTGACGCTCCTCGTTCAACGGCGCTGGGGGCGCGCGTCGACAAACTCGCAGACGTCGGTCGGGTCAGGATGATTCCGGCCCGATGCCTGCGGCGCCGGCCGAGGCGTGCCAGACCCCGCTCGCGGCGGCCTCGCGCGCGTAGGCGGCGAAGTCCCGCGGCTCGCGGCCGAGTGCCCGCCGAACGCCGTCCGTCGTGTCGGCGTTGCGGCCGTCCACGACCTCGCTGAACAGGTAGGTCAACAGCTCGATCACGTCGGGGGCCACCCCGTGCTCTGCCAGCTCGGCCTCGTGCTGCTCGAGCGAGACCGGCGTGTAGCGAAGCTCGCGCCCCACGGCCTCGCCGATCTCCGCCGCCGCCTGAGCAAACGTCAGGGACCGTGGGCCCGTCAGCTCATAGAGCCGGCCCGCGTGGCGGTCGTCGGTCAGCGCCGCGACCGCGATGTCGGCGATGTCGGCGACGTCGACGAACGGCGTGGGCACCTCACCCGCCGGGAGCCGGATCTCGCCGGCGAGGACGTGCTCGAGCATGTAGTCCTCGCTGAAGTTCTGCATGAACCAGGTGGAGCGGAGGATCGTCAGCTCGGCGCCGGTCGCGCGCACAGCCTGCTCGGCGCGCTCGGCCTCGGGCTCACCGCGGCCGGACAGCAACGTCAGCCTCGAAACCCCGCTGTTCACGGCCAGCTCGGCGAACGAGCGAGTGGCCTCCACCGCGCCCGGGAGGGCGAGGTCCGGGTAGTAGCTGAGGTAGACCGAGCCGATGCCCTCGAGCGCCGGCGTCCAGGTGTCCGGGTCATCCCAGTCGAACGGCGGCTCACCGAAGCGCGAGCCCACCCGTACGGGCAGGCCCCGAGCCTCGAGCCGCTCCACCACACGGCGACCGGTCTTGCCCGTTCCGCCGAGCACCAGGGTCGGCTTGTCAGTTTGCGTGTTCACTGCTGCTCCTTCCGGTTGCAATGGGGCTCAGCCGAGCTGCGGCTCGGGCTCGCGGAGCACGCTGCGGCCGCGGCGCCGGGCGAGCCAAGCCAGGGGCGCCAGGAACAGGTGCTGCAGCCAGCGCGGCGGGAACGCCGCCTGCACCTCGTCCTCGAACTCCTCCACGAACAGGGCGAGGTCGAGCGGCTTCGGGATGCCGCCGAGCATGGTGCGTCCCTCCGCGGCCAGCCCGACCGCGGTCTCGAAGAGCTGCTCCATCTTCAGCGCCGGGCGTACCTCGACGCGGACGAGCGCCTCGTCGTCACCGGCGTTCGCGAAGTCGTGCGGCACGCCGGCCGGGACCACGACCACCTCGCCGGGGCCGGCGACGATCCGCTCGCGCCCCATGCTGAACCGCATCGTGCCTTCGACGACCTCGAATCGCTCCTCCTGCTTCGGGTGGACGTGAAGGCCACCGGGCACGCGCCGGTTCGGCGGGAAGCTCGAGGTCGATCGCCAGCAGCGCGCCGTTCGTCTCCGCCGAGGTCTGGCGGAGGGTGATCCGCTCTCCGCTTGCGGGGTTTTCGAGTGTCTGTCCCGTATGTGCCATGTCGCTCCGATCCGGTTGAATGCAACACGTCCAGTATTCGGTTCTGAAGCGAGACTGTCTATGACCCTGACGAGCCGATTCATGCTCGATCGTCCACGAGACTGGACGATTGACTGAGAACCAGGCAGACTCACGGTCATCGAGGCGATCGACCCCTTCCCCCCGGCGGATCCGCTCGGCGAAGCGCTCCACTTCCTGCGCATGAACGGCGCCTTCTACTGCCGCTCCGAGCTGACCGCACCGTGGGGACTGACGCTGCCGCCCATGCCGGGGTACCTCTGGTTCCACGTGGTGACCTCGGGCCGGCTCTGGCTCGAGAACGGTGAGGACGACGCCCGGTGGATCCAGCTGGGGGATCTCGCGCTCGTGCCTCACGGAGAGGGACACGTGTTGCGCAGCGAGCCCGGAGCGCCGGCGCCGGGGATCCTGGAGCTCGACCGCGAGCTCGTCAGCGACCGCTACGAGATCCTTCGCCACGGCGAAGGCGGCGCCCCGACCACGCTGGTCTGCGGAGCCGTGCGCTTCGACCACCCGGCGGCCGGCAACCTCATCGAGATCCTGCCGACCACGATTCAGATCGAGGCGTCGCGCTCGCCCAGGCTGGAGTGGATGCAGAGCATGCTCCGCCTCATGGCCGCCGAGGCGGGCGAGCTCCGGCCCGGCGGCGAGGCCGTGATCACGCGTCTCGGCGACATCCTCGTGATCCAGGCGATCCGGGCGTGGATGGAGAGCGATCCGGCCGCGCAGAGCGGCTGGCTCGGAGCGCTTCAGGATCCCCAGATCGGCCGCGCGATCTCACTGATTCATCGCGATCCCGCTCGCAACTGGACCGTCGCCTCCCTCGCCGACGAGCTGGCGATGTCGCGCTCGGCGTTCGCCGCCCGCTTCACCGAGCTGGTCGGCGAGCCCGTGATGAGCTACGTCGCCCGCTGGCGCATGCACGTGGCGGTGGCCGCGCTGAAGGAGGAGGGCGCCACGGTCGGTGAGCTCGCCGACCGTCTCGGCTACCGCTCCGAGGCCGCCTTCAGCCGCGCCTTCAAGCGCGTCATCGGGGTCGCGCCCGGCGCGGTCCGGAGACGAGCGCAAGAGCTGGACCCCGCGCTGGCGGGCATCGCCGGCTGAGCCCAGTGGCCAAACCCCCCATGCGGGGGGAACTTCCCCCAGCCGGGGGGAAGCAGGGCTCGGAGCGTGGTGCGCGGGGCCGTCCTCGGGGACCTTCACCGCGTGCCCAACGACACGACGACAGCCCTCGACGGCCTGACCGCCGTTCCCGCCCGCTCCACGAACGGATCGCGCCGGCCGGTTACCGCCGCCGGCATCGCCTCGGTCGGGACGAGCCTGCCCGAGACCGTCGTAGGCAACGGCCCGATCGCCGAGCGCCTCGGGGTCACGGAGGACTGGATCTTCAGCCGCACGGGCATCCGCGAGCGGCGCGTGGCCGCGGCCGGGCGATCGCTTCACCGACCTCGCCGCCGCGGCGGGCCGCGACGCGCTCCGGCGGGCGGAGCTCGACCCCTCGGAGCTCGACCTCGTGGTCGTGGCCACGATGAGCCAGGACGACCTGCTTCCCAACGCTGCCCCGCTCGTGGCCCGGCGCGATCGGCGCCACGGCGCCGGCGCCTTCGACGTCGGCGCCGCCTGCACCGGCTTCCTCTCCGGGCTGGCGCTCGCCGCCGCCCAGGTGGAGGCCGGCCGGGCGCGGCACGTGCTCGTGATCGGCGCGGACCTGATGTCGCGCTTCGTGGACCCCGACGACCGCCGCACCGCCGCCCTGTTCGGCGACGGCGCCGGGGCGGTGGTGGTCAGCCCGACCGGCGGGTCCGGCCGCATCGGCCCGGCGGTGCTCGGCGCCGACGGCTCCGCCGCCGACCTGATCCACGTCCGGCGCCACACCGGCCTCGTCCAGATGCAGGGTCACGAGACCTTCATCGCGGCCGTGGCGCGCCTGGTCGAGGTCACGCTCGCCGCCACGCCGGCCGCGGACCTGGAGCTCGCCGACGTCGACCTGTTCGTCTACCACCAGGCCAACGGCCGGATCATGCGCGCCGTGGCGGAGCGGCTCGACCTGCCGGGCGAGCGCGTGATCGACTGCATCGAGGGGTTCGCGAACACCTCGGCGGCCTCGATCCCGCTCGCGCTCGGCCGTGCCACCGCCGAAGGGCGGCTCGCCGCGGGCGACCGCGTGCTCCTCGCGGCCTTCGGCGCCGGCTTCACCTGGGGCGCCACCACGGTCGAGTGGGAGGCGGCATGAGCACCCGACGGCTCCGCACTCGTGACCGGCGCCTCGCGCGGAATCGGCGCGGCGGTGGCCCGGGCGCTCGCCGCCGACGGCCGGAAGGTGGGCATCAACTACCGCTCCGACGAGGAGGGCGCGGCGCGCGTGGCGCGCGAGATCGAGGTGGCGGGCGGCGCGGCGCTGCCGGTGCCCGGCGACGTGGGAGATCCGGCCACGGCCGACCACCTCCTCGAGCAGCTCGAGGACGCCTTCGGTCCCGTGCTCGTGCTCGTGAACAACGCGGGGGTCCGCGAGGACGCGGTGGCGCTCCAGATCGACGACGACGCCTGGTCGAAGGTGCTCGACACCAACCTCACGGGCGCGTTCCGGCTCACCCGCCGGGCGTTGCGCCCGATGATCCGCGCCCGCTTCGGCCGCGTGATCAACATCGCCTCCGTCGTCGGCAAGAGGGCCAACCCCGGACAGGCGAACTACGCGGCCTCCAAGGCCGGCCTGATCGGGCTGACCGGCACGCTCGCAGCGGAGGTGGCACGGCGCGGCGTGACCGTCAACGCCGTCGCGCCCGGGTTCATCCAGACCGAGATGACCGAGGGCGTGGGCAGGGACCTGCTCGCCGCCGTCCCGGCGCGCCGCGCCGGCACCCCTGAGGACGTGGCCGCGTGCGTGCGCTTCCTCGCCTCGCCCGAGGCGGGCTACGTGACCGGGGCCACCCTGACCGTCGACGGCGGCCTCACCGCCTGAACACGACCACCAAACCCACGAATAGAGGAGGACGACATGTCAGCAACCGCAGTCACCCAGGAGAAGGTCCAGGAACGGATCATCGAGGCGATCGTCTCCTTCGGCCCGGACCGGGAGGACGTGACCCCCGGCGCCGGCTTCGAGGAGCTGGACGTGGACTCGCTCGACCTGGCCGAGCTCGCGCAGATTGCAGAGGACGAGTTCGGCGTCAAGATCGGCTCGTCCGACGTCGAGGGGCTCAAGACGGTCGGCGACGCCGTGGAGCTCGTGGCGGCGCGCGCGTCATGAGCCGCCGAGTCGTGATCACCGGCGTCGGAGCGGTGACGCCACTGGGCGTCGGCGCTCGACGCCTGTACGAGCGCTGGCGCGACGGCCACTCGGGCATCGAAGAGGGCCTGGGCCGTGCCGGCGAGTTCGATCCTGCGGAGTTCATGTCGGCCAAGGAGGCACGGCGGACCGATCGCTTCACCCAACTCTCCGTGGCGGCCTGCGCCGAGGCGGTGGAGGACGCCGGCTGGGACACCTCGCCGCCGTACGACCCGGATGCCGTGGGTTGCGTGATCGGTACCGGGATCGGCGGTCTGGGCACGATCGAGGACGCCCACGACGTGCTGCGCGAGAGCGGCGCGAGGCGGGTGTCCCCGCTCACCGTGCCGCTCATGATGGCCAACGCCGGCTCCGCCTCCCTCGCGATGCGCCACGGGCTCCAGGGCCCGGTCTACGGGGTGGTGTCGGCGTGCGCCGCCGGCGCCCACGCGATCGGCGCCGGCCTGCGCATGATCCAGGCCGGTGACGCCGACGCCGCCATCGTCGGCGGGTCCGAGGCGGCGCTCACCCCACTCGCGAGCGCGGCCTTCGCCGCGATGGACGCCACCTCGCCCAGCGGGATATCGCGGCCCTTCGACGCGCGCCGCGACGGCTTCGTCATGGGGGAGGGCGCCGGCGTGCTGGTGCTCGAGGCGGGCGACGCCGCGGAGGAGCGCGGCGCCGAGGTGCTCGGCGAGCTGCTGGGCTACGCCGCCACCGCGGACGCACACCACCTGACGGCGCCCGAGCCCGAAGGCCGCGGGGCGGTGCGCGCGATCGAGCGAGCGCTGGCCGACGCGGAGGTGCGGGCGGAGGACGTGGACTACGTCAACGCCCACGGCACCTCCACGCCCCTGAACGACCGCGCGGAGACCGTGGCGCTCAAGTCCGCCCTGGGCGAGCGCGCAATGGACGTGCCCGTGTCCTCCACCAAGTCGGCGATCGGGCACCTGCTCGGCGCCGCCGGCGCTGTCGAGGCCGTGGCGACGGTGCACGCGTTGCGCGAGCGCCTGGCGCCGCCCACGCTGGGCTACGCCGAGGTGGACGAGGGACTCGACCTCGACTACGTGCCCGACGCGCCGCGCCCGCTGCGAGCGAACGGCAATGACGGCGGCGCGCCGATCGCGCTCTCGAACTCGTTCGGATTCGGCGGGCACAACGCCGTGCTCTGCCTCGCGGGGACGTCATGAGCGTCGCCCTCGCCCAACCCCCGGTCGAGGAGCGCCTGAGCCCGCTCGAGCGTCTCGAGGTTCTGTGCGACCCGGGATCGCTGGACGTGATCCGCTCCGAGGTCGCCTCGCGGCACATGGGAGAGAAGACGCGCGCCGGCGACGGCGTGGTGGGTGGTGCAGGCCGCATCGAGGGCCGGCCCGTGTTCTGCTACGCCCAGGACGCCGGCTACGTGGGCGGCTCGCTCGGCGAGGCGCACGCCGACACCATCGTGCGCGTGATCCGGCTCGCCGGCCGGGCGGGAGCCCCCGTCGTCGGATTCGTGGAGTCCGGCGGCGCGCGCATGCAGGAGGGCATCGGCGCGCTCGGTGGCTACGGGCGCGTCTTCCGCGAGACGGTGGCCCTTTCGGGTCGCGTGCCGCAGGTCTCGATCGTCACCGGGCTCTCCGCCGGCGGGGGCGCGTACTCGCCCGCGCTCACGGACTTCATCGTGATGACGCGCGCCGCGAGCATGTTCCTGACCGGTCCAAAGGTGGTGCACGACGCCCTCGGCGAGGACGTGACGGCCGCCGAGCTGGGTGGCACGCGGGTGCACCAGCGCAACGGCGTGTGCCACTTCGTGGCGGAGACCGACGCCGGGGCCGCGCTGCTCGCTCGCGAGCTTCTCGGATACCTGCCGCAGAGCAGTGGCTCCGCGCCCGCGGCGCGGCCGGCAGGCGACGGGATGGCGCGCGACCCGGGGCCGATCGTGCCCGCAGAGGCGCGCTCCGTCTACGACGTGCGCGACGTGGCGCGCCGCGTGCTCGACGACGGGGCCCTGCTCGAGGTGGCGCCCGGTTGGGCGCGCAACATCGTCACGGGATTCGGGCGGCTCGACGGGCGCACCGTGGGCTTGATCGCCAACCAGCCGCGCTACCTCGGCGGCGTGCTCGACGCCGCGTCATCCCAGAAGGGGGCCCGCTTCGTCGGCAAGTGCAACGCCTTCGGGATCCCGCTGGTGGTGCTGGTGGACACGCCGGGGTACATGCCCGGCGCGCGCCAGGAGGGCGCCGGGGTGATCCGGCACGGCGCGGCACTGGTGCATGCCTTCGCCGAGGCCCGGGTACCCAAGGTAACCGTGGTGCTTCGCAAGGCCTATGGCGGAGCGTTCATCACGATGAACTCCAAGGACCTCGGCGCGGACTTCGTGTTCGCCTGGCCGCAGGCGGAGATCGGCGTGATGGGCGCTCGACCGGCGGTGGGGATCATCCACCGTCGCGAGCTGGCAGCTGCCGACGACACGGAGGCGTCGCGCGGGCGGCTCGCCGACGCGTACGCGGAGACGCACCTGCGTCCGCAGGTCGCCGCCCGTGACGGCTACGTGGACGAGTTGATCGCTCCGGCCGAGACGCGCGGGCGACTGAGCTGGGCGCTGGGAGCGCTGCGCTGATGCTGGCGGGCAAGCGCATCCTGGTGACCGGCGTAGTCACGCGCGACTCGATCGCCTACCACGTGGCCGAGCGCGCCCAGCGCGCCGGCGCCGAGGTGATCCTGACCGGCTTCGGCCGCTCACGGCGAATGACCGAGCGCGCCGCGGCGCGCCTGCCGCACACCCCGGACGTGCTCGAGCTGGACGTGAACAGGCCCGAGGACTTCGAGGCGCTCGCGGACGCCCTGCGCGAGCGCTGGGGCGGCGTGGACGGCGCACTGCACGCGATCGCGTTCGCACCGCCCGACGCGCTCGGCGGCGCGTTCCTCGATACGCCGACGGAGAGCGCCGGCGCGGCCTTCACCACCAGCGCGTACTCGCTCAAGGCGCTGGCGGCGAGCCTGCTCCCGGCCTTCGAAGAAGGTGACGCGGGCGGCTCGCTCGTGGCCCTCGACTTCGACGCGTCGGTGGCGTGGCCGGCCTACGACTGGATGGGGGTGGCCAAGGCCGCGCTCGAGGCCACCGGCGCGCTACCTCGCGCGCGACCTCGGTTCTCGGGACGTGCGCGTGAACCTGATCTCCGCCGGGCCGCTGCGCACCCTCGCGGCCGGCGGTATCGACGGGTTCGAGGAGCTGGCCGGTGCCTGGCCGGCCCAGGCGCCGCTCGGCTGGGACGCAGGCGACCCCGGACCGGTGGCCGACGCCACGTGCTTCCTGCTCTCGGATCTCGCGCGCGGCATCAGCGGCGAGATCCTTCATGTGGACGGCGGCTTCCACGCGATGGGGGCGCCGCTCGAAGCGCGATCGCGGGAGCCGGCCGGGAGCGCGGCGCCATGAGCGCGGCGCCCCAGCCAAGCTGCTCCTGACGGGCGCCACCGGCTTCGTCGGCATGGAGGTCCTCGCGCGCTATCTCGAGCGGACGGACCGGCAGGTCGTGGCGCTCGTCCGCGCGGAGAGCGACGCCGGCGCGGCGGACCGGATCGACGATGTGCTCCGCGGCCTGTTCGGCAGGCGCGCGAAGCGCTACGGCGGTCGCGTCGAGGCCCTCGCGGCCGACCTGACGGCCCCGGACCTGGGACTCAGCCGCGCGAGCATCGATGCGCTCGCGGAGGAAACCACCGACGTGATCCACGCTGCGGCGTCGGTGTCGTTCGCCCTGCCGCTGCCCGAGTCGCGGGCCATCAACGTGGCGGGCACCGAGCGGATGCTCGAGCTCGCGGAGCGCGCGCATCAGCGTGGTGGCCTGCGGCGCTTCGCCTACGTCTCGACCGCCTACGTGGCGGGCACCCACGAGGGCACGTTCACGGAGGCCGACCTCGACGTGGGCCAGGAGTTCCACAACCCCTACGAGCGCTCCAAGCTCGAGGCCGAGCGGCTCGTTCACGAGCGCGGGGAGCGATTGCCGGTCACGGTCTTGCGCCCCAGCATCGTGGTCGGCGACCGCCGCAGCGGCTGGACCGCGTCCTTCAACGTCCTCTACCCGCCCCTGCGCGCCTTTGCGCGCGGTCTCTACCCGGCCGTGCCGGCGGTGCGCTCCGCCCCCGTCGACGTGGTCTCGATCGACTACGTGGCTGACGCGATCCTCTCGGTCTGCGAGGGCGACGACGGGGTGGGCGAGACCTATCACCTGACCGCCGGCGCCGACGCCTCGACGGTTGGAGACCTCGTGGACCTCGCCACCGCCTACTTCCGGCGGCCCCTGCGCGTGCTGGACCCGGAGGTGTTCGAGCGCGACGTGGCGCCGGCGGTCCGCCGTCACGGCAGCCCCGCCCAGCGCGCGGTGCTGGAGCGGAGCCGGGCGTACTTCCCGTACTTCCGTGTGGCCGTTCGCTTCGATGACCGCCGCGCGCGCTCACGGCTCGAGCCGGCGGGCATCCGCGCCGCGCCCCTGCGGGACTACTTCAGGACGCTGGTGGACCACGCCGTTGCCGCCGGCTGGGGCAGGCGCACCATCACGCGCGCACAGGCCATGGACCGGCCGCTGCCCACCTAGGGCGCAGCGGGCATGAAAAAGCCGCCGGCGTCGTGGGGGCGGAACCGCCGGCGGCGCCTCAGTTGTACCCAGCTCTGGTCGAGACGATTCGTCTGCAACGAACCGCTCAAGCCGGGGCAGGCCCCGACTCGCTTACCGGGCGCGACGCTTCGCGTAGACAGCGGCCTGGTCGCGCACCAGTTCCACGAGGTTCCCGAGCGCGATGTTCGCGTCGGTCAGGTGCAGCCCCCAGGTGGGGTCCGGCGAGGGCGTGAATGTGGGCGCGCCGGCGCGGGCCGCCGTCAGGAGGACGTTCACGCCCCCCGCCGAGGAACAGCGTCCGGTGTAGGCGCCGCGCAGCTCGGCCCAGGTGGTGGGCGGGCTCGGCTGCTTGACGCCCAGGAGCGTGATGGCCGCGGCGATGGTGGTTCCGGGGGCGAACGGAGCGCTCGGATAGATCGACGCAAGCCGCGCGCTGCCGCCGCCGAGAGCGGCCGGGTTGGTGCACAGGACCTCCAGGCCGGCGGTGCTGGTGCGGCCGAAGATGGCGTTCGCGGGCGGCCGGCCGTTGTAGGTCGAGAAGGCCACCACGCAGCCGATCTGGCGATTGGAGCGGCAGGCGCGCACGTGCTTGAAGTCGCCGCCCACGTCCTTGCCCTTCTTCACGGTCACGTTGCCGCCGAGGAGGAGCGCCGACACGAGCTTCCGGCGGACCTCCGGCTTCGAGTCGATCTCCTTCCGCACGAGCTCGCGCAGCACGAACGTGCCCTGCGAGTGGCTTACGAGGACCACGCCGCGCCCCTTGTTGTACTTCTTCAGATAGGTGCGCCACGCGTCGCGCACGTCGTTGTAGGCGAGGGCCCTGTCGGCGGGGGCTCCGATTGTGCCGAGCAGGGCGGCCAGGGTCGCCTGCCGGTACATGGGGGCGAAGACGCGGCAGTGCTGCGAGTAGCGGGCCGCTTGGTACAGCGCGATCGAGCGCTCCTCGGGGTCGATCCGGAGGCTGGCGTTCGGGGTCTTCTGGTCGCTGACGGTCGGATAGACGTAGAAGCAGTCGATCTTCGGATGCCGGGCGGCCTTCGGCGTGCCCACGCGGAGCTTCTTCAGCGACGGTGAGTAGTACGTGGTCTTCAGGCCCGGCGTGCACGGGTCGGACCCCAGCCCGGGCTTGCAGAGCCACTCGGTCTTGGGCGCCGCGGCGGCGCCCGCCGGCGCCACGACCAAGAGGGCCAGCAGGCCGGCGAGAACGAGAAGGGAACGGACAGAGCGGCTCACGCAGATGCGAGCCTACGAGCGGCCGAGGTGCCCCGGCCACGTGTCCTATCGCGCCACGCCGAAGTTGATGACGTAGGTCGCGCCGCTGCGGTAGGCGGCGTGCACCGGCACCCGCGGCTCCACCCACACGCCGACCTGGCGAAACTGCTGGCGCAGCATGTTCCGCCGGTGCGGCGGGCTGTGCATCAGGGCCCGGACCCGGTCGACCGGGCTCGAGAAGGGACCCGCGCCCCAGACGAGGTTCTCGCCGATGAACCAGCGGCTGACGTTGCTCATGTAGCCCGCCGCGCGGATGCGGTCCGCGGGGGCGCTGCCGGCGAGCGATATGTGCGCGAAGTAGCGCTTCGTGACCATGTCGTCGGCGTGCCAGCGCGCGGCGCGGCGCAGCCGGGGATCGACCGTGAGCCGGCGCAGGCCGTGGCGTGCGCGGTCCCGGTTCATGAGGCAGAGCGTTGCGAGTCGCAGCTTCTTCGCCGAGGTCTGATCCGCGCGGGCGTAGCCGTAGCCACAGGAGTCGGCCAGCGCGGGGGCGGCGGGGGCGGCGAGAGCGGCGGTCGTGAGTGTCAGGACGAGCGGGAACTTCCAGCGTGGGCGTCGCATTGGTCCCGGATCGACCCGGTGCCCGACCGGCGATCACCACTGCACTGGAACGCTGAAGCTTCCTGGCTGCTAGCTGTGCAATGCCTGTGCGACAGGGTCCGGACCAGGCGCCTCGTCAGGGATCTTGCACCTGGGCGCCCTCGCGATCGGGGCGGTCCGGATACACGTCGTCGATCGTGGTGAGCGGGGTGTAGGGAGCGCCGCCCGCCGCCGTCCGGATGGCCACGTCCCCGCCGGCGAGCCGGTCGAGCACGCTCAGCACGCCGGCGATCGCCAAGCCCTCCTCGAGCATCCGCTCGATCGCCTGAACGGTGGAGCCGCCGGTGGTCACCACGTCCTCCACGACCAGGCAGCGCTCGCCCGGCTCGAGCGGCGGACCCTCGACCCAGCGCTGGAGCCCATGCTCCTTTCGCTCCTTGCGGACGAAGAAGGCCTTCACCGAGGCGCCTGCAGCGAGCGCTGCGCAGGCCACAGGGTCCGCGCCCATGGTCATCCCACCCACCGCCGTGGCGCCGCTCCGCTCGGCCTCCGCGCGGACGAGCTCACCCACAGCGAGAAACCCGGCGGGCCGCAGGATCGCGCGCTTGGCGTCCACGTAGTACTTCGCGCTGCGGCCGCTCGTGAGCGTCACATCGCCGATGACGAGGGCGTGCTCGCGGAGCTCCGCCACCAGTCTGGCCCGAGCGTCAGCCATTCGTGCAGCCGGAATTCGCAGGGGTCAGGTTCCGCACGGCGGCTGCCGATGGTAACCGCGATGGGCACGTTCATCCGCTGGATCGCCATCCTCTGCTCGGTCTTCGTGCTGCTCGGCTTCGCCGCGTTCGCGCTCGACGAGATCGACCGCGGCTCGAAGGAGCAGCAGAGCGCCCTCGCCGACGGGCTGAGCGACCTGGACAAGACGAAGGACCCGAACGCCTCCATTGCAAACCCCGATCCCACCCCGCTCGAGGAGCGGGCGCGCGAGCGCCAGCACGGCGCGGTCCGCGAGGGGATCGACGACGTCAACGACGTGCTGCTCATCCCCTTCGCGAGCCTGATCGACTCCAGCAACAGCTGGGTGAACCACGGGATTCCGTCGTTGCTGGCCCTGCTCGTGTACGGCGTAGGGCTGGGCACGCTCGCCAACGCGTGGCCGAAGCACCGTGCGCACGGCGGCGACTGGCGCACCGCCTCGTCCTAGGCGGCGCACCACTCAGTCGTCGTGATTGCCGCCGCTCCCCGCGCGCCGGCGCTCCACCTCGGTAGCCACCCAGTGCCCGCCGGCACGCTTGGTCGTGACCTCCACGCGCAGGCCCTTGTGGAGGCCCGCGATGCCGTCGATGCGCTCGAAGCGGGTGTTGCGGGTGACCCGGATGCGGGCGGTACCGCGCTCCGCGTCGCGCACGCGGAATTGCTTGTCCGCCCGGTTCACGCTCAGGACCTTGCCCTCGAACTGGGTTAGGGCGGAGGCGCGCTGCACGGCCGCCGGCGCCGCGGCGGGCCCGGCCACCGCGCCGAGGCCTGCGGCGGCAACGGCGAGGATGCTCAGCTTGGATCGAACTCTCATGGCTTCTCCCTTGAAGAAATCGGGTTGAAGCCATGCTTGCCCAGACCGCGCAAGCGCCCGGCAAGGGCAGGGTAAGGACTACGTATAGACGAAGATCGGGTCGCCGATCTGGACCCAGTCGTAGATCTGCCGTGCGTTCGGGATCGGCACCCGCAGGCACCCGTGGCTCGCCGGGTAGTTCGGGACGTCGGCATAGCCATGGATCGCGTAGCCGCCGATGAAGTAGTTCGAGTCCACCATCCCATGCGAGTTGGTGCCGGGCGTCTTGAGGTAGAAGCTGAACTTCCCCATGACGGTCGGCGTCGAGGCCTTGCCCGAGGACGCGTGGTAGATGCGGTAGGGATGCCCCCCTTTCGCCAGGACCAGCACCTGGCGCGACCAGTCGAACTCCACGTGCTTGCCCTTGTGCCCGGCGGTGGGGTAGCGGAGCTTGAAGGCGCCGCTGCCGCGGAACAGCTTGGCGTACACGGACGTGCTGGCGTAACCGGTCGTGCCCATGCCGTTCGTCTTTCGGAACGCGGTCACGGCGCGGCCCGTCGCCGAGTCGAAGTACCCGGTCACGGGCGTGGCGAAGTGCAGCGATGCCAGTGCCCGCTGGAGCAGAATGACGCGCG